>NZ_KL591020.1:49452-134650 GCF_000716335.1 Streptomyces sp. NRRL S-118 | reverse complement strand
GGCTGACGGCCGGGCGACCGGCCCCGCCGGGACTGTCGGTGGGCTGACATAGGCTTCTGGATGTGGAGCCCGACCTTTTCACCGCCGCAGCCGAGGAACGCCAGGAGAAGGACCCGTCCAGCAGCCCGCTGGCGGTCCGGATGCGCCCGCGCACCCTGGACGAAGTCGTCGGCCAGCAGCATCTGCTGAAGCCCGGGTCCCCGCTGCGCCGGCTGGTCGGCGAGGGCGCTGGCGGCCCGGCGGGCGCCTCGTCCGTGATCCTCTGGGGCCCGCCCGGCACCGGCAAGACGACCCTGGCGTACGTGGTCTCCAAGGCGACCAACAAGCGGTTCGTGGAACTGTCGGCGATCACCGCCGGCGTCAAGGAGGTGCGCGCGGTCATCGACGGCGCGCGGCGCGCCGCCGGCGGCTTCGGCAAGGAGACCGTCCTCTTCCTCGACGAGATCCACCGCTTCAGCAAGGCCCAGCAGGACTCACTGCTGCCGGCCGTGGAGAACCGGTGGGTGACGCTGATCGCGGCGACCACCGAGAACCCCTACTTCTCGGTCATCTCCCCGCTGCTGTCCCGCTCCCTGCTGCTGACACTGGAGCCCCTCACCGACGAGGACGTGAGCGGGCTGCTGCGGCGGGCGCTCACGGAGGAGCGCGGCCTGGGCGGCGCGGTGACACTCCCGGAGGACGCCGAGGCGCATCTGCTGCGGATCGCGGGCGGCGACGCCCGCCGGGCCCTGACCGCGCTGGAGGCGGCGGCCGGAGCGGCCATCGCGAAGGGGGAGCCGGTGATCACCCTGGCCACCCTGGAGGAGACGGTCGACCGGGCGGCGGTGAAGTACGACCGGGACGGCGACCAGCACTACGACGTGGCGAGCGCGCTGATCAAGTCGATCCGCGGCTCGGACGTGGACGCGGCCCTGCACTATCTGGCGCGGATGATCGAGGCGGGGGAGGACCCCCGGTTCATCGCCCGGCGGCTGATGATCTCGGCGAGCGAGGACATCGGGCTGGCGGATCCGACGGCGCTGCCGCTCGCCGTCGCCGGGGCACAGGCCGTCGCCATGATCGGCTTCCCGGAGGCGGCGCTGACCCTGAGCCACGTCACCATCGCCCTCGCGCTGGCGCCGAAGTCGAACACCGCGACCACGGCGATAGCCGCCGCCCAGGCCGACGTCCGGGGCGGGCTGGCAGGCCCGGTCCCGCCGCACCTGCGGGACGGCCACTACAAGGGCGCCGCCAAGCTGGGCCATGCCCAGGGGTACGTGTACCCGCACGACGTCCCCGGCGGCATCGCCGCCCAGCAGTACGCCCCCGACGCCATCCACGGCAAGCGCTACTACGAGCCGACCCGGTACGGCGCGGAGGCGCGGTACGCGGACGTGGTGGAGAAGGTGCGCGAGCGGCTGCGGGGCGAAGGCGGCGCGTAGTCAGCCGTGCGCCGCCGCCTCGAAGAGCGTGTGCATGGCTCGGCGCAGGCCCGGTACGTCCCGTACGGGCTCGGGGAAGTCGAAGCGCGCGTCGAAGGAGCGTCCCGCCGCGTCCCGGCACCGCACCCGCAGCCCGAACCGGTCCAGCGCCAGCGGCACCACCCGGCGCACGGCGGACGGGCCGTCGGCGCGGTGGCCCAGCAGGGAGCTCAGGGCCTGGAGGTGGTCGTCGTGGGCGGCGGCCAGGTGCTGGAGCAGATCGGTCTCGTACGCGGCGAGCGGGTCCGGCCGGGCGTGCGTGAACTCCTCGGGGTCGACCGCCGCGTCGCCCCACAGGTCGTCCACGTACACCTCGCCGACCTCGAGCCGCAGCATCATCAGGCCGGGCGCGGCGATGCCGGGCGCGCAGGTGAGCCAGCCGGAGACCCATGCGCGGCCGCGGATGCGGTTCGGTACCGCCACCGGGGCGACGTCGGTGAGCTCGAGCACGGCGGGCAGTTCGTCGTCCTGGGCGTGCGTGGCGGCGCGGACGGGCGGGGCGTCGGCAAGGAAGAGCAGGAAGACCTCGCCGTCCGTGCCGACGGTGCGGGCGTGGGGGACGAGCTGGTCGGGGCGGGCGCCCTCGGCCCCGGGAACGATGAGCACCGCGGAGCATGTACTCTGTACGAGAGTTCGTGTGCGCTCGGCTGCTGACGGCATCCGGGCGGTTTCAAGCCCGCTGGGACGCGGCTGACCATGAGCTGATCGGACCTCCGTCACATCGATGCTCCGCGAAGCGGGAGCGTCGTTCTTTGTGCTGCTGTCTGTGATGCGCGTGGTGTTCCCAGGGCTCGACATGCGATCTCCTTGATTAAGGTAAGCCTAACCTAACCTATATCGGAGGTCTGGAGAACGTGCCTAACCAGTCGCGTCCCAAGGTCAAGAAGTCGCGTGCGCTCGGTATCGCGCTGACGCCGAAGGCTGTCAAGTACTTCGAGGCCCGCCCGTACCCGCCGGGTGAGCACGGCCGTGGCCGCAAGCAGAACTCGGACTACAAGGTCCGTCTGCTCGAGAAGCAGCGTCTGCGCGCCCAGTACGACATCAGCGAGCGCCAGATGGCCCGCGCCTACGACCGCGCCAAGAAGGCCGAGGGCAAGACGGGCGAGGCGCTGGTCGTCGAGCTCGAGCGCCGTCTCGACGCCCTGGTCCTGCGTTCGGGCATCGCCCGCACCATCTACCAGGCCCGCCAGATGGTCGTCCACGGCCACATCGAGGTCAACGGCCAGAAGGTCGACAAGCCGTCGTTCCGCGTCCGTCCCGACGACGTCGTGATGGTCCGCGAGCGCAGCCGCAGCAAGACCCTCTTCCAGGTCGCGCGCGAGGGTGGCTTCGCCCCCGAGGGCGAGACCCCGCGCTACCTCCAGGTGAACCTGAAGGCCCTGGCCTTCCGCCTGGACCGTGAGCCGAACCGCAAGGAGATCCCGGTCATCTGCGACGAGCAGCTGGTCGTCGAGTACTACGCCCGCTGATCCTGGCGCAGTACCACCGCGGTTGTCAGCCCGCCGTCCCTCCGCCTTCCCGGCGGCGGGGCCGGCGGGCTTCCGCGTTCCCCGGGACCCTCCGTGTCAGGCGGGCCCCTCGCCCGGGTGGGGCGCCGGCGACGCGGCGGGCCCCTCGCCCGGGTGAGGCGACGCGGCGGGCCGCCGCCGGGGCGGGCGCAGCGCGTGTACACCCCGCACCGAGGAGCGCGCCGAGGCCGCCGCGCGCCCCGACAGGGCCCGGCGCACCGCCGCGTCCAGGGCCAGCGCGCGCCCCTCCGCCTCGTACGACCGGAAGCGCTCGGCGCCCAGCAGCTCCACCGCGCGCCGCTCGCACAGCGCCCGCGGCGCGCCGAAGTGGCCGGAACCGAACAAGGGCAGGCCCACCGCCTCCCACATCCGGGCGGCCGCGCCCTGCAGCACCGCCGCCTCCGCGGGATCACCCTCGCTCGCCGTCACCAGGGCCAGCAGTTCCACCGCCAGCACCAGACCGACCAGGTCGTGGAAGGTGTGGTCGATGGTGATGCACTCGCCCAGCAGGCGCCGCGCCTCACCGTGCTCCTCACGCGTCCATGCCGCATAGGCCAGCACGTACAGCGCGTACGCGCGGGTCCACTGCTCGCCGCGCTCCTCGCACACCTCCCGGACCTCCTCGCAGAGCGCCACGGCGCCCTCCAGGTCCCCCAGGAACACCTTCGCCATGGCCAGCTCGACCTGGCCCATCAGCACCTGGCTGTTCAGCTCGCCCAGCTCGCGGTAGGCCGACGCCGCCTGCGCCAGCAGCACCTCGGCGCGCGGCATCTCGTCGGACAGCAGCGCCAGGCAGCCCATCCGGTGGGTGGTGTACGCGGCGGCCAGCGCGTCGCCCGTCCGTGCCGCGTCCTCCTCGCAGGCGTACAGCGCCGCGCCCGCCGCCGTGTTGTCGCCCTGCAGGATCGCCACGTACCCGAGGACCCACAGCGCCTTCAGCCGCGCCCGGGCGTGCCCCGTCGACTCCAGCACCACCGCCCGGTCCAGCCAGTGCCGCCCCTCCGCCAGGCGACCGCACCCCACCCAGTAGAACCAGAGCGTGCCTGCCAGGTGCTGCGCCAGGTGCGCCTCCTCCGGCTCGTCCAGGCACCGCTCCAGCGCGGCCCGGAGGTTCGGCAGGGCGCTGTCCGTGCACGCCGCCACCTCCGCCTGCTTGGGGCCGAACCAGTCGAGCTCGCACCAGGCGGCCAGGCCGAGGTACCAGTCGCGGTGGCGCCGCCGCAGCCGGTCCTCGTCACCCAGCTCGGCCAGCCACTGCGCGCCGTACGCCCGGACCGTGTCCAGCATCCGGTACCGCACGCCCGCCGCCGCGTCCTCCCGCAGCACCACGGACTGCGCCAGCAGTTCGGCGAGCACGTCCAGCACCCGCTCGGCCGGCAGCTCCGGCCCGCCGCACACGTACTCCGCGGCCTCCAGGTCGAACTGCCCGGCGAACACCGACAGCCGCGCCCACAGCAGCCGCTCCTCGGGCGTGCACAGTTCATGGCTCCAGCCGATGGCGAGCCGCAGCGTCCGGTGGCGGTCCGTCTCGCCCCGGCTTCCGCAGGTGAGCAGCTGGAAGCGGTCGTCGAGCCGGTGCAGCAGCCCCTCCAGACCGAGCGCCGGCAGCCGCCCGGCCGCGAGCTCCAGCGCCAGCGGGATCCCGTCGAGCCGGCGGCACAGCTCCCGTACGGCCAAGGGGTCCCCACCGCCCGTGCGGAAGCCGGGCACGGCCGCGGCGGCCCGGTCCAGGAACAGCCGCACCGCGTCCTCGTCGGACATCGGTGCCAGCGGGAGCACGGCCTCCCCGCGGACCCGCAGCGGTCTGCGCCCGGCGGCCAGCACCGTCAGTCCCGGTGCCCGGCGCAACAGCTCCCGTACGAGGGTGGCGCAGCCCTCCACGAGGTGCTCGAAGCCGTCCAGGACGAGCAGCAGACGGCGATCCGCGAGGTGCTCCACGAGCACCTCCCGCGGCGGCCGGGAGGTGTGGTCCGTCAGTCCGAGCGCCTCGACCAGCGCGTGCTCCAGCAGCCCCGGGTCGCGCAGCGTCGCCAGCTCGGCGAGCCGGACCCCGTCGCAGTAGCGTTTCGCCTCCGCGGCCACCGCTGCGGCCGCATGCGTCACGAGCCGCGTCTTGCCCACCCCGCCCACGCCGACCACCGTGACGAGCCGGAAGTCCGTCAGCAGGCCTGCCAGGTCCGCGAGTTCGCGGTCACGTCCGACGAACCGGTTCAGCTCGGCCGGGAGGTTGCGCCGTCGCATGGAACACATGGAACACGGAGCGTACCGAGGTGACTGCGCTCCGTACAATCGGACCGTCGGGCTCCCCCTGCGGGCCACGCGGAATGCGGTACGGGGAGCGACTGCGGGCGCGATAGGCTCGGAGGACGACTTTCGAAGCATTCATGCGACAAGTTCGACCGAGTTCGACGAAATCGACGAGCAGAGAGCGGTGCGCAGTGACCGGTGGAGAGGTTGCCGGGATTCTGGTGGCCGTCTTCTGGGCGATCCTGGTCTCCTTCCTGGCCGTGGTGCTGGTGAGGCTGTCCCAGACGCTCAGGGCGACGACCCGACTCGTGGCGGAGGTGACGGAGCAGGCGGTCCCGCTGCTGGCGGACGCCTCCGTGACCGTCCGCGCCGCGCAGACGCAGCTCGACCGGGTGGACGCCATCGCGTCGGACGTCCAGGAGGTCACGTCCAACGCCTCCGCGCTCTCCACCACGGTCGCCTCGACGTTCGGCGGACCGCTGGTCAAGGTCGCGGCCTTCGGCTACGGCGTACGCCGGGCGATGAGCCGGAACAAGGACGACAAGCCGGCCGGACCGTCCCGGCGCACGGTCATCGTCGGCCGTACGGTTCCGTCGGCCCGCAGCAACAGGACCAAGCGGAAGGGCTGACGCAGGGATGTTCCGCCGTGCTTTCTGGTTCACCGCCGGCGCCGCAGCCGGTGTGTGGGCCACCACCAAGGTCAACCGCAAGCTGAAGCAGCTGACCCCCGAGAGCCTCGCCGCGCAGGCCGCCGACAAGGCGATCGAAACCGGCCACCGGCTCAAGGAATTCGCGCTCGACGTCCGGGCGGGCATGCTCCAGCGCGAAGCGGAACTGGGCGAGGCGCTCGGTCTGGCGGCACCGGTCGACGATCCGGCGCTCCCCGCGCCGCGGCGGTCCGCGGCGCTCGACGGCGCCCCCCACCCCCATCCCCACCACCACTCGAACAACCGGAATGAGGACCACTGATGGAGTCGGCTGAAATCCGCCGCCGCTGGCTGAGCTTCTTCGAGGAGCGCGGGCACACCGTCGTCCCTTCGGCGTCGCTCATCGCGGACGACCCGACTCTGCTCCTGGTCAACGCCGGCATGGTGCCGTTCAAGCCCTACTTCCTGGGTGAGGAGAAGCCGCCGTACACCCGCGCCTCCAGCGTGCAGAAGTGCGTGCGCACGCCGGACATCGAGGAGGTCGGCAAGACCACCCGCCACGGCACGTTCTTCCAGATGTGCGGCAACTTCTCCTTCGGCGACTACTTCAAGGAAGGCGCCATCAAGCTCGCCTGGGAGCTGCTGACCGGCTCCGTCGAGCACGGCGGCTACGGCCTGGAGCCCGAGAAGCTCTGGATCACCGTCTACCAGGACGACGACGAGGCCGAGCAGATCTGGCGTGACGTCGTCGGCGTCCCCGCCGAGCGCATCCAGCGCCTGGGCAAGAAGGACAACTTCTGGTCCATGGGCGTGCCCGGCCCCTGCGGCCCCTGCTCCGAGATCAACTACGACCGCGGCCCCGAGTTCGGCGCCGAGGGCGGCCCGGCCGTCAACGACGAGCGGTACGTGGAGATCTGGAACCTGGTCTTCATGCAGTACGAGCGCGGCGAGGGCACCTCCAAGGAGGACTTCGAGATCCTCGGTGACCTGCCGAGCAAGAACATCGACACGGGCCTCGGTCTCGAACGCCTGGCGATGATCCTCCAGGGCGTGCAGAACATGTACGAGACCGACACCCTGAAGGTCGTCATCGACAAGGCCACCGAGCTCACCGGTGTGCGCTACGGCCAGGCCCACGAGAGCGACGTCTCGCTGCGCGTGGTCGCCGACCACATGCGCACCTCCGTGATGCTCATCGGTGACGGCGTCACGCCGGGCAACGAGGGCCGCGGCTACGTGCTGCGCCGCATCATGCGCCGCGCTATCCGCAACATGCGCCTGCTGGGCGCCTCGGGCCCGGTCGTCGGCGAGCTCGTCGACACGGTCATCAGGACGATGGGCGAGCAGTACCCGGAGCTGGAGACCGACCGCAAGCGCATCGAGACCGTCGCCCTCGCCGAGGAGGCCGCGTTCCTCAAGGCCCTCAAGGGCGGCACCAACATCCTCGACACCGCCGTCACCGAGACCAAGGCCGCCGGTGGCACGGTGCTCTCCGGCGACAAGGCGTTCCTGCTCCACGACACCTGGGGCTTCCCGATCGACCTCACCCTGGAGATGGCCGCCGAACAGGGCCTGTCCGTGGACGAGGCCGGCTTCCGCCGCCTGATGCAGGAGCAGCGGGACCGCGCCAAGGCGGACGCCCGGGCCAAGAAGACCGGCCACGCCGACGTCTCCGCCTACCGCGAGATCGCCGACACCTCCGGTGCCACCGAGTTCGTGGGCTACACCAACACCGAGGGCGAGACGACCGTCGTCGGCCTGCTCGTCAACGGCGTCCCCTCGCCCGCCGCCACCGAGGGCGACGAGATCGAGGTCGTCCTCGACCGCACCCCGTTCTACGCCGAGGGCGGCGGCCAGATCGCCGACACCGGCCGCATCCGGCTGCACAGCGGTGCCGTCATCGAGGTGCGCGACGTCCAGCAGCCGGTCCCGGGCGTCTCCGTCCACAAGGGCTCCGTCCAGGTCGGCGAGGTGACCGTCGGGGCCACCGCCTACGCCACGATCGACGTACGGCGCCGCCGGGCCATCGCCCGTGCCCACAGCGCCACGCACCTGACCCACCAGGCGCTGCGTGACGCCCTCGGCCCCACGGCCGCCCAGGCCGGTTCGGAGAACCAGCCCGGTCGATTCCGGTTCGACTTCGGTTCGCCGTCGGCCGTTCCGCAGGCGGTCATGACCGACGTCGAGCAGAAGATCAACGAGGTGCTGGCCCGAGAGCTGGACGTGCACGCCGAGGTCATGGCGATCGACGAGGCCAAGCGGCAGGGCGCCATCGCCGAGTTCGGCGAGAAGTACGGCGAGCGCGTGCGTGTGGTCACGATCGGCGACTTCTCCAAGGAGCTCTGCGGTGGTACGCACGTCCACAACACCGCCCAGCTGGGCCTGGTGAAGCTGCTCGGCGAGTCGTCGATCGGTTCCGGTGTGCGCCGTATCGAGGCCCTCGTGGGTGTCGACGCGTACAACTTCCTGGCCAGGGAGCACACGGTCGTCGCCCAGCTCCAGGAGCTGGTCAAGGGCCGTCCCGAGGAGCTCCCGGAGAAGATCTCCGGCATGCTCGCCAAGCTGAAGGACGCCGAGAAGGAGATCGAGAAGTTCCGCGCGGAGAAGGTGCTCCAGGCCGCCGCCGGGCTCGCCCAGGGCGCCCAGGACGTACGCGGTGTGGCCCTGGTGACCGGGCAGGTCCCGGACGGCACCACCGCCGACGACCTGCGCAGGCTGGTCCTGGACGTGCGCGGCCGCATCCCGGGCGACCGCCCGGCCGTCGTCGCCCTGTTCACCCTGGCGAACGGCCGTCCGCTGACGGTCATCGCCACCAACGAGGCCGCCCGCGAACGCGGCCTCAAGGCCGGTGACCTGGTCCGCACGGCCGCCAAGACCCTCGGTGGCGGTGGTGGTGGCAAGCCGGACGTCGCCCAGGGCGGCGGTCAGAACGCGGAGGCCGTCGGCGACGCCATCGCCGCCGTCGAGCGGCTCGTCGCGGACACCGTCTGATGAGACGGGGCCGCCGGCTCGCGATCGACGTCGGGGACGCCCGGATCGGGGTCGCCTCGTGCGACCCCGACGGGGTCCTCGCCACGCCGGTGGAGACCGTGCCGGGACGCGACGCCCCGGCCGCCCACCGGCGGTTGAAGCAGATCACCGAGGAGTACGAACCGATCGAGATCGTGGTCGGGCTCCCTCGCTCCCTCAGCGGGGGCGAGGGCCCGGCCGCGGCCAAGGTCCGTGCCTTCGCCCAGGAGCTCGCCCGTGCCCTCGCACCCGTGCCCGTGCGGCTGGTGGACGAGAGAATGACCACGGTGAGCGCGACCCAGGGCCTGCGCGCCTCGGGCGTGAAGTCCAAGAAGGGCCGGTCCGTCATCGATCAGGCAGCCGCTGTGATCATCCTCCAGAACGCTTTGGAGTCCGAACGGGTATCCGGTAATCCGCCTGGAGAGAGCGTCGAAGTGGTCATCTGATCGCGGTACGGTAACGTTCCGCGCGATGCGGTGGCGTTCGAACAACCACCGCACAACGTAGAGGCGGATCGTCCGGAAGCCTCGCGGCCGTTTGGGGATCGATGACTGGATATGGACGGGGCTCCGGCTCCGAACCGTGGCATCCCGAGGACCCGTTGTACGGGGACCAGGGATGGAGAGGTCAGCAGGCCGACGCCCAGCAGTACTACCAGCAGCCGCAGGCACAGCACCAGCAGCAGCACCAGGCCCCGTACGGCGAGCAGCAGCAGTACCAGTACCAGGAGTACGCCGGCCAGAACGGCCAGCAGTACGACGGCGGCTGGGACAGCGGCCAGCAGACGGCGATGCCCTACGGAACGCCCCCCGGCCCGGCCGACCCCTACGGCGGCCAGCGCCCGGACCTCTACGGCACCCCCGAGGCGTACCCGCCGCCGCAGCCCCCCGGCCGGCGGCGGGCGCCCGAGCAGCGGCCGGCGCACGACGAGCCGCAGCAGTACCAGGAGCCGGAGGAGGAGAACCACCCGTTCTTCTCGGACGGTGACGACGACCGCGACGAGGACCGCGGGCCCGGGAGCGACGAGCCCGCGGGCACCCGCCGCGAGCGTCGCGACCAGTCGAAGAAGTCCAAGAAGACCAAGAAGCGCAAGAGCCGCAACGGCGTGGCCTGCCTGGTGGTCGCGCTCGTCCTGGTCGGCGGCGCGGGCGGCGTGGCCTACTTCGGCTACCAGTTCTGGCAGAGCCGGTTCGGCGAGGCGCCCGACTTCGAGGGCACGGGCACCGCCGAAACCGTGCAGGTCGAGATCCCGCAGGGCGCCGGCGGCTACGAGATCGCCGCGATCCTCGTGAAGAACGGCGTGGTGAAGAGCCAGGGCGCGTTCGTCTCCGCGCAGGACAAGAACCCCCGGGGCAAGCTGATCCAGGCCGGCGTCTACACCCTCAAGAAGGAGATGTCCGCGGCGAGCGCCGTGGACCTGATGCTGCAGCCGTCCAGCCGCAACTCCCTGGTCATCCCCGAGGGCAAGCGCAACTCCTGGGTCTACGCCGAGATCGACAAGCGCCTCGGGGTCAAGTCCGGCACGACCGCGACGGTGGCCGCGAAGAAGGCCGCGAACCTGGGCCTGCCGGAGTGGGCCACCGGCCACCCCGAGGTCAAGGACCCGCTCGAGGGCTTCCTCTTCCCGGCGAGCTACCCGGTGGCCAAGGGCACCAAGCCGGAGGACGTCCTCAAGAAGATGGTGGCGCGCGCCAACGCCGAGTACGGCAAGGTGGACCTGGAGGGCAAGTACAAGGGGCTCGGCCTGAAGAACCCCTGGGAACTGCTGACCGTCGCGAGCCTCGTCCAGGCCGAGGGGAAGACGGACGACGACTTCCGCAGGATGAGCGAAGTCGTGTACAACCGGCTCAAGCCCACGAACAGCGAGACCAACCAGCTCCTGCAGTTCGACTCGGCCTTCAACTACCTCCAGGGCGAGAGCAACATCGACATCAGCGAGTCCGAGATCAACAGCAATCAGGACCCGTACAACACCTACACCCAGCGGGGTCTCACCCCCGGGCCGATCTCCAACCCCGGCCTCGTGGCCCTGGAAGCCGCCATGAACCCGACGAAGGACGGCTGGATGTACTTCGTCGCGACCGACGGCATGAACAAGACGGAATTCGCGAAGACACACGCCGAGTTCCTGAAGCTGAAGGACAAATTCAATGACAGCAAGGGCAGGGACTGACGCCCGCCGGGCCGCCGTCCTCGGATCGCCCATCGCCCATTCCCTCTCCCCGGTCCTGCACCGGGCCGCCTACCGGGAGCTCGGCCTCACGCACTGGTCGTACGACCGCTTCCAGGTGGACGAGTCGGGGCTGCCCGGGTTCTTCGAGAAGCTGGACGGTTCCTGGGCGGGGCTGTCACTGACCATGCCGCTCAAGCGGGCCGTCATACCCCTCCTCGACGAGATCACCGACACGGCCGCCTCCGTCGAGGCGGTCAACACGGTGGTCCTCACCGAGGACGGCCGCCGCATCGGCGGCAACACCGACATCCCCGGCATGGTCGCCGCACTGCGCGAGCGGGGCGTGGAGGAGGTCGCGTCCGCCGCCGTCCTCGGCGCCGGCGCGACCGCCTCCTCGGCGCTCGCCGCACTGTCCCGCATCTGCACCGGGCCGGTGACCGCTTACGTCCGCAGCGAGGCCCGCGCCGCCGAGATGCGCGGCTGGGGCGCGCGGCTCGGCGTTCCCGTCCGCACCGCGGGCTGGGAGCGGGCCGCGGACGCCTTCCGGGCCCCGCTCGTCATCGCGACCACCCCCGCCGGAACCACCGACGCCCTCGCCGCCGCGGTCCCCGAGCGGCCCGGCACCCTCTTCGACGTGCTGTACGACCCGTGGCCCACCGCGCTGGCGGCCGCCTGGTCGGCGCGCGGCGGCGCCGTCGTCGGCGGCCTCGACCTCCTCGTCCACCAGGCCGTCCTCCAGGTCGAGCAGATGACCGGCCGCTCGCCGGTCCCGCTGTCCGCCATGAGGGCCGCCGGGGAGCACGCCCTCGCCGGTCACCAGGAGGAGCCTCCCGGACCGCCCGCCCGCGCCGGCCACCAGGGCTGAACCGGGAGACGGTCCCGGGCTCCGGCCGGACCGCGCGCACCGCCCCCCACCAGGGCCGCGCCTCGTCCACGGACGCGTCCGACTGCTGGACCGCCGACCGGTGAGGGCCGGGGACGTGGGAGGATCGAGGTGAGGCGGGCCAGGGCCGCGCACCCGGCCGGCCGTCCCAGTCGAGGCGCGAGCATGAGGAGCACCGTTGAGCAGGTTGCGCTGGCTGACCGCGGGGGAGTCGCACGGCCCCGCACTGGTGGCGACGCTGGAGGGCCTTCCCGCCGGCGTCCCGGTCACCACGGAGATGGTGGCGGACCACCTGGCCCGGCGCCGGCTCGGCTATGGACGCGGTGCGCGCATGAAGTTCGAGCAGGACGAGGTCACCTTCCTCGGCGGCGTCCGGCACGGTCTCACCATGGGCTCGCCGGTCGCGGTCATGGTGGGCAACACCGAGTGGCCCAAGTGGGAGAAGGTCATGTCGGCCGACCCGGTCGACCCGGCCGAGCTCGCCGACTCCGCCCGCAACGCCCCGCTCACCCGGCCGCGCCCCGGCCACGCCGACCTGGCCGGCATGCAGAAGTACGGCTTCGACGAGGCCCGCCCCGTGCTGGAGCGTGCCAGCGCCCGTGAGACCGCCGCGCGCGTCGCGCTGGGCGCCGTGGCCCGCTCGTACCTGAAGGAGACGGCCGGCATCGAGATCGTCAGCCACGTCGTCGAGCTGGCGGCTGCCAAGGCGCCGTACGGGGTCTACCCGACCCCGGCCGACGTCGAGAAGCTGGACGCCGACCCGGTGCGCTGCCTGGACGCGGACGCGTCGAAGGCGATGGTCGCCGAGATCGACCAGGCCCACAAGGACGGCGACACCCTCGGTGGCGTGGTCGAGGTCCTCGCCTACGGCGTGCCCGTCGGCCTCGGCTCGCACGTCCACTGGGACCGGCGCCTGGACGCCCGGCTGGCCGCCGCCCTGATGGGCATCCAGGCCATCAAGGGCGTCGAGGTCGGCGACGGCTTCGAGCTGGCCCGTGTGCCCGGCTCCCAGGCCCATGACGAGATCGTCTCCACCCCCGAGGGCATCAAGCGCACCTCCGGCCGCTCCGGCGGCACCGAGGGCGGCCTGACCACCGGTGAGCTGCTGCGCGTCCGCGCCGCGATGAAGCCCATCGCCACCGTGCCCCGGGCGCTGAAGACCGTCGACGTCGTCACCGGCGAGCCCGCCGCCGCGCACCACCAGCGCTCCGACGTGTGCGCCGTCCCGGCCGCCGGCATCGTGGCCGAGGCCATGGTGGCGCTGGTCCTGGCCGACGCGGTCGCGGAGAAGTTCGGCGGCGACAGCGTCGCCGAGACCCGCCGCAACGTCCGCTCGTACCTCGACAACCTCCGCATCCGGTGAGCACCGGCCCGCTGATCGTCCTGGTCGGACCGATGGGCTCCGGCAAGTCCACCGTGGGCGCGCTGCTCGCCGAACGGCTCGGCGTGCCCTACCGGGACACCGACGCCGACATCGTCGCCGCCCAGGGCCGCGAGATCGCCGACATCTTCGTCGACGACGGCGAGGAGCACTTCCGCGAGCTGGAGCGCGAAGCCGTGCGCACGGCCGTCGCCGAGCACACGGGGGTCCTCGCCCTCGGCGGCGGCGCCGTCCTCGACTCCGGCACCCGCGCGCTGCTCTCCGGGCTCCCGGTCGCCTACCTGTCGATGGACGTCGAGGAGGCGGTGCGGCGCGTCGGCCTCAACACGGCCCGCCCGCTGCTCGCCGTCAACCCGCGCCGCCAGTGGCGCGAGCTGATGGAGGCCCGCCGGCACCTGTACACCGAGGTGGCCCGCGCGGTGGTGGCCACCGACGACAAGACCCCCGACGAGGTCGCCCAGGCGGTCCTGGACGCACTCGGACCGAAGACGGCAACTCCCGGGGGAGAAGCCCCGGACCCCCGGCAGGAGAAGAAGTGACCCAGGCAGTGACCCGTATCCAGGTCGGCGGCACGGCCGGCACCGACCCGTACGAGGTGCTCGTCGGCCGGCAGTTGCTCGGCGAACTCCCCGCCCTCGTCGGCCCCCGGGCCAAGCGCGTCGCCGTCATCCACCCCGAGGCCCTCGCCGAGACGGGCGAGGCGCTGCGCGCCGACCTCGCGGAGCAGGGGTACGACGCGATCGCCATCCAGGTGCCGAACGCCGAGGAGGCCAAGACCGCCGAGGTCGCGGCGTACTGCTGGAAGGCGCTCGGCCAGACCGGCTTCACCCGCACCGACGTCATCGTCGGCGTCGGCGGCGGCGCCACCACAGACCTGGCCGGGTTCGTCGCCGCCACCTGGCTGCGCGGGGTGCGCTGGATCGCCGTACCGACGACCGTGCTGGCCATGGTCGACGCGGCCGTCGGCGGCAAGACCGGCATCAACACCGCCGAGGGCAAGAACCTCGTCGGTGCCTTCCACCCGCCCGCGGGCGTCCTGTGCGACCTCGCCGCCCTCGACTCGCTGTCGGTCCACGACTACGTCAGCGGCCTGGCCGAGGTCATCAAGGCCGGTTTCATCGCCGACCCGGTGATCCTCGACCTCATCGAGGCCGACCCGGCCGCCGCCCGCACCCCCGGGGGCCCGCACACCGCGGAGCTCATCGAGCGCTCCATCCGGGTCAAGGCCGACGTCGTGTCGTCCGACCTCAAGGAGTCCGGGCTGCGGGAGATCCTCAACTACGGCCACACCCTCGCCCACGCCATCGAGAAGAACGAGCGCTACAAGTGGCGCCACGGCGCCGCCGTCTCCGTCGGCATGGTCTTCGCCGCCGAACTCGGCCGCCTGGCGGGCCGGCTGGACGACGCCACCGCCGACCGCCACCGCACCGTCCTGGAGGCGGTGGGCCTGCCGCTGACCTACCGCGGCGACCAGTGGCCCAAGCTGCTGGAGACCATGAAGGTCGACAAGAAGTCCCGCGGCGACCTGCTGCGCTTCATCGTCCTCGACGGCCTCGCCAAGCCGACCGTGCTCGAAGGCCCCGACCCGGCCGTCCTCGTCGCCGCCTACGGGGAGGTCTCCGAGTGACCCGCAGGGTGCTGGTGCTCAACGGCCCCAACCTCGGCCGCCTCGGCTCGCGCGAGCCCGACGTGTACGGCTCCACCTCCTACGCCGGGCTGGTCGACGCCTGCCGGTCCCTGGGCAAGGAGCTCGGCTTCGACGTCGACGTGCGCGAGACGAACGACGAGGGCGAGATGATCCGCTGGCTCCACGAGGCGGCCGACGGCTCGGTCCCGGTCGTCCTCAACCCCGGTGCCTTCACGCACTACTCGTACGGGATGAGGGACGCGGCCGCGCAGCGCACCGCGCCCCTCATCGAGGTGCACATCTCCAACCCGTACACACGCGAGGAGTTCCGGCACACCTCCGTCGTCGCGGCGGTCGCCAGCGGTACGGTCGCCGGCTTCGGCATCGGCTCCTACCGGCTCGCCCTGCGCGCCCTCGCCGACGAACTCACGGACTGACCCCGGCCACCGGGCACCGCCCGCCCGCCCCGGCCATTCCCACTGCGGCGGCCGGGGAGGGTACGGTTCGGTGACGGGCGACCCCAACGGCCGCCCCACCAGCGCCGATCGGACGAGACGGAGTGGCACCGGATGCAGCACGCAGTGGGGGCTCCGCTTCCGCCCCCCCACCAGCCGAGGCACGCGGCCGCCGCATGGATGAACCACGCACACCCCCCGCTTCCCCAGCCCCCCACCCCGCACGGGCCACCGCCGCCCGTCCCGCACACCCCGCCCGCCCCGGGCTGGACCGCCACCGCCCCGCAGGCCGCGCCCGCCCAGCCGGCGCCGCCGCGGGACGCCACCGGCCACATCCACCTGCCGCCCGGCGGACCGGTGGCCGCCCCGACGCCCCCGCATCCCGGGCACGGCACCGGGAGCGCCACCCTCGCGGTGCTGCTCATCGGCCCGGCCGGCGCCGGCAAGACGACCGTCGCCCGGTACTGGGCCAGGAACCGCCAGGTCCCCACCGCGCACATCAGCCTCGACGACGTCCGCGAATGGGTGTGCGCCGGCTTCGCCGACCCCCAGGACGGCTGGAACGACCAGTCCGAGGCCCAGTACCGGCTGGCCCGCCGCACCTGCGGCTTCGCCGCGCGGAACTTCCTGGCCAACGGGATCTCCTGCATCCTCGACGACGCCGTCTTCCCCGACCGGCCCGTCGTCGGCCTCGGCGGCTGGAAGCGGCACGTCGGCCCCGGCCTGCTCCCGGTGGTGCTCCTGCCCGGCCTGGAGATCGTCCTGGAACGCAACGCCGAGCGCAGCGGCAACCGCCGCCTCTCCGACGAGGAGGTCGCCGGCATCCACGGCCGCATGGCGGGCTGGTACGGGTCGGGTCTGCCGATCATCGACAACTCGACGTACGACGTCGAAACCACCGCCCGCGTCCTCGACGACGTGCTGGCCCGGGCCATCTCCAGCCCGCCCGCGTACTGAGCTCCGCGCGGGCGGCGCCCGGCCGGGCGCCGCTCCCGGTCCGTCCCGAGCGCCGGCGCGCCCCGTCCGGACCTGCCCGACCTGCCGAGGAGCGCGGGCACTCGTAGGCTCGTGACATGTCAGAGGTGTATGCGGTCCGCCGTGCGCGGCTGCGCGACCGGTGCGCGGCGTCCGGGACAGCGGCGGCCCTGGTTTCCCGCCCCGCGAACGTCCGCTACCTCGCGGGCGGCTCGCCCCCCGGCGCGGTGCTCCTGGTCGGCGCCGGGGACGACGTCCTCGTCTGCCCCCGCCCGCCCACCGGCGACCCGGCCGAGGGCCGTCTCGACGAGCAGTTGCGCCAGGTGGTCCTGCCGCCGTCCGGTGGCGACCCGGCGGTGGCGGCCGTCGACTTCGCCGCCAAGGCGGGGGCCGACGCGCTCGCCGTCGAGGAGCACCACCTGACCGTGACCCGCCACCGCGCCATGAGCTCGGTCGCGCCCCGGACGCGCCTGAGCGACCTCGGCCACGCCATCGAGCAGGAGCGGATCGTCAAGGACGAGGACGAGATCACCTGCCTGCGCATCGCGGCCGAGATCACCGACCAGGCGCTCGGCGAGCTCCTCGAGTCCATCCTGGTGGGCCGTACCGAACGGCACCTCGCGCTGGAACTGGAGCGGCGCCTGGTGGACCACGGCGCCGACGGCCCCGCGTTCCCCACCTCCGTCGCCACCGGGCCCAACGCGGGCCGCGGCGGCCACCGGCCCTCCGACCGCCGCGTCGAGGAAGGTGATTTCCTGTCCGTCTGCCTCGGCGCCAACTACCGCGGCTACCGCTGCGAGATCGGCCGCACCTTCGTCATCGGCACCGCGCCGGCCGACTGGCAGATCGAGCTCTACGACCTCGTCTTCGCCGCTCAGCGCGCCGCCCGGCAAGCCCTCGCACCCGGTGCGGCGTACCGCGACGTGGACCGCGCCGCCCGCCAGATCCTGGACGCGGCCGGGTACTCCGACGCGGTCGCACCGTTCCTCGGACACGGCGTGGGGCTCGAAATCGAGGAGGACCCGCAGCTCGCCCCCTCCGCCATGGGTAAACTGGACGCTTGTGTGCCGGTCACCGTCGAACCGGGGGTCCACCTCCCGGGCCGGGGCGGGGTCCGGATCGATGACACGCTCGTCGTACGCCAGGAGGCGGACGGCGGACCCGAGCTACTCACCATCACGACCAAGGAGCTGCTCGCGCTCTAGGGCTCGCTCCCTGTCAGCGCGCAGGGCACCACGCCTCGGTCGTCCACCAGCGTCAGTCCAGGAGATTCCGCAACCGTGGCCACCACGAACGACCTCAAGAACGGCATGGTGCTCAAGCTCGACAACGACCAGCTGTGGTCCGTCGTCGAGTTCCAGCACGTCAAGCCCGGCAAGGGCCCGGCCTTCGTGCGCACCAAGCTCAAGAACGTGCTCTCCGGCAAGATCGTCGACAAGACCTTCAACGCCGGTGTGAAGGTCGAGACGGCCACCGTCGACCGCCGCGACATGCAGTTCTCGTACATGGACGGCGAGTACTTCGTCTTCATGGACATGCAGACCTACGACCAGCTGCACGTCGACCGCAAGGCCGTCGGCGACGCCGCCAACTACCTGATCGAGGGCTTCACCGCCACCGTCGCCACGCACGAGGGCGAGGTGCTCTACGTCGAGCTCCCCGCCGCCGTCGAGCTCACCATCCAGGAGACCGAGCCGGGCGTCCAGGGCGACCGCTCCACCGGCGGCACCAAGCCGGCCACCCTGGAGACGGGCTACACCATCCAGGTCCCGCTCTTCATCACCACCGGTGAGAAGATCAAGGTCGACACCCGTTCCGGCGACTACCTCGGCCGGGTGAACAGCTAACCGTGGCTGCCCGGAGCAACGCGCGCAAGCGTGCGTTCCAGATCCTCTTCGAGGCCGACCAGCGCGGCACCGGTGTACGGAACGTCCTGGCGGACTGGATCCGGCACGCACGCTCCGACGACCGGCAGCCGCCGGTCAGCGAGTACACGATGCAGCTGGTCGAGGGCTACGCCGACCACGTCGACCGGATCGACGAGCTGATCTCCACCTACACGGTGGGCTGGACGCTCGACCGGATGCCGGTCGCCGACCGGAACATCGTGCGCCTCGGCGCGTACGAGCTGATCTGGGAGGACGGCACGCCGGACGCCGTCGCCATCGACGAGGCGGTGCAGCTCGCCAAGGAGTTCTCCACGGACGACTCCCCGTCGTTCGTCAACGGCCTCCTCGGCCGCTTCAAGGACCTGAAGCCGAGCCTGCGCCGGGACTGACCTCCCGAGCCGGAACGACCCGCACGAAGGGCCCGTGGCGCGTATCGCGCGCGACGGGCCCTTCGGCGTACCCGGGGGCCGGCCGGCCCGTCGCGGCACGCAGAAAGCCGCCGGGTGCGGCGGGATGCCCAGGGGCTCCCGCCGCACCCGGCGGCAACGTTTCTGCTGAACCGGTGGTGGCTCAGGCGTCCTCGTGGGCGACCGCCCGACGCGCGTCCGCGTCCAGAACGCCCCAACTGATCAGCTGCTCGGTGAGGACCGACGGCGACTGGTCGTAGATGACGGCGAGGGTGCGCAGGTCGTCCTGGCGGATCGACAGCACCTTGCCGTTGTAGTCGCCGCGCTGCGACTGGATCGTCGCGGCGTAGCGCTGCAGCGGGCCGGCCTTCTCGGCCGGGACGTGCGCCAGGCGCTCCAGGTCCAGGACGAGCTTCGGCGGCGGCTCGGCGGCCCCGCCCGGCGTGGTGCCCGGCAGGAGCTCCTGCACCGGGACGCCATAGAAGTCGGCCAGCTCGGCGAGGCGCTGTACGGTCACGGCGCGGTCGCCGCGCTCGTACGAACCGACCACCACGGCCTTCCAGCGGCCCTGCGACTTCTCCTCCACCCCGTGGAGGGAGAGGCCCTGCTGGGTGCGGATGGCGCGGAGCTTGGCCCCGAGCTGTTTTGCGTATTCGCTGGACATATAGCTCCCGGGACGAAGAGTGGTAACTCACTGTGAGGTTACGCAGCGTTACCTGGCTGCGTCAAGCCGAATGGTCCGTACCGACTCTCTTCCGGGGGTGGGGCGGGAGCACTCCTTCCGCCCTGGTACCGTGGATGGCGCAATTCCGACGTCCTTTAAGGTCCGTCCCGTGAGGCGGAGAAGGAGGTCCGTTTCGTATGGACGCCATTCAGCAGTCCGATGCCGCGCGCCCCGTCCTCGAGGGCCCCGACATCGCGCGGGTCCTGACCCGCATCGCCCACGAGATCGTCGAACGCGCCAAGGGCGCCGACGACGTGGTCCTCCTCGGCATCCCCACGCGGGGCGTCTTCCTCGCCCGCCGGCTGGCCGACAAGCTCGAGCAGATCACCGGCCGCACGACGCCGGTCGGCTCGCTCGACATCACGATGTACCGCGACGACCTGCGCATGCGCCCCGCCCGTGCGCTCGCCCGCACCGACATCCCCGGTGACGGCATCGACGGCCGCCTCGTCGTCCTCGTCGACGACGTGCTCTTCTCCGGCCGCACCATCCGCGCCGCCCTCGACGCGCTCGGCGACCTCGGCCGCCCCCGCGCCGTCCAGCTCGCGGTCCTCGTCGACCGCGGCCACCGCGAGCTCCCCATCCGCGCCGACTACGTCGGCAAGAACCTCCCCACGTCGCTGCGCGAGACGGTCAAGGTCCAGCTCGCCGAGGAGGACGGTCGCGACACCGTGCTGCTCGGCGTGCGGGAGACCGCCCCGGCCGGCGAGCAGTAGCCCGCGCTCCGTACGACCCACCGCGTACGGCGCGCCGTGCTGCGCGCCCGCATGCCTCCCGGGCCCCTCGACGGGACACCCCTCGGGCCTCCAACTCCACAAAACCGGAGAAAAAACCCCGATGATGCGCCACCTCATCTCGGCCGCCGACCTCACCCGCGACGACGCCGTCCTCATCCTCGACACCGCCGAGGAGATGGCCAGGGTCGCCGACCGGCCGATCAAGAAGCTGCCGACCCTGCGCGGCCGGACCGTGGTCAACCTCTTCTTCGAGGACTCCACCCGCACCCGCATCTCCTTCGAGGCCGCGGAGAAGCGCCTCTCCGCCGACGTCATCAACTTCAGCGCCAAGGGCTCCTCCGTCTCCAAGGGCGAGTCCCTGAAGGACACCGCGCAGACCCTGGAGGCGATGGGCGTCGACGCCGTCGTCATCCGGCACGGCGCCTCCGGCGCCCCCTACCGGCTCGCCACCTCCGGCTGGATCGACGCCGCCGTCATCAACGCCGGCGACGGCACCCACCAGCACCCCACCCAGGCCCTGCTCGACGCCTTCACCATGCGCCGCCGCCTGATCGGCCGCGACGCCGGCCTGGGCCAGGACCTGTCCGGCAAGCGCATCACGATCGTCGGCGACGTCCTGCACAGCCGGGTCGCCCGCTCCAACGTCGACCTGCTGCACACCCTCGGCGCCCAGGTCACCCTCGTCGCCCCGCCCACCCTCGTCCCCGTCGGCGTCGAGAGCTGGCCCTGCGACGTGTCGTACGACCTCGACAGCACCCTGCCGAAGTCCGACGCCGTGATGATGCTGCGCGTCCAGCGCGAGCGGATGAACGCCGCGTTCTTCCCCACCGAGCGCGAGTACTCGCGCCGCTACGGCCTGAACGGTGAGCGGATGGCGAGGATGCCCGAGCACGCCGTCGTGATGCACCCCGGCCCCATGGTGCGCGGCATGGAGATCACCGCCGAGGTCGCCGACTCCGGCCGCTGCACGGTCGTCGAGCAGGTCGCCAACGGCGTCTCCATCCGCATGGCCGTCCTCTACCTGCTGCTGGGCGGGAACGAATCCGCCGTCGCCAACCCCCGTACCGAGGAGAAGTAAGACAGATGAGCAAGATCCTGATCCGTGGTGCGAAGGTACTCGGCGGCGAGGCCCAGGACGTCCTGATCGACGGCGAGACCATCGCCGCCGTCGGCACCGGTCTGAGCGCCGAGGGCGCGACCGTCGTCGAGGCAGGGGAGCGCGTCCTGCTGCCCGGCCTGGTCGACCTCCACACCCACCTGCGCGAGCCGGGCCGCGAGGACTCCGAGACGGTGCTCACCGGCACCCGCGCCGCCGCGAGCGGCGGCTACACGTCCGTCTTCGCCATGGCCAACACCTTCCCGGTCGCCGACACCGCCGGCGTGGTGGAGCAGGTCTACCGGCTCGGCCGCGAGCACGGCTACTGCGACGTGCAGCCCATCGGCGCCGTCACCGTCGGCCTGGAGGGCAAGAAGCTCGCCGAACTCGGCGCCATGCACGAGTCCGCCGCCGGCGTCACCGTCTTCTCCGACGACGGCAAGTGCGTGGACGACGCCGTGATCATGCGCCGCGCCCTCGAGTACGTGAAGGCCTTCGGCGGCGTCGTCGCCCAGCACGCCCAGGAGCCCCGCCTCACCGAGGGCGCCCAGATGAACGAGGGCGTCGTCTCCGCCGAACTGGGCCTCGGCGGCTGGCCGGCCGTCGCCGAGGAGTCGGTCATCGCCCGCGACGTGCTCCTCGCCGAGCACGTCGGCTCCCGCGTCCACATCTGCCACCTGTCGACCGCCGGGTCCGTCGAGATCGTCCGCTGGGCCAAGTCCCGCGGCATCGACGTCACCGCCGAGGTCACCCCGCACCACCTCCTGCTGACCGACGAGATGGTCCGCACGTACAACCCGGTCTACAAGGTCAACCCGCCGCTGCGCACCGAGCGTGACGTCATGGCGCTGCGCGAGGCCCTGGCCGACGGCACGATCGACATCGTCGCCACCGACCACGCCCCGCACCCGCACGAGGACAAGGACTGCGAGTGGGCCGCGGCCGCCATGGGCATGGTCGGCCTGGAGACCGCGCTCTCCGTCGTCCAGCACACCATGGTCGAGACCGGGCTGCTGGACTGGGCCGGCGTCGCCGACCGCATGTCCTTCGCGCCCGCGCGGATCGGCCGGGCCACCGGCCACGGCCGCCCCGTCTCGGCTGGTGAGCCCGCCAACCTCACCCTGGTCGATCCGGCATACCGTGGAGCCGTGGACCCCGCGGGCTTCGCCTCCCGCAGCCGCAACACCCCCTACGAGGGCCGTGAGCTGCCGGGGCGCGTCACCCACACCTTCCTGCGGGGCCGGGCGACGCTGATGGACGGGAAGCTGGCGTGACACTCTTCGAACTGGCCGCGGAGCAGAAATCCGCCGAGGTGACCGACTGGGCCG
Source organism: Streptomyces sp. NRRL S-118 (assembly GCF_000716335.1). Taxonomy (GTDB): domain Bacteria; phylum Actinomycetota; class Actinomycetes; order Streptomycetales; family Streptomycetaceae; genus Streptomyces. Next base: position 112,104 of record NZ_KL591020.1, on the reverse strand, counting down.
CCCGGCTCGGCTGGGTCGCCGGACTGCTGCTCTTCATCGCCCTGGTCTACTGGCTGATGCGCCAGGGCTGGAAGTGGCGCGGCAGCCTCCAGTCCGGCCTCCCGGACCTCCCCACCGCGCCCGAGGCGCCCGGCGCCTCCCGGCTGACCATGAGCGGCCGCTACCACGGCTCCACCACCGCCGGACAGTGGCTCGACCGGATCGTCGCCCACGGACTGGGTACCCGCAGTCGCGCCGAGCTGACGCTCACCGACGCCGGCCTGGACGTCGTACGCCCCGGGGCGCGCGACTTCTTCGTGCCGGCCGGGCAGCTGCGCGGGGCCCGGCTCGACAAGGGCATCGCGGGCAAGGTCCTCGCCGAGGGCGGTCTGCTGGTCGTCACCTGGGAGCACGGCGGCACGCTGATCGACTCCGGCTTCCGCTCCGACACGGCGGCCGACCACACCGCCTGGGTCGAGGCCATCACCTCCATGAACCACGCAAGCACGACGGAAGGCACCGCACGATGACGACCTCCACCAGGGGAACCAGGGTTCCCGCCGTACTCGTCCTGGAGGACGGCCGCACGTTCCGCGGCCGCGCCTACGGGGCCGTGGGGGAGACCTTCGGCGAGGCCGTCTTCTCCACCGGCATGACCGGCTACCAGGAGACCCTGACCGACCCGTCGTACCACCGCCAGGTCGTCGTGATGACCGCGCCGCACGTCGGCAACACCGGCGTCAACGACGAGGACCCCGAGTCCGGGAGGATCTGGGTCGCCGGGTACGTCGTCCGCGACCCCGCCCGCGTCCCCTCCAACTGGCGCTCCCGCCGCACCCTCGACGAGGAGCTGGCCGCCCAGGGCGTCGTCGGCATCAGCGGCATCGACACCCGCGCCCTCACCCGCCACCTGCGCGAGCGCGGCGCCATGCGCGTCGGGATCTTCTCCGGCGACGCCGTCGCCGACGACGCGGCCCTGCTCGCCAAGGTGCAGGCCGCCCCGCAGATGAAGGGCGCCGACCTCGCCGCCGAGGTCGCCACCACCGAGCCGTACGTCGTCCCCGCCATCGGTGAGAAGAAGTTCACCGTGGCCGCCGTCGACCTCGGCATCAAGGGCATGACCCCGCACCGGATGGCCGAGCGGGGCATCGAGGTGCACGTGCTGCCCGCCACCGCCACCGCCGAGGAGGTGTACGCCGTCAACCCCGACGGTGTGTTCTTCTCCAACGGCCCCGGCGACCCCGCCACCGCCGACGGCCCCGTCTCCGTCATGCAGGCCGTCCTGGCGCGGAAGACGCCCCTGTTCGGCATCTGCTTCGGCAACCAGATCCTGGGCCGCGCGCTCGGCTTCGGCACCTACAAGCTGAAGTACGGCCACCGCGGCATCAACCAGCCCGTGCAGGACCGCACGACCGGCAAGGTCGAGGTCACCGCGCACAACCACGGCTTCGCCGTCGACGCCCCCCTCGACACGGTGTCCGACACCCCCTACGGCCGCGCCGAGGTCTCCCACGTCTGCCTCAACGACAACGTGGTGGAGGGCCTCCAGCTGCTCGACCAGCCGGCCTTCAGCGTCCAGTACCACCCCGAAGCGGCCGCCGGCCCGCACGACGCCGCGTACCTCTTCGACCGCTTCGTATCCCTGATGGAGGCCGAGCGTGCCTAAGCGCACCGATATCCAGTCCGTCCTGGTCATCGGCTCCGGCCCGATCGTCATCGGCCAGGCAGCCGAGTTCGACTACTCCGGCACCCAGGCCTGCCGCGTCCTCAAGTCCGAGGGTCTGCGCGTCATCCTGGTGAACTCCAACCCGGCGACGATCATGACCGACCCGGAGATCGCCGACGCCACCTACGTCGAGCCGATCACCCCCGAGTTCGTCGAGAAGATCATCGCCAAGGAGCGCCCCGACGCGCTGCTGCCCACCCTCGGCGGCCAGACCGCGCTCAACACCGCGATCTCCATGCATGAGCAGGGTGTGCTGGAGAAGTACGGCGTCGAGCTCATCGGCGCCAACGTGGAGGCCATCCACAAGGGCGAGGACCGCGACCTGTTCAAGGGCGTCGTCGAGGCCGTCCGCGCCAAGATCGGCCACGGCGAGTCCGCCCGCTCGGTGATCTGCCACTCCATGGACGACGTCCTCAAGGGCGTCGAGACGCTCGGCGGCTACCCCGTCGTCGTCCGCCCCTCCTTCACCATGGGCGGCGCCGGCTCCGGCTTCGCCCACGACGAGGAGGAGCTGCGCCGTATCGCCGGCCAGGGCCTGACGCTGTCTCCCACCACCGAGGTGCTCCTGGAGGAGTCCATCCTCGGCTGGAAGGAGTACGAGCTGGAGCTGATGCGCGACAAGCACGACAACGTCGTGGTCGTCTGCTCCATCGAGAACTTCGACCCCATGGGCGTGCACACCGGTGACTCCATCACCGTCGCCCCGGCGATGACGCTCACCGACCGCGAGTACCAGATCCTCCGGGACATCGGCATCGCGATCATCCGTGAGGTCGGCGTCGACACCGGCGGCTGCAACATCCAGTTCGCGGTCAACCCCGAGGACGGCCGGGTCATCGTCATCGAGATGAACCCCCGCGTCTCCCGCTCCTCCGCGCTCGCGTCGAAGGCCACCGGCTTCCCGATCGCCAAGATCGCGGCACGGCTCGCCGTCGGCTACACGCTGGACGAGATCCCCAACGACATCACCGAGAAGACCCCGGCGTCCTTCGAGCCCACCCTCGACTACGTCGTCGTCAAGGCGCCGCGGTTCGCCTTCGAGAAGTTCCCGTCCGCCGACTCCACGCTGACCACGACCATGAAGTCGGTCGGCGAGGCCATGGCCATCGGCCGGAACTTCACCGAGGCCCTGCAGAAGGCCCTGCGCTCGCTGGAGAAGAAGGGCAGCCAGTTCGCCTTCACCGGCCCGGTCGGTGACAAGGACGAACTGCTGCGCGAGGCGGTCCGCCCGACCGACGGCCGCATCAACACCGTCATGCAGGCCATCCGCGCCGGCGCGACCCCCGAGGAGGTCTTCGGCACGACGAAGATCGACCCCTGGTTCGTCGACCAGCTCTTCCTGATCAAGGAGATCGCCGACGAACTGGCCGCCGCCGACCGCCTGGACGCCGACCTGCTCGCCGAGGCCAAGCGCCACGGCTTCTCCGACGCCCAGATCGCCGCCATCCGCGGCCTGCGCGAGGACGTCGTCCGCGAGGTCCGCCAGGCCCTCGGCGTCCGCCCGGTCTACAAGACGGTCGACACCTGCGCCGCCGAGTTCGCCGCGAAGACGCCGTACTTCTACTCCTCGTACGACGAGGAGAGCGAGGTCGCGCCGCGCGAGAAGCCCGCCGTCATCATCCTGGGCTCCGGCCCGAACCGCATCGGCCAGGGCATCGAGTTCGACTACTCCTGCGTCCACGCCTCCTTCGCGCTCAGCGACGCCGGCTACGAGACCGTGATGGTCAACTGCAACCCCGAGACCGTCTCGACGGACTACGACACCTCCGACCGCCTGTACTTCGAGCCGCTGACGCTCGAGGACGTGCTGGAGATCGTCCACGCCGAGCAGCAGGCGGGTCCGCTGGCCGGCGTCGTCGTCCAGCTCGGCGGCCAGACCCCGCTCGGCCTCGCCCAGGCGCTCAAGGACAACGGCGTACCGGTCGTCGGCACCTCCCCCGAGGCCATCCACGCCGCCGAGGACCGCGGCGCCTTCGGCCGCGTCCTGCTGGAGGCCGGCCTGCCGGCGCCCAAGCACGGCACCGCCACCACCTTCGCCGAGGCCAAGGCCATCGCCGACGAGATCGGCTACCCGGTCCTCGTCCGCCCGTCGTACGTGCTCGGCGGCCGCGGCATGGAGATCGTCTACGACGAGGCGCGCCTGGAGACGTACATCGCCGAGTCCACCGAGATCTCCCCGGACCGCCCGGTCCTGGTCGACCGGTTCCTCGACGACGCCATCGAGATCGACGTCGACGCCCTCTACGACGGCACCGAGCTGTACCTCGGCGGCGTCATGGAGCACATCGAGGAGGCCGGCATCCACTCCGGCGACTCGGCGTGCGCCCTGCCCCCGATCACCCTCGGCGGCTTCGACATCAAGCGCCTGCGCGCCTCCACCGAGGCGATCGCCAAGGGCGTCGGCGTCCGCGGCCTGATCAACATCCAGTTCGCCATGGCCGGGGACATCCTGTACGTCCTGGAGGCCAACCCGCGCGCCTCCCGGACCGTCCCCTTCACCTCGAAGGCCACCGCCGTACCGCTGGCGAAGGCCGCCGCCCGTATCTCGCTGGGCGCCACCGTCGCCGAGCTCCGCGCGGAGGGCCTGCTGCCGAAGCACGGCGACGGCGGCACCCTGCCGCTGGACGCGCCCATCTCCGTCAAGGAGGCCGTGATGCCGTGGTCGCGCTTCCGTGACGTGCACGGCCGCGGTGTGGACACCGTCCTCGGCCCGGAGATGCGCTCGACCGGCGAGGTCATGGGCATCGACGCCGTCTTCGGCACGGCCTACGCCAAGTCGCAGGCCGGCGCGTACGGCCCGCTGCCCACCAAGGGCCGCGCGTTCATCTCGGTCGCCAACCGCGACAAGCGCTCCATGATCTTCCCGGCGCGCGAGCTGGTCGCCCACGGCTTCGAGCTGCTCGCCACCTCCGGCACCGCCGAGGTCCTCAAGCGCAACGGCATCAACGCCACCGTCGTGCGCAAGCTGTCCGAGGGCGAGGGCCCCGGCGGGGAGAAGACCATCGTCCGCCTCATCCACGACGGCGAGGTCGACCTCATCGTCAACACCCCGTACGGCACCGGCGGCCGCCTCGACGGCTACGAGATCCGTACGGCGGCCGTGGCGCGCGGCGTCCCGTGCCTGACGACGGTCCAGGCGCTCGCCGCCGCCGTCCAGGGCATCGACGCCCTCAACCACGGCGGGGTCGGGGTCCGTTCCCTCCAGGAACACGCCCAGCACCTGATCGCGGCCCGCGAGGACTGACCAGCCCACGGGGGAGGGGGGCACCGGCAGCAGACCGGTGTCCCCCTTCTCATGAAGTCGTTCATGAGGACACACATGTACAAGCTCTTCTTCCACCTCGTCTTCACGCGGATGGACCCCGAGCAGGCGCACCACCTCGCCTTCCGCTGGATCCGCCTCGCCGCCCGCGTCCCCGTGCTGCGCACCTTCGTCGCCGCCGTCCTGGCCCCGCGCCACAAGGAGCTGCGCACCGAAGCGCTCGGCCTGCGCATGCACGGCCCCTTCGGCCTCGCGGCCGGCTTCGACAAGAACGCCGTCGCCATCGACGGCATGGCCATGCTGGGCTTCGACCACGTCGAGATCGGCACGGTCACCGGCGAGCCGCAGCCCGGAAACCCCAGGAAGCGCCTCTTCCGCCTGGTGCCGGACCGGGCGCTGATCAACCGCATGGGCTTCAACAACGACGGCTCGGCGGCCGTCGCCGACCGCCTCCGCGCGCGCGTGCCGGTCTTCCGGACGGTCGTGGGCGTCAACATCGGCAAGACCAAGGCCGTCCCGGAGGCCGAGGCCGTGGCCGACTACGTGAAGTCGACCGAGCGGCTCGCCCGCCACGCCGACTACCTCGTCGTCAACGTCTCCTCGCCGAACACGCCCGGCCTGCGCAACCTCCAGGCCGTGGAGCACCTGCGCCCCCTGCTGAGCGCCGTCCGCGAGGCCGCCGACCGCACCGTCACCGGCCGCCGCGTGCCCCTCCTCGTCAAGATCGCGCCGGATCTGGCCGACGAGGACGTCGACGCCGTCGCCGACCTGGCGGTCGAGCTCGGCCTGGACGGCATCATCGCCACCAACACCACCATCGGCCGCTCGGGCCTGAAGTCCCCCGCGTACCTGACGAGCGAGACCGGCGGCCTGTCCGGGGCACCGCTGAAGGCGCGCTCCCTGGAGGTCCTGCGCCGCCTCTACGCGCGTGTGGGCGACCGCCTCACCCTCGTGGGCGTCGGCGGCATCGAGAACGCCGAGGACGCCTGGCAGCGCATCCTCGCCGGCGCCACCCTCGTCCAGGGCTACAGCGCCTTCATCTACGAAGGCCCGTTCTACGCCCGCGCGATCCACAAGGGCCTCGCCGCCCGGCTGCACGCCTCCCCGTACGCCTCCCTCGCCGAGGCCGTCGGCGCCGACACCCGAAAGGCCACCGCATGAGCCCGCTCGCCCCCTTCGGCGCCCGGCTGCGCGCCGCCATGGACGCCCGTGGCCCGCTGTGCGTCGGCATCGACCCGCACGGCTCCCTGCTGGCCGACTGGGGCCTGAACGACGACGTGGCGGGCCTGGAGGCCTTCACGCGCACGGTCGTCGACGCCCTCGCCGGCACCGTCGCCGTCTTCAAGCCGCAGAGCGCCTTCTTCGAGCGGTTCGGCTCGCGCGGCATCGCCGTCCTGGAGCGGGCCGTCGCGGACCTGCGCGACGCGGGCGCGCTGGTCGTCATGGACGCCAAGCGCGGCGACATCGGCTCCACCATGGCCGCCTACGCCGAGACCTACCTGCGCAAGGACTCCCCGCTCTTCTCGGACGCGCTGACCGTCTCCCCGTACCTGGGGTACGGCTCGCTGAAGCCGGCCGTCGACCTGGCGCGGGAGAGCGGCGCCGGGCTCTTCGTCCTCGCGCTCACCTCCAACCCGGAGGGCGCCGAGGTGCAGCGGGCGACGCGCGAGGACGGCCGCACCGTCGGCGCGACCATGCTCGCCCACCTCGCCCGGGACAACGCCGGAGCCCGGCCGATGGGCTCCTTCGGCGCGGTCGTCGGCGCCACGCTCGGGGACCTCTCCTCGTACGACCTCGACATCAACGGCCCGCTGCTCGCACCCGGCATCGGCGCGCAGGGCGCCACCCCGGCGGACCTGCCGCGCGTCTTCGGCGCCGCCGTGCGCAACGTCGTGCCGAACGTCAGCCGGGGCGTGCTGCGCCACGGTCCGGACGCGGCGGCGCTGCGCGGGGCGGCCCTGCGGTACGCGGACGAGGTGCGCGAGGCGACCGGCTCCTGACCGGCGCGGGGGCTCCCGCGCACCGGCCCGCGGCCACGTTCCCGGTGGCCGCGGGCTGCCGTTTTCGCTCCTTGTGACGCGTCTCACAGGGGCTGGAACACCCTTGATGATCTTCATTCGCCGGATTCGCCCCCAAAACCGAGGCGATATGCCTGTTATGTCGCGCTGTCTCGATCCTGACCAGGACTTTTCGTCTGTTCTCGCTGACTCCGGCGGCCATGGCCGCTAGTCTCCGTCGCAGAGCCAACGTGCACTGCGTTGCTCGTTGCTCCCCTGGTGTGGGCCGACTAGGTTCCTCACCGGTCCGTATCCGACAGTTCGACATCCGAGGTGACGTAGGCGTGGCTCTTCCGCCCCTTACCCCTGAACAGCGCGCAGCCGCGCTCGAAAAGGCCGCCGCGGCTCGCCGGGAGCGGGCCGAGGTCAAGAATCGACTCAAGCACTCCGGTGCCTCCCTCCACGACGTCATCCAGCAGGGCCAGAAGAACGACGTCATCGGCAAGATGAAGGTGTCCGCCCTCCTCGAGTCGCTGCCGGGCGTGGGCAAGGTCCGCGCCAAGCAGATCATGGAGCGGCTGGGCATCTCCGAGAGCCGTCGCGTGCGTGGCCTCGGCTCCAACCAGATCGCGTCCCTGGAGCGCGAGTTCGGCGGCACCGGAGCCTGAGTTCCGGGGCCGGTCCGGGGCACCGAGGTAAACCTGGAATAATCGCCCCATGGCTGCAACATCGGACGTACGTCCGCGGCTGACCGTGCTCTCCGGCCCCTCCGGGGTCGGCAAGAGCACGGTCGTCGCTCATATGCGCAAGGTGCACCCCGAGGTCTGGCTGTCGGTGTCCGCCACGACCCGTAAGCCGCGACCCGGCGAGCGGGACGGCGTCCAGTACTACTTCGTCACCGACGACGAGTTCGACAAGCTGATCGCCAACGGCGAGCTGCTGGAATGGGCCGAGTTCGCGGGCAACCGCTACGGCACTCCGCGCCGCGCCGTCATGGAGCGGCTGGAGTCGGGCGAGCCGGTCCTGCTGGAGATCGACCTCCAGGGCGCCCGGCTCGTCCGCGAGTCGATGCCCGAGGCCCAGCTGGTCTTCCTCGCACCGCCGAGCTGGGACGAACTGGTCCGCCGGCTCACCGGTCGGGGCACCGAGCCGCCGGAGGTCATCGAGCGCCGCCTCGCAGCCGCCAGGATCGAGCTCGCGGCCGAATCCGAGTTCGACACCACCCTGGTCAACACCTCGGTCGAGGACGTGGCGCGTGAGCTGCTAGCCTTGATGCGAGTTGTTTGATCTTTGTCCACTTTTTCGGAAGGTAGAGCGTGTCCTCTTCCATCACTGCGCCCGAGGGCATCATCAACCCGCCGATCGACGAGCTGCTCGAGGCCACTGACTCGAAGTACAGCCTCGTGATCTACGCGGCCAAGCGCGCGCGTCAGATCAACGCGTACTACTCGCAGCTCGGTGAGGGCCTGCTGGAGTACGTCGGTCCGCTGGTGGACACCCACGTCCACGAGAAGCCGCTCTCGATCGCCCTGCGCGAGATCAACGCGGGTCTGCTGACCTCCGAGGCCGTCGAGGGCCCGGCACAGTAAGCAGCACCCAGCGTTTCAGCACGTCGTTCGCAGGCCCGGCGGGAACCGTCCGCCGGGCCTGTGGTGTGTCATTGCGGTGTGTCATTGCCTTGAGGAGGCACGAGTGCACAAGCCGAAGGTCGTCCTGGGCGTCAGCGGCGGCATCGCCGCCTACAAGGCCTGCGAGCTGCTGAGGCGGCTGACCGAGTCGGGTCACGACGTGCGGGTGGTCCCGACCGGCTCCGCGCTGCACTTCGTGGGCGCCGCCACCTGGTCCGCCCTCTCCGGCAATCCGGTCGCCACCGAGGTCTGGTCCGACGTGCACGAGGTCCCGCACGTGCGGATCGGACAGCAGGCCGACCTCGTCGTCGTCGCCCCCGCCACCGCCGACATGCTGGCCAAGGCGGCGCACGGGCTCGCCGACGACCTGCTCACCAACACCCTGCTCACCGCGCGGTGCCCGGTCGTATTCGCCCCCGCCATGCACACCGAGATGTGGGAGCACCCCGCCACCCAGGAGAACGTCGCCACGCTGCGGCGGCGCGGCGCCGTGGTCGTCGACCCCGCCGTGGGCCGCCTCACCGGCGCCGACACGGGCAAGGGCCGGCTGCCCGAGCCCGACGAGATCTTCGAGGTCTGCCGGCGGGTGCTGGCGCGCGGCGCCGCCGCCCCCGACCTCGCGGGCCGCCACGTCGTCATCAGCGCGGGCGGTACGCGTGAGCCGCTGGACCCGGTCCGGTACCTGGGGAACCGTTCCTCCGGGAAGCAGGGGTACGCCCTGGCCAGGACCGCGGCGGCGCGGGGCGCCCGGGTGACGCTCATCGAGGCGAACACCGGCATGGCCGACCCGGCCGGCGTCGACGTGGTCCACGTCGGGACCGCCGTGCAGCTGCGCGAGGCCGTGCTCAAGGCGGCTCCGGACGCGGACGCCGTGGTGATGGCCGCGGCCGTCGCGGACTTCCGTCCCGCCACGTACGCCGAAGGGAAGATCAAGAAGCGGGAGGGCCAGGAGCCGGCGCCCGTCGCTCTGGTCCGCAACCCGGACATCCTGGCCGAGATCTCCGCCGAGCGGGCCCGACCTGATCAAGTCGTGGTCGGATTCGCCGCCGAGACGGATGATGTTTTGGCCAATGGTCGGGAGAAGCTGCGCCGCAAGGGGTGCGACTTCCTCGTGGTGAACGAGGTGGGGGAGCGCAAGACCTTCGGATCAGCGGAGAACGAGGCCGTGGTGCTTGCGGCGGACGGCACCGAGACGCCTGTTCCCTACGGCCCCAAGGAAGCGCTCGCCGACACCGTCTGGGATCTCGTCGTCCCCCGTCTGGGGCGATTCGCATGAAACCCCGATGAATGTCACATTCGTCCCGTCGGCGGGATGAAACCGTATGAAGACCGGCGTTCTGTTCATGGACGGGGAGGCGGAACACGCGCCTCAGGGAGCTCGACGTGGCCGATCCGACTCCCACGGTGCGAGACACCTGGTCCGACGGACGGGAGTGCCCGATAAACTGTCCACGGAACGACGCGGGGCGCAGCCCCCTGCCGGTCCGCAAACGATCAGCCAGCAGCCGCTGCAAACCCAGGGAGCGTTGTGTCCCGTCGTCTCTTCACCTCGGAGTCCGTGACCGAGGGTCACCCCGACAAGATCGCTGACCAGATCAGCGACACGATTCTCGATGCGCTGCTGCGGGAGGACCCCACCTCCCGTGTCGCCGTGGAGACGTTGATCACCACCGGCCTGGTGCACGTGGCCGGCGAGGTGACGACCAAGGCGTACGCCGACATCCCCACGCTGGTGCGCAACAAGATCCTGGAGATCGGTTACGACTCCTCGAAGAAGGGCTTCGACGGCGCCTCCTGCGGTGTCTCCGTCTCCATCGGCGCGCAGTCCCCGGACATCGCGCAGGGTGTCGACACCGCGTACGAGAAGCGGGTCGAGGGCGACGAGGACGAGCTCGACAAGCAGGGCGCCGGCGACCAGGGCCTGATGTTCGGGTACGCGTCGGACGAGACGCCCGAGCTGATGCCGCTGCCGATCCACCTCGCCCACCGGCTGTCCAAGCGCCTGACCGAGGTCCGCAAGAACGGCACCATCCCCTACCTGCGCCCCGACGGCAAGACGCAGGTCACCATCGAGTACGACGGAGACAAGGCCGTCCGCCTCGACACGGTCGTCGTCTCCTCGCAGCACGCATCGGACATCGACCTGGAGTCGCTGCTCGCCCCCGACATCCGCGAGTTCGTCGTCGAGCACGTGCTCAAGCAGCTCCTCGACGACGGGATCAAGCTGGAGACCGAGGGCTACCGGCTGCTGGTCAACCCGACCGGCCGTTTCGAGATCGGCGGCCCGATGGGCGACGCCGGCCTGACCGGCCGCAAGATCATCATCGACACCTACGGCGGCATGGCCCGCCACGGCGGCGGCGCCTTCTCGGGCAAGGACCCGTCCAAGGTGGACCGCTCGGCCGCCTACGCCATGCGCTGGGTCGCGAAGAACGTCGTGGCCGCGGGTCTCGCCTCGCGCTGCGAGGTCCAGGTCGCCTACGCCATCGGCAAGGCCGAGCCCGTCGGTCTGTTCGTCGAGACCTTCGGCACCGCCAAGGTGGAGACCGAGAAGATCGAGAACGCCATCGCCGAGGTCTTCGACCTCCGCCCGGCCGCGATCATCCGCGACCTCGACCTGCTGCGCCCGATCTACGCCCAGACCGCGGCGTACGGCCACTTCGGCCGGGAGCTCCCCGACTTCACCTGGGAGCGCACCGACCGCGTGGACGCCCTGCGCAAGGCCGCCGGGCTGTAGCCCGCCCCGCACCGCTCGCCGAAGTCCGGCACCCCGCAACGGGTGCCGGACTTCGGCGTTCCCGGGACGGTGCACCGGGGCGCCCGCACCGCCCCGCCGCGGCAGCGGGCGGTGTCAGTGAGGTCTGGTAGGAATGTGGCTGTGAGCAGCGGGGACGGGAAGCCGGAGGGCGGCGGCGGGGCGGCCGAGCCGCCCGAGCAGCTCGCGCTCATACGCGAAACCGTGCGCAAGGCCAAGGTGCCGCGGGCCAAGCCCCGGACATGGCGGGGGGCGGCGCTGGCCAAGGAGCTGCCCGTCGCGCGCGTCGTGGTGAACAAGGGCGTGCTCCACCTCGACCAGTTCTTCGACTACGCCGTGCCCGAGGAGCTCGACGCCGCGGCGCAGCCGGGGGTGCGGGTACGGGTGCGGTTCGGGGCCGGGTCGCACCAGGTGCGGGACGGGCGGCGCGAGGGCGGTCGGCTCATCGACGGGTTCCTGGTCGAGCGGCGGGCCGAGTCCGACTACTCCGGACCCCTCGCGGCGCTCGCCGGCGTCGTCTCGCCCGAGCCGGTGCTCAGTCCGGAGCTGCTGGGCCTGGCCCGGGCGGTGGCCGACCGGTATGCCGGGAGCCTCGCCGATGTGCTGCAGCTGGCGATCCCGCCGCGCAACGCCCGTGCGGAGGGGCGGCCGTCGCCGCAGCCGCTGCCGCCGCCCCCGGCACCCGGCGCCGGGACGTGGGAGCGGTACGCGCAGGGCGCTGCCTTCCTGCGCTCCCTGGCGCAGGGCGGTTCGCCGAGGGCCGTGTGGAACGCGCTGCCCGGCCCGCACTGGGCGGAGGAGCTCGCCCGGGCGGTGGGCGCCACCCTGGCATCCGGGCGCGGCGCCCTGGTCGTGGTGCCCGACGGGCGGGCCGCCGCGCGGGTGGACGCGGCCCTCATGGACATACTGGGGGAGGGGCGGCACGCGCTGCTGACCGCCGAGGCGGGCCCCGAGAAGCGGTACGCGCAGTGGCTCGCGGTGCGGCGCGGTGCCGTGCGCGCCGTCGTCGGCACGCGCGCGGCGATGTTCGCGCCCGTGGCGGATCTCGGGCTCGTGGCCCTGTGGGACGACGGGGACTCCAGCCACAGCGAACAGCACGCGCCGCTGCCCCACGCGCGCGAAGTGCTGCTGCTGCGCGCCGCGCACGACAGGTGCGGTTTCCTCCTGGGCGGCACGAGCTGCACCGTGGAGGCCGCGCAGCTCGTCGAGAGCGGCTGGGCACGGCCGCTGGTGGCACCCCGCGACCAGGTGCGCGCCGCCGCGCCGCTCGTGCGGACCGTCGGGGACGGCGAGCTCGCGCGGGACGAGGCCGCCCGGGCCGCCCGCCTGCCGTCACTGGCCTGGCAGACCGTACGGGACGGCCTGAAGTCCGGGCCGGTGCTGGTGCAGGTGCCGCGGCGGGGGTACGTACCGAAGCTGGCCTGCGAGCGGTGCCGTGCACCCGCACGGTGCCGGCACTGCGCGGGGCCGCTGGAGGCGCCGGAGCAGCAGGAGCTGCGGTGCGGCTGGTGCGGACGGGGCGCCCCGGGCTGGCACTGCGTCGAGTGCGGCTCCACGCGGCTGCGGGCTCAGGTGGTGGGCGCCCGGCGCACGGCGGAGGAACTCGGGCGGGCGTTCCCGGCGGTACCGGTCCGTACGTCGGGGCGGGACCACGTGCTGGACTCGGTGCCCGCACGGCCCGCGCTGGTGGTGAGCACCCCGGGCGCGGAGCCGGTCGCGGAGGGCGGCTACGCGGCGGCGCTGCTGCTCGACGGCTGGGCCATGCTCGGGCGGCCCGACCTGCGCGCCGGTGAGGAGGCGCTGCGGCGCTGGATCGACGCGGCCTCGCTGGTGCGCAGCCAGAGCGAGGGCGGCACGGTCGTGGTGGTCGCCGAGCCCACGCTGCGGCCGGTGCAGGCGCTGGTCCGCTGGGACCCGGTGGGCCACGCGCAGCGGGAACTCGCCGAGCGGGCGGAGCTGGGCTTCCCCCCGGTCTCGCGGATGGCGTCGGTGACCGGGCGGGCGGAGGCGGTGGCGGCGTTCCTCGCGGCCGCGGAGCTGCCGCACGAGACGGAGGTGCTGGGGCCGGTGCCCCTGCCGCCCCCACCGCCGGGCGCGCCACGCCGCCCGGGCGATCCTCCGCCGGGCGAGGTGTGGGAACGGGCGCTGCTGCGCGTCCCGCCGGGCAGCGGTGCCGCGCTGGCCGCCGCGCTGAAGTCCGCGCAGGCGGGGCGTCTCGCGCGGGGCGCGGCGGACCCGGTCCGCGTCCGCGTCGACCCGCCGGACATCGGCTGAGGCGGCGTCGGCGCCGGCGCGCGCCCGCAGCGCACGAACGCACGCGTGACGTGACTCCGGCGCACGAGCGGGCGTACGACCCGCGCGGGGTTGGCCGCGCGGGAGGGCCCGTTGGGGTAGGGCCCTGCGGAATCGGCCGCGTCGAAGCGCCCGTACGAGGCCGCCGCCCGGGAGCGCCACCCTGGAGGCGCCCGCGGGGAGGCGAGCGCCCGGAGGCGCTCGTGGTCGGACGGGCGTCCGGGGAGTGTCCGCGCGGGAATGCCTGCCAGGAAGGGCCCGCGGGGAGGCGAGCGCCGGGAGGCGCACGCAGTCAGGCGCCCGCCCCCGCAACGAGCGCACGGGAACGGCCGCCCCGCCGTGCGTGAGGGGCGGCGGGGCGGCCGAAGGGGGAGCGTCAGCCGTTGCGGGGGGCCGGGAAGGCGCTGGGGCGGGGGTCCTCGCGCAGCGAGCCCGCCGTCGGCTGCGGCGGCATCGAGCGGGCCGCGGGGACGGAGGGGACGGACGGCGGGGCCACCGGCATCGTCCGCGTGGCGCCGGCCTCCGACGGGTGCTCCGCCTCCTGCGCGGCCGTCTGCTGACGGCGTGAGCCGTAGCGGCGGTGGACCGCCTGCTTGGTGACCCCGAGCGCCGAGCCCACGGCGTCCCACGAGAACCCCAGCGACCGGTCGAAGTCGACCGCCGCGGTCACCAGGGTCTCGACGCTGTCCCGCAGCTCCTGCGCGAGCCTGACGGTCGGGGCCGGGGCCCTGCCGTAGACGACGAAGCCCGTGGACGGGCCGGATCGCCGCGGGCGGTACACATTGCCCAGCTGGGCCGTGAGCGTGCGCAGTGCGTCCACCTGCCGGCGGACCCGCTCGATGTCCCGCACCAACAGGTGCAGGCTTGCCCGGGCTTGGGCGTCGTGGGTTGCGTGGTCGGCCATTTACAAGCCTCTCGAACCGGCGTTGAAAAGGGGTGGGCCGCACCGGGGCGGCCCGTTTCGGTCAATCTCTGCTTGACCAACGCTCCACCTGCGGTCGGGGTCACGCTGCGGGGGCGTATCCGCATATACGCAGGGCGCACGCCGCTCCGTACGCCCCCCGCGGCACCGGCGCATAGACTGGTGCGTTGCTCACCACCGCCCCCGAACAGACAGGCAGTCAGCCACTGATGAAGCTCGTCTTCGCAGGCACCCCCGAGGTCGCCGTACCCGCCCTGGACGCCCTGATCGCCTCGGACCGGCACGAGGTGGCCGCTGTCGTCACCCGCCCCGACGCGCCCGCCGGGCGCGGCCGCCGGCTGGTCGCCAGTCCCGTAGCCCGCCGCGCCGAGGAGGAGGGCATCGAGGTCCTCAAGCCGGCCCGGCCCCGTGACGAGGACTTCCTCGCCCGGCTGCGGGAGATCGCGCCCGACTGCTGCCCGGTCGTCGCGTACGGGGCCCTGCTGCCCAAGGCGGCGCTCGACATCCCCGCGCACGGCTGGGTGAACCTGCACTTCTCGCTGCTGCCCGCCTGGCGCGGCGCCGCGCCCGTACAGCACGCGATCATGGCCGGGGACGAGGTGACCGGTGCCTCGACCTTCCTGATCGAGGAGGGACTGGACTCGGGGCCCGTCTACGGCGTGGTCACCGAGCAGGTGCGGCCCACCGACACCAGCGGCGACCTGCTCACCCGGCTCGCCTTCGCCGGCGCCGGGCTGCTCGTCGCGACGATGGACGGCATCCAGGACGCCACCCTCGAGGCCGTACCGCAGCCCGCCGACGGCGTCACCCTCGCTCCCAAGATCACCGTCGAGGACGCGCACATCGACTGGACCGCCCCCGCGCTCCGCGTCGACCGCGTCGTGCGCGGCTGCACCCCCGCGCCCGGCGCCTGGTCGGCCTTCCGCGGCGAGCGGCTCAAGGTCGTCCAGGCCGCCCCGGTGCCCGACCGCACCGACCTGGCGCCCGGCGAGCTGTCGGCCGCCAAGAACAACGTGTACGTCGGGACCGGCTCGCACGCCGTCGAGCTCCTCTGGGTCCAGCCCCAGGGCAAGAAGCCGATGCGCGGCGCCGACTGGGCCCGTGGTGTGCGGATCACCGCGGGCGAGAAGCTCGGCGGGACCGACGTAGGCTGAAGGGGATCGAGCCTCACCGGAAAGCGGAGCACCTTTTGAGCGAGCAGTCCCGTCGCCGTCCCCCCAAGCAGTACCGCCGCCCCAAGAAGGACCCGGTGCGCATGCTGGCCTTCGAGGCGCTGCGCGCCGTCGACGAGCGTGACGCGTACGCCAACCTCGTGCTGCCGCCGCTGCTGCGCAAGGCGCGCGAGAAGGAGGGCTTCGACGGGCGGGACGCGGCGCTCGCGACCGAGCTGGTGTACGGCACGCTGCGGCGGCAGGGCACGTATGACGCGATCATCGCGGCCTGCATCGACCGGCCGCTGCGCGAGGTCGACCCGCCGGTGCTGGACGTGCTCGCGCTCGGCGCGCACCAGCTGCTGGGCACGCGGATCCCCACGCACGCGGCTGTCTCGGCCAGC
Organism: Streptomyces sp. NRRL S-118; assembly: GCF_000716335.1. Classification (GTDB taxonomy): domain Bacteria; phylum Actinomycetota; class Actinomycetes; order Streptomycetales; family Streptomycetaceae; genus Streptomyces. The sequence continues at coordinate 95,988 of NZ_KL591020.1, read as the reverse complement.
GTCGAGCTGGCTCGTGTGGTGCTCGGCGACGGCCGCGCCAAGTTCGTCAACGCCGTCCTGCGCAAGATCTCGCAGCGGGACCTCGACGCCTGGCTGGACGAGGTGGCCCCGCCTTACGACGAGGACGCCGAGGACCACCTGGCGGTCGTGCACTCGCACCCGCGGTGGGTCGTCTCGGCGCTGTGGGACGCGCTCGGCGGCGGCCGCGCCGGGATCGAGGACCTGCTGGAGGCGGACAACGAGCGCCCGGAGGTCACGCTGGTGGCCCGCCCCGGCCGCTCCACCGTCGACGAGCTGCTGGACGTGCTGGGCGAGGAGGCCGGTCTGCCGGGCCGCTGGTCGCCCTACGCCGTACGGCTCGCCGAGGGCGGCGAGCCGGGCGCGATCGACGCCGTGCGCGAGGGCCGCGCGGGCGTCCAGGACGAGGGCAGCCAGCTCGTCGCCGTGGCGCTGGCGAACGCCCCGCTGGACGGCCCGGACAAGCGCTGGCTGGACGGCTGCGCGGGCCCCGGTGGCAAGGCCGCCCTGCTGGGCGCCCTGGCCGCCGAGCGCGGCGCCGCGCTGCTCGCCGCCGAGAAGCAGCCGCACCGCGCCCGGCTGGTGGACCGCGCGCTGGCCGGGAACCCCGGCCCGTACCAGGTCATCACCGCGGACGGCACGCGCCCGCCGTGGCAGCCCGGCTCCTTCGACCGCGTCCTCGTGGACGTGCCGTGCTCGGGCCTGGGTGCGCTGCGCCGCCGCCCCGAGGCGCGCTGGCGCCGCCGCCCGGAGGACCTGGAGAGCTTCGCCCCGCTGCAACGCACCCTGCTCGCCGAGGCGTTGAAGGCGGTACGGGTGGGCGGGGTCGTCGGGTACGCGACGTGCTCGCCGCACCTGGCCGAGACCCGGGTCGTCGTGGACGACGTCCTCAAGAAGCAGGGCGGCGCGGAGCTGATCGACGCCAGGCCGCTGATGCCGGACGTCCCGGCGCTCGGCGACGGACCCGACGTACAGCTGTGGCCGCACCTGCACGGCACCGACGCGATGTACCTGGCGCTGCTGCGGCGCACGGACTGACCGCCCTCGCGTCCCGGCCGCGCCGTGCCGGCCCTGCCGGGACGGGACGGTGAACGGCCCGGAGGGGGAGCGATACGCCCGCCTTGCGGCTTGTGTGCCCGGCCGGAACGCTCCCGGCCGGGCATCGGGTGAAAGAAACACCATGGGACGTGGCAGGCTTGGCCCATGGCCCAGATCAACCCCAGCATCCTGTCCGCCGACTTCGCCCGTCTCGCCGAGGAGGCGAAGGCCGTGGAAGGCGCCGACTGGCTCCATGTCGATGTCATGGACAACCACTTCGTGCCCAACCTCACCCTGGGCGTGCCGGTCGTCGAGTCGCTGCGGCGTGCGACGGACACCCCGCTGGACTGCCACCTGATGATCGAGGACCCGGACCGCTGGGCCCCGCAGTACGTGGAGGCCGGCGCCGGGTCGGTCACCTTCCACGTCGAGGCCGCCGCCGCGCCCGTGCGCCTGGCGCGGGAGATCCGCGCCAAGGGGGCGCGGGCGTCCATGGCGCTGAAGCCCGCGACGCCCATCGAGCCCTACGAGGACCTGCTTCCCGAGCTCGACATGCTGCTGATCATGACCGTCGAGCCGGGCTTCGGCGGGCAGGCCTTCCTCGACATCATGCTGCCGAAGATCCGCCGTACCCGGGAGCTGATCTCCAAGCACGGACTCCAGCTCTGGCTCCAGGTCGACGGCGGTGTCTCGGAGGCCACCATCGAGCGCTGTGCCGAGGCCGGCGCCGACGTCTTCGTCGCCGGCTCGGCGGTGTACGGGGCCGAGGACCCGGCCGCCGCCGTGCGGGCCCTGCGCGACAAGGCCGCACGGGCCACCGCCGGGGCCGCGTGGGCCTGCGCCCACTGAGGGCGGTCCGCTCGGCAACGCCCTGGTGAACGCAAACCAACAGGACTGATCACGGCACGCCGGATCTGCAAGGATGGCAATCCGGAGTGCGAACAGCAGTGAGGAGATCGCGGTGTCTGCAATGTCGGCGGGACGGCCAGCCCTGCGGATGGGACCCGCGGAGCTCGTGCAGGCGGCGGCCATGGCCCGTCGCTTCTATCTCGAGGGCAAGTCCAAGATCCAGATCGCGGAGGAGTTCGGCGTCAGCCGCTTCAAGGTGGCCAGGGTCCTGGAAACCGCCCTCGAGCGCGACCTCGTACGGATCGAGATCCGCGTGCCCGCCGAGCTCGACGCGGAGCGCTCCGATGCGCTGCGCGCCCGCTACGGGCTGCGGCACGCGGTCGTCGTCGAGTCCCCGCCGGAGGGCGAGGACGAATCGCCCGACCCGGAGAACCTCGGCGAGGTCGCGGCCGACTTGCTCGGCGAGCTCGTGAACGAGGGCGACGTCCTGGGCCTCGCCTGGGGCCGGTCGACCATCCACATGGCGGCCGCCCTGGACCGGCTCCCGCCGTGCACGGTCGTGCAGCTCACCGGCGTGTACGACGCGGGCACCGCCGAGCGCGGCTCCGTGGAGGCCGTACGGCGTGCCGCCCAGGTCTCCGGCGGCGAGGCGCACCCCATCTACGCGCCGATGCTGCTGCCCGACCCGGCGACCGCGGCCGCGCTGCGCAGCCAGACCGGCATCGCCCGCGCCTTCGAGTACTTCGACAAGGTGACGGTCGCCGCGGTCTCCATCGGCTCCTGGGAGCCCGGCATCTCCACCGTCCACGACATGCTCACCGACGAGGAGCGCGCCCACTACGCCTCGCTCGGTGTCGCCGCCGAGATGTCCGCCCACCTCTTCGACGCCAACGGCCGCCGCGTCGGCCGCGACCTCGGCGAGCGGTGCATCACGGTCGAGGCCGACCGGCTGCGCCGCATCCCCGAGGTGGTGGCGATCGCGGGCGGGCAGCGCAAGGCCGCCGCGATCGGTGCCGTCCTGCGTTCCGGACTGGTCACCAGCCTGGTCACGGACACGTCCGCCGCCGACCACCTGCTCACGGAGTTCACGCCCGGGCCGCGACCCGCCCTGGACCGCGCCGACCCCGACGCGTGACCCGGCTTCGGAGGAACGCACCAGGCCGCCCCGCGCGGCCTGGAGCTTCCGCCCGGGGTCCGTACGGCCGGTGCCATGGGACAATGAAGTACGTGCGTTTTCCCCCCGGCTGAAATGCCCGGGGGCCAACTCCGAACGACTGGGATGTTCAGCACGTGCGTTTCCTCAATGACCTGAAGCCGCCGTACGACCTCACGTACGACGATGTGTTCATGGTGCCTAGCCGCTCGGCCGTGGGCTCTCGCCAGGGCGTGGACCTCGCATCGCCCGACGGCACCGGGACCACCATCCCGCTGGTCGTCGCCAACATGACCGCGATCGCCGGCCGCCGGATGGCCGAGACCGTCGCCCGCCGCGGCGGCCTCGTCGTCATCCCGCAGGACATCCCGATCGAGGTCGTCACCGACGTCATCTCCTGGGTCAAGAGCCGTCACCACGTGCTCGACACCCCGATCGTCCTCGACCCGCACCAGACCGTCGCCGACGCCCTGTCGCTGCTGCCCAAGCGGGCGCACAACGCCGGCGTGGTCGTCGACGCCGACCAGCGGCCGGTCGGTGTCGTCACCGACCGGGACCTCACCGGTGTGGACCGCTTCACCCAGCTGTCCGAGGTCATGTCGAAGGACCTGCTGCTGCTCGACGCGGACATCGACCCGCGCGAGGCGTTCAACACGCTCGACCACCACAACCGCCGCTACGCGCCCGCCGTCGACGCCGACGGCCGCCTCGCCGGCATCCTGACCCGCAAGGGCGCCCTGCGCGCGACGCTCTACACCCCGGCGGTCGACGACAAGGGCAGGCTGCGCATCGCGGCCGCCGTCGGCATCAACGGCGACGTGGCGGGCAAGGCCAAGCAGCTCCTCGACGCGGGCGTCGACACGCTGGTCATCGACACCGCGCACGGCCACCAGGAGTCGATGATCAGCGCGATCCGGACCGTCCGCGGCCTGGACCCGCACGTCCCGATCGTCGCGGGCAACATCGTCGCCGCCGAAGGCGTCCGCGACCTCGTCGAGGCCGGTGCCGACATCATCAAGGTCGGCGTGGGCCCCGGCGCCATGTGCACCACCCGCATGATGACCGGCGTCGGCCGGCCGCAGTTCTCCGCCGTGCTGGAGTGCGCCGCCGAGGCGAAGAAGTACGGCAAGCACGTCTGGGCCGACGGCGGTGTGCGCCACCCGCGCGACGTCGCCATGGCACTGGCCGCCGGTGCGTCCAACGTCATGATCGGCTCCTGGTTCGCCGGCACGTACGAGTCCCCCGGCGACCTCCAGCAGGACGCCGACGGCCGCCTCTACAAGGAGTCCTTCGGCATGGCGTCCGCGCGCGCCGTCCGCAACCGCACGAGCGAGGAGTCCGCGTACGACCGGGCCCGCAAGGCGCTGTTCGAGGAGGGCATCTCCCACTCGCGGATGTTCCTCGACCCGACCCGTCCGGGCGTCGAGGACCTGATCGACTCGATCATCGCGGGCGTCCGCTCGTCCTGCACGTACGCCGGTGCGGGCTCCCTGGAGGAGTTCGCCGAGAAGGCCGTCGTCGGCATCCAGAGCGCGGCCGGTTACGCCGAGGGCAAGCCGCTCCACGCCAGCTGGAGCTGACGAGCCGCGCGCCCCGGGCGCGTACCGCACGACCGAGAGGAGCCGTTCCCGGACCGGGGGCGGCTCCTTCGCGCATCCGCACGTGTGGGCGGAGCGAGTCGGGGTACACGAACCGCGCGGCCGAATACTCGAACACCGAAGGGGAGGGGCACTGTGTCCATCGCGACCACGATCTCGACCGGTACCGCCGACCGAACCGCACTGCCGGACGTAGCCAACCCGGCCGAGGTGGCCCCGAGGGACGCGAAGGAACTCTCGAAGCAGTTCTTCGAGCGGCTGGCCGTGCTGGAGGAAGGCACGGAGGAGTACCAGTACGTCCGCAACACCCTCATCGAGCTGAACCTCTCCCTGGTCAAGTACGCGGCGACGCGCTTCCGCAGCCGTTCCGACCAGATGGAGGACATCATCCAGGTCGGCACGATCGGGCTGATCAAGGCCATCGACCGCTTCGAGCTGAGCCGCGAGGTGGAGTTCACCACCTTCGCGATGCCGTGCGTCATCGGTGAGATCAAGCGCTTCTTCCGTGACACCAGCTGGTCCGTGCACGTGCCGCGGCGGCTCCAGGAGCTCCGCATCGACCTGGCCCGCGCCACCGACGTGCTCTTCCAGCAGCTGGACCGCTCCCCGACCCCCGCCGAGCTCGCCGCCCATCTGGGCGTCGAGGAGAACGAGGTCATCGAGGGGCTCGTCGCCGCCAACGGGTACTCCGCGGGCTCGCTGGACCTGCCGCTCGACGACGCGGGGGACCCGGGGTCGGAGACCCTGGGCGACCGGCTGGGCGAGCTCGACCACGACATGGAGATCGTGGAGAACGTCCAGGCGCTCAAGCCGCTCATCGAGGAGTTCGACGAGCGGGACCGGCGGATCCTGCGAATGCGCTTCGTGGAGGAGATGACCCAGGCACAGATCGGCGCCGAGCTGGGCGTCTCGCAGATGCATGTGTCGCGGCTGCTCGCACGGATCACCGCGAGGCTGCGGGAGGGGCTCCTGGCGGTGGAGTGAGACCTCGGGCCGACGGCCCCGCCCGCGGGGCCGTGTCCCGTACCGGCGCGGGGCCGGGAGTCCGGCATCCCGGGGAGCGTCCGCGGAGCGGCGTCCGTCGCAGGCCGGACGGGACGGACGGACGGACGGGACCACGCGGAAACGATTCGGACGGAACCACGCGGAAACGATTCAGGCGGCCGCGGCCGGACCCGCCACGATGCCCGGGCGCGACCACACCGCCCGTACGGTCTTGCCCTCCGCGTGGCGGCGGACCTCCACCCGGCCCGCCAGGTTCAGCACCATCGGCCAGCCGAAACCGCCACGGCCCCCGAAGTCCGGCACCCGCGCCTCGGGAAGACGCGTACTGGAGTCGTCCAGCTCCACCGTGAGCTCATCGCTCTCGGCACGCAGCCGCAGCCGCCACCAGCCGGCGGTGTGGCGCAGCGCGTTCGTCGTCAGTTCCGTCACGACGAGCTGGACGGCGGCCGGATCGGCCCACGGACAGTGCTCCGCCAGGAACCGGACGGTCACCGAACGGGCCGAGGCGCTGTCTTCGGGCGGCGACTCCATGACATACACGGGAAGCTCCTTTTCACATCACCGCTCGCATACCCGCCCACCGGCGGATAACCGCGTCCCGGCGGAGTCAGCCGCCGCTGCGCCGGACCGTGAGGGCGACGGTGTCGTCGGGGTGCAGGATGACCGTGTGCATCTCCGCCGCGATGGCGGCCGGGACCTCCTCTATGGGCAGGTGCCGGTGGCGCCGTGCCGCCTTCGCCAGCCGCTCCTCGCCCTCGCGCGGGTCGCGGCGGCTCTCGGTGAGCCCGTCGGTGTAGAGCACCAGCAGGTCGCCCGGGGCCAGCCGCTCGCGCAGCAGCCGCTCACTGCCGGGCAGGGGGAAGCCGATGCCCCGGCCGCGCACCTCCAGCAGCTCCGTCGCCCCGTCCGCCCGGACGAGCAGGGCGGGCGGGTGGCTGCCGTTGGCCAGCACCAGTCCGCCGCTCACCGGGTCGAGCCGGACCAGCTGCACCGTGGCCATCAGCTCGTGGTCGAAGGTGGCCAGCACCTCGTCCGTCCGCGCCACGATCGACTCCACCGGGTGGCCCTCCAGCGCCAGCGTCCGGACGGCGTGCGTCACGTTGAGCGCGCTGCGCGTACTGGTCAGCCCGTGCCCCAGGGCGTCGACCACCGTGATGTGCACGGTGCCGTCGGGCAGGACGAACCAGTCGTACAGGTCCCCACCGGTCGGGGCGTGCTTCTCCGCCGGCTCGTAGTGCACCGCCATCTCCAGCCCGGGCACCCGCACCGGCGGCGGGCGCAGCGCGTCCTCCAGCTGCCGCAGTATCCGGCCGTGCGCCTGGCGCAGCTGCTCGTCGCGCTCCTCCAGCTGTACGTAGAGGGCGAGCACGCCGCTGTTCGTCTCGGCCATCTCGTGCTTGAGCCGCTGGTGCTCCGCCGCGAGCGCGTCCAGACGTTCGACCGCCGCACCCAGCTCCTCCTCCAGCAGCTCCACCAGCCCCGGCGGGCCGCCGTCGCCGGACGCCTCCGCCGCGGGGGAGGGGGAGGAGCGCCGGGGCGCGGGGGAGGGGGTGGGCACCCGCCACACGGCGGCGGGCCCGGGCGTCCGTTCCGCCGGCAGGGGCAGCCCTTCCAGGGACGGCCGGTGCGGCGCGTACGGCAGGTGGAGCCGTACCGTCAGCCGGCAGTCCTCCGGTGGGCTCGGTGGCACCGTCTCCAGGAACACGGGCCGGCCGGCCGCCAGCTCCTCGGCCGCCACCCGGGTCGCCGACAGCGCGAGCCGGTAGCGGATCTCCACGGACAGCCCCGCGCGGTGCGCGAGGCGGCGCACCGTCGCGCGCAGCCCGGCCAGGGAGTGGTGCGTGGTCGTCTGCCGTTTCATGGCTGGCTCCTCACCGGGCCGAGGGTCAGCACGGTCGCGTCGTCGCGGCTGCGCCGGTGCTCGTGGACCAGGGCGGCGGCGAGCAGCGGAGCGGGCAGCGCGGTGAGGAAGGACGACGGGGAGTGCGTCCAGCGGTCGTCGACACCGTCGCTGTGCAGCAGCGGGACGACGCCCGGCTCGGCGGGCATCCGCTGCACCCGTGGCTCCGGCATGTTCCAGCCCACGACCCCCGGCTGACCGCCGAACCGGTACCGCACGCCGTCGCGCGTCAGCAGCACGATGCGCACATTGCCCACCGACGACAGCTCCATCGTGTCCTCCGTCCGGCGCAGCAGGGCCACCGCGGCGCCCCGGCTGCGCCGCAGCGCCCGGTTCATGGACCGCAGCAGCTCCGGCAGCGGGCGGGCGGGGTCCCGGTGGAAGGTGCGCACCGCGAGATCCGCGGCCTCGGCCGCGGCGGTGCCGTGGCCCAGACCGTCGACGACCAGGGCCGTGTGGGCACCGTCGGTGACCGCCACGCCCCAGGAGTCCCCGCACGAATCCTCCCCGTCGGCGGGGACCCGCACCGCCCCGGCGACCGGGTCGCCGTCGGCCGGCGCGTCGCCCGGTTCCCCGAGCCGCGCGCACACCAGGGTCCCGGTCCCCTCCCTGGAGCGGAGGGTGAACTCGTCGGCGATCCGCCGTACGGCCCCGAGGCCCGAGCCGAGCGAGGTGCCGGTGGAGAAGCCGTCGGCCATGCACCGCTCGGGATCCGCCATCCCCGGCCCCCGGTCCACGGCCAGCACCTCCACGCCCCGGCGCAGCGGCAGCGGCTGCACGTACAGCGAGCCGCTCACGGCGTGCCGGGCGGCGTTGCTGGCGAGCTCGCTGGCGAGCACGGCCGCCCGGTCGGGCAGGGCGCCGCTGAGTCCCTGCTCGACCGCCACGCGGCGGGCGGCGGACGCCGCGAGCTGGACCGCGCTGTAGTGGTCGACGCGGATGTGGGTGGTGAGGGACATCAGCGGTCGTTCCAGCGGGTGGCGACCACGGTGGTCCCCTCCCCGGGGGCACTGCGCACCTGGAACTCGTGCATGAGCCGGCGCGCACCGCCCAGGCCGTGGCCGAGACCCGTGCCGGTGGTGAACCCGTCGGCGAGGGCCTTCTCCACGTCCGGGATGCCGGGGCCGTGGTCCTCGACGGTGAGGCGCAGCCCGCGCCGGCCCGCCCGGGCGACGAGCTCCAGCTCCAGCACCCCGCCGCCGCCGTGCACATAGGCGTTGCGGGCCAGTTCGCTGGCGGCGGTCACGATGCGCGTCTGGTCGACGAGCCCGAACCCGGCGGCCACCGTCGCGGCGCGGACGGCGTGGCGCGCCGTCAGGAGGTCCTCCTCCGAGGCGACGTCGTAGCGTGCCGGACCGTCCTGGAGGGAACCGCCGGTGGACGGGTCGTCGTCCGGCGCCCCGGCACCCCGTCCCGGGTGCCCCGCCGGGCGGCCGGCGGCGCCGTGGCCGTCCGGGTCGCCGCCGGCGGCGGGCCTGCGCTGCGCGACGAGTTCCGCGCCCGGCGCCAGCCGTTCACTGCGGAGAGCCACGTCGGACCTCCCCCACGGGATGGGGCAAACGATGCCAGCCGAGGGCCGTCAGGCCTTGCTCCGCGTTGAGGGCGGTCTCGACACCGGTCAGCTGGAGCCCGAGCTCCACCAGGGTGATGGCCACGGCGGGCCGCATCCCGGCCACGATGACCCGCGCGCCCAGCAGGCGGGCCATGGTGGTGAGCTCCATCAGCGTGCGCGCCACGAACGAGTCGATGATGTCCAGCCGGGAGATGTCGATCAGCACGCCGCGGGCGCCGTCGGAGGCGATCCGCTCGGTGAGTTCGTCGGTGAACGCCACCGCCGACTGGTCGTCCAGTTCGTTGAGCAACCCGGTGATCAGCACGTCACCGAGCCGGAGAATCGGTACGCCTGTGGCGCGGGGGGGCGTCACGCCGTCACCGGCCGGGGCGGGCGGTGACCGGACACCGCGGAGTCCACGCTCGGCTGGTCCGTGAGCTGGATCGCCGCGGCGAGGGCGTCCGCCAGCGTCGCCCGGGTGAGGATGGTCGACAAGTCGATGCCCAACTGTGCGATCGTCTGGGCGATGGGCGGCCGGATGCCGCTGATGACGCAGTCGGCGCCCATCAGCCGCACGGCGTTGACGGTGTGCATCAGGTGCTGCGCCACGGCGGTGTCGACGGCCGGGACGCCGGTGATGTCGATGATGGCGACCTGCGCCTCGTTGGTCTCGATCGCCTGCAGCAGGCTCTCCATCACGACCTGGGTGCGGGTGGTGTCCAGCGTGCCGATCAGCGGAACGGCCAGCACGTGCCGCCACAGCCGTACGACGGGCGTGGAGATCTCCAGGAGCTGGCGGCTCTGCCGCTGGATGATCTCCTCGCGGCCCTCCACGTACGTCTCGAAGGAGAGCACGCCGGCGGCGTCCAGCAGCCGGTTGATCACGATGGCGGCGGAGAAGAGCTCGGCAGAGTCGCGGGTGGTGTGCTGGACGGCGGCGAGCAGGACTTCCTTGAGCGAGAGGACGGCCATGGAGGTGGCGGTCGGTGAGACGCCCGCGCGCGCCCGGCGCAGCGAGAGCTCTATCACCGCCTGCCGCAGCTCGTTGCTGGACGAGACGAGCCGCCCCACCGGGGTGTCGCCCGCCAGCCCCGTCGCCAGGGCGGAGATGAGCAGATCGGCTTCTTCCCGGACCTCGTGCTCACTCATGTCGGTGCCCAGCACCGCCTGTTCCAGCTGGAGCCGGACCCACTGGTCCGCGATCTCCTCCTCGCGTTCCCGCAGGGCCTCGCACAGGCGCTCCCGCGCGCTCGATTCGCTGGTGTTCACAAGCACCTCTCGCATTCGGAAACGGGGCGGGCGGGCTTTCCGGACGGGAGTGCCGGAAGCATCGGTGAGGGGTGGCCGCCCGGCCTGCTTCTCATGTTCAACGGCCGTTGGATCGTAATCACCCCGGACCTCCCGGGGAAAACGATCCGGTCGCTCGGCAGGGAGGGGCGGCGGCCGGCCGCGTCCCGCCGCCTCCCCCGCCCGCTTCAGCGCGCGGCGGACGCCACGGGGGCGTCCCGGCCCTCCGCCGCTTCCAGGACGCGCCTGGCCACCCGGAGGGCGTCCCGCACGTCGCGCGTGCCGGTCGATACGCACAAGGTGTAGGCGACGTCCTCGCGTTGACGCAGGACGGACGGACTCGCGGCCGCCGAGTCGGCGGCCGACAGCGCCTCGTAGCGCGTCACGAGACCGCGCAGGACCGTCGGGTGGGCCATCAGCACGACGCTTTCCTCCTCTGAGCGGGGTGTCACCGGCCGAGAGCGCGTCTACCCGGAGTCCCGGCGGTCATTCCCGCGAATTCCCGCCGCTACCCGACCGCGTGACGCACGCCACTTCCGTCCGCCGCGGCGCGCAGCGGGCGCATGGCCCGCACGACCGCCGCCGCGATCCGCGCGTGGCCCGCGTCGTCCGGGTGGAGCCCGTCCATCAGGTGCTCGGGGCCCAGCACGTCGCGGCCCGGCAGCAGCGACAGCCGCGTGTCCCCGCCTGCCGTCATGTCCCGGACGGCCTCCTCCATCGCCGTGCGCAGCTCCGCCAGCGTCGCCCCCAGGGCGTTGGGGGTGGTCTCGGCCTCCGGGCGCAGCACCGGCGAGACCACCAGCAGGGGCGTGTCCGGATGGCCGCGCCGCACGAGCGCGACGAACGCCCGCGTCGTCTCGTACATCAGCGGCGCCGAGAACGGGGTGCCCGACCAGCAGTTGGTGCCGTAGGCGAGGGTGAGCAGGTCGGCCGGGAGGGTCGCGAGCTGCTCGGCCACCGGCAGCTCACCCCGCGCCGAGCCGGCGTAGCCCAGGTTCACCGCGTCCAGGCCGAGCGCCCGCCCGGCGGCGGCGGGCCAGGCGTACGCCGGCCGCGTGGCCCACCAGCCCTCGGTGATCGAGTCGCCGTGCACGACCCACCGCGGGCGCCGGGGCGCGGGCGCGACGGCGCCGCCGACCGCGCGCAGGCCCAGCAGCACCGGGGCCCGCGTCTCGGGCGGGTGGACCGTGAAGGGCCCGGCCGACGCCGGCAGCTCCAGCGTGACGACGGTCTGCTCGCCGGGGGAGGCCGGCGCCGCTTCGGGACACCGCTCGCGCAGGCAGCGGTCGCCCTGCCAGAGCGCGAAGCAGTGCGCGAGCTCACGCAGCCCGTCGGGCCCGTCGGGCGCCACCGCGCCGATGCCCGCCTCCTCCGGCGCGGCCGGCCGGTAGCGGATCTCGAGGGCCCGGGTCCCCGGTGAGGCGGTGAATTCCAGCCGTACGCCGATGGGCAGCGCCGCCCGCGCGGCGGTGTCCCACGGCAGCCGGTCCAGGGCGCCGGGGTCGGCGCGTACGGCACGGCCCTCGTCCAGCCACGCCGTTCCGCGCAGGAACGGCACCGGGTCCAGCCAGCTCATCGGGGGTCTCCTCCGCTCGGCGAAAGTGCCTGCTCCCGGCCTCAATGTGTCGATTCGTGCGGCAGGGCGCAATGTTTCCCCGTCTGTGCCCCGAGCGCGCAATGATCATTCGTCGATGCGCAACAACGATGCATTACGAGCGCGAAGTCCGGCCCTTAGGCTCGTGCCCCGTACCAGGAGTGGCGGCGACCGCCTGCTCGGCGGTTCCCCTTCCCCCGCGGGTGTGACGCAACCCACCCGCGAGCCGCCGCGAGTCGCCGTCGTTCGACCCGCAGCCACGAAGGAGCCGTACGCAGTGCTGGACCAAGGCGCAGCCCCTCCCGCCACCGAGCCATCCGCGACGAAGGCGTCCCGGCTCTCCGCACTCACCCGCCGCAAGTCGGTGGACACGCTGGTCGCAGAGGGTGGGAAGGGTGAGGGCGGCACGCTCCGCCGCTCCCTGTCCATGTGGCAGCTGACCATGATCAGCATCGGCGCCACGCTCGGCACCGGGATCTTCGTGGTCCTCGGCGACAGCGTGCCCAAGGCCGGCCCGGCCGTCACCCTGGCGTTCGTGCTCGCCGGACTGACCGCTCTCTTCTCGGCACTGTCGTACGCCGAGCTGGCCGGCTCCATACCGGTCGCGGGCTCCTCGTACTCGTACGCGTACGCAACGATGGGTGAACTCGTCGCCTGGGTGTGCGGCTGGTGCCTGGTCCTCGAGTACGGCGTGTCGGTGGCCGCCGTGGCCGTCGGCTGGGGCGAGTACCTCAACGAGCTCCTCGACGGAACCATCGGCGTCACGATCCCGGCCGTGCTCTCCTCGGCGCCCGGTGAGGGCGGCATCATCAACCTGCCCGGCCTGATCGTCGTCCTCCTCGCCATGGTCTTCCTGCTCGGCGGCGCCAAGGAGTCCGCCCGCGCCAACACGATCATGGTCGTGGTGAAGATCGCCGCACTGGTCCTCTTCTGCGCGGTCGGCTTCATGGGGTTCAAGTCCGGCAACTACGCCGACTTCATGCCGCTCGGCATGGCCGGCGTCAGCGCCGCCGGAGCGAGCCTGTTCTTCTCGTACATCGGCTTCGACGCCGCCTCCACCGCCGGTGAGGAGGCGAAGAACCCGCAGCGCGACCTGCCCCGCGCGATCATGCTGTCGCTGATCATCGTCACCGCGCTCTACGTCCTGGTCGCCGCCGTCGCCGTCGGCGCCTGGAACTGGAAGGAGTTCGAGGGCTCCGAGGCATCCCTGACCGCGATCATGAACGACGTCAGCGGCCAGACGTTCTGGGGCACCCTGCTCGCCGCCGGCGCCGTCATCTCCATCGCGAGCGTGGTCCTGACCGTGCTCTACGGCCAGACCCGCGTGCTGTTCGCGATGTCCCGCGACGGCCTGGTCCCCAAGGCCTTCGGCAAGGTCAGCGGCAAGACCGGCACCCCGCGCCTCAACACGGTCATCGTGTCGCTGTTCTGCGGCGCCCTCGCCTCCGTGATCCCGCTCGGCAAGCTCGTCGACGCCACCAGCATCGGCACGCTCTTCGCCTTCGCCCTGGTCAACATCGCGGTGATCGTGCTGCGCCGCACCCGCCCCGACATGCCGCGCACCTTCAAGGTGCCGCTGGGCTGGCTCTTCCCGGTGCTGGGCTTCCTGTTCTGCGCGTACAACATGTTCAGCCTCGACTCCGTCACCTGGGTGGTCTTCGGAATCTGGATGGCCGTGGGTCTCGTGTTCTACTTCCTCTACGGCATGAGCCGCTCCCGTTTGGCCACCGCAGAGAAGTGACCCACCCCCAGTGCGACTGAACGATCTCGACGAACGTATCGTCCACGCCCTCGCCGAGGACGCCCGCCGGTCCTACGCGGACATCGGCTCGCTCGTCGGTCTGTCCGCGCCCGCCGTCAAGCGGCGCGTGGACCGGCTGCGGGCGGAGGGAGCCATCACCGGCTTCACGGTCCGGGTCGACCCGGCGGCGCTCGGCTGGGAGACCGAGGGCTTCATCGAGATCTACGCACGCGGCAACACCTCGCCGGAGACCATCCAGCGTGGTCTGGAGCGCTACCCGGAGATCGCGTCCGCGTCCACCGTCACGGGGGACGCGGACGCGATCGTCCAGGTCTTCGCCTCCGACATGCGCCACTTCGAGCGCGTGCTGGAGCGCATCGCCGGGGAACCGTTCGTCGAGCGCACCAAATCGGTGCTGGTGCTCTCACCGCTCCTGCGGCGCTTCTCGTCCGGCTCACCGGCCTAGGGCCCGCCGGCCCCGCTCCTCCGGACGGCGCCCCGCTGCTCCGGACGGCGCCCCGCCCCTGCGGTGTGGCCGCGGCCCGGCGCCCCCTCCACCACCCCCGCGACCTGATCGCCGACGCCTCCGCGGCGCGGCCGGGGCACCCGTACGGCCCCACCGGCACAGGCGTGCAACGAATCGCCGCCGAGGGTGCCCTACGCGCAACGGATCACTCGCCGGTCCGCAACGCTCACGCCTTGTCCGGGAAGAACACCGGACCGTACCGTTTTGAACGTCTTCGCGACGCCTTCCCCTCCCCGTTACGCACCCGACAGAGGTCTGCCGATGCCGCCGCTGCGCACCGCCCTGCTCCAGAGCTCCGGACAGCCCGGTGACGTCGCCGCCAACCTCAAGGCCCTCGACCAGGCCGCCGCCCGCGCCGCCGCCACCGGCGCCGGTCTGCTGGTCGCCCCCGAGATGTTCCTGACCGGGTACGCGATCGGCGACGACGTCGCCCGGCTGGCCGAGCCCGCCGACGGCGACTCCGCCGACGCCGTCGCCGACATCGCCGAGCGCCACGGCCTCGCCGTCGCGTACGGGTACCCGGAGCGCGACGGCGAGGCCGTGTACAACTCCGCGCAGCTGATCGGACCGGACGGCACCCGGCTCCTGAGCTACCGCAAGACCCACCTCTACGGCGGCTTCGAGACCGCCTCCTTCACCCCCGGCGACCAGCCGGTCGTCCAGGCCGAGCTCGGCGGACTGCGCGTCGGCCTCATGATCTGCTACGACGTGGAGTTCCCCGAGAACGTCCGGGCGCACGCCCTGGCCGGCACCGAGCTCCTCCTCGTGCCCACCGCGCTGATGCACCCCGCCGAGGTCGTCGCCGAGTCCGTCGTACCGGTGCGCGCCTTCGAGAACCAGCTGTACATCGCGTACGCCAACCGGACCGGGCAGGAGGGCGAGTTCGAGTTCGTCGGCCTGTCCGCCCTCGCCGGCCCCGACGGCACCGCCCGCGCCCGCGCCGGCCGCGCCGAGGAACTGGTCACCGGCGACGTCGACCCGGAGCTGCTGCGCGCCTCGCGCGAGGCCAACCCCTACCTGCGCGACCGCCGCCCCGGCCTCTACACCTCCCTGATCTGAGCTTCCCCCTCCGCACCAGCTTTCCCCGCAAGGAGTCCGTACCCCATGACGTCCACGGTGCCCACCGCCGTCCAGCACACCGACGCGCAGCCGCCGATCACCATGTTCGGACCGGACTTCCCGTACGCGTACGACGACTACCTGGCCCACCCGGCCGGGCTCGGCCAGATACCCGCGACCGAGCACGGCACCGAGGTCGCCGTCATCGGCGGCGGGCTCTCCGGCATCGTCGCCGCGTACGAGCTGATGAAGATGGGCCTCAAGCCCGTCGTCTACGAGGCCGACCAGATCGGCGGGCGGCTGCGCACCGTCGGCTTCGAGGGCTGCGACCCGTCGCTGACCGCCGAGATGGGCGCCATGCGCTTCCCGCCCTCCTCGACCGCGCTCCAGCACTACATCGACCTCGTGGGGCTGGAGACCCGGCCGTTCCCGAACCCGCTGGCCGAGGCCACCCCCTCGACCGTCGTCGACCTCAAGGGCGAGTCGCACTACGCGCAGACCATCGAGGACCTGCCGCAGGTCTACCGCGACGTCGCCAAGGCGTGGAACGACTGCCTGGAGGAGGGCGCGGACTTCTCCGACATGAACCGCGCCATGCGTGAGCGTGACGTCCCGCGCATCCGCGAGATCTGGGCGAAGCTCGTCGAGAAGCTCGACAACCAGACCTTCTACGGCTTCCTGTGCGAGTCCGAGGCGTTCAAGTCCTTCCGCCACCGGGAGATCTTCGGCCAGGTCGGCTTCGGCACCGGCGGCTGGGACACCGACTTCCCCAACTCCATCCTGGAGATCCTCCGCGTCGTCTACACCGAGGCCGACGACCACCACCGCGGCATCGTCGGCGGCTCCCAGCAGCTCCCGCTGCGCCTGTGGGAGCGCGAGCCGGAGAAGATCGTCCACTGGCCGTACGGCACGTCGCTGAAGTCGCTGCACGAGGGCGACCCCAGGCCCGCCGTCACCCGCCTGCACCGCACCGCCGGCAACCGCATCACCGTCACCGACGCCAACGGTGACATCCGCACGTACCAGGCGGCGATCTTCACCGCCCAGTCCTGGATGCTGCTGTCCAAGATCGCCTGTGACGACTCGCTGTTCCCCATCGACCACTGGACGGCGATGGAGCGCACCCACTACATGGAGTCCTCCAAGCTGTTCGTCCCGGTCGACCGGCCGTTCTGGCTGGACAAGGACGAGGAGACCGGCCGGGACGTCATGTCGATGACGCTCACCGACCGCATGACCCGCGGTACGTACCTCCTGGACGACGGCCCCGACAAGCCGGCCGTCATCTGCCTGTCGTACACCTGGTGCGACGACAGCCTGAAGTGGCTGCCGCTGTCCGCGCAGGAGCGCATGGAGGTCATGCTCAAGTCGCTCGGCGAGATCTACCCGAAGGTCGACATCCGCAAGCACATCATCGGCAACCCGGTGACCGTGTCCTGGGAGAACGAGCCCTACTTCATGGGCGCGTTCAAGGCGAACCTGCCCGGCCACTACCGCTACCAGCGCCGTCTGTTCACGCACTTCATGCAGGACCGGCTGCCCGAGGACAAGCGGGGCATCTTCCTCGCGGGCGACGACATCTCCTGGACGGCCGGCTGGGCCGAGGGTGCCGTGCAGACCGCGCTGAACGCCGTGTGGGGCGTCATGCACCACTTCGGCGGCGGGACGGACGCCTCGAACCCCGGCCCGGGCGACGTCTACGACGAGATCGCGCCGGTCGAGCTCCCGGAGGACTGAGCCACCAGCGGGGTGAGCAGCATCCGGCCCACCAGGCCGACGGAGCGGTCGAGGCGTTCGGTGAACTCCTCGGCCAGCTCCGGCAGCCGCCGCAGCCGGGTCAGCTGCCACAGGGTCCGGGCCGCGAGCCACGCTCCGTCCCGGGCCCGCTCCAGGCTCCAGCAGCCCAGCAGATGCGTCAGCGGGTCGGCGATCTCCAGCAGATCGGGGCCCGGCATCAGCTCTTCGCGGATGTGCTCCTCCAGCACCGCGAGGACATCGCCCACCTGGTCGAAGTCCTTCTCCAGGTCGGGCGGTTCGCAGCCGAGCGTACGGCAGGTGTCCACCACGGCCAGCGCCAGGTCGTGCCCGATGTGCGCGTTGATACCGGCCAGCGCGAACTGCAGCGGCCGTAGGCCGGGATGGCGCCGCGCCTGGAACAGCGGCCGCCAGCACGCCGGCGGGACACCGCCCGCGCACGCGGTGTCCACAGCCGTCAGATAGCGCTCGGCGAACAGCACGTCCAGCGTGGCGGCGGCCCGCCGGTCCCCGAACGCGCCCGCGTCGATCCGCCGGTCGATCTCCTCCGTGACCGCCAGGTAGACGCGGTTGAAGACCGCTACGCCGTCCTCCGGCGGCCACAGCGAGCGGAACGCGCGCATCCGTGCCACGACCGGACCGACCGACGGGGTGCGGGCGGTGAACTGCTCGATCTGCCCCATGGGGGCAGCCTCCCAGTCGGTACCCTCACGGAGGTGTCATCGCGCCGGGCTTCCCCGAAACGGGGGAACGCAGCCGGGGACCGGCGGGGCACCGTGGGGGAGGGGGAGCGGAGTGTCAGGCGTGCGCGCACAGCGCCGGGCCGAGCGGCGCAGGCGGATCGAACGGCGCCGGGCCGCGCGCCGCCACACGATGGCGGCGCTGGCGTCGGCGGTGGTCGCCGCCGGCACGGTCGGCGGGCTGTTCACCGCGACCGGCGGCGGGCGGGACGGCACGGCCCGGGTACCGGAGGCCGTCAGCAGCGCCGCGCCCGTGCCGCTGCCCGCGCGGCCCACCGCGGTCCCGTCGCCGCCCTCGTCGTCGCCGCCCGCCGCGGCCACCGCCCCCGCGCGTCCGCCGGCCCGGCCCTCCCCGCGTCCCGCGCCGAAGGAGAAGCGGGCCCCGGCGTCCCCCGCCGCATCGGCGGAGCTCTACCGCCACCCGCAGTCGCGGGTGCTGGACTGGGTGCGCGCCCACCGCGACGATCCGCGCCGACCGCTCATCGAGGCGCGCATCGCCGCGCAGCCGGCCGCGGTCTGGTTCGCCGAGTACGACCCCGGCACCATCACCGGCAGGGTCCGCGCGGTGACCTCCGGCGCGGCCGCGGCCGGCCGGACACCCGTTCTCGTGCCGTACGCGATCCCCGACCGGGACTGCGGGGGAGCGTCGCGGGGCGGCGCGCCCGACCTCGCCGCGTACGACGACTGGGTGGGCGGGTTCGCGGCCGGGCTCGGCGACGGGCCGGTGGTCGTGGTCCTGGAACCGGACGCGATCGCGCTGGCGGACTGCCTCTCGGAGGAGCAGCGGGCGGCCCGGTACGCCGCGCTGGGCCGCGCGGCCAGAACCCTCAAGGGCGCCAACCCCCGGGCGAGGGTCTACTTCGACGCGGGCCACTCCGGGTGGCACCCCGCCGGGAAGATGGCCGCCGCCCTGCGCCGGGCGGGGGCCGGGACCAGCGGCGACGGCATCTTCACCAACGTCTCGAACTTCCACCGCACCGCCGACGAGGTGGCCTACGCCCGGCGCGTCCTCGCGGAGTTGGGCGGGCCGTCGCACCTGGGCGCGGTGATCGACACGAGCCGCAACGGCAACGGGGCGCCCCCGCCGGGCGAGTGGTGCGACCCGGCCGAGCGCGCGCTGGGCCGCCCGCCGACGACCTCGACGGGCGAGCCCCGCATCGACGCCTATCTGTGGGTCAAGCTGCCGGGGGAGTCGGACGGCTGCAAGGGCGCGGCCGGCACGTTCACCCCGGAGTACGCCTACGACCTCGCGACCGGCTGACCGCCGTCGTCACGGCCGCCGCCGTTGTCGTCGTCGTACGCGCTGGTGCCTGCGTCCAGCAGGGGCTCCTGCTCCTTGAGATGGGGCGGGGCGAAGGCGCGCAGGACGTGGTAGCCGGTGATGACCACGATCGTGCCGAGGGCGATGCCGCCCAGTTCGAAGTTGTCGGAGATCTTCAGGCTGACCCCGCCGACGCCGATGATGATGCCCGCGGCGGCCGGGACCAGGTTCAGCGGGTTGCGCAGGTCGACGCCGGAATTGATCCAGATCTGCGCGCCCAGCAGGCCGATCATGCCGTACAGGATGACGGTGATCCCGCCGAGCACACCACCGGGGATGGCGGCGACGACCGCGCCGAACTTGGGGCACAGCCCGAAGAGGAGGGCGAAGCCGGCCGCGGCCCAGTAGGCGGCGGTCGAGTAGACGCGGGTGGCGGCCATGACGCCGATGTTCTCGGAGTAGGTCGTGTTCGGGGGGCCGCCCACGGCGGTGGAGAGGATCGAGGCGGCGCCGTCGGCCGCGATGGCGGTGCCCAGCTTGTCGTCGAGCGGGTCACCGGTCATCTCGCCCACGGCCTTGACGTGTCCGGCGTTCTCGGCGACCAGCGCGATGACGACCGGGAGGGCGACGAGGATCGCGGACCACTCGAAGGCCGGGGCGTGGAACGACGGCAGCCCGATCCAGTCGGCCTGGGCGACGCCGGACAGGTCCAGCCGCCAGTGGTCCACGGCCTCGGGGCCGCCCAGCGGGGAGTGGATCTTCCCGAGGACGAGGTCGGAAACCCAGGAGACGGCGTAACCGAAGACCAGCCCGAGGAAGATCGCCACGCGGGACCAGAATCCGCGCAGGCAGACCACGGCCAGGCCGGTGAACAGCATCACCAGCAGCGCGGTCCACTGGTCCTGCGGCCAGTACGTCGACGCCGTCACCGGTGCCAGGTTGAACCCGATGAGCATGACCACGGCGCCGGTCACCACCGGCGGCATCGCGGCGTGGATGATCCGCGCGCCGAACCGCCGCACCGCCAGGCCCGCCAGCAGCAGCACGACGCCGACCGCCAGCACGGCGCCGGTGACCGTGGCGCTGTCACCGCCGGAGGCGCGGATGGTGGCGGCCACGCCGACGAAGGAGAGCGAGCAGCCGAGGTAGCTGGGTACCGTGCCGCGGGTGGCGAGCAGGAAGATCACCGTCGCCACGCCCGACATCATGATCGCGAGGTTGGGGTCGAGCCCCATCAGCACGGGCGCGACGAACGACGCTCCGAACATGGCCACCACGTGCTGTGCGCCGAGTCCGACGGTACGGGGCCACGAGAGCCGTTCGTCGGGGCGGACGACGGCTCCGGGAGCGGGTGTCCGTCCGTCGCCGTGCAGGGTCCAGCGCACGCCGAGGTTCATGGGGGGTGGCTCCAGTTCTCCGGTTCGGGCGGCCACGCCGTGGGGCCGGATCCCGGCCGGGGCGCGGCCGAAAAAGACCAGCGGCCATGGTAGACGGCCCCGGACACGGCCCTGGTGGCAGCCGCGGGGGCCGCGTCCGGGCCCCCGTCCGGGACCCGCTCCGTGCCCGCCCGGAGGTCCGGGGTCAGCCGCGGGTCTTCTCCCCGAGTGCCGTGCTCGACGGCGTGCGCGTTGTCCGGTCGCCGGTGCGCAGGACCCCCGCGCCGAGCACCAGGCCGAAGGCCAGGAGCGTCACCAGGCCGAACGACACCGTCAGGGACGTCACGTCGGCCACCCCGCCGATCGCCGAGGGGGCGATGAGCCCCGAGGTGTACGTGATGGTCGCGACACCCGCGATGGCCTGGCTGGGGTTCGGGCCGCTGCGCCCGGCCGCGGCGAAGGCCAGGGGGACGACGACGGCGACGCCGAGCCCGATGAGCCCGAAGCCCGCCATCGCGGCCACCGGGTGGGAGGCCAGCACGACCAGGACGCCGCCCGCCGTCGCCGCGAAGCCGCCGACCCGCACGGTGCGCACCGCGCCGAACCGGTCGACGACCTTGTCGCCGACCAGCCGGGCCACCGCCATCGTCAGCGCGAAGGCGGTGGTCGAGGCGGCCGCGAGCCCCGCCGACGTACCGAGTTCGTCCTTCAGGTGGACCGCCGACCAGTCGAGGCTCGCGCCTTCCGCGAACACCCCGCAGAAGCCGATCGCGCCGATCACCAGGGCCGACCTGGGCGGCAGGGCGAACCGCGGCGGAGGCTCCTCGTCCGGTGCGCTGCGCAGGTCCAGGACGCCCTGGCAGAAGAACAGGCCGAGGGCGGTGAGGACGACGGCCGCGACGAGGTGGTGCAGCCGGGCGTCGCCGCCGAGGTGCGCGGCGAGCGTGCCGGAGGCGGAGCCGATCAGCGCACCCACGCTCCACATGCCGTGCAGGCTGGACATGATCGACTTGTCGAGCCGGTTCTCGACCTCGACGCCCAGCGCGTTCATCGCCACGTCGGACATGCCGGCGGCGGCGCCGTAGACGAAGAGCGCGCCGCACAGCGCGTAGACGTCCGGGGCGAGAGAGGGCAGGACCAGCGAGAGGGTCCACAGCGCGAGCAGGCCGCGCAGGGCGGTGCGCGCGCCGAAGCGGTGGCTGATCGCGCCCGCCAGCGGCATCGCCACCGAGGCGCCGATCGCGGGGAAGGCGAGCGCGAGCCCCAGCAGGCCGGCACTGACCCCGGAGTGCTCCTGGATCCAGGGGATCCGGGTGGCGAAGCTGCCGGTGACGGCTCCGTGCACACAGAACACGGCCGCGACCGCGAATCGTGCCCGCCGCAGCCTCTCCTGGCTGAACTCCTGTCCCTGTGCCACAGGCCCTCCCCGGATCCGTCCGTCCTTCCCCGTCCCGGTAAATTATCAGGAAGGCTGCCTGATAGTAAGTTGATATGACGAGTTCTGAGAGGATCACGTCATGCCCGCATCGCCCAGCACCGCCCGGGCCATCAACGACCGCCTCGCCCTGCGACTCCTCCAGGACGAAGGGCCGTTGACGGCAGGTCAGCTGAAGGAGCTGACAGGACTGTCCCGCCCCACGGTCGCCGATCTGGTCGAGCGGCTCCAGGGCTCCGGGCTGATCCAGGTCGTCGGCGAGACGGGCGCGGACCGGCGCGGCCCCAACGCCCGGCTGTACGGCATCGTCGCCGACCAGGCCCACCTCGCCGCCCTCGACGTCCGCACGAGCAGCGTCTCCGTCGTCGTGACCGACCTGCTGGGCGTCCCGCTCGCCGAGGCGTCCCTGCCCATGCGGGCCGACGACCCGGCCACCGGTACCAGCACCGGGACGGAGCCGGCGGTGGAACGCGCGGCGGCCCTGCTGGAGCGCACCGCCCGCCGGGCCGGCGCGACCCGGCTGCACAGCGTCGGCATCGGTGCGCCGGGGCTGATCGACCCCGTCACCGGCGAGCTGCGCGACTCGGCGAAGCTGCCCGCGTGGCACCGGCGGCTGGTGCCGGTCCTGCAACAGCGGCTGCCCGCCGCCACCGTCCACGTCGAGAACGAGACCAACGTCGCGGCCGTCGCGGAACAGCGCGAGGGGGTTGCGCGCGACCGCGACACCTTCGTCCTGCTGTGGCTCGGACACGGCGTCGGCGCGGCGGTCGTGCTCGACGGCAGGCCCCGGCGGGGGGCGTCCGGCGGTGCCGGCGAGATCGGCTTCCTGCCGGTGCCGGGAACCGGGACGCTGCCCTCGGCCACCGGCTGCGAGGGCGGCTTCCACGCGCTCGCCGGTTCGGCGGCGATCCTCGCCCTGGCGGGGGAGCACGGCCTGGCGGCGGCGGGTGACGGCCCCGTTCAGGAGCCGCCTGGCGCGGTGGTGGTCCGCGGAGCCCTCGCCGCGGGGGCCGGTGTCTTCCTGGACGCGCTCGCCGAGCGCATCGCCCTCGGCGCGGCCGCCGTCACCGCGGTCCTCGACCCTGGCTGCGTGGTCCTCGGCGGCGAGATCGGGCACGCGGGCGGCCCGGCGCTGGCGGCCCGCGTGGAGGCCCGGCTGACCGCCCTCTCCCCGCTGCGCACCGAGGTCCGCGCGAGCACCCTGGGCGGCGCGGCGGTCCTGCGCGGAGCGCTCCTGACGGTGCGCGACAAGGCCCAGGACGAACTGTTCGCCCCCACGCGCTGACACCCCCGCCCGGGGCCGCGGCACGTCGGCGGCCACCGCGCCCGGCACGTGCCCGGACCGCCCGGAGGCGGCCGGGCACCACCCGCCCGCGCCGCCCGGCACGTGCCCGGACCGCCCGGAGCCGGCCGGGCACCACCCGCCCGCGCGGGCAGCGCCGACGAGGACCCGGCGGGCGGTACCGACGAGGCCCCGGCCGGCGGGCGGGCACGCGTCCTGGGCGGTCTCCCCGGCCTGCCGCGGCGGAGCCGGGCATCCGGTGCGCGGAGCCGGGCGGACGGGAGCGGTGGGCCAGGGCGGACGGGAGTGGTGGGCGTGCCGCTGGGCGGCGGCGCTGCCGGCGTACTCGGCCCGGATTCCTCCGGGGACGCGGGCGTCCGGACACCGCACCTCGCGGCGTTGACGTCGGTCGCCAACGCTCCGCAGCCCGCGCCCGGCCCGGCGTGGGACGCGGAGAGGCCCGGCGGTGGCAAGGGCCGTTCTCCACCGCCGGGCTCCGTCCCGTCACACGGTCAGCAGGCGCCGAGGTCCTGCCAGACACCCCACTCGCCGGTGGTGCCGGGCTCCTCGCCCTTGGTCCACCACTTCGCCTTCCACGTGCGGGACGCATGGGACACCGTGGACCCGCCGCCGTACTCGGCCGTCGCGCTCCAGGCGGGCGCGGTGCACGCCCCCGGGGTCGGCGTGGGCGTCGGGTTCGGGCCGGTCGGGTCCGGCGACGGCGCGGAGCCGGACCCCGGCTCGGTCACCGTCGTGCCCCGCGCCAGGTCACCGGCGAGTGCGTACGTGGTGCCGCCGATGTTCACGGTCCAGTTCCACGGCGTCGACACCGGCAGGTAGTAGTTGAAGGACAGCTCCACCGAAGCGCCGGGCGCCAGCGTCTGCCACGCCGGGAGCTTCAGCGAGACCCGGTGGAAGTCGCCCTTCAGGCCCCCCGCGTTGGTGCCGGTGTGGTCGCTGCTGATCACCTTGGTGCCGAAGCCGGACTGGTCCGAGGCGTTGCCCGGGGCCGATGTGGAGTAGTCGAACTGGAACTCCGTACCGCCCGGCAGCGTCGTCCTCGTGTTGTTGGTGATCTTTACCTTCGGTGTGATCGGGTAGTTGGAGTCGCCGAGCTTGAACTCGCCGAACTCGACCCCGATGTTCACGGCCTTGGTGGGCAGCGCCTTGTTCGAGACCTTCGCGCCGTACGGCGTGGCCGCCTTGAACTTGTCGTACATCAGGGACGTCAGCGTGGAGCCGGGCTCGTACTGGCCCTTGGCGGCGTTCCAGCCGTAGTCGCCGGCCAGCTCCCACACCATCGTGCCGCCGATGCCCTTGTCGACCACGTAGTCGGCCTTGCGGGCCACCGACTGCTCGTCCTCCGTCGACAGGAAGACCTTCTTCTCCGCGTTCCACAGCCACGGTGCCACCAGCGTGGAGTCGTACTTGCGGGCGTAGGTGCCGGTCAGCCTGGTGTCGGCGCCGAAGCCGTACTTCGGCAGGTAGTCGCCGAGGACGCCCTTCTCCAGGTTCTTGGCGTGCCACATCGGGTTGGAGCCGGCCGGGGACTCCTTGCCGTTGTCGTCCTTGTCGTGCCACAGGTTGTCGATGCCGACGGCGCCGTCACCGCACTTGGTCAGGCCGGACCCGGCCGGGCAGGTGGTCGCCGCCGCCCTGCCCCACAGCCCGTCCGTCCCGCCCTGCACGTTCTTGAAGCCGCGCGTGTAGTACGGCAGGCCGATGTTGATGCGGCCGGCCGGCATGGAGCCGCGGAAGTAGTGGTACGCCCAGTCGGTGTTGAGGTACCCGATGCCGCCGTACTGCTGGCTGCCGTAGACGTTCGCCGCCGCCAGCTCCGCGTCCTTGCCGTCGTCGAAGAGGGAGGCGTTCGGGCCGACGTACTCGTTCCAGGCGCCGTGCAGGTCGTAGGACATGATGTTGACGTAGTCCAGGTACTTCTGGACCTGGAAGGTCTCCATGCCGCGCAGCAGGTAGCCGGAGGAGGGGGCGGCGACGGTCAGCAGGTAGTGCCTGCCGTCGGCCGCGCCCGCCCGGTCGAGCTTCTCGCGCAGCGTCTTCATCAGCGCCGCGTAGCCCTTGACGAGCCCCGCGCGGCGGGCGTTGGAGACGGAGTGGTCCAGCGGGTTGCCCGCGTCCTTCATCGAGGTCGGGTACTCGTAGTCGATGTCGACGCCGTTGAAGCCGTACTTCTTGATGAAAGCGACCGCCGAGTCGGCGAAGGTGTCGATCCCCGCCTGGTTGACCGAGCCGTCCGCGTTGGTGGCCATCGAGTAGAAGCCGCCGGAGTCGACGCGCTTGCCGCTGTCGTCGAAGTACCCGCCGGTCTCGGCCCAGCCGCCCACCGAGATCAGCGTCTTGACGTCCGGGTGCTGCTTCTTGAACTTGTTCAGCAGGTTGAAGTGCCCCTTGTACGTGTACGAGGGGTCCATCTCGGCGCCCGCGACGCCCGGCCAGGTCATGCCGGTGGCGGCGTTCGCCGGGCCGTCCGTGCCGACCGACAGCCGGTTGCCGGAGTCGATGTGGCCGAAGGCGTAATTGATGTGGGTGACCTTGCCCCACGGGATGTCCGGGGCCAGATAGGCGGGCGTGCCGTCCTTGCCGGTGCGCCAGCCGGTGAAGTAGCCGATGACGCGGCGCTGGTGGTCCGCACCCATCTTCTCGCGGCCCTCGGCGTCGTACACGGAGCAGTATGGGACGTCGACTCCGGAGCTCTTGTACAGGCCGTCGGGGCGACAGGATTCGTGGTCGGTGGCGGCGTGCGAGACGCCACCGGAGAGCGAGCCGAGCAGGAGCCCGGCGACGGCGGCACCCGTCGCGAGCAGCGTGGCTCTCGCGCGGTTTCCCGCGCGGGTGGGGGACAGCACGGTCGGTTCCTCCTGGGGAGGTGGGGACACACAACTGACGAGGGGAAGGGCTCGAGTTGAGGCCCTGGCGTGCGCACACCGGCGGGCCGCTCCATGGAGGTGACGCAGACATTAAAAGGACTAGACCAGACGGTCAATAGGTCTGGACCACTTCATCCGACCGGTCGGCCTGTGAGCCAGGACACAGCATTCACCCGCATGGGCGAGGACCGGCCGTGGCACACTTGCCCTGTATCAGCAGCAGCGCACTCCGGGGTCGGTGCAATTCCGAACCGGCGGTTACAGTCCGCGACCCGGCCGCATCCAGTGGCCGGTTGACCAGGTGAAATTCCTGGACCGACGGTGAAAGTCCGGATGGGAGGCAGTGCGCGGCGGGCGACCCTCACGGGTGTGTGCCGGCCGTATGTCCGCTGGTCGCCGTCCACCGGCGACCGGTGTCCTCGGCGCAGGCGACCCCGTGCGATGTCGTTCCGCTCCCTGTCGTCATCGGCAGGCCCCGGAGTCCGCGCCCGAAGAGGCAGGAGGACCCGGTGGCCCCCGCAGCGGACGCCCCCACGGCCGACATGGCCGCCATGCGCCGAGCCGTCGCGCTCGCCGCCCGCGGCCTCGGCTCCACCAGCCCCAACCCCGTCGTCGGCTGCGTCATCCTCGACGCCTCCGGCCACCAGGTCGGCGAGGGCTGGCACGAGCGCGCCGGCGGTCCGCACGCCGAGGTCCACGCCCTGCGCCAGGCCGGCGTCCTCGCCCGCGGCGGCACCGCGTACGTCACCCTCGAACCCTGCAACCACACCGGCCGTACCGGACCCTGCGCCCAGGCTTTGATCGAGGCCGGCATCGCCCGGGTCGTGTACGCGGTCGGCGACCCGGACCCGCAGGCCACCGGCGGTGCCGCCACCCTGCGCGCGGCCGGCGTCGAGGTCGTGGCCGGGCTCCTGGAGGCCGAGGCCGAGGCCGGCAACGCCGCCTGGCTCACCTCCGTACGCCGTGGCCGCCCCTACGTGCTGTGGAAGTACGCCGCCACCCTCGACGGCCGCATCGCCGCGCAGGACGGCACCAGCCGCTGGATCAGCTCGCCCGAGTCCCGCGCCGACGTCCACCGGCTGCGGGCCGAGGCCGACGCCGTGATCGTCGGGTCCGGTACCGCCCGTGCGGACGACCCCCACCTCGCCGTCCGCGGCCTCGAAGGCGTCGTCCAGCCGCTGCGCGTCGTGGTCGACACCGAGGCCACCGCCGTGAAGCCCGGCGCCCGCGTCCTGGACGACGCGGCGCCCACCCTGGTCGCGATCGCCGAGGACGCCACGACCGGTCTGCCCGACAGCCGCGTCGTACGGCTCCCCAGGGACGGCCGGGGCCTGTCCGTGCCGGCGCTGCTGGCCGCCCTGCACGAGCGGGGCGTCCGCTCCGCGCTGCTGGAGGGCGGACCGGCCCTCGCCGGATCCTTCGTCGCCGCCGGCGCCGTCGACAAGGTCGTCGGCTACCTC
This sequence comes from Streptomyces sp. NRRL S-118, assembly GCF_000716335.1. Lineage (GTDB taxonomy): Bacteria > Actinomycetota > Actinomycetes > Streptomycetales > Streptomycetaceae > Streptomyces. Next base: position 68,471 of record NZ_KL591020.1, on the reverse strand, counting down.
GCCCCCGTCCTCCTCGGGGCGGGACCCGCCACCCTCGCCGGCGCCGGCATCACCACCCTCGCCGACGCGCTGCGGCTCGACGTCACCGAGACCGTACGCATCGGCCCCGACCTCCGTATCACTGCCACCCCCAAGGAGCGCTGAGCGTGTTCACCGGAATCGTCGAAGAACTGGGCGAGGTCACCGCCGTGGAGACCCTCGGTGACGCCTCCCGCTTCCGTCTGCGCGGCCCCCTCGTCACCGAGGGCGCCAAGCACGGCGACTCGATCGCCGTCAACGGCGTCTGCCTCACCGTCGTGGAGACCGCCGACGGCGAATTCACCGCCGACGTCATGGCCGAGACGCTCGACCGCTCCAGCCTCGGGGCGCTGACCACCGGCTCCCGGGTCAACCTGGAGCGGCCCACGGCGGTCGGCGACCGGCTCGGCGGGCACATCGTGCAGGGCCACGTCGACGGGACCGGCACGGTCCTCGCGCGCACGCCCTCCGAGAACTGGGAGATCGTGAAGATCTCCCTCCCGGCCGGCCTGAGCCGCTACGTCGTCGAGAAGGGCTCCATCACCGTGGACGGCGTCAGCCTCACCGTGGTCGAGGCCGGGCGCGAGCACTTCACCGTCAGCCTCATCCCGACCACCCTCGGGCTGACCACGCTCGGCATCAAGCAGCCCGGCGACCCGGTCAACCTCGAGGTCGACGTGATCGCCAAGTACGTCGAGCGGCTCGTCGGGGACCGGAACGGGGGGACCGACCGGTGAACTGGCTCAACGCGGAGGCCTTCACCGCCTTCGGGCAGCACATCAAGTGGTCCGACATGGCCGGCAACACCATCGGCCTCGTCGCCCTGGTGCTCGGCTGGCGGCGCTCCCTCCTCACCTGGCCCGTGCAGTTCCTCTCGGGCCTCATCCTCTTCGCCGCCTTCGCCGGCCACCTCACCGGCAGCGCCGGCAAGCAGGTCGTCGTCATGGCCGTCGCCGCCTGGGGCTGGTGGCAGTGGAGCCGCGGCCGGCAGCGGAGCCAGGACGGCTCGATCGCCGTGCGCTTCGCCACCTGGCGCGAGCGCGGCCTGATGGCGGGCGGCGCGCTCGTCGGCACCCTGGCCGTCGGCGGCCTGTTCACCGCCTACCCGTCGCTGTCCTGGGACCCGTGGCCGGACGCGTACATCTTCGTCGGCACCCTGGTCGCCATGTACGCCCAGGCCCGCGGCATGGTCGAGTTCTGGTTCGCCTGGCTTCTCGTGGACCTGGTGGGCGTGCCGCTCAACTTCACCAACGGCTACGCGTTCTCCGGCTTCGTCTACGTCATCTATGGTGCGCTCGTCCTGTGGGGCCTGCGCGACTGGTGGCTGCGCTCCCGCGCGAGCGAGTCCCCTCTGGAAGGAGCACCCGCATGACCGCCCGCCCGTCTGCCTCCGCCGTCCCGGACGAGCCGGTCCGCGCCGCCGCTCCGAGCTCCCTCTGGGACGTCACCGACCTCGCCCTCGACCCGGTCGAGCAGGCCGTGCGCGACATCGCCGCCGGCCGCCCCGTGGTGGTCGTCGACGACGAGGACCGCGAGAACGAGGGAGACCTCGTCATCGCCGCCGAGAAGGCCACCCCCGAGATCGTCGCCTTCATGATGAGCGAGTGCCGCGGCCTGATCTGCGCGCCCATGGAAGCCGACGAGCTCGAGCGCCTCCAGCTGCCGCAGATGGTCACCGACAACACCGAGTCGATGAAGACCGCCTTCACCGTCTCGGTCGACGCGGCGCCCGTCCACGGCGTCACCACCGGCATCTCGGCCGCGGACCGCGCCACCACCCTCCAGCTGCTGGCCGGCGGCGTCGCCGGACCCTCCGACTTCGTCCGCCCCGGCCACGTCTTCCCGCTGCGGGCCCAGCCCGGCGGCGTCCTCGTCCGCAACGGCCACACCGAGGCCGCCGTCGACCTGGCGCGCCTCGCCGGACTGCGCCCGGCGGGCGCCATCGTCGAGATCGCCGGCGAGGACGGGGTCATGCTGCGGCTGCCGGAGCTCGTGCCGTTCGCCCGCAAGCACGGCCTGACGATCATCTCGATCGAGGACCTCATCGCCTACCGCCGCAGCAACGAACCGACCGTCCGCCGCGAGGCCGAGGTCAGCCTGCCGACGGCGTACGGCGACTTCACGGCGTACGGCTACCGCTCCACCGTCGACGGCGTCGAGCACGTCGCCCTCGTCCACGGCGACATCGGCGACGGCGAGGACGTCCTCGTCCGTGTCCACTCCGAGTGCCTGACCGGCGACATCTTCCACTCGCTGCGCTGCGACTGCGGCCCGCAGTTGCAGGCCTCCATGGAACGCGTCACCGAGGCCGGCCGCGGCGTCGTCGTCTACCTGCGCGGCCACGAGGGACGCGGCATCGGCCTGCTGTCCAAGCTGCGCGCGTACGAACTCCAGGAGCGCGGCCGGGACACCCTCGACGCCAACCTGGAGCTCGGCCTGCCCGCCGACGCCCGCGACTACGCCGCCGGTGCGCAGATGCTCACCGACCTGGGCGTACGCAGTCTTCGGCTGATGACCAACAACCCGGAGAAGACGAGCGCGCTCGTCCGGCACGGCCTGACCGTCAACGGACGCGAGCCGATGCCCGTCCAGGCCGGGGAGCACAACCTGCGGTACCTGCGCACCAAGCGCGACCGGATGGGCCACGACCTGCCCTGGCTCGACGCCGCCGCCGGCGCGTCCCCCTGCCACAACCAGTAAGACCCACCAGATCAGACCGGAACAGAAGCACGAGGAGAGTACGCACGTGAGCGGCAAGGGCGCACCCGAACTGAGCGTGAAGAACTGCGGCGACCTCCGGGTCGCCGTGATCGCGGCGCAGTGGCACGAGAAGATCATGGACGGCCTCGTCAACGGCGCCCTGCGCGCCCTGCACGAGCTCGGCATCGACGAGCCGACCCTGCTGCGCGTCCCGGGCAGCTTCGAGCTCCCGGTCGTCGCCAAGGTCCTCGCCGGCCGCGGCTACGACGCCGTCGTCGCGCTCGGCGTCGTCATCCGGGGCGGCACCCCCCACTTCGAGTACGTGTGCCAGGGCGTCACCCAGGGCCTCGTCCAGGTCTCCGTCGACACCGGCGTCCCCGTCGGCTTCGGCGTACTGACCTGCGATACCGAGGAGCAGGCCCTGGACCGGGCCGGCCTGGAGGGCTCGAACGAGGACAAGGGGCACGAGGCGGTCACCGCCGCCGTCGCCACCGCCGCCACACTGCGCACCGTCAGCGAGCCCTGGCGCTGAGTGCGCGCGCGGCACCCCGTACTCTTAGGACCATCATGGCGAACAAAACCTTCGAAGAGCTCTTCGCCGAGCTGGAGCTCAAGGCCAAGACCGGCGACCCCGCCACCTCCCGTACCGCCGAGCTGGTGGACAAGGGCGTCCATGCCATCGGCAAGAAGGTCGTCGAGGAGGCCGCCGAGGTCTGGATGGCCGCCGAGTACGAGGGCAAGGAAGCCGCCGCCGAGGAGATCTCGCAGCTGCTGTACCACGTCCAGGTGATGATGGTCGCGCGCGGGATCTCCCTCGACGACGTCTACGCCCACCTCTGAGCCCGCCCGCTCTTCGCACAGAACTCCTTTTCACAGTTAGGAAGCCCACCCCATGCTGCGCATCGCCGTCCCCAACAAGGGTTCACTGTCCGGACCTGCGTCGGCGATGCTCCATGAGGCCGGCTACCAGCAGCGCAAGGAGTCCAAGGAGCTGGTCCTGGTCGACCCGGAGAACGAGGTCGAGTTCTTCTACCTCCGCCCCCGCGACATCGCGATTTACGTCAGCTCCGGCAAGCTCGACATCGGCATCACCGGCCGCGACCTGCTGCTCGACTCGGGCGCCAACGCCGAGGAGATCCTCCAGCTCGGCTTCGCCCGCTCGACCTTCCGGTACGCCACCAAGCCGGGCACGGCGAGCGGCCCGGCCGACTTCGCCGGCATGACGATCGCCACCTCCTACGAGGGGATCGTCGCCAAGCACCTCGCCGACCAGGGCGTCGACGCGTCCGTCGTCCACCTCGACGGCGCGGTCGAGACCGCCATCGAGCTCGGCGTCGCCCAGGTCATCGCGGACGTCGTGGAGACCGGCACGTCCCTGCGCAACGCGGGCCTGGAGGTGATCGGCGAGCCGATCCTCACCTCCGAGGCCGTCGTCATCCGGCGTACCGGCGCCCCCGCCGACGACCCGAAGGTGGAGCAGTTCCTGCGCCGCCTCCAGGGCGTCCTGGTGGCCCGCTCCTACGTGATGATGGACTACGACTGCCGGGTCGAGCACCTGGAGCAGGCCGTCGCCCTCACTCCGGGGCTGGAGTCGCCGACCGTCTCCCCGCTGCACCACGAGGGCTGGGTCGCCGTCCGCGCCATGGTCCCCGCCCGGGAGGCCCAGCGCATCATGGACGACCTGTACGCCCTCGGCGCACGCGCGATCCTGACGACCGAGATCCACGCCTGCCGCCTCTGAGCGCACCGGCACCCCAGGTCGAATGAAACAGGTCGAAGCGGATATGTCCGACATCCAGCTCCCCGCCCTCCCGGTCACGTTCCGGCCCACCCGCACCCGGGTGGTCCTGCTGACCGTCGGCGCCCTCATGTTCGCCGTCATCACGGCCGTCGCCCTGATGCTGGAGAAGCTGGGCCCGGGCGAGCGCGCGAGCTTCGTCTTCGTCGCCGCGCTCTTCTACGGCGTCCTGGCGCTGCTGAGCCGCCCGAAGGTCGTGGCCGACGACACCGGCGTCACCGTCGTCAACCTCACTCGGACGCGCCGGCTGGCGTGGCCGGAGATCCTGCGGGTCAACCTGCGCGAGGGCGACCCCTGGGTGTTCCTCGACCTCAGTGACGGCACGAGCCTGCCCGCGCTCGGCATCCAGCCGGGCATCGGCAAGCAGCAGGCCATCCGCGACGCACGCACCCTGCGGGCTCTCGCCGAGACCCGCGGTACGGGCACGGAAACAGCCTGACCCGGCGCCGGGCAGCCCGGCCCCGGCAGGCCGCTCCCTTCCCGTCCCCGTCCCTGCCCGTCCCCCGGACGGACGCAAGCCCCCTGCCCCACCGGCCCCGCGCGTGATTACTCTTGTGGCGGTGGCGCCGAGCGCGCCACCGCCTCGCGCACACGGCAGCACCACCTTCGCCGGCGGGGCACCTGCGACCCGAGGAGTGATTCCCTCCAGCAATGGACGGATCGTCCGGTAGTACCTGCGCCGCCCCTTCCCACGAGGCGGCGGCATGATCATCCCCCTTCTGCTGCTCGCCGCGGCATTCCTGCTGATCCTCGCCAACGGCTTCTTCGTGGCCGCCGAGTTCGGCCTGGTCACCGTGGAGCGCGCGGACGCCGAGCGCGCCGCCGCCGAGGGCGACCGGCGGGCCCGTACCGTCGTCAGGGCGCTGCGGGAACTGTCGTTCCAGCTCTCCGGCACCCAGCTCGGCATCACCCTCACCTCCCTCGTCGTCGGCATGCTGGCCGAGCCCGCGCTCGCCCAGCTGCTCGACGGGCCGCTGACCGCGACCGGACTGCCCGAAGGGGCCGTCTCCGGCGTCGCCGTCCTCATCGGCATGCTCGGCGCCTCCGCCGTGCAGATGGTGATCGGTGAGCTCGTCCCGAAGAACTGGGCGGTCTCCCGCCCCCTGCAGGTGGCGCGGTTCGTCGCCGGCCCGCAGCACGTCTTCTCGACCGTCTTCCGGCCGGTGATCGCGCTGCTCAACGCCGTCGCCAACCGGCTCGTCCGGCTGCTGGGCGTCGAACCCACCGAGGAGCTCGCCTCCGCCCGCACCCCCGGCGAGCTGGTCTCGCTCGCCCGGCACTCGGCGCGGGCCGGCGCCCTGGAACAGGACACGGCGGACCTCTTCGTCCGCACCCTCGCCCTCGGCGGGCTCACCGCACAGCACCTGATGACCCCGCGCGTGAAGGTCAGCGCCCTGCAGTCCGACGCCACGGCCGCGGACGTCCTCAACCTCACCCGGGCCACCGGCCTGTCGCGATTCCCGGTCTACCGCGACCGCATCGACGAGATCATCGGCATGGTCCACCTCAAGGACGCGCTCGCCGTGCCCGCGGCCGAGCGGCTGCGCACCCCGGTGGCCGACGTCGCCCTGCCGCCGCTCCTCGTGCCCGAGACGCTGCCCGTCCAGGCACTGCTGGAGCGGCTGCGCAGCGAGCAGCCGATAGCCGTCGTCGTGGACGAGTACGGCGGCACCGCCGGTGTGGTCACGCTGGAGGACATCGTCGAGGAGCTCGTCGGCGAGGTCCGTGACGAGCACGACGACGAGGACGACGAGCTGCCCGAGCTGGCCGCCGTCGCCGCCGAGGACGGCCACCCGGCCTGGGAGGCCGACGGCAGCTGCCGCGTCCACACCCTGAAGCGGATAGGTCTCGACGTCCCCGACGGGCCGTACGAGACCGTCGCCGGGCTCGTCGCCGATCTGCTCGGCCGCATCCCGGCCCCCGGCGACCGCGCCGAGCTCCCGGGCTGGCGCCTGTCCGTGCGCCAGGTCGACCGCTACCGCGCCGAGCGTGTCCGGCTCGTCCGTACCGCCGGTGCCGCCGCCGGCGTCCCGGATCTGGCGGAGGCCGCCCGATGAGCGTGCTGCAACTCCTCTTCGCCGTCCTCCTGGTCCTGGGGAACGGCTTCTTCGTGGGCGCCGAGTTCGCCCTCGTGTCCGTGCGCCGCAGCCAGATCGAGCCGCTCGCGGCCGCTTCCAAGCGCGCCCGCCAGGTGCTGTACGGCCTGGAGAACCTGCCGCAGATGATGGCCGCCGCGCAGTTCGGCATCACCGTCTGCTCGCTGACCCTCGGCGCCGTCGCCGAACCGACGGTGGCACACCTGCTGGAACCCGTCTTCCACGCCGTGCACCTGCCGGAGGGGCTCATCCACCCCCTCGGTTACGTCATCGCCCTCGCGGTGGTCGTCTTCCTCCACCTCGTCATCGGCGAGATGCTCCCGAAGAACCTGGCCATGGCGGCGCCGGAGCGGACCGCGCTGTGGCTGAGCCCCGCCCTGGTCGGCTTCGCGCGGCTGTGCCGGCCCGTGACGGCGGCGCTCGGGGCCTGCTCCCGGCTGGTGCTGAAGGCGTTCGGGGTCGAGCCCAAGGACGAGGTCGAGGCGGTCTTCACCAGCACCGAACTCGGCCGGCTCGTGGAGGACTCCCGGCAGGCCGGACTGCTCGGCCCGGCCGAGCAGGAGCGGCTGGAGGACGCCCTGGAGCTGGGCAGCCGCCCGGTCTCCGACGTCCTCATCCCCCGTGCGTCGCTCGTGACGGTCACCCCGTCGGTCACCCCCGCCGAGATCGAGGAGCTCACCGTCCGCACCGGCTACTCCCGGTTCCCGGTGCGCGCGGAGGGCGGGACCGGGGTCTTCATGGGCTTCGTGCACGTCAAGGACGTGCTGGACCTGGAGGACCCGGGCAAGGCCGTGCCGCAGCACGTGTGGCGGCCCATGGCCACCCTGCGGGCCGAGCTGCCGCTCGACGACGCGCTCACCGTGATGCGCCGGGCGGCGACGCACCTGGCCCAGGTCGCGGACGCGTCCGGGCGGGTGCTGGGGCTGGTGGCGCTGGAGGACGTGCTGGAGATGCTGGTCGGTGAGGTGCGCGACCCCGCCCACCGCACGGCCGTGCCCCTGCTGCCGGTGACCGGCGCGGAATGCCGCCCGTCCACGCGGCTCGCGGCGGCTCCGGCCGCCGCGACGGGCTCGGCGCCGCCGGCCGGATCCGGCTCGGCGCAGGCCGAAGGAGTGCTCGCCGGTCAGTAACCCGGCGGTTCCTGCGGGCCGCGGTCCATCGGACCGCGGCCCGACAGCACTTCCCCGTACGCCTGCATCAGATCGGGCAGCCGCAGCGTGGCCAGGTCGTCACGGGTCGGCGTACCGGCACAGACGGAGAGCCGCAGATCGCGGTAGGCGCACGACTTCTCGTACAGCGTCCGCAGGAACCGGCCGTTGCCCAGTTCGTCGATCCAGGCCTGCTCCACCACGTGACGGCTGATCGAGCGGAGCTCCTCCAGCGCCTCCTCGTCCCACACGTCGCCGTTCGCCGCCGCCAGCACCTCGCCGATCGCCGTGAGCTCCGGCGGCCGGTACGAGGGGAAGTCCACGCGCGTGGTGAACCGGGACGACAGCCCGGGGTTGGCGGCGAGCAGCCGGTCCATGCCCTCGGGATACCCGGCGAGGATCACCACCAGGTGGTCGCGGTTGTCCTCCGCGCGCTTGAGCAGCACCTGCAGCGCCTCGTCGCCGTACGCGTCCCCCTTGCTGTAACCCGAGTTGGACAGCGAGTACGCCTCGTCGACGAAGAGCACCCCGCCGAGTGCCGAGTCGATCAGCTCATTGGCCTTCACCGCCGTCTGGCCGAGGAACTCGCCGACCAGGTCGGCGCGTTGCGCCTCCACCAGGTGGTCGCCGCCGAGGAGCCCGAGCGCGTAGAAGACGCGGCCCAGGATCCGGGCCACCGTGGTCTTCCCGGTACCCGAGGGACCGGAGAAGACAAAGTGACGTTTCGGCGGTTGCACCGGGAGCCCCTGCGCCGCCCGCAGCCGCGCCATCTCCAGCTGCGCCGACAACGCCTTCACCTGGCGCTTCACCGGCTCCAGGCCCACCATCCGCTCCAGCTCCGCCAGCGCCTGGCCCAGCAGCTCCGGATCGGTCGGGCTCGCGGGGAACGGGGGGATCCCCGGCCGGCCCGGTCCCGCCGTCTTCTCCCGCACGCCGTACGACGGCGCGGGCGGTGCCGTCGTAACCGGCGGGGACTGCGGGTCGCCACCGAGCCGCAGGCCGTCGCCGGGCGGCGCCTCGGGGCCGTCCGGCAGGTCCCCGGCCTCACGGCCGCCGTCCGCGGTGTCCTGCCCGACACCCGCCAGCGACACCGCGGCCAGACCGGCCGCCGCCTCCTCGGCGCCGTCGAACCCGTCGTACTCGGCGATCGCCGCCAGCCGCGCCGCGGTGTCCATGAAAGCCGGGTCCACCCGGTGCACGGCCCGGTAGAGGGGGAGGGCGGCGGCGGTGCGGCCCGTGCCCTCGTGCGCACGTGCCAGCCAGTAGCGCAACTCCTTGCGCTGCGGCTGCTCGCTGCGGCAGCGCATCAGCGCCGCGGACAGCAGCGGCTCGGCCTGCCCGTACATCTCCAGCCGGACCCGTGCCATGCCGCCGAACAGCCCGGCCTCGATGCCCAGCAGCGGGTCGTCGACGAGCGGCTCGGTGTGGCGTACGAGCTGGTCCCAGTCCTTGACCAGGTAGGCCCGGCAGGCGTGCAGGAACCGCACCTGGGGGTCGGTGTCGACGGGCGGGAGCCCCGCGAGCGCCCGGTCCAGCTCGGGCACATGGCGGCCGTCCAGCCAGTGCGAGGCGTGCGCGAGCAGCAGATCGCGCGGGCTCTCGAGCACCGGCTGCACCCACCAGCCCAGCCAGTACCAGGAGTTGAGCGTGCGCCGGTGGCGGGCGCGCTGTTCGCCGAACCTGACTCTGTTGCGGTACATCCGCAGCAGCGCCGTGGTCGTGTCGACCCGCAGCGCGTGCAGCCCGAGCCAGGCGTCCGCCATCCCGGGATCGATCCGCACCGCGGTGCGGAATTCCTCCTCGGCCTGCGGATACGCGCCCATGGTGTAGGCGTCCACGCCGCGCAGCCAGGCGAGGTCGGCAGGAGCGAGTACGCCGCCCTGCGTGCCGAAGTTCATCGGGTCCCCCACAAGCCGTGCCCTCGTCCCTGTTCCCGCCGGGCGCCGCCCGCCCGCCGGAAGCCTGCCCAATCGCCCTCTCGTGAACGGGATTTGACCGCACCGAGGTGCACCGAGGTGTACCGAGAGGCATCGTACCGGTGCAGGGCGTGCGCATCGAAGGGCGCAAAAGGGACCACCGAAGGCGCCCGGACGCCGCCACCTGCTGCGGGCCGGCAGTGACCGACGGTGAGCGTCAGCCACTCGGGCGGCGGGGGAGGAGGGGGTGAAGGGCAGAACGAAGCCCCCGATCACGGGGGAACAACCGGGGGCTTCGCGTCTGCGGCGGCTCCGGAAAGCCGCACATTGAGAACGTAAGACCTGTGCGCCCCGTCGGTCAAGCGAAGTTGAGGCAGTCTGGGAGGCTGATTTCCGACTGGCTAGTACGGCGGCGAAAGTCGGTCACTGTCCGTGATGATTCGGTTGGGACGTGCTGTCCCTGCAGGTCCTGGCAGCCACTCGTACCCCTCCGGACACTCCCGTACCAGGGTGTCGGCGTAGGGCCGGGAGGGGTCCGCCGCGAAATGGCGGGTCTCCGCCACCGTCCATCCGTCCCAGAAGGCGGCCTGCGCCGGCCCGTCCCTGCGCCGGCCCCGCGCCCAGGACTCCTCGGCCTCCCGGTCCATCCACAGCAGTCGCGCGAGGTGCGGCCGCAGGGCGCGGCGGCCGGCGCCCACGCCTTCGATCACGACGACCGGGGCCGGGGCAAGGGGCCGGGGCGGGCCGAAGCGGCGCAGGGTCCAGTCGTACGGGTGAAACTGCGCCGCGTGGCCGCGTATCAGCCGATCGAGTACCTGCGTCCGCAGCCGCTCGGTCCACGCGAACAGTTCCTCGTGGGTGGCGAGGTCGTCCAGGTGGAGCACGGGTGCGCCGCCGAGCGCGGCCGCCAGGCGATCCGCGAACGTGGACTTGCCGGAGCCGGCGTGGCCGTCCACGGCGACGAGGCGCACCGGTCCGCAGGAGGGCGGCAGCGCGTGCAGGCCGGCGGCGAGGCGGTCGAAGTCGAGGGGCTCCACGCCGCCCACTCTACAAAGCCACAGGTGGAGACCAATATTGGTGGCGCGACGCGACGCGCGGTTGCTGGCCGGGCACGGTCCGGAACGGGATAGTGGGCGCACCCGTCGTGCGCTCGTCGCCCCGTCCGTACACCCGTCTGGGGGTCATTCCGCCATGACCGAGTCCCCTTCCCCGTCCCCCTCCCTCCCTTCCTCCGCTTCCGCCTCCGCCGGGCCTTCGTCGCTGCCGCCGGCCGCGCCGCGCAGGGCGGTGCTCGCGGCGGCGCTGGCCGTCGCGGGGGGCGCCGCGGCCTCCGCTGCCCCGGCCTCCGCGGTCCCCGTGCCCGGGGCTCCGGCCACCGGCGCCGCCGCTCCTGCTCCGCAGGGCGAGCCGCGGGCGGCCGGCGGCATCGACAACCGCTCCTGGACCTCGTACACGGACTGGCGCTCCGGCACGCACGCCGGCACGTCGCCCGTCGCCGACCTGCGGCCCGCTCTGGTGATCACCGACCCGGCCGGGCGTACCGACTACACCGATCCGCACACGGGACGCACCGCCACCTGGGAGTACGCGACCTGGACCTCCCCCCGCCACACCCCGTCCGTCCCGGCCACCGAGCTCATCGCCTCCTGGAACGCCGACACCCCGTCCGGCACCTGGATCACCGTGGAGCTGAGCGGGCGGTACGCGGACGGCACCGACACCCCCTGGTTCGTGATGGGGCGCTGGGCGGCCGGCGACGGCGACATCCGGCGGACCTCCGTCGACGGCCAGAGCGACGGCCGCAGCGCGGTCTGGACCGACACCCTCGCCGTCGGCGACGCCGCGAGCGGGCTGCGCGTCGTCTCGTACCGGCTGCGGCTCACCCTCCACCGCACACCCGGCAGCCGGCTGACCCCGAGGGTGTGGCGGCTCGGCGCGATGGCGTCCGACGTCCCGGACCGCTTCACGGTGCCCGCCTCCGAGCCGGGACCCGCCCGCGAGCTGGTCGTCCCGCGCTACTCGCAGCACACCCACATCGGGCAGTACCCGGAGTACGCCAACGGAGGCGAGGCGTGGTGCAGCCCGACCTCGTCCCAGATGATCATCGAGTACTGGGGCCGCCGGCCGACCGCGGCCGAGCTCGCCTGGGTGAACCCGGCCTTCGCCGACCCTCAGGTCTGCCACGCGGCCCGCCACACCTACGACCACCAGTACGAGGGGTGCGGCAACTGGTCCTTCAACGCCGCCTACGCCGCCACGTACGACGACCTGAACGCCGTCGTCACCCGGCTGCGCTCCCTGACCGAACTGGAGGCGCTGATCCGCGCCGGGATCCCGGCGATCACGTCCCAGTCGTTCCTGGAGAAGGAGCTGACGGGCGCGGGCTACGGCACGGCGGGCCACCTGATGACCGTCATCGGGTTCACACAGGACGGGGACGTGATCGCCAACGACCCGGCGTCACCCACGAACGAGGCCGTGCGGCGCGTCTACCGGCGCCGCGAGTGGGAGAACATCTGGCTGCGGACGAAGCGCCACAACGCCTCCGGGAAAGTGGTCTCCGGCACAGGGGGCGTCTGCTACCTGTACTGGCCGGCCCGCCCCACGGCCGCACAGCGCAAGGCCTTGGAGGCGGTCGGCGTCCGCTGATCCCATGTGCCCGGCAGCGAGGGCGTGATGAACGTCTCTACCCCCATTGCCGCCCTCGCTGGCACTGTGGTCTGGCGACGGGGGACATCCCCGGCCGGACCACCCCACTCACACGCAGAGCGAGACGCCATGACCACTGCCGCCGCTGCCGCCCCCCGCGTCCGTACCGGAGGCCCGAAGGACGACGGCCCCCAGCTGCTGGAGCACATCCTGGGCTGGGTGCTCGTCGTCCTGTTCGCCATGCTCGTCACCCGCGCCGGCCTCATGTGACCCCCTCGCTCCGCCGCCCCGGCGGAGCGCTCCCTTCCACCCCGTGACGGGAGCCCGCTGATCGGGCATACTCAACGCGCCACAGCCGCTGGCCAGCTCGTTTCCGTGATCCGGAAGGGCAGCATCGGTGTGGCAGTGAGATCGGCGGCGCCGCCCACCCTAGTCGCGCGCGTCCGTCGCAGCGCCCGACAGGGAGGAGAGCGCCCTAATGTCCGACCGCGCCCGGCAGCCGGTGGAACGCCAGCTGCCCACCGAGGAGTCCAGGGATCTGATCGCCCTGGTGCGCGACATCGTCCAGCGGGAGATCGCTCCCCGGGCGGCGGAGGAGGAGGACGCCGGCCACTTCCCGCGCGAGGTCTTCACGCTGCTGTCCGAGTCGGGACTGCTCGGCCTGCCCTACGACTCCGGCTTCGGCGGCGGTGACCAGCCGTACGAGGTCTACCTCCAGGTGCTGGAGGAGCTCGCCGCCGCCCGCCTCACCGTCGGCCTCGGCGTGAGCGTCCACTCCCTGTCCTGTCATGCCCTCGCCTCCTACGGGACCAAGGAGCAGCGGAGCGAGCACCTGCCCGCCATGCTCGGCGGCGGCCTGCTCGGCGCGTACTGCCTGTCCGAGCCGTCCTCCGGCTCCGACGCGGCGTCGCTGCGCACCAAGGCCGTCCGCGACGGCGACGACTGGGTCATCAGCGGCACCAAGGCGTGGATCACCCACGGCGGCGTCGCCGACTTCTGCACCGTCCTGGCCCGAACGGGCGTCGAGGGCCCCCGCGGCATCACCGCCTTCCTGGTGCCGGGCGACGCCGAGGGCCTGTCCGCCGCCGCGCCGGAGAAGAAGATGGGCATGAAGGGCTCGCCCACCGCCCAGCTCCACTTCGACGGCGTGCGCGTCCCCGACGCGCGGCGCATCGGTGACGAGGGGCAGGGCTTCGCGATCGCCCTGTCCGCCCTGGACTCCGGCCGCCTGGGCATCGCCGCGTGCGCCATCGGCGTCGCGCAGGCCGCGCTGGACGAGGCCGTGGAGTACGCCACGCAGCGGCGGCAGTTCGGACGCCCCATCGCGGACTTCCAGGGACTGCGGTTCATGCTCGCGGACATGGCCACGCAGATCGAGGCGGGCCGCTCGCTGTACCTCGCCGCCGCCCGGCTGCGCGACGCGGGACGCCCCTTCTCGCGGGAGGCGGCCATGGCCAAGCTGTTCTGCACGGACGCCGCGATGAAGGTCACCACGGACGCGGTCCAGGTGCTCGGCGGCTACGGCTACACCGCGGACTTCCCGGTCGAGCGCTACATGCGTGAGGCGAAGGTGCTGCAGATCGTCGAGGGCACCAACCAGATCCAGCGCATGGTCATCGCCCGGCAGGTCGTCGGCCCCGAGTCCCGCTGACGCCCCCGTGCCCTTCCGCCGCGCCGCCCCGGCGGCCCCGACCGTCCAGGCCGGGGCCGCCGGGGCGGTCGTGCAGGTGGCCCCGGGCCGTGCGGCTCGTAGCGGATCAAGAGGTCCGGACACGGCCCTGTTCGGCGAGGCGGTCGTCGGTGGTCGCGGGCGGGCGCGGTACGAGCCCGTCGGCGACCAGCCCCTCGAGGACGGCCCGGCCCAGGGCCTGGACGGCGGACTGGGGGCGCACCATCACGGTGAACTCCTTGATCCGTCCGTCCGCGTCGAACTGCAGCATGTCGATGCCGTGGATCTCCTTGCCGTCCACGGTGGCCCGGAACAGCAGGATCTCCGACGGCGCCTCCGTTCCGTCGGTGCTGGTCCGGGCCGTGCCGTCGAACTGCCCGATGTAGTGGAAGCCCTCGAAGGTGCGCAGCAGCACGCCGAAGAGCCCGAGCACCATGCGCTTGCCCTCGAAGGGCGTGAACTTCACCGGGCTGTAGAGGCGGATGTCGTCGGTGAACAGGTCCTCCAGGGCGGCGAGGTCGCGCGCTTCGACGGCGGCGCGGAAGGTGTGTGCGGATGCCATGGCGTCTCCTCGGTGCTCTCATAGTCAATAATCTGACTAGTCCGGTCCTTGAGTATCATGGGGCGGGTCCCGGCGCATAGAGGGCCGGACGGTACGGAGACGGGCGGGAGGGCATCCGATGGCGCTGCGTCACGCCGTGCTCGCGGCGCTGCTGGACGGCGAACTGAGCGGCTACCAGTTGGCCAAGGCCTTCGATCTGGGCGTGGCCAACTTCTGGCACGCCCTTCCCCAGCAGCTGTACGCGGAGCTGGCCAGGCTGGAGGCGGACGGGCTCGTCGAAGGCCGTGAAGTGGTCCAGGACACCCGGCCCAACAAGCGCCTGTTCCGGGTCACCGAAGCCGGCGTCGCCGAGCTGGACCGGTTCGCCGCCGCCTCGGCCAAGCCCTCCTTCATCCGCGACGACCTGCTGGTCAAGGTCCAGGCTTCGGACCGTGTCGGCGCCGATGAGGTCATCGCGGAGCTGATGGAGCGGGCCGCCTTCGCCCGCGCCAAGGTAGAACTGTTCGGCTCGCTCCTGCGCACGCTCCGCGGGGACCGCAGCGAGGAGGAGTTCCTCCGTGAGGGCGAGCGCATCGGCCCGTATCTGACCTGCCTGCGCGGCCTCGCCTTCGAACAGGGCAATCAGGAATGGTGCGAACGCAGCGCGGCGGTCCTGCGGGAGCGGCAGCGGGCCCGCGCGCGGCGGTGACCGGCGGCGGGCGTCATCCCCTGGGATCCCGTGGCTCGCGCGCATCCGGAACGCCGAGCGGGGTCCACGCCGGTGTCGCGGTGAGCCGGGCCCACTCCTGGTCGCGCCGGCCCGGGACGGTGCGACCGCTGCCGGCCCAGTGCCGCAGGAGGGCGCGGTAGATGGGCGGATCCGCGGCGGGGTGCGGAACCGATTCTTCCGACGGCATCAACAGGTGGCCGACGCCGTAGCCGCTCGTGAGGTGCGTCGAGTACAGCGAGCTCATGCAATGCAAACGCGCGGCGGTCCCGGCTGGTCACCCCCGGCCGTACTCGGGCGCCGGTTCGCCTCCCGCTCGCCAACTCCGCGGCCGCCCGCGGATCTTGTCCGTGGCTCCGCGCCCGCGTCCCTGCCGGCGTCAGGCCGGCCGGCACAGGCTTCCTGACCGGGAAGGCGCCGGGGCCGGGAAGGTGCCGGGGCCGCCCACCGGCGTGCTCGCCGGATGGCCCGTGTCCGGTCTCCGCGGCGATGACTGACGTAGCGTCAGTTCCTGGTGACGCCCAACGGACGCCGCGGCCGGGATGTCGACGGACTGCCGCTCACCGCTGACCGGGTCCGGCCGCGAGCGGCGGGAGCTCGAGCGGCGGGAGCCCGCTGGCCCCGCTGCGCCGCCGCGTCGACGCCCGGCGGGCCCACTGCGGCGGGAGCGGGGCCGGGAGGCGACCCGGACGGCCCGATCCTGCACCACGCCGCGCTCCGGGCGATGGTGCAGGAGGTCGGTACCCGGGACCGGGTGGCCGCCGCGAGGACGTCAGGCGGCGCGCCGCATCCGCGGCACCTGCGCCCTGCGCGGCACCTTGATCGGACGCGACCCGGGGCCGCCCACGTGCGAGAACGGCTGCGTCCGCCAGTCGAGCCCCTGGGGGAGCGTCAACAGCAGTCCGGTGTCCTGCTCCTGGACGTCCAGCGACTCGTCGGCGGGACGCGCCTCCGAGGCCGGCCGCCCCGTGCCGGAACACACCGACAGTACGAACGGGTTCCACGGCGTGGGGCACAGCGCGTGCTCCGGCAGGACCTCCTCGTCCGCGAGCAGCGCGATCGGTTGTGCGCAGTCCGGGCAGATGACCCGGAACATCTCGAAAGTGTCATAGGCGTCGAGCTCGTCCGTCTCGACCGAATCAACAGGCTCCTGCATGGAGAATCTCCCCCTCGGGTGGGCCGACCAGGCTCATGCGGCCTCGACCACAGCAACCAATTCCCTTCCGTCCTCCCGGATAACCATCCGGTCACGGGCGACCGCGTCCGCAAACCTGTGGCATTCGTCACATGGCGCTCGCGGGTGCCCCTCCGGGGCGCCGCCGACTGTGCCGCGGGGCGTCCGGGGCAATAGGTTGACCGCATGGAGGAGCTGGATCGTCAGATCGTCGAGTTGCTCGTCAAGGACGGGCGCATGAGCTACACCGACCTGGGCAAGGCCACCGGCCTGTCCACCTCGGCGGTGCATCAGCGCGTACGCCGTCTGGAGCAGCGCGGAGTCATCCGCGGCTACGCCGCAGTCGTCGACCCCGAAGCGGTCGGCCTGCCGCTCACGGCGTTCATCTCGGTCAAACCCTTCGACCCCAGCGCCCCCGACGACATCGCGGAACGGCTCGCCGACATCTCCGAGATCGAGGCCTGCCACAGCGTCGCCGGCGACGAGAACTACATCCTCAAGGTGCGCGTCGCCACTCCGCTGGAACTGGAGCACCTGCTCACCCGGATCCGCTCCCAGTCAGGCGTCTCCACCCGTACGACGGTCGTCCTCTCCACTCCGTACGAGGCCCGCCCGCCGCGCGTGTGAGCGCGTATCTAGGCTGGTCACCATGACCGAGACCGCACACCGCACCGTGCTCCTGCGCGGTGGAGACGTCCACAGCCCCGCCGACCCCTTCGCCACCGCGATGGTCGTCGAGCGGGGCCATGTCGCCTGGGTGGGTTCCGAGGGCGCGGCCGACGCCTTCGCCTCCGGTGTGGACGAGGTGATCGACCTCGAAGGCGCCCTGGTGACCCCCGCCTTCACCGACGCGCACGTGCACACCACCGCCACCGGGCTCGCCCTCACCGGCCTCGACCTGTCCGGCGCGCGCACCCTCGCCGAGGCCCTGGAACTCGTCCGCGCGCACAGTGCCGCGCGCCCCGGCGACCAGGTCCTCCTCGGGCACGGCTGGGACGCCACGCGCTGGCCTGAGCAGCGCCCCCCGACGCGTGCGGAACTCGACGAAGCCACCGGGGGGCGCCCGCTCTACCTGCCCCGCATCGATGTCCACTCCGCCGTCGTGACCAGTGCCCTCCTCGACCGCGTCCCCGGGATCACCGGCCTGACCGGTTACCACCCGGACCAGCCGCTCACCGCCGCCGCCCATCACGCCGTCCGCGCCGCCGCGCACGCCGCCGTCACCCCCGGCCAGCGCGCCGAGGCGCAGCGCGCGGCGCTGCGCCACGCCGCCTCGCTCGGCATCGGCACCGTCCACGAGTGCGCCGGCCCCGAGATCTCGGACGAGGCGGACTTCGCCGCGCTGCTGGCCCTCGCCGCCCAGGAGCCCGGCCCGCGCGTCGTCGGCTACTGGGCCGAGGCCGTGAGCGGCGAGAAGGACGCCCGGCGGATCCGCGAACTCGGCGCCGTCGGCGCGGCGGGCGACCTCTTCGCCGACGGTTCCCTCGGCTCCCACACCGCCTGCCTCCACGAGCCGTACGCCGACGCCGGCCACACCGGCACCGCGCACCTCGACGCGGCCGCCGTCGCGGCCCATGTCACCGCCTGCACCGAGGCCGGACTCCAGGCGGGCTTCCACGCCATCGGTGACGCGGCCGTCGGCGCGGTCGTCGAGGGCGTGCGCCGGGCCGCCGAGGCCGTGGGCCTGGCCCGGGTGCGGGCCGCGCGCCACCGTGTCGAACACGCCGAGATGCTCACCCCCGAGACCATCGCCGCCTTCGCCGAGTTCGGGCTCACCGCCTCCGTGCAGCCCGCCTTCGACGCGGCCTGGGGCGGTGAGGACGGGATGTACGCCCGGCGCCTCGGCGCCGAGCGGGCGCGCACCCTCAATCCGTACGCGGCGCTCCTGCGCGCCGGGGTGCCCCTGGCCTTCGGCTCCGACAGCCCGGTGACACCGCTGGACCCGTGGGGCACCGTGCGCGCCGCCGCCTTCCACCGCACCCCCGAGCACCGGATCTCCGTGCGGGCCGCGTTCACCGCCCACACGCGGGGCGGCTGGCGGGCGACGGGCCGCGACGACGCGGGCATCCTCGTGCCCGGTGCACCCGCCGACTACGCGGTCTGGCGCACCGGTGAACTCGTCGTCCAGGCGCCCGACGACCGGGTCGCCCGCTGGTCCACGGACCCGCGCTCGGGGACGCCCGGTCTGCCCGACCTCACCCCCGGCCGTGACCTCCCCGTCTGCCTGCGCACGGTCGTCGGCGGGCGGACCGTCCATGTGCGACCGAACGAGTGACATGGGGACAATTGGTACACCGGCCACCGGTGCCCCGGGTCGTCCACGACCTGCGGATCTTCGTCGCTGACCTGGTCGTTCGATCAAACACCGCAGGTCGAACGGGTGTTGACAGCGAACGGTCGACGGCCGGTAGGTTCGGCCGAGTCCACCACAGGACGTCCGACCGGTCGGCCTCCCCGCAATCGTCGAACGCCGCTGGGTCATGGGGGGTGGTGTGCCGCACCGGCGCACCACCACCGGAGCCAGGTTCAGCGTCCGCGCCTCGGGGACGAGGGAAGGTTTTTCCGGATGGGGGTCCCCCCTGC
>NZ_KL591020.1:19249-49349 GCF_000716335.1 Streptomyces sp. NRRL S-118 | reverse complement strand
AGGTTTTTCCGGATGGGGGTCCCCCCTGCTCCGTAGGGCTCGGGGGTGGGTGCGACCCGGGTGGGGCCCGGACGTTCAGTAGACAACGGCTCTCGGTCGACCCGCAGCCAGCGGGCCCCAGGTCGGCCCGAAGGACGCCGGGCCCCGATCCGCGACCCGCTGCCATGACCCTGGTCGCTATGGTGGAGATCAGCGCACGGACGTAAGGGGCAGCAGTGAACGACGGTGGTCAGAGTCATCAGAGTGGCCGGAATGGTCAGAGGCGGTACGGTCCGCTCGGCAAGGCCCTGGTGATCATCCCCACCTACAACGAGGCCGACAACATCAAGCCGATCGTCGGACGGGTGCGCGCCGCCGTACCCGACGCCCATGTCCTGGTCGCCGACGACAACAGCCCGGACGGCACCGGCAAGCTCGCCGACGAGCTGGCCGCCGAGGACGACCACGTCCACGTCCTGCACCGCAAGGGCAAGGAAGGGCTCGGCGCGGCCTACCTGGCGGGCTTCCGCTGGGGCATCGAGCGGGACTACGGCGTCCTGGTGGAGATGGACGCGGACGGCTCCCACCAGCCGGAGGAGCTGCCCCGCCTGCTGACCGCCCTCAAGGGCGCCGACCTGGTCCTCGGCTCGCGCTGGGTGCCGGGCGGCCGGGTGGTCAACTGGCCCAAGTCCCGCGAGTTCCTCTCGCGCGGCGGCAGCACCTACTCGCGCCTCCTCCTGGACGTGCCCATCCGTGACGTCACGGGCGGGTTCCGGGCCTTCCGCAAGGAGACCCTGGAGGGCCTCGGTCTCGAGGACGTGGCGTCCCAGGGGTACTGCTTCCAGGTCGACCTCGCCCGTCGCGCCGTCGCCGCCGGATACCACGTGGTCGAGGTGCCCATCACCTTCGTCGAGCGCGAGCACGGCGACTCCAAGATGAGCCGGGACATCGTGGTGGAGGCCCTGTGGCGGGTCACCGCGTGGGGGGTCGGATCCCGGGCCGACCGCATCCTGGGACGCAAGCGCACCTGACGTCCGCCGCCCGGCCCCGGACCCCCCTTTACGCGGTCCTGGCGGGCCGCCAGGCACACTGGGGGGCATGACGACCGGCGCACCGCCTCCTTCCGCCCGCAAGCGCTCCCGCGCCCGCTCACTGGCCCCGCTCGGCATCGCCGCCTGGCTGGTGCTGGAGGTGTGGCTGCTGATCCTGGTGGCCGGCGCCGCCGGCGGCTTCACCGTGCTCGCCCTGCTGGTCGGCGGCGCCGTCCTCGGCGCCGCCGTGATCAAGCGGGCCGGGCGGCGGGCCTTCCGGACGCTCACGGAGACACTCCAGCAGCAGCAGGCCGGGGCCGTGCCCGCCCAGGACGCGGGGAGCACCGGAAACGGTTTCCTCATGCTCGGCGGCGTGCTGCTGATGATCCCCGGCCTCCTCTCGGACGCGGCCGGTCTCCTTCTGCTCCTGCCGCCCGTCCGCGCGTGGGCCGGCCGGTACGCGGAGCGGTCGCTGGACCGGCGGGTGAAGGCCGCCGTGGCCGGCTCCTTCGGGGACGCCTTCCAGCAGGCCCGTATGCACCGCCCGGACGGAAAGGTCGTACAGGGCGAGGTCATCCGCGACGACACGGCCCGGCAGTCGCGTCCGTACGGCGACGACGACCCCCGCCCGCCGCTGACCCGCTGAACGACGCCCGCCAACGGGCTCCCCGGCCCGGCTCCCGGCTGCCCGTGGGGTGGCTGGGGACGGCCAAGAGCCGCGGGGCGGCGGTACACCGTGGTGTACCGCCGCCCCGCGGCTCTTGTGTGTTCCGTGCTGGTCGCGGTTTTCCGCGATCAGGCGGACTTCCGGCTGTCGCGCGGGTGCACGGCGATGTTCATGGCGCCGGACCGCAGGACCGCCAGCCTTTCGGCCAGCACTTCCTCCAACTCCTCGCGAGTGCGCCGCTCCATGAGCATGTCCCAGTGCGTACGCGCCGGCTTGCCCTTCTTCTCCTCGGGGCCGTCCCCGTCCACCAGGAGTGCCTGGCTTCCGCAGACCTTGCACTCCCACTCCGGCGGAATTTCCGCCTCGACCGAGAAGGGCATCTCGAAACGATGGCCCTTCTCGCATGCGTACTCCACCGCCTGGCGCGGGGCCAGATCGATGCCGCGGTCGGTCTCGTAGCTGGTCACCACGAGGCGCGTGCCGCGAAGAGCTCGCTCACTCATGAATCGTGCCTCCCGGGCTTGTCGCCCACAGGACAGGTGTCGCTGTCGTCGTCATCCGGTCAACGTCCGGTCGGCGGTAAAGATTCCCGTTGCGGGTCATGCGTCGCCCGTCGTGCCGCCCCTTTTTGTACCCACCAGTGCCCGGTTTGTCACATCTGGCAGAAGATGTCACCCCGCGTCTTCATCTCTTAGACGCGCAGTAACGGTCCGCCTGGCAGGCCAAAGGCGTACACTACCGGCCTTTGAGTGCCGCGTCTAAATCCGGTCCGGTACGGGGTTTCCCGCGGCGGCCACCGCACGGCGCACGGGCACCCGCGCGAGCAGCACGAAACCCAGCGCGAAGAAGACCACCAGGGACACGATGGCGTCCCGGTAGCTGCCCGTCAGCTGGTACGCCAGCCCGAACACGAGCGGCCCCAGCCAGCTCAGACCCCGGTCGCTCATCTCGTAGGCCGAAAAGTACTCGGCCTCCTTGCCGCGCGGCACCAGATGCGAGAAGAGGGACCGCGACAGGGCCTGGCTCCCGCCGAGCACGAGCCCGATCGCCGCGGCCAGCGCGAAGAACCAGACCGGCGCGCCGGCCGGCAGGAAGTACCCGGCCGCGAGGATCAGCGTCCACACGGCCAGCGATCCGAGGATGGTGCGCTTGGCCCCGTAGGAGCGCGCCAGCCGCCCCATCCCCAGGGCCCCGGCCACCGCCAGCACCTGCACCAACAGCACCGCGGTGATCAGGGTCGTCTGGTCGAGGCCGAGCTCCTCCGAGCCGTAGACCGACGCCTGGGAGATCACCGTCTGGACGCCGTCGTTGTAGATGAGGTACGCCAGCAGGAAGGACAGCGTCAGCGGATGCCGGCGCATGTCCGCCAGGGTCGCCCACAGCTGACGCCACCCCGACCCGACCGCACCCGCGCCGTCCGGTGCCACGCGCCGGTCCCGCAGCCTGCGCAGCGGTACGAGCGTGAAGGCCCCCCACCACAGACCGGCCGACGCCAGGCAGATCCGCACCGCCTCGGACTCCGACACGCCGAAGGAGTCGTGGCCCGTGTACAGGACGAGGTCGAGCACGAGGACCAGAGCCCCGGAGGTGTAGCCGAAGGCCCAGCCGCGCGAGGAGACCCCGTCGCGTTCCTCCGGCTCCGCGATCTGCGGCAGGTAGGCGTTGTACAGCGCCATGGACACCGCCAGGGACGCGTTCGCCACGATCAGCAGGAACGCGCCCAGCAGATAGCGTTCCCCCTCCAGGAAGAACAGCCCCGCCGTCGCGGCCGCCCCCAGGTACGCGGCCGTCGCCAGCAGGGGCTTCTTGCGGCCCGTACGGTCCGCCACCGCGCCCGCGACGGGCATCACCAGGACGGCCAGGACGACCGACAGGGACACCGCGTACGCGAAGACCGAGCCCGCGCGGACCGGGATGCCGAGCGGATGGACGAAGCCGTCGGCATCGGCGGCCGCCCGGGCGACGGAGGTGAGGTACGGGCCGATGAAGACGGTCAGCACGCTCGTCGAGTAGACCGAACACGCGAAGTCGTAGAAGTACCAGCCCCGCTGCTCACGTCTGCGGTCGTGACCGGGCTTCCGGGCGTCCTGGCCGGCGGTCTCGGCGGTCATCGCGCGCCCCCCTTGTTCGTCCCCGTGGCGAGAGGCGACGGCACGGCGAGAACCTCAGACCCACACTCCCCGGTCGGTCAGCACCGTACGCAGCGTCTCCAGATGATCGGTCATGATGCCATCCACGCCCATGTCGGCGAGAGCGGCCATCCGCGCCGGGTCGTTCACCGTCCACACGTGGACCTGGAGCCCCCGCTCGTGCGCGGCCCTGATGAAACGGCGGTCCACCACCCGCACCCCGTTCTGGGTCTCGGGTACCTGGGCGGCCACCGCCCCGCGGCGCAGCGCCGCGGGGATCCCGTACGAGCGCAGCCGCAGTGCCAGCACCCCCGCCACGCCGTACGAGGTCGCCAGGCGCGGTCCCGCCAGCCGCAGTGCCCGGGTCACCCGGCCCTCGTTGAAGGAGCCGATGCACACCCGGTCCCAGGCGTCCGTCCTGCGGACCAGCTCCACCAGGGGCTCCAGGGCGGGCTCGGCCTTGATGTCGATGTTCCAGCGGGCCTCGGGGAACTCCTCCAGCAGATCCTCGAAGAGAGGCAGCGGCTCCTTGCCGGCCACGCGGGCTTCCCGGACCGCGCTCCAGGGCAGGTCGCCGATCCGGCCGCGGGCGTCCGTCACACGGTCCAGCGTCGCGTCGTGGAAGGCGACGAGCCGCCCGTCGGCGGTGGTGTGCACATCGGTCTCGAAGTAGCGGTAACCGGCCGCTGCGGCCCGCCGGAAGGCCGTCGCGGTGTTCTCCAGCCCGTCCGCCGCCCCGCCGCGATGGGCGAAGGGTATGAGGGACGGGTGGTCGAGATAGGGGTGGCGAACGCGAGTCACCGCCGCAGTATGGCCTGCCCGGGTTTCCCGGGGGCAACCACGGTGCTGCCGGCGGGAGCGCCCTGAGCGCCCGGGACGGTGAAGACCCGCAGGAAGAGCTGGGCGAGCGGGCCGATCGCCAGGGCGTACAGCACCGTACCGATCCCCAAGGAGCCGCCCAGCAGGAACCCGGTGAGGACCACCGCGAGCTCGATGGTCGTGCGGATCAGGCGGAGGGAACGGCCGGTGAGCCGGTGCAGGCCCGTCATCAGACCGTCGCGCGGGCCGGGGCCGAAGCGGGCGGCGATGTAGAGGCCGGTGGCCACACCGTTGAGCACGATCCCGCCGGCCATCAAGGAGACCTGCGCGGCCATGCCCCGCACGTCCGGGACGGACCACAGGGTGGCGTCCATCGCGAAACCGATGACCAGGACGTTGGAGACGGTGCCCAGGCCGGGCCGCTGGCGCAGGGGGATCCAGAGCAGCAGCACGGCGGCGCCCACGATGGTCAGCACGACACCCATGCTCAGTCCGGTCCGCTCGGCCAGCCCCTGGTGCAGGACGTTCCACGGCTCCAGGCCGAGTCCGCTGCGGACCAGCAGCGCCGAGCTGACGCCGTACAGGGCCAGGCCGGCGTAGAGCTGGAGCAGCCTGCGGGGGAGGTGACGGGGCGTCGCGCCGGTCACGGCGGTGGGAGCGGCGGTGACCGCGGTGGCGGCGGTGCCGGAACGGATGACGGGCTCCGGTGTGCCGGATGTCGTCGACATGAGTTGTGCCCCCCGAGGTGGTGGTGGTGGACTGGCTCATGTCACCCTGTGGCATGGGTTTGGATGCCAACCAGGTCCAATTCGAGGAAGGTGGACTGAATTCCATGACCGAATGGACTTCCGCGGTGGGTGCCGCCCAACTGGCCCGGCAGCTGAACGCCCAGCAGCCGCGCCCGGCCGGCCCCGGCACCCGTAAGCCGCCCGCCTACCGCGCGCTCGCCGACGGCATCCGGCTGCTGGTCCTGGAGGGCCGCGTGCCCGTCGCGGCGCGTCTGCCCGCCGAGCGCGAGCTGGCCCTGTCCCTGTCCGTCAGCCGCACCACCGTCGCGGCCGCGTACGAGGCGCTGCGCGCCGAGGGCTTCCTGGAGTCCCGGCGCGGCGCCGGCAGCTGGACCGCCGTACCCGCGGGCAACCCGCTGCCCGCGCGGGGCCTCGAACCGCTGCCGCCCGAGTCGCTCGGCTCCATGATCGACCTGGGCTGCGCCTCGCTGCCGGCGCCCGAGCCCTGGCTGACCCGTGCCGTCCAGGGCGCGCTCGTGGAGCTTCCGCCGTACGCCCACACGCACGGCGACTACCCGGCCGGGCTGCCCGCGCTGCGGCAGATGCTCGCCGACCGCTACACGGCACGCGGTATCCCGACGATGCCCGAGCAGATCATGGTCACGACCGGTGCGATGGGCGCCATCGACGCCATCTGCCACCTGTTCGCCGGGCGCGGCGAGCGGATCGCCGTCGAGTCGCCCTCGTACGCCAACATCCTCCAGCTCATGCGGGAGGCCGGCGCCCGCCTCGTGCCCGTCGCGATGGCCGAGCGGCTGACGGGCTGGGACCTGCCCCGCTGGCGGCAGGTGTTCCGGGACGCGGGGCCCCGGCTGGCCTACGTGGTCGCGGACTTCCACAATCCGACGGGCGCACTGGCCGACGAGGACCAGCGGCGCCAGCTGGTCGACGCCGCCCGTTCCGCCGGGACCGTGCTCGTCGTCGACGAGACCATGACGGAGCTGCACCTGGAGGACGGGCTGGAGATGCCCCGCCCCGTCTGCGCCTTCGACCCGGCCGGCAGCACGGTGCTCACGGTCGGCTCCGCCAGCAAGGCCTTCTGGGCCGGGATGCGCATCGGGTGGGTCCGCGCCGCCCCCGACGTCATCCGCTCCCTGGTCGCCGCCCGTGCCTACGCCGACCTCGGGACGCCGGTCCTGGAGCAGCTGGCCGTCACCTGGCTGATGAGCACGGGCGGCTGGGAGGAGGCGGTCGGCCTGCGGCGCACGCAGGCGCGCGAGAACCGGGACGCGCTGGTCGCGGCGGTCCGCAGGGAGCTTCCCGGCTGGGAGTTCGACGTCCCCCTCGGCGGGCTCACCCTGTGGGTCCGCACCGGCGGCCTGTCCGGCTCCCGCCTCGCCGAGGCGGGCGAGCGCGTGGGCGTGCGGGTGCCGTCCGGGCCGCGCTTCGGTGTGGACGGCGCCTTCGAGGGCTACGTACGGCTGCCGTTCACGGTCGGCGGCCCGGTCGCCGACGAGGCGGCGGCCCGCCTCGCCGCGGCGGCCCGCCTGGTGGAGTCGGGCGCCACGGGAGGTATTCCGGCGGAGTCGCCGCGCACGTTCGTGGCGTGACCGCCGCGCCGCCCCCCGCGGGGCCGGGCTGTGGAGACGGTGTGGGCGTTCGGGGGCGTGGCCGGCGTCGCCCGCGGGCGGCACGGCAGCGGCGCGGCCGCGCGCGTCGTTGTCCTGATCGCGGTGCCTCGGCCGTCGCAGGCCGGGCGGGGCCGCGGCGTCACCCCGTCGTTTCGTGGCGCCGGCCGGCGATCCGGTGCATCTCCGGTGCGCCGGCCGCCGTGGAGTGCTCCGGGAGCAGTTCCAGGACCGCCTGCCGGTGCGCGTCGGACGTCGCGTCGTCGTACGGGTCGGGCGTCGCCGGCACCTGGAGCCTGAGCACCGGCCCCGTACCGAGCCGGGCGTAGCCGCGTCCGGGCGGCACGCTGGGAGTGGGCGTCGTGTGCGGAGCCCGGCCGAGGACCGCCTCCGCCTCGTCCCGGGTGGCTGGTCCGAGGACGACACGTGCGCGCGTGTGCGTGCGGACCGCCTCGGTCAGGGCGTCGGCGCCGTCGAACTGCTCGGCCACGACGACGGTCACGTGCGCCGCCCTCCCGTGCCGCAGCGGCACCTGGAGCAGTTCCTGGGGGTCGACCCGCCCGTCGGCCGCCGCGAGGTGCCCGAGGACACCGGGCCGGTCAAGGAGGATCCACAGCGGCCGCTTGGTGTCGCTGGGAGCGGGCCTGCCCGCCTGCCGCGCCCGGTTGGCGGCGATCAGCCGCCGTTCCGTCTCGTGCGCGGCCCACTCCAGGCTGGTGAGCGCGCCGGCCGGCCCGCATTCGACGCCCAGCACACCGCAGCGGCCGGTCAGGCAGGCGTACTCCCCGGTGCCGCTGCCGTCCACGATCAGGATGTCGCCGTGCTCCAGCGCCTGGAGCGCGATCGAGCGCAGCAGCGAGGTGGCGCCGCTGCCGGGCTGGCCCACGATCAGCAGGTGGGGTTCCGTCGAGCGCGGGCCCGTCCGCCAGACGACCGGCGGGGCGTCACGCCGTTCGTCCCCCTCCCACACCGGCATGGTCCGCTGCACCGCGTCGTCGTCCGTGAACCCGAGCACCGTCTCGCCGGGCGCGGTCACGAACCGCTGTGCCGCGATGGAGGTGGGCAGCGCCGGCAACACCCGCATGAGCAGCTGGTTGCCCTCCTCGTCCCAGTCGAAGAGGTACTCGCGCCCGCGCCCCGACTTGGCTTGCAGCAGCCGCTCGACGCGGGCCCGGGAGGCCGCCTCCCCGTCCGGGAAGTACGCCGGGTACGCGATCCTCAGCCGGACCGGCCGGCCGTCGCCGTCGAACGCGAAGTCACTGAAGGCCTTCCCCCACTCCCCGCCGTGGGTGAACAGCGGGGCGGGGTCCTCGGGCACGGAGAAGTGCGGCACCAGGGCCTCGTACAGCGCCTTGAGCCGTTCGGTCTCGGCCTCGTCGGGCCCGGTCCTGACCACCGTGCGCTCACGCCCGTGCCACGCCGCCGCACCCATCAGGGAGATCAGGGCGAGGAGCGGGCCGTACGGGAGGAGCGCCACGACCACTGCGCAGGCCGCGGCAAGGAACAGCGCGGGACCGCGCCGTTCCTTGGGAGTCGCGCTCCATTTCGCGCGACCTGCCGCGGCCAGCCTCCGCAGACCACGGGTGACCGTGATCAGTGGATGGAGGACGTCCGTGGCGCCTTCGGCGGCCGTGCGCGCGATTTCCCGGCTCCGCGCCATCCGGTCGCTGCCGCTGCTGAGAACGCGGGGAATCGGGATGCGGGGGAGCGGTCGCCGGGCCACGTCGTACTCCTGTGGGGGTGGAAGGGGGTCGTGGGGGCGTCAGAACTTGATCCCGCCCAACAGGCTCGCGAGGCTCGCGCCGCCCGCCGTGATGCTCGGGGCGATGGCCGTGCCCGCGAGGTAGAACCCGAAGAGGGCGCAGACGAGGGCGTGGGAGGCCTTGAGCCCGTCCTTCTTGAAGAAGAGGAAGACGATGATGCCGAGCAGGACCACGCCGGAGATGGACAGGATCATGAGATTCTCCTGGGTGAGGGGACAGTCACCTTGAGTACTTCCAGCCTCACAGCAAGTATCTATGCGACAAAAGGTGCAAACGGGTGAATAAGCACAGTTTTCACTTGAATGGCGGATGTCGGATTCCCGCCGCACCCCGATGAGACGCGCGGGCGCGTGCCCGCGACCTTCGGCCGACGCGGTCCGGGTGATCTTTGCCACCGGAGGGCCGGGTCATGCCCCGGCCCGGGCAGTACCCTGTCGGTTCACTCGCACGGCGGCCCTCGCCGTGCGTACCGGTCCACCCGGGTACATGCAGGTCAGCACGGCCGGCGCGGCCCGGGTCAACAAGGTGAAAGGCGGTCCGTCCGATGAGTGAGACTCCGGACCCCGGGGTGATCGAGCTGGCGTCCAAGGTCTTCGACCTGGCGCGCCACGGAGACGCGGACACGCTCGCCGCGTACGTGGACGCCGGTGTGCCCGCCAACCTCACCAACGACAAGGGCGACTGCCTGGTGATGCTCGCCGCCTACCACGGCAACGCGGACGCGGTGACCGTCCTGCTGGAGCGCGGCGCCGACCCCAACCGGGTCAACGACCGGGGCCAGACCCCGATCGCCGGAGCCGTCTTCAAGGGCGAGGACGACATCGTCCGCGCCCTCCTGGACCACGGCGCAGATCCGGAGGCAGGCACTCCGTCCGCCGTGGATACCGCCAGGATGTTTGGGAAGACACACCTCCTGGAGCTGTTCGAGTCCCGGTGAACGGACGCTGAACTCCAGGTGGGAGCCGCACGGTAAATGTGGTCGCGGTGGCGAAATGGCTGGGTCATCATGACGTCGGGCCTGCAGGAGGCCACCGACGAGAGGCAGAGGAAGATGGTCGACATCAAGCGGAAGACGACGGGCGGCTCCACATGTTGCTGCGCGGCCTAGGCACCCACCGGTCCCCGGGAACCCGGGGTTGCGTCGACAGCTTGATGTGAGGCATTTTCCATGTTCGATCCAGTCATAGCGCCGAGCGGCACCTTGCTCGGCCTGCTGCAGAGGGGCCGAGGCGACGGCACGCTGCACGCGCTCGCCGCGCCGCGCACCGAGGCCCTCGCCGCCCTCGACCACTGCGTTCTCCACGACCCCCGCCAGGACTGGCAGGTCGAGAACCGCTCCCTCTACTACGCACGCCTGTACCTGGATCTGCACGGCGCGCTCGACGCCATCGAGGCCCACCTCTTCTGCGCCGAGGACCACCTCGACACGGACGAGTCACGCACCGGGCTCGCCCTCGCGGTACTGGGCCACCTCGCCTCGTACGGCCGCGAGGACGCCCTCGCGCTGCTGCGCAGGTACGCCGCCACCGGCGCCAACTGGGCCTGGGCCCTCGACGAGCTCGCCCTGCGCGACGACGACTCGGCGCTGCGCACCCTCGCCGTGCCCGTGCTCGCCCGCTTCCCGGCCACCCCGGAGGGCGACGCCGAGCTCGCCGTCGCCGTGCGCGACGCCTTCGAGCCCCGCCCGTGGCGGCTGTGGGCCGAGGACCGGCGGGACGCCGTCGGCGCCCGGGTCCGCGCCGCTCAGGAGCGGGGCTGCTTCGACCGGTGGCAACGCCAGATGCGCCCCAGCGGGCCCCGACCCGGCTGGAGCGTGCAAGCGGTCTTCGACTGGGCCCAGGAGGGTCTGGACCGGGGCTCCGTGCTCCATGTGCCGGCCGCCCGCTGCCTGAACGCCGTCGCCGGTCCCGAGGACCGGCCCCTGATCGTCGAAGCCGCCCGCAGCGGACCCGACGGCGCCCGCTGCGCAGCCCTCCACTACCTCGCCGAGATCCAGGACCCCGCCGTCCTGGACCTGATCGAGGCCGCCGCTGCCGCCGGCTCCTCCACCGTCGCCGAGGCCGCCGTCGCCGCCTTCGAGCGGATGTGCGGCGAGGCGGCCGTGGACCGGGCCCGAGGCTGGGTGCACCGGCCGGACGCGCTCGGCACCTCGGCGGCCGGCGTGCTCGCCTGCCGGGGCGGCGCCCAGGACGCCGGCCTGGTGCTGGGAGCCCTGCGCGAGGCCGTACGGGCCGAGGGCCCCGATTCCCCCTCGCTCTACCCGCTCGTCGACGGGACCGGCCGGCTCGGGATCGCCTGCGCCGCGCCCGTCCTGCGCCACGTCTACCGGGAGACCGCGGCCTCCCAGCTGCGCGGGCGCACCGCGCGTGCCCTCGCCGCGACCGACCCCTCCTTCGCCACCGGCTTCGCCGTCGAGTGCCTGTGGGACTGCGAGGAGACCACCAGGGAGATCGCCGCCCTGCACGCCGAGACCGGTGACGTGCGCGTCGCCGAGCGGTTGCGCCGCCTCGCCGCGGACCCGGCCGAGGAGGACGAGGTGCAGACGGCCGTGCGCAGCCGGATAGGCCCCGACATGCCCGCGGTCTGACCCCGCGGAGCGGCCGGCCCGCGTGGGGCCCGGGCTCCCGGTGTTGTACGGGCGTGGGGCCCGTCGTGCCGGCGCCGTCGGGTCCGGCCCCTCCTGCCCGACAGCACGCGCCCGCGTGTCCTGCGGTGGCGTGCCGGGGGCCCCTGCTGCCGGACGATGGTGCTCGGGTGCCGTGGCGTGCGGGCCGTATGCGCCCGGCCCCTGCTGCCTGAGGATGCTTGCCCGCGTGCGGGGGGCGGCGTCCGGCCCTCATGCTCGGCCGTGCGTGTTCGCGACGCACCGTGCCGTGCCGGGGTCGTACGGGGTCGCGGCCACACACTCATGGGTCCCTCTCCGCGGGAAAGACCGGGTTCCCGGTGCCCGCGCACGACACCGAAGCGATCCGTGGCGCCGTGGCCGGGCTCGCCACGGACCATGCCCTGCGGGCGGCCTGCGGGCGAGCCGGCCGCGATGCCGCCGGGGGCAGGACCTGGGCCGCCGTGGGTGACCGGATGCTCGGGCACTACGCCGAGGTGCTGCGCGAGCGGACGGCGCTGGCGGCATGAGCCCCGCGCATCGTGCGACCGGCGTACTTCGTGCCCCGGCGTCCCGGCGGACTGCGCACGGCGCTGGACGAGCTCGGCCGCGGCTACCAGGCCTCCGGGCACGAACCGGTTCTGGTGGTGCCGGGGGAGGTGGCGAGCGACCGGAACGCCCCGCAGGGCCGGGTGATCACCCTGCCGGGACCCCTCCTCCACGGCACCGGCAGGTACCGCGTCCTCACCGACCGCCGCGGCTGCGGCGGCTGCCGGAGGAACTGCGGCCCGGCCGCGTCGAGGTCTCCGACCGTGCCGAACTGCGCGCAGGTGGCGTGCGGGCCGCCCTGGTGGTGACCCGCTCGATGTCCTCGTCCCCGTGTCCCCGGACGCCTCCCGCGCCAGAATGGGGGAGTGAACGGCCTCTGGGAGTTCTGGATCGACCGGGGCGGCACCTTCACCGACATCGTGGCCCGCCGCCCCGACGGGAGCCTGGTCACCCGCAAGCTGCTCTCCCACGACCCGGAGCGCTACCGCGACGCCGCCGTCGCCGGGATCCGGCTGCTGCTCGGGACCTGCCCCGGCGAACCCGTACCCGCGGGTCGCATCCACTCCGTCAGGATGGGCACGACGGTCGCCACCAACGCCCTGCTGGAGCGCCGGGGGGAACCGACCGTCCTGCTCATCACCGAGGGGTTCCGCGACGCCCTGCGCATCGCCTACCAGAACCGGCCGCGCCTCTTCGACCGGCGCATCCTGCTCCCCGAGACGGTGTACGACCGGGTCGTCGAGGTGCCCGAGCGCCTCGACGCCCGCGGCGCGGTCGTCCGCCCGCTCGATCCGGCCCCCCTGCGCGCGCACCTCAAGGCCGCCCGCGCGGACGGCCTGCGCAGCGCCGCCGTGGTCCTCCTGCACGGCTACCGCCATCCCGGCCACGAGGCGCGGGTCGCCGAGGTCGCGCGGGAGGAGGGCTTCACGCAGATCAGCTGCTCGCACGAGGTCAGTCCGCTCATCAGACTCGTGCCACGCGGTGACACCACGGTCGTCGACGCGTACCTGTCGCCGATCCTGCGGCGGTACGTCGACGAGGTCGCCTCCGAACTCTCCGGTGTGCGGCTGATGTTCATGCAGTCCAACGGCGGGCTCCGCGAGGCCGCGCACTTCCGCGGCAAGGACGCCGTGCTGTCGGGTCCTGCGGGCGGCGTCGTCGGCATGGCCCGCACCTCCCGGCAGGCCGGCTTCGACCGGGTCATCGGCTTCGACATGGGAGGCACATCCACCGACGTGTCGCACTACGCGGGTGCGTTCGAGCGGGAGCTCGGCACCGAGGTGGCGGGGGTGCGGATGCGGGCGCCGATGATGAGCATCCACACCGTCGCGGCGGGCGGTGGCTCGGTCCTCCACTTCGACGGCCGTCGCTACCGGGTCGGCCCCGACTCCGCCGGCGCGGTCCCCGGGCCGGCCTGCTACCGGCGCGGCGGCCCGCTGACGGTGACGGACGCCAACGTGATGCTCGGCAGGGTGCAGCCCGCGCACTTCCCGCCCGTCTTCGGGCCGGACGGCGACCAGCCGCTCGACGCCGCAGTCGTCCGCGATCGGTTCGCCGAACTCGCCGAAACGGTACGGCGCCACACCGGCACCGCCCCCAGCCCCGAGGACGTCGCGGCCGGCTTCCTCGAGATCGCCGTCCTCAACATGGCGAACGCGGTCAAGAGGATCTCCGTGCAACGCGGCCACGACATCACGCGGTACGCCCTCACCAGCTTCGGCGGCGCCGGCGGCCAGCACGCCTGCGCGGTCGCCGACGCCCTCGGCATCAACACGGTCCTCGTCCCTCCGCTGGCCGGGGTGCTGTCCGCGTACGGCATCGGCCTCGCCGACGCCACCGCGATGCGGGAACGCTCCATCGAGGCGGAGCTCGACGAGGACACCTGCGCGCGCGTGCGCGAGGTGTGCGCCGTACTCGCCCGGCGGACGCGGGAGGAACTGCGCGACGACGGTCTGCCCGACCACGCGATCAGCACCCACGCGCGCGTGCTCCTGCGGTACGCCGGGACCGACGCGAGCCTGCCGGTGCCGCTCGGCTCCGCGGAGGCCATGCGGTCGGCCTTCGGGGCGGCCCACCGCGCGCGGTACGCGTTCACCATGGACAAGCCCCTGGTCGTCGAGGCGGTCTCCGTGGAGGCGGTCGGCAGGGCGGGCCCCCACGGTCCGGCCGGCGCCGCACAAGGTCCCCGTGACGGCGGACCGGAGCAGCGCGCCGTGGTCCGGATGTCCGTCGCCGGGGAGGTACGGGACGCCCCGCTGTACCGGCGGGAGGACCTGCGCCCCTCCGACACCGTGGCCGGCCCGGCCGTCATCGTGGAGCCCGACGCCACGACGGTCGTCGACGACGGCTGGCAGGCGTCCGCGGCCCGGACCGGGCACCTGCTGCTGACCCGGTCCCGCCCCCGGCCCGGCCGCACCGCGGTGGGCACGGACGTGGACCCCGTCCTCCTGGAGGTCTTCAACAGCCTCTTCATGTCCATCGCCGAGCAGATGGGCGTGCGCCTGGAGAACACCGCGCACTCCGTCAACATCAAGGAGCGGCTCGACTTCTCCTGCGCCCTCTTCGACGCCGACGGCAACCTCATCGCCAACGCTCCCCACATCCCCGTCCACCTGGGCTCGATGGGGGAGTCCATCAAGGAGGTCCTGCGGCGCAACCGGGGGAGCCTGCGGCCCGGAGACGTGTACGCCGTCAACGACCCCTACCACGGCGGCACGCACCTGCCCGACGTGACCGTCGTGACACCCGTCTTCGGCCCCTCCGGGGAGCTGCGCTTCCTGGTCGCCTCCCGCGGCCACCATGCCGAGATCGGCGGCATCACGCCCGGCTCCATGCCCGCCTTCAGCCGTACGATCCACGAGGAGGGCGTCCTCTTCGACAACTGGCTGCTCGTACGGGACGGCCGGCTGCGCGAGGAGGAGACCCGGCGCCTGCTCACCGAGGGCCCGTATCCGTCCCGCGATCCCGGCACCAACCTCGCCGACCTGCGGGCGCAGATCGCCGCCAACGAGAAGGGCATCGAGGAACTGGGCCGCATGGTGGACCAGTTCGGCCTGGACGTCGTCCACGCCTACATGCGGCACGTCCGGGACAACGCCGCCGAGTCCGTACGCCGCATCGTCGCCGGCCTCCACGACGGCTCGTACCGGTACGAGACGGACAGCGGTGCGGTCATCCAGGTCGCCGTGCGCGTCGACCGGGAACGCCGCACCGCGGTCCTCGACTTCACCGGCACCTCGCCGCAACAGCCCGGCAACACCAACGCTCCCACGTCCGTGGTCATGGCGGCGGTGCTGTACGTGTTCCGGACGCTCGTGGACGACGACATCCCGCTCAACAGCGGCTGTCTGGAGCCGCTGGAGGTGAGGGTGCCCGAAGGTTGCATGCTGGCGCCCGCCCACCCGGCGGCGACGGTGGCCGGCAACGTCGAGACCTCGCAGGCGGTGACCGGGGCGCTGTACGCCGCGCTCGGCGTCCAGGCGGAGGGCTCGGGCACCATGAACAACGTCACCTTCGGCAATGACCGCGTCCAGTACTACGAGACCGTGGCCAGCGGCTCGGGGGCGGGCGACGGATTCGACGGAGCCGACGCCGTCCAGACGCACATGACGAACTCCCGGCTCACCGACCCCGAGGTCCTGGAATGGCGCCACCCCGTCCGGGTGGATGCCTTCGCGGTACGGCACGGCAGCGGCGGCCGCGGCCGGTGGCACGGCGGCAACGGTGTGGTCCGCCGCATCCGGTTCCTGGAGCCCATGACGGTGGCGCTGCTGACCGGGCACCGGCGCGTCCCGCCGTACGGCATGGCGGGCGGTGCTCCGGGCGCGCTCGGCGAGAACAGGGTGGAGCGTGCCGGCGGTGCCGTGGAGACGCTCGGCGGCGTGGACGTGATCGAGGTCGGCCCCGGCGACGTCCTGGTCGTCGCGACCCCCGGGGGCGGCGGCTACGGGCACCTGGCCGACTGACGGGCCCTCCGGCGGGCCGGCCGAGCCCGCGGAACAGCTGCGCCTGACGGCCCCGGACCCTGCCGGGCTCGGCCGTCCCAGCGGCCGGCTGCCTCGCTGATCCGCTTCGTTACGGCGGCATCCGGGGAGGAACCGGGGCCCGGCCGCCGCAGCGGCTCAGCCCAAGGGCAGGAACCGCACCGGTGTCCCCGGGGTCGCCTGTGCCGCCGCCGCCAGGTCCTCGTCCCGGACCACGGCCACCACCGGGTAGCCGCCGGTCGTGGGGTGGTCCGCCAGGAACACCACCGGCCGGCCGTCCGGCGGGACCTGCACCGCGCCCAGCACCATGCCTTCGCTGGGCAGCTCGCCGGGGACGGCACGTACCAGCGCCGGCCCTTCGGTACGCAGCCCGATCCGGTTGCTCGCGGGGGACACCCGGTACCGGCGCGTGGCGAAGGTCCGCAGCGCCGCGGCCGTGAACCAGTCGTGGCGGGGGCCCAGCCGGACCCGCAGGACCAGCTCCCGCGGGGGAGCGGCCCAGGGCGCCGCCTCGAACCGGGCCGCCGCGGACGGCGGTGGCCCCAGCGGCAGTACGGCGCCGTCGCGCAGCGGTGCCGGGCCGAGCCCCGACAGCAGGTCGGTGGAGCGGCTGCCCAGGACCGGTTCGGCCGCCACGCCCCCGGCGAACGCCAGATACGAGCGCACCCCCCGCACCGCGGCCCCGGCTTCCAGCACGGCGCCGGCCGGAACGCGCACCGCGGCTCCCCAGGCAACCGGCCGGCCGTTCACGGTGACCGGGCACGGCGCACCCCCCACCGCTACCGTCACGGCACAGCGGGGCCGCACCGCGCAGCCGTTGACGGTGGTCTCCAGGACGGCCGCGTCGTCCGGATTGCCGACCAGCCGGTTGACGAGTCGGCTCGCGTACGGATCGAGGGCGCCCGACCGCGGCACGCCCAGGTGCGCGTGGCCGGACCGCCCGAGGTCCTGCACGGTGGTCAGCGCCCCGGCCCGTACGACCGCGAAGGCACGGTCGTTCATCGCCGCCCCACGCTCCGTGCCGCCGGGCCCTCGGGCACGAACCGCACCCGTGTCCCCGGCGACAGCAGCGCCGCCGGCTCACGCGCCGGGTCCCACAGCACCACGTCCGTGTTCCCGATCAGCTGCCAGCCGCCCGGTGACGAGCGCGGGTACACGCCCGTGTACGTGCCCGCCACCGCGACCGAGCCCGCCGGGACGGCGGTGCGCGGGGTGGATCGGCGCGGCACCTCGTACCGGGCGGGCAGCCCGGTCAGATAGCCGAAGCCGGGCGCGAACCCGCAGAACGCCACCCGGAACTCCACCCCCGCATGGATGCGGGCCACGTCGTCGGGCTCGACGCCCCACAGCGCCGCGACCACCGCGAGATCCGGCCCGTCGTACCGGACCGGTATGTCCACGACGGGCTCGGCGCGCGCGTGCTGCGGTTCCACCTGCCACCCGCTGACCAGTGCGGCGAGGCGCCCGGGGTCCTCCACCCCGTCGAGCAGCACCGTCCGGGCCGCCGGCACGATCTCCCGCACGGGGGGCAGCGCGCCGGACGCACGGCGGCGCAGCAGCTCGGCGTGGAACGCCTGCGCCTCCTCACCGTTGCCGAGCTCGACGAGCAGGGCGCGTTCCCCCACCGGCAGGGTCCTCATGCGAAGGCCTCCACCCGCACACCCGCGTCCTCCAGCCGGGCGCGGACCCGGCGGGCCAGCTCCACAGCGCCCGGCGTGTCCCCGTGCAGGCACAGCGAGCGGGCGCGCACGGCGACGGACCGCCCGCACCGGGAGGTGACCACACCGGAGCGCGCCATGGACACCGACCGTTCCACGACGGCCGCCGGGTCGGTGATGACGGCGCCTTCCTCCCGGCGAGGCACGAGCGTCCCGGCGGCGGTGTACGCCCGGTCCCCGAACGCCTCCGTGACGACCGGGAGTCCGGCGCTCTCCGCCCTCTCGTGCAGCCGTGAGCCGGGCAGGCCGAGCAGCGGCAGCCGCTCGCCCGTCAGCAGCACACCGTCCACCACGGCCTGCGCCTGCTCCTCGTCGTGCACGACCCGGTTGTAGAGCGCCCCGTGCGGTTTCACGTACGCCACGCGCGCTCCCGCGGCCCGGGCGAACACCTCCAGGGCGCCGATCTGGTACGCCACTTCGGAGGCCAGCTCGTCGGCGGGGACGTCCATGGAGCGCCTTCCGAAGCCGGCCAGGTCGCGGTAGGAGACCTGGGCACCGATCCGCACCGCCCGCTCGGCCGCGAGCGCGCACACCCGCCGCATGGTGACGGCGTCACCGGCGTGGAAGCCGCAGGCGACATTGGCGCTGGTCACGACCGACAGGAGTTGTTCGTCGTCCGTGAGCCGCCAGCGGCCGAAGCCTTCGCCGAGGTCGGCGTTGAGGTCGATCGAGGCCCGGGTCATGGTGGTGTGTCTCCTTCGGATTGCGTCACGCGAGCTCCCGGCCGCGGGTCTCGGGAAGCCCGAGCAGGGCCAGTACGGCGATGCCGTACCCCACGGCGCCGAAGATCAGCGCGCCGCCCACGCCCCAGCTGTCCGCGAGGAAGCCGACCAGCGTCGGGAAGAACGCGCCCACCGCGCGACCGGTGTTGTACGTGAATCCCTGTCCGGTGCCGCGCACCGCCGTCGGGTACAGCTCCGCGAGGAAGGAGCCGAACCCGCTGAAGATGGCCGACATGCAGAACCCGAGCGGGAAGCCGAGCACCAGCAGCAGTCCGTTCGCCCCGGAAGGGATGTTCGTGTAGGCGACGATGCACAGCGCCGACAGCACGGCGAAGATCACGATGTTGCGTTTCCGGCCGAGCCGGTCGGTGAGGTATCCGCCCGTCAGGTAGCCCAGGAAGGCGCCGGATATCAGGAAGGTCAGATAGCCGCCCGTACCCACCACGGTGAGACCGCGGTCGTTCTTCAGGTACGTCGGCACCCAGGTGGCCAGCGTGTAGTAGCCGCCCTGGACGCCGGTGGACAGCAGCATTGCGAACAGCGTCGTGCGCAGCAGCCCGGCGCGGAAGATGGCGGAGAAGGAACCGCGCTCCTGGCTCGCCTCGCGCACGGCGGCGACGTGCGGCGCGTCCTGGACGTTGCGGCGGACCCAGATGACCAGAAGGGCGGGCAGGGCCCCGGTCCAGAACATCACGCGCCACGCGGTGTCCGCGTCGAGGAAGTGGAACACCAGCGTGTAGACGATCACGGCGAGGGCCCAGCCGGCCGCCCAGGCGCTCTGGATTCCGCCGAGCGTCCGCCCCCGGTGCTTGGCGGAGGCGTATTCGGCGACCAGGATCGCGCCCACGGCCCACTCGCCGCCGAAGCCGACTCCCTGGAGGGCGCGGAAGACCAGCAGGGTCTCGTAGTTCGGTGCGAAGCCGCAGAGAACGGTGAACAGCGCGTACGTGATGACCGTGATCATCAGCGCTTTCACCCGGCCGATCCGGTCGGCGAGGATGCCGGCGAGCACGCCGCCGACCGCCGAGACGACGAGGGTGACGGTGGTGAGCAGACCGGTCTGGCCGCTGTTCAGGCTGAAGTATGCCGAAATGGCCACCATGCTCAGCGGCAGGGTGAAGAAGTCGTAGGAATCGAGGGCGTAGCCGCCGAACGCGCCGCCGAAGGCGCGCCGGCCGCGCGGTCCGAGCGCGCGCAGCCAGGCGAACGCGCCGCTGTCACCGGGCAGTTCGGTGGAGGTTGCCCGAGGGGTCCGGGTCGTACTCATCTGCACCTCGCAAGGGGGAAGGCAGGCGTGAGTGGGGGCGTGGAGCGGGATCGTGCGGTGTCGTCAAAGTAGGGGATTGTTGAACGATCCGACAAGGGGGTTGTCCCCACGTTCTTCCCTCGGGTTTTCCTTCTACGATGAGCGGCGAGGTGCGGGTGACGGACGAGAAGAGGGCGTTGTGGGTACGACGGGCTCCGGGGCCGGAGGGCTGGCGGACGACCGCGCCCTCCTCGGGCGTACGAGCACGGCCGAGCGGGTCGCCGACATCCTGCGCACCCGGATCGCGGAGGGTTTCTTCCGTCCCGGCGCACGGCTCTCGGAGGACAGCATCGCCGGCGCGCTCGGTGTGTCCCGCAACACGCTGCGCGAGGCGTTCCGGTTGCTCACTCATGAACGACTGCTCGTCCACCAGCTCAATCGCGGGGTGTTCGTCCGCGTCCTGGCGGTCGAGGACGTGGTGGACATCTACCGCACCCGGCGCCTGGTCGAATGCGCCGTGGTGCGCGGGCTGGGCGAGCCGCCGTTCGAGCTCGACGCGCTGATCCGGGCGGTCTCGGGCGGGGAGCGCGATGCCCGCGAGGGCGACTGGAAGGGCGTGTCCACCGCCAACATCCACTTCCACCGCGAGCTGGTGGCCCTCGCCGGCAGCGCCCGCACCGACGAGCTGATGCGCAGCGTCCTCGCCGAACTCAGGCTCGCATTCCACGTGGTGGACGACCCGCAGGCGCTGCACGGGCCCTATCTCGTGCGAAACCGGGAGATTCTGGACGCCTTGCGCGCCGGGGGGCGCGAGAAGGCGGAGCGCCTCCTCGCGGATTACCTCGACGATTCGCGCGACCAGCTGGTGGAGCTCTACGCATGCCTCGTCGGCGACGGCTCCGGCCGTGACGACTGACGTCCCCTCCGCCGGGCCCGGCTCGACCGCCACCCCCGGCTCGAGGGGCGGGTCCGGCTCGACCGCTGCGTCCGGCTCGACCGCCGGGTCCGTCCGCACCTGACCCGCCCCCCTGCCCGACCCTGTCCCGCATCCGGCTCCCCTCGCGCGCCTGCGTCCTGGTCCCGCGTCCCTGACCCCGAGTGGGAGCGATATACCCGAATTATCCGGTTTGGTGGGCCTGTCCGGCGCGCGGCCGTCACCTGCGGCGCCCCAGAACGCACACCGCGTCGAGAGGCTCCCCGGCACGGCGTACGGAGCGGCTCCCCGCGGGGCCATCTGCGCCGTTTCGACCGTTGTCGGTGCGAGGACCTAATCTGTGCACCGTGACTTCGCCTGCCTCGACGGAATTCGTTCCGCCCCAGCTCAGCGCGGGGCCGCGACCCGCTCAGGGCCCGGCCGCCGACGAGGGGCTGGCGCGGCGCCTGCGTGCGCTCGCGTGCACCGCGCCGCTGCACGACCTGGACGCCCGCAAGGCGAACCTGGCGGGGGAGTACTCGGTCTACGGCATGGCGGAGGTCGCGCTCGCCGCGATCGACCTCGTCACGCTCAACATGGACTTCGACACCGGTGCCGACCACGAGCAGATCGTCGCCCGGCTGCTGCCGAGGGTCGCCGCCCAGGCCCCGCAGCGGCCCGCCGCCGAGCACGAGCGGGTCGCCCGCTGGGTGCTGGAGAACCTGATCAACGTCGGAAGTGTGGACCGCGGCTTCCGCGCGGTGTACGGCACCTTCGGGCCCGACGGCAGCTACGTCCGCCGCGACTACGACTTCAAGCTCCTGGAGGAAGTCCCCGGCTACGGCGGCAGCGTCTACCTCCGCACCACCGACGAAGCGGTCAACGTCCTCGTCGGTGCCCTCGACACCGACGTCACCAGCGCCCAGATCGCCGCGGAGGTGAAGCTGGAGGTGCTCATCAGCCGCGGGCGCCTCGCCGACGCCCAGCTCGCGGCCGAGCAGGCGCGGTACCGCACCGTGCAGTACGCCGAAACGCTCCGCAAGACGCTGGAGGCCACCCGGCGCAACGTCCGCGCCGTCGACTGGCTCCACGCCGTGCCCGACATGATCGACGAGGCGCTCGCCCACGTCGCCGACCGGTACCGCCACGAGAACGCGATCCTCACCAACATCCGCAAAGCGCGCGACGAGGCCGAGGACCAGGAGCACAAGCGGCGCGCCGCCGAGCTCGTCGACATCGTCAAGGACTGCATCCGACGCCACACCCAGCTCCAGTCCCGGCTGCTGGAGGCCGGCCCGCTGTTCCGTGCCGAGCAGGACCGTCAGGCCTTCGCCACGCCCACCGCGCGAGCGGGCCTCGACCTGTACGGACAGCTGGTCGCCCCGCTGCTGCCGCTCCCCGTCGAGGAGGCGATCCGGGTCACGGACGCGTACTTCGCCCGCGGCACCGGACTGCGCACACCCGCGTCCGTACGCCTCGGTGACCTGGTCGACCTGCTGCTCACCCCGCCGACGGAGCGCGAACACCTGGGCGCGGAGATGCCCGAGCCGGACCTGATCGCCACGCCCGACGACAGCCGGTTCAGCGAGGAGCAGCTCGCGGCCGCCATGGAACTGCTCGACCTGGAGCACGACGCCCCCCGCCGGCTCTCCGGACTGCTCGCCGAGGCACGCCTGCGCGACCCCGAACTCCCGTACCTGGTCGCCCTCCTGGCCATCCACGCGGCCAGCCCGCCGGTGGGGACGGCCTACCGGCAGGGGGAACAGCGCCTGCTCTTCGCCGTCGACGACGGCACGGAACTCGACGACCCGGAGTTCGGCGGCGCCGACCTGATAGTCGGTACGGCCCTGCTGGACGCGGTGGGCATGGCCGCGGACCGGACGGACGCGACATGACCCCACGGTCCACCACGCCCGCCGTGCGGTCGTCGATCCCCGCCGTACGGCACCCGGCCCGGTGGTCCGCGGCACCCGCCGCGGACCACCCCGCTCCGGCCCCGCGCCGCCTCGCGCCCGCCCCGCTCGGCGAACTCCGGGCGGGCGGGGACGCGGACGCGGAAGCCGCAGCGTCCGCACCGACGAGCCGTGCACACCGACCGACCACCCGCAGCAAGGAGCCCCAGCCGTGAGCGACCACCACGCAGAGCACGCCGACGCGTGGAGCGAGCCCGAGGCGCCGCAGGCCCCCGAGCCCACCGCGGGCGGGGCCGTCACGCCCGCCGACGCCGCCGACGCCGCACGGCTCGTCTCCTTCGGCCTCCAGCCCAAGCTGCTGCCGGCCCGCGACGCCGAATACGCCGATCTGCTGCGCCGGTACCGTGAGGAGCCCGCCTTCGCGCGGCTCGCCGACGCCGTCGCGACCGGCCTCGGGCTCATCGTCCTGGAGGTCTCCCCCCGCGCCGGGATGGCCGTCACCGCCGGCGAGGACTCCGTCTTCGCCGTCCGGATGGGCGACTACGCCCGCCGCGCCTCCACCGACTCCGCCGACCGCTTCCTGCACGGCCTGGCCCACCTCGCCGTCGCCGCCATGGCGTTCCCGCGCCCCGAGGACCTCGCCGACGACGGCTACATCGGCCGCATCACCGTCAACGGCGTGGACGCCTTCGTACGCCAGGC
The DNA here is from genome assembly GCF_000716335.1 of Streptomyces sp. NRRL S-118. Taxonomy (GTDB): domain Bacteria; phylum Actinomycetota; class Actinomycetes; order Streptomycetales; family Streptomycetaceae; genus Streptomyces. The sequence goes on along the minus strand of NZ_KL591020.1, from coordinate 26,257 downwards.
GTGCCGCCGCCTGGAAGAGCGGGCCGAGCAGGAGGGCGAGAACACCGACCCCGCCACCGACGCCCCCGGCCTGGAAGCCGCCTGGCGCATCTACGCGCGGCGCAGCGCCACCGGCGCCACCAAGGACGCCCGCCGGCTCGCCGGCTCCACCACCGGCATCATCGGCAAGGCCGTCGCCTTCCTGACGGAATCCGGCTTCCTCCAGCGCACCGGCGACGAGGGCGGCGGCTCCTACCGCACCACCGCCCGCTTCCAGCTGCAGGTCCGCGACCTGGCGGGCAGCGCCGCCATGGCCGAGCTCCTGGAACTCGGGGTCGTCCCGGTGACCGACGGCTCCGCCACGCTCCTCCCGCCGCCCGACGGCGACGACCTGGAGCTGGCCGCCGACGCCGGCCTGCCCTTCCACGCGTAACACGTCAGCACACGACTGAGAGTCCGCCGCCATGTACGAGCTGTCCCGGGTCCGCCTCTACTCCATCGGGCCCGCCGGTGCGCGCTACGCCGACACCGTGCTGGACCTGCGCGGAGTGGGCGCGCCCGTGCCCCACCCCGCCCCCACGCAGGCGGAGTTCTTCGAGGACGAGCCGGTCGGCCCGCCGCGCCGCCCCGCCCCCGCGGGCGTGCTCTTCCTGGAGAACGGCGGCGGCAAGTCCGTCCTCCTGAAGCTGATCTTCTCGGTGATGCTCCCCGGCCACCGCAACACCCTGGGCGGCGCGAGCTCCGGCGTGCTGCGCAAGTTCCTGCTCGCCGACGACTGCGGCCACGTCGCCCTGGAGTGGCAGCACACCCTCACCGGTGAACTCGTCGTCGTCGGCAAGGTCAGCGAGTGGCGCGGACGGCAGGTCTCCAACGACCCGAGGAAGTTCGCCGAAGCCTGGTACTCGTTCCGTCCCGGCCCGGGGCTCAGTCTCGACTCGCTCCCCGTCGCCGAGTCCACCGCGGTCCGCCCGCCCGTCGAAGGCGCCTCCGGCGCGCAGGGCCGCCGCCGCACGATGAAGGGGTTCCGGGACGCCCTCACCGACGCCGGCAAGGCGTACCCGCACCTGGACGTGTACTGGGAGGAGATCCACGACCGCTGGAACGAGCACCTGGGCGACCTCGGTCTCGACCCCGAACTCTTCCGCTACCAGCGGGAGATGAACGCCGACGAGGGCGAGGCCGCCGGGCTCTTCGCGGTCAAGAAGGACTCCGACTTCACCGACCTGCTGCTCCGCGCGGTCACCGACATCCGTGACACCGACGGCCTCGCCGACCTGGTCGGCGGCTTCGGCAACAAGCTGGGCCGGCGCGCCGAGCTCACGGCCGAACGGGACTTCACCGCCGGCTCCGTCGACCTCCTCGGCCGCATCGTCGAAGCGGCCGGCACGCGCGCCCGCGCGCGCGACGTCCACGCGGGCGCCGAGCGCCGCACCCGTACCCTCGCCCGCCGTCTCTCCGCCCGCGCCGCCCAGGAACGCGGTCGCGCCGCCGAGCTCGCCGAGCAGGTCACCACCGCCGCCCACGCCGTGACCGAGGCCGAGGAGACGCGCGCCCGCGCCTCCCGCATCGCCGCCGAACTGGCCTACCGCCACGCCTCGCTGGCCCTCACCGCCGCCGAGAAGGGCGCTGCCGCGCAGCGCCGCGAACTCATCGACGCGCGCACACTGCACTCCGCCTGGCAGGCCACCGAAGTCGTGCTGCGCCACCGTGCCGCCGCCGACCGCTCGGCCCGCGTGTCCGCGGCCATCCGCGAGGCCGAGCGGGACGCCGCCCCCGCGCTCGCCGCCCGTGCCAAGGCCGCCGCCGACCTCGTACGGGCGCTGCACGCCGCCGCGGAGGACGGCGAGCGGCAGGCCGACGAGGAGGAGGAGCGTTCCACCGCTCTCCAGGAAGCCGCCGAGACCGCCCACCGCGACGCGACCGCCGCCGCCACCGAGGCCCAGCGCGCCCGCAGCGAGGCCGGGCACCTGCGCCAGCGCCTCGCCGAGGTCGAGCAGGAGACCGCCGAAGCGGTACGCGCCGGATGGCTCGACGACACCGCCCCCGACGCCGACCCCGCCCGCGCCGCGCTCGCCGCGAGCGACGCCGAGAAGACCACCGTCGCCGCCTGGGACGCCGCCCGTGACGCCGCCCGGGCGGCCGCCGACCGCGCCCGCGACGCCGCAGCCACCGAATCCCGCGCCGAACTGGCCGCCGCCCGTGCCGCCGACGCCGCCCAGGCAGCCGAGAACGCCTACCAGGCCGAGCGCCGCGCCGCCGACTCCATCGCCGCGGAGGAGCGCCTCGCCGAACTGCTCGGCCTGCCGTCGGCGCCGGTGTCCCGGGCCGCCGTCCCGGCGCCGCGCCGCGAGGACACCGCCGCCCACGGCGAGGACCGACCCGCCGCCGACGGCGGCGCACCGGCGGACACCGCCCACGACCCGCACGGCGACGTCACCGGCACCCCCCGTACCGCATCGCACCCCCCGCTCACCGCCGAGGAACTGGACCGCTACGCCGACGAGCTGCGCGACCTCCTCGACCAGGGCATCACCTCCGCCGAGCGCAAGCTCTTCGAGCTGCGTACCGCCGCCGCCGACGACTCCCGCATCCTCGGAGCCCTCGGTGACGGCGGTCTGCTGCCGCCCGGCCCCGACGTCCTCGCCACCGTCGAGTACCTCGGCGAACAGGGCATCCCCGCCCTCCCCGGCTGGCGCTACCTGGCCCAGGCGGTCGACCCCGCCGACCACGCAGCCGTACTCGCCGCCCGCCCGGAGCTGGTGGACGGTGTCGTGATCACCGACCCCGTCTCCTACGCCAGGGCCCGCGAAGCCCTCGCCACCGCCGCGCTCCTGCCACGATCCGCCGTCGCCGTGGGCACCGCCGCCGCGCTCCTGGCGCCCGTGCCGGGGCACACCGACGGCGACACGGACGTCTTCCTCGTGCCGCCGAACCCGGCCATGCACGACGAGCACGCCGCCGACGAGGAGCGCCAGGCCCTGCGCGCCCGCGCCGCCGCACGCGACGAGGAGATCCGTGCGCTCGCCGCCCGCCTCGCCGCCGACCGGTCCCTCGCCGCCCGCATCGGCTCCTGGCGCGCCGACTGCCCGCCCGGCATGCTCGCCGAGCTGGCGGAAGCCGCCGCCACCGCGCGCGAGGCGGCCGAAGCCGCCGAGGCCGCGCTGGCGGAAGCCCGTACCGCACGGGCCGAGGCCGAGGAGGCGGCCGCCGACGCCGCCCGCGTACGCGACGAGCGGCAGGAGGCCGCGCAGCGGGCCCGGCGCGCCGCCGATGCCCTCGCGGGCCTGGCGTTCCGGCTGCGCGAGCGGGCCGGCTGGCAGGTGCGCCTGCGGGAACTGGCCGACGAGGCGGCCGAGTTCGAGGCCCGCGCACAGACCTGCCTGGAGCGGGCACGTGCCGCGGACGAGGACCGCCGCGCCGCCCAGCGCGCCGCGGACGACGCCCACCGCACCGCCCGCGCCCTGCGGGCCGAGCGCTCGGAGATCGCGGGCGCCCCGGAGAACCTCCCCGACGACGTGCCCGAGGACGCCCCGCGCGTTCCGCTGGCCGCCCTCCGCGAGGCCTACCGCGCCGCCTCCCAGCTGTACGAGAAGGTCGGCGTCGGCGCCGACCTGCGCGCCGAACAGGCCCGTGCCGAAAGCGACGAGAGCGCCGCCCTGGCCGAGCTGGACCGGCTCACCAACAAGGTCCGCACCCGCGCCGAACAGCTCCTGCAGAGCCCCGACGGCGCCGACGGCCCGTCCCGGCAGGCCGCCGCCGCCCGCGCCGAGTCCCTGGTGCAGATGCTGGAGTCCCGGGCATCGGAGGCCAGCGAGAAGCTCGGCCGGCTGCGCGGTGAGGCGGAGCGCCTCGCGCCCGCCGACGGCGAGGCGCACACCGAGCTCCCCGACGAGCTGATCCCCACCGACGCCGACCACGCCCAGGCCCTGCTGCGCTCCGCCACCGCCGACCTGGCGGCCCGCACCGACGCCCTGGAGGCCGCCCGCACGAGCCACGCCCGGCTCCTCCAGGCCCACCGTGCCGCCGAGGACGCCGCCGGCGGCTTCGAGGAGACGGCGGCGCTCCTGCGCGACCTGCTGCGCGAGCACACCGAGGAGGAGCCGGAGACTCCGGAGCCGTACCCCGGCAGCCTGGTGGAGGCGCGGCAGTCCGCCACCGACGCCCGCCGTTCCCTGCGCGGATGCGCCGCCGACCTGTCGGCCGCGGAGTCCGCCGTGCGCGAGGCCTGCGACGTCCTCGTGCGCCACGCCAACTCCACCCGTTACGAGCAGGTGCGCACCCCCGCCCGGCAGCAGATCCGCGAGCTGCCCGCCGCCGCCCTGCCGGAGCACGCCGCCAAGTGGGCCGAGGCCTTCGCGCCCCGGCTGCGCGTGCTCACCGACGAGCTGGCCCAGCTGGAGCGCAACCGCGACTCGATCGTCGACCGGCTGCGCGGCCTGGTCGAGTCGGCGCTCACCACGCTGCGCTCGGCCCAGCGTCTGTCCCGCCTCCCCGAGGGCCTCGGCGAATGGTCGGGGCAGGAGTTCCTCCGCATCCGCTTCGAGGAGCCCGACCAGGCGACGCTGACGGAGCGGCTCGGCGAGGTCATCGACGAGGCCACCCGCGCCGCCGTCAAGAAGAACTCCGACCTCCGCCGTGACGGCATGTCCCTGCTGCTGCGCGGCGTGCAGGCAGCGCTCCAGCCCAAGGGCGTGGCCGTGGAGATCCTCAAGCCCGACGCGGTGCTGCGCGCCGAGCGGGTACCGGTCGGGCAGATGGGCGACGTCTTCTCCGGCGGCCAGCTGCTCACCGCCGCGATCGCCCTCTACTGCACGATGGCCGCGCTGCGCAGCAACGACCGGGGCCGCGACAAGCACCGCCACGCCGGCACGCTGTTCCTCGACAACCCCATCGGGCGCGCCAACGCCACGTACCTGCTGGAGCTCCAGCGAGCCGTGTCCGACGCCCTCGGCGTCCAGCTCCTCTACACGACGGGCCTGTTCGACACGACCGCGCTGGCCGAGTTCCCACTCGTCATCCGCCTGCGCAACGACGCCGACCTGCGCGCGGGACTGAAGTACATCAGCGTGGAGGAGCACCTGCGCCCGGGACTGCCGCAGAAGGCCCAGGAAGGCGAGACGGCCGTGCACGGCGAGATCACCGCGACCCGGATGTTCAAGCGCACCCCGGTGCCGGCGGACACGACCGACTGACCTGCCCCGCCCGCACGACCCCGCCCGCACGACCCCGCCCGCACGGCGTCGCCCGGCCGCACGGCTACCTCCCGCCCCGCCCGGAGCAGGGCCGTGCGGGCGGGCGGGGGCACGGGCGCGCCCTGACGCCGGGGCTCAGGCGCGCGACAGGCTGCTCGCGCTGCGGCGTTCCCGCTGCGGACCGGTCCCGTTCCCGGCGCGCTGCGGTATTCGTACCGCCTGGTGCGCTTCCCGGGCCTCCACACGGGCGGCCTGCCGCGCCCGGCGCCGCTCCCGCCGCAGTTCACGCGCCGTGCTGCTCGGCATCGACACCACGCCGTGGCGCTGCTTCCAGACCTGCCGGGTGACCCACACGTCCGCCGCGGCCCAGGTGGCCACCACCGTGCTGGCGACGCTGCTGAGCACCATGGGAAAGGCCAGCCACGAACCCGCGAGCGTGCACAGGAACGCGACCGTCGCCTGTATGAGCGTCAGCGAGGCGATGAGCACCGCCCGCACGGCCGCCGTGCGGACCGGATCGGGCAGTCGCCGCCGCCTCGCCGGCTCCTCCACCCACAGTTCGCGCCGCGGCCGCGGCTCATGCTGCCGCTCCCACGCGTCGTACCCGTCCCGCTCGTCCCGCTGCCCACATCGATTCGTCGCCATCGAAAACGCCACTCCCCACCAACGACCGTCTTCAGGTTGGCTGCCCGTCTTCGGGCGCTTTACGCCGACAGTCCCGACAGTCCCACGCCTCCCCGTATTCGTAGACGTACGACTGCCAGGGAAGATTCCCTCCGCAACACAATTCCAGCCAACCGTTACCCAGGGGAAAGTGACGCCTCGCCAGGTGTCATCCCGCAGGCCCGGATTGTCAACTCCGCGAATACCAGGACAACTCATGATCAACGATGCGACCTGCGGCTGAAAATCGCCCGGCCGCACCTTCGAGATGCTCGTGGTGCAGTAGTAGGCTCGCGCCGTTTGTTGATGTGTTGATGTGTACACCCGCGCCGGACGGAAGCCTCACCGGTCGGGTCCGAGGTGGGGGAGGCCATGCGCTTTCGCGGGAAGTCGATCCGCAGGAAGATCGTGGCGTTGCTGCTCGTGCCGCTTGTCTCCCTCACCGGCCTGTGGGGATTCGCGACACTTCTGACCGGCCGTGAAGCCAACCAACTCCTCGACGTCGGCTACATCATCGAAAAGGTCGGCTACCCCCTCGAGGACACCGTCCGCGTCATCCAGAAGGAACGCCGCCAGACCCTCGTCTACCTGGCGGACCCCCGCGCCTCCGACGCCCTCCCCGCGCTGCGTCGCGACCGCGCCGCCACCGACAGGGCCATCGCCAGGATCCAGGCCAACGCCGCTGAGTCCGGCGTCGCCGACGCCATGCAACCCCAGGCGGCCCGCCAGCTGAACGGCCTCCTCGACGCCTTCGACGGCCTGGCCGGGCTGCGCCGCTCCGTCGAGAACCGCGCCGTCGGCCGCATGCAGGCGCTCGAGTTCTACAACCGGCTCGTCGACCCCTGCTACACCTTCCTGCTCAACCTCCACGCCCTGGAGAACGTGGAGATGGACAAGCAGGGCCGCGCCCTCGTCGGGATCGTCCGGGCCCGCGAGACGCTCTCCCGCGAGGACGCCCTCGTGGTCTCCTCCCTGATCAGCAGGCGCATCACCGCCGAGGAGATACGCGCCGTCTCCGACCTCGTCGCCCAGCGCCGGCTCTTCTACGAGGTCAACCTGGAGCTCATGCCGGCCTCCGAACTCGAGATCTTCCAGCAGTACTGGCACAGCCCCGCCACCGCACCGCTGCGGGACGCCGAGGACGCGCTCATCGCCGCCGGCGCCACCACCGCCC
>NZ_KL591020.1:15714-19144 GCF_000716335.1 Streptomyces sp. NRRL S-118 | reverse complement strand
GCCCCCAAGGCCGTCCAGGCCGCCCGGTGGCAGGAGAGCGTCACCCCCGTCCTCGACCACCTCGCCACCGCGAACACCGAGGCGGGCGACCGCTACCAGGACCGGGTGCGGCCGGCCGCGTACAGCGTCCTGCTCAAGGCGGGCGTCGCCGGCGTCCTCGGCTTCGTCGCCCTGCTCGTGTCGATCGTCGTCTCCGTACGCATAGGCCGCGACCTCGTCCGCGACCTGCGCCGCCTGCGCAAGGAGGCCCAGGAGGTCTCCGGAGTCCGGCTGCCGAGCGTGATGCGCCGGCTCGCCGCGGGCGAACAGGTCGATGTCGAGACCGAAGTGCCGCACCTGGAGTACGACAAGGACGAGGTCGGGCAGGTCGGCCAGGCGCTCAACACCCTCCAGCGCGCCGCCGTTGAAGCCGCGGTCAAGCAGGCCGAAATGCGCCGCGGCGTCTCCGAGGTCTTCGTCAACCTCGCCCGCCGCAACCAGGTCCTGCTGCACCGCCAGCTCACCCTCCTGGACACCATGGAGCGGCGCACGGAGGACACCGACGAGCTGGCCGACCTGTTCAAGCTCGACCACCTCACCACCCGCATGCGCCGCCACGCCGAGGGCCTGGTGATCCTCTCCGGAGCGGCCCCCTCCCGGCAGTGGCGCAAGCCGGTCCAGCTCATGGACGTGGTCCGGGCCGCTGTCGCCGAGGTCGAGGACTACGAGCGCATCGAGGTGCGCAGGCTTCCGCGCATCGGCGTCGGCGGACCGGCCGTCGCCGACCTCACCCACCTGGTCGCCGAACTCCTGGAGAACGCCACGGTGTTCTCGCCGCCGCACACCGCGGTGCAGGTCCTCGGCGAGCCGGTGGCCAACGGCTTCACCCTCGAAATCCACGACCGCGGACTCGGCATGACCCCGGAGGCACTGCTCGACGCGAACCTCCGCCTCGCGGAGACACCGGAGTTCGAGCTCTCCGACACCGACCGGCTGGGCCTGTTCGTGATCAGCCGCCTCGCCCAGCGCCAGAACGTACGGGTCTCGCTCCAGCCGTCGCCGTACGGCGGTACGACCGCGGTCGTCTTCATCCCGGCCGCGCTCCTCACCGAGGCGCCCGAGGCGCAGGGCTCGGACTTCCGGCTCGACCGCAAGAGCGGGGACCGCAGAAGCGTCGCGAACGGCAGGAGCGCGGACCGCACGGGCCTGGACCGCACGGGCTCGGACCGCACGGGCTCGGACCGCTCCGGCCCGGACCGGCGGGCCGGGGACGGACCGCCGCGGCGCCCGGCCCTGTCCCAGGTGCCGTCCGGCCTGTCGGCCACCGGTCCGTCCGTGCTGGACGGCCCGATCGAACTGGACGGTCCGATCGAACTGGAACCGCCGGTCGACGTACTCGGCTTCGACGAGCGGCTGGGGGACCTCGACGACACCGAGAGCGAGCGCGGCGGGCTGTTCCGCCCGAGGACACCGCTGCGCCCCGTGTCCGGCCGTTCCGTCGGCTCCGACGAGGCGCAGCACCACCAGGCCGCCGACGAGGACGCGGAGCGCCCGGCCGAACGCCCGCGCGGCGCCACCGTACCGCTGCCCCGCCGCAGGCCCTCGGTCCCGACCCTGATCGCGGACCGCGGCCGCCGCCTGGACGACCGTGGCAGCGCCCACTCGGCCTCCGCCCGGGCCACGGGAAGACCGGCGGACGGAGGACCGCCGGACGAAGGCCCGGCAACCGGGGGACCGGCAACCGGGGGACCGGCGGCCGGTGGCCCGGAGCCGGGGGCCCGGCACCGGACGACCCCGTACCGAACCATCCGGTACCGGACCGACGCGGGCCCGGACACGCCGGACCGGACCGACCGGAACCGGACCGAACGGGACCGGAGGCACCCTGACCGGGGGAACCCGGAGCGGACGGACCCGGCCGCAGGCGGCCCGGACGGCCCCGCCGCCGGAGCGGACCCCGAGACCACCATGCTGCTCGGCGGGCTGCCCCGCCGCGTACGGCAGGCCAGCCTGGCCCCGCAGCTCCGGAGGACCACCGGGCAGCGGGACGGCGGGCGCGACGACCGGCCGGCCGCCGGGGAGCGCGAGGCGCACCCCGGCGCCGAGCGGGACGCCGAAGCCGTCCGCAACCGCATGGCCGCCATGCAGCGCGGCTGGCAGCGCGGGCGCCGGGAGAACGCCGAGGGCGCCGCACCGGACGCCCACGGCGAGACAGCACCAGGAACGACACCTGAGGGGGACGGTCGATGACCGCACCGAACGCCGCAACAACCCGCTCCGCCGGCTCGACCGGAGAGCTCAACTGGCTCCTCGACGAACTCGTCGAGCGCGTCGGATCCATCCGCAAGGCCCTGGTGCTCTCCAGCGACGGCCTGCCCACGGGCGCCTCACGGGACCTCAGCCGGGACGACAGCGAGCACATGGCGGCCGTCGCCTCCGGCTTCCACAGCCTCGCCAAGGGGGTCGGCCGCCACTTCGACGCGGGTCGCGTCCGGCAGACCGTCGTGGAGCTGGAGGACGCGTTCCTCTTCGTCACGGCGGCCGGCGACGGCAGCTGTCTCGCGGTGCTGGCGGACGCCGACTCCGACGTCGGCCTCGTCGCGTACGAGATGACGCTGATGGTCAAGCGGGTGGGGGCCCACCTCGCGACGGCTCCGCGGACCGGTCTGCCCACCGGAGGGTGAGTGGGGATGCGATGAGTGACGCAGCAGGCCAGCAGAGCCGGCACGGAGTCCGGGACCGCCACGAGCCGCACCACTGGTTCGATGACGACGCGGGCCCGGTGGTCCGCCCCTACGCGATGACCCGCGGCCGCACCAGCAGCGCCACCCGCCACCACCTCGACCTGATCGCGGTGGTCGTCCCCGAACCCGCGGCCGACGATCCCGGCCGCGACCAGACGCTCTCACCGGAGCATGTGGAGATCGTCGAGCGCTGCAGCGACCTCCCCCAGTCGATCGCCGAGCTCGCCGCCGGACTGGACCTGCCCGTCGGGGTGATCCGGGTCCTGGTCGGCGATCTCGTCGAGGACGACCTCGTCCACGTAACCCGTCCCGTTCCGCCGGCCGAACTGCCGGACGTGAACATTCTGCGTGAGGTGATCAATGGCCTTCGGGCGCTCTAGCTCCCGCCGCGGCAAGCGGCCGGTGGTCGAGCCGGTGACACTGAAGATCCTCGTCGCGGGCGGTTTCGGGGTGGGCAAGACGACCCTGGTCGGTGCGGTCAGCGAGATCCGGCCGCTGCGCACCGAGGAGACCCTCACGGAGGCGGGCCGGCCGGTCGACGACCTGCACGGCGTGGAGGCCAAGTCCACCACCACCGTCGCCATGGACTTCGGGCGCATCACCCTGCGCGAGGACCTGGTGCTCTACCTGTTCGGTACGCCGGGCCAGGACCGCTTCTGGTTCCTGTGGGACGAGCTGGCCCAGGGCGCGCTGGGTGCGGTCGTGCT
>NZ_KL591020.1:0-15649 GCF_000716335.1 Streptomyces sp. NRRL S-118 | reverse complement strand
CGCCATGGACTTCGGCCGCATCACCATCCGCTCCGGCTTGTCCCTCTACCTGTTCGGGACGCCCGGGCAGGACCGCTTCTGGTTCCTGTGGGACGAGCTGGCCCAGGGCGCGCTGGGTGCGGTCGTGCTCGCGGACACGCGCCGCCTGGACGACAGCTTCGCCGCCATCGACTACTTCGAGCGGCGCGGGATCCCCTTCGCGGTGGCCGTCAACTGCTTCGAGGGCGCTGCCCGGTTCCCCGCGCGGACGGTCCGGGCGGCGCTCGACCTGGACCCCGAGGTCCCGCTGCTCATGTGCGACGCGCGGGAGCGCGAGTCGGTCAAGGACGTGCTCGTCGCCGTCGTCGAGCACGCGCTGACCCTCGCCGACCGGCAGCGCGAGCCGGCCACCACCTGAGGCCACGGCCCGTACCCCCCGTCCCACGGGGGTACGAGCTGTGCCGCCCCGAGCCTGCCGAACCGTTCCGGACCTGCACCGGTTTTCCGGTGGACCGGTCCCACAGGACGGTCGTCTCGCGCTGATCGGTGATGCCGAGCGCGCTCAGCCGACGGGCTTCCAGGCCGGCTCTGGCGAGGGCGCCGGCCACCACGGCCCGGACCTTGGTCCAGATCTCCGTGGCGTCGTGTTCCACCCACCCGGGCTTGGGGAAGGTCGACGGCGACGACGGCGCCGCTCCGGTCGAAGACGATGCAGCGGCTGGACGTGGTGCCCTGGTCGATCGCGGCGACGTACGTGTCGGTCATGAGGATCCCCTTGGTCGCGGGTCAGGAGCGGTACCGGGCGGCGGGACGGAGCCGGCCGTGAACCGGACGTGAGCCGGACGGGCACGTGAAGGGCGGCTCCCGGGCGGGTCGTACAGGCAGGGCGGGTCGTACTGGCAGGGCGGGCAGTGCCGTTGCGCGCACGACCGGCGCCGCCGCCGACGGGGAGGCAGTGTTCTGCCGGTGTGACGGGCCGTCAGGGTCCCCGGCCGCAGGAGCCCGGCACCCACCCTGGTGCCCCCGGAGGCTCAGCGGACGGTGACGACCGCCGAGCCGTGCCCGAAGAGGCCCTGGTTGGCGGTGATCCCGACGCGCGCCCCGCGGACCTGCCGGGCCCCCGCCGTCCCGCGCAGTTGCCAGGTCAGTTCGCAGACCTGGGCGATGGCCTGGGCGGGCACCGCCTCACCGAAGGAGGCCAGACCCCCGCTCGCGTTGACGGGGACGCGCCCGCCGAGCGCCGTGACCCCCTCCCGGACCAGCTTGGCGCCCTCGCCCTCCCCGCACAGCCCGATGGCCTCGTACCACTCCAGTTCCAGCGCGGTGGACAGGTCGTACACCTCCGCCAGGGACAGGTCCCCGGGCCCGATCCCCGCCTCTTCGTACGCGGCCGCCGCGATCGACGCCCGCAGGGACGGGGTGCCCGGCGTCGTGCCGGCGGCGGAGTCGGTGGCGATGTCCGGCAGGTCCAGTTCGGTACGGGGATGGACGGGCGTGACGGTCGAGACGGCGCGGATCCGGACCGGGTCCGGCACTCCCCGCCGGCGCGCGTACGCCAGGGAGGACAGCACCAGCGCCGCCCCGCCGTCGGAGGTCGCGCAGATGTCGAGCAGCCGCAGGGGATCGGCGACCACAGCGGAGGAAGCGACCTCGGCGGCGGTGACCGGCGTGCGGTAACGGGCGTGCGGGTTGAGTGCGCCGGCGGCCGCGTTCTTCACCTTGACCAGCGCGAAGTCCTCGACGGTGTCCCCGTGCACCGCCATGCGCCGTCGTGCCCAGAGAGCGAAGTACGCGGGGTTCGTGGCGCCCAGGACGCGGAACCGCAGCCAGTCCGGGTCGTCCGGCCGCTCGCCGCCGGCCGGCGCGAAGAAGCCCTTGGGCGCGGAGTCGGCACCCACCACGAGCACCACGTCCGCCAGCTCCGCGAGGATCTGCGCCCGCGCGGTGGCGATCGCGTGGGCGCCGGACGCGCATGCCGCGTACACGCTGCTGACCGGCGCGCCCTGCCAGCCGAGCGCCTGGGCGAAGGCCGCGCCCGCCACGTACCCCGGGTACCCGCCGCGCACGGTGCCGGCGCCGACCACCGACCGGACGTCCCGCCAGTCGATCCCGGCGTCGGCGAGCGCGGCGCGGGCCGCGGCCGTCCCGTACTCCGTGAAGCCGCGGCCCCACTTGCCCCACGGATGCATGCCCGCCCCGAGGACGGCGATGTCCTTCACCGGGCCGTCACCGGCCGCCAGTGCCAGGTCGTCCACACCGTCTCGGCATCCTCGTGGAGGACACCCGGAACGACCTCCACCTCCATGCCGACGGCGAGATCGGCCACCCCCACACCCGGCGCGGCATGGCCGAGCACCACCATGGCTTCCGCCTCCAGCTCCACCGCGACCAGGGTGTACGGCTGCCACACGGCTTCGGGGTCGGAGACGTACGGGGCGGGTGGCCGGTAGCGGCCGTCGGTGTACGACCAGACGCGCCCGCGCCGGGACAGCGGCACCTCCAGCAGCCGCCCGCCGCCCGCGCACGCCGGATTGCGGCAGTGCACGTCCTCCGGCGGGAAGCAGACCGCGGCACAGGCCGAGCAGCGCGTGCCCAGCAGCCGGAAGTCCTCCTCACCGCTGTCGTGGGTGAACCATCCGGTCACCACGGGTGTGCGTGTGCGCGTCACGGACCCTCCCCGGCACCCCGAGATCTGACATGGCGTCAGCAATGGAGTGTGCCACGGGCCCCGCGCCGCGGGCAGGGGTGTGCACGAGGGAGCAACCCGACCCGGCCGGGCTGCGTCGAAGGGGATGGAGCGGGCGCCCGGGAGCCACGGGGGTGGTCCCGGTCGCCCGCTCCACCGCCGCCGTCAGTGTCCGGCCACCGAACGCCGCGCCACCGGGAAGTCGAAGTACGTGTCCGGGAAGGGCTCCGGCTTGTACGTGAAGTGCCACCACTCCTCGGGCAGGTTCACGAAGCCCTGCGCGGCGAGCGTGTCCTTCAGCAGCCGGCGGTTCGTGCGCTGGACGGCCCCGATCCGGGGGTCGTCCGTGTGCGACAGCGTGTCGAAGCAGTCGAAACCCGTCCCCATGTCCACGGAGTTGTCGGGGAACCGCTGCTCCTGAGGTGCGGAACAGGACACCAAGGACTCACCCGGTACGTACGGCCGCGTCGGCTCCGCGGGCAGTGCCACGATCGTCACGTCGACCGTCGAGCCACGGCTGTGCCCGGACTTCTCCGCGATGTAGCCGTCCGCGAACAGCCGCGTCTTGTCCACCAGCGGATAGAACTCCGCCTTCATTCTCTCGTCCCGCAGATCCCCGGCCCACCGTACGAAGTGGTCGACGGCGCGCTGCGGCCGGTAGCAGTCGTACACCTTCAGGGAGTACCCCTGCCGCAGCAGCCGGACCTGGGCGCGGTGCAGTGCCTGCGCGGCGGGCCGGGTCAGGATGCACAACGGCTGCCGGTACCCGTCCACCGGCTCACCGACGAAGTTGTGCGCCGTGGTGTAGCGCATCTCCTGGAGGATCGTCGGGTCCACGGAGCGAAGAGCAACGAACTGCTCCGGCGCCTTCGGTTCGGGCGCGGCCTGCGCGGCGGGCGCCGTCGCCGTGGCCGTCACCGCGCAGACGAGAGCGGTGCAGACGGTCGCGAGGGCGCGTAAAGCGGAAGCAAGTCTGGTCATGGGCACCATCTACCAGGTCCCGCGGGGGTCGGTACAGTCCGCCCCGTGAAGGACACCCACTGCACCGCGTGCGGCGCGCCCCACCCGCCCGGCGCCGCCTGGCCCCGTACGTGCACCGCCTGTGGCGCCACCGCCTACCGCAACCCCCTGCCGGTGGCCGTCGCGCTCCTCCCGGTCACCGACGGGAGCGGGGCGGGGCTCGTCGTCATCACCCGTGCCATCGAGCCCCACCGCGGCGGCATCGCCCTGCCCGGCGGCTTCATCGACCACGCCGAGGACTGGCGGGACGCGGTGGTACGCGAGTTGCGGGAGGAGACCGCTATCGAGGCCGCCGCGGCCGAGGTCCGCCTCGCCGACGCGATGAGCTCGCCCGCAGGTCACCTGCTGGTGTTCGGTCTGCTGCCCGCACGCCCCGCCGCCGCCCTGCCCGCGTCGGCCCCCACGGACGAGACCGCCGGCCACCACGTCCTGCACGCACCGGAGGACCTGGCGTTCCCGCTGCACACGGAGGCGGTACGGAAGTGGTTCGCCGGCCGGTACGGCGAGCGCTGAACCGCCGCGCGGGCCGCACACGACGGCCGGCGCCACCACGGCGGCCCGCCCGCCGTCGGCGCCGCGGATGCGCCCTGCGCGCGCCGCGCCGGCCTGCGGTCCGCCGCTCGGCGGGGCGCGCCGGCCCGCCCCTGCGGTCCGCCGCTCGGGGTGCGCCGGCCGAGTGGCGTGCTGCCCGATGGGTCGGGTCGCCCGGGGCCCGCCGCCGGGGACGGGTGCCGCCGCGGCTACCAGCGGTCCAGCGACCGCAGGGCCGCCTCGTCCGCGCGCCGGTCGGCCGACCGCGCCGGGTCGCTGCCCGTGTTCCCGTACTCCTGCACGGAGTAATTGCCGTTCTGGGTGTGTACGCCCGGGTCGCCCACGGCCGCGGCATCGGCGGCGGCGGTACCCAGAGCGGCCGCGGTGATCCCCGCGGCCGCCAGGAACTGCTTGATCATGGCTCATCCTCTCGTCGAGCGACCCGGCCCCGGTCGGCCGGACCCGCCTGCGTAACGGCCCGGCCGACCTCCACGTGCGCCGCATTCACCCGAATGCCCCCATCCCGGGCCGCCCCGCCGACACCGCGCCGCGCCCGGCCGCACCCACCGGAAGGGCCGACACCGACCGGGGCGTGTCCGGCCCCCGCCGCCTCAGCCCGGCTCCGTGTCGAGCCCCCGCACCCGTACCCGCCGGTCCTCCACCGGTACCGTTCCGGCGTCCGTGACCCGCTCCACGCGGACCTCGCCGTCCAGCAGCCGGGCCGTGTACCGCTCGACCTCGGCCGGGTCCCAGCCGTCTCCCGCGTCCCGCACCACCAGGCCGCCGCCCGTGCGCCCCGGGGCCGGGGCCCAGACCTCCAGCTCCACCGAGCCCTCGGCGTCGCCCCGCACCGGCAGCACCGCGCCCGCACGGGCCAGCACCGGGATCCGCGACAGCGGCGCGTCCAGCAACACCTGCCCGGGGCCCTCGTACGCCCGGCCCGTCACCGTGTCGTACCAGCGTCCGCGCGGCAGCCGCACCGCCCGCCGGTCCATCCCGCGCGCCAGCACCGGCGCCACCAGCAGCGCGTCGCCGAGCAGGAACGCGTCCTCGCAGTCGCGCAGCGCCCGGTCATCGGGAGCCCCCCACCACAGCGGCCGCGCATAGGGAGCCCCCGTGAGCCGTGCCAGGTGCGCCAGGGTCACGAAGTAAGGCCGCAGCCGCTCCCGCTCGTCCAGCGCCGCGCGCGCGTGCTCCAGCACCGCGGGCCCGAACTCCCACGGCTCGCGCCGCCCCGCGTCGATCGCCGCGTGCGTGCGGAACAGCGGCAGCCACGCACCCAGCTGGAACCAGCGCAGGAACAGCTCCGGCGACGGGCTGCCGTCGAAGCCGCCCACGTCAGGTCCCGAGTACGGCACCCCGCACAGTCCCAGCCCCAGGACGAGCGACAGCGAGGCACGCAGCCCCGGCCACCCGGTGGCCACGTCGCCCGACCAGGTCCCGCCGTACCGCTGCATCCCGGCCCAGCCGGACCGCGAGAAGAGGAACGGCCGCTCGTCCGGGCGCAGCCGCCGCAGCCCCTCGTAGCCGGCCGCGGCCATCGCCAGCCCGTACACGTTGTGCGCCTCGCGGTGGTCGCCGCCCCGGCCCTCCAGCGCGTGCCGCGCCGAGCGGGGCAGCGTCATGTCCCCGAAGGGGGCGAAGGACACCGGCTCGTTCATGTCGTGCCACACCCCGGAGAAGCCCTGCGCGAGCCGCTCCTCGTACAGCCCGCCCCACCACTCCCGCACCGCGGGATCGGTGAAGTCGGGGTACACGCACTCGCCGGGCCACACGACGCCCCGCACCTGGTTGCCGCGCCCGTCCCGGACGAACGCTCCCGACGTCCCGAGCGCCCGGCCGCTCTCGTAGAGCGCGTTCCCGGGCTCGGCCTTCACCCCCGGGTCGACGATCGAGACCAGCCGCACACCCTGATCGCGCAGGTCCCGCGCGAGCCCGGGCAGGTCCGGGAACCGCTCCCGGTCCACCGTGAAGACCTGGTGCGCGTCGTAGTGGTCGATGTCCAGGTGCAGCGCCGACAGCGGCAGGTCCCGCTCCTGGTAGCCGGCGACCACGCGCCGCACCTCCCGCTCGGTGCCGAAGCCCCACCGCGCGTGCTGCGGCCCGAGCGCCCAGGACGGCGGCGGTGCCGGAGCCCCCGTCAGCGCCGTCCAGCCGTGCAGGACGCGCGCGGGTGTGCCGACCACCACCCAGCAGCGCAGCGGTCCGCCGCTCATCCGCAGCTCGCTCGTCCCGGGCCGGTCGTGGCCGGACCCCGCCCCTTCCTCGCCTTCCCGCAGGGTCACCTGCCCGTCCCAGGAGCTGTCGTGGAACGCCAGGTGGGTGCCCGCGTCCGAGACGACCAGCTCGACCGGCATCGTGATGTAGAGCGGGTCGTCACCGGGGTCGAAACCGCCCCGCGGATCGGTGTTCCACAGCCGGTACGTGCCGTCCCGCAGCCGCGGGCCCGACGCCCGCCCGCCCAGTCCGAAGAACCGCGCGTCGGCCGGCACCTCGGCGCGCTGCACCCACCGCGCCGGGCCGCCGCTCACCGGCTCCCACCAGCGCGGCGGCAGCTCCCGCCGCAGGACGACCCCGCCCGGCGTGCGGACCTCCACGGCCCCGTTGCGCGAGACGGAGACCGTCACCCGCTCGGCGACCACCCGCCAGCCGCCGCCCGTGTCGGGCTCCAGTACGGCCCGCGGATCGGGCTCGGGCGGGTCTCCCGCCAGCGCGTACGAGGGGAGCGGCCCCGCCCCGTCCCACCCCCAGAAGACCGTGCCGCCCGCCACGTGGACCCGCAGCTCGGAACGGGCGAACCGGACGATCCCCCCGCCCGGCAGCGGCTCCGCGTCCCGCGCCGGCCCCGGGACCCGCGCCCGCTCCGCACCCCTGGGCGGCAGGCCCCACGCGTCCGTGCGCCGCTGCCGCCACGCGGACCGCACCGCGCGCAGTCCCCGTACCGTCGAGAAGACCTTCACCGAACGCACCAGTTCACGACCGTCCATGCCGCTCACCCTGCCAGCACTCCAGGGGCCCGGGAGAGGCGTTCAACTGCCGTTCACCCATGGTGGGACCACATATTCAGTCATCCGACCATGGGTGGCGAACCCTGGTGCGAACAACGATCACATGGCATCGTCCCTGTCAGCCGCGTCACGCGCACACCCCCGCACGTGCGCGCGACACACGCAGACCCGCGTTACAGCCAGGGAGCAGCCCACATGACCTCAGAGCACGCGCAGACCGAGCCGCTCTGGCAGCCGGACCAGGACCGTATCGCCACCGCCGCGGTCACCCGCTTCCAGGCCTGGGCGGCCGAACGGCACGGCGCCCCGGCCGACGGCGGCTACCCGGCGCTGCACCGCTGGTCCGTCGAGCAGCTCGACACCTTCTGGCAGGCCGTCGCCGAGTGGTTCGACGTCCGTTTCGCCACGCCGTACGAGCGCGTCCTCGGCGACCGCTCCATGCCCGGCGCCCAGTGGTTCCCCGGCGCCACCCTCAACTACGCCGAGCACGCCCTGCGCGCCGCCGCGGACCGCCCGGACGAGCCCGCCCTGCTCCACGTCGACGAGACCCACGAGCCGGCCCCCATCAGCTGGGCCGAGCTGCGCCGCCAGGTGGGCGCCCTCGCCGCCGAACTGCGCGCCCTGGGGGTACGGCCCGGCGACCGCGTCAGCGGCTACCTGCCCAACATCCCGCAGGCCGTCACCGCCCTCCTCGCCACCGCGGCCGTGGGCGCCGTGTGGACCTCCTGCGCCCCCGACTTCGGCGCCCGCAGCGTCCTCGACCGCTTCCAGCAGGTCGAACCGGTGGTCCTGTTCGCGGTCGACGGCTACCGTTACGGCGGCAAGGAGCACGACCGCCGCGACACGGTCGCCGAACTGCGCCGGGAGCTGCCCACCCTCCGCGCGGTCGTCCACATCCCGCTCCTCGGCACGGACGCCCCCGACGGCGCGCTCGCGTGGGACGCGCTGACCGCGGGCGACGCGGAGCCCGTCTTCGAGCAGGTCCCGTTCGACCACCCCTTGTGGGTGCTGTACTCCTCCGGCACCACCGGCCTGCCCAAGGCGATCGTCCAGTCCCAGGGCGGCATCCTCCTGGAACACTTCAAGCAGCTCGGCCTGCACTGCGACCTCGGTCCCGGGGACCGCTTCTTCTGGTACACCTCCACCGGCTGGATGATGTGGAACTTCCTCGTCTCCGGCCTGCTCACCGGCACCACGGTGGTCCTGTACGACGGCAGCCCCGGCTACCCGGACACCGGCGCCCAGTGGCGCGTCGCCGAGCGCACCCGCGCCACCCTGTACGGCACGTCCGCCGCCTACGTCATGGCCTGCCGCAAGGCCGGCGTCCACCCCTCCCGCGACCACGACCTGTCCCGCGTCAAGTGCGTCGCCACCACCGGCTCGCCGCTGCCCCCGGACGGGTTCCGCTGGCTCCACGACGAGGTCCGGGACGACCTGTGGATCGCCTCCGTCAGCGGCGGTACGGATGTCTGCAGCTGCTTCGCGGGCGCCGTCCCCACCCTCCCCGTCCACGTCGGGGAGCTCCAGGCGGCCTGCCTCGGCACCGACCTCCAGGCCTGGGACCCGCAGGGCAAGCCCGTGACCGGCGAGGTGGGCGAGCTGGTCGTCGCCAACCCCATGCCGTCCATGCCCATCCACTTCTGGAACGACCCCGACGGCAGCCGCTATCGCGACAGCTACTTCGACATGTACCCGGGCGTCTGGCGCCACGGGGACTGGATCACGATCACCGACCACGGCTCG
This sequence comes from Streptomyces sp. NRRL S-118, assembly GCF_000716335.1. Lineage (GTDB taxonomy): Bacteria > Actinomycetota > Actinomycetes > Streptomycetales > Streptomycetaceae > Streptomyces. The sequence continues at coordinate 6,682 of NZ_KL591020.1, read as the reverse complement.
GTCGTCATCCACGGCCGCTCCGACTCCACGCTCAACCGGCAGGGCGTCCGGATGGGGAGCGCCGACATCTACGAGGCGGTGGAGCGCCTCCCCGAGCTCCGGGAGTCCCTCGTCATCGGCCTGGAGGAGCCGGACGGCGGCTACTGGATGCCGCTCTTCGTCCACCTCGCCGAAGGAGCGACCCTGGACGAGGACCTGATCGCGCGCATCAAGCAGACGATCCGCACCGAGCTGTCGCCGCGTCACGTCCCCGACGAGATCATCCAGGTCCCCGGGATCCCGCACACCCTCACCGGCAAGCGCATCGAGGTCCCCGTCAAGCGCCTCCTGCAGGGCACCGACCTCGCCAAGGCCGTCAACCCCGGCTCGGTCGACAACCTCGACCTGCTGCGTTTCTACGAGGACCTCGCCCGCAGGCGTGCCACGACCATGGAGTGACGCGCCTGCATGGTCGCGCCCGCCCGGGCGGTCCTTCCTAACCGCCGTACAGGGCCTCGGACTCGCCGAGCACATCCGCGAAGTCCGAGGCCAGCCGCGCCGCGTCGGACGGCGTCAGCGTCGCCGACGTGATCCGTACCGCCGTCGGCGAGGCGATCCGGAAACGTGCCCCCGCCGCCACCCACCAGCCGCGCGAACGCAGCCCGTTGACGACCGCCGACTCGTCCCGCACCGGCACCCACACGTTCATCCCGCTCTCGCCGCGCGCCGCGATCCCGCGCCGGGCCAGCTCCCCGATCAGGGCCCCCCGGCGCTCCGCGTACGCGTCCTGCGCGCGGCCCACCAGGCGCGCCACGTCCTCGTCGGTCAGCAGCCGTGCCACCGTCTCCTGCAGTACGTGACTGACCCAGCCGGACGTCAGCAGCATCCGCCCCTCGTGGCGCGCCAGCGTGGTCGCGTCGCACGCGAGCGCGGCCCACCGCAGGTCCACGCCCAGATGCTTGGACACGGTCCGCACATGCGCCCAGCGCGGCAGCCCGGCCGCGGCCAGCGGGAACGACGGCGCGCCCGAGACCTCCGCGTTGTGGTCGTCCTCGATGACCACCACTTCCGGGAAATCGGACAGCACGCCCGCCAGGGCGTCCCGCCGCTCCCGCGAGAACCAGCCGCCCACCGGATTCTGGCCCCGCGGACTGCACACCATCGCCCGTACCCCGGCCCGCAACGCGGTCCGCAGCGCCTCGGGTGTCATCCCCTCGTCGTCCACCGCCACGGGCACCATGCGCAGCCCCAGCGCCGGAACCAGGTCCAGCAGGTGATGGAACCCGGGGTCCTCCACGGCCACCGAGTCCCCCGGCCTGAGCTCGGTGGACAGCAGGCGGCCCACGCAGTCGAGCGCCCCCTGGGCGAAGGTCACGTGCTCCACCGGCACGCCGTCCCGCGCGAACCACGCGCGCGAGAGCTCCTCCAGGGACGCCAGGCGCGGCGAGGCCCTGCGCGAACCGGGCACCGGGACGACCGGCGACGGCGGCCTCAGCTCCGGCAGGAACGCCGGATCCGGATGGCCGCCGGCCAGGTCGCGCACCCCCTCGGGCACGCGGGGCGGCCGTCGCGAGCCGACCGACGGTCCCTGTGCCACCACCGTTCCCCCGCGCCCCTTCGTCACCACGATCCCGCGCTGCCGCAGCTCCTTGTACGCCGTGGCCACGGTCCCCGGACTGACGTCCAGCTCCTCCGCCAGCCGCCGTACAGGAGGCAGGGCGGCGCCCGGCCGGAGCCCCCCGTCGGCCACGGCCCGCTCGACGGACGCGGCAATCCCCTTGGCCGTCGTACCTCTGATCGCATATTGTGCTGCCACGTACTCAACTATGTATCAATACATAATTCCGAGTCAAGGGGGAACCGGTGGACCAGCACCGACGCCGCGCGGCACTCGCACAACGCATCCCAGGAGGCCGCGACGGCCGGCGCATGCTCGTCGTCGCCCTCATCGACAAGACCGGCACCGGACTCTGGGCCACCGCCGCAGCCCTCTACTTCACCCACGTCACCGGGATGTCCCTCGCCCAGGTGGGCGTCCTCATCGGCATCTCCGGCGGCGTCGGCATCGCCGGCGCCCCCCTCGCCGGCCGCCTCGCCGACCGGTTCCCCGTCACCCGCGTCCTCATCGCCGCCCAACTCCTGCGCGCCGCGGCCCTGCTGGCCCTCCTCACCACCCACGACTACGCACTCCTGCTGCTCTACACCGCCCTCGGCGCCCTGCCCGACCGGGCCTCCAACGTCCTCACCAAGCTGTACGCCGCCCGCATCGCCGGCCCCCGGCGCGTCCGCTACCAGGCCTTCAACCGCACCGTCTCCAACATCGGCTGGTCCCTCGGCGGGCTCGGCGCCGCGGCGGTCCTCACCATCGGCACCACCACCGCCTACCAGGTCCTGCTCATCGGCAACGTCCTCTCGTACGTCGCCATCGCCGCGCTCACCTTCCGCTGCGCCGAACCCCCCTCGCCCTCCCGCGTCGTCACCACCGGCGACTCCACCACCGCGACCACGCCCGCCAAGCCCTCCAACCCCTGGCGCGACCGCACGTTCCTCCTCTACACCGCCACCGAAGCCGCCCTCTTCCTCGACGACGCGATCCTCCAGGTCGGCATGCCGCTGTGGATCGTCCACGCCACCGACGCGCCCGTCGGCCTCGCCCCGCTGCTGCTGGTCCTCAACTCCGTCCTCGTCGTCCTCTTCCAGGTCCCGCTCGCCCGCTTCGGCGCCACCTCCACCGCGGCCCGCAAACTGCTCACCCCCCTGGCCGGCCTCTTCACCGCCGGCTGCCTCGCCATGTCCGCATCGACGGCCGGCGGCCGCTGGACCGCCATCGCAGCCCTCACCACCGCCGCGATCGCCCTCACCTTCGCCGAGATGATCCACGCCATCGCCTCCTGGGAGCTCTCCCTCGCCCTTGCCCCCGCCGACGCCCAAGGCGCCTACCTCGGCGTCCACGGCCTCGCCTCCTCCACCCAGCGCAGCGCCGGCCCGCTCCTCGTCACCGCCGTCATCGCCGCGGGCCCGCTCGCCTGGCCCCTCCTCGGCGCCGGCTTCGCCGCCACCTGCTTCGCCCAGCACCGGCTGGTCCGCGACCGGCTGCCGGCAGTGGCACTGTCAGACCCCTCGGTTACGGTGAGTGAGCACCGATGAACAAGGGGGATTCATGGCACGCACCGAGAGCACCGCGACCGTACGACGCGCCCTGCGCCGCGAAGTACCCTGCACCGTCGGCCTGCTGGCCGACGAAGAGGACTTCACGGCGATGCGCCGCTACCGCACCTTCACCTTCGACGACCACTCGACCTACCTGCACCAGGTCGAAGACCTCCTGAAGAGGCTCGCCTCCCAGGGCGGACACACCAGCGTCGCCCTCTTCGACCCCGAGGACTACGCCGACTACTGCGCCCGCGCCGGCCTCGACCCCGACGACCCCGCCAGCCGCAGCCGCTTCACCGCCGAGGTCGCCGCCACCGGCGCCCGCGTCACCTACAGCGGACAACCCATGGAACGGCTCGTACCCCTCCTCATCAACCAGGCGGTACGCCACGCCACCTGGGAGTACGCCGCCCTGCTCCTCGCCGGCGACGGAGCATGCACCCGATGCGGACAGGACACCGCCCGCACCGCCCTCGACCGGGCGGCCGGCCTGCTCCACCGCCTGCTCCAGGCAGCCGGCGCCGGCACCCATCACCTCGTCTGCAGCGTCCCCGCCCAGCACGAACACCTCATGGCCGTCCTCCACGCCGAACGCACCGGCACCGGCCCCGCCGAGCTCGACCCGTCCGAAGGCGCGGAATTCGCCACCGTCCTGGCCGCGGGCCTCGCTCTCGAAAGCCCCGGCGGACTCGTCCTGCGCACCACCACCCCGGGCGCCCCCGACCGCGTCCACGGCTGGCGCCTGGACCGCGGCCGCATCATCCCGCTCAGCGCCGCCGAGGTCTTCGACGCCTACTGCACCGACGCGGACACCGGTGAACCGGTCGCCCCCGAGCACAACGTCGACTACCTCGCCGGCTTCGACATCACCGGCGACGACGACCCGCCCGCCCACCACTGACCACACACGGAAGGAGGGGCTTCCCCGCCACCGCGGGAAAGCCCCTCCACACTCGCCGGAACTCACTCGCCGGACAGCACCGCCTGCGCCGCCAGCCGCGCCTCCTCGGCCGTGTCCGCGGCCCGCGCCGCCGCGGCAGCACGCTCGCACTGCGCCAGCGTGTGCTTCGCCAGCGTCGCCCGCACATACGGAATCGAAGCGGCACCCATGGACAGCGAGGTGACGCCCAGACCCGTCAGCACACACGCCAGCAGCGGATCGGAGGCAGCCTCGCCGCACACACCACAGCTCTTGCCCTCGGCCCGCGCGGCCTCGGCCGCAAGCGCCACCAGATCCAGCAGCGCCGGCTGCCACGGATCCTGCAGCCGCGACACCGCGCCCACCTGCCGGTCGGCGGCGAACGTGTACTGCGCCAGGTCGTTCGTGCCCAGCGACAGGAACTCGACCTCCTGCAGGATCGAGCGCGCCCGCAGCGCGGCGGACGGAATCTCCACCATCGCCCCGAACTTCGCCTGCAGCCCCGCCTCACGGCACGCGTCGGCGAACGCCTTCGCATCGAGACGGTCGGCCACCATCGGCGCCATGACCTCCAGGTACACCGGCAGTCCCTCGGCCGCCTTCGACAGCGCCGACAACTGCGTCCGCAGCACCTCCGGATGGTCCAGCAGCGTCCGCAGACCCCGCACACCCAGCGCCGGGTTCGGCTCGTCCGCCGGCGTCAGGAAGTCCAGCGGCTTGTCCGCACCCGCGTCCAGCACCCGCACCACGACCCGGCCTTCGGGGAACGCCTCGAGAACCGCGCGGTACGCCGCGATCTGCTTCTCCTCGGACGGAGCCTGCTTGCTGTCGTCCAGGAAAAGGAACTCCGTACGGAACAGACCGACACCCTCCGCCCCGGCCTCCACGGCGGCCGGTACATCGGCGGGCCCGCCCACGTTCGCCAGCAGCGGCACCTTGTGCCCGTCCGACGTCGCCCCGGGACCGGTCGCCGCCGACAGCGCCGCCTTGCGCTCGGCAGCCGCCCGCTCCAGCTCGGCACGCCGCTCCGCGCTCGGCTCCACGAACACCTCGCCCGTGCTGCCGTCCACCGCGATCACGGTCCCCTCGGCCAGCTCGCCGGCGCCCGGCAGCGCCACCACGGCCGGCACACCCAGCGCCCGCGCGAGGATCGCGCTGTGGCTGGTCGGCCCGCCCTCCTCCGTCACGAACCCGAGCACCAGCGTCGGATCGAGCAGCGCGGTGTCCGCCGGAGCGAGGTCCCGCGCGATCAGCACGTACGGCTCGTCACTGTCCGGCACACCCGGCATCGGCACACCGAGCAGCCGCGCCACGATCCGGTTCCGTACGTCGTCGAGGTCCGCGACCCGCCCCGCCAGGTACTCGCCGGCACCGGCCAGCAGCGCCCGGTACGCGGCGAACGCGTCGTACACCGCCCGCTCGGCCGTGCTGCCCACGGCGATGCGTCGATCGACGTCAGCCATCAGCTCGGGGTCCTGCGCCATCATGGCCTGCGCCTCGAGCACGTGCTGTGCCTCGCCACCGGCCAGATTGCCGCGCGCGATCAGGTCGGCCGCCACCGCCTCGACGGCCTGCCGGGCACGCCCCTGTTCGCGCTCGGCCTCGTCGGCGGGAATCTGCTTGGCCGGCGGCTCGAGGACTGCCGTGCCCATGTGCCGTACCTCGCCGATCGCCACACCGTGGCTGACGCCGACGCCTCGCAGCGTTGTCTCCATTACACCTGTCTCCGATTGAGTGGCGGCCGGAGCCGCCACGGTATGAATGTCCGTCCCATGGCCGTCACGCAGGACGGCGTCGGCATCACTGCCAGGTGAAGAGCGTGTCGCCGGCCTTCACGTCGCGGTCCTCGACGACCTGGCCGAGGGAGTCACCGGTGGCCTCCAGGGCCACGATGGGGCAGATCGGAGACTTGCCGGCCGCCTCGACGGCCGCCGGGTTCCACCGCACGACGGCCTGCCCGCGCTGGACGGTGTCGCCCTTGCTCACGAGCAGCTCGAAGCCCTCGCCGTTGAGCTGGACGGTGTCGATGCCCAGGTGCGTGAGCACACCGTGCCCCTCGCCGTCCACGACGACGAACGCGTGCGGGTGCAGGGAGACGACGACCCCGTCGACGGGAGCGACAGCTTCGGAGGCCTCACGCACGGGATCGATGGCGGTACCCGGGCCGACCATCGCCCCGGAGAAGACGGGATCGGGGACAGCGGCGAGTCCGATGGCCCGGCCGGCGAGCGGCGACGTCACGGTGGTCATGGGGAGCCTCCCAGGGGGCGGAGATTCTGTGTCGCCGTCACTGCCTGTCCCGGACGGCGTACTTTCAGAAGCGTATGTCATGAGATGTCCCGGTTCTGTCCGAGAAGACCTGCTTCACGGCCCTCCGGACAACCGGCAACGATTTGCCTCAACTACCGGCTGCGGGTAGGGTCGTACCCCTGCCTGGCCCCGACGCGACACTGAGCCGGAGGTCGGCAGCGACCTATCAAGCCGAGATCCTAACTGGTCTACACCAGTGGTCTACACCTCTGCGTCCATCGGACGGTGGTCAGGAGGGTCGGAAAAGGCTGGTAGTGTTTGACCCCGCCGGAAAGGGAAACGCGAAAAGCGGTTTTCAATCCGGCAGCCCGCTCCAGCGGG
>NZ_KL591019.1:3103-92112 GCF_000716335.1 Streptomyces sp. NRRL S-118 | reverse complement strand
GAGCGTCGCCAGCGTTCCGGGGGAGGGCAGCACCTTCACCCTCTACCTTCCGGCCGCCCGCACCGACTTCGCCGAACGCCCGGCCGCCCGGGCGGAAACCCGCACCACGGCCGCCGGCGCCCACGACACCGGTGCCACCGGGACGCCGGACGCCGGCCGCCGCCCCGCCGTACCGTCCCCTGCCGTGCCGAGACAGCAGCGGCGCCTGCTGGTCATCGAGGAGCGGCCCCGCGGTCTGCTCTCCCTCGTCGCCGAGAGCGCGGCCCAGGACCTCGCCGGGAACCGCGGTCTCGGCGACCGCGACAGCGCCGACGTCGAAGTGATCACCGCGGTCGGCGCACAGGAGGCGGCGGCCGCCCTCGCCGCCGAGGCGTTCCACTGCGTCGTACTCGAACTCGACATGGCGGGCGGCGAGGCGCTGCGGTTCCTGGACGCCGTCGACGGCGACCCCGCCCTCAGCGCCGTACCCGTCCTCGCCCACAACAACCGGCGGCTCGCGCCCGCCGACGAACGAGCCCTGCAGTCCCGGGCCGACGCGCGTCCGCTGGAACTCCTCTCCGGCCTCGACGAGCTGCGGGAACGCATCACGCTGCACCTGTCCGCCGAGCAGCCCGGCGATGTCCTGCCCCTGGTACGCCGCGACGGTACGGCCGAGCACCCGCCCCAGCCCGTGGACGGCCGGCTCGCTGGCCGCACCGTCCTGGTCGTGGACGACGACGCCCGCAACCTGTACGCCCTCAGCGGCATCCTGGAGATGCACGGCGTGCACGTCCTGCACGCGGCGAACGGACGCGAGGGCATCGAAGCCCTCGACCGGCACCCCGGCATCGACCTGATCCTGATGGACGTGATGATGCCCGAGATGGACGGATACGCGGCCACCGCGGAGATCCGCCGCATGCCCGCGCACGCCGGCCTGCCCATCATCGCCGTCACGGCCAAGGCGATGCCCGGCGATCAGGAGAAGAGCCTCGCCGCCGGGGCCAGCGACTACGTCACCAAGCCGGTGGACGCAGACGACCTCGTCGCCCGGGTGCGGCACTGGCTCAGCCGGGCGAGCCGATGACGGACCGCGATCCGCTCCCGGTCCCGCCCGGCACGCCCGCCGACGAGAGGCCCCCAGCGCCATGACCACGTCCGAGTACACCGAAACGCCCGCCGGGGACGCCGGCCCGCCGCTGCCGTCCAGCCGGCCGGCGGAGGGCGGCGCGCCCGGGGACCGGCAGCACACCGAGGCCATCGGCCGGCTCGCCGCCACGGTGGAACGGTTGCGCCGCGAGGTCCGGGCCGCCCAGGCCGCGGCCGACGGGCGCGCACTCGTCGAACTGGCCAAGGGCATGCTCGTCGAACGGCTGCGGTGCGCCCCGGCGGAGGCGGCGCGCCAGCTGCAGACGCTGGCGGACCAGGCCGGGGTGTCGCAGCTGGAGCTGGCCGCGGACGTCATCAACCAGGCGGCCCGTGACCGGTTCGCCGAGATCGCCGCCGAGTTCGTCCGGCGCACCGGGACCGGATCACCGCCGGACGCCCCGGCCGAGTCACCGGACCCCGCCGGCGACCCCGGCACGCGGTCCGTCGCCGTGCGCCTGCGGACCGCCGAGTCCGCGGCCCTGGCGGCGGACGACACCCAGGCAGTGGCGGAATCCCTCCTGGAGCACGCCCTGCTGCCGCTCGGCGCCCACGCGGTCGCCGTGTGGCTCGCCGGCTCGGACGCCTCACTCACCCTGGCGGGTCACGCCGGGTTCGCCCCGGGGGAGGCGCAGCGCTGGCGGTACGTGCCGCCCGGCGTCACCACGGTGGCCCGGCGCGCCCTGACCGAACGCCGGACCATCGCGATCCGGTCCCTGGCGCGGGACGGCATCCCCTCCATCGGCCGCCTCGAGCACCCCGACAGCGGCCGGACGGCCGTCCCCGCGGGCACCGGGGGGCGCATCCATGGCGTCCTGGAGATCTGCTGGCCGCACCCGCTGGAAGCCCAGCCGCCGCAGGTCGCCCGGCAGTTCGAGGCCCTCGCCGAGCTGTGCGCCCGCACCCTGGAGGGGGAACCGCACACCGCGGGGGAGCGGTCCCCGGCCGTCGCGGCGCCGCTCCCGTACGTCACCGAACTGGTGGAACTGGCCGAGGGCCTGTACGACTCCGCGCTGGTCCTGCTGCCGCACCTCGACGCCGAGGGCCGGCTCACCGACTTCCGGATCCACCACACCAACAGCCGGTTCGTCGACCCGACGGGACGGCCCCGCAGCGCCGTCAACGGTGCCCTGTTCCTCGAGGCGTACCCGATGGCCGCCGGCGCCGGGGACCTGTTCGACCAGGTCCAGCGCGTGTACGCGACCGGCGAAGCGTTCCGCGCCGAGCGGATGACCCTGACCACGCTGGTCGAGCAGGTCCCGCTCACCACCGTCGCCGACGTCAGCATCACACGCCATGGCTCCGGCGTCCTGCTCATCTGGCGCGTGGAGGACGAAACCGCCCGCCTGGCGAGCCTGTTGCAGCACGCCCAGCGCCTCGGCCGCATCGGAGGGTTCGAGGAGAACGTCCGCAGCGGCGAGATCGTGTGGAACCGCCAGCTGTACGAGCTGCGCGGCCTGCCGCCCACCGCGGCCCCCGTCCCGCTGGAGGACCTCCCGGCGCACGCCCACCCCGACGACGCCGTCGCCATCGGGCGGTTCCTGCGCACCGTCCTGCACCAGCGGCGCCGCGCCTCGGTCGCCTTCCGGTTGCAGCGCTCCGACAAGGTCACCCGCCACATCCGGGTGGTGGCCGAGCCGGTGCTCGGGGACGACGGCCGGCTGCTCTCCGTCCGCGGCGCCTACCAGGACATCTCCTCCCAGCACTGGACGGAGGTGGCGCTGGCCGCCACGCGCGACCGGCTCGCCCACAGCGAGCAGCAGGCGGAGGAGCGCAACCGGCTCGCCCTCCAGCTCCAGCACGCCATCATGCCGCCCACCCGGGCGCCGCTCGCCGTGCCCGGCCTGGACGTCGCCGTCCGCTACCGGCCGGCGGAGTCGGACTCCCTGGTCGGCGGCGACTGGTACGACGCGGTCGTCCTGCCCTCCAAGGACGTCCTGCTGTGCGTCGGTGACGTCGCGGGACACGGCATCGAGGCCGCGACCAGCATGGTGGTCCTGCGCAACGCCCTGCGCGGCCTGGCGGTCACCGGGGCGGGCCCCGCCCAACTGCTGTCCTGGCTCAACATCGTGGCCCACCACCTGACGGAGCAGGTCACCGCCACCGTGGTGTGCGGCATCTACCACCCGGAGACCCGTGCGCTGCGGTGGGCCCGGGCCGGGCACCTGCCGCCCGTACTGGTACGCGGCGGCGAGGCGCGGACGCTGCCCCTCGTGGGCGGCATGCTCCTCGGCGCCCTCGCCGACGCCGACTACACGGAGGGCGAGGTGCAGCTCGACGAGGGCGACGTCCTGCTGATGTACACCGACGGCCTGATCGAGCGGAAGGACCTGTCCGTCCAGGACGCCCTCGCGCACCTGGTGAACACGGCACGCACCCACGCCCCGTCACTCGAGCACCGCCTCGACAGCCTCCTCACGCACAGCAGGTCGGACACCGACGACGACACCTGCATCATCGGGATGCGGGTGAGGTGAGCGGCCCCCGCCCTCAGCGGGCGGGACGCCCGGCGACCTGCACCGTCCGGTAGCGCGACGGGGAGATGCCGTACCGGTCGGTGAAGGCCTGGCGCAGCGCCTCGGCCGAGCCGAACCCGCAGCGGACGGCCACGCTCGCGACCGGGAGCGTCGTCGTCACCAGCAGGTGGGCGGCCGCCTCGCAGCGGGCCCTGCGGACGTACTTCCCCGGTGTCCGGCCCAGGTGCTCCCGGAACAGGCGGGTGAGATGGCGCGGGGTGACCCCCGCGCGGGCGGCCAGCGCGACCGTGGTCAGATCACCGTCGGGATGCCCGGCGATGTGCTCCACGAGCCGGCGCACCAGGTCGTTCGCGGGCGCGGGGGCGGCGACGAACATGCTCATCTGCGCCTGGTTGCCCGGGCGCTGGAGGTAGACGACCAGGTTCCTCGCCACCTCGCGGGACAGCTCCTCACCGTGGTCCTCCGCTATCAGGGCCAGCGTCAGGTCCAGAGCGCTGGTGACGCCCGCGGCGGTGTAGACGTTCCCCTCGCGGATCCAGATGGGATCGGGATCGACGGTGACTTCCCCGTGGCGGGCGGCGAGCCGGTGCGCGTACCGCCAGTGCGTGGTGGCCCGGCGGCCGTCCAGCAGTCCGGCCGCCGCCAGCACGCTCGCACCGGTGCACACCGAGGCCACCCGGCGGCTGTCCCGGGCCAGGCGCCGGACGTGCGCGACGAGGCGTGGGTCGGCGGCGGCCCGCTCGTGTCCCAGACCGCCGGAGACCAGCAGGGTGTCGACCGGGCCGGTGACACGTTCGAGGGACCGCTGGCCCTGCAGCGTCAGCCCCGAGCCGCAGACCACCGGCGCACCACCGGGGCTGGCCAGGCACACCCGGTAGGGAACGCCGGGGCGGCCGATCCCGTTCGCCATGGCCAGGGACGTCGTCACGCACGCGATGTCGAGCAGCTCCGCGGCCTCGTAGCCGACGACGACGACCAACCGTTCCTCCACGCCCACGACCCTAGGGGGAAAGGACCCGCACCCCAAGGTTCGTGACATGAGCCGCGCTCCCCGGCGACGTGCCCGCCCGTCCGGCGAACAGTGGGAGGACGCCATGACGGCCATCACAGGGGGAGGCACCTCATGCTCGAGACCACACCGGACCGCGACACGCCCACGCGGGGCCGGCAGGAGCCCGGGGGCGCGTCCCCGGGGCTGTTCGCCGCCGTGCTGCACCGCTGGCCCACGCTGCTCGCCCTCGTGGTGGTGGCCGCCACGTTCGGCGACGGCCTTCCCCCTCTGGAGCGCCTGGCGTGGCTGCTGGCGATCATGCCCGTCTGCTATCTGGTCTTCGGGTTCGCCCGGGGCGAGTTCAAGGGCCGGGGAGTGCTCGCCGTCCAGGTCGCCGGGCTGGCCGGCTTCGGCGCCCTGGCGCTGGCCGCCCTGGTGTCCGACGGCACTCTCGCCCGCTATGTGCTCGCCGCGGGCTGGCTGGGGCACGCCGTGTGGGACTTCGCGCACTACCGGAGCCGGAAGGTCGTTCCCCGGGGCTGGTCGGAGTGGTGCTGCGTCGTCGACCTCCTCGGCGCCGTCGCGCTCGTCGTCCTGGCTCACTGACCCCGTGCCGCCGGGGCGACGGTCCTCCGTCGTGCGGGTGCGCAATCCCCCTCGGGGCCCCGCCGACGCGGATCCGGACAAGGGGGGAGTGCACCGGGCCGGACGGGGTAAGGGGGAAACGACGTGGCCGGTGTGCCTTCCGTCGACGGGGCAGGAGTACATGACCACCGAGATGACAACAGAGAAACGTCCCCCCGCCAGCCCGCTGGGGCCGCTCCCGCCGCTCCGCAAGGCCGCGGAGTACACGGGGGAGCCGGGCTGCATCGCGGCTGCCCGGGCCTTCGCCGACGGCTTCCTCCAGCAGCTCGCCGCCGAATGGCTGGCCGTGCTGCCCGCCCGTACGGAACAGGACGTACGGCTGGTCGTGAGTGAACTGGTGACCAACGCCGACCGGCACAGCGACGGGCCGTACGTGCTCGAACTCGAAGGCTGCGCCCGATGGCTGGCCGTCACCGTGTACGACGGCAACGCCGTCGGGCCGCTGCTGTACGCACGGGACCCCGCTCGTGTCGGCGGACACGGCATGGAGATCGTCCATGCCCTCTGCCACCGGGTCACGGTCGAGAGCGTCCCGGTCGGCAAGCGGATCCGGGCCGAGTTCCTGCTGGACGAAGGGGCGGACGCTTCCTAGGCGTCCCCGGCCCCGGCCTCACTCCCGGCGGCGTCCGTCCGGCCGTGCCAGTCCAGGCACAGCACGAGCGCGTCGTCCGTCGTGTCCGCGCCCCGGTGTGCGGCCAGCTCGCGGAGCACCGCGCCGGGCACGGCCGCCGCCGGCAGCAGACCGGTGGACTGGACGGCCCGCACCAGCGCCCGCTCGCCGTACGCCTCGCCGCGCGGCGAGGCCGCCCGGTAGACACCGTCGCTGACCACGAGCAGCCGGTCGCCAGGGCGGATGTCCACCGTCTGCGGGCGGTAGTCCGACTCCTCGAACATGCCCAGCGGCAGCTGCGCGTCGAGGTGGACGCGCTCCACGGAGCGTCCGCGCCGCCGCCACAGCTGCGGCGAGCCGGCGTCCACCGCCAGCGTCCGGCCGGTCGCCAGGTCGAAGTGCATCAGCAGCGTGGAGACGTAGAGGGCCCCGTGGTGCTGGGCGTACACGGCCTGGTCCGCCAGCGCCGCCTGGTCGGCGATGCCGATACCGGCCCGGCGCGCGTTGCGCAGGGCGTTGACAGCGAGGTTGGTCAGCAGCGACGCCTTGATCCCCTCGCTCATGCCGTTGGTGACCGCGAGGGTGAGGCCGGTGTCGTCCGAGGACCAGTCGAAGTTGTCGCCGTGGACCGCGTACGCCGGTTCCAGCTGGGCCCCGATCTCGAACTCGCGCTGCGCACACGCCCGGCCCGGCAGCAGCTGCCACTGCATCTCGGCCGCGAGCGTCAGGCGATTGACCCGCCGTGCCCGCTGGTAGAGGTCGGTGTCGCGCTCGGCGACCAGAATCTCGTGCCCCAGCAGGGCGGCGACATGGGCCAGCTCCGCCACCGCCTCGGGCGTCGACCGGTCCTGCGGGAGCCGTACGGTCAGGACGCCGAGCCGTTCGCCGCGCACGGTGACCGGAAGGTGGTGGGCCACCTGCCCGTCGCGGGGCGCGTCGGCCCGGGGCTCCTGGCTGCCGAAGGCGCGCCCCTCCGCGCTGTCGTGCAGGGGGAGGGCCAGCGTCGTGTCGCCGGCCGCGTCCACGGGCTGCAGGACGGTGAGGCCGTAGTCGGCGAGGAGCAGCTCGACGCCGGTCGCGCCGAACACCGTGACGATCCTGTCCCGCGCGGTGTCGACCAGGGCGTGCGGAGCTGCCGCGCGCAGGGATCTTTCGAACTCCAGCATCGAGGTCACGGTGAGGTGGAGCCTTCCTATGAGAGTTGTGTGACGATCATGAAGGTGTGGGGGACGGTCGTGGTACCCGGCGCCGCCCGGGCTGACAAACGGCGCCGCCGGGTGACAGAGTGGATCGGTGCCCCGCTTCACCAGTCCGTCGCGCCGCCATGAGCAAGTGGCGGCGGACGTCTGCGCGGCCGCCGAACTCCTCGAGGTGGTGCTGGGACGAGGCCAGGAGTCGGTGCCCTCCGGACCGGTCTCGCCGTCCCAGCTACGGGCCCTGCTGGTTCTCGAACGGCGCGACGGTACTAACCTGCGCACCCTGAGCGACGCACTGCACTCCCGCAGCTCCTCGGTGTCCCGGCTGTGCGACCGTCTGGAGGCGATGGGCCTGGTCACCCGCGAACCCAGCGCCACCAGCCGCCGTGAGGTCGAGCTGCGGCTGAGCAGGCAGGGTCACGCCGTGCTCGCCGAACTGCGCGCGGCCCGGGCGCGGGAGGTGCTGGCCGTCCTCGCCCACATGGAACCCGCAGCGGTCGGCGCGCTCGCCGAAGGGCTGATCGCCTTCCGCGCGGCGGCACGGCAGGTGGAGACGCTGGGCGAGGAGGACGCGCCGGACGGTCCCTCCGCGGCCGAAAGCGCCTAGCTTCATCTCCGGGCCCGCTTTCTCGGCGATACGCCTCCCCAGCGCAGGCGTTGCGATACGACGAGGCACAGACTGTTGTCATAGGGAGAATGTTGTCAAACGGCAACAGTCGCTTCTATCGTTGGCTTGTGCACACTCCCCATCCTGCCGAGCCCATCCTGCAGATCACCGAACGGACGGAGGCCGGCGCACGCGTCGTCGTGCTCTCCGGGGAAGCGGATCTGGACACCGTCCAGCCCTTGCGTGTCGTGCTCCAGGACGCCGCCGCACACGCGGACCCGCTCGTACTGGACCTCTCCGAGGTCTCCTTCGCGGACTCCACGATGATCAACGTCCTCCTGCTGGCCCACGGGGAGCTCGGAGTCCGGTTGCGGCTCGCCTCCCCGTCCGAGTTCGTACGCCGCCTCTTCGCGCTGACCGGGCTGGAAGGCGTGCTGCCCGTCTACGCCGGCGTGGCGCAGGCCGTCGGGGCCGACCCCGTAGGGCCCTGACCTGCCGAGCCGCCGTCGCATCCGCGCGCACACGGCTCGGCACATTCGTAAGATCCGATGCATGCATGGCGCAGTGCCGGGTATGCGCGGCCCAACGAGCCCCGAGCGGACAGGACGGGGCTTGCCGATGAAAGGGAGGGACGAGACATGACGGCGAGGGCGCTTGACCGGTCCGGTGTGGAGCAGGAAGTCGCTCAGTTGCCGGAGGTGCCCGCCCCTCGGAGTGTGGCGCCCCAGGACGCGCGGGCGATGTCGAAGGTCTTCTTCGACCGGCTCGCCGAGCTGGAGGAAGGCACGCACGAGTACCAGGACGTGCGGAACACGCTCATCGAGATGAACATGTCGCTCGTCCGGTACGCCGCAGGCCGGTTCCGCAGCCGCGGGGCGGACGAGATGGAGGACATCGTCCAGGTCGGCATGATCGGCCTCATCAAGGCCATCGACCGCTTCGAGATCTCCCGCGAGGTGGAGTTCACCACGTTCGCGGTTCCGTACATCGTCGGCGAGATCAAGCGCTTCTTCCGCGACACCTCCTGGGCGGTCCACGTCCCGCGGCGTCTGCAGGAGGCACGTGTCGAACTGGCCCGCGCCACCGAGGAGCTGCGCACGCGCCTGGGCCGCACCCCCACGGTCAAGGAGCTGGCGGAGCTGATGAGCCTCTCCGAGGAGGAGGTCATCGAGGCCCGTCTCGCGTCGAACGCGTACCGGTCCAGCTCCCTCGACGCCGCCATCAACAGCGACAGCGAGGACGGCGAAGCGGCGCTGGCCAACTTCATCGGTGCGGAGGACCCGGCGCTCGAGCTCGTCGAGGACTTCCAGACGCTCGCGCCGATGATCGCCGAACTCGACGAGCGCGACCGGCGCATCATCCACCTCCGCTTCGTGGAGGAGCTGACCCAGTCGCAGATCGGCGAACGCCTCGGCTGCTCGCAGATGCATGTCTCCCGGCTGCTCTCCCGGGCGCTGAAGAAGCTGCGTGAGGGGATGCTCAGCACGCGCTGACCCCCGCGCCATGACGGCCGAAAACATGTGCCCCGGCCCCGGCGGTGCAATGGCCCTGGAAAGACGATTCCGAGGGCTGTGCAGGCCGCCCGGGGTCGGGCAGGCTGAGCCTCATGGATCTGGCTGAACACGCCGACGCTCGTCTGGCTCAATGGTCGGTGCTCACCCGGGGCAGTGCATGCTGCGAGCGCCCCGCGCCCGGTCTGTGCGCGGGTGGCAGGGAGATAGTGCGCTTCCCGGGCGGCAACACCGCTCAGGTGCATCTCACGACCGCCATGATCGAGCGGCTCCGCCCCGCGCTGCGGACGTCGACCGCGGTGAACCTGGGCCCGGCCCCCACGGGCTGGGTGGCCGTCAGGCTCGAGACGGGCTCGGACATCGATCTCCTCGCCACACTCGTCAGCGCGGCGCTCCTCGCCGCGGAACGCGCCGCCGACTGAACGCCGTTCGCTCCTGCCGACGCCGTCCCGCTCACCGCGGGACGGCTTTTCGGCGTGTCGTCGCCGGTGCGCCGTCGCATCGCCCTCACGCCGGGGCACGCGGTGGGTGCCGGTGGAGGCTGGTGGAGGCAGGGTGGGCGGCTGGTGGAGGCCGGTGGGTGGCTGGTGAGTGGCCGGTGGAGTGGCCGGTGGCGGCCTGGGGTGGCTGACGGTGTCGACCTCTCGTGCCGCCGCTGGACAGCGGCTTCCCCCGCCCACGCCGACGGGCGAGGGCGGCCCGCGGTGCACGCCGGCCGTGGACGCGCGCTCCCGGCCCGGCCTGCTGGAACGGCCCTCCCGGACCGGGGAGCCGCCGGCCTCAGTGCTCCTCCGCGGGGAGCGGCGCGAGGTGCCACGGCGCCGGCCCGGTGCCGCGCGTCCAGGCGTCGAGGCCGTGCCCGTCCATGCAGAGGATGCCGCACTGTTCGGCGTACTGGAGGGCGGGCTCGGTGAACTCGCTCGTGGTGACCACGGCGGCCACATGGGCGCCGTGCACGGCGAAGCACGTCCCGCCGAAGCGCTGGAGGTCCTGGGAGCCCACCTTGTGGTCGGGTGCGTAGGCCTTGCACTGGACGACGACACGCCGCCCGTCCGGCGTGGTCGCCAGGACGTCCGCGCCCAGGTCTCCGGCGCCGCCGACGACCTCGACCTCCAGGCAGCCGTCCCGTACGCACAGTTCCGCCACGGCCTTCTCGAAGGCGGCCGGGTCCATGGCCGTGTAGTCGAGTGCCGCGTACGGGGGGGCCTCCGGGTCCGCGACCGCTTCCGCGGCCGCCGGCAGGAGGGGCCCGGCCGTCCCGGCACGGCGGCGCAGACCGAAACGCACCAGAGCGGCCACCACCGCCAGCGTTCCCGCCAGGGCCAGCGCGGCGGCAGGGACGTCGGCCGTGTCCCTGACGGCCGCCCGTGCGGTCATCCCGGTACCGCAGAGCAGGATCGCCACCAGTCCGAACCCCAGCACGGTGTCGCGCAGGCTGAAACGCGGGCGCCGGGGGGACGGGCCCGCCGGGTGGTCGGGGCCCACGGGACGGTCGGGGCGCGGCCTGCGGGCGGATATCGCCATGGGTGGATCCTCTCCCTCACGGGCTACGGACGATCTTGTGTCAGCCCGTATGCCCCGTTCACCGGCTGCGGCACTTCAGGCGTGCGGGGCCGGATCGGGGGCATGCGAGCGGCATCACGGGGGCTGTTGTGGAAGAGAGGGTGGTTGACGTGCGCAGTGTGGGTGTCGAGGAGGAGCTGCTCCTGGTGGACAGCCGGACCGGGGAACCCCGCGCCCTGTCGGCGGCGGTCCTCGCGGCGGCGTCCCGGGACCCGCAGGGCGCCGGGGAGGTCTTCGAGAGCGAACTGCAGCGCCAGCAGCTGGAGTTCGCCACGAGGCCGCAGACGGACATGGGCGACCTGGAGGACGAGATCCGGCGGTGGCGGGCGGAGGCGGCGCGACACGCCGAGGAGCTGGACGCGTCCGTCGCGGCCCTCGGGACGTCGCCCCTGGAGGTGAGCCCCACCATCGGGAGCGGCGAACGCCACCAGTGGCTCAAGGAGCACTTCGGGCTCACCGCCCAGGAGCAGCTGACGTGCGGCTGTCACGTCCATGTCTCGGTGGAGTCGGACGAGGAGGGCGTGGCGGTGCTGGACCGCATCAGGCCCTGGCTGCCGGTCCTGCTGGCGATGAGTACGAACTCGCCGTTCTGGCAGGGCGAGGACAGCGGCTACAGCAGCTACCGCAACCGGGTATGGGGCCGCTGGCCGTCGGCGGGACCGGTGGAGGTGTTCGGCTCCGCCGACCGGTACCACGAGCAGGTGGCGGACATGGTGGCGAGCGGGGTGCTCAGGGACGAGGGGATGGTCTACTTCGACGCCCGGCTGTCCCACTCGTACCCCACGGTCGAGATCCGGGTCGCCGACGTGTGCCTGGACCCGTCCACCACCGTGCTGCTGGCCACGCTGATCAGGGGCCTGGTGGAGACGGCCGCCAGGCAATGGCGCGACGGCGAGCCCCCCGCGCGGCACGGGGTGGCGCTGCTGCGGCTGGCAGCGTGGCGCGCCGCCCGGTCGGGGCTGGAGGACCAGCTCATCCACCCCGTCACGATGCGGCCGGCCCCGGCCGAGGCCGTGGTGCGCGCCCTCTTCGACCACGTGCGCGACGCCTTGGAGGACACCGGTGACGTGATGCCCGCCCAGGAGACGCTGGCCGGTCTGCTCAAGTCGGGGACCGGCGCCCGCGTCCAGCGGGAGCTGCTGTGCAACACCGGCAGCCTGCACGACGTGGTCACCGAGTGCGTGCGCCGCACGCTCGGCTGACGCGGGCGATCGCGCGGGGGTTCAGCATCTGACGTGCTGACGCGCGGGCGTGCTGACGTGCTGACGTGCGGGCGTGCTGACGTGCTGACGTGCTGACGTGCTGACGTGCTGACGTCAGTACGTAAGGCATTGACGGGGCGTTTCCGCATCGCTGATGATCATCGGACCAGGGCGGCCACCCGTGGTGCCCCGGCGCCGTGGCGCGTTCCGGCTTGGGAGGCGGGACGACGGCGCGGGCACCTCGGGGGCCGACCCGTCGTACCCGGCCGGTTCGCCCACCGGACCGGTCCTCCGGAAGGATGGCATCAGCGTGCCGCACACCCCGCGTTCAGAAGCCCCTGCCCCCGCCCCCGCCCCCGCCCCTGCTCCTGTGCCCGTCCCTGCCTCCGGCCGGTGGACCGTGGCCGTGCTCGGGCCCGGCGGCGTGGGCGGCCTGCTGGCCGCGCTGCTCTCCCGTGCCGGACACCGGGTGATCTGCGTGGCGGGCCAGGAGACCGCGCACGTGCTGCGGCGGAACGGCCTCCAGGTGCGCAGCCGCCACTTCGGCGACTTCACCGCCGTTGTGGAGGCCGACACCGAGCTGCGCGAGCCCGCCGACCTGTGCGTCGTCGCGGTCAAGGCGACCGCGCTCGATGCGGCGGCGGAGCGCGTTGCGCCCGAGCGGCTCGGCGACGCGCGGGTCCTCCCGCTGCTGAACGGCATCGAGCACCCGGACGTCCTGCGGGCACGCTACGGCGCACAGCAGGTCGTGCCGGGCGTGATCCGTGTGGAGTCCACCCGGACCGCTCCCGGGGTCATCGAGCACGGCAGTCCGTTCGTCGAGATCGACCTGGCCGGGACAGGGCAGGACCTCGGGCCGCTGGCCAAGATGCTCACGGACGCCGGTGCACGGACCACGGTCGGGGGCGACGAGACCGCCGTCCTCTGGGCCAAACTGGCCTTCCTCGCCCCCTTCGCTCTGCTCACCACCCGCTACGGGCTGACCATCGGCGAGACGCGGACCGGGCGCAGGGAGGAACTGGTCCGCCTCGTCGAGGAGGCCGCCGCCGTCAGCCGGGCCTGCGGGGTGCCGGCCGACGCGGCCGGGATCCTCGCCCGCTACGACTCCTTCCCGGCCGCCACCAAGTCGTCCATGCAACGCGACGCCGAGGCCGGGCGCCCGCTGGAGCTCGACGCCATCGGCGGGGCACTCCTGCGCAGCGCCGAGCGGCACGGTGTGGAGGTGCCGCTCGCCGGGCGGCTCGTCGCGGAGCTGGCGGGCGGCTGAGCACTCCGCTCACGGTGTGGCGCCGCTGCCGTGCGGTGCGTACAGGTCGAGGAGCCGGACACGGGCCGCTTGGAGCCGGGTGGCGAGCACGCGGCCCACCCAGTGCCCGATCGAGAAGCCGAACGCCGGGTCGGCCTCCATCATCGTGCGCACCGCCACCGCGTCGAACTCGTTCGTCCGCAGGGGTGTCATGGCCTCCGCACCGAGCTGCCAGGTGTACGGGGGGAAGAGCCACGACCACCCGACCAGCTCGCCGTGATCCAGGGTGTCGATCGCCACGGCCCGCCCGCCCGGCACCTGGATGTCGAGGGTGACGGTGCCTGAGCGGACGATCCAGAAGCGATCGGCCCGGGCCCCCTCGTCGAACAGACGATCACCCTCGGTGAAGTTCATCTCGCGGGCGAGGCCCATCAGCCGTTCGCGGTGCTCCGCCGGAAGGGCGGCGGTCATCCGGATGGGAGAAAGAGTGCTCATGGCGGCCTCCGGTGTGAGCTCCTCTCCCAGTCTCACCGCACGGCCGTCCGTGTACCAGTAGAGCCGTCGTCCCCTTCGAGGAGGGAGGCCCGCGACGTGAGCGGGCCCGGCCCCCGGCGCGCTTCCCCCGTGCGCGTCCCGGGTGCGTGCCAACGGCGCGGGCGTGACGGAGCGCGCGGTGCCGCCACGGCCCCCTGAGGCGTGTGGGCCTGCGAAACCCGAGGGGCTGCGCGGGCCCCCGAGGTGCGTGGGGCTGCGGGGACGCGAGGTGCCGTGAGGCTCGTGGAACCGGTGGGGCTGCGGGGACGTGAGGCTCGTGGAACCGGTGGGGCTGCGGGGACGCGAGGTGCCGCGGTGACCCGCAGCGCCCGCGGTGCGCAGGCTTCGCCGGCCGAAACCGCCCCGCGACGCAGGGCGTTCGCCCGGCGTACGCCGGGCAGTCATGGAACGTCCGCCGGGCGATCCCCCGCGCACGCTGTCCTTGGGGCGCCCCTCGCCACCTTCAGACGCAGAGGTCCACACACCCCATGGCAGAACTCAACCGTCGCCGCTTCCTCCAACTCGCCGGTGGTACGGCCGCCCTCACCATGCTGTCGGACAGCATCGCCCGGGCCGCCGCCATCCCCGCCCAGGGTGGTACCGGAACCATCCAGGACGTCGAGCACATCGTCGTGCTGATGCAGGAGAATCGTTCCTTCGACCACTACTTCGGAGCGATGAAGGGCGTACGGGGATTCGGCGACCCGCGCCCCGTCACGCTCCCGAGCGGCAAGCCGGTCTGGCACCAGGCGGACGGCACCAACAAGGTGACGCTGCCGTTCCGCCCCGCGGGCGAGGACCTCGGCATGGAATTCCTGCAGGGGCTCAACCACGACTGGGCCGGTGGCCAGAAGGCGTTCAACAAGGGCAGGTACGACCAGTGGGTGCCCGCGAAGACGGCCACCACCATGGCGTACCTCACGCGGGACGACATCCCCTTCCACTACGCGCTCGCCGACTCCTTCACCGTCTGCGACGCGTACCACTGCTCCTTCATCGGCTCCACGGACCCGAACCGCTACTACATGTGGACCGGACACACCGGCAACGACGGCACGGGTGGCGGCCCCGTCCTCAACAACGCCGAGGCCGGGTACGGCTGGACCACCTACCCCGAGCGCCTGGAGGCGGCCGGGATCTCCTGGAAGATCTACCAGGACATCGGTGACGGCCTCGACGCCGCCGGCCACTGGGGCTGGATCGACGACGCCTACCGCGGCAACTACGGCGACAACTCCCTGCTCTACTTCAACGCCTACCGCAACGCCCAGCCCGGCAACCCCCTGTACGACAAGGCCCGCACCGGCACCGACGCCAGGAAGGGCGACGGCTTCTTCGACGTGCTCCGCGCCGACGTCCAGGCCGGCCGCCTGCCCCGGGTCTCCTGGATCGCCGCACCGGAGGCCTTCTCGGAGCACTCCAACTGGCCGTCCAACTACGGCGCCTGGTACATCGCCCAGGTTCTCGACGCGCTGACCTCGAACCCGGACGTGTGGGCCCGTACGGCCCTGTTCATCACGTACGACGAGAACGACGGCTTCTTCGACCACATCGTGCCGCCGTACGTGCCGTCCGGCACCGCGCAGGGCCTGTCCACGACCCCCACGACGCTCGACTACTTCCCCGGCAGGACCGGCTACGTGGCGGGGCCCTACGGGCTCGGGCCCCGTGTCCCCATGATCGTCGTCTCGCCCTGGAGCACCGGCGGCTACACCTGCTCGGAGACCTTCGACCACACCTCGATCATCCGGTTCATGGAGCGCCGCTTCGGTGTGAAGGAACCCAACATCTCGCCCTGGCGGCGTGCCGTCTGCGGCGATCTGACCTCCGCGTTCGACTTCGCGCGGACCCAGACGGCGCCCGCGGACCTGCCGCCCACCGACGGGTACTACCCGCCCGACCGCGAGCGCCACCCCGACTTCCGGCCCACCGCCCCGGCCGTCGGCACCATGCCCCGGCAGGAGCCCGGCGGCAAGCCCACCCGCCCGCTGAAGTACGCCCCGTACGTCGACGGCCTCGCCGACACCGGCGCCGGCACGTACCGGCTCACCTTCAGCGGCGGCCCGGCGGCCGGCGCCCACTTCTACGTCACCGCGGCGAACCGCACCGACGCGCCCTGGACGTACACCGCCGAGGCCGGCAAGTCGATCTCCGACACCTGGAACACGCGGTACTCCAAGGGCGTCACGGACCTCACCGTCCACGGACCCAACGGCTTCCTGCGCCGCTTCCGCAACCCCGGCAGGACCGCCGGTCCCGAGGTCACCGCGCGCCACAACGCCACCACCGGAAACCTCGACCTGACGTGCACGCACACCGGCAGTGGCGACGCGCAGCTCACCGTCACCAACGCCTACGCGGGCGGCCCGCGGACCTTCACGGTCCCCAAGGGCGCCACCGTCACCCTCACCGTCGACCTGCGGGCGTGCCGCAACTGGTACGACGTGACGGTCACCTCGTCCACGCCCGACTTCCTGCGCCGTTTCGCCGGCCACGTCGAGACCGGCGCCCCCGGCCTGTCCGACCCGGGAATCCTCACCACCTGACCGGGCCCGGGCTCGTCCGCACCGGCGCCCGCGCCCTGTCCGGCCTCGGCGGGCCCGCGCGGGGTCAGGCGCCCGCGTGGACCAGGCAGGCCCAGAGGCTGGGGGTGGCCGGGTAGTCGGCGCGGACCTCACGGACGGCGGTGTGCAGGGCCTCGGCCGTGCTCGTGACCCGCAGGCCGCCGTCCCCGGTGTGCAGGGAGCCGTAGACGGTGCGGGCGATCCGCGCCCCGACCGCGTCGTCCACGGGCCACAGCGCACCGATGACGTGCGGGAAGCCCGCCATCTGGAAGGCGCTGACGATGCTCACCGACTCGTCCGCGAGCGTGGGGCCGGTCCGCAGGGTGTCGCAGGCGGACAAGTAGGCCAGCCGGGCGTCCGGCAGCCGCAGCCGGGCCACGTCGCGGACGGTCAGGGGCCGCTCGGCATGGTCGTGCAGGACCAGCCGGTTGCCCGACGGGCGCAGCGGATCCCCCATGGCGTGGCAGGCGAAGTGCACGTACGCGTGCTCCCGCAACCGCGCCCCGACCGCCTCCCCGGTGGCCCGGTGATCACTGAGCATCCGGGCCCCGGGCAGCGCCCCGGCGAGCCACTCGGCCTCGCGGCGGGCTTCCGGGAGCCGGGGCAGCCCCTCGGGGTCGGGCACGGCGACGATCAGCAGGCCGGTGTCCTCCGGGGCGGGCGCGGCCACGCGGGCGCGGGCGTGGCGCAGGGCCCGCAGGGTGGGAACGTACGAGGACACCACCAGGTCCAGCGCGCCGGGCGACCCGTCATCGGGCGCGGCGGCGTGCAGCGGCAGCGCGCCGAGCGAGCTTCCGGCGGACCACCACAGCCGCGGCCGGGCGGCGCCGGGCGCGGGTGGCCGGTGGAGCCCGAGGTGTCGCAGGACGGGCCCGGTGACCGCCGACCACAGCCACGCCAGCACGTCCCGTACGACCGCCTGAGCGCGCAGCGCCTGCCGGTGCGTGCAGTCCGGCGCACCCAGGAGGGCGAGGGCGTCCTGGAAGACCGCGTTCCGCTCCGCGGCGGCCTCCGGGGTCGCTCGGTGCAGGGGCACGGCTTCGATGGCACTTATCGTGATCACCAGGGCGCAACTGCCGTACGCGGACACGGCGATGAGGACCACGGGACCGGCCTCGGCGCCCGCCCGCAGCTCCGACACGTCCCACTCCCGCACGGGGCGGAAGAGCCGCAGCTCCGGGTGGCGTGAGCGGATCTCCTCCAGCAACTCCTGCCACGCGGTGGCGGCGCGGCGCCGGAACTCCGCACCCGCCGGCCCGGGCCCCGTGTGGCCCGCGAGCTCCGGCCCGGGCCCGGCGCCCTCCGAGGCGTCCGGTCGCGGTCCGGCGTCCCCCGAGGCGTCCGGTCGCGGTCCGGCGTCCCCCGAGGCGTCCGGTCGCGGTCCGGCGTCCCCCGAGGCGTCCGGTCGCGGTCCGGCGTCCCCCGAGCCGCGTGCCCCCGGTCCGGCCGGGGCCGCCCCTGCCGAGCCGTCCTCAGGTGTGAAGTCCTCGCCGCTCGACATCGCGTCGAGGTCCTCCCGCAGTGCCTCGAAGCGGTCGGCGAGTTCGGGCGCCGCCGCCCGCAGCCGGGTCAGATCGCTGTCGGCATCGAAGGCCTGCGCCAGCAGCACCCCGCGCGCCTGCTCCAGCAGCCGCACCGCGAGCCCCGGGTCACCGCACCGGTGGGCGCAGGCCGCGGCCTCGGCGCCCAGTCCGACCGCCCGGCCGAGCCGGAACTCCTGGTCGTCCCGCAGGAGCCGGCGCGGTGCCAGGGACGGCAGCAGGTCCACCGCGAGGGTGAATCCCTCCAGGGCCAGGTCGAAGCGGCCCTGGTCCGCCCATGCCCGGCCCCACTCCCGCGCCGCGTCCAGCCGTTCGGGCGCCGGGCACTGCTCCTCACGTGCCGCCACGTCGAACGCCTCCGCCGCCGCCGCGAGATCGGCCGGGTCGCGCGTGCGCTCGTGGCGGGCGCGCAGCGCGGCACCGAGACGTATCAGCCGCCGCGTCCGTGCCGGGTGCCCGGGCGGGGTGGCGTCCGCCGCCGCCCGGAGGAGACCTGTCACCTCCGCGAGGCCGGACGCCGGCCTCAGGCCGGTCAGGCCCTGCGCCCGCACTCCCGCGAGGACCGACGCGCAGGAGGCCCAGTCCGGTGACCCCTCGGGCAGCGCGGCAAGGGCCGCCTCCGCCAGGCGCCGCGCCTCCCGGAGGTCCTTGCGGCGACCCGGCTGCTCGGCACGCCGGACCAGCGCGATCGCCAGATTGAGCCGGCGCCGGGGCAGCAGGCTGTCGCCGGGCGGCGTCAGCTCCAGGGCGGAGCGCAGATACGCCACCGCATCCTCGGTCCCGGCGGCCCCGGCCCGGTCCGGGTTCCGGTCCGCGTACTGGAGCAGCGTCCCCCCGGTGGCGCCGAGGACCGCGGCACGGGCGGCGGGTGCCAGGCCGGGCAGCTCGGCGGCCCTGTGCCTGCTGCCGAGAGCCTCGCGCAGATCGGAGCTGTCACCGGTGAGGTGGTAGCGGGCGGTCAGCGCGCCGCCCAGGTTGAGCAGCCGCGCGCCGAGCATGTCGTGGCCGGCGGGTGTGGCCTCCACCGCCTCCCGCAGGGCGCGTACCGCTTCCTCCAGTTCCTCGGCCCGCCCGGTGCGCCCGTACCGGACGTGCAGCACACGCCCGAGGTTGTCCAGCGCGACAGCGCGCTCGGGATGCCCCACGGGCAGCACGGCGACGGCCGTGCGCAGCAGCCGGACCGCCTCCTCCGCGTCCGCGGCGACACCGTCCCGCTCGTACCGCGCCTGGAGCGCGAGCGCGGGGTTGACCAGGCGGCCGGCCGTCCGCCGCGTGACCCGCGGTGTGTCCGCCAGGACCTCCCGCAGGTGCACGAGAGCCGCGTCCAGTTCCTCCGGTCTGCCGGTCCGCGCCGCACGCATGCGCAGGGCGCTCCCCTGCGTGTTGAGGACTCCGGTCCGCTCCGCCGGGTCCGGCCAGGCTTCCGCGGCCGCCCGCGTCAGGACGCCCGCGGCCTCCTCCAGGTCCTGCGGCGCGCCCGTGTGCTGGTAGCGCTGGAGGAGGGCGCTGCCCAGGTTCCCGTACCCGGGCCCCGGTCCCCTGGGATCCCGGGGCGCCGCCCTGCGGAACAGGTCGACCACCTCGTCGTGGTCCTCGAGCGTCCCGCCCTCCCGCAACAGGCGCAGCCGCAGTGCGTACCCGAGCGAGCTGAGGTACCCGCCGTACCGGGGATGCCCCTCACCCGCCTGCTCCACCGCGTCCCGGGCGATGCCGATCGCCTCCTGGAGGTCCTCGGGGTCGCCCCCCTCCTCGAAGCGCTCGCACAGCAGCAGGCCGAGGTTGCCGAGCGTCGCGAGGCGGTCCGCGCCGGCCGGAGTGCGCTTCAGCGCGTGGTGGGTGAAGGTCACGGCCAGGTCCAGGGCGTGCCGGTCACCCAGCGTGCGGGCGGCGGCGGCGAGGAGGCCGGCCAGGTCGGAGGCGCGCGTGGGGTACGCGGGGTCGTCCGGCCGGGTCGCCATGAACGCCAGGGCCCCGGCGGCGGTGCCCGTGGTCAGCAGTTCCCGCGGCTCCTTCCCCGACGCCGTGAGCCGGGCGGCCAGTTCGTGCGCACCACGCAGGAAGGGGGAGGCACCGGCACCGGCCGGATCGACCCGTCCGGTCGCGATCGTGGCGGCCACGCAGAGCGCCGACCACTCCGGCGGCCCGTCCGCCTCGACGGTCTCCGGCCGGACGTCCGCCGCGTACCGGTCGGCCAGCGGTTCCGGTACGGAGGCGGGGTCCGCGGCCCACACCGGGAGCAGCAGCATCCCGGCCGCGGCCCCCTCCTCACCGCCCCGTCCCTCGCCGAGCGCCCCGGCACGGCACCAGTAGAGCCACCCGGCGGCGTGCCGCGCCTCCAGGTCCGTCCGCAGGTCGGTACTGCTCAGCAGCCCGCGCAGCGCGCCGTCCGCCTCCGGCGCGAACAGGGCGTCGGCGTCCTGGTGTTCGGTGGCCCGCACGAGCCGCTCCCGGACCGCGCCGAGCCACCCGTCACGGTCACCGCCCGGCCCTCCGGGCCGCTGTCCCGAGCTCCCCGTCCCCGTCACCCTCCCCATCCTCCTCGATCGTGTGTCCCGTCGTGCGCAGGTGCGACAGACTTGCGCTCATGGCAGAACCGGAGGCGCAGCGAGCGCAAGCAGCCGAGCAGGCCCGGCGGACGGTGCAGGACGGACAGGCCGGGCAGGCCGGGCAGGGCGGACAGGGCGGGCAGGGGAGCGGTCCGGGGGCCGGACCGGCGGGACAGGGTGAGGAACTCGCCGCGTACACCGCGGCCTTGTGCCTCCTGCTCACCGAGCGGGACGGATCCGTGACCGCGGTCCCCGAGGTGCGCGCCGCCGTGGAGCACACCCGGTCCCTGCTGACGGTGGGCGGCGGCGGGACGGTACTCCTGGCCGCCTTCCGCGCGTTGGACGAGGAGCTGCGCAGAGCGGGCGACGCCCGCGGTCTGGGAGGCCGCTCCCGCGGTGCCGCGACGACCCCGCCCGGCATCCGCCGGGTGATCAAGGTGGCGCGCTGCCCGGGTGCGGTGCCCTGTGCCCGGCGCGAACCGGCGCCGGACCTCCGGCCGGCCCCGCGGTGCGCGGTCAACGGAGTCCGCATGCGCCGGGAACAGCTCCGCCGCGACGCATGAACGCCCTCCTGACGACCCTCGGCGGCAAGCTCACCGAGCGCTGGCTGAACCAACTCATCCTGCCCGGCGCGCTGTTCCTCGGCGTCGCCGCGGCCGGCGCCGCCCTCGGCCACGCCCACTGGCACGACCTGGACCGGCTGCGCGCGGGCATGGACGCCCTGGCCGGCCGCCCGGCCGCCGACCGGCCCGGCACGGCCGCGCTGCTCGTGGCGGTCGCCCTGCTGCTCTCCTCGGCGGCCACGCTGGCCGCGCAGTTCACGGGAGTCGCGATCGAACGGTTCTGGTTGCGGGACGCGGCCGATCCCGTCTCCCGCGCGTCGGTGCGCCGCCGGCGGGCGCGCTGGCGCAGGGCGGAGGACGAGCGCGTCGAGGCGATCAGGGACGTCCGGGTGCCGGACGCGGAGATCGAGCGCCGCTACCGGGTCCGCGACCGCATCGCCCCGGTGGCGCCCACCCGGCCCACCTGGTGCGGCGACCGCATGCAGGCCGCGGCCGAACGCGTCGACGCCGCCTACGGCCTGGACCTCGCGGCCCTCTGGCCGCGCCTGTGGCTGGTGCTGCCGGAACCCGCGCAGCGGCAGCTCGAATCGTCCCGCGCCTCCTTCACCGCCGCGGCGCGCCTCGCGGCGTGGGCGGTGGGGTACGCCGTCCTCGCCGTGTGGTGGTGGCCCGCGGCGGCGGTCGCGGTCGCCACCGGCCTGGTCGCCCGGTCGCGCGGTCGCGAGGCCGTCGACGCGCTGGCCGGTCTGATCGAGGCCGCCGCGGACGTCCACGGCCGCGACCTCGCGCGCCTGACCGGCATGGACGAGGCCCCCGGGCCGTTGCGGCAGGAAACGGGTGAGCGCATGTCGCAGCTGTTCCGCAAGGGCGACTAGGGCGCGTATCGAGTCGTGATCAACGTGGTGCCCGAGTCGTCCCCGTTCAGTCCTGCCTCTCGAATCCCGCCAGCAGTCCACGGGGGTCGAAGGTCACCCGGATCCGGGTGACCTTCCCGTCCTCCACATGCATCCAGTTCGCCGTCGCTGTAGGCGGCGCAACGCGTGAGTGCAGGTCGAACCAGGTGATCACTTCATCGCCTTCCGTCACCCGCACTTTGACGTCGATCTTCTCCAGAACCTGACCGAGCCCCTTCAATCCAGCGAGCGCCTCCTCAACCCCCGACGCCGTTCCCAGCGCTCCGACGAAGTCGACATCCTCGGCCAGCAACCCCCGCAAGGCTTCGAAGTCACCCTCCTCCCAGGCGGTGAAGTAGGTCTCGGCAAGCTCTCGCGCAGTCTTCGTCGTGTTCATGCCTCCATCCTCCAACCAGCCCAATCCATCCGTCCAACAGATAGATGAGATAGCGTCTATCATCGCTGGATATGGAGATACACCAGCTGCGCTACTTCGCCGCGGTCATGGACGAGGGCACCTTCACCGCCGCCGCCCGTCGCCTGCACGTCAGCCAGTCCGGCATCAGCACCCAAGTGGCCAAGCTGGAGCTTGAACTGGGCCAGCAACTGCTCGACCGCTCCGGCCGTCGAATCCGCCTCACCCCGGTCGGCGAGGCCGTTCTCCCTCTTGCGAAGAACGCCCTCGCTACTGTGGAGGCCATCCAGCACACCGCCGCCGAGTTCGCCGATGCCGTCCGCGGCCGGGTCCGTCTCGGCATGATCATGGGCTGCTCGATCCCGGCCTTCCTCGACACCGTCGCCGATATCGGACGCACCCACCCCGGCATCGAGCTCAGCCTTCACGAGGGCTACTCCGACGACCTCCAGACCCAAGTCCTCTCCAGCTCTCTCGACCTGGCCCTCATCGGCTACGCGGGCGACGTCGCCCCAGGCCTGGAGGTCGGCATCGTCATCGACGAGCCGATCACCACCGTCGTCCCGGCCGGGCACCCTCTCGACCGGACGGAACTTCGCCTCGCCGACCTCTGGGGTGAGAAGATCCTCTGCCTCTCCCCGGGCACCGGCATTCGCGCCGCCTACGAGGACTCCTGCCACAGGATCGGCCTCGACCCACGCGTGGACATCGACGCCAGTTCCCCGGTCGCCCTGCTCCGCCTCGCTGAGCGCGGTGCTGGCGCCGCCGTTCTCAGCGCCTCCTCCGCACAGGGCACCGGCCTGCGGACTGTCCCGCTCACGGACGCCGCCACGCACGCCCGGCTCGGACTCATCACGCGCCGAGGCCAGCACTCTCCAGCCGTAGAGCTGCTGCGAACCAGGCTCCTCGTCGCTCTGCAAGCCGGCTAGGTACGCATGTGCCGAGTTCTGATCACTCCGCGGGACCTGCTCTCCCGCTGGAGCTTGATCCGGTGAGCCGGGCTGCGTGACGCGAGCGCGATTGGCGGATGCAGAGGGGGAGTTCATATGCCCGTACCTGCCGGTCGGCCGATACGGGCCCTGCCCCGAGCGGCTGCGGCAGCAGTTCGAAGGCGTGATCCGGCGGTTGAGGACGGGCGGGCAAGGATGTGAGATGCCGGCGGAGTTCGGTGCCCGGTCGACCGTAGATAACCGCTGCCGGCAGTGGCGCGAGCCTGCGTGCTCGAGGCCCTCCTCGAGGGCCTGATCGCGGAAGCCGCGAAGCGGGGCGAGGTGAACCTGTCCCTCGTCAGCATCGACTCCACCACCGCGCGGGCCCATCACGACGCTGCTGGCATGCACCTGGACGAGGACGTCCTCACCGCTTTGGGGAAGTCTGACGCCGAGGCGGACAAGGCCAGGTCGCCTGGCGAGGCATCGCCACCCGGTACGACAAGAGCCCGGACAGCTACCGCGCCGGACTCCACCTCCACGCCTCGATGATCTGGCTCAAGGACCTCACCCGGACCATCCATCGATCACGACCAGATACGCGCCCTGGACCGGCCCCCGGCGGCCCGTCGTCCCGGCGACCCGTCGCTCCTGCGGACGCGCCCCACCGCCCGCCGCGCACGACCTCGTCATGCAGCGGTGGTCAGGGGTTCCAGTGGTACTTGCCGCCGCCGACCCAGCGCACGAACGCCGGATCGTCGAGGTCCACATGCTTCAGACCCACCTGGCGCGCGAGCCGGACCACGTCCGACAGGTCCCGCGCGATCCCCACGGGTTCGCCGTCCACCTCGACCATGCGGAACGGCGGGTCGCCCGGCATGACACCGGAGACGACCATCGGAGGTCCGGCGTGGTCGCTCATGCCTCCAGCGTGACGCACCCCCGCGCCCCGCGCCAGCGATGCGCCGGCCGCCGGACGGGCCGCGAGTGCCCGGCCCGCCCACCCCGCCGCGGTGCCGAGCACCGCGGCCGCGAGGAGCAGGCCCAGGCGGCGGACGTCGGCGGAGCCGTCCCAGGTCAGTTCGCCCTGCTGGTGGACGACGAAACCGTCGTAGAAGAGCCAGCACAGCAGGGCGCTGAGCGGCGCGAACCGGGCGCTGGCACGGAGGCTCGCGGCGGCGGCGAGCGCGCAGTAGGCGGGGAAGGCGGCGGCGGGGTGGTGGAGCTCACCCGTCGCGCCGAGCAGCGGCAGGAGCCCGGCCGAGCCCAGGAACACGGACGCGCACACCACGTGGGCGGAGTACGTCCGGGGCGCGGCCTCCGCGCCGGTCGTGCATCGCGGGACAGTGATCACGGCCACCTCCTCGCTGTCGGCCCCGATCCGGGCGCCACCCACTCGTCACCTCAGGGCAGCGGATGCCCACCGGCCGCGGCAACGCTCTTTCCGGCCGCTCGTACGACGGCCCGCCCGTGCCGCGTGCCACGCCTCGGCATCGCTGTCCGCCGCGCCGCAGCCCCGGCGGACGCGCTCCGGTCCGCCGGGGCCGCGCGACCGGCTCGGCCAGCGCCTCCGACAGCGCGTCCAGCCCTGCGGCCGAGGACTGTCCGCCGTCTCCCGTGTACAGGCCCCGCCGATCTCCGCCATCAGCGTGCGGACCCTCGGGTCGCGTCCCGTAGTACCGCAGTGGTACCCGTCCCCGCGAACGGACTGTCGAGCCCGGTGCCGCCGAAGCCCGCGAACGCCGCGAACGCCGCGTCGCGCGGGGCGGCGGGGGTGCGGAAGGCGTCCGTTCCGACGCGGACCGGGGGACGCGGGCCGTCGCCGTGGAGCTCGTACGGCAGCCGGCGCGCCGGGTACGAGTGCACATTGATCAGCGCGCGTCCGGCCGCCTAGCCGGCCGGCCACGGCCGCCGTCATGGCCCGCGCGTACGGATCGAAGTACCGCCGGAGCGGCGGCCGTACGTCGGTGCCGGGCCGCCGCAGCTCTTCACCTGGATGGTGCGGGTGCACACGCCCCCATGCCGACGGCCGGCATCTCCTCCCGCTCGTCGGGGAAGGGCTTCGGGTCCACGACCAGGGGGACAGCTGATTGACGAACAGCCAGGGCGTCCCGGGCGCCGCCCGGCGAGCCGTCGCGCCGCCCGGCTCGGCCGTGGCACTCGGCCGTGCGGCGCAGCCGCCTGTGACTCGTTCGCGTGAATGGTCTACGGTGCACCGGGCGTCCGATCGACAGGACGCGTCTCCACGGCCGTGACACCCGACCGGCGTTCCTCATCGTCGGACCAGGGGGGTACGGTTCGGAGAATGAACATGAAGGGCCGACCCGCCGGTGGAGCGGACGGCGGCACGATGTCGGCGGAAGGGGCCTCGTTGGAGGCGTACCCGATGCCGGACCGGCCCGGGGTGCGCTTGATCGGGGAGATGAGCGCCCTGACGCGCGCCGCTTGGCATACGGTGCTGGAGGAGCTTGTGCGGCAGCCAGGGGAGGCCTGTCACGCCGATCTGTCGCAGGTGACGTTCGTCGACGTCGCCGGCATGACGGATCTGGTGCTGACCGCGCAGGCTCTCACGTCCGGTCGGCGGATCGTTCTGCACCACCCCCCGCCGCAGGTTCCCCGCATACTGGAACTCTTCTGGCCCGGACTGTCCGAGATCGAGGTGGCGTCGTGACGAGCGAGGTCACCATCGACGATCCGTTCGTCCACCCGGCGCTGTTCTACCGAGGCGATCAGCAGTACGTGGCGGGAACGGTTCCCTTCATCCTGGACGGCCTGGCCGCCGGCGAGCCGGTCGCCGTCGCCGCCCCGCCCGCCCGGCTGGAGACGATCCGGGGCGCGCTGGGCGACGACGCGCGAGCCGTCCGTTTCGTCGACATGACGCAGGCGGGCCGCAACCCCGGCCGCATCATTCCCGGCGTGCTGCGGGCCTTCGCCGACGCCCAGCGGCCCGGCCGGGTCCGTATCATCGGCGAGCCCATCTGGGCCGGGCGCACGGAGCTGGAGTATCCGGCCTGCGTCCAGCACGAGGCACTGATCAACATGGCCTTCGCCGGACGGGACGTGACGATCCTCTGTCCGTACGACGCCGACGGACTCGACGAGCAGGTGCTCGCCGACGCGCTGGCGACCCATCCCGTCATCGTGGAGGAGTCCCGCGAAACGGTCTCCACCGCCTACGACCCCGACAAGGTCGTCGCCCGCTACAACACGGCCCTCCCGACCCCGTCCGGCGCCGCGGCGTACGACTTCGCCGCCCAGGAGCTCCCCGATGTGCGGCACTTCGCCGTCGAGCAGGGGCAGCGACTGGGCCTCACCGCCATACGGCTGCAGGACCTGGCCCTGGCCGTCGCCGAGCTGACCACCAACAGCGTCATCCACGGCGCCGGCCACGGGACCCTGCGGATCTGGGCCGAGGGCGGTCAGGTGGTCTGCGAGGTCCACGACGCCGGACGGCTGACCGACCCACTGGCCGGGCGGCGGCCTCCGCCCCCGCACCGGCCCGGCGGCCGCGGACTCATGCTCGTGCACCATCTCTCCGACCTGGTGCGGCTCCACACCGGCACCGACGGCACCACGATCCGGTTCTACCTCGGCGCCTCCTGACGGCTCGCCCCTGATCGCCGGCGCCTCCTGACGGCTCGCCTCCGGATCGTCGGTGCCGCTCCCGGATCGTCGGTGCGGCGCCCGGCGTGCACCCGGGGTCACTTCCCGGCGGTGGCGCCCCGGAACGTCCGCTCGAACACGGTGAAGGCGGCCTCCTGCCGCCACTGGAGGGCCGCCTTGGGGCTCGAGGCCAGCAGCTCCAGGCAGGCCGTGCCGGCCGACGCGCCCGCGGCCGGCACGCTCCCGCACTCCGCGACGGGACGGTAGCCCTCGCGCGTGGGGTTGCCGCGCCACAGGCTGCGCCCGGGCAGGAAGGCGTACTCCAGCGAGGCGCGCGCCAGGTCCTTCAGCTCCGGGTAGCCGAGACCGTACGTCGTGGCGGCGTACTCGTACTCGCGGCTGATGTCGGTACGGGAGACGCCGGGGTCGTCCGTGGACAGCACCACCGGCACGCCGTGCTCCCGGTACCGGGAGAACGGGTGGTCCGCGCCGCGGACCCCGAGGATCTGGGCGTTGCTGGTGAAGGGCACCTCGACGGCCACCTCGCGGGCCGCCATCGTGCGGGCGAGCCGCTGCCAGTCGTTCTCGTGGACCAGGTCGACCCCGTGGCCGATGCGCTCCGCGCCGGCCACGTTCACCGCCTCGTCGATGTGGAAGGTCAGGTCCTCCGGCTTGACCAGACCCGGCACCAGCTCACCCGCGTGCAGGGTGAGATGCGCGCGCGGGTAGACCCGGTGCAGATGGGCCAGCATCCGCATGTGGAGGCGGTAGTTCCGCAGCGAGCTGTCCCAGTCCTCCGGCTGCACCAGATTGACCGCCACGAACCGCGGGTCGCGCTCGGCGAGGCGCAGGCCGAGCGCCATCTGGGCGAACACCCGCTCGGGCGAGGCCCCGCGCGACACCTGGGAGATCCACCGGACGGTCACGCGGCAGGCGGGAGCGGGCCGGGCGCTGCCGCAGCGCGCCTCCGCGCGGAACTCGGCGTCCGCCTCGTCGGCCTCCGTACGGGCCTCGGCCACCAGCCGGTCGAGCTTGCCCCCGGCCACCAGCCTGTCGTGCAGCTCGGCGAGGTCGGGGTCCCAGCCGACCTCGTCGGCGAGCTTCTTCACCGCGTCCGACGCGGGGGAGACCATGGTCTCCAGGTACGACTGGTTGTGCGCGGCCGCCGTGCCGGCCACCTCGGCCAGCAGCTTGCCGCGGTGACGCCAGGTCACCTCGCCGAACCTGCCGAAGGTGGCGAAGAAGTGGTCGTGCCCCGACTCCCCCGCGGGGAAGTCCTCCATGGACCACGCCCGCAGCAGCGCCCGGTGGAACGCGGGATCGGCCGCGGCGTCGGCCGCCGGGCGCCTGCCGGGCCCGCAGGGCGGGGCCACCGCGGTCATCGACTCCTCGTCGATGCACAGACCGTCCTCCCCGGCGAGCCGGATCAGGTACTCGGTGGAGACGGCACCGGAGAGGTGGTTGTGCAGGTCGCCGCCCTTGGGCAGGTTCCGGAGGAACGCCCGCAGGGGGGCGGGCCGATGGCGGACGGCCTCCAGATGGGCCGCTGTCCGCGCCTCCGCCGGGGTCACCGGCCGGTGGGCGGAGGCGGATGCGGGCGTGGAGGGCGCCGACGCGCCCTGGGCGGCGGCGGGCGGGGCGGACGGCGACGACAGCAGGCCGGCCACCGCGAGGCCGACCACCGGCACGGCGCGCCGGCGGGAGGAGGAGTGGCGTTGAATGATCACCGTCGCATGATCGCCACCGGGTCCGCGGAAGAGCACCGGGCCGACGGCGTGTACACCGGTGGTCAC
This sequence comes from Streptomyces sp. NRRL S-118, assembly GCF_000716335.1. Classification (GTDB taxonomy): domain Bacteria; phylum Actinomycetota; class Actinomycetes; order Streptomycetales; family Streptomycetaceae; genus Streptomyces. The sequence goes on along the minus strand of NZ_KL591019.1, from coordinate 63,558 downwards.
CCGTCCGGATCAGTACGCGCTCCTCTCGTGCGCCGGTCCGCACCCCGGGCGCCCGGCCCGGACGCGCGCCCGCCCCGTGCCCCCGGACAGGGCCGCCGCCTCGTGATGGGCCCCGAACGGGCCGCCGCGAGGAGCCGCGGCATCGCAACGGCCGCCGTGTCAGCTCTCCGCCGGGGCGAGCACCACGAAGTCGGCTCCGGACGGGTCCACACAGACGGCGAGCCGGCCGACGCCCTCCGCGTCCTCCGGGCCCATCTGGACGGTGCCGCCGTTGGAGGTGACCTTCGCGACGGTCGCATCGCAGTCCGTGGTCCCGAAGACCGGATGCCAGTACGGGCGGCCGCCGTTCAGCGCGAGCGCCTCCGACGGGAGCTGCATCACGCCGCCGTGCATGCGCTCCGGGGGCAGGCCGGACGGGGTGATGAGCGCGTACGTGCCGCCCCCGCCGGGCAGGTCCATGTCCTGCGTCTGCCAGTCGAACAGACTGCCGTAGAACTCCTTCGCCGCGGCGGCGTCCGTGGTGTACAGCTCCGTCCACGACAGGGTTCCCGGTGCGTCGACCGCGTCGACCCCCGAGAAGCTGCCCGGCTGCCAGACCGCGAACTGGCCGCCCTGCGGGTCGGTGAACTGCGCCATGCGGCCCTCGCCGTCGGCGTCCATCGGCTCGACCCGCACCGTGCCGCCCGCCCGTCGCACCGCCTCCGTGGTGGCCTCGGCGTCGGCCGTGCGGAAGTAGATCATCCAGGCGGAGCGGGCGCCCTCCTCGGTGAGCGGCCCGATGCCGGCGACGACCTTGCCGTCCAGCTTGAAGAAGCCGTACTGCGCGTCCTCGGCGCTGAACGGCTGGAACTCCCAGCCGAAGACGGCTCCGTAGAACCTGGCGGTCGCCGCCACGTCGGGCGCGCCGAGGTCGAGCCAGCAGGGGGAGCCGGTGGCGAAGTCAGTCGTGATCACGGGCGGTTCCTCGGTCTCGGGGGCACAGGGGCACAGGCCGTACCGCAGCAGCGTGACACCCGCGTCACCGGTTCGCCCCCCGGGAGGGGCGAACCGGTGACGCGTCCCGTTCCGCCTCAGAAGGCGTGCGGGTGGCGGAAGAGGCGCCCGGGGTCGTAGGCCGCCTTCACCTTCACCAAGCGGTCGATGTTCACCCCGTAATAGGCCCGGCGCCAGTCGCGCAGCGCGGGATCGGTGTAGTTCTGGTACGCCTGACCGCTCGCCCACGGCCGCATCGCGTCGTACGTGCCGTCGAGCCAGGCCCGGTGCCGCTTCACCGTCGCCGCGGCGGCCTTGTCCGGCCAGGAGACGATGTACTGGGCCAGGAAGAGCGCGTCACGGTGGACGAACGCCGTGTCGGTGGCCCGGACCCGGTTCACCGCCCCGCCCATGGCGTCCAGCGCGATGCTGCCCGCTCCGCCGCCGGACAGCCGGGCCAGTTGCTCCACCCGCGAGACGAGCGCCCGGATGCCGTCGGCCGGGATGCGGCGCGTGTAGAAGTCCGAGCGGGCCGCGTACGATTCGCGCGCCACCCGGCCCTGCGGGGTGCGGCCCGGCAGACTGCCCTTCTGGTGGGCCTGCGCGATGGTGAAGCCCGACACGCCGCCCATCACCTTCATCGCGTCCATGAACGGGCGGGTGCGCACCGACTCCGAGCGGGGCGCCGCACCGATGGCGTCGGCGAGCCGGTCGAGCCGGTTCTCCAGGTCCCTGCGGCCGGTGAGGGCGAGGCCACCGACGCGGACGGACCCGGGCCGCCCGCCCACCGGGGCGGCCAGGTGGAGGTTGGCCCAGATCCCGTCGGGCGCGGTCGGCGCCCAGCGCTGCCACTCGCGGACGACGGCCGCCGCCCGCGCCCACGGCCAGCTGAGGAAGAACGTGGTGCACTCCGGCGCCGCGTGCGTGCGCATCCGCAGTTCGGTGACGACACCGAACTGGGCGTTCCCGCCGCCGCGCAGCGCCCAGAACAGATCGGGGTCGCGGCGGGCGTCGACGTCCCGGATCCGGCCGTCGGCCGTGACGATCCTGGCGCCGGTCAGGCTGTCACTGGTCAGCCCGTAGGCCCGGCTGACCACCCCTATGCCGCCCCCCAGCGTCAGGCCCGCGACGCCCACCGTGGGGCAGGACCCGGCCGGGACGGTCCGGCCGCGCGCGGTCAACCGGTCGTACACGTCGATGAGTTTGGCCCCGGCGCCGATCGTCGCCGTCCCGGAGCCCACCGAGACGGACGCCATCCTCTGGACGTCCACGATCAGTCCGGGCCCCGACGACCAGCCCGTGTACGAGTGGCCGCCGCTGCGCACCGCGACCGGCACCCGGTGCCGGCGGGCGAACTCCAGGCAGGAACGGACGTCCTCGGGTCGGGCGCAGTACGCGACGCCCGCGGGCCGTACGCCGTCGAACCGGGGGTTGAACAGCGTCCGGGCCGCGTCGTAGTCGCGGTCGCCCGGCCGCAGCAGCGATCCGTCCAGGCTCCGGGCCAGCGCCGCCCAGTCCCCCTTGCGGGGCGCGGCGGGTGCCGTGCCGGCCACCGGTACCACCCTTGCCGGGGCCGGCGACGAGGTGGGACCGGCCGCCCGTACCCCGGCGATCCCGGTGAACAGCGCCCCCGAGGCAGCGGCGGCACCCGCCCCCAGCAGCCGGCGCCGGCTCGGTCCGCCGCGCCCGGCCCTACCGGCCGGACCGGTGTCCGTCCCGGCACCCGCGCCGGCCTCCGCTCCGTACGTACCCGCCTCGCGCGTCTCTTCCATCGTCCGTTCCCCACCGCTCCGTTGTCGTCGTGCACAGAGGAGGAGGGGCGCAAGCGCGGTCGGGTTCCCGTCACCCGGCTACCAGGAGATCGCCATGAGTCTGTAACGTAGCGCTACACATCGGTTACACGGGGGTGGGTGACGTGGGCGGGCTCGCCGGCGAGGCGCAGCATCCCGGGACGCTGCCCGTGCAGCAGATGGGCGCCGGGGACCACGCGTTCCTGTGCTACGACGGCGACGCCCCCGGCTGGGACGTACTGGCCGCCTTCGTCTGGGCCGGACTGGTCCGCGGCGAGAAGGTCATCGTCCTCGGGCCGCCGCACCTGAGCGAGGCGGACGTCCGGGCGCGGCTCCAGGAGGCACCCGGGCTGGCGGCGGCCTCCGGCTACGAAAGGACGCAACTGGAGCTGAGCAGTATGCGGGAACTGATCCTGCCGCAGCGGCGGTTCACCGCCGACCGGCAGTGGCGGCGCATCACGGAGGAGGCCGAGGCCGCCCGCGCCGCGGGGTACAGCGGGCTGCGCACCTGCATCGACATGGGCTGGGTCGCCGATCTCGGCGCCGGACTGGACGTGATGATGGACCGTGAGCGCCGGGCCGGCCACCTGTTCGCCGACGGCTTCTACAGCGAGATCTGCGCGTACGACCGGCGCCGCTTCCCCGGGCCGGTCCTCGAAGCCATGTGCCGGGCCCACCCGCGGAACCTGCTGCCGCGGCTCGGGCAGTTGAGGTGCCTGTACGGCAACGGCACGCTGCGCGTCATCGGGGAGGCGGACCTGGCGACCGCCCCCCGGTTCGCCGAGGCGCTGTCCGCGCTGTTCCGGAACAGCGGGGCGTCCGGGCCGGTCACCGTGGACCTGCGGCGCACCGGGTTCCTGAGCGCCGAGTGCGCGGCCGAGCTCGTCCGCCGGATCGCCCGGTCCGCGCCCGAACGGCCCGTACGGGTCCGCTGCTCCGCGGGGCACGCGCTGCTGCTGCGACGCCTCGGCGTCGACCCGGCCGGCCTGGAAGTGACGGGATAGCGCCATGACCCTGCACCCGAGTGCCGAGGAAGTCCTGCTCCGTCGCCGCTTCGGCGCCGCGGACATCCCGCCGCTGCGCGTCCTGGTGGAGAGCTACGCCGCCTTCGCCGGGCTCCCCGAGCCCCGGCGCGGGGACTTCGTGGTGGCCATGGACGCCGTCGCCGCCAACGCCGTGCAGCACGGCGGCGGGCAGGGGCTGCTGGTCCTCGCCCGCGTCCCGGGCGAGCTGGAGTGCCGGATCAGCGACCGCGGGCCGGGCTTCACCGAGGAGGTCATCCCCGACCTCGCGCCCGGCCTCAACGGCTTCCGTCCCGGCCGCGGCCTGTGGCTGACCCGGCTCATCACCGACCGCCTCACGGTCGTCCCGGGCCCCGCCGGAAGCACCGTCACCTTCGCGATGAGCGTGGGCTGACGGGCCCCTGGCGGGACCCGCGCGGGGCCGGCCCGGCGGGGCCGGGAGGCGTCCCGGTGTCAGCCGGCCAGCGCCGCCGACACGACGGACTGGGCCTCCTGCTGCACGCGCGCCAGGTGCTCGGGGCCGTGGAACGACTCGGCGTACACCTTGTAGACGTCCTCCGTGCCCGAGGGACGCGCCGCGAACCAGGCGTTCGCGGTGGACACCTTGATGCCGCCGATGGGCGCGCCGTTGCCCGGCGCCTCGGTCAGGACCGAGGTGATCGGCTCGCCGGCGAGCGAGTCGGCGGTCACCTGGGCGGGGGAGAGGCGGCCCAGCGCGGCCTTCTCCTCGCGGGAGGCCGGCGCGTCGACACGGGCGTAGGCCGGCTCGCCGAACCGCTCGGTGAACGCGGCGTAGTGCTCGCTGGGCGTGCGCTCCGTGACCGCCAGCATCTCGGAGGCGAGCAGCGCCAGGACGATGCCGTCCTTGTCGGTGGTCCACACCGAGCCGTCGCGGCGCAGGAACGACGCGCCGGCCGACTCCTCGCCGCCGAAGCCGAGCGTGCCGTCGGCCAGCCCGTCCACGAACCACTTGAACCCGACGGGCACTTCGACCAGCTCCCGGCCGAGACCGGCGGCGACGCGGTCGATCATGCCGGACGACACCAGGGTCTTGCCGACCCGCGCACCGGCCGGCCACCGCTCGCGGTGGCGGAACAGGTAGTCGATCGCGGTGGCCAGGTAGTGGTTGGGGTTCATCAGCCCGCCGTCCGGGGTGACGATGCCGTGCCGGTCGGCGTCCGCGTCGTTGCCGGTGGCGATGGCGAAGCGGTCACGGGCCTCGATGAGCGAGGCCATGGCGTACGGCGACGAGCAGTCCATCCGGATCCTGCCGTCCCAGTCCAGCGTCATGAAGCGCCACGTCGGATCCGTGTGCGGGTTCACCACCGTCAGGTCGAGCCGGTGCTGCTCGGCGATACGGCCCCAGTACGCCACGGAGGCACCGCCGAGCGGATCCGCCCCGATGCGGACGCCCGCGCCGCGCACGGCGTCCAGGTCGAGGACGGACGGCAGGTCGTCCACGTAGGCGCCGAGGAAGTCGTACCGGCCCGTGGTGGGCGCCGCGAGCGCGCGGGCCCAGGGGAGGCGCCGGACGTCCTTGAGGCCACCGGTGATGATCTCGTTGGCCCGCTCCTGGATCCAGCCGGTCGCCTCCGACCCGGCGGGGCCGCCGCTCGGCGGGTTGTACTTGAACCCGCCGTCCGCCGGCGGGTTGTGCGAGGGCGTGACCACCACGCCGTCGGCCAGGCCGGAGGTGCGGCCGCGGTTGTGGGTGAGGATCGCGAGGGACACCGCCGGGGTGGGGGTGTAGCCGTCGGCCGCGTCGATGAGCACGGTCACGCCGTTGGCGGCGAAGACCTCCACGGCCGTCACCCGGGCCGGCTCCGACAGGGCGTGGGTGTCCGCCCCGAGGAACAGCGGCCCGTCGATCCCCTGCCGTTCCCGGTACTCGCAGATCGCCTGGCTCGTCGCCGCGATGTGGTCCTCGTTGAACGCCGCGGCGAGGGACGACCCGCGGTGCCCCGACGTTCCGAAAGCCACCCGCTGGGCCGGTTCGGCCGGGTCGGGATGCACGGCGTAGTACGCGGTCACCAGCCGGGCCACGTCGACCAGGTCCTCCGGTCGCGCCTGCTGTCCCGCGCGCTCGTTCGGCATGTGTTCGCTCCTCCGTATCGGTCCTGTGCGACCAGTACACGGACCATGATCGCCGGTCCGTCGTGTTCCGTGGGGATGCCCCTCCGTACGGATGTTCCCGTCGGGCATGCCCGGCGTGCGCCCCCGGCACGCCCCTCGGGGACCGATTCCGGCAAGTCGGGGCCGGGCCGGGGCGCGGGGCGCGGAGGCCGGGCGGGTGACCGCCGGGGCGGTGCACGGGAGGACACCGCCCCGGGCGGGCACCCGAACCCGCGGAGGTACAACATGCCCACGACCACGCATCCGCACGCCGCACCGCTCACCGACGGGGAGGTCACCCCCTCGACGCGCACCGACGCGCACCGGCGGGCAGGACCACAACGGTTTCTCCCGCCAGGACCTGCCCGAGGTCACCGACGGGACCTGGACGCGCTGACCCGCGCCCGGCCGTACGACCCGTCCGCACGGTCGTCCTGACTGGCTGCTCCCGCCCGGGAAGGAGCAGCATGGGGTAGAGGCGAGGCACAGCGGCACACGCTGGTGGCTTCCGCGTACGACAGGCGGTGCGCGCTTTGACCGGGCAGATCTTTGCGTCCTGCGGGGTGGAGCTCGCCGCTGTCTACGTCCCCGCCGACGGCGGTGGCGAGCTGCGGCTGGCCGAGACGGCCGGCGACACCCACGGGCCGTACGGGATCCCGCCGGCGTACGACCTCGGCGGGCGCTCCCCGGTCGCCGACGCCTGCCGCACGGGGCGGCCGCTGTGGCTGAGCGCGCAGGATCTCGTCCGCTACGGCGTGGACAGCCCGGTCTCCGTGGGCGCGCTGCCGCTCGGCGGCGGCGGGCACGGCGAGCGGGCGCTGCTGGGCTGCCTCGTCGTCGTACGGAAGGCGGAGGACGGGTTCCACGCCGACCAGCGGGCGCTGCTGGAGCTGTACGCCGACCAGACCGCCGCCGGGCTGGAGGCCGCCGCGGCCCGGGTCGCCGCCCCGGCCGAGACCGGCGCCCTCGCGGGCCCCGCCCTGCTGCCGCCGCGCGGCGGCACGTTCGCCCTCACCCTGCGCACGGGCCGCATGGAAGTGGACGCGCAGGTGCTCGCCCTGCTGGGCATCCCGCCGGGCGACTTCGACGGACAGGTGTCCACGCTGCTGGCCTGCGCCGTTCCGGACGACGTGCCCGCCCTGATGTCGGTCGTGGAACCGGACCGGCCCGACGCCCACCAGCAGCTGGCGTTCCGGATCCGCCGACCGGGCGGTGAACTGCGGTGGCTGGGACTGCGGAGCCGCGTGCTCGCCGGCCCCGACGGCCGGCCGGAGAGGATGCTCGGCGTGGTGGGCGACGCCTCCTACCTGCGCCCGACCCCCGACGAGGTCTCCCTGGTGCAGCGGCTGTCCACGGCCCTGGCCGCAGCCACGACCATCCGGGACGTCAGCCGCGTGGTCGTCGAGTCGCTGCGTGCACCCCTGCACGCCGACAGGGTGGCGGTCGCCGAGCTGGAGGGCGACCGCCTGGTGGTCACGCTGCTCGACCCGCCGGAGCCCGACGCATGGCCGGAGCTGTGGCGCTCCGAATGGCGCTCGGAGTGGCCCGACGCGTCCTGCCACTCCCTGCCGACCCTGGAGGGCGCCCTGCGGGAGGGGCACGTCGCCCTGTGGCCGCCGGGCACCGACCTGGAGCCGGGGCTCCTCGGCATCGGCCCCGGGGGCCTGGCCGTGCTGCCGCTGCCGGCGGACGGCCGCATGGTGGGCGTCTGCCTGGTCGGGTGGGACGGCGAGCACCGGTTCGGACCGGAGGAGCGCTCCCTGCTGACGGCGACCGCGGGACTGGTCGGCCAGGCGCTGACGCGCGCCCACGCGCTGAACGCGGGCCACGAGCTCGCCACGATGCTCCAGCGCAGCCTGCTGCCCCGCAAACTGCCCGCCCTGCCCGGGGGCACGGCCGTCGCCCGCTACCTGCCCGCGACGGTCGGCCTGGAGGTGGGCGGCGACTGGTACGACGTCATCCCGCTCTCGTACGGCCATGTGGCGCTCGTCATCGGCGACGTGCAGGGCCACAGTGCCGGGGCCGCCACGATCATGGGCCAGATGCGCACGGCCATCCGCGCCTACGCGGTGGAGGGCCACCCGCCCGACGTGGTCGTCGCCCACGCCAACCGGCTGCTGGTCGGCATGGAGACCGACCTGTTCGCCACCTGCTGCTACGTCGATCTGGACATGGAGGAGGGCATCGCCCTGCTCGTCCGGGCCGGGCACCTGCCGCCACTGCTGCGCCCGCCCGACGGGCCCACCGAGGAGACCGAGGTCGAGGGCGGACCGCCGCTGGGCGTGATGGCGGACGCCGAGTTCCCGCTGACCGAGGTGGGACTGACGCCCGGCACCGTCGTCGCCCTGCTCACGGACGGACTGGTCGAGTCGTCCGCCCTGCGCCTGGAGGACGGACTGCGCGCCGTGCGCGCGGTGCTCGACGCGGCGGACCCGGCCGACCTCGGACGCGTCGCCGACGAGCTCGTGGCGGGCACGCGGCGGCGCGACGACGACGTGGCCGTGCTGCTGCTGCGCTACGACGGCATGCGGGTGCGGCCGGTACGGGCCCGATGGGCGGTGTGGCGGCTGCCCGACGCGGTCATGCACGCACGGCGCTTCACCGGGCGCACGCTGCGCGCCTGGGGCGTGGAGGAGGAGGTCGACATGGCGCTGCTCGTCGTGTCCGAACTGGTCACCAACGCCATCGCCCACACCCGGGGCGAGGTGCGGCTCGACCTCACCCTCGCGGGGGACCGGCTGAGGATCGCGGTGAACGACGCGTCGCCCCGGGCCCCGGTCAAGTCGGCGAGCGTGGACTGGGAGGCCACCGGCGGACGCGGGCTGCTGCTGGTCGAGGCGCTGTCCACGTCATGGGGATCGGTGCCGCTCAGCGGCGGCAAGCAGGTGTGGAGCGAGCTGGCCCTGTCCCCCCGCGCACCGCTCGACGACGCCGCCGCGGACGGGCCGGGGAGGTGAGGGCCGTGCGAATGCCCCGCCGGCGTTCGTCCGGCGTCCTCGCGGCCGGGCTCGTCCTGGCCTTCGGTCTGGCGGCCTGCGGCCAGGCGGGCGAGGTGGACGACCGGGACGCGGAGGTGCCCCGCGACACCCGGGCGATCGGCCTGCTGTTCCCGGACAACACCAACCGCTTCGACCGGTTCGACCGCCCCCTGATCGAGCAGCGCATCGCCGAGCTGTGCCCGGAGTGCACCGTGGAGTTCGCCAGCGCCCAGGCCGACGTGGCCACCCAGCAGCAGCAGGTCGACGCCATGATCACCAAAGGCGTCGGCGTGCTGATCCTCGACGCCGTCGACTCCAGGTCCCTCCGCTCCTCGGTGGAGCGGGCCCGCGCGGCCGGCATCGAGGTCGTCGCGTACGACCGGCTGGTGGAGGGCCCCATCTCGGCGTACGTCTCCTTCGACGGCGAACGGGTCGGCAGGCTCCAGGGCGAGGCGCTGCTCGCAGCCCTCGGTGACGAGGCCCGCGGCGGCCAGATCGTGATGATGAACGGATCGGCGACCGACCCCAACTCGGCATGGTTCAAGAAGGGCGCCCTCGCCGCCCTCGAAGGCAAGGTCAGGATCGGCAAGGCGTACGACACCGCCGACTGGCGGCCGCTGAACGCCCACATCAACATGTCCGGCGCCATCGCCGCGCTGGGCGCCGAGAGCATCGACGGCGTCTACTCCGCGAACGACGGCCTCGCCTCCGGGATCATCTCCGCCCTCAAGTCCGCGAAGATCGACCCGCTGCCGCCGGTCACGGGGCAGGACGCCGAGCTCGCCGCCCTCCAGCGGATCGTCGCGGGCGACCAGTACATGACCGTCTACAAGCCGTTCCGGCTGGAGGCCGGCGCGGCCGCGGAGATGGCCGTCGCGCTGGTGCGCGGCCAGGCGCCGGACCGCATCGCGACCAGCACGGTCACCAGCGCCACCACCCGCGACATACCGGCGGTCCTGCTCACCCCCATCTCCGTGACCGTCGGCAACATCGAGGACACCGTCGTCGCGGACGGGATGTACTCGGTCGAGCAGATCTGCACCCCCAAGTACGCGTCCGACTGCGACAAGGCCGGTCTCACCCCGTGACAGCGAGGTGCCGCCGGAGGGAGTGGTTGACATGTCAGCACCGCCTCTGCTGGCGTTGCGGGGCATCTCCAAACGGTTCGGAGCGGTGCAGGCCCTCGCGGACATCGATCTGGAGGTCCGCGCCGGCGAGGTCGTCGCGCTGGTGGGCGACAACGGCGCCGGCAAGTCCACCCTGATCAAGGTGGTCGCCGGGGTGGACCCCGCCGATCACGGCACGATCGAGTGGGACGGACGGCCCGTCCACATCGGCCGCCCCCACGACGCCCAGCACCTCGGCATCGCGACCGTCTACCAAGACCTGGCGCTGTGCGACAACCTCGACGTCGTCGGGAACCTCTTCCTCGGCCGCGAGATCCACCGCGTCGGCATCCTCGACGAGGTGGAGATGGAGCGCCGCACGCTCGGGTTGCTGGACACCTTCTCCATCCGCATGCCCAGCGTGCGCCTGCCCGTCGCCTCCCTGTCGGGCGGGCAGCGGCAGACCGTGGCCATCTCCCGCTCGCTGCTCGGCGAGCCGAGGCTCGTCCTGCTGGACGAGCCCACCGCCGCGCTGGGCATCGAGCAGACCGCCCAGGTCCTCGACCTCGTGGACCGGCTGCGTGAAGGGGGGCTCGGCGTGCTGCTCATCAGCCACAACATGGGGGACGTCAAGGCCGTCGCCGACTGGATCGCGGTGCTGCGCCTCGGCCAGAACAACGGTTTCTTCGACGTGACGACCACCTCGCACGAACAGATCATCTCCTCCATCACCGGCGCCACGGACAACGCCGTGACCCGAAGGGCGTCGCGCGAGTGGGAGGCGGACCTGTGAGCGGGCCGTCCCCGGCCGACGGACGGCACGGCTTCGTGCGCCGCCTGCGCGACCGCGCCGACCGCTCCGCCGGGGCGTTCGCGGACCGGCTGCGCAGCGGGGAGCTCGGCTCCCTGCCGGTGCTGCTCAGCCTCGCCTCGATCTGGCTCATCTTCGTGAGCCTGAACGAGAAGTTCCTCTCGCCCCGCAACCTGTCCAACCTGAGCGTGGACATCGTCGGCACCGGGATGATCGCCGTCGGCATCGTCTTCGTCCTGCTGCTGGGCGAGATCGACCTGTCGGTGGGCTCGGTGAGCGGCCTGGCCGCGGCCGTGTTCGCCGTGCTGAACGTCCAGCACGGCATGTCGGAGGGCCTCGCCGTCGTGGTCGCGGTCGTGATGGGCACGGCCATCGGCGCCCTGCACGGGTTCTTCCTGGCGAAGGTCGGTGTCCCCGCGTTCGTGGTCACCCTCGCGGGACTGCTGGGCTGGAACGGCCTGATGCTCTGGATCCTCGGGTCGAGCGGGACCGTCAACCTGGACGAGGAGGGTCTGGTCGCCCTGCTGACCGGCTACTACTTCCACGACGTGGCCGTCGCGTACGGGGTGGCGGCGCTGGGCGTCGCCGGGTACTTCCTCGTCGCCCTGAAGGACGCACGGCGGCGCGTGGCCGCCGGGGTGCCGTCCCGGACGCCGGCCGGGATCGCCGTCCGCACCGCCGCGCTGGCCCTGATCGCTTTCGCCGCCGCGTTCGTGCTCAACCGGTTCCAGGGGCTGCCGCTGGCCCTGCTGATCTTCATGGTGGTGCTCGTCGGCCTCGACTACGTCCTGCGCCGCACCACCTACGGGCGCATGATCTTCGCGCTCGGCGGCGGGGTGGAGGCCGCCCGGCGGGCCGGGCTCGGCGTCGCCTGGATCCGTATCTCCGTGTTCATGGTCTCGGGGACCATGGCCGCGGTCGGCGGCCTCTTCCTCGCCTCCAGGGTCACCTCGGCCAGCCAGGCGTCCGGCGGCGGGAACCTCCTGATGAACGCCATCGCCGCCGCGGTCATCGGGGGCACCAGCCTGTTCGGCGGCCGCGGCAGGGTGTGGTCGGCGCTCCTGGGCGTCCTGGTCATCCAGTCGATCGCCTCCGGTGTCGCCCTGCTGGGCATCCAGGCGGCCGTGCAATACATGATCACCGGCGGGGTGCTGCTCGTCGCCGTCGTCATCGACGCCGTGTCGCGACGCGCCCAGAAGGCCCACGGCCGCGTGTGACCCTCGCGGCACCCGCCGCCGTACGGAGGTCCCGTACGGGCTCAGGCGCCGATGCGCACCACCGCGAGGGTGATGTTGTCCGGCCCGCCGGCCTCGATGGCGGCCTTCCACAGCTCGAAGGCGGCCCGGCCGTCGTCGTACACCCGCAGCAGGTTCTCCAGCTCGTCGTCGGGCACCGGATCGGTCAGCCCGTCGCTGCAGATGAGGAAGCGCATCCCCGGTGCCGCGGCGCAGGCCGCCACGTGCGGCGTGACCGCGGTGAACACGGGGCCGCCGCCGAGCGTCCGGGTGACGACCGACGTGGTGCGGCGCCCCGGCGGGGGCGGCGGGCTGTCGTCCGTGCTCACCTGGCGCAATTCCTCGCCCGAGGCGTCGTACACCCTGCTGTCGCCGACGTTGAACGCCAGCAGCGAATCCGCCAGGACCACGGCCCCGGCGACCGTGGTGCCCATCGTGAGCAACTCCGGCTCGGCCTCCGCCGTCGCGTACACCGCGCGGTTGCAGTGGTCCAGCACGCCCCGGACCGACTCCTCGTCCGCCAGCGTGGTGCCGAGCGCGGCGAGCCGGCGGACCACCAGGGCGCTGGCCACCTCACCGGCCGGCTGCCCGCCGAGCCCGTCGGCGACGGCCACGACGAGGGGCGTGCCCAGCGGGAACACCAGCGTCTGGGGGCTCTGCGTGACGGTGCCGCACAGCGTCCACGGGCCGATGACGAGGCTGTCCTCGTTGTGCTCGCGGACCAGCCCGGCATGGCTCAGGGCGGTCACGGCCGCGTACGCCACGATCGGTCGCCCCCTCTCTGTCGCGGTGCGCCGTGGGGGCGGGCGCTGTTCACCTCCCATTGTGACGCCGCGCGAAGAGGTGCACCGTGGTGCCATGGCAGAGGTGGCCGAACTCGTGCGTGCGCTCACGCCGCGGGCCGATCCGCTGCGGCTGCGCCGGGACGTGGAGCGGCTCGCCACCGGCCCCCGCAGCCGGACCCGCGCCCCCCTGGCCATGCTGCGGGCCGAGGCGTACGTGGCCCGGGAGCTGGCCGCGGCGGGCTGGCGCACCGAACGGCAGCCGTTCGACGTGCGGTGCCGCGTCGGTTCCACCGACGCACGCGGCCACCGGGCGCTCCCGCTGGAGTTCCGGCTGCACCGGCGGCTGACGGGCGCCAACATCCTGGCGCGGCTGCCGGGCGCGGACCACCGCCGCACCGTGGTCGTCGGCGCCCACCTGGACACCGTCGACGCCAGTCCCGGCGCCGACGACAACGCCTCCGGGGTCGCCGCACTGCTGGAGACCGCCCGGCTCCTCGCCGGGCTGCCGCGGCCGCCCGCCGTCACGCTCGCCGTCCTCGACATGGAGGAACTCGGACTGATCGGCGCCCGGTACGCGGCCCGCCGGCTGCGGCGCGGCGGGCGGGCCCTGGGGATGATCTGCCTGGAGTCGGTCGGCTGCTTCTCGCCCGAACCCGGCAGCCAGCTGATGCCGATGGGGTTCGACGCGGCTTTTCCCGGGGTGGCCGCCGAGGTGCGCTCCACCGGGCAGCGGGGCGACTTCACGCTGGTCGTGCACCGCCGCGCGACGGACGACGCGGCCTTGCTGTGGCGCCTCGCGGCGCACGCGGCCGACCCGCCGCTGCGCTGCGTCACCCTGCGCGACCCCCGGCCGCACGGCCCGCTGGGCGCACTGGCCGGTCTGGCCGTGCCCGCGCTGGCCCACCTGGACCGCAGCGACCACGCCGCCTTCTGGAACGCGGGCATCCCGGCGCTGATGCTCACCAGCACGGCGAACTTCCGCAACCCGCACTACCACCAGCCCACCGACACACCGGACACCCTCGACTACGAGCGGCTGACGGCGGTCGCCGTCGCCACCGCCGCCACGGCCGTCTCCTGGCCCGTGTCCACGGCCGGGACCAGGGCGGCCTGAATTGTCGATTAATCGATCACAACAGCCCGATGGGCGCAACAGCACGTGCCGCTCCGGACAGCCGGACCTACGGTCGGAGCACCCTGCCCGGCCCGCGGCAGGGTCCCCGGAGGAAGGACGCCCATGTCCGCACGTACGAACCGATGCCCCCTCGGAACGCTGCTCACGACCGTGATCGCCGCTCACGCCGCGCTGCTGCTCGCTGCGCCCGCCGCCCACGCCGCCCCCACGGCCGCCCGCGTCGACTGGGACGCCATCGCCTCGTGCGAGTCCAGTGGCAACTGGAAGGCCAACACCGGCAACGGCCACTACGGCGGCCTGCAGTTCACCCAGTCCAGCTGGGAGGCCGCAGGAGGCCGCAGGTACGCGTCCCGGGCCGACCTCGCCACCAGGAAGGAGCAGATCGCGACCGCCAAGAAGCTCGCCGCGCTGCAGGGCATGGGTGCCTGGAGCTGCGCCCGGCGGCGCTAGGGGGTGCCTCGTCGATCAGGCCGGGCGTCGCGAGCCCGGCCTGATCGACGAGACATCCCCTGGGCCGCGTCCTGTCATCGGTGCCGGCCGGGCCCACCGGACTCCCGCCGGACCCGCCGGGTCACCACGACAGGTCGTCCAGCAGCAGACCGGGCACCGGCTGCGGTCCGCCGTTCAGCGGCTGCTCGGTCCACATCACCTTCCCGGTCGGCGTGTACCGGGTTCCCCACCGCCCCGCGAACTGGGACACCAGGTACAGCCCGCGCCCGCCCTCGTCCGTCGTGGCGGCGCGCCGCAGGTGCGGGGAGGTGCTGCTGCCGTCGGACACCTCGCAGATCAGGTGGCGCTCGCGCAGCAGCCGCACGTGGATCGGCTCGGAGCCGTAGCGGATCGCGTTGGTGATCAGCTCGCTGAGCATCAGCTCCGTGGTGAAGCCGATGTCCCCCAGGCCCCACGCCGCCAGCTGCCTGCCGCACGCGGCGCGCACGGGGGCGACGGCCGAGGGGTCGGCGGGGACGTCCCAGTCCGCGACCCGGTCGGGATCCAGCAGGCGGGTACGCGCCACCAGCAGCGCGATGTCGTCCCTGCGGTGCGGGGGCAGCATCGCGCTGAACACGGCCCGGCAGGTCTCTTCCGCCGTCCGGTTCCCGTGGTCGGCCAGCGTGTCGTGCAGCAGGCGCAGCCCGGTGTCGACGTCCCGGTCGCGGTGCTCGATGAGGCCGTCGGTGTACAGCACCAGGCGGCTGCCCTCGGGCAGGTGCAGCTCGGCCGTCTCGAACGGCCCGCCGCCGAGCCCCAGTGGCGGGAAGACGGGCACCTTCGGAAAGTCCACGCTCCCGTCGGGCAGGACCAGCGCCGGGGCGAAGTGGCCGGCGGTCGCCACGCAGCAGTGGCCCGAGACCGGGTCGTAGATGGCGTACAGGCAGGTGGCGCCCGTGATGCCGTCCCCACCGCCGTCACCGCCCTCCTCCTGGTCGATGCGGGAGACCAGCTCGTCCAGGTGACCCAGCAACTCGTCCGGCGGCAGGTCGAGGGCCGAGAAGTTGTGCACGGCCGTGCGCAGCCGCCCCATCGTGGCGGCGGCGTGCAGCCCGTGCCCCACGACGTCGCCCACGACGAGCGCGACCCGGGCCCCGGGCAGCGGGATGACGTCGAACCAGTCGCCGCCGACCCCCGCCTGCGCCGGCAGGTAGCGGTAGGCGACCTCCAGCGCTTCCTGCTCGGGCAGCACCCGCGGCAGCAGGCTGCGCTGCAGCGTGACGGCCATCGTGTGCTCGCGGGTGAAGCGGCGTGCGTTGTCGATGGCCACGGCGGCGCGGGCGGCCAGCTCCTCCGCGAAGGCCAGGTCCTCCTCCTCGAACCGCTCCGCGCGCTCCGAACGCCAGAAGTTGGCCATCCCCATGACGACACCGCGTGCCTGGAGCGGCACCGCGATCAGCGAGTGGATGCCGTACGCCAGGGTCTCGTCGGCGCCCTCCGGGTCCTGGGCGCGCCAGCCGCGCGCGACCGTCAGGTCCGCCTCCAGCACCGCGTGCCCGCTCGCCAGCGCCGCCGCCATCGGCGTGGTCGGCTCGTCGAACAGGATCCGGTCGCCCACGGGCTGGAGCGGCGGATCCGCGCGGATGCCGCTCAGAGCGGCGCGCCGCATCTGCGTGTGCTCCTCGGTCGGCTCCTCACCGCGCAGCACCGGGTCCAGCAGCTCGACGCTGACGAAGTCGGCGAACCGCGGCACCGCCACCTCCGACAGCTCCTCGGCGGTCCGCTTCACGTCCAGCGTCGTACCGATCCGCACCCCGGCCTCGTACAGCAGCTTCAGCCGCTCGCGTGCCACCTCGGCCGTGCCCGACAGGGCGCGCAGCTCGGTGGTGTCCCGGAGCGTGGCGACCGTGGCGGAGGCCCCGCCGTACGGGGCGGTGTGGCGGGTGTTGACGGCGAGCAGCCGGTCGGCCGCCAGGTGGACCTCGTCGGTGACGGTGCGGCCGGAGGCCAGCAGTTCGGTGATGTCCTCGTCCAGGCCCAGCTCGGTGACGTGGCGGCCCTCGGCGTCGGCGGGCAGTTCGAGGAGCCTGCGGGCCTCGTCGTTGGCGAGGGTCAGCCGGCCGCCGCCCCCGACGAGGAGGACACCTTCGCGCACCGCGTGCAGCACCGCGTTGTGGTGTTCGTACATCCGGGTCATCTCGGTGGGGCCGAGCCCGTGCGTCTGCCGCCGCAGCCGCCTGCTCACCAGCGCCGAGCTGCCGACGGCCAGGGCCAGGGCGGCGGCGCCGGAGCCCAGCAGGATGGGCAGGTGGCGGTCCACCGCCGCTCCGACGTTCTCGATCGCCACCCCGGCGCCCACGAGGCCCACGACCTCGCCGTCGGCGTCGCGGACGGGGACGACGGCCCGTGCCGCGTCGTTCGGGGCGCCCTCGAAGATCTCCGCGAACGCCGTTCCCGCGGCGGCCCGCTCGACACCTTCGGCGCGCGTGCCGATCAGCGTGCGGTCGGTGTCGACGTACCGGATGCCGTCCGGCGCCATCACCGCGATGAAGTCGACGCCGGAGCCGAGGCGGGCGTCGTCGACGTGGCGCTGGAGTGCGGCCGCCGGATCGGGGGACGTCAGCGCCCGGGCCGTGCCCGGGGCGTCCGCGAACGACTCGGCGGCGGCGAGTGAACGGCTCTTGGCCTCCTGCTCGCTGCCCCGGCGGGTCTGGAACGTCACCGCGGCCACCGCGGCGGTGATCAGCAGCACCGCGACAAGGATCTGGAGCAGGAGCACCTGGCCCGCGACGCTGCGCGCGCCCAGCAGCGACCGGAACCCGTGGTCCTCGCCGGACCCCGGACCTCCGTCGCGGTCACCGTGTCCGGACCGGCCGGCGAAGGGGTGGCCCGACGCGTGCCTTGCTCGTCCGGAACGTCCGCTCATGCCCCATTTCTAGCACCGGATCCCTCGGGGCAGCGACCGTGTGGAGGCCGTGGGAGCCGCCTCCGTGTTCGCCGTGGCGGGCCCCGTCTTTTGTCATGAGCCTTGCAGTGCGACTCACCCCCTGCTATTCATCACCTCAGAAAGTTAGGAAAGTTTCCTTCCAGTCTCACGCTCCGTCGATGGCATTGGAGACCCCCCATGAGACGGATCCTTCTCCTCCCTCTGCTCCTGGCGGCCCTGCTGCTCGGGTTCGCCCAGCCGCCCTCGCCCGTGATGCACGCCGCGGCGGTCCAGCGCGCGCAGGAGCTCCGCACCCCGGTCGCGGCCAACGGCCGGCTCCGGGTGTGCGGCACCAAGCTCTGCAACCAGCACGGAGTCCCCATCCAGCTGCGCGGCATGTCCACGCACGGCCTGCAGTGGTACAGCCGGTGCCTGACCAGCGGCTCCCTCGACGCCCTGGCCCAGGACTGGAAGGCCGACGTCCTGCGCATCTCGATGTACATCCAGGAGGGCGGCTACGAAACCGACCCGCGCAAGTACACGGACCTGGTGCACTCCCTCATCGAGCAGGCGACCGCCCGCGGCCTGTACGCCATCGTCGACTGGCACATGCTCAGCCCCGGCGACCCGCACCACAACCTCGCCCGCGCCAAGACCTTCTTCACCGAGATCGCCCGGCGCCACCGCGCCAAGAACAACCTCCTGTACGAGATCGCCAACGAGCCCAGCGGAGTCGGCTGGTCCCGCATCAGGAGCTATGCCGAACAGCTCATCCCCGTCATCCGTGCCGAGGACCCCGCCACCCCGGTCCTCGTCGGCACGCGCGCGTGGTCGTCGTTCGGCGTCTCCGAGGGCTCCGACGAGCGGGAGGTGGTGGCCGCCCCGGTGCGCGCCGCCAACATCATGTACACCTTCCACTTCTACGCCGCCTCGCACCGCGACGAGTACCTCGCCACCCTCTCCAGGGCGGCCGACAAGCTCCCCGTCTTCGTCACCGAGTTCGGCACCCAGGACTATGCGGGGGAGGGCGCCGACGACTTCGCCATGGCGCAGCGCTACCTCGACCTGATGGCGAGCAAGAAGATCAGCTGGTCCAACTGGAACTTCTCCGACGACCACCGCTCCGGCGCCGTCTTCCGCAGCGGCACCTGCGCCACCGGCGGCCCCTGGGCCGGCACCGGCTCCCTGAAGCCCGCCGGTGTGTGGGTGCGCGAGCGGATCAGGTCCGCCGACGCCTTCGGCGGACGCTGACCCGGTGCCCCCGCCGCGTGTGCCGCACCGGCGGGGGCATCGCCACGCCGGGCGGGGCGCGGAACCGGCACGAACCTGTCCGCACGGGCGGCCCCCGCTCCCGAACCGCATCCTCGCGCCGGTGACGCGGTGACGCGGTGACGCGGTGACGCGGTGACGCGGCGAGGTGGTGAGGTGGTGAGATGGCGAGGCGGCGACGCCTTTCTCCCACCCGGGCGATACGGCCACGGAGTTGATCACCGCGCCCGTATCCTGCGGCCATGACCGATCACCTGACCGATCAACCGGCCGACCAGCTCCGGCCGATGCCCGAGGACTGGCAGCGTGCCCTCGCCGTGGTCGCCCACCCCGACGACCTCGAATACGGGTGCTCCGCGGCCGTCGCCGCCTGGACCGACGCCGGCCGCGAGGTCGCGTACCTCCTCGCCACGCGCGGTGAGGCCGGCATCGACGGCATCGACCCCGCCACCTGCGGACCCCTGCGGGAGCGGGAGCAGCGGGCCAGCGCCGCGGTCGTCGGCGTCCCGGTGGTGGAGTTCCTCGACCACCGGGACGGCGTCGTCGAGTACGGCCTCGCGCTGCGCCGGGACATCGCCGCCGCGATCCGCCGCCATCGCCCGGAGCTCGTCATCACGCTCAACCACCGCGACACCTGGGGCGGTGTCGCCTGGAACACCCCCGACCACGTCGCGGTCGGCCGCGCCACCCTCGACGCGGCGGGGGACGCGGGCAACCGCTGGATCTTCCCCGAGCTCACCGAGCAGGGCCTCGAACCGTGGAACGGCGTCCGCTGGGTGGCCGTCGCCGGATCCTCCACGCCGACCCACGCCGTCGACGCGGCGCCCGGCCTGGAGCGCGCCGTGCGTTCGCTGCTGGAGCACCGCGCGTACATCGAGGGCCTGACGGACCAGGACCCGGAGGAGTACTGCCGCACCTTCCTCACCGGCAACGCGCAGGCCGCGGCCGCGCGCTTCGGCGGTCGCCCCGCCGTGACCTTCGAGCTCTTCAGCCGCTGACCCCTGCCCCGCCCGCGCGAGCCCGGGCGGGGAGAAGCCCCGGAAGGCCCGGCGGTCTCCGGGGCCCGCCCCTTCCCTGCGAGGCAAGCGACCGCTTAGTATGTGGCCCAAGGTGGTTCTGCCCGACCCTTGTGGAGGCCCTCGATGCAGGCATGGCGCGTACACCGCAACGGCGAGCCGAGCGAGGTGATGCGGCTCGAAGAGGTGGACCGGCCCACGCCCGGGGACGGGCAGATCCTGCTGCGGGTCAGGGCCGCGAACATCAACTTCCCGGACGCGCTGCTGTGCCGGGGCCACTACCAGGTGCGCCCGCCCCTCCCCTTCACCCCCGGCGTGGAGATCTGCGGCGAGACGGAGGACGGCCGCCGCGTGATCGCCACGCCCGCCCTGCCGTACGGCGGGCTCGCCGAGTACGTCGTCGCCGACGGCGCCGCGGTCCTGCCCGCGCCCGACGCCCTCGACGACGCCGAAGCCGCGGCCCTGCACATCGGCTACCAGACCGGCTGGTTCGGGCTGCACCGCCGGGCCGGACTGAAGGAGGGCGAGACCCTCCTCGTCCACGCCGCCGCGGGCGGCGTCGGCAGCGCCGCCGTACAGCTCGGCAAGGCGGCCGGCGCGCAGGTCATCGGAGTCGTGGGGGGCGCGGAGAAGGCGGCCGCCGCGCGCGAACTCGGTTGCGACCTCGTCATCGACCGGCGCACCGAGGACATCGTCGCGGCCGTCAAGGAGGCCACCGGCGGCCGGGGCGCCGACGTCGTCTACGACCCGGTCGGCGGCGACGCGTACGCCAAGTCGGCCAAGTGCGTGGCCTTCGAGGGCCGGATCATCGTGGTCGGCTTCGCCAGCGGCGACATCCCGGCCCCCGCTCTCAACCACGCCCTGGTCAAGAACTACTCGATCGTCGGCCTGCACTGGGGCCTGTACAACCAGTACGACCCCGAGGCGGTCCGCCGCTGCCACGACACACTCACCGCGTACGCCGCCAAGGGCCTCATCAAGCCGCTGATCAGCGAGCGCGTCGCCTTCGAGGACGCGCCGGCCGCGGTCCAGCGCGTCGCCGACGGCGCCACCACCGGCCGCCTGGTCGTCCTCCCGGCCGCCACGGAAGGAGCAGCACGATGACCGACGCCGACGACCTGCGCCGCCTCACCCAGGAGCTGCTGGCCGCGCACCCGCCCGCCACAACCGGCCGCACGGACTTCCTCAAGGCCCGGTTCGACGCCGGTCTCGCCTGGGTCCACTACCCGGTGGGACTCGGCGGACTCGGCGCCCCCCGCGCCCTCCAGGCCGTCGTCGACGCCGAACTGGAGGCCGCCGGAGCCCCCGACAACGACCCGCGCCGCATCGGGATCGGCCTCGGCATGGCGGCTCCGACGATCCTCGCCTACGGCACAGAGGAGCAGAAGCGGCGCTTCCTGCGCCCCCTGTGGGTGGGGGAGGAGGTGTGGTGCCAGCTGTTCAGCGAGCCCGGCGCCGGCTCCGACCTCGCCGCGCTGGGCACCCGCGCGGTGCGCGACGGGGAGGACTGGGTGGTCGACGGCCAGAAGGTCTGGACGTCCAGCGCCCACGTGGCCCGCTGGGCGATCCTCATCGCCCGCACCGACCCGGACGCCCCCAAGCACCGCGGCATCACCTACTTCCTGTGCGACATGACCGACCCGGGCGTCGAGGTGCGGCCGCTTCGCCAGATCACCGGCGAGGCCGAGTTCAACGAGGTCTTCCTCACCGGCGTCCGCATCCCCGACGCCCACCGCCTCGGCGAGATCGGCGACGGCTGGAAGGTCGCCCAGACCACCCTGAACAACGAGCGCGTCGCCATCGGAGGCGCCCGCATCCCGCGCGAGGGCGGCATGATCGGCCCCGTCTCGCGGACCTGGCGCGAGCGCCCCGAACTGCGCAGCCACGACCTCCACCAGCGCCTGCTCGACCTGTGGGTGGACGCCGAGGTCGCCCGGCTCACCGGCGAGCGGCTGCGCCAGCAGCTCGTGGCGGGCCAGCCCGGCCCCGAGGGCAGCGCCATGAAGCTCGCCTTCGCCCGCCTCAACCAGGAGATCAGCGGCCTGGAGGTCGAACTCCTCGGCGAGGAGGGCCTGCTGTACGGCGACTGGACCATGCGCCGCCCCGAGCTGGTCGACTTCACCGGCCGCGACGCCGGCTACCGCTACCTGCGCTCCAAGGGCAACTCCATCGAGGGCGGTACCAGCGAGGTGCTCCTCAACATCGTCGCCGAGCGCGTCCTCGGCCTGCCCGCCGAGCCGCGCACCGACAAGGACGTCGCATGGAAGGACCTGGCGCGATGACCGACCTGCTCTACTCCGAGGCCGAGAGCGACCTGCGGGCCGCCGTGCGCTCCCTGCTCACCGGCCGCGCCGACCCCGCTGAGCTGGCCGGCCGCATCGAGCGCGACACGCCGTACGACCCCGCCCTCTGGCAGGCGCTCGCGGCGGACATGGGCGCGGCCGGGCTCCTCGTCCCCGAGAAGCTCGGCGGCCAGGGCGCGACCCACCGCGAGGCGGCCGTCGTACTGGAGGAGCTCGGCCGCGCGGTGACGCCGGTCCCGTACCTCACCAGCTCCGTCGTCGCGACCGGGACGCTGCTCGCCCTGGACACGAGCCGGGCCGCCGTCGACCTGCTCGGCGAGCTCGCCACCGGCAGCAGGACCGCCGTGCTCGCCGTGCCGTTCTCAGCCGGGCCCGGGTACGAGCCGGCGACCACCGGTACCGTCACCGGCGTGGCGGACGCCGCCCGCGCCGACGTGCTGCTCGTGGTGCGGCCCGACGGGCTGTACGCGGTCGACGCCGCCGACGCCTCCATCGTGCCGCAGACCCCGCTGGACCTGACCCGCCCCCTCGCCGCCGTGACCGCCGCCGACGCCGGAACCCGGCTCGCCGACGCGGACGCCGCCCGCGCGGCGGTGCACCGCGGGCTGCTCGCGGGGGCCGGACTGCTCGCCTCGGAGCAGCTCGGCGTCGCCGAGTGGTGCCTGGAGGAGACGGTCCGCCACACCCGCCAGCGCCACCAGTTCAACCGCCCGATCGGTTCCTTCCAGGCGCTCAAGCACCGCATGGCGCAGCTGTGGCTCCAGGTCGTGCACGCCCGCGCCGCCGCCCGCAACGCCGCCGACGCGCTCGCCACCGGCAGCGGCGACGCCCCGCTCGCCGTGGCCGTCGCCCAGGTGTACTGCTCACGGGTGGCCGTCCACGCGGCGGAGGAATGCGTCCAGCTGCACGGCGGCATCGGTATGACCTGGGAGCACCCGGCGCACCTCTACCTCAAGCGCGCCAAGGCCGACCAGGCCGCGCTGGGTGCGGCGGGAAGGCACAAGGAAGCGCTCGCCGAGCTGGTGGACCTCCCCGGGCCCCGGACCGGCTCGTAAGGACCGTGGTAGGCGCCCACCCCTCTACATGCTGTTTAATTGCGAATCGTTCGCAACAGCAGCTGATCTTCATGAGGGGTGTGGACCATGACCGCCCGATCCATACGCGGCATGGCCGCCGCGACGCTGGCCGGGGCCCTGGCCCTGACCGCGGCGGCCTGCTCGAACCCCGGCTCCGGCGGCAGCGGCCACGGCGCCGGCGACAGCGTGGTCGTCGGCATCGCCTACGAGCCCGAGACGCTCAGCCCCCTCCTCGGCTACGGCAAGGACGGCAACTCCAAGATCTTCGACGGGCTGCTCGCCTTCGACGGCGACATGAAGCTCAAGCCCGCCCTCGCGGTCGCGCTGCCCGAGGTGAGCGCGGACGGCCTGACGTACACCTACAAGCTCCGCAAGGGCGTGACCTTCAGCGACGGCAAGCCGTTCAGCGCCAAGGACGTCGTCTTCACCTACCGCACCATCCTCGACAAGAAGACCAACAACCCGTCCAGGACCGAGCTCGACGCCCTGAAGGACGTCAAGGCGGCCGGTGACGACACGGTCGTCTTCACCCTCAAGTACCCCTACGCGCCCTTCGCCGAGCGCACCGTCCTCGCCATCGCCCCCGAGCACGTCGCGGGCAAGCAGGACGTCAACTCCGGCCCCTTCACCACCCGTCCCGTCGGCACCGGACCGTACGTCCTCACCGGCTGGTCCAAGGGCGAGAAGATCAGCTTCAAGGCCAACCCCCACTACTGGGGCGGCGCACCGAAGGTGAAGAAGTTCACCATGGCGATCATCAAGGACGACGACGTCCGCGCCACCCGTCTGCGCTCCGGCGACCTCGACGGCGCGATCCTGCCGCCCAACCTCGCCAAGGGGTTCAGGAACGACGCCGACAAGAAGACCTACGAGGCCACCACCTACGACTACCGCACCGTGACCCTGCCGACCCACAACAAGGTCACCGGTGACACCGCGATCCGCCGCGCCCTCGACATCGCCGTCGACCGCGAGGCCATGGTCGACAACATCCTCGAAGGCGCCGGCAAGCCCGCCCACGGCCCCGTCCCCACCGGCAGCGAGTGGTTCACCAAGGGCACCGAACGCCGCCACGACCTGGCCGCGGCGGAGAAGATCCTCGACGACGCCGGCTGGAAGCGCGGCTCCGACGGCATCCGCGCCAAGGACGGCGTCCGCGCCGCCTTCCCCCTCTGGTACCTCTCCGGCGACAAGCTCCGCCAGGACCACGCCCTCGCCTACGCCTCCGACGCCAAGAAGGCCGGCATCGACATCCGGACCCAGGCCGGCACCTGGGAGGTCATCGAACCGCGCATGAAGCACGACGCGGTCCTCGCGGGCGGCGGCTCGCCCGGCGACCCCGACTTCGACCAGTACCAGCTGCTCAAGTCCTCCCTCGGCGGCGACGGCTTCAACAACATGGCGTGGTACGACAACCCTGTCGTCGACAAGGCCCTCGACGACGGCCGGAGGACCGACGACAAGGCCGCCCGCAAGGCCGCCTACGACACCGTCCAGCGCGAACTGGTGAAGAACCCCGGCTACACCTTCCTCACCCACATCGACCACGTGTACGTCGTCGGCGACGCCTGGGACGGGCTGTCCACCCAGGTCGAGCCGCACGACCACGGCCTCGCCGCCGGCCCGTGGTGGAACGTCGAGAAGTGGACGCCCAAGAAGTGACCGCCGCACGAACGGGCCGCCGCCTCCCCTGGGGAGCGATGGCCCGGATGGCGGGACGACGGGCCCTGTTCGCCGTCCCCGTGCTCCTCGTGGTGACCTTCGGCGTCTTCGCCGTCGCCGCCGCGTCCCCCTTCGACCCCGTCAAGGCGTACGCCGGCACCGCCGGGCTCACCGCCTCCCAGGAGAACCTCGACCAGCTCCGCGCCAACCTCGGCGCCGACCAGCCGCTCGTCCCGCGCTGGTGGAACTGGCTCACCGACGCCGTCAGGGGCCACCTCGGCGACTCCAGCGTGATGCGCCAGCCCGTCGCCGACGTCATCGGCGAGCGCATCGGCTGGTCCGTGCTGCTCGCGGCCACCGCCTTCGCCGTCGCCGTCCTGCTCGGCACCGCACTCGGCGTCCTGGCCGCACGGCGGCAGGGCGGCTGGCTCGACCGGTGCGTCAGCTCCGCCGCGTACACCCTGGAAGCCGCACCCGCCTTCTGGCTCGGACTGCTCGCCATCTGGTTCTTCGCCCTGGAACTCGACGTGCTGCCGGCCGGCGGACTGACCGACACGGCCAGCGACACCGTGACCCCCGGCCAGGTCGCCACCCACCTGGTGCTTCCCGCGCTCGTCCTCGGCATCTCCCAGCTGCCCTGGTTCTTCCTGTACGTGCGCCAGGGCGTCGCCCACGCGCTCGACGAGGACCCCGTACGCGGCGCACGCGCGCGCGGGCTGCGCGGACGCACCGTCCTGTTCGGACACGCCCTGCGCTCCGGGATGCTGCCGATGCTCACCCTCATCGGCTCCCGCGTCCCCGAACTGATCACCGGCGCGCTGCTCGTGGAGACGGTCTTCAGCTGGCCGGGCATCGCGGCCGCGACCGTCCAGGCCGCCACCTCCGTCGACTTCCCGCTGCTCGCCGCACTGACCGTGCTGGCCACCGCGGCGGTGCTGCTCGGCAACCTGCTCTCCGACCTGCTCTACGGACTGGCCGACCCCAGGGTGGGATTCGATGGCTGAGACGACCTTCCCCGGGCGCACCCCCCGGACCCCCGGCACCTGGACGTCCCGCGGACGCACCCGCCGCTCCACCCGCACCGTCCGCGTGCGCGTCTCCGCGGCCGTCGTCGCGGCGGTCGTCCTCGCCGTGCTCGTCGTACCGCCGCTGGTCCAGCTCGACCAGCAGGCCGTGGACCTGTCGCTGAAGCTGCGGCCGCCGTCCCCCGCGCACCCCTTCGGCACCGACGACGTCGGCCGCGACCTGCTGCTGCGCTGCGTCTACGGGCTGCGCGTCTCGCTCCTCGTCGGGCTCGTCGCGGCACTCGCCGCCACCGTCGTCGGCACCGCCGTGGGCGCGGCGGCCGCGGCCTTCGGCGGCTGGACCGACCGGCTCGTCATGCGGCTCGTCGACACCTTCGCCTCCGTGCCGCACCTCCTGCTCGGCATCTTCATCGTCGCCATGTTCCGTCCCGGCGTGTGGCCCGTCATCGTGTCGGTCGCGCTCACGCACTGGCTGTCCACGGCCCGGATCGTCCGCTCCGAGGTGCTGTCGCTGCGCTCCCGCCCGTACATCGACGCGGCCGTCTCCGGCGGCGCCTCCCGATGGCGCGTCACCTACCGCCACCTGCTGCCCGCGGTACTGCCGCAGGCCGGTCTGGCCGCCGTGCTCATGGTGCCGCACGCCATGTGGCACGAGTCCGCCCTGTCCTTCCTCGGCCTCGGGCTGCCCGCCCACCAGGCGAGCCTCGGCAACCTGGTGCAGACGGCGCGCGGCTCCCTCCTCGCCGGTGACTGGTGGCCCACCCTCTTCCCCGGCCTGTTCCTGATCATCCCGACCCTCGCCATCGCCGGCCTGGCCGGTGCCTGGCGGGAACGGCTCGACCCGCGCCGCCGATCGGAGCTGATGCTGTGAGCCCCGTCCTGTCCGTACGCGAACTCTCCGTACGCTTCCGCCTGCGCGGCGGCCGGCACATCGCCGCCGTCAGCGGCGCGAGCTTCGACCTGGCGGCGGGGGAGTGCCTGGCCCTCGTCGGTGAGAGCGGCTGCGGGAAGTCCGTCCTCGCCTCCGCGCTGCTCGGCCTGCTGCCCGGCAACGCCCGCACCGCCGGCACGGCCGTCATCGACGGCATCGACCTGCTCTCCGCGGACGAGCGCACCCTCGCCCGCACGGTCCGCGGACGGCGCATCGGACTCGTCCCGCAATCCCCGGCCGCCCACCTCACGCCCGTACGCACCGTGCGCGCCCATCTCGAGGAGACCCTGCGCGAGCTGACCGGCACGCCCCGCTCCGGCCTGCGCGCGGCGGCCGAGGCAGCGGCCGGCCGGGCCTCGTTCCCCGCCGGGCTCCTCGACCACTACCCGCACGAGCTGTCCGGCGGCCAGGCCCAGCGCGCCGCCACCGCCCTCGCACTCGTCGGCGACGCGCCCCTGCTGCTCGCCGACGAGCCGACCACCGGCCTCGACCGCGACCTCGTCGACCGCACGGCCGACGAACTGCGCCGCCACGCCGACGGCGGCCGCGCGCTGCTGCTGATCACCCACGACCTCGCGGCGGCCGAGCGGATCGCCGACCGGGTCGCCGTCATGTACGCGGGCCGCATCGTGGAACTCGCCCCCGCCGACCGCTTCTTCGGCGCGCCCGGACCCCGGCACCCGTACGCCCGCGGTCTGCTCGCCGCCCTCCCGGAACGCGACTTCACCCCCATCCCCGGCATGCCTCCCGAGCTCGGCGCCCTGCCCGACGGCTGCGCCTTCGCCGCCCGCTGCGACCGCGCGACCGACGCCTGCGGCACGCCTCCCCGCCTGGAGGACGGCGTCGCCTGCCACCACAGCGAGGAGCCCGCCCGTGCTTGAACTCGACACCGTCACCGCCGGGTACGACCCCCGCAGACCCGTCTTCCGGGGCGCCTCGCTGACCCTCCGGCCCGGCGAGGCGGTCGGACTGCTCGGCCCCAGCGGCTGCGGCAAGTCGACCCTCGCGCGGGTCGCCGCCCTGCTGCACCGCCCGGACGCGGGCCGTGTGGCCGTGGACGGCGAGCAGGTGCGCGGCTGGCGCCACCGGGCCCCGCGGGAGCTGCGCACCGCGATCGGCGTCGTCTTCCAGCAGCCCCGCCTCGCCGCCGACCCCCGGCTGACGCTGCGCGACCTGATCGCCGAGCCGCTGCGCGCGACCGGGCGCCGCGCCGGGGCCGCCGGCCGGACGACCGAGCTCGCCGCCGCGGTGGGCCTCACCGGCGACCTGCTCGCCCGCCGCCCGCACGAGGTCAGCGACGGCCAGCTCCAGCGCGCCTGCCTCGCCCGCGCCCTGGTGCTGCGCCCCCGCTGGCTGATCTGCGACGAGATGACCGCCATGCTCGACGCCTCCACGACCGCCGCCCTGGTCGCCGTCGTCGAGGCGTACCGCCGCGAGAGCGGCGCCGGGCTCCTCGCCGTCGGCCACGACCGGGTCCTGCTGGAACGCTGGTGCGACCGCACCACCGAGTGGGACGCGTGCGCCGGTACGCCGTGAAACCCGTCAACCCGCGCGATCCCGTCCCCGTACGAGCGAACCGGGTGTGAGCCCCGGGGAACCGGGCAGGCGCCGGTGAGGCCCTGCGGCACGGGCCCCATGAGCTGGAGGTACGGACCGGATGACCGACATGTTCAAGGTCGACGGACGGGGCACCGGGGACGGCTGGGAAGGATGGGAGGAACTGGCGCGGCTGCGTGACGAAGCGCGCCACCTCCGGCGGCAGGCGCGGAACCGTCCTTTGATCGCGCAGGCCCAGGGCATCCTCCGCGAGCGCTACCGACTGGAGGACGCCGAATCGGCCTTCGCGCTGCTGCAGATCGCGTCGCAGCGCTTCAACGTGAAGCTGCGGATCCTCGCCGACGCCCTCGTCCGGCTGCCGCGGCCCGACGAGGGGGAGAAGCTCTGGTTCCCCGGGCGGGTCCGGCAGGCGCCGCCGAGCCTGGACACGCTGGGCATCGACGACCCCGGCAACGCACCCCGCAGCGCCGTGCTGCGGGAGGTCCTCTCCCAGACCCTCGCCGTCACCGGTACGTACATGGGCGACGTGCAGATCGGGGACCACGAGCTCGGCGGATTGTGGATGGAGAACCACACGGGCCTCAGCGACGACTTCGTGAACTTCTTCGACTTCGTCGGCGGTGACGGCACCTCCTGCGCCCAGGCGGCGAAGGACGTGGCCCAGGTCACCGTGCGCGACGTCGCCACCGCGCCGGTGTTCACCGAGGACGCCCGCCGCACCATCCTCGCCGCCGGCAGCCGCGCCGCGCACAGCGTGCCGCTGGCCGTCGGCGGGCGCTGCGTCGGCATGGTCTCCGCCCACTTCGACCGCCCCCTCCAGGACCTGCACCCCGCCCAGCTCAAGGCCCTGGAGCTGACGGGCCGGCAGGCGGGGAGCTGGCTCGACTGGTACGACCGCACGGTCGTCCTCGACGCGCTGGAGCACCTGCACGAGGTGGCCCGCCACCCGGACGCCTCCCGCGTCCGCCGCCGCTGAGCCCCGGAGGGCCGCCCGCTTCCGGCCTGCGTCCGGTCGCTCCGGGCGGGCTGCGGGACCGGGCCGCCGGGCGGGGACAGTCGGGCGGGGACAAGCAGGCGAACACCGCACCACGCACCGGCGGCGAATCGGCCAACCCCGCTCCTGTGCGAGCGAGCTGGGGCTCACGGGGCCGCATACTCGTTCCGTCCCCCGCCCCCGCCACCCGGAGACCCGCCATGGCGCCGTTCTCCCGCCGGTCCGCCGTCGTCGCCCTCGCCGCCGCTGCCACCGCCGGCCTCGCCGGACCGGCCGAGGCACGAGCGGCCCCCACACCCCTGCGCCGCGCCCACGCCCACAACGACTACCTGCACGAGCGCCCGCTCCACGACGCCCTCGCCCATGGCTTCACCAGCGTCGAGGCCGACGTCTTCCTCGTCGGCGGCGACCTCCTCGTCGCGCACGAGCCCTCCCGGCTCGACCCCACCCGCACACTGCGCTCCCTCTACCTCGACCCGCTGCTCGCCCGCGTACGCGCCCACCACGGCAGCGTGTACCCGGGGTACCGACCCCCGTGCACCTGCTCATCGACATCAAGGCCGACGGCGCCGCCGCGTACCGGACGCTCCACCGCCAACTCGCCCCCTACCGCCGCATGCTGAGCACCTGCACCGGCGGATCCGTGCGCCCGGGTGCCGTCACGGCCGTCGTCTCCGGCGACCGCGCGGCCCGCGGCCCGATGGAGGCGCAGCGGGTGCGGTACGCGTTCTACGACGGCCGCCTCGACGACCTCGGCACCGCGGCCCCCGCCTCCTTCATCCCGCTCATCAGCTCCAACTGGACCCACGGCTTCGGCTGGCTCGGCACCGGCCCCTTCCCGCACGCCGAGCGCTCCCGGCTCCGGACGCTCGTCGCCACGGCGCACCGCGCCGGCCAGCGCGTACGGTTCTGGGCCACGCCCGACGCGCCCGGCCCCGCCCGCGACGCCGTCCGGGCGGAACTGCTCGCCGCCGGCGTCGACCACCTCAACACCGACGACCTCGCCGGGCTCGCCGCCTTCCTCCGCGCCCACCGGGACGCCCACGGCCGCCTGCCCGGCGGCCGGCGCGTCGGCGCGGGCGGTCCCGGCGCCGCGTAACGGCTCACCGTCAGGTAATACCCGTTCGGCCGACATGCCGTACGCCCGTCCGGCGCCGCCACTCCGCCAGACTGGCCGCCGAATGCCGCACGACCCACGCGGCAACGAGCCGAGGGGTGACACATGGCCGTATCCGTCTCCGTGGTGCTGCTTCTGCTGGTCCTGGCGGTGATCTTCCTCCGCAACGGAGGGCTGAAGATCTCCCACGCCCTCGTCTGCGCCCTGCTCGGGTTCTTCATGGCCAGTACGAGCCTGGCGCCGACCATCTACAACGGCGTCTCCGCCACGGCCGACGTCGTCAGCAGCCTCAAGCCATGACCTCTACGCGGCCTCCGGCCGCACGAACAGTCCGATGCCGTTCGGCACGGGGCGCTGCGCACCCCCACTGGGATGGTTGAGCACACTCACCTTCGTCGCCCCGTCCGGCCGCGCCACCAGCGTCGACGACCCTCCGCCGTCCAGGTTCACGGCGTCCGAGGCGCCCAGATCGCGCATCAGGCCCGCCAGTTCGGCGACGGTCAGTCCGCTGCGGAAACCCGCCCCGCCGTCCAGCGCGAGCAGCAGGAGCCGCGTACCGTCGCCGCCGGTCCCGGCGGCCGTCCGCACCGCGGCCGTCACCCCGTCCAGCCCGCCCAGCGGCTCACCCCCGCGCAGCACGGGATACCCGCCCACGGCGAAGCGGTACGCGACCGGGTCCGCCCCGGCCGCCGCCAACTTGTGACGGACCGTCACCAGGTTTCCGACCGTCAGCTTCCGCAACTCGCGCGCGCCCGCCTCACGCCCCACGACGACCTCGGTCCCCGCGGCGATCGCCCCGCGACCCGGTTCCTCCGCGACCGCGACGACCTTGCCGCCGCGGACCGTCACCTCGAACGTCTCCGCACTGCACGGCGCCGCGCGCCGGGTGTCCGTGCCGCAGGTCGCCCGCACCCGGGAGGCACTGCCCCAGTCCCGGGTGAACAGCCCCACGGACCCGACCGGCAACGCGTACTGATTGAGCCCGCCGAGCGGCAGCTCCCCGAACGGCGTCGACACGCTGCCCTCCAGGACCAGTTCACCGATCCGCGCCCTGCCGTCCTCGCCCACACCCAGCACCTGACGGGTGTTCGTGCCGGGGGGCAGCGCCGGCCCGAACCGCTGACCCTTCGGCACGGCGGCCTTCAGGGGGCGGCCGTCGGCGACCGCGGGACCGACCGGCGCGCCGGTCGCCTCGACGCCCGGGTGCTCGGTCTCCGTGACGTTGAAGAAGTCGCCGTTGATGCCGCCCGTGGCCCCCGCCCGGTCGGCGAGCACCGACAGCGCGGAGCGCGCCGCGACCACCCCCGGGTACAGCAGCCCCGCCGAAACCCGGGCGTCACCGAGGTCCGCGGAGAGCACATGGGCCCGCGCGGTGCCGTTCTCCGACGGGACGTCGACCGTGCGGTACTCGACGCCCGCCGCCACCCGTGACCAGACCGGTGCCGGTGTGGCGGGCGGAGCGGCTGCCAGGCCCGTGCCCAGCAGGGCGGCCACGACGAGCAACAGGAACGTGCGCATCCGCACGTGACGCACAGCAGTACCGCGCCGCATCACGCTCACGGGTCCCCCCCAGGGGTCAGGGCAACTACACAAGGTCTCCGAAGAGTTGCCCCACCCGTCGCCGCTACGAACCGACGAGCCGGGAACGGATCAGGAAACGTACGCCATCCGGGGCCTCCAGCGAGAACCCGCTGCCCCGGCCCTCCACCACGTCGACGATCAGCCGGGTGTGACTCCACACCGCGTACTGCGCCCGGGACATCCAGAACGGCACGGGCTCCGCCACCCCGGCCACCACCAGCCGCTCCAGCAGAACATCGGATTCACCCGTCCGGAACTCACCCGCCGGGTAGCACATGGGCGCACTCCCGTCGCAGCAGCCACCCGACTGGTGGAACATCAGCGGGCCGTGGGCGTCTCGCAGCCGCTTCAGCACCGCGGCGGCCGCGGGGGTCACCTCGACGCGCGGTTCGTGATCGGTCGTCACCATGCCCCCAGGAGAACCACACCGGACGTTGCGCCCACGTTGCGGCCCCCTCAGGTCCGGGCCCGGTTCCGCTCCAGCCAGACGCGGGAGTAGTCCACCGCCTCCACCAGGTCCAGCAGCCGGCACGGCGCCGCACCCACGACCCCCCGCCGTACGGCCCCGGGGCGGTCGCGCTCCAGGTCCGCTCCGAGGGCGCCGAAGTCGCCGTCGTCCAGGGCCACGTCCTCGTACGACCACCAGCGCCGCACCCCGTCCCGGCGGACCACGCAGCGGTAGGTGCGGCGCGGCGGCCGCGCCACCCGGTACTCACCGAGGTGGAAGGCCGTGCACCGGTCGTATCCCGTGCCCAGCAGCAGGATCCGCGCACGGAGCTCGTACAGCCGGGCCAGCGGCGAGTCCTCGCCGAGGTGGCAGTCCGGGCGGTGGCCGCGGACGACCGTCCCCGCGTGCGGACCCAGCGCCGCGAACGACGTCTGCGGGTGCGCGCTGCGCACCGCGCCCGCCGTCGTCCGCACGATCTCCGGCAGCACGCCCACCCCGTCCGACGGCATGGCCGCGGCGTCGTACGGTGGCATCGCCGCGCGCACCGCCGCCCGTTCCGCCTCGCCGAGCCCGCGCACCCGCTCCAGGTACGCGGCCGAGGTGTCCGAATTGCGTGCGGTGAACGCCGGCACCACGACCGTGCCGTCCGGCCCGAGCACGCCCCGCAGGGCCCGCAGCACCGCTGCGCCGCCGCCCGCGACCGGCCCCACCGCCCGCAGCGACGCGTGCACGAGAACGACCGAACCCGGTTCCACCCCCAGCGCCGCGAGCTGGCCACCGATCCGGGCCTCCGCATGCCGTCCGCCTCCGGCCACCGGCGCCCCCCCTTCTCCGCGCGACTCGTGCGGGTCATCGTAGATGCGGACCACCCGAAGCGGGACGGTTCTCCGTACCGCCCACGGGATCTCGCCGGCTCGCCTCCCGCAGGGGTGTCCCGCTGATCGGCCTGATCGACGAGACACCCCTAGGGTGATCGCATGATCAGCACACCCCCACGGACCCGGCCCGGAAGGCGTCGCGGCCGGCGCCTCGGCTATCCGGCGGCGGCTGCCGTCTTCGCCATCGGCATGGCGGGGACCACGCTTCCCACGCCCCTGTACGGCCTGTACCGCGAGGAACTGGGTTTCTCCGAGCTGATGGTGACGGTCGTGTTCGCCACGTACGCGGTCGGCGTGATCGCCACCCTCCTCCTGGCCGGCAACCACTCCGACGCGGTGGGGCGCCGCCCCGTCCTGCTGTGCGCGCTGGGCTTCGCCGCCGCCAGCGCGGTGTGCTTCCTGCTGGAGGGCGGGCTGCCGCTGCTCTTCGCCGGGAGGCTGCTGTCCGGTTTCTCGGCGGGGCTGCTGAGCGGGGCCGGCACGGTCACGGTGCTGGAGCTGGCGGCTCCGGAGCAGAAGTCCCACGCGGCCTTCGCCGCCACAGCCGCCAACATGGGGGGCCTGGGCTGCGGGCCCCTGCTGGCCGGGCTGCTGGCCGAGTACGCGCCCCTGCCCCTCACCCTGCCGTTCCTGACGCACCTCGCGCTGGTGGCGGTGGCCGGTGTCCTCGTGCTGCTGCTGCCGGAAACCGTCCGCGACCCGCACCGCCGCGCCCCGCTGCGACCGCAGGGCCTGTACGTGCCGGCGCCGATCCGCGGTGTCTTCGTCCCCTCGGCGCTCGCCGCCTTCGCGGGCTTCGCCCTGCTCGGCCTGTTCACGGCGGTGGCGCCGAGCTTCGTCTCGCAGACCCTCGGCGTGACCAACCTGGCCGTCTCGGGCCTCGTCGTCTTCTCCGTCTTCCTGTCGTCGACGGTGGGACAGTCGCTGACCGGACGCCTGCCCCCGCGGACGGCACTGCCCCTGGGCTGCCTGGTGCTGGTCGTGGGCCTGCTGTTCGTCGGCGCGTCGCTGTGGGTGAAGGCCCTGCCCCTGTTCGTCGCCGGCGCGGTCTTCGGCGGCCTCGGCCAGGGCACCGCCTTCCGAGCCGCGCTGACGGCGGTCGGCGAGGTGGCGCCCGCCGCGCACCGGGCCGCCACGGTCTCCTCGTTCTTCGTCGTGGCGTACACGGGCATCTCGCTGCCCGTCGTCGGCGTCGGCGCACTGACCATGTGGCTCGGCCTCCAGCGTGCCGGTCTCGCCTTCACCGCCTGTGTGACGCTGCTGGTCGCGGCGACCGTGCTGCGTCTGGTCCGCCGTCCCGCCGCCGCGGCGGCCCCGGGCCCGTGACGACAGCCGGCGGGACGCGGGCCGCGCGGAGGGCGGGTGACGCCGCAGGAGCGGGGGAGGGGGCCCCGGACGGGGCGGCCGGGGGAGCGCCGCCCCGGGAGGCCGGGGCGGTCCCGGAGGGTCAGGAACGCGGGCGGTCGGCCTGCTCGGCGCGCTCCGCCTTCTGCGCCTTGATCCGCGCCGCCTCCTTGCGGACCTCGGCCTGGGTGGCGCGCTCCTTCTGCAGCCACTCGGGGAGGTCGCGCTTCAGGGCGTCGATCTGCTCCGTGGTGAGGGGCTCCGTGATGCCGCCCCGGGCGAGGCCCGCGATGGAGACACCCAGCTTCGCCGCGACCACCGGCCGGGGGTGCGGGCCGTTGCGCCGCAGCTCCTGCAGCCACTCGGGCGGATCGGCCTGCAGGGCGTTCAGTTCGGTGCGCGAGACGACACCCTCCTGGAACTCGGTGGGGGTGGCCTCGAGGTACACACCCAGCTTCTTCGCCGCGGTCGCGGGCTTCATCGTCTGGGTGTTCTGGTGCGACGTCATGGTGTCAAGGGTATCGAGCGTGTGTGCTGCCTCCGACCACGACCGGTAGCCTGGGGTGGTGACAGGCTCGGAAACAT
This sequence comes from Streptomyces sp. NRRL S-118, assembly GCF_000716335.1. GTDB lineage: Bacteria > Actinomycetota > Actinomycetes > Streptomycetales > Streptomycetaceae > Streptomyces. The sequence continues at coordinate 28,471 of NZ_KL591019.1, read as the reverse complement.
CCCCCTCGTTCCGGCTGGCGTACGTCCCGGGAGTGACACCCACCAAATGGGTGCGGATCTGGAACGAGCGGCTGCCCGGCGTCCCGCTGGCCCTCGTCGGCGTGTCCGCCGCCGAGGCGGACGGCGTCCTGAAGGACCGCGGAGCCGACGCGGGACTGGTGCGGCTGCCGGTCGACCGGACGGTACTGAGCGCGATCCCCCTGTACACCGAGACGACCGTGGTGGTCGTCCCCAAGGACCACCTTGTGGCGGCGGTCGACGAGGTCTCCGCCGAGGACCTCGCCGACGAGATCGTGCTGCACCCCCTCGACGACACCCTCGACTGGGAAGAGCTGCCGGGACGCCCCGCGATCGAGCGGCCCGCCACGACCGCGGACGCCGTGGAGCTCGTCGCGGCCGGGGTGGGCGTCCTCGTGGTCCCCCAGTCGCTCGCCCGCCTGCACCACCGCAAGGACCTCACGTACCGGCCGGTCGTGGACGCGCCCCAGTCGGGGGTGGCGCTGTCGTGGCCCGAGGACGCCACCACCGACCTGGTGGAGCAGTTCATCGGCATCGTCCGCGGCCGCACCGTCAACAGCTCGCGCGGCCGCCCCCCGGCGTCGGTGGCAGCCTCGGCGGCGGCATCCGCACAGCCGAAGCGCAAGACCCCGGACGCCCGCGGCGCACGCCGGGGGCCCTCCGCGGGCACGTCGACCGGCAACGCCCCGCGGCGGAGCTCCTCCGGCGCGGCCAAGGGTGCCAAGGGGACCAAGGCCGCCAAGCGCGGCAAACCGCGCCGCCGCTCGTAACCCGCTGCTCCCCACCCGCGGCACGCACCGCCCCCGGGGTCGCCGGCCCCTCGCCGCACGAGCGGCCTCGCCGGGGCAGGCCCCCTGCCGGTGCCGGCGGCGATCCGCCGCGCAGGCACCGGCGCCTCGTCACATCACACCGGCACCGTGCCGCGCCGGCCCGCGGCGAACCTTCCGCCTCGGCCGTCGTGCCGCGCCGGCCCGCGCGGCCTCTGCGTCCCGGCCGCCCGCGCCTCGCCGGACCCACCCCGGATCGAGGGGCGCGCGGCCGGCCCCCCGGCGTGCGCCCCTGTGGGAATCCCGGGGGTGCGTGCGCCCTCGAACCCAGGGAAATCCCCGAGTCCGCCCCCGACGCTGCCGGCGGCTCCCGCCCCCTAGCTTCGTGCCACGGCCCCGGACCCTTCCAGGGCCCGCCGGACCACGGTCGGCTCACGACGGCGAGGAGTTGATGGGCATGCAGCAATACGGTCTCGCCCCCTTCGGAGCGAGCGAAACCTACGAGGGGGACCACGAGTTCGGAGCCGGGGCGCCGCACGAGTACCCGGAGGCCGAGGCGGAGTTCGGAGCCGAGGCCGAGGAGGAGCACTGGGAGGACCTCGGCGCCGCGGAGAGCCACGCGCTGCACGAGTCCCTCCCGCTGTCGATGGAGAGCCCCCTGTCCGAGGCCGAGGAGGAGCAACTGGCCGCCGAACTGCTGGAGATCGGCAGCGAGGCCGAGCTCGAACAGTTCCTCGGCAGGATGTTCCGCAACGTGTCGCGCGGAGTGCGCGGCTTCCTGCGCTCGCCGGTCGGCCGCTCCCTCGGCGGCATCGTGAAGAACGTGGCGCGGGCCGCGCTGCCCGCCGTCGGCGGCGCGCTGGGCTCGATGGTCGCACCCGGCATCGGCACCACCATCGGCACCCGGCTCGGCACCATGGCGGGCCGGCTGTTCGAGGTGGAGGCCGAGGGCGTCGACCAGGAGGAGTACGAGTTCGAGGTCGCGCGCCGTGTCGTCCGGCTGGCCGCCACCGCGGCCGGCAATGCGGCGCTCGACCGGCGCCCCGGGGCGCCGCAGGCACTCGCCGGCGACGCCGTGCTCTCGGCGGCCAGGCGCTACGCGCCGGGGGTGGCCCGCCGGTTCCGGTCCTTCGCCCAGCCCGCCCCCTGGAGCTGGCCGGCGCCCGCGCCGGGCGGCGCGGTGCTGCGGGCACCCGGCACGGGCGGCGGCGCGGCCCACCGCTGCTGCGGTCCCGGGGCCGCCCCGGGCGGTGTCCCCGGAGGCATCGCGGGAGGTGTCCCCGGAGCGGTGCCGCGGGCGGTCCCCGGCGCCCCGGTGCCCACCTCACGGGCCAGGTCCGGGCGCTGGGTGCGCCAGGGGCGCAAGATCGTACTGCTGGGGATCTGACGGTGCCGGCCCGGCCGGTGGCCGCCCTGCTCGAGGGCGAGACGCGGGCGCTCCTGACCCGGCTCGACCGGGTGAAGCCGTTCGTACTGCACGAGACGATGGTGCCCGCCGCCGCGCCGGCACCCACCGCCCAGGCCGCCATCGAGTCGTACCTCGCCCGCGGGCGACGGGACCTGCGCCGCCACGCCCGGCACTACCTGGCCTGGCTGGCCGGGCCGGGCCGGGCGGCCCCCGCCGAGGAGATGCAGCGCCGCTACGTCGCCGTGCGCCGCCGCTTCAACGACGTGCTCGCCCAGCTCGACGTGTTCCACGACGCCCTCACCCAGCGCAGCGAGAACACCGTCGGCGTCTGGCTCGCCGGACTCGACGCCGCGGCGGCCGACGCCCTGCACATCCCCGGCACCCCGGTCGCGGTGCCACCCGTCGTCTGCTACCTCGACCGGGGGCCGGGCGCCGCCATCCGCCGCGCCAACACGCGCATCCCGGGCAACGGCCGCACCCCGGTCGCCCTCGTCCGCATCCCCCGCGAGCGCATGGTCGGTCACGGCATCGGCGCCTCGCTCGTCCACGAGGCCGGTCACCAGGTGGCCGCACTGCTCGGACTCGTCCAGGCCCTGCGCGTACGGCTGTACGACATCGAGCGGCGCAGCCGCAGCGCCGCGGACCGGGCGGCCTTCGCCGCCTGGGGCCGGTGGATCTCCGAGATCGTCGCCGACCTGTGGTGCGTGGGAAAGCTCGGCCTCGCCGGGACGCTCGGCCTCATGGCCGTCGTCAGTCTCCCCCGCGCGTTCGTGCTCATCCCCGCGCCCCAGGATCCCCACCCCTTCCCGTACATCCGGGTACGGCTCTCCTGCGCCCTGGGCGACGCCCTGTACCCGCACCCGCAGTGGGCGGGCCTGGCCGCCCTGTGGTCCTCCTGTTATCCCCCCGAACGCGCCCCGGCCCCCGTACGCCGTCTGATCGGTGCCCTGGAGGCCACCATGCCGCGGCTGGCGGTGCTGCTGCGCGACCACCGTCCGCCCGCGCTGGGCGGGGCCACCCTCGGGCAGGCCCTCCCGCTGTCGTCCCGCACCCCCGAGCTGCTGCTCGCGCACCACCGCGAGTGGACGCGGCACCCCGCCCTCATGCGCGGCGCGCCGCCGACACTCGTCTTCGCGGTCCTCGGCCAGGCGAGGGCCGCCTCCCGCATCAGCCCCGAGGCGGAAAGCAGGCTCCTCGGCTCGCTGATCACCGGCTGGGCGCTGTCCGGCACGCTCACCCCACCGAGTCGAGGAGTCCCGTCATGGCCGACGTCCGTGACCACCCCGAACGGATCCCGCAGGGCGGCCGGGTCCGGCTGACCCTCTCCCGGAGCGTTCCCCGTGCGGCGGACCCCGGGGCCGAGCAGGACGCGCCCGTCGAATGGAGCGTCGACGGGGTGGGCCCGCTGCACACCATCAGCCATTCCGACCCCACGCAGGCGCACTGGGACGTCCCCGAGGACCAGCAGCCCGCCGCGTACACCGTGCGCGGCGCGTTCCTCGACACCGCCGAGGGCCGGCAGGTGCGCGACGAGGGGACGGCCGTGGTGGTCGTCACCCCCCGGCCCTTCGGCGCCCGCGACAGCATCCAGGTGCACCTGGGGCGGACCGACACCGAGCCGACGGACGACCAGGCGCTGTGGACGGTCATCCGGCGGAGCACGGACCGGATCTCCTACAACGCCTACGCCCGCTGGATCGACGCCATGCTGTGCACCGGTGACGACGCCTCGGTGGTCCCCTGGCCGCGCCGCGGTCCCGGACCCCGCGCCCTGCCCTTCCCCGGTGTCGACGGGTACCGCCTGCTGAAGGTCGCCACCGAGGTCTTCCTGCTCGCCAACTGCGGCGTCCACATCTCCTCCCGGGACCTCGGACGCCTCTTCACCGACCTCGACCTGGAGCAGGAACGGGAGCGGTACGCGAGCCAGGAGGCGGGCGGCGAGGCGTTCCGGCGCGCCATCGAGAGCCGCTGGCGCCGCTACATCTCCGCGGGACCCGACCCCGGGCCCGGCGGCGACCCCACGACCGACCCCGCCCTGCTGCCCTACCTCGGCGTCATCCGCCTCAAGCTCGGTGAACAGTCCATCGACGTCACCGAGGGGTTCGGCCGGCAGTGCTACGGCATCCTGCGGGACAAACTCACCTTCCCCTTCCTCCTCGAACTCATCTGGAGCTACTGGCACGAGGAGGGCATGCTCGTCCAGTCCATCGACGCCGTCGCGCGCCGCTTCCAGAACGTCCACGGCCACGGCGCCCACGACCCCCTCGCCCACATGGAGATCGACCCCCTCAGGGCGATCAACCCGCTGCTGTGGGGCTACATCCAGGACGAACAGCACCGGCTCACGGCGCTGCGCCGGGCGTACGAGTACGACCACCACTACGGCGTCACGGCGCTGGCCTCCGGCATGCCGGCGCTGCGCCCCGCCGACAGCCGGCCGCGCTTCCTCGAGGCGTTCCACACCCTGCTCGGCCTGGCCTCCGCCTTCTACAAGGAGGACGACGACACCACCGTCATCGCCGACGGCTTCCCGGTGCTCAACGCGCTCAAGGACGTGCACCTGCTGCTCACCGAAGGCCAGCACAACCAGTACGGGGACCTGCCCTGGACCGCCCGCCAGGAGATGCTGATGCAGCAGTGGCTGCTCGCCCGCCCCGAGATGCGGGAGTTCCTGCCCGGCCGGACGATGGTGGCCTATCCGGAGCCGTGGATGGAGCGCGTGGACACCATGAAGCGGCTGCAGGGCTGGTCGCCGGACACGGTCATCCACTTCCGCGACCTCGGGCGCTTCGGGGAGCAGATCCTGCTCGCCGTGCGCTTCGGCGACTGGACCGACGTGCACAACCGCAACCAGGCCGCCAACTGGGCCCGTTACTGGCGCACCGAGATCCAGGGGTACCTGCACTCCTACCGGGCCGTGACGGGCGTGGACCTGAGCGCCGAGCGGACGAGCGACGCCCGCGTCGAGGCGACCCCGCCCGCGGTGCTCCTCCACCGGCGGCTGCTCGACCGGGCGGACGGCCGGGGCCAGGGCTTCGGCCTGCCGGGGAACCCGTCCGTCTCCCGTGGCCCGTTCCCCGCCCGCCGTCGCGCCGACCGCCAGCTGCCGCCCCGCGCCGGCGCCCCCCAGTACCCGGGGCAGCGCCGCCCCGCGTCCGGCCCTGCGCAACTGCCACCGGGAGACCCGCGCCGGGGCGGCTGACCGCCCCGCCGCGCCCACCACCGCGGTCCCGGTCACCGTCCGGTCCCCGTCGTCCCCGCACCACCCGCACCACCCGGAAGGACCCGGCGTGATCATCGACTGCCATTGCCACGCGGGGCGCGGCCCCGCCCTGAGCGGCCCCTGGGACGCGGCACCCCTCGGCGGCTACCTCCGGCGCGCGGACGCCGCGGGGATCCGCCGCACCGTGCTGCTGCCCGCCTTCCACGACGACTACGCGGTCGCCAACCACCGGCTGGCCCGCATCGCGGCGGCCCGCCCGGGCCGCTTCATCCCCTTCGCGATGGTCCACCCCCGACGGGACGCCGGACGCGTGCACGCCCTGATCGAGCGGGCCGTCCGGCACTGGGGCTTCCGGGGCATCAAGGTCCACCGCCGCGACGCCCGCATCACACGCGAGGTGTGCGAGGCGGCCCGCCGGTACCGGCTGCCGGTGCTGTACGACCCGATGGGCGAGATCGCCCCCGTCGAACTGCTGGGCACCGAGTACCCGGACGTCGACTTCGTCGTGCCGCACCTGGGAAGCTTCGCCGACGACTGGGGCGCCCAGCTCGCCCTCCTCGACCACCTGGTCCGGCACCCCAACATCCACGCCGACACCTCCGGCGTACGCCGCTTCGACCTGCTCGTGCAGGCGGTGCGGCGCGCGGGGCCGGGCAAGCTCCTCTTCGGCTCCGACGGCCCCTGGCTGCACCCGGGACTCGAACTGGCGAAGGTACGTGCCCTCGGACTGCCGCCCGCGGACGAGGCCCTGGTCACCGGGGGCAACCTCCTGCGCCTCCTGCGCCGGTCCCGCGGCCGGCGTGTCCTGCAGCCGCCAGGGTCTGCGTGTACGACCCGGGCGACGGCAGGTGCACGGTCGCCTCGGCGGGCAACCCGCCACCGCTGCTGCCCGGCGCCGACGGCGCCGCCTCCTACGTCGAGCTGACGCCGGGAGCGCCCCCTGGGCGCCGGGGTCATCCCGCACGATCCGGCGCGGGTGACCGCCCCGGACGACAGCACCCTCTTCCTGTTCACCGACGGTCTGCTCAAGACGCGCACGGACGACATCGGCACCCAGCTCGCGCGGCTGAAGGACACCGTGGCCGCGTCGGCACCGGGACGGCGCGACGCCGCCGCCGTGGCCGCCGCCGGCCCGGGCGGCACCGACCGGTGCGACGAGACGGTGATGATCGCCGGCACCCGCCTGCCCCGGAACGCCGCCGGATGCGCCATCGAGACCTGGGAGCTGCCCGCCGACGGCAGCTCCGCCGGCATCGCCCGCCGGCTCGTCCGCGAACAGCTCGACCGGTGGGGCCTGACGGAACGGGTCGACGCCGCCGAACCGGTCACCGGCGAACTCGTCGGCAACGCCCTGCGCCACGGCAACGGACCCGGCCGGATCCGCCTGGCCCTCCACGACCGGCTGGGGCTCGAAGTCGCCGACACGGGCCCCGACCTGCCGCAGATCCAGCACGCGCCGCTGAGCGCGGAGGGAGGGCGCGGCCTTCAGCTCGTCAACATGCTCTGCCGCCGCTGGGGCTCGTGCCGCACCTCCTCCCGGCAAGGTCGTCCGGGCCGAGCACGACCTGCCGCTCGGCAGCCCTTCCGCCCGTGGGATGGTGGTCGCATGACGCTGGAGGACCTCGTCCGGCTGCGCCGGGCCCGTGACCTGATGGACCGCGCTTACGCGGAGCCGCTCGACGTTCCCGCACTGGCGCGCAGCGCCCACATGTCACCGGGCCACTTCTCCCGCAGCTTCCGCGCCGCATTCGGCGAGACGCCGTACAGCTACCTGATGACGCGCCGGATCGAGCGGGCCAAGGCGCTGCTGAGGCGGGGCGACATGACGGTGACGGAGGTGTGCTTCGCGGTCGGCTGCACCTCGCTGGGGTCGTTCAGCTCGCGGTTCACCGAGCTCGTCGGAGAGAGCCCGAGCGCCTACCGGGCCCGCCCCCACGACGAGGGCGCCGCCGTCCCGGCCTGTCTCGCGAAGATCCACACGCGACCGGTCAGGAACGGAGAAGCCAAGCGATCCCCCCGCCCGTAGCGTGAAGCGCATGGACATCACGCTTTCGCAGTGCTTCATCGCCGTCGACGACCACGACGAGGCGCTCGCCTTCTACCGCGACGCTCTCGGCCTGGAGGTGCGCAACGACGTCGGCTTCGAGGGAATGCGCTGGGTGACCGTCGGCTCGCCGGCGCAGCCCGGTGTCGGCATCGTCCTCGAGCCGCCCCTCGCCGACCCGAACGCCTCGCCCGCCGACCGGCAGGCCATGGCGGAACTCCTGGCGAAGGGCCTGCTGCGCGGGGTCGTCTTCAGCACCGACGACGTCGACGCCACCTTCGAGCGCATCCGCGCCGCGGGCGGCGAGGTGCTCCAGGAGCCGATCGACCAGCCGTACGGCGTCCGTGACTGCGCGTTCCGCGACCCCTCCGGCAATATGGTGCGCTTCGTCCGGTCCCGCACGAAGTGAGACGGGGCCCGGCCGGCCGGGCCTCCCGCGAGCCACGCGAACATCCCGCGAACCCGTGAACGATTTGCGAAGCTGATGACCAGCCGACCAGCCGACCAGGTGACGACCCGACGACCCGACGACCCGGCGTACCGCTCGAACGGCCGGACCAGCCGGGCGACGACGCCGGTACAGGGCCGCACCGGCGGTCCCGCCCGACACCATGGAGACACGATGAGCACGCGCACGAGGACGGACAAGCAGTCGCCCGCACTGCCGCACAGGGCCGACAGCCACGATCTGATCCGCGTTCACGGCGCACGCGAGAACAACCTCAAGGACGTCAGCATCGAGCTCCCCAAGCGACGGCTGACGGTCTTCACGGGCGTATCCGGCTCGGGCAAGAGCTCCCTGGTGTTCGACACGATCGCCGCCGAGTCGCAGCGGCTGATCAACGAGACCTACAGCGCCTTCCTCCAGGGCTTCATGCCCAACCTGGCCCGCCCCGAGGTGGACGTCCTCGACGGGCTGACCACCGCGATCACCGTCGATCAGCAGCGCATGGGCGGCGACCCCCGCTCCACGGTCGGCACCGCCACCGACACGAACGCCATGCTGCGCATCCTCTTCAGCAGACTCGGCACGCCCCGCATCGGCCCGCCCAGCGCGTACTCCTTCAACACCGCCTCCGTGAAGGCGAGCGGCGCGATCACCGTCGAGCGCGGCGCGAAGACCAAGGCCGAGAAGGCGACCTTCGAGCGCACCGGCGGCATGTGCAACCGCTGCGAGGGCCGGGGCAAGGTCTCCGACATCGACCTCACCCAGCTCTACGACGACTCCAAGTCGATCGCCGAGGGAGCGTTCACCATCCCCGGCTGGAAGTCGGACAACGTGTGGACCGTGGGCGTCTACGCCGAGTCGGGCTTCCTCGACCCGGACAAGCCGATCCGCCGGTTCACCAAGAAGGAGATGCACGACTTCCTCTACCGGGAGCCGACCAAGGTCAAGGTCAAGGGAGTCAACCTCACCTACGAGGGCCTGATCCCCAAGATCCAGAAGTCGTTCCTGTCCAAGGACAAGGAGGCGATGCAGCCCCACATCCGGGCTTTCGTGGAGCGGGCGGTCACCTTCACGACCTGCCCCGAGTGCGACGGCACCCGGCTCAGCGAAGGGGCCCGGTCCTCGAAGATCGGCGGGATCAGCATCGCCGACGCCTGCGCGATGGAGATCCGCGACCTCGCCGAATGGGTCCGCGGCCTCGAGGAACCGTCGGTGGCGCCGCTGCTCACCGCCCTGCAGCACACCCTCGACTCGTTCACGGAGATCGGCCTCGGGTACCTCTCGCTCGACCGGCCCGCGGGTTCCCTCTCCGGCGGCGAGGCGCAGCGCGTCAAGATGATCCGCCACCTCGGCTCCTCGCTCACCGACGTCACGTACGTCTTCGACGAGCCCAGCATCGGTCTGCACCCGCACGACATCCAGCGGATGAACGACCTGCTGCTGCGGTTGCGGGACAAGGGCAACACGGTGCTCGTGGTGGAGCACAAGCCGGAGACGATCGCCATCGCCGACCACGTCGTCGACCTCGGCCCCGGCGCCGGCACGGCGGGTGGCACCGTCTGCTTCGAGGGCACCGTCGAGGGGCTGCGGGCGAGCGACACCGTCACCGGCCGCCACCTCGACGACCGCGCCGGACTCAAGGAGACCGTGCGCAAGCCCACCGGCGCGCTGGAGATCCGCGGCGCGACGGCGAACAACCTGCAGAACGTGGACGTCGACATCCCGCTCGGCGTGCTCTGCGTCGTGACCGGTGTCGCCGGGTCCGGCAAGAGCTCGCTCATCCACGGCTCCATCCCGGGCTCGGAGGGCGTGGTCTCGGTGGACCAGGCGCCGATCCGTGGCTCGCGCCGCAGCAACCCCGCGACCTACACCGGACTGCTCGACCCGATCCGCAAAGCGTTCGCCAAGGTCAACGGCGTCAAACCGGCGCTGTTCAGCGCCAACTCCGAGGGCGCCTGCCCGACCTGCAACGGCGCCGGTGTCATCTACGTCGACCTGGGCGTGATGGCCGGCGTCGACACCCCCTGCGAGGACTGCGAGGGGAAGCGGTTCCAGGCGTCGGTGCTGGAGTACCACCTCGGCGGCCGCGACATCAGCGAGGTGCTCGCGATGTCGGTGACCGAGGCCGAGGAGTTCTTCCGCGCCGGTGAGGCCCACTCCCCGGCCGCCCACAGGATCCTCGAACGGATGGCGGACGTCGGGCTCGGCTACCTCACCCTCGGCCAGCCCCTCACCACGCTGTCCGGCGGCGAGCGCCAGCGGCTGAAGCTGGCCACGCACATGGGGGACAAGGGCGGCGTCTACGTCCTCGACGAGCCGACCACCGGCCTCCACCTCGCCGACGTCGCGCAGCTGCTCGGCCTGCTCGACCGGCTCGTCGACTCCGGCAAGTCGGTCGTCGTCATCGAGCACCACCAGGCGGTCATGGCGCACGCCGACTGGATCATCGACCTCGGCCCCGGCGCCGGCCACGACGGCGGCCGGATCGTCTTCGAGGGAACGCCCGCCGATCTCGTCGCCGCCCGTTCCACGCTCACCGGCGAGCACCTCGCCGCCTACGTCGGCGCCTGACCGGCTCCGCCCAGGGGCGTCTCGTCGGCCGGGCGGGCCCGGCCGACGAGACGCCGTAGGGCGTGTCCGCAGCGTCCCGTCTGCCGGGAGGGAGGACGGGACTGCTTCACGGCCGCTCCCCAGGGGGTGTCCCGCAGGTCGTGCCGGGCTCGCGACGCCCGGCCCGCCACCTCACCGCGTTGTCGACGGTCGCCCAACCCTCCGCGTCGACTTCCTCCTCCGGCGTGCGATGCGTCCCCTCGGCCCTGACGGACCTGGGGAGGCCCCATGCACCGAACGCCGCTCACTGATCCGGCCTGACCGACGAGACCGACGAGACCGGCTAGGCGGTGAACCCCGGGCCCTGGAACCTCGCTCCGGCCTCCCGGACCTCGATGGCGTAGCGCCCGGGGGATTCGCCGCCGGGCCGGAGCCGGGGGATCCGGTACGTCCGCCGCTGCTGCCCGGCGTCCTCCCGGACCGAGCCGTGCGGGTGGCGCGCGTCCTCCTGCGGCCGGTCCGTGCCCGGTGCCGGGCGGTCCGGCCGCAGGGAAGGCGCCCACGGGCCCGGGCCCATGGCGCCGTTGCCCAGCAACGAGGAGGCGACGAGGAGACCGCCCACCGCGCCCACGGAGCAGGCCCCTGCCAGGCGTGCCCGCCTGCCGGCCACGAGCCGCGGCCACGCACGGCCTTCCGGCCGCCCCGACCCTCCTGCCGACCCTGTCCCTCCGGCCGCGGCTGCGGCCGACGGCACGGGGTTCCCCGGGTACACCGGCCACACCGGGTCCGGCCGGGAAGTCCCCGGACCGGTCGGGCGTGTCCAGGGGTCCGACGGCTGGACGGATCCGGAGCCGCGCGCCCACAGCGGCTCCACCACCACGGCCGGCGGCGTAGCGGGCTCGGACACAGGGGGCGAGGTCACGGCGGCCGCGCGTGCAACGGTGCGCGGACCGCTGCCCCAGCCGTGCTCCTCCACGCCGCCCGCCCCCGTCGTCGCTTCCTCCGCCCGCCCCCCGGCGGGGCGGAGGAACCCGTCCAAGGACCCGGCGGCCCCGTACGGCCGTGGCTCGAGGCTGTGCAGTTCGGCCCGGGCGGCGTCCAGCGCGTCCAGCACCCTCTGGAAGGACTCCATGATCGACTGCTCCGGACCGGAACCCGTGCCGGGCCGTCGCAGGGGATCGGTCAGCGGTTCGTTCTCGTCAACGTGCACGTGCAGCGCTCCTCAACGGACATCCACGGCCGGTGCACGGACGCGTGCCTCCGTGGTGGTGCCGGGGGCCGAGACCACCCGGTGGTTCGTCGTCAGGGAGTACGCAGGGCGGCCCGGCTTGTCTCATCGGGCCGCGGTGACCGCGCTCCTTCAGCGCGTCCCGGGCAGACCGCCCAGGTGCGGAAGGTGGTGGCCCATGCGCTCGCGCTTGGTCCACAGGTAGGAGAGGTTCTCCTCGCGCGGCGGGATCAGCAACGGCACCCGGCCGCTGATCCGGATCCCGTGCCGCTCCAACGCCTCGCTCTTGCGCGGGTTGTTGGACAGCAGCCGTACGGACCGCACCCCGAGGTGGTCGAGGATCCCCGCCGCCGCTCCGTACTCGCGGGCGTCGTCCGGGTACCCGAGCGCCAGATTCGCCTCGACCGTGTCGAGTCCCTCCGCCTGGAGCCGCATCGCCCGCAGCTTCGCCAACAGGCCGATGCCGCGCCCCTCGTGGCCCCGGAGGTAGATCAGCACCCCCCGCCCCTCCGCGGCGATGGCGCGCAGGGCCGCGGAGAGCTGCTCACCGCACTCGCAGTGCCTGGAGCCGAAGGCGTCACCCGTCAGGCACTCGGAATGCGCGCGGGTGAGGACGTCGTCCCCGGCCCCGACATCGCCGTACACCAGGGCCATGTGCTCATCGCCGCGGTCGGTGTCCAGGTAACCGACCGCGAGGAATTCGCCGTATTCGGTCGACAGTTGTACATTCACCACGTGCTCGACGCCCGATGACCGTGTGGCTGTCTGCGAAGTGCCATCGATATCTATCATGGCGGGATCCTATCGGGTAACCTCGCGCCAGGAGCAAGGAATTGACGAAATGTTTCGCTCTCGAAAGAAAGGGGCGGGGTGTATGAATGTGACCGAGCCGCACATGACCGGGACCGGTATGCTCGCACTGGACACGACCACGGAGGACGCCGGGGCGGTGCGTGCGGAGGTCGCCGTGCTGCCCATCGGGAGTTTCGAACAGCACGGCCCGTTCCTCCCCTTGATGACCGATACCGTCATCGCCTGCGCCATCGCCCGGAGGATAGCCGGCGCCTACCCGGTGCACCTGCTCCCACCTGTGACGATCTCCTGCTCGCACGAGCATGCCGACTGGCCGGGGACCGTCAGCATCTCCGCCGCGACGCTGTACGCGGTGGTACGGGACATCGCCGTTTCACTGCGCGGCTCGGGCGTGGAGAGTCTGGTCCTGGTCAATGGGCACGGCGGCAACTATGTCGTGCGCAACATCGTCCAGGAATCCGCCGGAACGGATATGCGCATGGCTCTTTTCCCCGGCTCGTCCGATTGGGCGCAGGCGCGTGAACGGGCCGGTGTTGAGACGCCTTCCCACAGCGATATGCATGCCGGTGAAGTGGAGACCTCCATACTGCTGCACGACCATCCGGAATTGGTCCGGCCCGGTTATGAGACCTCCGATTTCGTGTCCGACGAACGGAAGCATCTGCTTTCCCTCGGTATGCGGGCCTACACGGAATCCGGCGTGATCGGGCGCCCGTCACGGGCATCGGCCCAAAAGGGCAGGGAATTGCTCGCGGCCCTGGTCGACGCGTTCGCGGAGTACCACTCCCTCCTCGCCCCCGCGGACACGAGCCGGAGGACCCGGTGACGGCCCCCGCGGCGCGTACCGCCGCCGCCGTCGTCGTGGACGCGGCCGAAGCCTGGGAGCGGCTGCGCGGCATCCGGTCCGACGGCGACGCCGAGGCCGCCGGACTGGTCCGCGCCGCGGACGGCAGGGCCCACTGGCGGCACGGCACCCCCGAGGCGGACGCCCTGGCCGACCGCTATCTGCCCCTGTGCCTCGCGGGCCCGCACGTGACCTTCGCCCAACTGGGCCAGAGCCTCGACGGGTTCATCGCCAGTCGCACCGGCGACGCCGACTACGTCACCGGCGAGGAGGACCGGGAGCACCTGCACCGCCTGCGTGCCCTGGCCGACGCGGTCGTCGTGGGAGCCGGCACCGCCGTCGCGGACGATCCCCGCCTCACCGTGCGGGCCTGTACCGGGGACAACCCGGTCCGCGTCGTCATCGACCCGCACGGCCGGGTACCGCTGGGACACGGGCTCTTCCGCGACGGGGCCGCGCGGACCCTCTGGCTGGTGGGTGCGGGCGCCGGGCACGAACCGCGCACCACCGCGCGGCCGGACGGTGTGGACGTCGTCGTCCTGCCCGGCCGCGAGGCGTTCACCCCGCGCCACCTGGTACGGGAACTCGCGCGGCGCGGCCTCGGCCGCGTCCTGGTCGAGGGCGGCGGGGTCACCGTGTCGCGGTTCCTCCACGAGGGCGCGCTGCACCGGCTCTACCTCACCGTGGCCCCCGTCCTCCTCGGCGACGGTGTCCGCGGGCTCGGCTTTCCGGGGCCGGAGCTGATGCGCGACGCGCTGCGCCCACCCACGCGGAGCACCCGGCTCGGCGAGGACACCCTCTTCGAACTCGACCTGCGCACGCCGCGCCCCGGCGAGCCACTGGACGAGGAGCACGCCGGCACCGGGCAGCGCGGCGGCGAAACTCAGTAGCCCGTACACCACCGCGACGGTCAGTCCCTGCGCCGCGCCCATGCCCGCGCCCGCGAAGGCCCAGGCGGTGACCCCCTCCCTGGGGCCCCAGCCGCCGACGTTGAGCGGCAGGGCCATCGCGAGCAGGGCCAGCACCATCAGCGGCAGCAGCTCGGCCGCCGGCGCCGCCGACCCCGCGGCGCGGGCGGCGAGGAGGAACATGGCGAGGTACCCCGCGAGCACCGCGAGGGACGCCAGCAGCACGCCCGGCCGGACACCCTGGCGGAACAGGCCGAGGCGCGCCCCGTCCCGCTCCGCACCGGATCGGTCGGCCGCGAGCGTCGCCGCCCGCCGGAGGCGTCCCGCCCGGTGCGCCCACGGGGTGCGGCTGCCGGCGGCCGCCGGGCACCGTGAACCGTCCGGCCCGCCGGGCGCCGCGCACCCCGTCCCGGGGGCGTGTCCGCGAAGTCCCGCCCCTCCGGCGGCACCTGGCACGCCCGCTCGCTGCGTCGCCGCTCGCCCATGCCCCCTGCCGCCGCCCGGGCCCGGGGGTGCCTCCGACGCAGTGGCTCCGTCCTCCGTCGCGCGATCGCACCCACCGGACGCCGCCGGCCCCGCCCTGCGGGCGGACGAAGCAGCTGTGCGGGCGCTCCGCGGCGCAGGTCCCGGCTCGGCCCCCCGCCCCGCGCTCGCCCTCCGGCGGCGCCGTACCACCACCACCGCCCCCAGCACTCCCAGCACGGCGGCCGCGGCCACCGCACCCGCCACCGTGGCGGCGTCCCGTACGGCGCCGGCCAGGGCCGCCCGTACCGGGGAGGGCTGGGCGACCAGCAGCACCACACCGGCCGCGACGAGCACCAGCTGGCCCGCGGCCCGCTCGACGACGACCGCCCGCACCGCCCGGCCGACGTCCCCGGCGCTCCGCCCGTGCCGGACCGCGCGGTGCACATCACCGAGGACACCGCCCGGCAGCGCCGCGTTGAGGAACAGCGAACGGTAGTAGTCGGCCACGGCATGCCCGAGCGGCAGCCGGACGCCCAGGGCGCGCGCCACGAGGCACCAGCGCCAGGCACTCAGCACGGTCGTGCACAGGCCCAGTCCGACCGCGGCCAGCAGCGTGACGCCGTCGAGCGCCCGCAGCCCGGCGACCACGGCACCCGCGCCGTGCCACCACACGACCAGTACGAGGATCACCGCTCCCGCCGGGACGCCGAGCCGCGCCCGTACCGCCCGCGCGCTCATGCGGCGGCGTCCGGCGGCCCGGGCAGGGCCAGCAGGTCACTGTGGTGCACCACCACGCGGAGCTCACCGGCCTCGCAGGCGTCCAGGCGCCGCCGCAGGTACGCGGTGGCCCGCGGCGCGAGGTCCGGCCGTTGCTCCCGGGCCGCACCCACCCAGCCCCGCAGCCACTGCGCCATCAGGGCCGTGTCGGCGCCACCGCGGAAACCCGGGCCGAGGCGCCACGGGCTGGGCTGCACCCGCACCGCCATGCCGTGGCGGGTGAAGATCTCGCGGGCCGCCGCGACGGCGTCGGGCCCGAGGAGCCGCCGGCCGCGTTCCAGACGGCGCTGGTGGTCGTTGAACGCGCTGCCGATCGCGGCGTCCAGCGGATCGGCCGGCATCAGCTCGACCCGCCCGGCGACCGAGAGTGCCAGCAGCGCCGGGCAGCCGGCCCCCGCGCAGGCCGCCGCCAGCCGCTCCACCTCCTCGCGCGTCAGCAGATCCAGCAGGGCGGACGCCGTCACCAGATCGGTACGGGTCCCGGACAGCTCGGCCGCGGTCAGCCCGGCCAGGTCGCCGCACCGCGTCTCCACGGTGACGCGGCCGCCGTCCGCGCCCCTGCGCGGCATCCGGGTGGCGGCCAGGGTGAGCAGATCGGGGTCGTGGTCGTGCAGGATCCAGTGCTGCGCGCCCGCCAGCCGCGGTGCGAGCCACCGCCCCATGGAGCCGGTGCCGCATCCCAGGTCGCGGATGACCAGCCCGGACTCCTGCCGCGGCACGTGCCGCAGCGGCCCGAGGAGGGCGACCGCCCGCGCGGCGGCATCGGCCTCCTCCCGCAGGGCCAGCCACTGCGGGGCGAATCGGGTTCCGGCGGGCGTGGTCACGCGGCCTCCTGGGTGTCGTACCGGAGGTGCTCCAGCACCTTGGCCAGACTGCGGGCGGTCGTCTCCCAGCCGGCGAGCGCGGTGCGCCGCCGGCGCGCGGCCACCTTGGCCCGGTGCCGCTCGGCGGGTTCGCCCAGCCAGCGCCGCAGCGCCGCCGCGAGCGCCGCCGGGTCGTCCGGCGGTACGAGGAAGCCGGGCACACTGCCGTCGGGGGCACGACCCACCGCCTCCGGGAGCCCGCCCACGGACGTCGCCAGCACCGGGACCCCGCGTGCCAGCGCCTCGGTCACGACCATGCCGTACGTCTCGGCACGGGAGGCGAGCACCAGGAGGTCGGCGCCCGCGTAACTGGCGTTCAGCATCGGGCCGCTGCGCGGACCGGTCAGCTGCACGCGGTCGTCGAGACCGTGCCGCGCGATCCGCTCGCGCACCACGTCGACGTAGCCCGGGTCCTGTTCCAGTCCTCCCACGCAGACGCAGCTCCACGGCAGGTCGGTGACGGCCGCGAGCGCCTCGACCAGTTCCGCCTGACCCTTGCGCGGGGTGACCGAGGCGACGCACAGCAGCCGGGGAGCGCTGCCGGTACCGCAGGCGGGACCCGGGCCCGCGCCGGGCACGGCGCCGGGCGCACTGCCGGGCGCGAGGGGGGCGACGTCGGCGCCGGGCGCGGCGACGTGGACCCGCTCGGAGGGCAGGCCGTGGTGGTCCACCAGCCGTTCGGCGGCCCAGTGGCTGGTGGCGACGACCGCCGCCACGGCGTGCAGCGTCCGGCGCTCCCCGGCGTCCCGCTCCGCCGCGAGCGCCGGAGCGAGTCCCGTCTCGTCGGCCAGTGGCAGGTGGACGAGTACCGCCATGCGCAGCCGCCCGGCCTCGGGCACGACGACGTCGGGTGCGGCGCAGGCGACGAGCCCGTCGAGGAGGAAGAGGGTGCCGTCCGACGACTCCCGCAGCAGCCGCGCCAGTTCCGCGCGGGCGGCCGGCGCGGGGGAGGGCCAGTCACCGGCGACGACGTGCTCGTGCACCTGCCAGCCGACGCCGGGCAGGTCGCGGCACACCCTGCGGTCGTAGGTGTTGCCGCCGCTCGGCGCCGCCGGGTCGTCGACCGCCCCGGGCATCACCACGCGGACCGCACGCGCGTGCCGCGGTGCTGCGGACGCGGCGCCGGCCGACGGGGTGGACGGGGAGGCGGCGGACGAGAAGGCGGCCGGGGCCGCAGCGTACGGCGGAGCGGTCGAGGCCGCGGACGACGGGGCCGAAGAGGCGGTCGACGACGAGGACGACGAGGACGACGAAAACGACGAAGGCGACGAAGACGCGGACGACGGCGAGGCCGGGGAGGCCGACGCGGCCGGCGGGGGCGCGGGTGAAGCGCCGGGCGACGCGGGGCCGTTCACAGGGCACGCTCGTAACTCGCCCACGCGATGTGGGACTCGTGGAGGGTGACCACGATGCCGGCCAGCCCCTTGGCGCCCTCGCCCAGCGCTCCGGCGTACACCCGGTCGGCCAGGCGGTCGGCGATGACCTTGGCCAGGTACTCCGTCGAGGTGTTGACGCCGGTGAACTCGGCCTCCTCGTCGAGGTTGCGATAGTTGAACTCGGCCACCACCGCACCCAGCTCCTTGGTGGCGAGCCCGATGTCGACCACGATGTTGTCGGCGTCCAGCCCGGCACGGCGGAAGGTGGCGTCCACGAGGTACGTGGCTCCGTGGAGGCGCTGCGCGGGTCCGAAGACCTCGCCGCGGAAACTGTGGGCGATCATGAGGTGCTCACGGACGGTGACACTGAACAACGGCATTGACCTCCGGTCCGAACCAGGCCGCTGCCTGCGGCCCCTGCGATGTGAGTACGGTCGCGGCGCCCCGCGCGTTCAGCACGCTCCGGCGGCGCCGTCCGGGTCGTACCTGACCCGGTGGCAGAGTCCCGGCAGACTCCCGCCGGCGATCCGGGCCATGGTGGACGGCAGTTCCTCGAAGGCGGACTCGCCGCTGATCAGCGCGTCGAAGGCGGGGTCCGCGAGCAGGTCGAGCGCGAGCGCCAGCCTGTCCGCGAAGGTGCGGTGCGCCCGGCGGGCCGGCGACACCCGTCCCACCTGGCTGCCGCGCAGCACCAGCCGGCCGGAGTGGAAGGCCTCGCCGAGCGGCAGGCTGACGCGCCGGTCGCCGTACCAGCTCAGCTCCAGGACCGTCCCCTCCGGGGCGAGCAGTTCCAGCGCACGGGTGAGGCCCGCCTCCGTGGCACTGGCGTGCACGGCGAGGTCGCAGCCGTCCAGGGCCTCCCCGGGCAGCGCGAAGTCGACACCCAGGGCGGCCGCGACGGTGGCCCGCGCCGGGTCGGCGTCGACGAGCTGGACGCGGACGCCGGGATACCGGGCGAGCAGGGCGGCGACGGAACAGCCGATCATCCCGGCCCCGACGACGGCGATCCGGTCACCCACCAACGGCGCCGCGTCCCACAGCGCGTTCACCGCCGTCTCCACCGTTCCGGCCAGCACCGCACGCCCGGCGGGCACGGAGTCCGGCACCGGTGTCACGGCTCCGGCCGGGACGACGTACCGGCTCTGGTGGGGGTAGAGGCAGAAGACGGTGCGGCCGACGAGCTCCGGCGGCCCCTCCTCGACCAGACCGACGTTGAGATAGCCGTACTTGACCGGGCCGGGGAAGTCACCCTCCTGGAACGGCGCCCGCATCGCGGTGTGCTGGCTCTCCGGTACGCCGCCGCGGAAGACGAGGCTCTCGGTGCCCCGGCTCACCCCCGAGAACAGGGTGCGGACCTGGACGTCCCCGGCGGCCGGCTCCGGCAGCGGGACGTCGCGTATCTCGCCGTGGCCAGGGGAGCGCAGCCAGAAGGCGCGCGCGGTGCGCTGCATCGGTTCTCCTGTTGAACGCTGGGATGGTGGAGCACGTTGTGAGGGTGACGAAGCCGCGCACACGGTACGCGGCGGCCATCGACTCTGTCACAGGTCCGGAGGGGTGCCCCGTGTTGGTGGGCGACATGTCCGATGCACGTCCGCTGCGTGTCGAGCCTGCCCTCGGGGCGGCCGCGCAACTCGTCCTGCTGGCCCTGCTGGGCACGCTGACGGGACTGGGGCCGGCGGGATGGCTGGCGGGGCTGGTGTTCACGTTCGCCAGCTGGGCCGTGCTCACCCGCGCCCTGCGCAGGTCGTGGCCCCGGCACATGCCCTTCGGCCCCGCCAACGGCGTGACCCTGACCCGGACGACGCTCGTCGGCGGTGTCACGGCGCTGGTCGCCGAGCTCTTCGTCGGCCGGCCGCCGGCCGTCGTCCTCGCCGCGCTCACCGCGGTGGCGCTGGCCCTCGACGCCGTGGACGGCCGGGTCGCCCGGCGCACCGGGACGGCGACCGCCCTGGGTGCCCGCTTCGACATGGAGGTGGACGCCTTCCTCATCCTGGTGCTGAGCGTCCAGGTCGCGAGGTCGCTGGGCGTGTGGGTGCTCGCGATCGGCGCCATGCGGTACGTCTTCGTCGCTGCGGCCCGGGTGCTGCCGTGGCTGAACGGGCCCCTGCCCCCGAGCACGGCCCGCAAGACGGTGGCCGCGGTGCAGGGCGTCGTCCTCCTCGTGGCCGGGGCCGGCGTCGTTCCGGCCGCCGCGGCGTACGCGGTGGTCCTGGTGGCGCTCGCGCTGCTGGTCTGGTCGTTCGGCCGTGACATCCGGTGCCTGTGGTGCCTCAGGGTGACCCGCGGCGCCGCGCCGGTGCGGGCGGCGGCGCGCGAAAGCGTATGACCGCCGCCGCGTCCGCACCCGCCCGGCACCCGCGGCCGCGTCACGACCCGTACCCCGTGAGGAAGCGCGTCACGGTCCGTACGCCGTGAGGAAGCGGTCGCGGAAGGCATCCATCCGCCACACCGGGGCGTCCGGCCCCGGCTTGAGGCCCTCCTGCCAGTCCCATCCCGACACCCGGTCGAGCACCGCGGGGTCCCGGGCGACGATCGAGACGGGCACGTCCCTGCCGTAGCGGTCCCGGGTGACGGCCGGCACGGGCTGGTGGTCGCCCAGGAAGACGAGCACGGTGTCGTCGTCCCCGTATTCCGTCACGTACGAGATCAGGCTGTTCAGCGAGTACTCGATGGAGCGGCGGTACTCGGCGCGCACCAGGTCCGGGTCCCGCCACACGTCCGCGGGGTCCTTACCCGCCGCCTCGACGGCGTGGTAGACCGAGCCGTCGCCCACTTCGTCCCAGCCGATCAGCCGGGGGACGGGTGCCCAAGGGTTGTGGCTGGAGGTGAGGATGATCTCCGCCATGAGGGGCGGCCGGTCCGGTTTGCCGTGCTCCAGGCGCCGGAACGCCGCCAGGCTGTACTGGTCGGGCACCGGCGACCAGCTGAACTTCGGCCCCCGGTAGCCCAGTTCCCGGGAGTCGTGGACGTGGTCCAGGCCGTAGAAGCGCCCCTCGGGCCAGGCCCGGGTCACGCCGGGCATGATGCCGACCGTCCGCCAGGCGCCCGTGCGCCGGAACGCGCCGGTGAGGGTGAGGCGGTCACTGGAGGTCAGGTCCCGGTAGCGCTGCTGGTTGTGGATCCACAGCCCCGACGCGAAGGTGGAGTGGGCCAGCCAGCTGCCGCCGCCCGTCGTGGGCGAGGAGAGGAACGCGCTCCGGGAGGAGAACCCGGCCTCGCGCAGCCGGCGGGACCCGTCGGCGAGGACCGTGCCGACCTGCGGGGCCATGTCCGGGTCCTGGATCGCGTTGCGGCCGTAGCTCTCGATGAAGACGAACAGCACGTCCTTGCCGCGCAGCCCGGTCAGCAGCCGGTCGGCCGGGACGTTCCGGAAGGCGTCCACCGCGGACTCCTCGGCGAACGCCTCCCGGTCCGCGATGCCCGCACGCACCTGGCGGGCACGGCTCTGCACGAGTCCGGCCGCGTCGCTGGACGCCACCTCAGCGCCCGCGATCTGCACACCGAGGGCTGCGCAGAGGACCCATACGGTCCCGGTGGCGACCGTGGCGTGGGTCGCCGCGGCACTGTGCCGGACGACGAGCCGGCTCAGCCGGACGACCGACAGCGCCATCAGCACGAGCACCGCGACGACGAGGAGCACCACCCCCACCACCACGCCGACCGCGCCCGCGCGGCCTATGGAATCGCCCAGGAACGCCTCGGCGTCGTCGAGCAGCACCCAGTCGAGAACCAGGTCGAACGGCCGGGCGAACACGGAGCGGAAACCCATGTCGAGGAACTTCAGCACCGTCAGCAGCCCCAGCAGCACGCCGGCGAGCACCGCCGCCGTCCGCCGCGCCCCTGCCCGCAGCACGAGCACCAGCGCGACGCCGCATATCGCCTCCACCGGTATGCGCGTGAACGCGCCGGGGGACAGGCGGGCGGGATCGTCCGGCAGCAGCAGGGCGCCGAGCACCAGCGCGGCGGCCAGGCCGTGGCGCACCCGCCCCGTGCGGTGCCGCCCTTCCGGCACGCCGCCCGGGCCGGGGGCCGCGCCGCCCGGTGGCCGGTCCTCCTCCGGGGGCGGCGTGCCGGCTCGGGACGGTTGTGCAGTGGTGCGGATCGACACCTGGGGGGTCCTCTCCCGTACGTGACCTGATGGCACGGCGGGCCGGACCCGCAGGCCCGGGCCGCCGTGGTGAGTACGGCTGGCCGGCGGTGTCGGTTCAAGCGGCGGTGCGAGGGGCGGTGCGGCCGGTGCGGCGAGCAGGGCGGCCGGCGGCTCAGCGGGGCGTCAGGGCACGCTCGACGGAGGCCACGACCGCGCGCGGGTCGTCCACCTCCACCACGAGCCGTGCGTAGCGTTCGTCCGCCAGCTCGATCACGACGGCTCCGGCCGGGTTCCTGACGTCCCAGAAGACGCGCTCGCCGTCGTGGCGGAAGCTTCCCGCGGTGATGACGCCGGGCACGTGCGTCCCGCCGGTGCGGATTCCCTTCGGCTCCCGGGCGATACCGGGGTCGTGGGTCGCCCCGCGCACGTTGGCGAGTGGGATGTCGAGCCGGCTCCTGAGGGCCCAGAGCCGGTCGAGGCCCTCCACCTCCACGACGAGGGAGCGGTTCTCCACGGTGACCTTGGCCATCTTCATCCTCCTCGGACGGGCTGGACCCGTGCTGCGAGTGCGAGCGCCGGACGGGCGTCCGGTGCCGTGGTGCGGCCGCGCAACCGCAGGCCCAGGACCGTCGCGCCCAGAGCGGCCGCGAGAGCGGTGGCGGCGGGGGACTCCTCGCCCGACCGGGCGAGCACCTCCCCGAGGGCACGGTCCAGCGCACCGCACGCCTCCGCCACCAGAGCGGCCACGTCGGAGTCGTGCGGTGCCTGTTCGGCGGCGGCCAGGGTGAGCAGACCGGCGGCCGGACCGGCGTCGAAGCCGCCAGCGGCGGCCGCGAGGGCCGTGGCCAGGTCGGCGGAGCCGGCGAGGGCGGCGGCGCACGGCAGTACCTCGTCGTCGAGGTGACGCCGCAGGGCGGCCAGGTACAGGCCCCGCTTGCTGCCGAACACCTTGTACAGGCTGCCCCGGTGCACGCCGAGCCGGCCGACGAGGTCGTCGACGGACGTGCCTTCGTATCCGTGCCGCGCGAACACGACGGCCGCCTGCGCGACCGCCTGATCCTCGTCGAAACCCCGTGGTCGTCCCATGCCGGGAGCGTAACGAGTAAAAGAACGATCAGTCAAGAACGATCGTTCTTCAATGCGTGTTCACCGGGCGGTCATCGGCGGCCGGTGGTGGGGTACGTGTGAAGCCACGGATCGGCAGCGGAGAGCAGGGAGAGTCCAGTGCGATTGGTCGGGGTACGCAGTTACGGCGATGTCGAGGTGGCGGTGCGGTCCGGGTCCCAGGGGAACCCGCCCCCGTTCGCCGCCGGCGCCTCCGCGGCGTACGAGTGGGCCATGGGTGCCTCCTCGCGTTCGCCGGTCACCGGAGTGGGGGCGGAAGGGGTGCCCGAGATGGGTCTCCTCACCGCAGAGGTGGACGCGGCCGTGGTCCGGCTGGAGGACCCCGTGCTCCCGGAGGACGACCGCGCCTACACCGAGGGCGCGCGCGACGCGCTGTCCTGGCTGTGCGGCTACCGCGAGGACGCCCCGTAACGGCAGCCCCCGCGCCGTTCCCCGCGCCCGCGCCCGGGGTGCGGCTGCCACCGGCGCCCTGACCCGATCCGGCGACCGCATCCTCCGTCGACTCATCACATTTATGGCGTGCGCCTGTCACGGCGACATGGCGCGCCGTCCGCCTGCCCAGATTCCAGGCGTGAGGCATGTCCCCCGGTGCGCCTCGGCAGGTGTGCAGTGCATCCGGCCGTCCGCCGCTGGACTACCGCTCCATCGAACGGAGACCCCGGATGAAGCCGTCCGCACGCCGCCTGTCCGCTGCCCTCCTCCTGTTGCTGCCCCTGGCGGCAGCGCCGGCCGTCGCTGCCGAACCCCCTCCCGAGCCGCCGGCCCGCACCGTCCCCGCGCCGCTGAGGACCCAGCCGTCGGCCATCGCGGGCCGGTACATCGTCGCCCTGGACGCGAAGGCGGTGACGGCCACCGTCACCCGGCAGGTGGGCGTCACGCCGCTGTACTCCTACTCGAGCGTGTTCAGAGGCTTCGCCGCCAGGCTCGACCCGGCCCGGCTCGCGGCGGTACGGGCGCTTCCCGAGGTGACGTCGGTGGAGGAGGACGCGGTGGTCACCGCTACCCCGGTGCCCGCCAAGGGGCTGCGCGCGCCCGCCTCCAGCTGGGGCCTGGACCGGATCGACCAGCCCTACCTGCCGCTCGACAACACCTTCACCGTCGGCACCACCGGCTCCGGCGTGGGGGCGTTCATCCTCGACACCGGCATCGACTACCGGCACCCGGAGTTCTCCGGCCGCGTCCAGGCGGGCTTCGACGCGGTCGGGGACGGCCGCAACGGCCAGGACTGCAACGGCCACGGCACGCACGTCGCCGGGACCGTCGCCGGCGCCACGTACGGCGTGGCACGCAGGGCCGGCCTGGTCAGCGTCCGCGTCCTCGACTGCGAGGGCAAGGGCTCCAGCGCCGGTGTCATCGCGGGACTGGACTGGGTCGCCCAGCACGCCCGCCAGCCCGCCGTGCTCAACGCCTCTCTCGGAGGTCCGCGTTCCGACGCCGTCAACAGCGCGGCCACCGCACTGTCCGACAGGGGGGTCCTCCCGGTGGTCGCGGCGGGCAACGACGCCGTCGACGCCTGCACCGTGTCGCCCGCCAGCGCTGCCCGGGTCGTGACCGTCGGCGCCACCCAGCACCTCGACCAGGAGACCGGCTTCTCCAACTTCGGCCCCTGCCTGTGGATCTACGCACCCGGTCAGCAGATCGTCTCCGCGCGGCTCGGCGGCGGCAGCGTCGCCCTCAACGGCACCTCCATGGCCAGCCCCCACGTGGCGGGCGTGGCCGTCCTCCACAAGGCCAGGAACCCGAGCGCCACACCGGAGCAGGTCGCCGTCCGGCTGGCCGAGCAGTCCGTGAAGGACGTGCTCCAGGTCAGCAAGGGCTCCCCCAACCGGCTCCTGCAGACCGGCGGCCTGTGACCGCCGCGTGCACGGGGCGGGGCCGCCGCCCGCCCGCCCGGACCGGGGCGCGCGGGTGGCGGACCGTCCGCGTGCCTGCCGGACCGGGTGCGGCCGCCCCTGCGCCGAACCGGTGACGCCGGCCGGGCGGGCGCGCGGCGCTTCCTCCGGGAGCGGGGACGCGCAGGTGGCGGCGGGGTGGTCGCCGGGCATGCGCGCGCACGGTTCGGGCGAGGACGCCGACGGCACCGCGGCCCGCCCGGAGCGGGCAGCCGCGGACGCGTTCGGCCGTCTGCTGGCTCGCCGTCCTCACCGGCCTGGCCCTGCTGTACTCCCGGGTCACGCACCACCGGCGCCGCGCGTGGACCTCCGCGGTGCCGTGGGGCTGGATGCTCGTCGGCTGGGGCCTGTTCAACCTCGTCGAAGGGCTGCTGGACCACCACATCCTCGGCATCCACCACGTCCGCTCCGGCCCTCACCCATTCTGGTGGGACCTCGGCTTCCTCCTCCTGGGCGCGGTGTTCGTGGTGGCCGGGTGGCTCCTCCAGCGCCGGGGCCGTCCCCTGGACCACGGGGGCGACCCCGGTGA
>NZ_KL591019.1:1026-3032 GCF_000716335.1 Streptomyces sp. NRRL S-118 | reverse complement strand
GGCTCCTCCAGCGCCGGGGCCGTCCCCTGGACCACGGGGGCGACCCCGGTGACGGCTCCCGCCCCGCGCCCGGCGGCCCCACCGCCGCATGACCGGCCACCCCGCGGACCCCGGCTCCGGAGCCGGGCCCCTCCTCGGCGTACTGCTGCCGGCGACCGCGCTGCTCGCCGTGAGGGCGCTGTACGTCCTCGGCGCGGCGCTCGCCCGCCACCACAACCCGGCGGCGGGCTGGAGCCGCCTGCGCACCGGCTGGTTCCTGTGCGGTCTCGGCCTGCTGGGCCTGGCGCTGCTGCCGCCGGTGGCGTCCTTCGCGTACGAGGACTTCCGCGGCCACATGCTCCAGCACCTGCTGATCGGCATGTACGCCCCCCTGGCGCTGGTCCTGGGCGCCCCCGTCACCCTGCTCCTGCGCACCCTGCCCGTCCGGCACGCCCGGCGCCTGTCCCGTGCACTGCGCAGCCGGCCCGTGCACGTGTGCGCCCACCCGGCCACCGCCCTGCTCCTCGGTGTGGGGTCGCTCGTGGCGCTGTACTTCACGCCCCTGTACTTCACGCCCCTGTACGGCGCCACGGCCGGCCACGGGCCGTTGCACCACGTCCTGCACGCGCACTTCCTGCTCTCGGGCGCGCTGTTCGTCCGGTCCGTCGCCGGGCCCGACCCCGGGCCGGCCCGGCCGGGGGTCCCCGCGCGGCGGGTCGTCCTCGGTGTCGCGATCGCCGCGCACGCCACCGTGGCGCAGATGATGTACGCGGGGCTCCACCTGCACGTCCGGGCTCCGCTGGAGCAGATCCGCGGCGGCGCCGAACTCATGTACTACGGCGGTGACATCGCCGAACTGCTCCTCGCGGCCGCGCTGGTCGCCACCTGGCGCCCCACGCGCCGCACCCCGAGGGCCCTCCTCGCCGGAGGCGGGCGGCGGACTGTCCGAAAGTGACCCCATCATTTCGCTCAGGTCGGGCATCGGCCGTGCTTGCACCCTTCCGGTTCCTAACATGTCCGTCCTACGAACGCTGCTGTTCCCCGACCGGGTGAGGCCTGGATGCGACAGGAGTCGTGGCGCCCCGACGCCATCGACACGAAGGTGCCCAGCGTGGCACGCATGTACGACTACTTCCTGGGGGGTGAGGACAATTACCAGTCGGATCGCGACGCGTGCGAGGAACTGCTGAAGCAGGTGCCGAGCACCAAGGTGCTGGCCGTCAACAACCGGCATTTCCTGCGGCGGGTGGTCCGGGTGCTGGCGACCGAGTACGGCATCCGCCAGTTCATCGACCACGGGTCCGGACTGCCCACGCAGGACAACGTCCACCAGGTCGCCCAGGCCGTGGACCCGGAGTCGCGGGTCGTCTACGTCGACAACGACCCGATCGTCCTGGCGCACGGGCGGGCCCTGCTGGAGGAGAACGACCGCACCGCGGTCATCCAGGCCGACATGCGGGACACCGACGGGATCTTCGGCCACGAGGAGACGCGGCGGCTGATCGATTTCAGCCGACCTGTGGCCGCCCTGTTCGTGTCGGTGATGCACTGCATCCCGGACGAGGACGACCCCGCGGCCCTGATCCGGAGCGTGGCCTCCCGTCTGGTGCCGGGCAGCTTCCTCGTGATCTGCCAGCTCGTCAGCGACCGCCCCGAAATCCGCTCCTTCGTCACCGACTTCATGGCCGAGAGCACGGGTGGCCGCTGGGGGCGCGTGCGGGAGGAGCACGAGGTCAGCGCGTACTTCGACGGACTCGAAGTCCTGGAACCCGGCCTGGTCGAGGTGTCGACCTGGCGGCCCGACACCGACCTCGCACCGGTGCAGCCGTCCGACGAGTGGCTGGAGTGGGGCGGCGTGGGCCGGCTCCCGTAGCGCACCGCCACGGCACGCGACCCCGCGGCCTCGGGCACCCCGTCCCCCCGGACGGTGTCCGGGGCCGTTCCGTACCTCCGGCCAGCCCTGCGAGGCCCCGAAGCGGAGGCCCCGGAAGAGACCCTCAGAGGGTGGAGAGTCGTTTGTGCAGGGT
>NZ_KL591019.1:0-922 GCF_000716335.1 Streptomyces sp. NRRL S-118 | reverse complement strand
TCAGAGGGTGGAGAGTCGTTTGTGCAGGGTGTCGAGGGTTTGGCGGGGGGTGAGGGCGCAGGCGCCGAGGCGGTCGAGCATGTCGCGGTACTGCTCGACGATCTGGGGTTTCTGGGAGAAGGTGCTGTCGGTGAGGTGTTCGATGTAGATGGCGTCCTTGAGGTCTTCGTGGGCGAAGCGGAGGTAGGTCAGGCCGGTGCCGACGCCGACGGAGGCGGTGATGTCGAGGGGTGCGATCTGGAGGGTGATGCGGGGGCGTTGTGCGAGGTCGATGAGGTGCTGGAGTTGTGCGCGCATGGTGTGGGGTCCGCCGACGGTGCGCATGAGGACGGATTCGTCGATGACGGCCCAGAGGCGTGGTGCGTCGGGTTGGTGGAGTTGGTGTTGTCGTTGCTGGCGGAGTGCGACGCGGCGCTGGATGTCGTGGTCGAGGAGGGGGCCGGGTCCGGAGCGTACGACGGCGTGGGTGTAGTCGGGGGTCTGGAGGAGGCCGGGGATGTAGAAGGGTTCGTAGGTGCGGATGGTGGCGGCGGCGCCTTCGAGGGCGACGAGGGGTGCGAAGAAGTCGGAGAGGGCGTCGCTGTAGGAGCGCCACCAGTCGGGGCGGCGGGATTGTTCGAGGAGGCGGAGGAATTCGTCGACCTGGACGGGGTCGTGGGCGCCGTAGAGGTCGAGCAGGGCGGTGGCGTCGGAGGGTTTGCAGCCGTGGCGGCCGAGTTCGATGCGGCTGGTCTTGGAGCGGGAGAAGCCGAGTTTGGTGTCGACGTCGGCGGGTTCGAGTCCGGCGCGGAGGCGTAGTTCGCGGAGTTTGCCGCCGAGGATGATCCGGAGGGCGGTCGGGTTGTTCTCGACGGCTCCCAGGGGCCGGACGAACAAGGACGGGCTCGGTTCGGCTGCGGCCATCACTCGCTCCTGCGGACTA
>NZ_KL591018.1:93777-103633 GCF_000716335.1 Streptomyces sp. NRRL S-118 | reverse complement strand
GCGGTGGCGGTCTGGACTCCTCCGCCGCCCCGGTCGCCGGAGGCCTGGCGCTCCTGGGTGCCCTCGGTGCGGGCGGTTACATGCTCCGCCGCCGTGCCGTCCGCGGCGGCGCTGCCTGATCCGGTGCGCTGACGTGCACAGCGTGTGGCTGCGGCTCCTTTCGGGGAAGGGTCGCAGCCACACGCTGCGGAACGAACATCGGTGTGTCCACTTCGCTCACTTGGGGTGCGCTGCGGCATGAATGCCCGTCCACAGGTCGACCCTGCTCCTCCGTCGCGGAAACGCCGGCCGCGACGCCTGCTTTCGCTCGTGCTGCCGGTGTTCGCAGTGGCCGTGGTCGCGCTCAGCTGGGACGGCCCGACGAGCCCGCCGGCGCCTGCGCCGGCACCCGTGGCGAGCCGCCCGGCCGTGCCCGCGCCCTCGGCCAGCAGCACGGTCAAGGCGCAGAGCTTCTCACTGCCGCGTTCGGTGCCCACACGTCTGCTCATCCCCAGCATCGACGTGGATGCGCCGTTCACGGAGCTGTCCATCGGTTCGTCCGGGCGCCTGAACGCCCCGCCACCCGATGACACGAACCTGGTCGGCTGGTTCGCCGGTGGTGCGTCCCCGGGAGAGCGCGGCACCGCGATCGTCGCCGGCCATCTCGACACCACGACCTCACCCGCGGTCTTCGCCCGCCTCAGCGCGCTCTCCCCTGGCGACACCGTCGACGTCGTCCGCAAGGACGGGACCACCGCGACATTCGTCGTCGACCACATCGACAACTTCCCCCAGGACGACTTCCCTGACGACCGCGTCTACGCCGACACCCCTGATGCCCAGCTGCGTCTCATCACCTGCGGCGGCAGCTACGACCGCAGCAAGAAGCGGTACACCGAGAACACCGTGGTCTTCGCCCACCTGAAGTCGCCGCCCAAGAAGCGGTGATCCGAAGGTACGGGCGGGGCGCCCGCGGCCGCCGCCCGGTCGTGGCGGACGCCCGGCACCGTGCGTGCACGCGCGGCCCCCGGGGCAGGCGGCCGCCCACCCGTGCGGCCGTGCGAGCCCCGAAGGAGGAACGCCTGATGCACTGGCTCTTCGGCGATCAGCTCGGACCGCACTTCCTGCGCCCCTCCGAGGGCACAGGGCTCACCGGCGACACGCCGGTGGTGATCATCGAGGCCCGGTCGGTGTTCCGGCGCCGGCGCTTCCACCGCGCCAAGGCGCATCTGGTGCTCTCCGCCATGCGCCACCGGGCTGCCGAACTGGGCGACCGGATCACGTACGTCCGCGCCGAGACGTACCGGGAGGGACTGGCGCGGGTGACGGGGGACGTCCCGGTGACCGTCCACCATCCGACCTCGTACGCCGCCGTGAGACTGGTGCGCTCCCTGCCTCGCGTGACCATGGGTCCCGCGCGGGGGTTCCTGGTGCCGATGGACGACTTCGCGGCATGGGCGGACGGTCACGGCGGTGCGCGGCTGCGGCAGGAGGACTTCTACCGGTGGGTTCGGCAGGGGTACGGCCTGCTGATGGACGGCGAGGCCCCTGCCGGCGGCCGCTGGAACCACGACCACGACAACCGGCAGCCTCCGCCCCGGAAGACGCCCGCCCTGCCGGTGCCCGCCCCGTACCGGCCGGTCGAGGACGAGATCGACGACGAGGTCCGCCACGACCTCGACCGCTGGGAACGCGACGGCGGGATGTCCTTCGCCGGACGGGACGGACCACGCCTGTTCCCCGCGACGCGGGCCGAGGCACGGGCGGCGCTGCGGCGCTTCGTGGAACACCGGCTCGGCACGTTCGGCCCGTACGAGGACGCCATGCTCGCCGCCGACCCCGTCATGAGCCACAGCCTGCTGTCGTCGTCGCTCAACCTCGGTCTGCTCGACCCCTCCGAGTGCGTCGAGCGGGCCGAGACGGCGTGGCGCGAGGGCCGGGCACCGCTCAACAGCGTGGAGGGCTTCGTCCGGCAGATCGCCGGCTGGCGCGAATACGTGTGGCAGCTGTACTGGTACTTCGGGGAGGAGTACCGGCACTCCAACGTCCTGCGCCACACCGCTGCGCTGCCCGGCTGGTGGAACGACCTGGACGCGGACGCCGTGCGCGCGCACTGCCTGCGCACGGTCCTGTCCCAGGTGCGGGACACGGGGTGGACCCACCACATCCCCCGGCTGATGATCCTCGGCGGTTACGCACTCCAGCGCGGCTGGGACCCGGCCGAGGTCACCGAGTGGTTCCACCGGTGCTTCGTGGACGGTTACGACTGGGTGATGGTGCCGAACGTCGTCGGCATGTCGCAGTACGCCGACGGCGGCCGGATGACCACCAAGCCCTACACGTCGGGCGGTGCCTACGTGAACCGGATGAGCGATCTGTGCGGGCCGTGCGACTACCGGCCCGGTGACCGGACCGGCCCGCGGGCGTGCCCTTACACCGCGGGCTACTGGACGTTTCTCGACCGGCACCGTGCCCGGCTGGAGCGCAACCACCGCACCGCCCGGGCGGTGCGGGGCCTGGACCGGCTCGCCGACCTCGACGAGTTGCGGCGCCAGGAGCGCGCACGCGGTGACAGCCCGCCGTGAGACACGGTCCGCGCGCCGGTGGGGTGAGCGGTTCCGTCGGCAGGACGCGCACCGCCGGGACGACGGCGCATCCGGGCCCGGCTCGGCGACGGAAACCTGAGGTGCAGATGACCGCGAGCGAGCAGGGGTGACGCATGTCCGGAATGCGGCCGGCCACGACGGAGACGGCCGGACCCGCCGACGGCCCCCTCACGGCCGTCGGCGCCATCAAGGCCGCGGAGACGGTCCTGGAGGAGGTCCTCGACGCGGAACTGCGCCGGGCCGGCGAGGTGGACCCGGTGTTCGCCAGAGATGTGGCCGGCCGGGTCGGCGCGTTCCTCCGGCGCGGCGGGAAGCGGCTGCGCACGGCGTTCGCGTGGTGCGGATGGCGGGCCGCGGGCGGCTCGGGCGACACCACCGCGGTCCTGCGCGTGGGAGCCGCGCTCGAACTGGTGCAGGCGTGCGCTCTGATGCACGACGACGTGATGGACGATTCCCCGCGGCGCCGCGGCGCTCCGGCGCTGCACGTCGACCTCGCCCGTATGCACCGCGCCGCGCGGATGAGCGGGTCACCCGAATCCTTCGCCACCGCCGCCGCGGTGCTCGCCGGGGACCTGGCCCTCGCCTGGGCGGACGACGTGCTGACGGAGACGGCTCTCGGCTCACCGCACGGCCCGCGGCTGTACGACGAGTGGCGGGCGATGCGCAGTGAGATGGTCGCCGGTCAGTACCGCGACCTCCACGCGCAGGCGGCCGGCGCCTCCGGCCTCGACGAGGCGGTGACGATCGCCACGCTCAAGAGCGCCCTGTACACGGTCGAGCGGCCGCTGGCGCTGGGCGCGTCGCTGGCCGGCGCCGGCGAGGACGACCTGGACGCGCTGCGCTCCGCCGGCCGGTGCGCGGGGCTGGCCTTCCAGCTGCGGGACGACCTCCTGGGGGCCTTCGGCGATCCGGCCGTGACGGGCAAGCCGGTGGGCGACGACCTGCGGACGCGCAAACTCACCTACCTGCTCGCCGTCGGCCTCCGGCGCGCCGGCGCCGCCGGCGACGAGGAGGCTTCCGCCGCGCTGGCGGCCGGCGCGGCTCCCCGGTCGGACGACACCGTGGAGCGGATGCGGACGGCGCTGGAGCGCACCGGGGCGCGGTCCGTGGTGGAGTCGAGGATCGCGGAGTTGGCGGCCGACAGTGTGCGGCACTTTGGCAGGACCCGCGCCGACGTCACCGTACGGCGGGAGTTCGCCCTGCTCGTCGAACGCGCGTCGGGCGTCGTTCTCGCGGACCTCACGGAGCAGGGCGACCGTACCGAGGAGGGTGCCCGGACCGAGGAGGGTGACCGCCTGGAGGGCGGCGGGTGACGGGCCCCCTCCCCCGGGCCGGCGGGCGCTGTCGTCAGGGCTCCCGGACAGCGGTGGTGGAGCCGTTGCGGGCGAGGAAGGTGTGCACGATCCCCGTCTGCCACCCGGCGACGGGCGCCGCGCGCACGCCGGAGAACCCCGCCCGGGTCAGCCGGTCCGTGAAGGCGGGCGCGGTGTCGAAGGCGAGAACGCTGCGCCAGAGGTGGTGGTACAGGGCGTGGTCACCGCTGAGCGTGCCGAGCGGGATGACCACCCCGTGGCACACGGCCGTCCACAGGGCGCGGTGGACGGCCGATCCGCTGAGGCTGTACTCGTGGACGGCCAGTCGTCCGCCCGGTCGCAGCAGGGTGCGGACGGTCCGGAGGATCCGGTCCGGCCGGGTCACGTTGCGGAACAGGTACGCGGCGAAGACGGCGTCGAACGGGCCCTCCCCGGCGGTCACGAGCTCCTCCGCGCTCAGGTGGAGGAAGCGCACGCGTTCGGGCCACGGCTTGGCCAGCGCGCACCGCAGCATCCCCGACGAGGCGTCCACCCCGGTCACGCGGGCGCGGGGTGCGGCGCGCAGGAGGGCGCGGGTGGAGATGCCGGTACCGCAGCCGAGGTCGAGGACATGCATGCCTTCCCCGTCCCGGGGCAGCCGGAGCCGGCGCGCCGAGCGGAGCAGATCGGTGCGGTACCCGGGGTTCAGGGCGGTGAGACGGTCGTAGCCGTGGGACGCGTGGTCGAAGGCGCGTGCCAGGTCACGGTCGCGCAGCAGTGTCATCGGGTGCTCTCCCGGGATCGTGGTTCGGTACGGGTCCTTGCACAAGCGGCCGGCGCCGGACCGGCCGCGCGACGTCCCGGCCACGAGCCGTCGCCGAGCGCCGTCTCATCCGCGTGCCAGGTCGGTCAGCACTTCCCGGGCGGCCCGTGTGCCCGACGCCAGCGCGCCCTGCACCGAACCCGTCGCCCGGTGGTCGCCGCACACGTACCTGCCCGGGCCGAAACGGGTCGTGCGGCTCAGCGGCCAGGGCGGCCGCATCACGGGCAGCGCACCCTCGACGGTGTGGACGCCGACCTGCTGCCAGTCGCGCGTATCCGTGCCGTACAGCTCGCACAGGCGCCGCAGCACGGTGTCGCCCGCCCCGGGCCGGTCCGCGCCCAGCACGGAAGTGGAGACCAGAACGGCGCCAGGAGGGGCGTACGTGGGCGCGACCTCGGTCAGCACGCAGGTGTTCAGTACCGCGCCGCTGCCGTCCACCACCAGGGTCGGTTCCGCCAGGGGCGCCCTGGAGGCCGTGTGGTGGTACGTGGTGACCGTACGGCCGTCCGGCACGGGCAGGCCCGGCAGCAGGCGGGCTGCCGTGGCGGCGTCCGTCGCCACCACGACGGCCGCCGTACGGCCGTCCGGCACGGGCAGGCCCGGCAGCAGGCGGGCTGCCGTGGCGGCGTCCGTCGCCACCACGACGGCCGCGGCGGGCACCTCGCCGCCGTCGGCCAGGAGCACGCCCGAAGGATTGATCTCGCGGACGGCCGTCTCCCGTCGCAGGACGCCGTCGGGCAGGCCCTCGGCGAGCTGGGCCGGTACGGCGCCGATGCCGTCGGCGGGCAGACAGAGCGTTCCCCTGACCATGCTCCGCCAGACGAGG
The DNA here is from genome assembly GCF_000716335.1 of Streptomyces sp. NRRL S-118. Classification (GTDB taxonomy): domain Bacteria; phylum Actinomycetota; class Actinomycetes; order Streptomycetales; family Streptomycetaceae; genus Streptomyces. Next base: position 98,107 of record NZ_KL591018.1, on the reverse strand, counting down.
TGGAAGAAGCGGGCGGAGGTCTCCAGCCGGTCCTCGAGGAACACGCCGGCCAGGAAGGGCCGCAGGATCCGGTCGACCGTCGGTGCCGACACCCCGGCCCGGGCCAGGGCGGCCGAGGTCGAGCGGTCCGGCCGCCGTTTGAGGACGCCGGCGGGCAGCAGGACGTCCCGGGCGGTGAGCGCGGCGAGGGCGGCCAGGTCGCGGGCCGGAAGGACCCGCCCCGGCACCAGTGACCCGGCCCAGTCCGGCCGCCTGGTCGGATCGGCGAGGCGCACCGGCCCGGTGTCGGAGTGGGCCACGAGGCCGGGGGTGAAGGGCCGCAAGCGCAGCCGCCGGAGGTCCAGACGCCGCTTGACCTGGGGATAGGAGGTGTTGAACACCTGGAAGCCCCGGTCCAGCCGGAACCCGTCCCGCCGGTCCGTGCGCATCCGGCCGCCCACGGTGGCGGACGCCCACGGTGGCGGACGCCTCCAGCAGCACCACGCGCCGACCGGCACGGCTCAGGTCCAGGGCGCAGGCCAGACCGGCGAGACCGGCGCCGATGACGACGACGTCCGGGATGTCGCGGTGTCGGACGTCCATGGTCCTCCTCGCCTTCCTCTTCCGCTTCCGGCTTCCCTCCCCTCCGCCACCTTCCCCCGACTTCCCTTCCCCGGCGACGCCATCACGCGTCACACGGGGCCGGACCTCGTGTGGGCCGGACCTCGTGTGGAACCGCTCCTCGCGGGCCATCGCGGGGATCATGGGAGCGACGTTTCCCTCGAAGAACTGGGTGCTCACGAATGAGACATCGCACGGTCGCCGACCTCATGACGCCGGAGGCGGTCACCGTTCAGCGCGGGACGCCGTTCAAGGAGATCGCCCGGCTGCTGGACGAGTACGGCATCACGGCCGTGCCGGTCGTCGAGGCGGACGGCCGGCCCGTCGGCGTCGTGTCCGAGGCCGATCTCCTCCACTCGCGTCTCTACTCCCCCACCACCGCCGAAGGACTGATGTCGGCCCCGGCCATCGTGGCCCGGCCCGAATGGACCGCCGTGGAGGCGGCGAGGGTGATGGAGCGCAGACGGGTCAAACGCCTGCCGGTGGTCGACGACGCGGGTCGGCTCATCGGTGTCATCAGCCGCAGTGATCTCCTGCAGCTCTTCCTGCGGCGCGACCGTGCCATCCACGAGGAGATCCTCGAGGACATCCTCACCCGCACCCTGGGACTGTCGCCGGCGGCACTCACCGTGGAGGTGTCGGACGGTTCCGTCACCCTCAGCGGCACGGTGCCGACCCCGGAGGCGATTCCGGTCATCCTGCGGCTGTGCCAGGGCGTCGACGGCGTCGTCACCGTGATCGACCGCCTCACCGCACCGGGCCGCACAGAGCCGTGAACGCTCCTCCTCACGCCCCTGGACGGCCCGTGTGCCGGGCACCGGCTCCGTTCGTGACCGGGGGCGAGGCACTCCCCGCCCCGGCAGCGGTCCCGGACCTCGGGGCGTCGCCGGAAGCCGGCCGACGTGCGGGTGGCGACGGCACCGGCATGGGAGCTCGGGGTGCGGACGGTCGCGCTCGACGAGCCCGCCTCCTGGAGTGCGGCCGCCACGGCGAGGGTGGTCGCCCTGCCGTAGCCGTGCCGGCGATGCTCCCGGTGCACGCCCCTCGGTTCGAAAAGCCCGGGCTTCGGTCAGATGCGCCAGGTGCGGAGGAGGCCGGCGGCTTGGTAGACGCTCACCTTGCCGGCCTGGATGTCGCGGACCAGGTCGACCATGGCACCGTACGGTGGATCGATGCCCTCGCCGGAGGCGTGCATGTACGCGGCGGCGACCTGGCAGGCGAACAGGCTGTTGCGGTAGGGCAGCGGCTGCAGCCGCACCAGCGTGTGCAGCAGGGCCGCGGCACGCCAGGCGGCATCGGGTTCCGCGGTCGCGGGGCGCGGGATGCGGGTCTTGTGCCGGGCGACGGCGGCCACCAGGGCCGAGTAGTCGGCGACGCTCACGTCCTCGGGCACGGCCTGCTCCTGGACGTCCAGCAGCCAGGGGACGTCGATGAAGAACACCATCAGGCCGCGTCCGCCCCCTCGCGGCGGTGGGCGGGTGGAGCCTCGTCGGGGAAGGCGTCGTCGAACTCGGCGCGATGGGCCTCGCCCCAGGAGACGGCGTACCGGACGAACTGGAGACGCTGCTGCTCACGCAGGGGCAGATCGTGGACGAACTGCTTGAGGGACTTGCCCTCGGCGGCCGCCGCGGCGCGGACCGCTTCGAGTTCCTCGTCGGTGAAGGTGATGTTCAGGGACGGCATACCGTCATGGTACCTAGTAGGTACCAGGGGGCCAAGGCGCGATCCGAGCTCCGGGCGGGAGCGGTCCGATGCGGCTTCGCCCTACCTCAGTCGCAACTCGCGGACTCGGCCACGGAACACACGCCAGCGTCTCTCGTTGTCATGTACGAGCATTGCTGATTCCGTCATCAGGTCGGCAGCCCGGTCGAACAGCTCCGAGGCCGAATACAGATAGTTCGGGGCGTTGCGCTCCCCTTGCAGGTCACTTCGAAGCGCTGCCGGAGAAAGGTCGACCCGTGCCAGCAGATCGAGTCCGCGGCGCAACATCTTCGCCACCAGCGTCTGCATGCTCGCTGCCTGCCAGTCGTTGATGATGATCCGATGCCGCTCTCCCAGCAGGTCGGCCAGCGCAGGATACGGAGCCAGGCTTCCGGCGATCTCCCATGCCTGCGCTATCGCCTGCGCCAGCCACGTACCGGTCTGTTCGCTGTCATCCGCAAGGAGACCGGCTTCTCGCTTGAGCCTTTGCAGCTCGGCAGGCTCGCTCTCCCCTTCCATGAAGAGGATTCCCGTCTCCGCCACGAGGCCGGGAGCGTTCAAGTCCTCCGCTCCTGCGAACGGCATCCTGGAGGCTTGATCATCGACCTCGACCGCACTCCACCGGTCAGCCAGTGCTTTCAACGCGCGCGACCACCCCTGGAGTTGCGCCGCCTGCCGCAGAGGGGCTTGTGCGTAGTACTTCTCATGCTCCCGATGGAACCGTGAGAGGTTGTCGATCACCTGCAGCAAGGACTCGGGAGGAGTGGACTGCGCCTCGTCATGGGGCATGCGAGCAGTGTGCCCGGCTGATCAGGCCCCTGGCACCGACACACGCCCGGGCCCGGCATCGGTCACTCCACAGGAGGGCCCTCGCGGAGCCAACCCCCGCGTCACAAAGGCGTGCGCCACTCTCGCGGTCCGGCGGACGCCGGTGCAACGCGCTGCAGACCGCCGCGGTCGAGCCTGCGCTTCGCTCCGACGACCAGCAGGTCCGTGGTTTCCGAGTGCTGAGGAGCACGTCTCATGCTGGCCCCTCCACCACGATGCGGTGGGCATCCACCGAAGGGCAGCCGCCGTCGAGGAGCCTGCTGACGGATGTCCATGGGACCGGTGCCAAGCCATCACCGCGTCGACAGCGCAGCCGCGAGCCGCCGCGACTTCGAAGGGGACTGCACCTCTGCCGATCAGCAGGGCCGTGACGGCGTCGCCGCACACACCCCGTCGGCCCGGGGACGGGAATGGATGTCCGGAGCCAGGAGCGTCTGCCTGCCGCCATCGGATGGAGGAGGGCCACTCGGCCCCGAGCTCTGCCTCACCGGCCCTTCAATGTGCCCGCACCTCAGCGCACCCTCGGAAGTGGAACCATTCGCACACCGGGCGGATGACGCGCTCAGCGCACCTCCCGGCGCTCGAAGAAGGGCGGTGGAGACAGTGCGTACGAACGTACTGGTCACCTACGGGACCAAGAACGGTTCGACCGCCGAGATCGCCGGCTTCATCGCCTCCGTCCTGCGGGATGAGGGCCTGGATGCGGAGGTCCGGCCGCCGTCGGAGGTGACGGACGTCGCGCCCTACGGTGCGGTCGTGATCGGCGGCGCTCTCTACATGGGCCGCTGGCACCGGGACGCCAGGCGCTTCGCCCGGCAGCACCGCCAGACGCTGCGGGAACGGCCGGTCTGGCTTTTCAGCAGCGGTCCGCTCGACCCATCGGCCTCGGAGCGGGACATCCCGCCCGTCCCGAGCGCTCGGCGAGCACAGCGCCGTACCGATGCGCGTGACCACGTCACCTTCGGCGGACGGCTCGAGGCCGGAGCCAGGGGCTGCATGGCCAAGGCGATCCTCGACGAGGATCGTGGCGGTGATTTCCGTGACCTGCCCCGCATCGCGGAGTGGGCCGCCCTTGTGGCCTCCGAGATCAAGGCCCCGGAAGGGTCATGAACCCACCCCCGCGGCGGTCTGGACACGCCCATGCCGCGAGCACCCCTTGCGCCGGCGCGTGGACGTTCTCGAAGCGCGGATGCTCCTGCTC
>NZ_KL591018.1:0-93689 GCF_000716335.1 Streptomyces sp. NRRL S-118 | reverse complement strand
CCCTTGCGCCGGCGCGTGGACGTTCTCGAAGCGCGGATGCTCCTGCTCATCGGCAGCGCGGTCCTCGTCGGCGCACGCCTGCAAGCGACACCGCACGGACGGCCGGGCGAGCGACTGGGACCGGTGGAGCCGGAATGGAGCCGCCGCCTTGTTCGACGAGGTGTGCCCTGAGAGAACCGAACGCTGCGCCGGTGCGGGCCGGCGGGCCTGAGCCGAGGAGGCTTGCGATGACCGCGTCACCCCACACCGTGAGCGACGTCATGACCCACACCGCTGTGGCGGTGGGCAGCCGGGCGTCGTACAAGGAGATCGTCGAGCTGATGGACCAGTGGAAGGTCAGCGCCCTTCCCGTGCTGGCGGGCGAAGGCCGTGTCATCGGAGTGGTCTCGGAAGCCGACCTGTTGCCCAAGGAGGAGTACCGCGTCGACGACGAGGTCCTGCGCGACCGGCCGCTCGCCGACACCGCCAAGGCGAGCACGGTGTACGCCGAGGACCTCATGTCGAGCCCCGCCGTCACCGTCCACGCGGACGCCACCATCGCCGAAACCGCCCGGATCATGGCACGACGGCACGTCAAGCGCCTGCCCGTCGTGGACGGCCTCGGCCTCCTGGAGGGTGTCGTCAGCAGGAGCGACCTGCTGAAGGTCTTTCTGCGGTCCGACGAGGACATGGCGGCAGAGATCCGCACCACCGTCCTGCCGGACCTGCCGGCCGCGGCCCAGGTCGATGTGGTGGTCGAGGACGGTGTGGTGACCTTGGGTGGCGAGCTGCGGGACCGGGCGCTGGTGCCGCTGCTGGCCAGGGCGATCAGGGCCGTGGAAGGAGTCGTGGACATCCGGGTCGACCTGCACGGTCCGGAGGTGAGCGCGCTGACGACGGGCTCGTCACCGGCGCGTGGGTGTCGTGCCCCGGTGAGAACGGTGTGACCCTTCCGGTGTCGGACCGGCGCACGTCGTAAGGCGGCTGCCGTCGTCATGAGCCCAGCGTCTCGACGTAGCGGCCACCGCGTGATCGGCTCTGACCTCCTGCACCACTCCGACCGTCGTGTTGACCAGGACGACCAGGGCGGCTCGGTTGCGGCCCCGAGGCCCCGCAACCCCTCGCAGGCCCGTCTCCGAGATCCTGGTGGTCACCCGATGATCCGCGTCCACGGGGTGTACGTCACCGGTCCTGTACGACGATCCGGCGCCCGGTCACCCGACCGGGCGTCACCGTGATCCACAGCTCCCTGACACCGCCCGCCCACGGCGTGCTGCGGCTGTGCGTCTCCAGTCTCTCCACGGCGTGCGGTTCGGTGACCGCACGGGCCTCACCCACGACGAGGACGCTCCACCCCCGGCTGAACGCGTCGTCGATGCGGTCCACCTCGAAGGCGACCTCGTGTCCGGCGGCGCCGGCCGGCGCGGCGTCCGGGGACGTCCGGTAGGCGACGTCTCCACCGAGGACCAGGTAATTGACCGGAAGGATGGCCGGTCCTGTCTCGGTGGCCACGCCGACGCGGCCCACACCGTTGCTGCCGAGCAACTGCCAGCACTCCGGTTCACCGAGTTCGACCAGCTGTGGATGGTACGCGGCCTGACCGATGCCCGGCGGCAGGTCCGCGTTGCCACCGGTCAGCTCGTCGACGCTCGTTTCGAGCGCGTCGGCCAGCCGGAGCAGAAAGCCGATGCCGTGGGTGGCCGGATGCGTCTCCAGGTACTGGATGTACTCGGGTGCCGCACCGGTGCGCCGGGCGAGGTCCTCGTACGACATGCCGAGCTGCTCGCGGCGTGCCGCCACTCGCCTGCCCAGGTCACCACCCCTGGCCCGCGGCCCGGACGGCGCGGCACCGGTCTGCGGTCGGTCGGACATGACGGCTCACACTCCTGTCTCGGCTGCCGTGTGGGCTCGCCTGGGCGCACGGGACACAGCGGTGCCGGACGTCAAGCAGTGCTGGAGTCGTCCGCGCCCCTCCACGCTAGGCAGTCACGGAGGTGGTCGCACCAGGAGGCCAGGAGGCCGGTTCACGTGCCGGCCTCGGCCGCAGTGGCCCGCAGGGCCGCGCGTCCGGCTTCGAGCCGGGCGACGGGCACCCGGAAGGGCGAACACGAGACGTAGTCCAGGCCGGCGTCGTGGAAGAAGTGGACGGAGTCCGGGTCTCCGCCGTGTTCCCCGCAGACGCCGATCTTCAGGCCGGGGCGCGTGGCCCGGCCTTCGGCGACGGCGATCTTGACCAGCCGGCCCACGCCTTCGCGGTCGATCGTCTCGAACGGGGAGGTCTGGAAGATGCCTTTGTCGAGGTAGGCGGAGAAGAACGCGGCCTCGACGTCGTCGCGGGAGAAACCCCACGTCGTCTGGGTGAGGTCGTTCGTGCCGAACGAGAAGAACTCCGCGTCCTCGGCGATCCGGCCGGCGGTGAGTGCGGCCCGGGGAAGTTCGATCATCGTCCCGACGGGGCAGTCCAGGGCGACGCCGGTGCCGGCGGAGACCCGCTCCAGTACGCGGGCGACTTCCGCCCGTACCAGCCGGAGCTCCTCCACGGTGTCGACCAGCGGCACCATGATCTCGGCGCGCGGATCGCCGCCGGCCCGCTTGCGTTCCACGACGGCCTCGGCGACGGCGCGCACCTGCATGGCCACGAGGCCGGGAACGACCAGGCCGAGCCGTACGCCGCGCAGACCCAGCATGGGGTTCGCCTCGTGCATCCGGGTGACCGCCGCCAGCAGTTCGGTTTCGTGGGGGTCCGGCGACCGCCCCTGGACGTCGCGCCGGGCAACACGTACCGACAGCTCCGTCAGGTCGGGCAGGAACTCGTGCAGGGGCGGATCGAGAAGCCGGATGGTCACGGGCAGCCCGTCCATCGCTTCGAGGATGCCGGTGAAGTCCTCGCGCTGCAGGGGCAGAAGGGCGTTCAGGGCCGCTTCCCTCCCGGCGTCGTCATGCGCCAGGATCATCGCTTCGACCAGGGGGCGGCGGTCGCCGAGGAACATGTGCTCGGTGCGGCACAGACCGATCCCCTGAGCCCCGAACCGCCGGGCGCGGGCGGCGTCCTCCGGCGTGTCGGCGTTGGCCCGCACCTCCATGCGCCGGGCGGCGTCCGCCTGCGCCATGAGCCGGTGCACATCGCGTACGACCTGTGCGGCGGACTCCCCCGGCGGCTGCCCACCGTGCTCGAAGTACCGCATCACCGGAGAGTCCACGAGGGGTGCGGCGCCCAGGAACACCAGGCCCTCGGACCCGTCGACGGAGACGACGGTGCCTTCCCGGACCGTGACGGACGGCGTCGAGAAGAGCCGTCCCCCCGGGTCGACGGTGAGTTCCTCGGCACCGCACACACAGACCTTGCCCATGCCCCTGGCGACAACGGCCGCGTGGCTCGTCTTCCCCCCACGGCTGGTGAGCACGGCCTCGGCGGCGATCATGCCGGGCAGGTCGTCGGGGGTCGTCTCCTGGCGTACGAGGACGACCTGCTCCCCGCCGGCGGCCCGGCGGACCGCTTCGGCGGAGTCGAACACGACCGCGCCCACGGCGGCCCCGGGCGAGGCGGGGATGCCCCGGGCCAGCACCTCACGGGTACCGGAGCTGTCGAACCGGGGGAACATCAACCGCGCCAGCCCTTCGCCGTCGACCCGGGCCAGCGCCTCCTTCGGGGAGATCAGCCCCTCGTCGGCCAACTGCCCGGCAATGGCGAAGGCGGCCTGCGAGGTGCGCTTGCCGACACGGGTCTGCAGCATCCACAGCGTGCCGCGTTCGATGGTGAACTCGATGTCGCACAGGTCTCTGTAGTGCGCCTCCAGCCGCTGCATGCAGTCGCGCAGCCGGATGAACGAGGCCGGGTCGAGGTTCTCCAACTGCTGCAGGGGCACGGTGTTACGGATGCCTGCGACGACGTCCTCGCCCTGGGCGTTCGGCAGGTAGTCGCCGTAGACGCCGGGCTGCCCGGTGGCCGGGTCGCGGGTGAAGGCGACACCGCTGCCCGAGTCGGGGCCGAGGTTGCCGAACACCATGGTCTGGATGTTGACGGCGGTGCCCAGGTCGTCCGGGATGTGCTCGCGGCGCCGGTAGATCCGTGCCCGTTCGCCGTTCCACGAGGTGAAGACGGCGAGGACGGCCCGCCGTAGCTGTTCGGCCGGGTCCTGGGGAAACTCCTCGCCGGTCTCCTCCAGGATCAGATCCTGGTACGTCTCCACCAGCCTGATCAGGTCACAGGTGTCGAGCCGGGTGTCGTCGGCGACGTGGTGCTGCTTCTTGATCCCGGCCAGGACGCTCTCGAACCGTGCGCTGTCGACGCCCATGACCGTACTGCCGAACATCTGCACGAGACGGCGGTAGGAGTCCCAGGCGAACCGTTCCCTCTCGGGGTTCTTGCCCAGGCCGAGGACGGACAGGTCGTTGAGACCGATGTCGAGGATGGTCTCCATCATGCCCGGCATGGAGAACCGGGCTCCGGAGCGAACGGAGAGCAACAAAGGGTCGTCCACCTGGCCGAGCCGCCGCCCCGCCGCGCGTTCCAGGGCGGCAAGGCGCTCGCCGACCTGACGCTCCAGCTCGGGCGGAGGCTCACCCGTCTCCAGGAAGACCCGGCACGCCTCCGTGGTGACGGTGAAGCCGGGCGGTACGGGCAGACCCATGCGGGCCATCTCCGCGAGGTTCGCGCCCTTGCCACCCAGCAGGTCGGCCATGTCCCGGCCGCCTTCGGTGAAGTCGTACACGTACTTCTGATCCATGACGCCACCCGTCTCTTGATGGGGGGCGGGTCCCCCCGATGCCCCGGTCGATACGGCCCGGTCGTCAGTCGTGCGGGTCTGCTCCGCAGGTTCCGCCTGCGGCGTCCGGACCAGAACGACCGGGCGCTGGACTCGTCATCAGCCGCAGAAGCCGATCACGGCTGAGGGCGTCGTCGGAAGTCCGGGCCGCAGCCGTCGGACTCCTCCGCGAACCGTCGATACCGACGGTGACAGTGCGGGACATCAGGTGCTCCTCCCGAGGATGACGAGTTCCTCTGCTCCCACACTGGTCGACCGCGGCAGTACGCGAGAGGGGCCGGAGGGCCCTGACCGGGCCCATTGGACCCGCGTGGGGCGACGCCGGCGGGGTCTGTTCCGCCGGGGTTCGCGTGCCCTCACGGCCCAAGACCGGAAGGCGGCGGTGGCGGAGGGTGGCATCGAGGTCCTCAGGGCCTGGCGTCGGAGCATCTCTCCGCGCAGGAGAGCGCCGAGCGGATCGGGACCGGGCTGGCCGGGCAAGGGCATGACGTGGAAGGGCCGGCATGACCGGACGGAGCAATCCGGGTTGGCGTGGGCCACCCGATGGGGGCAACGTGGACGAGCAAGCCGGGTGAAAGGTCAGGCGGCTATGAACAGCAGTGCATCGGTCCCCCGCGTCGTTGTCGGCGTCGACGGTTCCACGTCGTCACAGGCGGCGCTGCGATGGGCGGCCCGGCATGCCCAGCTCATCGGCGGCACGGTCGAGGCCGTCTGGGCATGGGACACGCCTTCGGAGGCCGGCTGGGTGGGGCCGGCCACGGAACCCGGCTTCGATCTCGAAGAAGCCCGCCGCGGCTTCGCCGAGGAGATCCGGACGGTTTTCGGCGACGACAAGCCCGTAGAAGTACGGGAAGAGCTGGTCCGGGGCGACCCGTCGGAGGTCCTGGTACGGGCCTCCGAAGGGGCCGAGCTGCTCGTGGTGGGCAGCAGAGGACGTGGAGGCTTCGCCCGGGCCATGCTGGGGTCCGTGAGCCAGCGCTGCGCCCAGCACGCCGCGTGCCCGGTCGTCGTCGTACGTCCCGCCGGCACGGAGAAGTGAGTTCCTGGCCGACGGGTCACTGCCGCGGCGCAACGTCGACCGCCAGGGGCGCGATGAGGTCGCAGCGCACATCCACGACGCCTTCCACGGCGCGTGTCAGGCGCTCGGCGACAGGAATCAGCGTTGCGTCGCGGACCGCCCCGGTGAGCGTCACGCATCCCTGCTCGGCGGCCACCTCGATCCCGCCGCGGGAGACGGGGAAGAAGCGGTCGACCACTTCGCGCCTCACCTCGGCAGCAAGGTCCTCGTCCGTCCGGAGGAAGACCTTGAGCAGGTCGGACCGGCTCACGATGCCCTTCAAGATCCCCTGCTCGTCGACGACCGGCAGGCGCTTCACGCGGTGCTCGGCCATCAGGCGGGCGGCCTGAGGCAGCGTGGCGCCGGCGAGGACCGTGACCGCAGGACTGGACATCAGGTCCCTGGCGATGACGGCACCGGCCTTGGCGTAGCCCGCGAGGCGCTCCTTCTGGCCGATCAACGTGGGCTCCTTGTCGCGCAGTTCCTCCTTGGCCAGGAGATCCGCTTCGGACACGACTCCCACGACACGCCCTTCCCCCTCCAGGACGGGCACTGCTGTGACCTGCCATTCCTTCATGGCGGCCACGATCTCTTCGAACCGGGCGTCCAGCCCCACCGCGACAACGGTCGAGGTCATCACGTCATTGACGGTGTGCGGGGATCGGCTGTTCACTGCACGCTCCCTTCGGGAGTGCACCGGCGGAGCGCCGGATGGGTGAGTTCTTCACCTTCAGCGTGCGCGTCGGGTACGCGGCGCAACAGGGCGGAGCCGCCCCTATGTACGGCCCGGGGTGAGCCTCCGGACCGTCGGCCGCGTGTCACGAGTGCCGAGGCACCACTGCGACCGGGCAGGACGCATGGTGCAGGACCGTGTGCGCGACCCTGCCCAGTTGCATGCCGAGCTGGCTGTGCCGGCGCCGGGCGCCGACGACCAGCAGGTCGGCCGCCGCCGACCGGGCGAGCAGTACTTTGCGCGCGGGGCCTTCGACGGTGGCTCGCTGCACCCGGACGCCCGGATGGTCGCCCATGGCCGCCTCGAGAGCCTCGTCGAGCCGGGTCGAAGCCTCGTCCTCGTAGAAGCGGGCAGGGTCACCCACCAGCAGCGGATGGTCCGTGGTCACGTGCGCCGGGCGGCGCCAGGCGCGCACCACGTCCAGGACGCAGCCCCTCAGCTCCGCCTCGCGGAAGGCGAACCGGACCGCCGCGGAATCGATGTCGCCGTCCCCGACGCCGAGCGTGATCCGCTCATGCGTGCCTGCCAGTCCCGCCTTGTCCCCCCGCACGACGATCACCGGGCAGTGCGCCCGGGCGGCCACGGCCAGGCTCACCGAGCCGAGCAGGAGGCCGGCGATGTCACCGCGGCCCCGCGAGCCGGTGACGAGGGCGAAGGCATGCCTTCCCTCCCTCAGCAGCGCTTCCACCGTGTCCTCCGGCAGGACATCGGTGACGACCTTGAGATCAGGGGTACGGCGTCTGACGCGCTCCGCCGCCGTCCCCACGAGGTTCTCGGCGAGGACCTGTTCGTCGGGACGGCCCAGACCGGTCGCCAGGTCGGAGCCTTCGTAACGCTGCCACAGGGACGCGTACACCAGGCGTAGTGGCAGACCGTGGCGGAGCGCCTCGTCGGCCGCCCAGTCGGCTGCCTGGAAGCTGGGGTCCGATCCGTCCACGCCGACAACCAGGGGTGATTCCATCGTCCCCACCGCCTTTCTCGCAGGGTCGTACGGGCTTGTTCTCAGGGTCGCGCGCGTGAACCGCCGTGTGCAGGGCCGGTCGGACCCCAAGAGTGCCCGCCCGGCCCGCGGGCCCTCGCCGTCCCCGGCGCACGCTGGAGGTGAGCACTCATGCGGGAGGGCCGGGTCATGACGACTGCCGTGCCGTTCACCCACGCACTGCGAGCTCGGGACCGCGGTCGTCGCCTTGCGTGGTGGAGTGGGCCGGTCGGCCCTGTCGCAGCCGGGCGGCAACAACGACACTGGTGGTGAGGACAGCTTCCGGACGTGGGTGCTCAGGCATGCGTGCCTCCCTCGTCAGGGGCCGGTGTACACGGATGTGCCGCCTCCCCATGATCGGCAGGCAGGGCGGCCAGGTTCTCAAGAAGTGATGGACATGACGACTCTCGCGCTCTCCTCCCCGGTGCAGGTGGAAGCCCGGCTCGACCGGCCGTTGTCGCGGTGGCTGTGGCTGGTGAAGTGGGTCTTGGCGATCCCCCACTACATCGTGCTGCTTCTCCTATGGATCGCGTTCTGCCTGACCTTCGTCATAGCCCTTTTCGCGATCCTGTTCACCGAGCGTTACCCGCGGCCGCTGTTCGAGTTCAACGTCGGTGTGCTCCGCTGGACCTGGCGCGTGTCGTACTACGCGTACGGGGCGCTGGCCACCGATCGCTACCCGCCCTTCTCGCTGGCGGACGCCCCGGACTACCCGGCACGGCTGACCATCGCGTACCCCGACCGGCTGTCTCGCGGACTCGTGCTGGTGAAGTGGTGGCTGCTCGCGATCCCGCATTACGTCGTGATCGGCTTCTTCCTGGGCGGCGTCCGCGTCGGGCTGTGGTCCGGCGGGCTCATCGCCGTTCTGGCGCTCATCGCAGCGGTCGTCCTGGCGTTCCGTGAGCGTTACCCCAGGGATCTGTTCGACCTGATCATGGGCCTCAATCGCTGGGTGCTCCGTGTCGCCGCGTACGCGGCTCTCATGACGGATGTCTATCCGCCCTTCCGGCTCGACATGGGCGGCGCCGAGCCCGCCGAGGAGCGATCGCCATGACCGCGGGCATCACCGAGGGGGTGGTCGGTCTGTCCGTCGTGGGCACGGCACGCCACCCCGTGGTGTTCGTGCGGAACACCGCCACTGCCGAGCAGGGGCGCCCCGGCGAGGTGGCCGTCGGGCCGGCTCCGGGCCGTACCGCCCGGCCGCTGCCGGAGTTCGCGTTCCGCGAGGCGGCCTTGCGGGAGAGCGTCCGGCGGGTGGTGCACGCCTGGCACGCGCCCGTGGAGTACGGCCGGGCGGAGGTCCTGGACCCGGGGCTGGTCCACGAGGTGGGTGCGGGCACGGCCGGGGAGCTGACGGCCGCCCGGCGGAAGCGATTGCCTGCCGTACGCGTCCGCGCGGAGCCCGTAGTGGTTCCACCGGGCTCCCGGTTGGTGGACGCCGCCGCGGACCCGGGTCTCCTGGTCTTCGGTCGCCGTTCGCGCGCGGCTCCCGCAGTCCCCCGCGTCGGCCCGGTGGCACACGCCGTGCTGCACCACGCGGCCACGCCGGTCGCCGTCGTTCCGCACGCCCCGACCGTCCCCTTCGGCCCGACCCGCCCGAGGAGTTGCTCATGATCACCACTCGGACGCCGGACACCGCGACCGTCACATCGTGGGTCGGCGACGCCGTACTGGCCCCTTCGATGCACAACGCGCAGCCGTGGAGGTTCCGCTGGACGCCGGACACCGGAAGACTGCTGCTCCGCAGGGACCCCGCACGCTCCATGCCACACTCCGACCCGGCGGGTCGCGGCCTCCACCTCGGCTGCGGGGCGGCCCTGTTCAACGCGCGCGTGGCCGCGGCGCATGCCGGCTGGGAGGCCCGCGTACGGCTCTTGCCCGACCGCTCCGACGCCCGGATGCTGGCCGAGCTCACCTTCGTACGGCCCGTCGAGGAGGAGGCCCTCGATCTGTTGTACCCGGCGATCAGCCGGCGCCGGACCAATCGGGAGCCCTTCACCGACGAGCCCGTGGCGCCGGAACTGCGCGACGGGCTGAGCGGCGCCGCCCGGGCGGAGGGCGCGCATCTGTCGTTCCCCGGCGCCTGGCACTTGGACACGGTGCTGGACCTGATCGGGTCCGCCGAGGCGGCGGAGGCGCTCGCGCCCGCCGTGCGGGAGGAGATCGCCCGCTGGACGGTGGGCCGGGGAGCGGAGGAAAGCCGGCCCGACGGCGTCCCCGCGTACGCCTTCGGGCCGCGCCGGTACGACGGGCGGGCACCGGTCCGCGACTTCGCGGGCCCCCTCGGTTCCGGGAGCCGCCCCGACGCTCGGGCTTCGGCCGTGTTCGAACGCTCGCCGTGTCTCGCCGTGCTCGAAACGCACGACGACGGCCCGGCTGACTGGCTGATCGCCGGACAGGCGATGGAACGGGTCCTGTTGCAGGCCACGCTGGACGGCCTGGCCACCACGCTGAGCTCCCAGGCCCTGGAGTGGCCCGAGCTGCGGTGGGCGCTTCGTGATCCCGTGTCCTACGGGGGCCATCCGCAGATGGTGATCCGGCTGGGCTACGGGCCGGAGGTACCGACGACACCGCGCAGGCCGGTCGGTGACGTGCTCGAGGTCGAGTGATCGCGCGTGCGCGCGGAGCAGCCTTCCAGCAGCATGCGCCCGTCCGGGCGTGAGCGGGCCGCGCCGGCGTCGTCGGCGGGGCCGGGGGCGGGCTCCCCACGGCGGTGGCAGGGCCTCTTCGGGTGGGCGCCGGAGGGCCTGGAGGGCGTACCCGGACAGGCCAGGGGCCGGGATTGGCGACGGGGACGCTCCAGGCGTGCACCGCCACCAGGCGAAAGTGCCGCGCCTGCGCCTCGCTGAACGCGAACCGCACCGCCGTGCCGCTGCCCTCGCCCGTCCTCGACGCCGACACTGCCGTACCGGCCCTGCCGGTGCTCCGATCCGCCACGCACCACGACGACCGGGCAGTCGGCGCGGGCGGCCACCGCCAGACTGACCGAGCCGAGGAGCAGCCCGGCGAGGTCTCCGAGCCCGCTGGAACCGAGCACGAGCGCGAAAGCGTTGCGACCGGCTCCGACCAGCGCGGTCGCAGCGTCCTCGTGCACCGCCGCGCCCGACAGCCGCACCGCCGGTGCTCGTCTCCGTGCCCGGTGGAGGGCCACGGAGAGCGGGTCGGAACCCCCGTGATCCACTTCCACCGCATGCAAGAGCCGGATGGGTACCCCCATGCCGTTACGCCTCGTCCACAGCCCAGTCCACCGCCTCCAGGCACGCCCCGGAACCGTCTGGACCGGCGACCAGGGGAACCGCCACCGCTCCCACCTCCTCGGCATCCCGGCCTTGCCCCCTGCATGAGCGTCGCCAGGCCGGGGACCGCATGCGCCGCAACGACATCTGAGGTACTCCTCGATGGAGAGGTTCGTGCCCGACGCGCCGATGCGGACGCCGCGGCTCTCGCCCGACCGGCCTTCGGCGGTTCCTCCACGGCCGCCGACACACGAGGCCGACAGCAGTCCGGACGGTTTGCCCTCACCGCCTTGCCAGGTTCGTACGAAACGGAGACGGTCGCCATGGAACGAGTGCTCGCCGTGGGCCTCGACGGTTCACCGGAGAGCCTTGCCGCCGCTCATCGGGCGGCGGCCGAAGCCGAGCCGCGCGACCTCACGCTGGGTCCGCACGCATGGGCTCTGCTGGTGCCGGAACCGGCGAGCGGCCCGGCTGAGGCCGAGTTGCTGGTCGTCGGTCGACGCAAGCACCATCCGGTCCCGGGAGCGCGCCCGGGGCCCGTGGCCCGAGCGGCCGTTCACCATGCACGCCGCCCCGTCGCCGTCGTCCCCCATGAGTGAGCCCGGCCACCGGGGCGAGCCGGCGGAGACCGCACGGCCGGCCGGCGCTTCCGCCCTCCGGGCCGGTTCCGCTCGCGGCGCTGCGCCGCTGCCGCGCGCGGAGGTGCGGGAGACCCATACCGCCGTGGTGCTCTTCGTCGGCGACCGCGCGTACAAGGTGAAAAAGCCGGTCGAGCTCGGGTTCGTGGACTACACCACGGTGGCCGCCCGGCGTACCGCGTGTGAGCGGGAGATCGCACTCAACCGCCGTTTCGCACCCGACGTCTACCTGGGCGTCGGGGACTTTCGGGCGCCGGACTCGCACGTACCCGAACCCGTTGTGGTGATGCGCCGCATGCCGGAGGAGCGCCGGCTGGCCCGGCTCGTACGGGAAGAGGCGCCTGTCGACGACGCCCTGCGAGCGGTCGCCCGCCTGCTCGCCGCCCATCATGCGCGTGCTCCCCGCCGCCGGGAAGTGGACGCCCAAGGGTCGCGTGATGCGCTCTCGTCGCGCTGGGAAGCGAGCTTCGCCCAAGTGAGGGCCATGGCCGAGGGAGGTCCGGTGCCCGACGGGGTGGAGGAGACCGAGCACCTGGTGCGGCGCTACCTGGCCGGCCGCGGGCCACTGTTCGATTCGCGTGTCGCAGAGGGGCGAGTGGTGGACGGTCACGGAGATCTCCTCGCCGAGGACATCTTCTCCCTCGACGACGGTCCGCGTGTCCTTGACTGCCTGGAGTTCGACGACAGCCTTCGTTACGTGGACGGCCTGGACGACGCCGCCTTCCTGGCCATGGATCTGGAGCAACTCGGCGCCCCCGGGGCGGCGGCGTTCTTCCTCGCCGCGTACAGCGAGTACTCCGGCGACCCCGCACCGCCCTCACTCCGGCACCACTACGTCGCCTACCGGGCGTTCGTCCGCGCCAAGGTCTCCCTCATCCAAGCTCGCCAGGGGGCGCCGGGGACGCGGGCGGGCAGGCTCATCCGGGCCACCGTGCGGCACCTGCGGGCCTCTGCCGTCGGTCTCACGCTCGTCGGCGGGCTCCCGGGCAGCGGAAAGTCCACGCTGTCCGGCGCGCTCGCGGATCGCCTGGGCGTCACGCTGCTCAGCAGCGACCGCCTCCGCAAGGAGCTGGCGGGCATCCCGCCCGATCAGCCGGCAGCCGCCGGTTACGGTGAGGGTCTGTACACGCCTGCGTGGACCGACAGGACGTACCGGGCCCTGCTCGACCGCGCGTCCGCGCTGCTCTCCCGGGGGGAATCCGTCGTCGTGGACGCCACCTGGTCCAGTGCGGAACAACGCGAAGCCGCAGTGAGCATGGCCGCACGCACCCACGCCGACCTGGTGGCCCTGCACTGCCAGGTGCCGGATGAGTTGTCCGCGGCCCGTCTGGCCGGCCGAGCCCACGGTGCCTCGGACGCCGATCCGCTGGTGGCCGCCGCCATGGCGGCGAAGGAGCCTCCGTGGCCCGAGGCCGTCGGTATCGACACGAGCGGGTCCCTGGAGTCCGCGGTCGCTCGAGCGCTGGCGGCCATCCGCCCGTACGACGACAGCCAGGCCCCTGTCTTCCGACGCGTCCAGGCGATGCCGGTCCCGCGCGGGTGACGGGACGGTCGCCGGGGGAACGGTTCGCCCGATCCGGCTGCCGGAGGCGGCGCCGTGCCTTCGCGCATGGCGACCGTCGGCCGGGCGCCGGTCGGGGGAGGCGGTCCCGAGGTCGCCGTCATACGCGCCCGCTCTTCCCATGGGACCAAGCGCCGGACGCCTCTTCCACCATGTTCCGGTCCCGTGCGTCTGCGCGGACGCCCGCGCAGGCCCCCTCCGTCCCCGGTTGCCCGGACTTCCGGCGGGAGTGACGGTGGAGGGGAGGTGGCCCGGGCAGTCAGGAAGTGGGTGGCCATGCGTGCACTCGTGTACCACGGACCGGGGAGAATTTCCTGGGACACGTTCACCGATCCGGGGATCGAGGCGCCGACCGATGCGATCGTGCGCGTCGACGCGACGACCGTCTGCGGCACCGATCTGCACATCCGGCAAGGCGACCTGCCGGAGGTGAGGGCCGGGACGGTCCTGGGCCACGAGGCCGTCGGCGAGGTGATGGACGTCGGCAGCGAGGTTCACTCCGTCACCCCGGGCGACAGGGTGATCGTGTCGTCCGTCTCGGCGTGCGGAAGCTGTGAGTTCTGCAGGGACAGCATGTACGGGCAGTGTCGCGGTGGCGGCGGGTGGATCCTCGGGAGCCTGGCCAACGGTACCCAGGCCGAGCTCGTACGCGTGCCCTTCGCCGATCATTCCACCTGGCGGTGGCCCGCCACGCTGGCGCGTGATGACGCCGTCCTGTTCGCCGAGGTTCTCCCCACCGCCTACGAGGTCGGCGTCCGCAACGGGCACGTGGCCCCCGGCGACACTGTCGTCGTCGTGGGCGCCGGCCCCGTGGGGCTCGCCGCGGTCATCATCGCGCGGATCTACTCACCGCGCAGGATCATCGCCGTGGACAGGTCCCCTTCCCGGCTGGAGGCCGCCATCCGGCTCGGGGCGGACTCCGCGGAGCTCCCCGGACGACTGATCGCCGACCTGGCCGAGGGGCCCGGTGCCGAAGTCGCCATCGAGGCCGCCGGTGATCCGGACAGCTTCGTCCTGTGCACTCGCATCGTGCGCCCGGGCGGGCACATCGCCAACATCGGCATGCATGGCAAACCGGCCTCGCTGCATCTCGAGTCCTTGTGGCGTACGAACCTCACCATCAGCACCGGCCAGGTCGACACATCCTCCACACCCTGGCTGCTCGACCTGATGGCGGCCGGGCGCCTGCCCGTCTCGGAGCTCGTCACCCACTCCATGGGTCTGGGGCGAATGGAGGAGGCGTACGAGGTCTTCTCCCAGGGCACCGAGACCGGCGCCCTGAAGGTCGTGCTCCACCGAGAGTGATGTCGGGCGCTGAGCCGGCTCGGCCCGTGTGGGCGGCCCGCGGGAGCGGGGTCACCAGGGAGGCAGGGATCGGCGTCGGGAGGGTCGCCCGTCCCGCGACCTCGCCGGAGGACATGGCCCTGCTGCATCTCACCGGCGCAACCACCGGCACCGGACATCGCATGCCTGGGTGAAACGCCCGGACAGGACGACCTCCGAGTGCGCCCGGCGGTCAAAGGCGACTCGCTGACAACGCCGCTGCGCCGATCAGAGCCAGCCAGCCGTTCAGCCCGGCCGCGTCCGTAGCCCCGCAGGTGAAGCCGACATGACCGTCCGGGCGCACGGCCATCAGCCCCTGCCCCGGGCTGTTCATCAAGCGAAGGACGTCGACGTCCGGTCCGGACGTCGCGTCCGGCAGCGGATCGGCGTCCCGCTGCAGGAGCAGGTGCACACCAGGACGGGCCAGTAGGTGGTGCAGCCGCTGCGCAGGCCCCCCGGCACTGACGGTCGCGTCCGGCAGGCGGTCTCCCGGGCGAGGAGCACCGCGGAGGCGCGGTGTCCCCTCCACCGACAGGGGGCTGTTGCGGTAGCTCACCCGCAGCTGGGAGATGACACGGATGCCTTCGGCGACCAGCCGTCGTCGATCCAGGAGGACAGGCACGGCGGGCGCGCCGATAGGAGCCGCGACCGCACGCAGCCACGACGGGACGCGTCCGGTAGACGCCTCGGCCCAGAACGCCGCGTGCGTCAGGAGCAGGCGCCGGTGGGCAACCGGTCTGCGTTCCCTGTCGTAGGAGTCGAGCAGCACTTCGGCGCCGAGTTCATCCGCCGGTTCGCCGTCGCAAGCGCGCACCGCGAAACCGAGCTTCCAGCCCAGGTTCACCGCGTCCTGGATGCCCGCGTTCATACCCTGGCCGGTGGCGGGTGAATAGTTGTGAGCCGCGTCCCCCAGGAGGAAGAGCCGCCCCCGGCGGAACCTCCGGGCCAGGCGGTACTGCAGCGGCACCCGGGCGGACCACGCGAGCCGCTCGATCGTTGCGTCCAGACCGACGTCGGTCAGGAGTCGTTGCAGCTCCGTGCGAGGAACCGCCGGGCCGGGCTGGCCGAAGGCCGCCCCGTGAGCTCCGCCGGACGCCCGCGTGGCCAGCAGTCGCCAGGCGGCCCGTTCCCCGAGGGGGAAGAGGAGCAGCAGTCCTCGGCGCCCCGCGAAGGCTTCGGCTCCGCCGCAGCCGGGGGCCCGGCTGAGGTCGATGTCGGCGAGGACCGCCTCCACGGCGTAGGGCCTGCCGTGCCACCCGATGCCGGCGCAGGCCCGCACGGTGCTGACCGGGCCGTCGCAGCCCGCGACGTAGGGACAGCGGATCATCTCCGTGCCCGCCCCGGAGCGCAGTACCGCGTCCGCGCCGTGCCTGCCGTCACGCACGGCGAGCAGTTCGGTTCCCCGCTCCACCTCCACCCCGCGGTCGGCGAGGGCGGTGGCCAGCACCCTCTCGACGTCCGCCTGCCGGATCAGTGACAGGTACGGGAAGGCCGTGTCCGGGAGCGCGAGGTCCCCCAGCCCGGCCCTCACGACGCGCGGGCCGAGATGGAGACGTGCCGTCGGGGCGGTGTCCGCGAGCCCCAGCAGGGCGTCCGTGACGCCGAGCGGACGCAGCCCCTCCAGGGTGCGGGGGTGCAGGATGAGTGCGCGGGAGGGCCGGAACGCCTCGGGGCGCCGCTCGACGACGCGCACGTGCGCGCCGTGGTCACGGGCCTGGAGCGCCAAGGTGAGGCCGGTCGGGCCGGCCCCGACCACGAGGACGTCCACCGCCCCCGTCATGTCGTGTCCTGGACGCGCCACCACGCCTCGGTGCCGTCCGGCCCCAGGCCCCCGGCGCGCCCCGGGTCGGTGAGGAACTCGTCGCGGCGCAGTCCGGGCAGTACGGCGTAACGGATCGACCCCGGCACACTGACCAGCGCCAGCACCCGCCACAGGCAGCGCGCATAGTGCTCGGCGCGTTCCGGGCCGTCCCACTCGTACACACCGCGGTAGCGGTCGCGCTCGTCGTGGGCCAGCCACAGCTTGGACGTGAAACCCGGAAAGCCGACGAACAGCGGAGTGTTCAGCAGGCTTTCCTTTCGGAAGACGGCGTGGCCGGGCCCGCCGACCAGGCGCAGCCGGAAGGCGACCACCAGGGTGCACGGGTCTCTCGCCAGGCCACTGCCGAGGCGGGTCTCCCGGTACACCGGGGCCGAGGTGTCGTCGGCGAAGTGGAGGCGCAGGCCCAGCCGTTCCTTCGGCGAGTGGACCCGGCAGCGTGCGAGCAGCGCGGAAGAGGCGAGGAAGCATTCGGCGACGCCGAGCCACGCCTCTCCGTGACCAAGGGGGCTTTGTTCACCCATGGTGGTGGCCTCCTCCCGATGGTGCGGAAGGTCTAGGGGGTGTGGGGCACCACGGCCAGCGGGCAGGCCGCGTGATGGATCATCGCGTGCGTCACGGGTCCGAGGCGCATACCGGCGTCGGCCCGGTGACCGACGACGAGGAGGCTCGCGTCTTCGGCGGCGAGCCGCAGGCAAGGGGCGGGACGCTCCTCGGCCAGCCGCTCCGTGACCGCCACCTCCGGGTACTTCTCTCGCCACGGGTGCAGTGCGGCGGCCAGGGACAGCCTCGTCGCGTTCCGCATGGTGTCGGCCTCCGCCGGCGACACCGGGTCACCCGTCCGGCCGTGGAGGCGGAGAGCAGGCGCTTTCCATGCGTACACCGCCGTCAGCGACGCAGCCCTTGCCTTCGCCGCCTCGAAGGCGAACGACAGCAGTTCCTCACCGGGATGCTCCAGGTCGAGGCCGAGGACGACCCGCCGGAACGGTGTGCCGGGGGACACCGCGCCGGAGGAGGCATGGGCACGTTCGTCCTGTGCCCGCTCGCCGGCGCGGACGAGCACGACCGGGCCTCGCGCCCGAGCCGTGACGTCCAATGCCACGGAACCGACCATGAAGCCCTCCAGACTGCTGAACCCCTGCGATCCGAGGGCCAGCAGGGTGGAGGACTCCGCCGCCGCCAGGAGGGCCGCCGTGGGTGCCTCCGCAGTGCGGCGGGGGACCAGACGCAGGCCGGGGTGGTCCGCCAGAAGCCTCCTGCCGATGAAGTCCAGCGCTCGGTCCTCACGCTCCGCCGGTACGTCGATCTCCGGCAGACGCGTCCGCAGTGCCGGCTCGTAGCCGGCCTGCAGCAGGGTCAGCGGCAGTCCCCGGAGCAGCGCCTCACGAGCGGCCCACGCGGCGGCGGCATTGCTCTCTGCGGAGCCGTCCATGCCTGCGGTGATCGTCTTGCGCATGACGCGCCTCCCGGTGGCGTCGCGGCTGTACGGGGGGCTCCGGTGACCATGTCGCCGTGGCAGGGGCAGTCACAGTCACAGCAGAAGGCGAAAGGAGCCCATCCACTTCTCGCGGATCCTGATTGCGCGGTGCACGGTTCGTGTCCGCTCCCCCGCGCCTCTGTCGGGGCTCCTTCCGTCCATTACAGGAAATCACCGTCGCTGCCTGGCCACCAGGGCCTACCGGCCCCCTCTCATGGCCGGCCGGCACAGTCGGCGCCGGGGGGACGGGCAGCCGCCTGCGGAGCCCGCGGTCGCGCTCTCCCTCGGGGCGCCGCCGGGTCGGACCCGTATCCGCCCGCCGTCACCTCGTCACGCGGTCACACTGACCTCGTCGTGCTTGGGGCCGCCCAGCACCACCTTGAGGGCTCCGGTGTGCGCCGCGCCGGAGAAGACCTCGTACGCCTCCTCCATCTGCCCCAGCTCGAACCGGTGGGTCACCATCGCCGAAGCGGCCGGGAGCCTCCCGGCGGCCATCATGCGCAGCAGCAGCGGGGTGGAGTGGGTGTCGACGAGCCCCGTGGTGATCGTCACGTCCTTGATCCACAGATCCTCGAGGTGGAGCGCGGCCGGCTTGCCGTGGACGCCGACGTTGGCGACATGCCCTCCCGGCCGGACCATGCGCGTGCACTGTTCGAACGCCTCGGGCACTCCCACGGCTTCGACCACGACATCGGCGCCCAGGCCGTCGGTGAGGTCCATGACCAGCTGCTCCGGGCCTTCGGCGGCGCTGACGGTGGCGTCCGCGCCCATGGAGCGCGCGGCTTCGAGCCGGGATTCCGCGAGATCGACCGCGATGATCCGCCCGGGGGTGTACAGCTGGGCGGTTGCGATGGTGGCGAGCCCGATCGGCCCGGCCCCGACCACGACAACCGTGTCCCCCGGCCGCACGCGCCCATTGAGCACGCCGACCTCGTAGCCGGTGGGGAAGATGTCCGCCAGCAGAACCGCGTCCTCGCTGGTGACGGCGCTCGGCAGGGGGTGCACCGAGAGGTCGGCGAAGGGGACGCGGACGTATTCGGCCTGGGTGCCGTCGATGAGGTGCCCGAGCACCCAGCCGCCGCCACCACGGCACTGCCCGTAGCGGTTCTCCCGGCAGAACCCGCAGCGGCCGCAGGCGGCGATGCAGGAGATCAGAACCCGGTCGCCGGGCCGGACCGTCCGTACGTCGCTGCCGGCCTCCACGACCTCGCCCACCGCCTCGTGGCCCAGGACCGTTCCGGGGGTCACGTCGGGCACGTCGCCCTTGACGATGTGCAGATCGGTACCGCAGATGGTGACGGCCTCGACGCGGATCACCGCGTCGGCCGCGTCCTTGATACCGGGGTCGGGAACGTCCTGCCAGGACGTCCGACCAGGGCCTTGGAACACCAGTGCCTTCATGACGTCGTCCTTCTTTCCTGTTCGCGGTACAGAACCACGGTCCCGCCGCCGCGCCCGGGGCGCCGGGGCCGGTCGGCCTTCGGAAGGGAACGGCCGGACCCCTCCCTCACCGGGCGGGCGGTGCCACCGTGGTACCGGAGGCGGAAGGCCGGAGATGGAACGATCATGGGTGTGGCTCTTCCGGACCGGACAGCGGTGACGCCCACCGGGCCGACCGGCCTTGCCGACGTTCCTCGGGGGCGTCGGGACGGTCACCGGCAGCAGGTTCCTCCTCTGGAGCGATCACGCGCGTGTCCTGCTCGACTGTGGTCTCTTCCAGGGTCTCGCCGGCCTGCGGCGGCGCAACCGGCGCCCGCTCCCCCGCGTCGCCGCGGACGTCCGCCCGGTCGTGGTCACGCACGCGCACCTCGACCATGCCGGCGGTGTACCGCCGCGGCGCCCGCCACCGCCGGCTTCCGTCATTCGGTGACGCGGACGGCGAGAGCCGGGCGGATCGCAGCCGCGCGGCGTGCCGGCCCGATGGTGGCCAGGAGTGAGGCGGCGAAGGTCGCGGCCGCCAGCACGCCGATGCTGGTCCATTCGATGGGGAAGCCTCCCTCAAGGCCCTCGAACGCGGCGCTGTTGCGGTACATGAGCCACGTGGTGAGCACGCCGAGCACGGAGCCGAGCACGATGCCCTCCACGGCGATGAAGGCGCTTTCCCACAGGAAGGAGCGCTGTACCGTCCGGGCCCTGAAGCCGAGGGCGCGCAGGATGCCGATCGTGCGCCGTCGTTCGCGTACGGCGCGGACCATGACCACGCCCAGACCGGTGACACCCACCAGCAGGCCCAGGGCAAGGAAGCCCTGCATCAGGCGGAAGAAGGCGGTGCTGGAGTCGAACTGCTGCCGCACGTCGGACGCGATCGGGGTGGCGACCAGACTCGACGACAGGTGCTCGCCCTGGAGATTGGTCGCGAGGGCGTCGGGAGCCACCCCGGGGCCGGTCCTGACGAGCGCGGAGGCGTTCTGGGCCTGTGCGCCGAAGAGGTCACGGACGCCGCTTTCGCCCATGACGAGGGGGTAGACCGTCGAGCTGGCACCGGTGCCCGGGTAGAAGACCATTCCGTTGGCGAGGACTCCGGCGATGGTCTTCTGTTCGGTCCGGCCGGTACGCGGATCGGTCAGGGCCAGGCTGTCCCCGGGGTCGTAGTAGTCGCCGGCGGGGCCGCCGGTGCTGCCGAAGAGCGCGTCGATGACGACGTACCGCGAGTCGGTGGCGAGGGCCTTCCATACGGCCGCGTCGTCGGGCAGCCCGGCGAGTCGCTCACGGAAGGCGATACCGGTGATCACGCCGTCGGGCACACCGACGACCGCCGTGTCGAGCGGCAGGCTCGTGCGCTGCCCGGGGTCGGTGGCCCGGCCGGTCGCGTTGAGCAGCGGGGTGACGGCGGACATCTCTTCGGCCGCAGGGCCGCGGCGGAGGTCTGTCAGAAGCCGGTCCCTGGCGACCTGGGGGTTGTAATCCAGCCGGAGCGAGTATCCGGCGGTGGCATCGGCGACGGCGCTGTTGACGCTGGCGTTGAGGACGCCCGAGATCTGGGTCAGCAGCACGAGCACGAAGACGATCAGTGTGTACATCACCAGCGTCGCGCCGGTGCGGAACCGCTTGGCGAGGGGGTAGGCGACCGCGAGCCGCGCCGCCAGGCCGGACTCCGAGGGTCGTTCGAGCAAGCGGCGCACCGGTCGCAGCAGGGCTTTCTGGTTCTCGCTGACCAGGAACACGGCCGAGAACGCCGCCAGGCTGCCTTGGATGACGTAGACGGACATCGACGGCGTGTCGAAGATCCGCGGCCGGATGACGGGCGCCAGCAGCGTCCAGCCGAGCACCGCCGCCGCCACCAGCGTGGTGGCCGTGCGCCTCGGCAGCACCCGCAGCAGGGCGGGAGTGGCGAATGCGATGGCGAGGGCGGGCATGAGGTAGGTCTGCTCTGCCTGGCTGCGTGCGACGGCGGGAACGGCCGCGAACGCGCACAGCAGGGCCAGCGTGCTCGAGACGATCAACAACCTGCGGCGAGGTGCCCGTCCCGCTCCCGGTGGAAGGTCACGGATGGCGGCGATGATGTTGAACCGGCTGATCCGCACGGTCGTCGCCAGGATCGCCAGGAACGCGATCAGCAGGCCCATGGCCACGCCGTTGAGGACGCTGGTGGGGGTGACGGCGAAGACGATCTCGATACTGCTCCCGCCGACCGCCCAGCCGCGGAAGATCTCCGCGGCCACCACGGCGACCCCCCAGCCGATGCCGACGCCGATGGCGACCCCGGGCAGCGCGGACAGCAGCGCGTAGGCGGCCCCTTCGAGGGTGAAGGAACCGATCATGCGCGAGCGCTTCATACCGACGGCCCGCAACATGCCCATCTGGGGTTTCCGCTCTTCTCCCAGCATGACGAAGATGTTCACCAGCAGCAGGGCACCTGCGATGATGCTGAAGCTGCCGATCATGAGGAAAAGGGCGCCGAGGGAGTCGCCGGCGGCCTTGGCGTCCCGCAGCACGGTGTGCTTCGGCGTCTCGATAGCGGCCTGGCCGGCGAGCGGGCCCAGCGCTTGGCGGATATCGGCGGTCACTTCGCCGGTCAGCGCATCGCCGCCCTCGACACCGCCGCGGTTGGACACGAAGGTGACCGAGCGCGGCTCCGCTCCGGCCTCGAGGGCAGCGGCGGTGAGAGTGCCGGGAGGCAGGAACGCGTCACGGGTGAGCCTGCCGCCCAGTCCCACGCCTGCCAGGCCTTCCTGCGGAACCACACGCTCCACACGGAACGTGTGCGGTGTCCCGAAGAGGTACAGCGTGATCCGTTCCCCGGGCCCTGTCCGCAGTGACCGGGCCAGTGGGTCGTTGAGCACGACGTGGCCGGGCTTCGGATTGACACCGTCGAGCCCCGAGTCGCCTCCCGCCGCTCCGAAGCGGGACGCCTCCGGGAAGTCCATCTGCCAGGCGAGCACACGTGGTTCGGCGACCGGCCTGCCGCCGGGGCGGCTGGTCGCGGCGGCCTGCGTGGCCTCGGCGTGCAGCACACCGTCGACATCGGGATGCGCGGCCAGTGCGCCCAGACGGTCGACGGCGGTGCGTCCGGCCGGACCGGGAGGTGTGATCACGCGCTCGTCGACCGGACCGAGTGTCCGGTACGCCTCCTGGCGTACCGAGAAGTTCAGGGTGTCACCGACGACCAGGGCGCCGACGATGATGGCCGTCCCGAGCACCGATCCGCTGATCACGAGCGCGGCCTCGGTCTTGCGGCGGGCCATCTGGCGGAAGGCGAGCCGACGGGAGACCGGCTGCCTGAGGGCGACCAGCAGGAGGGCTGCGAGCGCCATGGCGAGGATGATGAGCAGCGGGGCCAGGAGGTCGGGGTACATGGTCAGCCCCGGGGTGGATCGGCTGTGGTGCCGGACAGGGTGACGTGTCGGCGGACATCGTCGACGAGCCGGCCGTCCCGCATACGGATCAGCCGGGGGACGCGGTCACCGATGGCGCTGTCGTGGGTGACCAGGACGATCGTCTGGCCCTCGTCATGGTTCAGCTCGCAGAGCAGGTCCATGACCTGGGTGGCCATCGCGCTGTCGAGGTTGCCGGTGGGCTCGTCCGCCCACACGATCGCCGGGCGGCCGGCCAGAGCTCGGGCAATGGTCACCCGTTGCTGTTCACCGCCCGACATCTCGCTGGGCCTGTGGCCGACCCTGTGACCGAGCCGTACCCGGTCGAGCATGTCCAGAGCCCTGCGCCTGGCCTCGCGAGGCCGGGTGCCGACGAGCAGCAGGGGAAGCTCGACGTTCTCGACGGCGGAGAAGACCGGAATGAGGTTGAACGCCTGGAAGACGAAGCCCATGGTCCGGGCCCGGTGCTCGGTCCGAGCCGCGTCCGACATGGCGAACAGGTCATGGCCGTCGACCACCACCCGTCCGCCGTCGATGTCGTCCAGGCCGGACAGGCAGTTCAGCAAGGTCGTCTTCCCGGACCCGGACGGGCCCATGACGCCGACCAGCTCGCCCGGGCTCACCGTGAGGTCCAGGTCGAGCAGGGCGGGCACCGCCACGGATCCCGTCCGGTAGACCTTCTGCACTCCGGTCGCGATGAGGAGTGGCTGGTGAATGTCCATGCGTCCATACCAGGCCGACACATGCGCTCTCGGCAAGAGCCGCACGGCCTGCACCGGGGCCAAGGGGCCCTGGCGTGCATGCATCCCCATGCGCGCACGAGCCTCCGGGGAAGCTCGAAGCCCCGACGCGAGGGGGCGCGGCGGGGCGTGGTCCTCGTGTGCCCGCTTCCGCCGGCACGTCACGCGCACGCATTCCCGCCGGACTTCCCGCTCCCGCTCGGGGCCCGCCGTCCGAGCCCGCTCCACGGCCTCGGTCACCAGCCGGTCGGCCATCTTCCGCGTCCTGCGGGACCAGCGCCCTGCGAGGGGTCGCTGTCGGTCACAGCGCACGGAGGCCGTGGTCGCGGAACTGTTGGCGTACGCGATCGACCAGAGCGCCGTCGGGGCCCGGGTTGTCCCGGAGGGGGAAGGGAATGCGGAGCGCGTCGTACTTGGATGCGCCGAGCTTGTGGAAGGGGAGGACGTCGACCCGGTCGACGTTGTCCAACTTCGTCAGGAAGCCGGCTAGGCCGTCGATGGCCGCGGGGTCGTCGGTCCAGCCGGGGACGAGGACGTACCGGATCCAGGCGGGTACGCCCAGTCGGTTCAGCCGGGTGGCGAAGTCGAGAGTCGGGGCGAGGTGGCCGCCGGTCAGGCGCCGGTGGACGTCGGCGTCGAAGGACTTGATGTCGAGCAGGACGAGATCGGTGTCGGCCAGGAGCGCGTCGTCGGCCCGGCGGCCGAGGGCTCCGGAGGTGTCCAGGGCGGTGTGCAGGCCGAGCTCCTTGCATCGGCGCAGCACTTCGGCGGTGAAGGCGGGCTGAAGCAGGGGTTCGCCCCCGGTGAGGGTCACTCCGCCGCCCGCAAGGCCGGTGAACCGGCGGTACCGTTCGATGCGGGTGACGACGTCGTCCACGGTGACCTGCTGTCCGTCGCGCAGATGCCAGGTGTCGGGGTTGGCACAGTACAGGCAGCGCAGCGGGCAGCCGTTGAGGAAGAGGACGAACCGGGTTCCGGGCCCGTCCACGCCGGTGGACAGGTCCCAGGAGTGGATGCGGCCGGTGGTCATCGGGCACCGTGGAACGTGCGGTTGATGACGTCCAGCTGCTGTTCGCGTGTGAGTCGCACGAAGTTGACGGCGTATCCGGAGACGCGGATGGTCAGGTCCGGGTACTTCTCCGGGTGCTCCATGGCGTCCTGCAGCGTGGCCCGGTCGAGGACGTTGACGTTCATGTGGAAGCCGCCTGCGGCGGTGTAGGCGTCAAGGATGCCCACGAGGTTCCCGGCGCGTTCCGCGGGGTCGTGGCCCAGGCCCTCGGGTGTGATGGTGGAGGTCAGGGAGATGCCGTCGCGTGCCTGGTCGTAGGGGATCTTGGCGACGGAGAGGGCGGACGCCGCCATGCCGTGGTGGTCGCGGCCGTTCATCGGGTTGGCGCCCGGGGCGAAGGGCGTGCCGGCGCGGCGGCCGTCGGGGGTGTTGCCGGTGTGCCTGCCGTACACGACGTTCGAGGTGATGGTCAGTACCGACTGGGTGTGTTCGGCGCCCCGGTACGTTTCGTGGCGGCGCACCTTGGCCATGAAGGAGCGGACGAGGCCGACGGCGATGTCGTCGGCACGGTCGTCGTCATTCCCGTAGGCCGGGTAGTCGCCCAGGACCCGGTAGTCGACGGCGAGCCCGGTGGCATCCCGGATGACCCGCACCCGGGCGTGCTTGACGGCCGAGAGGCTGTCCGCGGCCACGGACAGGCCCGCGATGCCGCAGGCCATGGTGCGGTGCACGGGGTGGTCGTGCAGGGCCATCTCGATGCGCTCGTAGGCGTACTTGTCGTGCATGTAGTGGATGACGTTCAGCGCGTCGACGTAGGTGGCGGCCAGCCAGTCCAGCATCGTGTCGTACGCCTTCGCGAGCTCGTCGTGGTCGAGGTACTCGCCGGTCAGCGGGGCCGTCGGGGGGCCGACCTGCTCGCCGGTGATCTCGTCGCGGCCGCCGTTGATCGCGTACAGCAGGGCCTTGGCCAGGTTGACACGGGCGCCGAAGAACTGCATCTGCTTGCCCACCGCCATCGCGGAGACGCAGCAGGCGATGGCCGTGTCGTCGCCGGTGCGGGGGCGAAGGAGGTCGTCGGACTCGTACTGGAGGGAGCTGGTGTCGATGGACACCTGGGCGCAGAACCGCTTGAAGCCCTCGGGCAGCCGGGGCGACCACAGCACCGTCAGGTTGGGCTCCGGGGCGGGGCCGAGGTTGTACAGGGTCTGCAGGAAACGGAAGGAGGTGCGGGTGACCAGGGGCCGGCCGTCCTCTCCGATGCCGCCGATGGACTCGGTGACCCACGTCGGGTCACCGGAGAAGAGGGAGTCGTACTCCGGAGTGCGCAGGAACCGCACGATCCTCAGCTTGATCACGAAGTCGTCGACGAGCTCCTGGGCGCGGCTCTCGTCGATGACCCCCTCGTCGAGGTCACGCCGGAGGTAGACGTCCAGGAACGTGGAGGTGCGGCCCAGGGACATCGCGGCGCCGTTCTGCTCCTTCACCGCGGCGAGGAAGCCCAGGTACAGCCACTGGACGGCCTCGTGCGCGGTGGCGGCGGGCCGGGAGACGTCGCAGCCGTAGGAGGCGGCCATGCGTTCCAGCTCGCTCAGCGCCCTGATCTGCTCGGCCAGTTCCTCGCGGTCGCGGATCACGTCCTGCGCGGACGGGATGCCGTCCAGCCGCGCCCGCTCGGCGCGCTTCGCCTCGATCAGCCGGCCGGTCCCGTACAGCGCGACGCGGCGGTAGTCGCCGATGATCCGGCCTCGCCCGTACGCGTCGGGCAGGCCGGTGATGATGCCGGCCTTGCGGGCGCGCAGCATCTCGGGGGTGTAGGCGTCGAAGACGCCGTCGTTGTGGGTCTTGCGGTAGGTGCCGAAGACCGTGGTGACGAACGGGTCCGGTTCGAAGCCGTACGCGCGCAGGCCGTTCTCGACCATGCGCAGTCCGCCGTTGGGCATGATGGCCCGCTTCAGCGGGGCGTCGGTCTGCAGTCCCACGATCAGCTCCTGGTCCCGGTCGATGTAGCCGGGCGCGTGGGAGGTGATGGTGGAGGGCGTCGCGGTGTCGACATCGAGGATGCCCTTGCGTCGCTCCTCGGGGAGGAGGGCGGTGACGGTGTGCCATACGGCGAGGGTGCGGTCGGTGGGACCGGCCAGGAACGCGGCATCGCCCTCGTACGGCGTGTGGTTGTCCTGGATGAATTCGCGGACGTCGATGTGCCGCCGCCACTGGTCACCGGTGAAACCGTGCCACGCGATACCGGTGGGGTCGGCGCCGGCCGGGGGCCGGACGGTCACAGTCATCTCGTCATCTCCAGGGTGCCGGGGCGGGCGGGGGCGGGTGAGCCCGTGGCCTCACCTTCGATGGTCGTCGCCTGCCGTACGGCGGCGGCAGAGCCGAAGAGGCTGGTGGAGCCGCCGAACGGTCCCTGTGTGCCGGACGAGGGAGGGCCGGTGGTCCCGAGGGCGGGGCCGGGGCGGGCGGCCGGCCGTCTCCGACCGCGTTCCGTGCCGGCCCGCCGACGCCACCGTCAGTCGTGCGGCACGACGGCGACGGGAGCCAGGGAGTGGTGGATGACGGCGTGAGTGACGGCGCCGATGTGGGTGCCGATCCGCGCACTCCGGTTGCGGCGTCCGACGACGATCAGCCGGGCGTCCCGCGAGGCCTCGGCGAGGGCCTGCGCGGGCCGGCCCTGGTGGCATTCGCGGACGACGGGGACGTCCGGGTACTTGTCCGTCCACGGGGCCAGCGCCTCGTCGAGCGCCCGGCGCGCGTCCTGGGCCACCTCCGTCATCAGCAGCGGCAGGGCGCCCCACATGTCGGGTCCGTAGATCGTCGGGACGGCCCAGCTGTGCAGCACCCGCAGTCCGCAGGCGTACCGGTCGGCCGCGGCGAAGCCGAAGGCGAGCACCTCGTCACCCGGGCTCGCCACGTCCAGGCCGATCACGATCTCCCCCGCCGGGTCCTCCGCCCGGGACGGGTCGTCCGCCCCGGACGCCCGGTGGGTGTGCGGGCGGACGAGGACGACGGGACGGCGGGCGCGGCCCAGCACGGCCAGCGAGACGGACCCGGCCAGGAACCCTGCCAGGCCGCCCAGGCCGCGGGAGCCCAGTACCAGCAGTTCCGCTTCGTCGCCGGCCGCGCAGAGCGCCTCGACCGTGTCGTTCGAGGTCCATGCCGTCTCGACGTCGAGGGTCGGGTGGCGCCGGCGCAGCCGCCTCTCCGCCGTACCGAGTGTCCGCTCCCCCCAGCCGCGTGCCACGGCCGGGTCGACGAGAAGCGTGCGCGGGTCACCGTCGCCGCACCAGGCCTGGAGCAGGCGCAGGGGCACCGCGCGACGTACTGCCTCCTCGGCGGCCCAGTCCACGGCAGCGAGGCTTTCCCGGGATCCGTCGAGGCCGACGGTGACGGTGCGAGACATGGAGGGCTCCTTGGGGGAAGGGGGGAGAACTGCGCCTCCCACAGTGGTCGGCCGGGGCCGGCCGCACAGGAGGCCACAAGTCCCTGCCGGAGGACAGTGGTCCTCGTTCACGCGACGGAGCGGTTGCGGCCACCGCCTCACGGCCCGAACGGCCGGGACGGAGGGCCGACCGGCCCTCGGCGGGTGAGGGCCGTCCCGCCGATGCTGGGGAACGGAGAGCCGGCCGGAGTGGTCGTGCCCGTCGAGCCGTATGGAGGCATTCCCATGACCCGCGCCGTCGTCGTAGGAGTGGATGGATCCGCTGAGAGCCTGGCCGCGGCCGAGTGGGCGGCGAACGAAGCCGTGCTGCGCGGCGTGCCGTTGCGCGTCGTGCACGCCTGGCTGTGGCAGCCGCTGGACGTGCCCGTGGTGCAGGACAGGGAGACGCAGGCAACGTCGGCCAACGCCGTGCTGCGGGAGGCGGTGACGCGCGTCGCCGGAAGGTACCCGGACCTCGCCGTCGCCTCCGAGGTGGTGGAGGACACGGCCGTGGCCGTGCTGCTGCGGGAGGCCGAGGGCTCCGGCATGCTGGTGCTCGGTTCGCGGGGACACGGCGCCCTGATGGGCTTCCTGCTGGGCTCGTACGGTCAGCAGGTGATCGCCGCATCGGCCCGGCCGGTGGTGTCCGTGCGCGCCCGGGACGGGCAGAGGGTCCGGGCGGTGGGCGGCGAGGTGGTCGTGGGCCAGCAGGGCACGCCGCAGGACAGCGACGCGGTGCTCGGCTTCGCCTTCGAGGCCGCGGCCGCCCGCGGCGCGGCGGTGCGCGCGGTCAGGGCGTGGAGCCTGCCGCCGATCTACGCCTACAGCCCCGGCTCGATGCGCCTCGCGGACGAGGCGGGAGGGCTGGAACCGTTCGAGAGGAAGGCGCTGACGGAGGCCCTGGCGCCGTGGCGCGAGCGGTTCCCGGACGTCCCGGTGACCGAGCACGTCGAGATCGGCAGCGCGGGGCAGGTGCTGCTGTCGGCCCTGTCGGACGCGGAGTTGCTCGTGGTCGGCCGCAGGGCGCGCCGCGGCCCCGTGGGCACCCGCATCGGCTCGGTCGCCCACGCCGCGCTGCACCACGCCCCCTGCCCCGTCGCGGTCGTCCCGCACGACTGACTCGTCGTGGCCCCTGCCGGCACGGCCTCGCGGCTGTGCCGGCACGGACGCCCCCGTCGCAGGGAGCGGGAACGGTACGTGGCGGGGAGGAGGCCGAGTCATGCCATCGGGCACGGCGTCCCGTGGTCACGAGGAGTCCGAGCGTACGGTGCATGGACAGCAGCCCCTGGCGACGCCTTGGAGAAGGCGCCGCCAGGGGCTGTCGCGTCGGTGCGGGTCCGTGTCTCCGGCGGTGCTCGTAACGCGGTGTCAGTACCGCGGGCGGCCTTCCCGCTCCGACGCCGAGCCTCCCTTGCCATCCCGGGCTCCCAGCGCCTGGGTGGCGATGACGGCGGCCTGCACACGGCGTTCGACACCGAGCTTGGCCAGCAGGCGGGAGATGTTGTTCTTGACCGTCTTCTCCGCCAGATAGAGCCGTTTGCCGATCTCACGGTTGGTCAGCCCCTCCCCCACCAGGGCGAGGATCTCCCGCTCGCGTTCCGTCAGACCGGGCAGGCCCTGCGGTTCCTCGGGCTGTTGCGCCCCACCGCGCAGGCGGGCCATGACCCGTGCCGTGGCCCCGGGATCCAGCATGGACTGTCCCGAGGCGACCGTGCGGACGGCGTTGACCAGGTCGGTACCGGTGATCTGCTTGAGGACGTAGCCCGACGCACCGGCCATGATCGCGTCGAGCAGCGCTTCCTCGTCGTCGAACGACGTCAGCATGAGGCAGGCCAGGTCAGGCATGCGGGAGCGCAGCTCGCGGCAGACACTCACCCCGTCGCCGTCCGGCAGCCGCACGTCGAGGACGGCGACCTGCGGGCGCAGCGCGGGGATGCGCACGAGTGCCTGCTCGGCCGTGCCGGCCTCCCCGACCACGGTCAGGTCGGGTTCGGCGTCCAGCAGATCGTGCACACCTCGGCGCACCACCTCGTGGTCGTCGAGGAGGAAGACCTTGACCGGCTCCTTCTCGGTGGGGCCTCCGCTGCTGTCCGTCATCGCACACTCCGTGTTCGCCGTGTCATCCGCCGTCGGCGGATCCACCTGCATGGTGCCGCTCAGTGGGACCTCCCACCAGGGCCGGACGGCCCTGGTCCATGGTCACGCCCTGGAGATCTGCTGCCCTGCACGGTCACGTCTCATGCGACCGGCAGGATCCGGCACCGGCAGGTGGGCCCGCCGTACGGCTGTGGCGCACGTGGCCTCGCCACTCGTCACGCTTCGGCGGGTCGCCGGCGACGAGGGACCTTCGGCCCACTGGTAGGGACCCGCCGCGTCTGCCGTTCTCGATGCGCTTCCTGCTGGACTTCGTGTGCCGGCACGGCCGGGGCGATCAGGGCCCCGGAGATCGCCTGTACGGAGGAAGGCCGCCATGACGACGACCCCCATCAGCCTGACCACGACCCCGCTGGACCCCGGCAGGGTGGCCGTCGCCCTGGCCGGGGAGCTCGACCTCTGCACCGTCGCTCGCATCGAGACGGAGTTGACCCGTCTCGTCGGCGACGCGGGGCGTGAACTGATGGTGGACCTCACCGACGTCACCTTCTGTGACAGCTCCGGCGTCACCCTCTTCCTCCGTATGCACCGCCGCTGTGTGGCGGCCGGTGTTCGCCTGAAGCTGTGCCGTATCCAGCGACTTCCCGCTCGCGTCATCCGCGCCCTGGGCGTGGACCGTACGGTGTTCTGCTCCTTCGCGTGACCGCTCCGGGGCGCGGGACCTGCTGCCGTGGCCGGCGATCCGGCCCGGACCCAAGGGTCCGTTCGGCCCTATTGCCCCGGTCAGGCCCAGGAGACGCTGGCTGCAGGCACCCAAGTGCCCGAGGACCGAGCCGTGAGCAGAAGGTGAGCGCGATGAAGGACGAAGCCACGCATCGAACGGTGGGTGACCGCCCCGGGGCGGTGGCGCCCCGGCGTATGGCGCAGCTCGACCGCGCGGAGGCTCTGCGGCTCCTCGGCACCGTCTCCCTGGGGCGCATCGTCTTCACCCAGCAGGCCCTGCCGGCCGTCCGCCCGGTCAACCACCTCATGGACGGCGACGACATCATCGTCCAGCTGCACGACGGCGCGACGCTCGCCTCCATCGTGGCACCTACCCAAGCGACGGGTGTCGTGGTGGCCTACGAGGCCGACGTCATCGATCCGGAGACGCACATCGGCTGGAGCGTGGTGGTCACCGGTTACGCCCACCGGGTCACCGATGCCGGCGAACTCGCGCTCTTCGCGGCCCGCCTGCGCCCCTGGGTGGAGCACCCGGGCATGAACGCCGCGCTGCGCATCCGGCCGGACCTGGTGACGGGCTTGCAGCTCACGACGTAGCGCGCCCACGGGGGCAGGTGGCGAGCCAGGAGGACGGGCTGAACCTGGGCGCCCACCACAGCGCGCCCACGGGGGCATGTGGCCACCGGTCGCCCGTGACCTCCGCCGCCGTCACTTCCCGGACTTGCGGCTCCCGGGCCCGCGGGTCCTCGACCCGCAGGTCTCGAACGTGCGGGCCACGTCGCCGGCCGGAAACAGCGCGGCGCACGCACGGCCCGGCCCGGCCGTCCCGCCTCCGGACCCGCCGCCCGGAGGGAGTGCAGCCTGCGGCTACCCGTCGCGGTCGACGTCGAGCGGCGCCCGCCACACGAGCCGGCTGCCGCCCTCCTCCGGGCGCTCGATCTCCAGGGTGCCGCCGAGCCCACGGGCCCGCTCCTCGAGGTTGCTCAGGCCGCTGCGCCTGCCGTCGGCAGGGATTCCCCGGCCGTTGTCCGTCACCGTGAGGACGACCTCGCCGGAGGCGGCTTCCAGGGCGACTTCGACCCGGGTGGCGTGCGCGTGGCGGGCGGCGTTGCTCAGCATCTCGGTGAGGGCCGCCATGACGTGATCGGCCACCTGCGGCGAAACGTCCGTGTCCAGCAGCCCTTCCATGCTCAGCCGGGGCGGGAACCCGAGCGTCGTCGCCGTCTCGCCCACCGCGCGGGCCACGCGGGCCCGCAGGCTCGGCCCCGTGTCCTCCTCACGGGCGCGCAGCCCGAAGATCGTGGACCGGATGATCTTGATGGTTTCGTCGAGGTCCCCCACAGCGCGCGAGACCCGTTCGGCGGCTCCCTCGTGCTGGACGAGCCGTGCGGCGCTCTGCAGGGTCATGCCGGTCGCGAACAGGCGCTGGATGGCGAGGTCGTGGAGGTCCCGGGCGATGCGGTCGCGGTCCTCCAGGAGCGCGACCTGCTCGGCGTCGTTGCGTCGTTCGGCCAGCTCCAGAGCGAGCGCGGCCTGTCCGGCGAAGGCCAGCAGCGGCTCCAGCTCAGCCTCGGTGAAGACGGGTTCCCCCTGGCGCCTGGCCAGCAGCAGCACGCCGCGGGTGTCCTTGGCGGCGGTGCCCAGCGGGACGGCGACCGCCGGACCCAGGCCGTCGAAGCGGCGCGGCCCGGCGGTGTACCGGTCGTCCTGCGCCAGGCCGGCGGTGGTCACCGGCGCGCCGGTCTGGTAGGCGGCGCCGGAGAGGGTGCCCTCGACCGGGACGACCAGGCCACGGCGGGTCTCACCGTCGGCGCCGATGGCGAGCTCGACGACGAGGTCGTCCGTCCCGGCGACGGGCACGGAGACGTCGGCGAGCCCGGCCCCGGTGATCTCCTGGGCCCGCCGGGCGATGAGCTCCAGGACCTCCAGCCTCGGCCTGCCCGAGAGCAGACTGTTGGTGATCTCCGCATTGGCCCGGAGCCAGCGCTGCTGGCGCTGCGAGGCCTCGTACAGCCGCGCGTTGTCGATGGCGACACCGGCGGCGACCGACAGGGTGGAGATCACCGACTCGTCCTCGGCGTCGAAGTCCACGCCGCCGTGCTTGTCGGTCAGGTAGAGGTTGCCGAAGACCTCGTCCCGTACGCGGATGGGGACGCCGAGGAAGGTGCGCATGGGCGGGTGGTGCGCGGGGAAGCCGTAGGACGCCTCGTGGGCGCCGAGGTCGGTCAGGCGGAGCGGCTCGGGGTGGCGGATGAGCTCGCCCAGGATGCCGTGCCCGGCGGGCAAGGGCCCGATCTTCGCGATCTCCTCCTCCGTCAGTCCGACGGTGAGGAACTGCGACAGCGTCCGGCCGTCCGGGCCGATCACCCCCAGGGCACCGTACTGGGCGTCCACCAGGAGAGCGGCGGCTTCCACGATGCGCCGCAGCACCTGCGACAGGTCCAGCTCACGGCCCACCGAGACGACGGCCTCCAGCAGGCTGTGCACCCGGTCCCGGGTCCCGCGCGCCGCGTTGATGCGTGCCTGCAGCTCCTCCAGCAACTCGTCGAGCCGCATCTGAGGCATCCGTGACAACGGCTCCTCCACACCCACCGGTCCTCCTGACCTCGATCACCCGCCCATCGGGCAGCCTATCGGCCGTGCGGGCGGTCCGGCGGTCAGACCAGAGGCAGTGGCCGGGGCCCGGCGTAGTAGGCGGTGCGCATGATGTCCTCCATGTCGTCCAGCATCGGCATGCGCGGGTTGGCCGGGGCGCACTGGTCCTCGTAGGCGTTCAGTGCCTGCTGCGGCAGGGCGCTGATGAACGCCGACTCGTCGATGCCCAGGGCGCGGAAGGACGGTTCGATACCGACGGCGTCACGCAGCCGTTCCACGGCCGTGGCGTAGGCGGCGACGCCTTCGGCCGCGGTGGAGGCCGGCAGGCCCAGGGCACGGGCGATGTCCTGGAAGCGCTCGGGCGCCCGGTAGCTCTCGTACTTGGGCCAGCCTGTCGGTTTGACGGGAACCGTGCCGTTGTAGCGGATCACGTGCGGCAGGAGAATCGCGTTGGTCCGCCCGTGGGCGATGTGGAAGGTGGCTCCCAGGGTGTGGGACATGGCGTGGACGATGCCGAGGAAGGCGTTGCCGAAGGCCATGCCGGCGATGGTGCCCGCGTTGTGCATCTTCTCCCGGGCCGGGGTTCGCCGTGCGTCCTGGCCGGTGACGGCGGCTTCCAGGTTCTCGAAGATCAGCTTGATGGCGTGGAGTGCCAGGCCGTCGGTGAAGTCGTTGGCGTAGACCGAGACGTACGCCTCGGTGGCGTGGGTAAGGGCGTCGAATCCGCTGTCGGCCGCGAGCGATGCCGGGAGTTCGGCGGTGAGCACCGGGTCGACGATCGCCACGCTCGGGGTGAGCGCGTAGTCGGCGAGCGGGTACTTCTTGCCGGTCGCCGGGTCGGAGATGACCGCGAACGGGGTGACCTCGGCGCCGGTGCCCGAGGTGGTGGGGACGCAGACCAGCCGGGCCCGCTTGCCGAGCACCGGGAAGCGGAAGGCCCGCTTGCGGATGTCGGAGAACTTCTGGCGCATGTCGGCGAAGTCGATCTTCGGCTGTTCGTACAGCAGCCACATAACCTTCGCCGCGTCCATGGGCGATCCGCCGCCCAGGGCGATGATGGTGTCCGGCCGGAAGTCGCGCATGAGGGCGGCTCCGCGCTGTACGGAATCGATGCTCGGCTCGGGTTCGACGTCGTCGATGACCTGGATGGTCACGGGCGGCTCCCGCTGCTGCAGGACGCGGCTGACGCGGTCGACGTAGCCGAGGCGGGTCATGGTGGCGTCGGTGACCACGGTGACGCGGTGGACCTCCGGCATCGCGGCCAGGTAGCGGATGGCCTGCGGCTCGAAGTAGATCTTCGGCGGCACCTTGAACCACTGCAGGTTGTTCTGCCGTGTGGTGACGCGCTTGATGTTGAGCAGTTGGGCGGCGGAGACGTTGTCGGAGACGGACGTGCTGCCCCAGGAGCCGCAGCCGAGGGTCAGTGAGGGCAGGAGGTGGTTGTAGATGCCGCCGATCGCGCCCTGGGACGACGGGGAGTTGACGATGATCCGTACCGTCTTCATGCGGTGCCCGTAGCTTTCGGCGAGGTCCGGTTCTCCGGTGTGGATCACGGCGCTGTGGCCCTGCCCGTGGAAGGCGACCATGTCGGCCGCGAGGTCGAAGCCCTCCTCGGTCGAGCCGGCCCGCAGCACGGTGAGGACCGGGCAGAGCTTCTCCCGGGTGAGCGGCTCGTCGGGCCCGACGCGGCTCGCCTCGGCCAGGATGAGCGACGTCCCGGCGGGGACCGCGAACCCTGCCCGCTCGGCGATCCAGGCGGGACTCCGGCC
Source organism: Streptomyces sp. NRRL S-118 (assembly GCF_000716335.1). GTDB lineage: Bacteria > Actinomycetota > Actinomycetes > Streptomycetales > Streptomycetaceae > Streptomyces. Next base: position 58,956 of record NZ_KL591018.1, on the reverse strand, counting down.
CACCGCCGCCGGGTTGACACGGCCCTGCCGGCCGGACGGGTCCGGCGGGAAGAGGTAGGTCTCCAGTTTCCGCTTCTCCTCGGCCGTCGCGACGTGGGCGTGCAGGCGCCGGAACTCGGCCAGGGCCTCGTCGTACACATCGGTGTCGAGGATGACCGCCTGTTCGGACGCACAGATCATGCCGTTGTCGAAGGACTTGGACAGGACGAGGTCGTTGACCGCCCGGCGCAGGTCGGCACTGCGGTGCACATAGGCCGGTACGTTGCCGGCGCCGACGCCCACCGCGGGCTTGCCCGCCGAGTAGGCGGCCTTGACCATGCTGTTCCCGCCGGTCGCGAGGATCAGGGCCACGCCCGGATGGCGCATGAGAAGCCCGGTGGCCTCGATCGAGGGCTCCGCGATCCACTGCACGCAGTGCTCGGGCGCCCCGGCGGCGACGGCGGCGTCCCGCACGATGCGAGCGGCCTCTGCGCTGCACACCTGCGCGGAGGGGTGGAAGGCGAACACGACCGGGTTGCGCGTCTTCAGGGCCAGCAGCGCCTTGAAGACGGTCGTGGACGTCGGGTTGGTGACCGGGGTGACCGCGCACAGCACCCCGACCGGTTCGGCGATCTCGATGATGCCCTCGATGTCGTCGCGCCCTATGACGCCGACCGTCTTGGTCCGGGCCATGCTGTGGGTGACGTGCTCGCAGGCGAACATGTTCTTCGCCGCCTTGTCCTCGAAGACGCCCCGACCGGTCTCCTCCACCGCCAGCCGCGCCAGGGCGGTGTGCTGGTCCAGGGCGGCCACGGAAGCCTTGGCGACGATGTGGTCGACCTGCTCCTGTGTGAAGGACTCGAAGTCGGCGAGCGCCTTGGAGGCGTTGTCGACGAGTCGGTCCACGGCGATCCGCGCGTCGGAGGGGACGCCCCTGTCGGAGGTGTCGCGGCGGTCACTGGTCACCTGAGTCATGGAGGGCTCCCTGGATGCGGGTGGATCGGCCGGTCACGCGGGGTGGCCGCTCGTCGTGTCAGCTACAGCCTGGCGCCGGAGATGCCCGGGGCGAAGGTCCCGATGGTCCCGGTGAGGGGCCCGATGGTCTCCGAAGCCTCCTGGTCAGGCGTTCCTGCGGTCCCACTCGGGGGCGATCCGGGCCCATTCCCGGCCCCACTGCGCGGCGCGGCGCCGCTCGCAGCGCCGTCGCACGAGCTGGTGGAGGGCGAGCACCAGGAGACCGAGGCTCACCGTGACGGCGAGTGCGGCTACCGCGGCATCGAACCGTGCGGCGGCCGGCCCCAGTGGCGCCGACGTCATCTCCCCGTCGTTGTCCGTCCACACCGGGACACGCGCTCCGCGCTCCAGGTGGCTCCCGACCGGCACCCGGCCCGTGTGCGTGGTGCCGTCGGGCGCGGTCCAGCCGACGGTGGCCCGGGTGCGCGTGCTGCCCCTGGCCGCGGGGGCGGGATCCTCCACCAGCACCGCATCGGTGAGGTGGCGCTGGGCCTGCTGTTGGGCCCGCCCCTCCAGCACGGCCTCCCAGGCCGACGCGCCGCCCAGTGGCGCACCGATGAACCCGGTCACGCCCAGGACCAGGAGGATCCAGCCCTCCACCGCGTGGGAACGGTGACGGAGCTCGTTACGGCGCCACCGCCACAGCCGCACCCTCCTGACGCGCGCCGTGGCACCTTCCTCTTCCCGGCCGGCCGGGCGCCCGGTGCTCATCGGGGGTCGAGAAGGGCCGCGACGTACTGGGTCATGTCGACGAGACGGTTGGTGTAGCCCCACTCGTTGTCGTACCAGCCGAAGACCTTGACGAGATTCCCGTGCGCCTGCGTCAGTGGGGCGTCCACGATGCAGGAGGCCGGGTCGCCGACGATGTCACGCGAGACGATGGGGGCGTCGCTCACCCGCAGGATGCCCTTCAGCGGTCCCTCGGCCGCCTCTCGGAGGGCGTCGTTGACGTCCTGCGCCGTGACCGGCCGGTCCAGTACCAGGGTGAGGTCGCTCAGCGAGCCGTCCTCGACCGGCACGCGCACGGCGATGCCGTCCAGGGTGCCCGCGAGTTCAGGAAGGACCAGCCCGACGGCCCGGGCCGCGCCGGTGCTGGTCGGGATGATGTTGACCGCTGCCGTACGGCCCCGGCGCAGGTCCTTGTGCGGGCCGTCGAGCACGACCTGGTCGTTGGTGTAGCCGTGGATGGTGGTCATCAAGCCCTTGACGATCCCGAAGCGCCCGTCGAGGACCTTCACCATCGGGGCCACGCAGTTGGTGGTGCAGGACGCGTTGGAGATCACGTGGTCGAGCCGCGGGTCGTAGGTGTACTCGTTGACACCCATGACGATGGTGGCGTCCACGCCCTTGCCGGGCACCGAGAGCAGTACCTTGCGCGCTCCCGCCTTCAGGTGCCGGCCGGCGTCCTCCCTGGTGCGGAAGCGGCCGGTGGCCTCGATGACCACGTCCACCCCCAGGGCCCCCCAGCGCAGGTCGGCGGGGTCACGCTCGGACGTGACGGCGATGCGGTGCCCGTCGACCGTGATGGACTCGTCGTCGTGCTCGACGGTGCGGCCGAGCCGGCCGTAGGTCGAGTCGTAGGTGAGCAGATGGGCCAGCACGTGCGGGGAGGCGAGGTCGTTGACGGCGACCACTTCCACCGGGGTGCCGCTGCTCGCCTCCATACGTTCCATGACACAGCGCAGGTAGTCGCGCCCGATGCGCCCGAAGCCGTTGATGCCTATGCGTACGGTCATGTCCGCCGCCCTCCCGAGGATGCCGATGCAGGTGGTGCCAGCGTGCGGGCTCATGCGCACCCCCGGCAGGGGTCGAACGGGAGTGTCCCCGGGCCATTGGGCCCTCATCTCCCGTGCTCCGGGCGGCCCGGTCGGCTGCGGGCCCTATGGCCCGCTGCACGGGTCCTGACCGGTTCTGTCCCCTGTCCGTGCCTCGCACCACCCTGGAGGCAGGACATCACCGGCGGGGAAGGAGGTCGCCCCCTTGCCCCGCCTCTCGGAGCGAAGCCCGAGCGGCCGCCCCGGCGACTGCCGTGACACCTGCGAACGACTGGAGATGAGACCGTGGTCAGGAACCGGACCGTGGGAGAAGTGATGACCAGCGAGGTGGTGCAGGCACACCCGGACACTCCCTTCAAGGAGCTGGCCCGGCTGTTCACCTCACACCGGATCGGTGGGCTGCCGGTGGTGGACCACGACGACAAGGTCATGGGCGTGGTGTCCCGGACCGACCTCACCGAGCGGCAGGCCGCTCACCCGCCCGGGTCCGCCCGGCAGCGGATCCTGCGGACGGTGCGGCGGCTGGCCCGCGCCCGCCCCGCCCGCGTCCCTGCCGTGACAGCCCGCGAGCTGATGACCAGTCCAGCGGTCACCGTGCATCCCGAACAGCGCGTGGTCGACGCGGCGCGCATCATGGAACGCCGTCACATCGACCGGCTGCCCGTGGTGGACGAGGAGGATCGCCTCATCGGCATCACCACGCGCCGCGACCTCCTGCGCGTCTTCCTGCGCACCGACGAGGAGATCCGGTCGGACGTCGGCGACGCTGTCTCGGTCCACGTGCCGGCGCACGGCGCCGGTCACGTGCGTGTCGATGTACGCGACGGTGTGGTCACCATGGCGGGCCGGCTCCGGCCCGATGCCGATGCGTCGGTACTGGTCCGAGCGGCATGGCGGGTGGACGGGGTGGTGGGTGTGGTGAACCGGCTGGCGAACGGTCGCGGAGCCGACCATGCCGACCAGGGCGGGACACCCCTGCTGCATTCCGCCGGCTGACAGCGGACAACCCGGCCGCTGCCCAGGGAAGTCAGGACCGGCGCACGGATGACGGCAGCGGGCCCCACGACGGTCGGCCACGCCCGAATGGTGAACGGGTCCGGTGCCGCCTCAGCGGTGGGCAACCCGAAGGAGCCGGCCGCGACGGGCGCAAGCGGTCGGCGCTTCTTCTTCGGCGCAGCGGCCGGTCGGGGGCGTCGATGAACTGCCCTCGTCGCGGCCGCGTCCCATTCGATCGTCTCCGTGGCGGCGACGGCCGTCGGCCTCGGCTTGCCCGATGCCGAGAAACGGACATACAGGGTGCTGGTGCGGTGCCCCGGATGTCCGTGGCACCGCGGCGCGGCTCAGCCGGTCCACGTCCAGTCGGTGATTTCGGGCATGTCGCTGCCGTGTTCGCGGATCCAGGCGTGGTGGCGGGTGCGCGCGTCCGCCATGGCCTGCCGTACGCCCACGGCCCGTACGGCGAGGCCGGGTACGCGGTCGATCACGTCCATGACGAGCCGGTAGCGGTCGAGGTCGTTGCGCACGACCATGTCGAACGGGGTCGTGGTGGTGCCGACCTCCTTGTAGCCCCGTACGTGGAGGTTCGGGTGCCCGGCGCGGCGGTAGGCCAGGCGGTGCACCAGCCACGGGTAGCCGTGGTAGGCGAAGATCACCGGCTTGTCGCGGGTGAACAGCGCGTCGTACTCACCGTCGGTCATGCCGTGCGGGTGCTCCTCGTGGGGCATCAGCCGGGTCATGTCGACGACGTTCACCACCCGGACCACGAGGCCGGGCAGGTGGCGCCGCAGCAGTGCCGCCGCCGCGAGCACCTCCTCGGTGGGTACGTCACCGGCGCAGGCGAGGACCACGTCGGGCTCCCGCGTGCCGTCCTCGGTACCGGCCCACTCCCACACCCCGGCGCCGCGGGCGCAGTGGGCGCGGGCGTCGTCCAGGGAGAGCCAGTCGAAGCAGGGCTGCTTGCCGGCGACGATCACGTTGACCTGGTCGCGGCTGCGCAGTGCGTGGTCGGCGACGGTCAGCAGGGTGTTGGTGTCCGGCGGCAGGTAGACGCGGACCACCTCGGGGCTCTTGTTGAGCACGTGGTCGACGAAGCCGGGGTCCTGGTGCGAGAAGCCGTTGTGGTCCTGACGCCACACATGCGATGTCAGCAGGTAGTTGAGGGAGGCGACGGGGGCCCGCCACGGGAGCGTACGGGCGGTCCTCAGCCACTTGATGTGCTGGTTGACCATGGAGTCGACGATGTGGACGAACGCCTCGTAGCAGGAGAACAGTCCGTGGCGGCCGGTGAGGAGGTAGCCCTCCAGCCAGCCCTGGCAGGTGTGTTCGGAGAGGATCTCCATCACCCGGCCGTGCCGGTCGAGGTGTTCGTCGGTGTCCAGGAGCGGTTCCTGCCAGGCCTTGCCGCTGGCTCCGTACACGGCCTGGAGGCGGTTCGAGGCGGTCTCGTCGGGGCCGACGAGCCGGAAGTCGCGGCGGTCGGCGGTGGCGGCCATGACGGCCTCCAGCAGTCCGCCGAGGACCCCGGTCGGCTCGTGCCGGGCGCCGCCCGGCCGTTCCACGGCGACGGCGAAGTGCTCCAGGGGCGGGAGAGGCAGCTTCCGCAGCAGCAAGCCGCCGTTGGCGTGCCGGGTGGCGCCCAGCCGGCGCTCGCCGTCCGGCACGCAGGCGAGCACCCGCTCCCGCGGCCCACCCTGCTCGTCGAACAGCTCGTCGGGACGGTAGGAGCGCAGCCACGCCTCCAGCTGTTCACGGTGCGCGGGATCGTCCCGCACCGCGGCCAGCGGAACCTGGTGGGAGCGCCAGGTGCCTTCCACGGGGAGGCCGTCCACCTCCGCGGGGCCGGTCCAGCCCTTGGGCGTACGCAGGACGATCACCGGCCAGCGCGGCCGGTCGGTCTGCTCGCCGGCGCGTGCTTCCTGCTGGATGTGCCGGATGCGGTCGACGGCCGTGTCCATCGCGGCCGCCATCGCCCGGTGGACCTGGTGCGGGTCGTCGCCGGTGACGTGGAGGGGGTCGTGACCGTAGCCCCGCAGCAGCTCGTCGAGTTCCGCCTCCGGCAGACGCGCGAGGACGGTGGGATTGGCGATCTTGTAGCCGTTGAGGTGGAGGATCGGCAGGACGGCCCCGTCGTGGACCGGGTCGAGGAACTTGTTGGAGTGCCAGGACGCGGCGAGCGGTCCGGTCTCCGCCTCGCCGTCACCGATGACGCACGCGACGAGGAGGCCCGGGTTGTCCAGCGCGGCCCCGTAGGCGTGCGACAAGGAGTAGCCCAGCTCCCCGCCCTCGTGGAGGGAGCCGGGCGTCTCCGGGGCGACGTGGCTCGGCACGCCGCCGGGGAAGGAGAACTGGCGGAACAGCCGGGCCATGCCTTCCTCGTCCCGGCTCACGTCGGGGTAGACCTCGCTGTAACTGCCTTCCAGCCACGCGTTGGCGAGCACGGCCGGGCCGCCGTGCCCGGGCCCCCAGACGCACAGCGCGTCGAGGCCACGACGCCGGATCACCCGGTTGAGGTGGGTGTGCACGAGGTTGAGGCCCGGGGACGTGCCCCAGTGCCCGAGCAGCCGCGGCTTGATGTGCTCCGGCTCCAGCGGCTTGCGCAGCAGCGGGTTGTCCATCAGGTAGATCTGCCCGACCGACAGGTAGTTGGCCGCCCTCCAGTGGGCGTCGAGCACGTCGAGTTCTTCGTCGGTCAGGGGCACGCCGCCCGAGTCCTCGTCCTTACCCATGTCTTCCTCCGTCGTGTGAGTGCGGGAGCGGCGTCCGCCGGACCTCCCCGTGTGGCATTGCGGAACGTGTGCCCCCGCGCCCGTCGTACCGGAGACGCCTCGCCGCAGCCCGGGCGCCGTCTGTCTCAGCTCTTCGACGCACGCGCTCCATGGTCGTGCGCGTGCCGCCTCACGGCACCGTGACACAGGCGGCATGACGACAAGAAGGGCCGGATGGGCCACCCCTGCGCTCTCTTGGTGCACCGATCGGACAAGCCGGGGCCTCTGTCGTTCACGGGACCGGTGGCTGCGGGCCGAACGGCCTTCACAGGCGTCCGGAAGTCCCCGCGTACGCCCGTGATGCCGGTACGGGCGGCACCGCGGCCCGGGCCCTGTCGGCTCTGCCCGGGCAGGCCGGCGGCGGACAGGCTGGGAGCGTCCAAGGAAGGAGTTCCCATGAGCGGTCTCAAGACCAGCACGGAAATCGGCGTCGAGGTGCGGAACCGCGGACAGGTGCCGAACGGCGCGGACACCTATGCCCGGGAGAAGGTGCTCGCGCTGATCAGCCATGTGAGCGAACCGGTGCTGTCGGTCCGGGTGAAGCTCACCCAAGCCGTCAACGCTTCGACGGTCCGTCCGGCTACTGCTCAGGCCGTGGTGGACGTCAACGGCCGGCCGGTACGGGCCCACGTCGCGGCGAGCACCATGTTCGAGGCCGTCGACCTCCTGCAGGAGCGCCTGACGGCGCGGCTCGCCCGGGCACGGCGGTACGGGAGCCGCGGTCCACGCGGCAGCGGCCCGGACGACCGGGCATCGTGGGACGGCCCGGGTCACGAACACCGCCCCCACCGCCATCACATGCCGGCCGAGGAGCGCCGCGTCGTACGGCACAAGTCGTTCAGCCTGGCCCGGCAGACGCCCGAGGACGCCCTGATCGACCTGGAAGCCATGGACTACGGCTTCTGGGTCTTCACCGACCTGGCCTCCGGGTACGACAGCGTGGTCTACCGCGACCCCCGTACCGGCCGGCACCGCATGGCGTCCCTCGGGCCCATGGGCCCGGAACGGGAGATCGAGGGAGTGCTGAGCGTCAGCACGATTCCCGTCCCCACGAGCCGTGTGGACGAGGCCGTGCAACGGCTGCACCTGACCGGTCTGCCCTTCGTCTTCTTCCACGACACCGCCACCGGCCGGGGCAGCGTGCTCTACCACCGCTACGACGGCCACTACGGACTGATCACCCCGGCCATGTAGTGCCCGTCCCAGGACCGCACCGGCCGCTGACGGCGCTCCGGAACACTCCCGGTCGCTCGGACGGACTTCGCTCGGTCCGGCCCGTTCGCCGCCGTCATGTGCCGCGTGCGGGCCGACGCCCCGCCCCCTGCTACGCCACCGCTCCCCGCACGAACGTCCCCCCAGCATTCGGAGGAATCCATGTCACGACGTACCGTCATCGCCGCTGTGGACGGCTCGGCCGAGTCGCTCGCCGCAGCGGAGTGGGCCGCCCGGGAGGCCCGCCTGCGCGGCCTACCGCTGCACATCCTCCACGCCTGGCAGGACTGGTCGCCGGCCTTCGCCCACGCCCCGTTCGTGGGCACGCACACAACGCCCGGCGGAACGACCATCACCCAGCACTGGGCGGAACGCGTCCCTCGTGAAGTGGTTGATCGGCTGCGGGAGGGTCATCCCGGCCTGAACGTCGGTATCGAGCAGATCTTCGGGCGTCCCGCCGAGGTGTTGCTCTCCGCGGCGGAGAAGGCGGAGGTTCTGGTCCTGGGATCGCGAGGGCTGGGTGTCCTCGGTGGCTTCCTGGCCGGCTCGGTGTCCCTGCCCGTCATCGCGCATGCCGAGCGCCCGGTCGTCGTCGTACGCGCCCGCGAGCGGGCCGAGGACGAACTGCGTTCCGAGGCCGGTGGCAACGTCACCGGTGAGGGCGCGTACCTCGACGTGGTGCTCGGCCTCGACCTCTCCCGGCCGTGTGACGAGTTGATCGCGTACGCCTTCGAAGCCGCCGCTGCGAGGTCGGCCCGGCTGCGGGTGGTCCACGGCTGGACCGCTCCGGTCGTCCTCGGATACGACCCCGCGGCCGCCGACCCCGGCCACGGTGTCGCGAGGTCGTTGCGCGAAGCGAGTGCGCTCACGGACGTACTGCGGCCGTGGCGTGGCAAGTTCCCGGATGTCGAGGTCACGGAGCAGTGCGTGGTCGGCCGGGCCGCGGACCACCTCGTGGAAGCCTCCAGGGACGCCTCGCTGCTGGTGGTGGGGCGGCGTATACGCCGCGGGGCGATCGGCGCGCACATCGGCCCGGTCGCACACGCGGTGCTGCACCACGCAACGGCGCCGGTGGCGGTGGTCCCACACCTCTGACCGTACGGTCGCACCACCGACGTGGACCGAATGATGCCCGGGGCCGGGTGTCGCCGCTTCCCTGGAAGCGGCGACACCCGGCCCCGGCATGTCGGTGCGGGGGGAGCCGGTGCACGACTCGGTGAACCAGCTCGACGTGGGTACGCCCCCCCGAAACGAGCAGGCCGGCGATGCCACTGCTCCAGGGAGCGACAGCCTGCACGGGCGGCCGCACCCGACGGCCCGGCTTGGCGTGCCGTGGTGACGGTCACGTCTCCGTCCTTCACAACGCCCTCGAACGCCTCCGACACCCTCGTTCGCCATCGGCGACGCGGGCGTTGGAGGCGTTCGAGGAGTAGCCGACCACGCCGGGGAACCTCCGACGCACGAGCCGGCCCCGGAATCCCTTCGGCCGGAACCGGGCTCCGCAGTGAAGGCCGTGACCCGGCGGGGCGCGTGCCGTCCACGGGTCCGCCCCGGCCCCGTGCGCGGTCGCCGGGCTCACGGCATCTTGCCGGAGTGGGAAGTACGGCCGTACATGCTCGTTGCGGCGACCAGTGCGAGCATCCCGACCGCCATCATGATGAGACCGACAAGTGGCCTGTCGGCTCCGTCCCACTGCCAGTCGACGGCGAACACCAGAATCGCACCGAACCCGATCGACGTGATGGCTCCGATGGCAAGCAATCCGGGCACGTGGCCCACCTCCTCGAGCGGCCCATGGGCACCCTGCCCCGCCGATTCCCACTGTCGCCGGTCAACGGCGCCTCTCCCAGGGGCCTGTTGGTCCCGTCCGGCAGCGCCATGAGGCCCGAGGTCGCCCCGGGCACAGCAAGGGGCCGGCGGAACCGAGTGACTCGGCCCGCCGGCCAGGGAGGCCGACCGGCCTCAGCTCATTGCCGCACCGACCGCCAGGAACCCGGCGACGGCCACCAGCAGGGCACCCATCAGTGGGGCCATGAAGCGCAGGTACTGGTCGTAGCGGACCTTGGCAAGGGACAGGCCACCCATGACGACGGCCGACGTCGGCGTGATGAGGTTCACCCATCCGGAAGCCGACTGGTAGGCGGTCACCACCAGGGCCCGGCTCACACCGGCGAAGTCGGCCAGGGGAGCGAGGATGGGCATGGCGAGGGCCGCGTGACCGGACGAGGAAGGGACGAAGAAGGCCAGCGGAAGGTTCACCAGGAACATCAGGACGGCGAACACTCCGGAGGACGTGCCGGTCACGGCACTCCGCAGGGCGTCGAGGATGGTGTCGGTGACACTGGCGTTGTTCATGATCACCGTGACTCCCCGGGCCAGCATGACGATCATCGCCGCTCCGATGAAGTCCCCGGCACCGGCGGTGACGGCGTTCGCCGTCCCCTTCTCCCCCAGTCCACCGACCAGCCCGACGAAGACCGCCGCGACGATGAACAGGGCGGCGAGTTCGGGGAAGTACCAGCCGAGTGTGGGCAGGAAGGTGATGTGCAGGCCGGACCAGGGGACCACGGCGAAGATCATGAAGAGGAAGGTGGCCGCGAAGAGGCACAGGACGGTGCGCTGGCGGCGCGTGAGCTCCACCGTGTCCCTGCCCTCGTTCTTGATACGGCGGTCGTCCTCGGTGAGCGGCGTCAGGGAGCGCGTGGGGTCTGCGGTGACACGGCGGGCGTAGCGCACGACGTGGACGGCTGCCAGAGCGGTCAGGCAGGCCCACATCGACAGTCGCAGGATGATTCCCTCTCCGGTGCCGATGCCGGCGCTGTCGGACGCCACTCCGGTGGCGAAGGGATTGACTGTTGAGGCGAGGGTTCCGACCCCGGCGCCCACCATGATGACCGTCGCGGCGACCATGCGGTCGTACCCCAGGCCGAGCATCAGCGGGATCATGAGCCCGTAGAAGCCGAGGGTTTCCTCGGCCATGCCATAGGTGGTCCCGCCGAGGGAGAACACCGTCAGGAGAACGACGAGGAGCAGGGTCCTGTGGTGACGGAGGCGCTGCGCGAGCCGTGCCACTCCAGTGGTCAGGGCGCCGGTGCGCATCGTCACGGTGATGAACGCGCCCACGGCCAGGATGAAGAGGAACACTCCGGCGGCCCCCGCGAAGGAGCCGGTCCCCCCGGGCGTGGTGAGACCGGTCTCGGCGTCGGTGACCCCGTACAGACCGTTGACCGGGGAGAGGAACAGGTCCTTGAGCCGGTCCTGGAAACCGGTGGCCGATTCCACGGGATGGTACGTACCCGGGACGGGACTGCCGTCCTTCATGTCGTAGCGGCCGGCGGGGATCACGAAGGTCAGGGCCCAGACCGCCACGGTCACGCCGACCAGGACGGTGAAGGCGGAGGGGAACCGGAACCGCCGTGGGGTACCGCCGGGTATGCCGGAGTCGGTCCTCTCTCCGGCCGGCTGCGGGGACGTGGGTGCGCTGTCGACAGTCATGTCAGGTCCTGGGTGCGTCGTGGTCGGCCTCGCGGCCGCTGGGTGTGACGACGGTCCCGGCAGCGCCGTCGAGGATGGCTCGGGCGTCTTCGAGGGCGCCGATGGCGGCCATGCCGCCCGTGAGTTCGACGAATCGGCATACGGCGTCGACCTTGGGTCCCATGGATCCGGCCGGGAACCGCTGGGCTCTCAGGGCCGCGGGCGTGGTCCGTCCGATGGGCTCGGCGTCGGGGGTGCCGTAGCCGAGCGAGACATGAGGAACGTCCGTGAGCAGCAGGAGCGCGTCGGCGTCGAGCGCCTCGGCCAGAAGGGCGGCGGTGAGGTCCTTGTCCACCACGGCTTCGACGCCGGTCAGCTGCCCCTGTTCGTCACGGATCACCGGTACGCCACCGCCCCCGGCACACACGGCCACCGCCCCCGAATCCAGCAGCAGCCGGATCAGCCGGGTCTCCACGACGCGCTGCGGACGCGGGGAGGGAACGACGCGCCGCCAGTGGGTGCCGTCCTGCTTGACGGTCCAGCCACGTTCGGCGGCCAGTCGCCGGGCTTCGGCCCGGCCGTAGACGGGGCCCACGAACTTGGCCGGGTCGGCGAAGGCAGGGTCGGCCGCGGAGACCAGGGTCTGGTTCAGCAGGGCGCAGACCTGCCGTGCGGGCAAGGCGTTCTGCAGCGACTGGAGCAGCCAGTAGCCGATCATGCCCTGGGTCTCCGCGCCCAGGACGTCGAAGGGGTAGGGACTGCTGAGGGACTTGTCGGCGGCGCTTTGCAGGGCGAGCACGCCGACCTGCGGGCCGTTCCCGTGGGTGATGACCAGTTCGTGCTCATCCGCGAGGGGGGCGAGGGCGGCCACGGCGGCACGGACGTTGGTGAGCTGGACGGCGGCGTCCGGCCGTTCCTGACGGCGGAGCAGGGCGTTGCCGCCCAGTGCGACGACTACACGCATGGTGTTCTTCTCCGGGGTCGAGGTGATGCCGTTCTCAGTCGCCGAGGGTGGCGACGAGAACCGCCTTGATGGTGTGGAGCCGGTTTTCGGCTTGGTCGAACACGATGGAGTGCGAGGACTCGAAGACCTCGTCGGTGACCTCCAGCGCGGTCATGCCCGTCCGCGCCGCGATCCTGGCGCCGACGGTGGTGTCGCTGTTGTGGAAGGCCGGCAGGCAGTGCATGAACTTGACCTTCGGGTTGCCCGTCGCCGCCAGGGTCCTGGTGGTCACCTGGTACGGCTTGAGCAGGGCGATGCGCTCGTCCCACATCTCCGGCGGCTCCCCCATGGAGAGCCATACGTCCGTGTAGAGGAAGTCGACGCCCGCGACCCCTTCGGTCACGTCCTCCGTCAGGGTGATCCGCGCGCCGCTGACTGCGCCCGCCCGCCGCGCCTCGTCGACGATCCCGGGGGCGTTGTGCAGGGAACGCGGCCCGACCATGCGTACGTCCATGCCGAGCATCGCCGCGGTGACGAGCAGCGAGTTGCCGACGTTGTTCCTGGCGTCCCCCAGGTAGGCGAAGGAGACCTGGTTCAGCGGCTTGTCGGTGTGCTCCCACATGGTGAGCACGTCGGCGAGCGACTGCGTGGGGTGCCACTGATCCGTCAGGCCGTTCCAGACCGGCACGCCGGCGTGCCGGGCCAGTTCCTCCACCAGCCGCTGGTCGCTGCCCCGGTATTCGATCCCGTCGTAGTAGCGGCCGAGGACGCGGGCGGTGTCCTTGATGGAGTCCTTGTGCCCGAGCTGCGAGCCGGCCGGGTCGAGGTAGGTCACATGCGCACCTTGCTGGTGGGCGGCCACTTCGAACGCGCACCGGGTCCTGGTCGACGTCTTCTCGAAGATGACGGCGATGTTCTTGCCGCGCAGCCGCTGCTCCTCCCTCCCTTCGCGACGGGCGGCCTTGATGGAGGCGGAAAGGTCCAGCAGGTGGCGGAACTCCTCAGGAGTGAAGTCCAGTTCCTTCAGGAACGGGCGGTGGCGCAGGGCGACGGACATGGTCGGGCTCCTTGCTGCGTGCAGGGTGGAGGAAGGCGAGGTGGTCGGACCGGGCGCGGGATCAGGCGGCTTCTCGTTCGATGGGGCAGCTCATGCACCGCGGACCGCCGCGACCGCGGCCGAGCTCACTTCCGCGCACCGTGATGACCTCGATCCCGCTCTTGCGCAGGTAGGTGTTGGTGGTCACGTTGCGTTCGTACGCCACGACCACACCGGGCTCCACAGCCAGCACGTTGCAGCCGTCGTCCCACTGCTCCCGCTCGGCGGAACGCACGTCCTGACTGGGGGTGAGAACGTTGATGGACGGCAGACCCAGGGCTTCGGCGATGACCTGGTCCATCCGGCCGGGCGCGTGGTCGGTGACCTTCAGTCCCTGTCCTCCGGTGCCCGGTTCGATCGTGGAGGAGGGAAGCATGCCGAGGCCGGCGTAGCGGGTGAAGGTGTCAGCGCTCACCATGGTCATGACGGTGTCGAGGTGCATGAAGCTGCGGCTCTTCGGCAGGCTGACGGCCACGACCCGCCGGGCGGAACCCGCCGCGAACATCCGCAGTGCGAGGTTCTCCACGGCCTGCGGCGTGGTGCGCTCGCTCATGCCGACGAGCACCGCACCGTTGCCGATGACCAGGACGTCACCACCCTCGATGGTGGCGGGGTAGGCGCCCTCGCCGTCGGTCCACCGGTGGAACTCGCCCTTCTCGAACAAGGGGTGGTGCCGGTATATGGCTTCGAAGTGGACCGTTTCCCGGCGTCGGGCGCGCTTGTTCATCGGATTGACGCTCACGCCGTCGTACACCCAGCAGGAGGTGTCGCGGGTGAACAGATGGTTGGGCAAGGGTTCGAGGAGGAAGTCGTCGGGTGCCATGGCGTGCAGCCGTACGCTCGGTACGGCGCCCACGCGGTCGAGCAGTTCGGCCTTGGTGACGCCGCCGATGAGGGAGGCGGTCAGCTCGGCCGGTTCCAGGGAGTCGAAATGCGCACGCAGCCGGTCGGTTCCGAGGACGCCGAACTCCCGCTCGTCGAAGACCCGCTCCAGCACCAGCTGCCGCGCGTCGATTGCGGACAGGGTCTCCGTGAGCAGGTCGGCGAGAAGGTGCACGCCGACTCCCCGGTCCCGCAGAACATCGGCGAAGGCGTCATGCTCCTCACGGGCACGTTTGACCCACAGCACGTCGTCGAAGAGGAGCGCGTCCTTGTTGGTGGGCGTGAGGCGTTTCAGTTCGAGGTCCGGCCGGTGCAGGATGACCTGCTTCAGCCGGCCGGTCTCGGAGTCGACGTGAAAGGGCATGGGGATCCCCCAAGGGTGGGAAAGGAACGTGCGCGCAGGTGGCGCAGCACAGGGACTGCCGCCGGTCGGGGCCGCTGGGCCCCTCGAACAGCACTTGAACTCTGGCACTCGGGTCCCCACTCACCCGGCGGCGACAGTCCCTGGTCACGGGCCGGGCAGCACCCTTGGGGATGGCCCGTTCGCTCGGCACACAGGGCCCTTCGGCCCTGCTGGGCAGCGGTCGGGGATCATGCGCGGCGACCCGGGCGGAACCGGCCGTTCACGCCTCTTCGTGCGGCACCACGGCCACCGGTGGCAGACAGTGGTGCAGCACGGCGTGCGTGACGGCACCCAGGTGGACGCCTACTGGTGATCGGCGTTCGCGGCGGCCGACGACGACCAGCCCCGCACCCCGTGACGCGTCGACCAGATCATGCGCCGGGCGTCCGAGGGTGCAGCGCGCGGTGACCGGGACCCGGGGGAACGTCCGCCGCCAGGGCTCCAGCACCTCTGCCAGAGCGTCTTCCTTGGCAGCCGCCACCTCGGCCGACAAGGCGTGCCCGGCCGGGGTCGACTCGGCTCCGTGGAAGGGCGGGGGGCTCCAGCTGTGGAGGGCCTGCACCGAGCCGCCGTGCCGGTCGGCGTGTGCGAAGGAGAAGGCCAGCACCGCTTCGTTCCCGCCGGTGAGGTCGACCCCGACGAGGACGGTCGCGCCGGGCGCGCGGAGGGCGGGCGTTCCGGGGGGTCCCTTGCTCTCCTCCGCCCCGCGGACGAGCACGACCGGGCGAGGCGCACGGGCGGCGACAGCCAGGGACACGGAGCCGAGGACGTATCCGGCCATGGGTCCGAGCCCCCGCGACCCGAGAACCAGCAGTTCGTCCTCCGCCGCGGCAGCACGCAGCACATCGACCGGATCGCCACAGACGTGCGAGATGGTCACCTCCAAACCGGGGTGTGCGGAACGCACCTGGCCCGCGACGCGGCGGGGGATCCACGCGGTCCGGTCGTGCCCGTTCCCCCGGACGAAGAGCGGAGTGTGCACGTCCGGCCCCAGGTCCCATACGTGCAGCAGTCTCAGCCCCACTCCGCGGCGCACTGCCTCTGCGGCGGCCCATTGGACCGCCGACAGGCATACTCGGGTTCCGTCGAGACCAACGGTGAGCGTGCGGGACATCGGCGGACCTCCGGATGCAGGGGGTGGTGTTGCCCTTCAGCCTGCTGTCTGCGGGACGTCCGCCGAAGGGCCGCTGGTCCCCCGTGAGGGGCCCGGTCCGCCCTGAGCGTGTGCCGCTCGGGGAGGCCGGGGCCCGGTCTGCCCTCCGTGTGCCGCTCGGGGAGGCCGGGGCCGCACCGTGAAAGGACGATCACGGCCGGATAAGGGACTCCGTCGTCCGGAAAGCATCCGCGCGACACCGACGTGCCGCTGATCACCAGCCAGGTCCGGTCGCCGGGAAAGTCGTGGACCGGGCGCGACCCTGACGACGCGACCGCACCGTCAGGGTGAGCGCCTCACACAGAAGGCACATGGGCGCCGTCCGTATCGATCGGCATTCGATACGGACGGCGCCCATGTGCCTCAACCGGATGACACAGGCCGCGTCAGTCAGTCCAGCAGCGCGGCCAGCACGAACACTGCTGTGATCACGATGACGGGGACCAGGACGAGCGCCAGGACGCGCCCCGAGCCACCGCGTGCGGGCGGTTCCGGCGGGAGTGGGAGAGCGGGCGGCGCCGGGGCGAGGACGGCGGCCCCGCCCGGCCACAGCTCCTCGCCGCAGATCTCGCAGCGTACCCGGGAAGCGGGGTTGCCGTGGTGGCATGCGGGGCAGCGGGGACCGGGAACCCGCTTCCTCGGGGGCGGCTGCGCATCATCACCACCGTCGGGGGCGCCGTCCTCGTCACCACCGGGCCTGCGCAGCGCGCCGTCGTAGGACAACGACTCGTCCATCATGAACCTCCGCTCCGGATGGTCAGCGTGTACCCCACGCCGATCGGCAGCTCTTCCTCGATGACGGCCTTGATCTGCCGTTCGGACAGCCGGCCCGTGTGGTCCAGCACGACGCGCACCGTGTTGTCCGCCGCGGGAATGCGGTCGTCGGGTCCGAACACCCCGCCCGAGTCGGACACTTCGGCACGGCTTCCGGTCAGGGCGCCGAGCAGTGTCTCAAGACCGACGGCCGTGCCCCGCCTGCCGAGGTTCTCGCCGACCGCGCGGATCAGCCGCCGCTGGGCGGCCCGGCCCTCCTCGCTGTCGGCGACGGTCAGCGCCTGGAGCTCGATGCCCAGCCAGCTCGCCAGGTAGGCGAGCATCTCGGGTGACGCCAGCTCCATGTCCAGCATGTACTCGAGGTCGTCGAGGTGGTGCCCGACCGAGTCCACCGTCTCCTCGCACCCGAGGACGAACGCGGCGAGCAGCGGATCACGGACCATCACCTGCGGGAGCTGGGCCAGCAGCCAGCCGCTCACTGGCTCACCTCCACCGTGTGCCGGTCGGACATGAACAGTGCCCCGGCGGGGAGTTGGGCTTCCTGCCGGGCGTTCACCTGAGCCCGCTCGCCTCGCAGGTCGGTCTTGAACACCTCCACGGACCGCACGCCCGCGACGCCCGGAACCGCGTTGAGGACCGCGTACACGTCACCGATGGACAGCCCGTGGCCGAACGGCCAGCCACGGCCGTCCGGACCGCCGGTGACGGGGTTGATGAACGCGTACAGCGCCTCCTCCGCCTCCGAGCGGACCATGTCCGTCTGCACCGTCGAGGCCGCCCGCACAACAGTCCTGATCGAAATGCCCTGGTAGTACGGCTCCATGACGCGCACCTGCGTGGTCAGCAGCCGCCTGCCGCCGAGATGGCGCTGGATGTCCTCGACGACGTCCAGTCCCGGCTTCAGCTGGTCGATGTCCAGGGACCGGGGGGAACCGAAGACCTTCGGCACGACCAGCAGCCGCACCGGCCCGCCCGGCTTCTCGGGCGGCAGGCACCGGGCCCGCGCCACACCCGGCGCACCTTCGAGGGTGAGCCGCTCGAAGTCCCTCGCGGTGACCGCACGCCGGCCGCCGCGCAGCTCCAGCGGTCCACGGATCTTCGCGTTCTCCACGGTCTCGGCGTCGACGCCGCCGGTCGCGGGGTCGAGATTGCGTACGGAACCGACCTGGGGGACCGAGGTCAACAGCACGGTCAGCTTGCCGGCGCCGACGTTGCCCCGGCTGCCTCCGCCGTAGCGGTAGCCGGTGACCATGATCTGCGCGTTCTCCGGAGGGATCGCGCCGTGCTGACGGGTCTCACCGTTCCTGGCGGTGACCCTCGGACCGAACCGGATCTCGCCCGTGGCGCCGGACCAGGTGAAGATCCTGTCCTCAGGGCCGGCGCGGGTGAAGTCCCTGACCTCGTACCAACTCTCCGCCGTTCCACCGGTCCGGCCCGTCACCACCTGCACCGTCTCGTCGGGGGTACGCGGCAGGACCGGCGCCCGGCGGACGACGAAGCTCTGCCCCGGCCGGCCGCTGCTGGTACCCAGCAGCTCCGCGGGCGCCGCCTCCGCGTGGTGCGCCTTGACCACGCCACCGCGACTGGTGACCGTCAGCGCCTGCAGCAGCGGCGAGGACTCGTACGTCGGTTGCTTTTCGGACGACCGCCGCAGCACGCACCGGACCCAGTACGCCGTCACCGCGCCGACCGTCAGCTGCTCGTGGGCAGGGGCCAGCAGCAGGCTCACCCGACCCGTGGTGTTGAACCCGCCGCTGGTGTCGGCGAGCACGCGTGCCTCCTGCCATTGCCGGCCGTCCCAGCTCTGCCACACCCGCGGCGGACTTTTCGGGTCGACACCCGCGCCCCGGGCGTCCGCCACCGTCACATCGAGGCGCAGCAGATTGCCGGCCAGGCCCTGCCGGAAACCCAGATACAGCGCGTCGCCCTCGGCCGCCGACGGGAAGACCGCGATCCTCGCGGCGCCGGCGGCCAGCGCCGAGGTGCGGTCCTCGTCGCCGCCCCCGCTCCGGGTCCTGCAGGCGACGAGCTCCGGGGCGACGATCCTCAGATCCGATTCGGTCATGAAGACGATCTGATCGCCGGCGGTGTCCCGCTGGGTGCCGACCCGGGTGCCCTTGCGCACCACGATGGTGTCCTTCGCCGGACCGGTCAGTTCGAACAGCAGGCCGGTGCGGGCGGGAGTGGCCGAGTACAGGGAGATGCCCACGAGTTCGAGGAACTTCACGTACAGGCGGTCCGGCACCTGATTGAGCCGGTAGATGATCATCTCGGTCATCCAGGCGAACAGCTCGATCAGGGCCACACCGGGGTCCGACACATTGTGGTCGGTCCATTCGGGACAGCGCAGGGCGATCCGCCGTTTCGCCTCGTCGACGATGTCCTGGAAGGTCCGGTCGTCGAGGTGGGGCGCGGGCAGGGTCACGAGGTCGGCTCCTCACCGGGAATCACGTAGAAGGGATGGACCAGGTTGCGGTGGTCGTTGGTCGCCCGCACCCGGTACGACACCTCGATGCGGACCATGGACTCGCCGTCGCTCACGGCCGCCACGTCCTCGAGAACGATGCGCGGCTCCCAGCGGGCCAGGGCCTCCCGCACGCACTGCTCGATCAGGCCGAGCGTGCCGGAGTTCATCGGAGCGAACACCTGCTCCCACATGGCACAGCCGAAGTCCGGCCGCATCACCCGCTCCCCGGGTGCGGTGGAGAGGATCATGCGGACCGCCGCGTCGATCTCCTCGCCGCCCGCGACCAGCCGGACCGTACCGGCCGGGGTGAGGGCCGCGGGGAACGCCCAGCCGGATCCGATCAGATCGGTCATGCGACCACCACGTTCGGCGAGCCGCCGGTGATCAGCGACGGCGGGCCCGGAACGTCGAAACAGGTCACCACCTGGTCCTGCCCCCTGGCCAGCGGCTTGCCGTTCACGAGCACCGTGGGCGAGCCGGTCTGCACCCGGCCCTCGTCGGCCGGCTGTTTCACGAACCTCAGGCCCGGCGGCAGCGGCTGGTGCGGCAGGGTGTTCCGGGCGGTACTGCCCACCGTGGCCGCCGCACGGCCGTTGACGAGCACGTCGGGGGACAGGCCCGACACGAGCGTGCCGGAGAACGCGAGCAGCTGCGGAACCGGGGCCGTGCCCCCGCCGGGCGCCGGCACCAGCACGATGTGCGTGTCCTGCCCGGTCACCGGATCGCCCTCCCGGGCGGCGGGCTGTGGCATGGGTCGTGCCCTTCTGGTAGAGACCTGGTTGACGAGTCCTGGTTGACGAGTCCTGGTTGACGAGTCCTGGTTGACGAGTCCTAGTTGAGCCGGATCGGGTTGCCGGTGGCCTTGAGCTCGGACCGTGCGGAGACCTCGACCTCCGGTGCGCCGAGTACCAGCTTCTCCCCCGCCTTGATCTCGATCCGCCGAGCACTGATCGTCAGCGTCTGCTCCGCCTCCAGGGAGGACTCCGACTTCTCCAGCGTCAAGGCACAGTCGCCGTCGCCCAGGGACAGCCGGACGGAGCCGGCCGGATCGTCGGTGAACACCAGACGGTGGTCCTTACGGCTGACCAGCAGCCGCTCGGTGACCTTCCCGTCCCGGGTCGGTGCGGGTACGGGTGGCACATCGCCGCGGTTCCACAGGCCACCCAGCACGAACGGACGATTCCTGTCACCCGACTCGAAGCCGATCAGCACCTCGTCGTCCACCTCAGGCAGCCATTGCATACCGCGCTGCCCGCCCGCGCCCGGGGCGGCGACCCGGGCCCAGTTGCTCTCGTCCTCACCGGACAGCGTCGGGAACTTCACCTTCACCCGGCCCAGGTGCTCCGGATCGTCGTTGTTGGTGACCACTCCGACGGTCAGCCCCTTGCCGTCGTGCCGCCCCCCGACCGCTCCGGCGCCGTCCCCGCCGCTCCCGCTGTTGCCGCCGAGCAGATCGGCCAGTTCGCCCGCGTCCTTCGCCCCGCACGTGAAGCGCGTGGTGTACGGGCGGCCGCTGCCGTAGTCGTGTTCCACGCCCGTCACGCGGTACGTTCCGGACAGCCGGTTGCCCACCCGCTCCAGTTTCACCTGCGCTCCCGCCGCGATCAGCGGGTTGCCGACCGCCTCGCCGCGCAGCACCACCTCCGCCCCGGACGCACGCCACAGCAGTGACCGGGCGAACGCGTCGGCCTCCGCCTGGCTCGCCACCGGGACGTGTCCGGCTCGCCGGGACACCCGCCCGAAGGCCCTCCGCGCCGCGTCGGCCATATCGGCGGCGACAGGTGCGTCGGTGCCGTGGTCCGGGTCCGTGGCACGGCCGGTGATGGTCCGCTTGTCCACCGGGTCCCAGGCCGTGACGACGACCTCGTCACAGTGTTCGGCCGAGGCGCACCGGACGGTGAAGTCGAGCAGGTTGTCGCCCCAGCGCAACGACGGCGCCGTGGACCGGGCGGACGGGCGGCGCTTGAAGTGCAGCGTCCGGTCACCGACCCACAGGTCGAACCCGATCCGGTCGGCCAGCCGGCGCAGGAAGCCGTAGTCCGTCTCCCCGGCCTGCAACACGTACTCCCGGGTCTCGTCCGTGGCGTCGATGTCGGTGTCCAGCCCGTACTCGCCGGCGATGCGCGAGGCGATGTCCGCGTCGGACATCCGGGTGAAGCTGCGGGTCTTCGGCCCGCGCGTCAGACGATGCGTCAGATCGAGTCCCCCGAGGACCAGTTCGTGACGCCCGGACACACCAGGCGTCACCGATACCGATGTCACCTCGCCCGCGGTCACCATGACCGGGTCGCCGTCGGCGCGGAAGGCGATCTCGATGTGCGTGCCCGGCCGGAAGCGGTCCTCGTCGAACAGCTCGAAGTGGGCGTCGTCGAACCGGACGGTGAACGCGTCGGGGAGGTGCACCGACTCCTCCACCAGTACCCGGGTGATCCTGGGGTAGAGCGCCGCCGCGAGCGGCGCACCGTCCACCGTGATCACGACACTGTCGAGGCTGCGCTGCTCAGGCACGGCGACGCACCGGCTGCTCGGGGATCACCAGAGTGGTGCCCGCGGCCACCGCGAGCGGGTCGTGGATGCCGTTGGCCTCCGCGATCAACCGCCACCGCGCCGGATCGCGGTACCGTGCGGCGGCAATCCGGTCCAGGGTCTCACCCGTACGCACGACGTGGACCGAGTGCAGCGTCGGCGTGGACGACGTGGGGTTCTGCAACGGGTGGAGCCCCTCGTCCTGCCACTGCTTGAGAGTCATGTCGGCCTTCGCCCGCAAGGGTTTGCCCGTGCTCGCGAAGTACGTGAACCGCACCTGGAGCCGGTCGACGACGGCTCGGAACGAATGCAGGTCGCCCCAGTGGAACTTGACCCAGGGCGGCCGCCCGGACTGGCGGCCACGGTCGGACGACGGCAGGTCCGGGTCGACCTTGAGCAGGTCGAGCAGCCTGGAGGTGTAACGCGTGACGTCGGTCCCGGTGCGGGTGGTGTCGAACATCAGGGTGAGGGTCAGCGTGGCCGACTGCCCCGCCTGGAAGCGGAGGGCCGGTGCGTTGACGCCCTTGGCGTCGCCCGCCTGCCATGAGTTGGACTTGCTGATCGTCAGCTCCGCGGGGTTGAACAGGCACTCGATCCTCTCGCTGCTGCCCTCGACCTCGAGAAATGCCTTGGAAGGCTGGTTCATCGACTTCCCTTCAGACCGTTCGGACCTCAGAAGATTCCCGCGTACCGGCCACCACGCCGTTCGAGCTGGTGCAGCACTCGCTCCTCGATCGCGCGCACGATCTGCTCCGTCGAGGGTTGCCGGTCCGTCTGGACGGGTCCGCCGGGAGGGTGTCCGCCAGGAGCCTGTCCCCCGGGCGCGGCCGCAACGCCCGATGCCGTGGCGGTTCCCGACTCGGCCGGGAGCAACGACCGTTCCGTGGGAGCCCCGCCCTGGAACGCGTGGTCGCCTCCCGGCGAGGGCAGGTCGGCCGCGCCACGCGCCGCCGTCCTGTCCATGGTGGCCAGCGCGCGTTCCACCTCGTCGCGCACCACGTCACGAGCTGCGCGGGTGGCGGCGTCCACCAGCGCCGTGGCGCCCGCGGTCGCGCCACCGACCGGCAGACTGCTCGCGAGGCCACTGAAGCCGCTGAGGCCCCTCAGATCACCGGAGCCGTCGGTGATCGCTCGACGCATCGCTGCCCCCGTGGCCTGCGCCACCCGTTCGTCGGTGTCCGGCGCGCCGCCGGGCACCCGCAGGGAGAACCGTGGCCGGAGCACAGGACTGCGTGCGTGGCTCAGCTCATGGGCGAGCACGCCGACATCCGATCGGTCCGGTTCGGCCGACAGGTGCACGGTCGTCCGCGTGGTCGCGCCCCGCGCGCCGGCTGCCGCCAGGGCCGACCGGGTCGCGGGACCGCTGGTGTACGTGGCGGACGTGCCCCCGGTGAGCGCGCGGACCAGCGGGAGGAGCCGGCCGGGGAAGGCGCGGGGGGACTCCAGCGGCGAACGCGCCACCGCCGCCCGCCAGCGGGCCTCCGGGCTGCTCACCCGCGCCAGCCGCTCCTCGCCGGCGGCGCTCCTCGTGCTTGGGGCCGCCGCTGCCCGGAGGAAGGCGGCTACCGCGTACGTCGTCGGCGAAGCCGTTCCCTGAAGTCCCGGCACCGGCACGGACCCCGGTCCCGGCCCCGGCCCCGGTCCCGCTGGAGCCCGCCCGGGGGCCGAACTCCGGGCCACGCCCCGCACTTCGGAGGACATACCGGCATCCGGTGCGGCCGGAGCCCTCCCGCGCCCCGCACCCACCCGCGCATCGGACACGAGCCCAGCCCCCACGGCGGCACCGCGCCGACCACCGGGCCGCCCCGCCTCCGCCCGCCACTGTGGCGCGCCCTCGTCAGCAGGAGCCGCGCCCGGTCGCCGGCCGATGACGGTGCGCCGTCGGTGGGAGGTCAAGGGCAGCCGCCCGACCGCCACCGGACCGGCCGAAGCCACAGGACCGGTGAAGGGGGCCGATGCGGGAACAGTGCTCGCGGGTGATCCTGGGCCCGGCCGGGGCCGGATCGGTCCTCGCTGTGGTGGTGTCGGCACGATCTCGGGCGAGAAGTCGTCACCGGTGCGCGCGACGGAGGCTCCGCCGAGTACCCGCAGGTGCTCCACGCCACTCACGCCCCCGACCACCGGTCCCGCGTCGGCCGTCGCCCTCCGGGTGAGCGGTTCCCTGGCGGGGGAACTCCGGGCCGAGGCCGCCTGGGCCACCTGGTTCGGCGGCACCGGCGGTCTGCGACGCGTGGTGAGCAGGCCCCCTCGAGCGGCGTCCCCGGGCCGGAGCAATTCCCGTGAGGGGGTCGGGGACGAGACCGTCGAACGAGCCACGGCGGCTGCCCTGAAGCCGATGTGCCGGCGGCTCAGGAACAGGCGCCGGACCAGCACCCACCAAGGGGCACGCACCCGGAAGCCCGAGACGCCGAGTCCCGTCGCCCCGGGCAAGGTCCGACGGACCTCGACCGGGGCCAGGCCGGGACGCAGCGGCCGCCGGGCCAGTGAGGACCTTCGCCGGGGAATGCCCTCAACGGTGCCCCTCCATGGTGAAGCCACAGTGACACACCTCCAGTTCCTCGACGGCGAGGTCCCTGGACGTCGCGGCCAAGCGGGGGCCGGTCCACTTCACCGGGTAGGCGTCGACGAACTTCCAGGTCTGCACCGGCCGTCCCTGCGAGTTCTGCAGGGTGATCGCGCCGCTGCGTCGCTGGATCTTGTTGTCCGCCTTGGCGAAACCCTCACCGGAGCTGGCCGCGAACCATGCGAACAGGTTGTCCGCGTTCGTCATCCCCCGCTTGAGCACCAGATTGGGCCACTTCATCCGCCCCGGCAGTCGGTGCGTGTACTGGTTCTGTCCGCCCTCCGCGTACTCCTCGACCTCGATCGACACGGTCAGCCCGCCGACCTCGGTGAAGGCGCCGATCTCCAGCCCGTCGACGGTGAAGACGAACCGGCCGGCCCAGGGCGGGTCCATGGACCGGTCCTGGCTACCCATTCATGACCCCCTCCCAAGACCTTTCGTTGAGCGCGGCGACCTGCCGGAGGAACCGGATCCGGTCGCCGTGTTCGAGTGCGAGCAGCTCATCGAGGCTCCAGTGCAGGTGGTACGCCAGGTAGGTGATCTCCTGCCAGAGCTCGTCCTCCGCGTACCTGCCTAGCCCGCCTCCAGCAATGCCCGGGGGAAAGGGGCGCCCGGCTCCAGCTCTTCCAGTACCGATGCGTCACCGAAATTGATCACACGGTAGAAGTCCTGGAGGTAGGCGAAGTCGCTGGCGAACATGCGCTCCACCACGCTTGTGTTCACCCGGGGCAGCGTGCCCAGTTCGGTGATCACGCGGGCGAGCACGATCACAGTGCCGTAGGACTCGTTCTCCTTCACGCGCGGGTCGCGCAGCGGCTCGATCTCGTCACGGGCGCAGGCAAGCCGCATGACGCCGGTGCGGTGCAGCGTGCCTTCCTCGTCGACGTAGCCCTTGGGCAGCGTGAAGGGGTACTCGGTGTGCAGGCTCATTTGACGCGGACCAGGCCTTCGTGGGTGATGACGACCTTCTCGGTGGCGATGTCGTTGGCGCCCGCGTCGAAGTCGGCGCCGGTCCACTTCGACGGCCAGCCCGCGACGAACTCCCAGCGGGCGACGGTCTCGCCCTTGGAGTCCTTCGCGAGGATGGCGCCGTTGCGGCGGCCCTTGTCGACGTCGCCCTGGATGATCTCCTTGCGCCAGTTCCACAGCACCTGGGAGACGTCGATCCGCCGCTCCAGGGTGATGTCGGACCACTTCATCGCGCCCGGGTGCTTCCGGATGATCATCTTGCCGTCCTGGTTGACCTCCTTGTACTCGATGGTCTCGGTCTCGGACTCGATGCCGGAGACCTTGCGGAAGCTGCCGACCTCGACGCTGTCGATCTCAAGGACGAACGTGAACGTGGTGAGCAGATCAGGCATGTCTTCTTCCTCCATCCACTGGGAACCGCCTGCCGGTCATGTCATTCACTGGTGGTGGCGCCGCCCTGCCACTGGCTGATCCGGAAGATCACGTACTCGGCGGGCTTGACCGGCGCGACTCCCACGTCGACGATCAGCTTGCCCTCGTCGATGGAGCTCTGCGGGTTGTTGGTGTCGTTGCACAGGACGAAGAAGGCCTGCTCCGGGGTGGAGCCGACGAGTGCGCCGCGCATCCAGAGGTTGTGCAGGAACGCGCCGATGGTGCGGTTGACCCGGCCCCACAGGTCGGCGTCGTTGGGCTCGAACACCACCCACTGGGTCCCCAGGCGGATGGTCTCCTCGATGTAGATGAAGAGCCGTCGCACATTGATGTAGCGCCAGCTCTGGTCCTGCGAGGCCAGGGTGCGGGCGCCCCAGATGCGCAGGCCGTTGGCGCCGAACGAACGCAGGCAGTTGACCTGCTTCGGGTTCAGTTTGTCCTGCTCACCCGTCGTCACCTCGGTCTCCAGCCGGGCGATGCCCCGGATGACCTCGTTGGCGGGGGCCTTCCACACGCCCCGGGCGCCGTCGGTGCGTGCCCAGACGCCGGCGATGTGGCCGCTCGGCGGGAGCGTGAGGAATCGCTCACCGTTGGTGGCGCCGGGCCGCGCCTTGGGGTTGGCCACGACGACGTGCGGGTAGTAGGCGGCTCCGAACGCGCTGTCCACACCCAGCCGTTCACGCCACCCCAGCGCCTGTTGGGCGTTGAGGCCGGGGGGCGAGTCGAGGATCGCCATCATGCTCCGCCGCAGCTCGCACCAGTCGACCAGCTTGCGCTGCGCGGCGAGATACTTCTCTTCGTCGACGGTTCCGTCGGGCCGGCGGCACACCGTGATGAGGTCGGGGATCGCCACGATGGACACGTCCTCGGCGATGGCGAGGCCCTCGTACCCGGTACGCGTCGTCTCCGAACCCGCGAGATCCGCGGGGGTGGCGGTGATGGCGGCGGGAGCGGCGGACGCGCTCGGCTCGATGACGTACACACCCGGGGCCGGGATGCGCTCGGCGGAGGAGAGGCCGGGGATGCTGCGTGTCTCGACGCGAATGAGTTCGGACCCGTCGTTGATGACCCTGCCGGCGTTCTGGTTGCCCTTGCCGAGGCTGAGGTTGGGGAAGTGCTCCTCGATCGTGCCGCCACGCACCACCTTGACGGTGAACTCCTGCGCCGCGCCCTCGGCCGGGGGCTCGGTCTCCACGACGACTTCCAGGGCGGCGGTGGCGTCCAGTGCCTCCACCACCAACGACTCCGCCTCCGGACGCCCGACGGCAGGCAACGCGCGACGCGGGGCGGGGGTGTCGGCGCCGGTGGGGATACGGACGATGTAGCAGCTGCTCCCGCCGTTCTCGAAGAAGCCCTTCACGGCGTGCGGCAGCACGATGTCCGGCGCGAAGCTCCCATAGACCCGCTCGTACTGCGGCCAGCTGGTCACCAGCTGCGGCTTGACGCCCTCGGGATCGGTGGAATCACCGTTCTTCCTGTCGTACTTCTCGGTGAACCCGACGAACGCGGCGACGGCGGTGCCGACGCCTTGTAGCGGCATGGAGCCGCTGACCTGCTCCTCGACGTAAACGCCGGGGGCACCCCCCACTACCATACGTTTGCTCCTGTTCTCGGTCCTGGCTACGACCGGCCGAAGAAGCCGGTGAGGACATCACGTTGGTAACCCAGGCCACCGGCTGCCTGGCGTGCCTTTTCCTTCTTGCTGTTGCACTCCCGGCACATGCCGGTCAGGTTGTCATCCCAGTTGTTCCATTGCGTGCGGGCCTGCTGGTTGGAGTTCCTGCCCGCGTTAGTGTTGGCGGTGTGCGATGGGTCACCGTTGTTCCAGTGCTCGACCACCTCGTACTTGTGCTCGACCTGGATCTCGACCGCGACGTACTTCCGCTTGCTCTCGGGGTCGGTGAAAGTCGCGCCGCTGACCAGGTGCGGGATCGGTTTCTCGTGGTCCATCCCCAGGCACATGTACGAGTTGCGGTGGCTGGCAAGCACGGGATCCTCGGCCGCTTCCTTGGTGTAGACCTTCTTCCACTCCACCATCTGGTCGGTGTAGTCAGCACGTCGCGACTCGTATCGGTTGACGCGGCCGTAGTAGTACGCGCGGATGTCGATATCGTCCGGGATTTTCCCGTTGACCACTTCCGGATCGTCCCGCAACACGCGGACGTCGAACTCCTTGCCGATCTTTTTGAGTTCGGCGGCCACGGCCTCCAGGCGCCTTCGCACGCGAGCCATGTCTTCGTGACCGCGCCGTATGGCGCCTTCGTCGCCGTGGTCGATCGACCGGCGGGCATCGAGCTCGGCTCCTTCCTGGGCGTCGACGTGCTTGCGGATCTCCTTCAGCTTGTTTTGCACCCGCTGGTTCCCGGCGATGTGGGGGTGCTGGACGCCGGCATCGATCTTCGCCAGGAGCGTTTCCCGGGTGGGGGAGGACATCTCCAGGATGAGCCTGCCGTTGGTTACCCGGCCGAAAAGGGTGTGCTGGTGCCCCTCCAGTTCGAAGTGGAACGTCTGTTCGGGAATGTCGGCCGGGCCGGCGGCATCCGCCTGGTCCGTGGGCTGCGCACCGCTGCCGCCCAACGCGTTCAGCGCCGCCGCCCCCAGCCGCATCGCCTGGTCGAACAGCCAGTCCAGCGCCTGGTCCACCAGTTCCCGGAGGCCCTTGATGATGTCGACGACCTTCTCCGGGACGTTGCCGATGCCGACCTGGTTGGCCAGGAAGCCGATGGCGATCGGGACCGCGTCCGCCAGGCCGCGGGTGACCCTGTCCGCGCCGGGCTGGATGTCGCCGCGGGCCACCTGGGCGATGGTCCGGGTGTACTGCTCGACGATCCGGAGGATGTCACGGACGTACTCGATCGCCGACTGGACCGCGTTGAAGAAAGCGACGCAGCTGTTGACGACCGCCATCACGCCGGTCGGGTCCAGCATGGAGACCAGCTTGGCGGTGGCGCGCTGGACGACCTGGGTCATGATCCAGTCGGTCGCCATCCGCAGCACCGTGTCCCACAGGCCGCTGAGCTTGTCGGCGACGTACTCGTAGACCGCCGCCACACCGCGCTCGCGGACGTCCTTGAGGAACGCCCACGCCCCGGTGAGGTGGTCGATGCCGGCGCGCAGCTGGGCCACCCGCTCCGGGCCGATGCGCTCGCCCAGCTTCTGCCACAGCGTCTCCGCCCCGACGCCGAGCACCTGCATCGCCAGGTCCAGGACAGCCCCCGGGGTGAGCTCCCTCGGCAGGGTGATGCCCAGCTGCCCCAGGCCCCGCAGCAGCCAGCTGCTCAGGCCCTGGAGCAGATACGTGCCGATGCCGTCGAGGAAGCCCAGGAACCCGGTCTTCAATGCCTGGAGCATGTTCAGCAGGAACCGCACCGGGTCGCGCTTGATGTCCTCGATGGCGGACATGGCATTGCCGATGATGTCGCCGACCAGGTCGGACGGGAAGTTCATCAGTTTGATGATCAGCGTCACCACGACTTCGAGCACCACACCGGCGAACTCGACGAGACGGGACACCGGCTCGCCGAACTGCCGCAGGATCCGCTGGAACGCGCCGACCGGGTCGAGCAGGTCGTCCAGTGACAGGCTGTCCCAGATGCCGCGGAAGGTGGTGACGACCAGGTCGGCGGAGATGCCGAGCCTGCCCATCTCGCCCTCGATCCGGGCCGCCGCCTGGCCGATGACCCCCGATTCGGCGAGCTGGTCGTAGGTGGCGTCGCCGCCCGGCAGCAGCGTCACGAAGCCACGGATCAGGTTCTCCGCGGTACGCGGGACCCGCTGCCCGGTGAACGGGTCCTGGCCGATGACCACGGTGAGCAGCGGGAATCCCGTGATGTGCCGGGCCCGCTCGCTCAGCGGTCCGAGCAGCGACTGCTTCACCAGCTCCAGGGCCTTGCCCATGATCGTGGCGGCGAAGGCCGCGATCCGCCGCACCAGCGCGACGGCCCGCGCGGCCAGACCCGGCAGTGTGTCCAGGAGCCGCGGCAGATTCTGCGGCTGGATCGCTTGCCAGGCGTCGGTGAACAGCTGGACCAGCTCGTCCTTGACACCGGCGAACGTGGCGAACTGTGTGTCGAGCCAGTCGGCCGCCTGCTGCAGGGTGCCACGCTCGCGCAGCTGCTCGAGCGTCTGTTCCCTGCCGATGAGCTTCAGGAAGTCGGCCAGGATCTCCACGGTCGGGGCCGTGACCGGGGTTCCGTGCAACGGGTCGTGGTGCAACACCTTCTTGGCCAGCTCCCACACCGGCCGTACCTCCGGCCGCTGCAGCAGTGGTTCGGCCACCTCGGCGACGACCGATCGCACCACCTGGATGACCTGGTCGACCAGTTCGGAGACCGCGGCACGCGCATCGGCGAGAAGGGCGTCGACGTGCCGCCGAACGGTCGCCACGTTGCCGTCGATGCCGGCTGTGACCGACAGTTCGTCCCAGGCCTTCCCGATCTCGTCGACGATTCTGTTCAGCGTCAGATGGTGCGCCGTGAGCCGCGTCTGCACGGCGTCGAGCACATCGTCGATGACGTCGATGCCGCGCAGCAGCCGCCCGGTCGCCTCACCGAAGGGGCCGAAGGTCAGTACCGACTCGACCAGTTCCTCGGCGCCTGCCCGCACGGGACGGTGGGTGATCGGGTCCGTGCCGATGACCTGGGTGAGCATCGTGTAGCCGGGGATCGCGGACACCGCCGCCTTCACACCGTCCAGGATGAAGTCCGGTACCAGGTCGTCGAGGAGGGACGTCTCGCCCGCGCCGTCCCGTGCCGCCTCCACCGGACTTTCGGCCGCCCGCTGGACCACGGGAGCCGCCGGACCCGGGGGATCGGCCCGGCCGGCCGCGGTGGCGTGGTGACCCGGCGCTCCATGCGGCCGTGGACCTGCGTCCCCCGACTCCCACTCGGCCCGCAACCGGCGCGCAGTGGCGTACGCGACCTGCTCGTCACGGTCCTGCGGTTCGCTGACCAGCAGCCCCGGCGCGGCCGCCCGCCCCTGCACCGCCCCCGTGGACTGCTGCAGCGTATGCGTCAGTTCATGTGTCAGAAGCTCGTACCCGTCGGGCGTAGACGGTCGGTACTCGCCGGTGTTGAAGAAGATGTCCTGACCGCTGGTGAACGCACGGGCCCCCAACCGCGTCGCCAACGCGGCCGCCTCGCCGTCGTCGTGCACCCGCACGTCTCCCAACGGCTGCCCGAACCGGCCCTCCACATCGGCCCGTAATGCGGCGGGCAGCGGATTGCCGCCACCCCTGAGGGCGTTGATCCGCTCCGCGACGTCGGCTCCTGTCTGCGGCGCCGTGTCCGCGGTTGCCAGCAGCCGCGCGAACATGGCGTTGCCGCCGGCGGCCGGCAGCACGGCCCCGGCCGGCTGAGCGGACGCACCGCGCGTGAACAGGCCGCTCACCGCCCGCATCGAGACGACCGGCGCGGCGGTGGCACGCACGTCGGCACCTGTCGGTCGCACATCTGCGACACGCTCAGGCGCTGACGACAAGCGGCGACCAACCGGCACCGGGTCAGTATGACCGTCATCACATCCGCTTCGCAGAGGTTCTGGTGGCCGGATCCACGAAAGTTGCGCATCCGCACCGCCACGCGCCCCAGGGGTGCCTGATCACTCCCCTTGCGCGCCGGCCTCCTCCGCATGCCCGGCGGCCAGTTCGCGTTCACCGACCAGTGCGCGGTCCGGCATCGTGTGGGTGCGCATCACGTAACGGTGTACGTCATGAGCGGCCTCCACCAGCACGGCGGCGTCGACGGTGGCGGTGACCAGCACATCGAGTCCGGGCTTGAGCTGGCCTCCGAGGGCGGACCAGAAGTCCGAGTTGTCACGTCCGTCGCCGGCCGCGACCTGCACGGACGGAAGCGGTCGCAGCTCCGACAGCCCGTCGGGCAGATGACCGGCGCCGATCTCGCCGTGCAGCAGCAGCGCCGACAACACCCGTCCGAGCAGGGAGTGTTCGTCGCGCACATCACTGGTGAAGGCCGTGATCAGATATCGGCAGTCGACCCTCGGCAGCGGGCGGCGCCGGTGCTTGCGCCCCTCGGCGTCGACCACCATGTCCATCCCGCCCTCACGCTGCTCGAGGTTGCGGCGTACGTCCCACAGATAGAGGTTGACCGTCGGTCTCCCCGACGTCCGCGCCGCCCAGTCACGGTCCGGCGCGTCGAACGCGATCGCGATGTCCCTGCCGAGGGGCACCTCGGCCCGGAGGAACGACTCCAGGGCCCTGTCGAGAAGGTCAAGCAACGGAATTCCCGCCCCTCACTCGTGTTCGGCGCCCACCAGGTCGAAGTACTGTCCGAACTCCGCCTCGGTGCACAACCGGCCGATCTTCTGGAACTCCCTGCGGAGTGCGAGGACGACCCGCTCCATCGTGATCGGTCCGTCGTCGCCCGCCGCCCGGAACGCGGCTCCCAGTGCGGCGTTGCGGATGATGCCACCGGTGATCCGGAACTGCCTCGCCAGGAAGTCCAGGTCCAGCTCCGAGACCGGGGCCGGGCCCGGGAACGCCCGTTCCCAGATGCGCCGGCGGTCGACCTCGTCGGGTGCTTCGAAGCCGACCGCCACCGAGATGCGCCGCAGGAAGGCGTCGTCGATGTTGCGCTGCAGATTCGTCGCCAGGACGACGATGCCGTCGTACGACTCAAGCCGCTGCAGCAGGTAGGCCACCTCGATGTTCGCGTAGCGATCGTGCGAGTCGCTCACCTCGGACCGCTTGCCGAACAGTGCGTCGGCCTCGTCGAAGAACAGGACCAGGTCCCCCGCGGCCGCCGCGCCGAAGATGCGCTCCAGGTTCTTCTCGGTCTCCCCGATGTACTTGCTGACCACCGAGGACAGGTTGACCTTGTACAGATCCAGCTGCAGCTCACCCGCGATGATCTCGGCGGCCAGCGTCTTTCCGGTGCCGGACGGTCCGGAGAACAGGGCGACCACGCCCGTGGACGGGAGCGGCGAGAAACCCCACTCCTGGTAGACGAGGGACCGCTGCCGGTGCCGTGTCACGATCTCGCGCAGCCTGCTGGTCTGGTCGGCCGGCAGCACGAGATCCGCCCACCCGCGCTGCGGGCTCACCCGGACCGCGAGCCGGTCCAGATGACCGCCGGCGAGACGGCGGATGCCGGCCGACAGGTGCGAGATCCGCCCTCCGGCCGCGGCGGCCACCAGGTCGAGCTGGTCGCGGGTCAGCCGTACACCCGTGGCCGGTCCGGTTCCGAACGCGGCCGCCCAGTCCGGCGCGTCCGCCATCCCCGAGTCGACGCGCAGCTCGGTGAAGCCTCGGCGCGGCAGCAGGTCCAGGGGCAGCTCCGTGCCGGAACTCAGCACCCAGGTCAGGTGGTCGGCACGGTCGACGCGGTCGCGTACCTCCCCGTCCGGTGGCCCGGCCAGTTCCAGCACGACGGCCAGTCCCTCGACGGTGGCCTCCCGTACCAGCGCCTGCCAGGCCGTCGGGCCGGACGGCACAGAGCTGATCAGCATGCCCTGTCCCGGTCGGTGGCCGGCGACCGCGCGTAACCGGCTGGCCTCGTCCGGTCCGGACACCAGCAGCAGCTCGGGCGCGGCCGCCGGGAGAGCGCCGCCCGGTACACGACGCGTTCCGGGCGGCAGTCCGGGATCGGCCGTGCCGTCACCGGTCAGCGCCCAGATCACCCGGCCGGCGGGAGCGAGCATCCGGTTGCCCCACGGCCCCTCCGCACCGATGTCGACGAGGAACGCGGTGACCGGACGGGAGCCGTGCGCCGCCGCGTCCACCGAGCCGAACATGCGGGCCACCGTCGACAGGGTCAGCCGCGGCAACTGCACACTGTCCTGTACGTAGGACACCAGTTTCATCCGCGCCGGGGACATGTCCACCGCACACACCACCGCGAGCAACTCCGCTTCGCCCGGCGTCAGTCCCGCCCGGCGTACGAGCACGGCGAACGCGTCGTCACCGGTCAGCGACTCGGTGAACAGCGCCCTGGCGGCGGCGAGTTCGGGCGCGAGCTTCTCACGCACCTCACGCGAGACTGAGGCGTCGGGGCCGTTGAGCCCGGGAAGCGTGCGCAGCACCCGGTCCAGGTCCTCGTGTGCGACGTAGAGCCCGGCGAAATCGCGGGGCACGAGCCCTTCACCGACACGGCAGACCAGTGCTTCACGCTGCAGAAGCGTGTCGGCCAGCACCTGCCAAGGCGGCGCACCCACAGACTCGTCCGCCGGAACCACTCCCCTGCAGCCCGCCCCCGACCAACGTCGGCGTCATCGTAGCGCTTGACCAGGGGCGGACACCGGAGAAGAACGGATATGCGCTACCGGGGGATCCGGGACCCCTCGCGGCCCTACCCTGGCGGCATGCCTCGCTTCTCTGCAGAGCAGATCTACGCTTTCGCCCGGCAAGCAGGTTTCTCACCCGACCAGGCCACCACCATGACCGCCGTCGCGCTGGCCGAGTCCGGCGGCGACAGCCGCGCCCACAACCCGGTCGGGGAGGACAGCAGAGGGCTCTGGCAGATCAACGCCCGGGCACACCCGGACCTGGCCCAGCGGTTCGACCTGTACGACCCGGTGGACAACGCCAGAGCGGCGTTCCTCGTGTCCCACCAGGGCGACGACTTCTCCCCGTGGACCACCACGCACCACGGACCCTCCGCGCGGTACCTCCGGTTCCAGGAGGAGGCCCAGGCGGCGGCCGTGGCGCACGGGGACGGAGCGGGTCGTGGCGTGTGGACGGGCACCACCGGGTACGGCGACCGCCGCAGTGCCGGCGACGACGGCGGGGGGCAGTCGTCAACGGCCGTGCCCGGCGCTGACCCCGGACAGCCGGCACCGTCCGGCCCCGGCTCCTCCTCCGGGCAGCCGGCGCCGACCCCTGCCGTCGCCGAGGGCACCACGGCGAGCACCGGTCCGGCGGCCCAGCAGGCCGCGACTCCCGACCGCCGGGGCGCCGAGTACGGCATCCCGCTGGAGAACGGGGATCCGGCGGCGGGCAGGGAGTACGGGCTGCCCGTGGAGACCGGCGCCGGCCCCGGTCAGCCCGGCGGGCCCGCCGGCGGAGAACCACCGGACGGCTCCCCGGCCGAGCCGGAGACCGGAACGGTGGCCCCGGCACAAGCGGTGGACGGCGACAAGGTGGCCCGGTTCGTCGAGGCGGCGCTCGCGCAGAACGGGGACCGGTACGTCTACGGGGCCGAGGCTCGCCTCGACGCGGAGGACCCGACCGCGTTCGACTGCTCCGAACTGGTGGAGTGGGCCGCGCACCAGGCCGGGCTGTCCATCACCGACGGCGCGCTGGGGCAGTTCCGGCAACTGCACGATGCCGGCACCACCATGTCGGTCGAGGAGGCCGTCCGCACCCGAGGAGCCCTGCTGTTCAGCTTCTCCAGCGATCCGGTCACCGGTGAGCCCACCGGTCAGCACGTCGCGATCAGTCTCGGCGACGGGCACACCATCGAAGCGCTCAACTCCCGTGCCGGGGTGGGCGTCTTCGAGGCCAGCACTCGCCGCTTCAACTACGCCGCGATGATCCCTGGCACTGGCACCGGCGGTGGCAGTGGCAGTAGCGGGGGCAGTGGCATGGCTCCGGCCGCACCCGCTGCGGACTCCGCCGCGGCTGCCGCCGCCCAGGAGCCGGCACCCGCGCGGAACGACGGTCAACAGCCCCCTACCGCCCCGGCCCCGACCGAACCGGCGCCCACCGCCCCGGCGCCGACCGTGCCGGCCCCCACCGAACCACCTCCCACCGCCCCGGCCCCCGCCGGGGCCGACGACTTCGGCAGGCGCCTGGCCTCGGACCCCGACCGACTGGACCAGGACACGCTGGCGGCCAGCCTGGAGTTCACCGGTCCGACCGCGCCGATCATCCCGGCACAGGACGCGGCGGAGCGAGCCGGGGAGCCGTACGCGCCCGAAGCGGCGGACCACGCGTTCACGGGAGACCCCGGCACACACGGGTTCGACGACGGCCTGCACGCCACCGTCGTCCCGGTCGACCTCGGTGCCCACCCCGGGCCCGACACGGACGGCGGCCACGACGCGGTACACGGAGGGCACTGACACACCGTGGTGACAACCGATCAGCAGGCGCGCCGGCTGCTGGCCGCGGCCATCGGCGAGGCACACCGCAACGGCAGGCCCGACCTCGCGGCGCGGCTCGCCGCCGAGGCACAGCAGCTGAGCTCGGGCCCTTTCCAGGTACTGGTGGCCGGAGAGTTCAAGAAGGGCAAGAGCAGCCTGGTCAACGGACTGGTCGGGGTACCGGTCTGCGGCACCGACCCGACCGGGTTCACCACCGTTCCCATTCTGGTCGGCCATGCCACCACCCCGCGCGCCGCCCTGATCACCTCGGTGGAGGGCGAGGCGACCACGCCGGCCGATCCCCGCGAGGTCGCCGCCTTCTCCACCCAGGGGGCCGACGGCGCCGGACGCAAGCTCGCGGCGATCGAGGTCGGCCTGCCGCGCACGCTCCTGTCCACCGGACTCGTCCTGGTGGACAGCCCCGGCCTGGGCGGCGGGTTCTCCTCGGCACAGGCGGCCGCCGCCATGCGGGCGGTCTCACTGGCCGACGCCGTGCTGGTCGTCTCCGACGCGAGCCAGGAGTACACGGCGGCCGAGATCGACTTCCTCCGGCATGTGATCCGCACCTGTCCGAACACGCTGTGCGTGCTCACCAAGACGGACCTTTACCTGGACTGGCGGCGCATCCTGGAGATCAACCGCCGCCATGTCGCGACGGCCGGACTGAGCGTGGAGATCGTGCCGGTGTCCGCCCGGCTGCGGGAGCTCGCCCTGGACGCGCAGGACGCCGGGCTCAACGCCGAATCGGGGTTCCCCGTCCTGATCGACCGGCTGCGCTCGCGGCTGGCCGGCAGCCGGGCCTCGGCGTCCGGCCGGGCGGCAGCGGCGGTGACCGACACCATCGGCCAGATCGCGCGCACGCTGTCGGCTGCCGGGCAGCCCGAGGACCGTCTCCGCACCGAGCAGGCCCGACGGCGCGCCGCACAGCTGGGCGCACCGACCGCACGGTGGATGAACATGGTCAACGACCGGTTCGCCGACATCGGCTCCCGCGCCCGCAACGAACTCCAGGACCGGATGCTGCGGCTCGAACAGGAGGCGGTGGCGCGGGTCAACACCCTCGACCCCATCACCCAGTGGGACGCGTTCGTGCCCTGGCTCTATCAGCGTACGAACGAGGAACTGACCGACTGCCACCACCGCACTCTCGCGGCGATCGACGAGGTGGCCGCCGAGGTGGCGAAGGCGTTCTCCGACGAGTCCGGGGAGGTCCTGCGGGGCGCCGGCGGCGCGGGACCGGCCGGAGTCGGGGAGAGCGTCCGGCTCGGCACACCGACCACCAAGGCGGCGGGCCGGATGGAAGTGGGGATGCAGGCCGCTCGCGGCTGGTCGCTGAGCAGCTCGGTGGTGACCACCCTGCTGATCACCACGCTGCACCCGGCGCTGTGGGTGCTGCTGCCGGTCACCGCCGTGTTCGGAACGGTCTTCGCCGTGAAGTCGGTGCGCGACCAGAAGGCGGCCAGGGTGGAGCAGTCCCGGCGGGAAGGCGCCACCGCCGTGGCCACCTACCTCCGCCAGCAGCACGCCTGCGCCGGCAACGCCGCGGCGGACCTGATCCGCAGATGCCAGACCCGCCTGCGCGACTACTACCTGGACCGTGCCGCCGAACTGCGGGAGACCGCCGAGCGGAGTGTGCTGGCAGCCGCCTCCGGTTCCCCGGCGACGACGGCGGAGGGGCTGGACCGCGTCCGGACGCTGCTCGAATCGGCGCAGACGGTGGCCGCCCGCTCCGGATACGTGGGGAGGCAGCGCGCGTGAACCTGACGGCGCGAGTACACGACCTGCTCGGCGAGGCGGCCCGCGCCTACCGGGGCCGCCCCGGTGAGCAGGCGGTCCGGGCGGTGACGGCGCACCTGGCGGAACCCTTGAAGGTGGCGATCGCCGGCCGGGTCAAAGCGGGCAAGTCGACGCTGCTCAACGCCCTGGTCGGGCAGCAGGTGGCGGCGACCGACGCGGGTGAGTGCACCCGCATCGTCACCTGGTACGGCTATGGCGACCACACTGCCGCCTGGGCCGACCCGACGACGGGTGAGCCGATCCCGCTGAAGGCCACGGTGCCCGTCGTACTGCCCCCTGGGGCACCGGTCGCGGACCTGGCCCGGCTCCGGATGGAACTGCCCGCCCCGTGGCTGGCCTCGATGACGCTGATCGACACGCCCGGAACGGGTTCGCTGGCGTTCACGGCCGGAGCCCGCACCGAGCGGTTCTTCGCCCAGCAGTCCGACGGGGGCACCGTCGACGCCGTGCTGTATCTGATGCGTCAACTTCATTCCTCGGACGTCGACTTCCTGCGTATGACGGCCGACGCGACCGCCCACGGCGGCAGCCTCGTCACCGCGCTCGGCATCCTGTCCAGGGCCGACGAGATGGGCGGTGGGACCGACGAGGCGCTGGACCACGCCGACCGCATCGCGGCCGACTACCGCCGCAACAGCCGGATCCGCTCACTGGTGCACACCGTGGTGCCGTTGGCGGGACTGCTGGCCGAGGCGTCCGGGACGATGGACCCGGACGAGTTCGCCGGTCTGCGCGCACTGGCCGGGGCGGGCCACGCCGCCACCGCGCCCTTGATGGTGTCCACCTCGCGTTTCCTCGACCCCGCACGGCGCACCGTCGTCACCACCGCCGGACGGGAGGCGCTCCTGCGCAGGCTCGGCCTGTACGGGATCCGCTTCAGCCTCCGTCTGCTGCGGGACGACCCCCGCCTCACTCAGGAGCAGTTGTGCGGCGCGCTCGCCGAGCACAGCGGACTCACCCGGCTGCGCACGCTGCTGACCTCCCAGTTCGCCGAGCGCCGTGATGTACTCAAGGCCGAATCCGCGCTGCGGGTGATCGACGCGGTGACAGGCTCGGACGGCATCCCCGCAGCGGGCGCGCTCCGGCGGCGTATGGAGGAGATCCGCGTCAACGCCCACGAGTTCACGGAGATCCGGATCCTGTCGGATCTCCGTACCGCCCGCATCCGGGCGAAGGCACAACTCGCCAGGATCGAAAGGGTCCTGGGTGGCGAGGGCACCGATGTCACCACGCGTCTGAACCTGCCGGTCACCGCCTCGCCCGCCCGGGTCCGCGAGGCGCTCGATGCCGAACACGCCTACTGGGGCCGCCTGGCCCGCCACCCGCTCACCAGGCCCGACCTCGCCCGTGCGGCCACGGTGGCGCTGCGCAGCTGCGAGGTCCTCGCCGCCCGGCACCAGGTGACGGGCTTCTCCTCGTAGTCGTGCGGGAGCGCCGGGAGGGTGGTGACGGGCGAGCCGATCGCTCATGTCGTGCGGTTCTGGAAGGCGACCACCACGACCAGCGCCAGCACGGCCAGTACCAGCCCCACCACGACGAGCGCGCCCAGCCCGCCGCGGCGGGTCCCGCCGTCCCTCAGGGTGTCGACGGTGACCGTCTGGCCCTCGATGACGATGTGCACCCTGGTGTCGGTGGCCGCCGTGAGGCCGGTGCGCTCCAGGTCGGCGACGACCGACAGCTCCGGGCCTTCTTCGGGGGCCATGGCGGGGGTGGGCGCAGGCGCGTACGGGGTCCTCCGCACCTCCGCCTCGCGGTGCCGGGGTGCCGCGGCTATCGCGGCGCCGAGACTGACCACGTGCTTGCTGTGCGCATCGGTCCTGACGGAGATTCCCAGCTCGCCCTCCAGCAGGCGGGTCACCAGGGGAATCCGGCTGGACCCGCCGACCAGCAGCACGGCGTCGAGCTGGGCCGGGCTGACGCCCGCCCGGTCGAGCACATCGGCGAACACACCGATGGTGTCCATGATCATCGGCTGGATGAGCGCTTCGAAGCCGGCTCGGGTGATGTCCACCTGCCGGGTGACCCCCGGCAGCCGGACCGGGACGACCACGTCCGAGAGGCTGGAGAGGGCCTCCTTGGCCCTGATCACATCGTCCATCAGCCGTAGCCGGTCGGCCTCGTCCGTGGGGTCGTCAAGGTCGAACCGGTCCGTGACGCCGGCCGCCTCCTGGACGTGCTCCATGAGCAGATCGTCGAAGTGGATGCCTCCCACCAGGTCGTTGCCGTCCGGCTCGCCGTAGATCTCCACGCCGGTCTCCGACTTGCGCACGACGGTGGCGTCGAAGGTGCCGCCCCCGAGGTCGTAGATGCCGATCAACGCACCGGGGCGCACCGGCACGATGCGCTGCTGGGACACGTAGAACGTGCCCGCGGCGATGGGTTCGGGCAGGAGGCCGACGTCACCGAGTCCCGCGATGGAGGCCGCCTGGATCAGGGCCTGCCGACGGTGGTCCTCCCAGCCGGCCGGGTGGGTGAGGACGACGTGGCCGGGCCGGGCGCCTTCGAGATCGGAGACGGTGTCCAGAACCCAGCGCAGCAGATGGCCGGTGAGCTCGTGGGGCTCGTGATTCGTCCCCCCCGTGATCACCGGAGAGGATTGGCCCATCAAGGGCTTGAACCGCTGGGCCATGCGCGCCGGATCGGTGGCACCCCTGAGCCAGGCGTTGTCCCCGACCAGCAGCGTTCCGTCCCTTTCCCAGTACAGCACCGAGGGGACGAGGTCGGATCGGTGCTGCTGCCCGAGCGGCACCGTCTCCGCACGGCCGTTCCGCCACAAGGCGGCGCCGGTGAAGGTGGTCCCGAGATCAATCCCCAGAGGAAACATTCCGCCCTTTCATCGGACCGAAAAAAACCGGAAGTTGGCCCAGTATGCCTGCTGGAGTGGCATCATCTTGTCGTGAGCGTGGGGGGCGCACCAGAGCCGGGTTCATGACGGCAGAGACTCTCAGGTAGCCGCGAAACGCTGATCAGTTCTGCCCGCACGACTGCCGCACCGCATGACTGCCGCACGACTGCCTGAAAACAACGTCACTGGCGAGGTACGAGGGGTTCACATGGCGATGCCCGCCGACCCCGGGACGATCGACGCGTCCTGGGTGCAGCGCCGAGTCGACAGCCTGATCCACAATATCGAACAGGTTGTCCACGGGAATTCGCAGGTGGTACGCAACGCCGTGGTGTGTCTGCTGGCCGAGGGGCACCTTCTCATCGAGGGTGTGCCCGGCGTCGCCAAGACCACCCTGGCCAAAGCGATCGCGCATTCGATCAGCGGCAGGTTGCGCCGCATCCAGTTCACTCCCGACCTACTGCCCTCGGACGTCGTCGGCGTGAATATCTTCGACAACGGCAAAAGGCAGTTCGAATTCCACAAGGGGCCCGTCTTCGCGAACATCGTGCTCGGCGACGAGATCAACCGGGCTTCGCCGAAGACCCAGTCGGCATTGCTGGAGGCGATGGGCGAACACCAGGTCACGGTCGACGGTGAGACCTACGATCTCCAGCCCCCGCATTTCGTGATCGCCACCCAGAATCCCTACGACCACCAGGGCACCTACACGCTGCCCGAGGCCCAGCTCGACCGCTTTATGATGCAGTTGCGGCTGGGATACCCCTCCCCGGAACAGGAGGCCCGGGTGATCGGGGACGCCATCGCACGGCGACTGCCCGAGCAGCTCACCGCCGTGACCAGCATCGCCGAGCTTTCGAAGATGATCCAGGTGGCCCGCAGCGCGCATGTCGCGGACGTGGTGCGCTCCTACATCGTCACCGTCGTCGGCGGCACCCGCGCGCTGAAGGAGAAGGTGCGCCTCGGCGCGAGTCCGCGCGCCAGCAACGCGCTCGCCATGGCCAGCCAGGCCAGGGCCACCGTGGCCGGACGGTCCTATGTCACCGCCGACGACGTCAAGGCGATGGCCCATCCGGTGCTGTGCCATCGCATCATCCTCACCCCGGAGGCCTCCATCAAGGGAGTGACCGCGACCGCCGTCGTGGACGAGATCCTCGCCTCGGTTCCGGTGCCCCAGTCACCGGCAGGTCTGTGAGCGGCGATGCTGACCCGCTCCGGCATCGCCGTCGCCGTCGCGGCCGTCCTTCTCCTCGCCTCGGGCGCCCTGCTGGACTATCCCGAACTGGTGCTGCTCGGCTTCGCCTGCCTCATCGCGCTCCTGGCGGCCGCGCTGTGGATGCTCGCCAGACCGGACCTGGTGGTGCACCGTGAGATCCGCCCCAACCGGGTGACCGAGGGCGAGGCCGCGGTCGGGGTCATCACCGTCACCAGCCGGATGTCCCGTCGCTGCCCTCCGATCACGGCGGCCGAGTCCGTGGCCGGCACGAAGGTCGGCGTGCCGGTCCCGAGCCTCGCACCCAGGGCGAGCCACTCCATGACGTACACCCTGCCCACGTCGCGGCGCGGGGTCTACAGCGTCGGCCCGCTGACCATCGGCCACACCGATCCGCTCCGGCTCATGGCGATCGCCAAGGAATACCGCAGGGAGTCGACGCTGTACGTGCATCCGCACACCGACCTGGTCCACCCCGTACCCACCGGCCGGAGCCGTGACCAGGACGGTCCCACCTCCAGCCTCGCCCCGCAGGGCGGCATCGCCTTCCACAGCCTGCGGGACTACGTCTCCGGCGACGACTGGCGGCTGATCCACTGGAAGTCCAGCGCGCGCACCGGGCAGCTGATGGTACGTCACAACGTCATTCCGAACGAACCACGGCTGATGATCGTCCTGGACACCAGCCGGAGCCCGTACACCGACAGGTCCTTCGAGGACGCCGTGAGCGCGGCCGCCTCGCTGTGCCTGGCGGCGATCCGCGCCGGCCACCCCCTCGAACTGCGCACCACCAACGGCGCGATGATGGTCGCCGACCAGACCGGCGAGGGACTGACAGCGGTCCTGGACCTCCTCGCCGGCGTCGAGCGCGACACGCAGGACCCCGGCCTGGGCGCGCTGCCCGCGATGGTGCCCGACCAGGGCGCCGTATCGCTCGGCGTCATCACGGGCCAGCCCGAGCCCACGATGCTGACCGCGCTGCCGCAGGTCCGCTCCCGGTTCATGATGATCAGCCTCGTGCAGTTCGCCGATACGTACGCGGCGCCGCCGAGCGCACTCCACGGCGTGGTCTCCATGACCGTCCGCAGCCGCGAGGAGTTCGCCGCGACCTGGAACGAACGGGTGCGACGATGACCGCCACCTCCGAGCCCGGCGCACCGGTCACCCCGCTGCACTATGCCGAAGTCGCCCTGGCCACCGTGTCCGTGGCCGCCACCGCACTGGTCTACGGCGATTTGTTCGCCACCACGGGCCACCTGGCCCCGCTGCTCGCCACCACGGCCGGCGGGGCGGTCCTGGCCACCGTCGCCGCCCTGCTGAGCCTGCGGGCCCCCGCGACCTCGCTCCTGGCGGTCGCCGGGTTCGTGGCGGTGACCGTCTACGCGGTGCTGACCCCCACCCTGCGGCACGGCATCCCCACGCTGGACACCATGAGCACACTGGGATCCGGAGTGGCACGCGGCTGGGCGCGGATCCTCAGCGCCGGACTGCCCGCGGACGTCAGCGGTGAGT
Organism: Streptomyces sp. NRRL S-118; assembly: GCF_000716335.1. Classification (GTDB taxonomy): domain Bacteria; phylum Actinomycetota; class Actinomycetes; order Streptomycetales; family Streptomycetaceae; genus Streptomyces. The sequence continues at coordinate 16,125 of NZ_KL591018.1, read as the reverse complement.
TGCTGGTGACCCCGGCGCTCGTACTCTTCGCTGCGGCGTTCACCGCGGTGGGCGCGGCGCTCCGCAGCCGGTCGCTGCTCGGTCCGCTGATCGCACCGGTGGCGTCCCTCGTCGTCGCGCTGCTGCTGACGGCGGCACGCACCACCGACGAGCTGCCCCTCACGGGGGTGCTGCTCCTGGTCCTGCTGGTGCTCACCCTGATCCGCGCCGTACGCCTGGACCGGACGGACACCGTGGCCGGCACCGGTACCGCCACGGGCGGCACCCGGACCCGCGGAACCGCCGGACGCGCCCTGTTCGGGCTGCCCGTGGTGGCGGTCGTCGCGGTGACCGGCGTCGCGCTGGCGCACGCGGTCCCACTGGCGACCGGGCACGACCGGTTCGACCTGCGCGACGTCGTGGAGGTACCGGTCGAGGTGGAGGACACGCTCACCCCACTGGCCACCGTCAAGAGCCAGCTGCTGGAGAGGAAGCCCCGCGAGCTCTTCACCGTGCGCGTGGACGGCAACCCCCTCGGCGGCCGGCTCGACCGGGTGCGCACCGCGTCCCTCGACACCTATGACGGCGCCCTGTGGACGTCGACCGACCGGTTCCTGGTCGCCGGGCACACCCTGGCGGCCGACCCCCGCCTGACCCCCACGGCGCGGGTCCGGCTCCACGTCGAGATCAAACAGCTCGACCACCCCTACCTGCCGGCCGTCGGCCGGCCGGAGCAGGTCACCGCCGGCGGCATCGGCTTCAGCTCCTCGTCCGGTGTGCTCGCGGCGGGAGTCCCGGAACGCCGGAACCTCCGGTACGACGTGGTCGGCGCCGTGCGGCCCCGGGACGCCCGGGCCAAGGTGGCGCTGCCCGACCTGTCCCCGGACACCAAGCGGTACACCGCCCTGCCCGCCGAGCTGCCCCCCGAGCTGTCCCGCGCGGCGCACGAGATCATGGGCGGCGCCGCCGAGCCCTACGCCAAACTGGTGGCACTGGAGAAGCAGCTGCGCGCCGCCCCGTACAGCCTGTCCGCCCGCCCAGGGCACTCGCTGGACGCCCTGCGCAGACTGTTCGGCACCGAGCGGAAGGACGCCATCGGTCACACCGAGCAGTACGTCTCGGCGTTCGTGGTCCTGGCCCGCTCGCAGGGCTTCCCCGCCCGGGTGGCCACCGGCTACGTACTGCGGCCCGAGTCGCGCAAGGGCAGCACGTACACGGTCCGCACCAGCGACGCCTACGCCTGGGCCGAGGTCTCCATGACCGGCTATGGGTGGATGGCCTTCGACCCGACCGACCCCAACCGCAAACCCACCGACAAACCGGACACGAAGAAGCCCGATCGAGCCGGTGGCCAGACCCCCGACCCGTCGAAGAATCCGGCGAACACCGGCGGGGCGATTCCGGACCTGCCCGCCGCCGGCGGCGGGCGGTCCGCACGGGACTGGGCGCTGATCGTCCTCGGGGTACTGGTCGCGCTGGCGATCGCCTCGCCGACGGCCATCGCCCTGGAGAAGTGGCGAAGGCGCCGGAGCCGGCGTACCGGTCCACCGTCGCGGCAGATCATCGGCGCCTGGCGGAGCAGCACCGACCAGTTGCTGGAGACCGGCATGAGGCTGCCCCGCTCACTGACCGCCGCCGAGGTGGCAGGCCGGGCGGAGCACAGGCTCGGCGACACGGCCGCACCGGTCGCCGTGCTCGCGCCCCTCGTCACCGAGGCCGTGTTCAGCCCGGCAGAACCGTCGCCGGAGGCAGCCGCTCAGGCCTGGCAGGCCGACGCCGCACTCCGTGAGGCGCTCCGGCGCGGACGAGGTCCGGCGGCGACGGTCGCGGGCTGGTTCGACCCGCGCCCGCTGATCACCGGCTGGCGGCAGGACAGGCAGGAACGGCGGACCATCGAGAAACTGCGAGGAGGCTGAGCCATGGCGCGGGTGGGGCTGGCGGCCGGCGTACGGTCACTGCTGGGCGGCCGATGGGCCGCCGGGATCGTCTGGACGGTCATCGGGGCGGTCGGAGTGGGCACGGTCGCCGTCATGAGCGCCGACGACGGCTACACGGCCGAGCGTCCACGGCTGTTGTCCGGCGCGGCCTGGCTGCCCTCTTCCAAGGCCGGCCAGCTCGCGCTGCTCGACGGATCGACGGCCGAGGTGGCCGCACAGGTGAAGGTCGCCACCGGCGGCGGCGAGCTGGAGGTGGTGCAGCACGGGGCGGACGCCTATGCCGTCGACGCGGTACGGGGATCCGTGCGCCGGGTCGACGGCGCCACGCTGAAGGTGACCCCGTCGCTCTCCGGCGGTGCGCTCGGCGCCAGGCCGGTACCCGGTGCCGCCGAGGGACTGCGGGTCTTCGCCGGTGACGATGTGCTGTACGCGGTCGACACCGCGCGTGGTGTGCTGGCCGAGGCGGATCCGGCGACGCTGGCCCGGCGTGGTGACCTCCAGCCCCTGGCGTCGGACGCGCCACGCGAAGCGACCCTGCTGGACCCGGACGGCGCGCTGTGGGCCCTGGACGTCAAGGCGGGCGACCTGAACATCGTCAGGGGCGGTGAACGGGAGACCCGGCGTGGGGTGAAGAAGCCGGGCCCCGGCCTGCTGGTGCTGGCCGGGGGCTCCCCGGTGCTGGTGGACGTGGCGGGACGGAGCGCCTCACTGCTGGACCGGCACGCGGACGAGCCGGTCAGGACCGTGCCGCTCGAACTACGCGGTGGGGACGAAGTGGTGGTCAGCGGTTCGCCCAGCGCGCCACGCATCTACGTGGTGTCCCGGGGCGTACTGACGGTCTGTGAGCTGGCGGCGTCCGGCTGCGGCCGGGCCGTCACCCTGGGCCGCTCCGGCGCGGGGTTCGGTGCCGCGGTGGAGAGCGGCGGGCGGCTGTTCGTCCCCGACTTCGTCGCCGGTGCGGTGTGGATCGTCGACCTCGCCGCGTCCAGGGTCGTGGCGCAGCCGCGCGTCCTCGACCCGCCGTCACCGTTCCAACTGCTCAGCCGCGACGGTGTGGTGTTCTTCAACGACCCCGCCAGCGAACGGGCAGGCATCATCCGGCTCGACGGCGACGTCCTCAAGGTGCCCAAGTACGACCCCGACAACCAGGACAAGGGACTCACCCGGCAGCCTCGTGACGATCGACCGGCCGGAACCCCGCCGTCCCCCCGCCCGCCGGACACACCGTCATCACCCGACCCGAGCGCACCACCGTCACAGGACGCCACCGCACCGCCCGGCGGCGCGCCGCCGCCCCAGGCCACCGGGGCGCCGAATCCGGCTCCTCCACCCACCGCACCACCCCACTCCCCACCCGCCCCACCGCCCGGCTCACAACCCACCACACTGCCCCGGCCGACGCCCCCCGCATCCCCGGGCCGGCCGAACTCCCCTCCCCCGCCCGTCACGTCACCACCCTCCACACCGCCGCAGACGGGCTCCCCGACCGTCTCCATCACCCTGTCCAAGCAGACCGCCGACGTGGGCGAGCAGGTGGCGCTCCAGGTCAGCTCCCCGGCAGGCAGCCCTGCACCGACCACCGCCGACTGGAACTTCGGTGACGGCATGACCGGCACCGGCCTGGTCACCAGCCACCCATGGGGCACCGCCGGCACGTTCCAGATCAATGTCACCGCGACGTTCGCCGACGGCCGCAAGGCCGTGGCAGGCGCCTCGATCGACATCACGGAGAGGCCGGTGCTGACCGTGCAGACGCCGGCAGGCGGCAAGGTCACGGGCGGCCCGGTCAGCTGTCCACCCACCTGCTCCTACACGGCCGACGCCGGGGAGACCATCACCCTCACCGCCGAGCCGGCCCCCGGATTCCGGATGGGCGGCTGGGGCGGCGACTGCGCGGGCACGACACCGACCTGTGCCGTGACGATGAACGCGAACAAGACCGTCACGGTCCGGTTCAGCCGCGACTCGACGCCACTGATCCCGCTGGCGCCCTCCGCCGCATGGCGCACCGGCGCCGGCCCCATCCCCTGGAGCGGCACCTCGGACCACAACGGCGGTGTCGACGAGCACACTCGCGGCTTCGCCCTGCTCCGGCCGGCCGGCAGCTTCCTGCTGGAGGACAACACCTCCCCCGAATACCTGGAGACCCACCCCCAGTGGGTGGACAACGGCTGGATCGAGGGCGACTTCACGCTGCCCGTGCCGGTCGTCCCGGGCGACCGCTTCAAGGCCAGGATCGGCTTCATGGCGGTGGCCGAGCCACCGTCGGCGGGCGAGGCCGACTTCGTGGTGTCGGCGGTCTTCGCCAACGGTTCCACCGTGGAGCTCAGCCGTACCCACGACGTCGGCAGGGACGGAGTGATGTACCAGCTGGACGTCGATCTCGCCGCGGCCGTCGGCGCCACCGGGATCCGGCTGCGCGCCGAAGCGACCGGTTCGTCGGCGCAGGACTGGTGCTCCTGGGTGAACCCCAGGATCGAGGGATAGGGCGGTGTCTTTCGGAACTGCCCGCCCGGCTGGTCCGGAAGGCACCGACCGGTGATGCACGCAGGCCCGGAGCCGGCACCCCACGGAGAGGGAGACGCCCTACAGATGACCAGCACGCTCACGGTGACCGTGACCCCGGAGGAGATCACGGTGGGCCCCGGACAGTCCGCCGACGTCTCGGTCACCGTCGTGAACACCGGCACTCTGGTCAGCCACTACGAGACCACGGTCGTCGGCCTGCCCGATCCGGACTGTTTCCGCGCCGACCCGCCCACCGTGGAGCTCAACCCCCACCAGACCGGCGTCGTCACCGTGCGCGTCTCCGTCCCGGCCCAAGGGGAGCCGTACGCCGGGCGCCATGTACTGGGCGTCCTCGTACGAAAGACCGGGGAACACCCCGCATCACGCTGCGAAGAGCTGGCGCTCACCGTGCCTCCGGTGACGACACCGACCACCGCCGTGCGTCCCGAGGTCGCCGAGGGCGGTCCCTCCGCACGGTACGCGGTGGAGGTCGGCAATACGGGCAACGTCACCCTGCCCGTCACCCTGCGGGCGAGCGACCCGGAGAACAAGGTCTCCTTCGCCTTCACGCCCCGCACCCTCACCGTGGCGCCGGGCGCCACGGCCTCGGCGGAGTTGACCGCACAGGCCACCGCGCCCCTCTCCGGCCCCCAAGTGCGCCGGACCATCAAGGTGACCGCGGCGGCAGGGCAGGCGACCGCGGAGCGGCAGGCCGTCTTCGTACAGAACGCCAGGGTCAACGCCGGGCTGCTCACCGCCGCCGGTGTGGCCCTCGGCGTCCTGATCATGGCCGGCGCCGTGCTCGGCGCCGCACTCCTGGTGCGAGGAGGCACACCGCCGTCCACGCCCGGCACCCCGCCGACCACGAAGGCTCCCGCATCGGGGCCCGCCCCCCGGGCGAGAATCATCGACTTCAGCAGGCAGCGCGGAGACCAGCTCGTCTCGCCCGACCGTTACCTCAAGGACGGTGTCACCGTCTTCACCGTCCTTGAGCAGGCACCCCCGGAGTGCGCCGACGCCACGGCACTGGCCTTGCGCACGGTGACCGGGCTGGGCAGCTTCCTCACCAGCGCCCGCCCTCAAGGCGTCGACCTCTGCAACACCATCCCCCTCCAGTTCGAGTTCACCGCACCCGTGGACACCGTGCGCCTCTCCTTCGCCGGCAGGGGCGCCGGTTACGCCTTGGAAGTCCAGCTCTCCGACGGCAGCAAGGCCCGCACCGAGGGCCGGTCCCGGCCCGGCGCCGCGACACAGCTCACCTACCAGGCCCCGAAAGGCCTCTCGGTCGTATCGGTCGTCTTCGGCCACGCCGACCCCAGTCCCACCGCGAAGGACCCCACCATCGTCAAACAGCTCGCCTACACCCCGGCGAAGCCGATCACGGCACTCCCTCAGAACAAGGGGCATGCCCCGGATGGACCGGAAGCCCGCCACAGGATGCTCTTGGAGTGATGAGAGCCCTGCCCCGTCACCCGTTCGACTCGGCGTCGTTGGTGGTCATGTTGGCCGACGCCGTCGCCGCGCGGCTCGGCGATCAGCTCACACCCGCCCTGCACAGGAGGGCGCAGGCCCTTCGGGTACAGGCCGGCGACCTGGGAGTGCCCGCGGCCGTGGTGGACGACTTCGGTGGATTCGAGCGGCACTACGAGCGGAGCCGAGCCCGGCGACGCGGTGCCGTGCGACGCCTGGAGATCAAGGCTCGGATGCCGGAACGTGCACCGATGGGGATCGTCTCCCGTCGCGGTTCAGGCCATCGGCAGTCGGATGCCCGCGCGAGCCGACACGCCGACCTCCTGCTGCCGTCAGGAAGACCTCGGGCTTCTCCTCCGCATCCGCACGCTGCCACGGCTCCACCTCGGCCCCACCACGGGCGAGTGCGGACGCGAGGTGGTCTACGTCGTCGGCGTGATAGGCGAAGCGGGAGTCCCACTACCGGGTTCGTACGCCGTTCGCCCGGGCGACGTCCCCGATGCACTCGGCCTGATTTGTGGCCACCAGTGCTCGACCTCTGCCTGCGTGAGCCAGGTCTCCTCCGGCTCGCGCGCCGCCCCGCTCTCCGCCACCCCCAGCCCCCGTTTCTCCCGCCACGTCACGCCATGCCATGCGGCTCCGGCCCCAGGGTGAGATTCCCCCGGGCGCCCCTCAGGAACCTTCCGGGTCCCGGCGCAGCCGGGAGGGCGCGCCGGCCGACTGGGCGCCTTCCTCGCCGAGGACGAGGACGCCGTCCGTCAGCTGGACCACGTACAAGCGTCCCTTCTCACAGGTCAGTGTGGTGTTCGCACGGTCCGTGGGATGACTGGTCACTGCCTGGAACATCGCCGTGTCGCCCCGCACCTCGCGCAGTTCAAGGGCCTCCGTACAGCCCACCTCGCGCCCGGTGCCCACCTCGGTGACGTTGCTGACCTGCTTGCCGGCGATCTCTCCCCGGTTGGCGTGGCGCAGGCTCAGGGTCACCCGGAAGGAATCGGTACGCGGAGAGAGCCGGCCGTCGGCATCGGGGTTGCCCGGCCCCTGGCCGGTCCAGACACCGGTCCACTCCCCGGGCAGGCCGACGGCAGTCGCGGAGGCGGACGCGGAGGCGGTCGTGCCGGCGCCACTGTCCGTTCCGGCGTTCGTCCCGCCGCCCTCGCGGTCGGTCAGGGACAGCAGGAGCGCGACCACCACAGCCGCGACGGCACCTGCTGCCGCGGCGATCACCCAAGGGCTCCGCTGCCAGGTGCGGGCGCCGGGCGTGCCCCCCTCGCCGGCCTGGGGAGCGGCTTCACCGGCACCGGGGGGAGGCGGGTAGGGCAGGCTCGCGGGGATGCGGCCCGGGGGAGCGGCGAATGCCGATTCTCCCGGCCGGGCCAGGGGCAGGTGTCTCGCTGCCCCCGGAGGGCTGGGCTCCGTGGCGGACGACGGAACCGCCGAGGGGATCGGCGGGGCATCCGCGGGGGCCACCGCGCAGAGGCGTGCGACCTCGGCCGCGCGGGCCGCGAGTTCCGCACTGAGTTCCGGCGGCAGGGCCTTCTCCCAGTCACCGGACACCTGCGCCTCCCGCAGCGACACGCTCAGTTCGGCGGCGGTGGGCCGCTGTTCGGGCTGCTTGGCCAGACAGCGCGCCACAACGCTCAGCAGATCCTCTGGTATCCCGTCCAGGCAGGGGTTCTCATGGACGATCCGGTACAGCAGGGACGCCGCGGAGACCTCTTCACCCGGGTACTGGAACGGGCTGCGTCCAAGCGCCGCGAAGGCGAGAACCGCGCCCAGCGCAAACACATCCGCCGCCTCGGTGGTGATTCCCCCGGTGGCCTGCTCGGGTGCGAGGTAACCGGGAGAGCCGATGACGCCGCCGGTGCTGGTGTGACGGGAGTCGTCCGCGGCACGGGCGATGCCGAAGTCGATGACCTTGGGGTGTTCGCGGGCCAGCAGGATGTTCGACGGCTTGATGTCCCGGTGAGCCAGACCGCACGCGTGCATGGCGGCCACGGCGGCGGCGAGTTCGGCCGCCAGCACACGCTGGGTACGCGGTTGAAGCGGGCCGTGGACGGCGACCCAGTCGGCCAGGGAGGGGGCGGCGACGTACTCCGTGGCCAGCCACTGCGGGCTGTGGCCGGGCTGGCTGAAGTCCACCACGGACACGGCCCACGGCGAGCGAACGCGGTCGCTGTTGCGGATCTCACGGGCGAAGCGCGGCTCGAAGTCCGGCACCGCGGCCAGGTCCGGCCGGATCGTCTTCAGCGCCAGTGGCCGCGCTGCGAGTGTGCGCGACAGATACACCTGGCCCATGCCGCCCGCGCCGAGCCGGGCCAGCAGCGGGTAGCCGCCGACCGAAGCAGGATCCGTACGTTCCAGTGCCTCCACCTGTCCTGCCCTCCCCCTCGCCCGTCTCCTTGCGGGCGCGCAGAAGACTACGGGGAGTCCGGGCCCGACGGGTGACCGCGGTGGCCCTCACCACCGACTCCTCTGGCCACCCGTCGATGTCCGAGCAATCGCACCAAGCGGACGACGCGTGGGCATACTTCTGCCAGCACACGGAGCGACAGGGGGGCTTGATGTCGGTGGAACATGTGCCGGTCGGCGGTCAGCGCGTGGACGAGCTGGTGACCAGGTGGGCGAACACGACGCCGTCGGCCGAGGCGATCGTGTGCGGTGTCGAACGGATCACCTACGGGGAACTGGGCCGTCTCGTGGACACCGAGGCCGAACGCCTGCAATCCGCGGGCCTGGGGGACGGCGGACTGGCCGCTGTCGTGCTGGACAACCCCGTCACCGCTCTGGCCGCCATGCTGGGCGTCCTCAGGGTCGGAGGCGCCTACCTGCCGCTCGACCCGGCCACGCCCAGGGAGGAACTGCACCGCGTCCTGGCGGACGCCGATCCCTACGTCGTGCTCACCCGCGAGCTGTACCGGATGGCGGTCGGCGACCGGCCGCACCGGCGGGTGGTGTGCGTCGACGCCGAAACGGGGCCGACGGACGAGGGCGGGACACAGCCGCACGCGCACGACGCACCGGACGCGCCATCCGTCCGCGGCGCCACCGCATGCCTGCTGCTCACGGCCGGGACGACGGGGTCGCCCAAAATCGTCCCGGTCAGCCACCACGACCTCGCCGTGGCTCGAAGCGCCTGGCAGCAGGTCTACGGCTTCGACGCCCGCGACCGTCACGTGCACACCGCCCCGCCCGAGTCCGCGGAGTTCACGGCCAACTGGGTGCGTGCCCTGGGCTCCGGCGGCACCCTGGTCCTCCCCGAGGGCGACGAACCCCATGACCCCGGCGCCCGGGCAACGGCTCTGCGGCGGCTCATCGCCGACGAGGAGGCGACCGTGCTGGCCTGCGGTGTGCCGACCGCGCGGGTGCTGACGGTCCAGAGGCCGCCCCACAAGACGCGGCTGCGCCTGGTGACCGTCACGGGCGACGTCTGGTATCTCGACGAACAGCGTGCCCTGAAGGAGGCGCTCGGCGGCGACGTGCGCGTGGTCAACACCTACACCGTCACCGAGGCGTTCGGCGCCGGCACCTACTTCGAACTGCCGGAGCGACGGCAGCCGTCGGAGCACGGGAGCGAACCGGTCTCGCTGATCGGCGTGCCGCTGCCCGAGACCTACCTCACCGTCCGGGGGCCCGTTCCCGGCGCGCGTGGGCCCATCGTCCTGAACGGCGTCCACACCGGCGACGACGGACGTGTCCGGGAGGACGGCCTGCTGGAGTTCCTGGGCCGACAGGGCACGTACGCCTCCGCCGAGCGCGCGCTGCACGGCCACCCGGACGTACGCGCCGGCCTGGTGGCCGAGGTCGAGACCAAGGACCCTCGAGACATCAAGGTCGTGGCCTACGTGGTCCCCGTCGAGGGCCGCGGACTGGACCCGGTGGACGTCCACCGGCACGTGTGCCGCACCCTCCCCGGTGACGCGCAGCCGCATGCGGTGGTGCCCGTCCCGTCGCTGCCCCGCACCCGGGCCGACAAGGTGGACCGCAAGAACCTTCCCCTGCCGGTCGACGCAGGCACGGCCCTCAGCAGCAAGGGAGGGATCGTGCGCGGCCCTGCGTCGCCGGAGCGGGCGACAGGGTGCATGTCGGTCGGCGTGCTGGTCCTCGCCGCGTTCTTCGCGCTGCTGGCATGGTTGTTCACCGACCTCCTGTGGCCGTACTCGACGGATGTCTCGGAGGTGCCCAGTCCCTACGCGGAGTACTTCCGCGTCCTCTACTTCTGCGAGAACGTCTCTTTCGGCGCGGGCATGGCCTTCCTGCTGGTGGGGCGGCCGGGCATGGCACGGGTCGGGCACACGGGCTGGTTCACCACGGCCGCGCACCTGTCCGCGGTCTGGCTTCTGGTGGCGTGGTGGCCGCAGGACAACTTCTACCGGCTCACCGCCAAGACGGACTGGCCGGCACAGGCAGCCCTCGTCTACACGTTCAACGTGTCGCTCATGATCGCCGCAGCCGTTGTCGCCGCGTTCGCCGCCGTGACGCCCAAGTGGCGCCGGAGGCTGGGCCGGTGAACAAGTCTCCCAGCGCGCCATGACCGAACCGGACCAGCGCCTCGGCCTCGTCGAGCGCCTGACGCGAACGTGCCGCGAGGGCCACCCCCACGTACGGCACGGGTTCCAGACTTGCCGTGGGGATGGTGGTGAGCAGCACGGCACCCAGGGATCTGCACCGGCGGACCAGGCCGTCGCAGTGCTCCAGCAGGGCGGGAGCGGGCAGCCGCGCGCCCAGGGGGAGACAGTCCAGGGTACGCACCAGGTGACGGCCTCCCCGCACGCTGTCCAGACGGGTCTGGAGAACGAAGGCGGCGGCGGGGCCGGTGAGCCGCAGATTGATCTCGGTGGGCGCCAGCCGTCCGGCCGTGTCGGTGACGAAGTCCACGTCGTACCAGCCCTGGTAGCCCTCCGCCGACAGGGCCTCCCCCACGGCCGTACCGAACGCGGCCGCGGTCGCGGTCAGTTCCGCGGGCAGGACACCCGGGCCGACGGTGACCCCCCGGTAGGCCGTACCGGAGACCTCCATCAGTCCCGTGCCGACGACGTGGACGGTCCCGTCCTCGGCGATCACCCCGTCGAACGTCGGGTTGCGGTAAAGGTCGGCGCCGGGCACATACTCCTCCACCAGCAGGCCCTCGCCGAAGAGCCGCCGCGTGACAGCCCGCGTGCCGCCGCCCGACAGCACGTCCTCGGGCGTGAGCACGAAGGTGGCCGAACCACCGACGCCGTACTCGCCCTTGACCACGCTCGTCAGCCCGGCCGACGCCCGGGTCGCCAGCGCCCCCGCCAGCTCGCGCCGTGAGTGGACCGGCTCCTGAGCGGGCACCCGGATGCCGGGGTGAGCGGCGGCGAGTGCGCTGAAGAGCCGGTGGGAGGCGGCCTTCGACTCGTGGCCGAGCCGGAGGGGCGGCCCCGAGGTGAGCCGTTCGGACGCCTCGGTGCGTCCCCAGGGCAGCACCGGCAGACCGGAGTTCCGGATGCGCCGCGTCAGCGCCGGCCGGTCCAGAAGGGCCTGAGTCAAGGCGCCGCCAGGGGCGTCGACGCAGTGCACCTCCACCTCGTCCCACTCCAGCTGCCGGGCCAGGCCGCGCATCCAGGCCGCTTCGACGGGCAGCGGGAGGACCACCAGGGCCGGATGCGGGCCTGCGAAGGCCGACAGGCAGGCGTAGTGCGGGACGCCGTCCGTGGGCGCAACGCCGGGGAACTGGGCGTGGAACTCCGCGACATTGCCAAGGTGGACGGACCGTCGGCCCCCCGTCCACGCCCGCACCCACGAGGGATCCGCCCCAGCCGGACACGCCTCCATCCTGACCAGCTGTCCGGAGGACGGCGAGGCGTCGGCGCGCCACGCGCCCATCGCGACGTAGAAGGGCACGGCGTGCGAGTCGGCGGTGATGGTCACCCGGTCGCAGCCGATCCGCCCGGCCTCCGTGAGCACGTGCCGGTAGAGCAGCCGGCCCACTCCCCGGCCGATCGACGGCGGATCGACGAAGAGCATGCCGAGCTCCGCGCGGGGCGGCTCCCCGTCCAACGTGGCCAGCCCCAGGATCCGGCCGCCCGCCTCGGCCACCCTCACCCTGCGGTCAGCCATGTCTCCCGGCGCCAGCCGGAGATCGTCCGCACAGGCCGCCAGATACGCGTCGTCGTACCCCCAGTGAGCCTTGGAGCGCAGCGCGAGCGCACTCAGCGCAGCGGCCTCCTGTGGCCGTCCCGCCCGGATGCGAACCCCGTTGGTGGTCATGAGGGGATTGTTCCAGCGTGACGACCTACCTTCAGCGTGCCGCGTGACATTACGCTTCCTGTTCTGCGCTGCGTGCCGGCGAAAAGGGAGGGCCCTGGTGGCGACAGGCCATGACAAGGAAGCCGGTCAACTGCCCGAACCCGAGCGGCCGGGCAGTCGCCTGTGGTCCCTGCTGGGGCCGGCGCTGGGGCTGTTGGCCATCCTGGGGCTGGTCACGGCACTCGTCCTCCTGCTCCTGATGTTGCTGGGAGTCATCCCGTTCGACTCCTGCCCTGAATGCCCGCCGGGCAGCGGTTACAGGGGCGCATGACGGGCCAGTTCACCCTTGGCCGCAGAGCCTCGCTCGTCGGGGATCTTGGCCGCGAGGGCCGGCACACCGACCTCCTGCTGCCCTCAGGAAGACCTCGGGCTTAGCGGCGCAAGATGGTCTCCCGCTCCAGATGCGACAGCTTCTCGGGGTTGCGCACGGCGTAGAGCCCGGTGATGAGGCCGTCGGCGATACACATCGCCATGACGGTGTCGATCTCGCCGTCCAGCCGGACGATCAGCGCCGGGTCGCCGTTGACCTGTGCCGGCTGCAGCGACATCACGGCGGCGATCCTGCCCAGCACGTGGGCCACCTGGTCGGCCCCCACGACGGGCGCCGGTGCGGCCTGCACGACTCCGCCGCCGTCGGTCAGCAGGACGACGTCCGGCGCGAGGATGTCGAGCAGGCGTTGCAGGTCGCCCGTTTCGACCGCCCGTTGGAACGCCTCGACGGTGCGGCGGGTCTCGGCAGCGGAAGCGACCCCGCGCGGTCGGCGCGCGGCGACGTGGGTCCGTGCCCGGTGGGCGATCTGGCGGACTGCGGCCGGGCTCTTGTCGACGGCTTCGGCGATCTCGTCGTAGGCCAGGTCGAACACCTCTCGCAGTACGAACACCGCCCGCTCGGTCGGGGTGAGGGTCTCCAGCACCAGCAGCATCGCCATCGAGACGCTGTCGGCCAACTCGATGTCCTCGGCCACGTCGGGCGCGGTCAGCAGCGGCTCGGGCAGCCAGGGGCCGAGGTAGGACTCCTTGCGCCGGCCGACCGTGCGCAGATGGCTCAGCGCCTGGCGCGTGGTGATCCGGACCAGGTACGCACGCTGATCCCGCACGGTGTCGAGATCGACGCCCACCCACCGCAACCAGGTCTCCTGCAGGACATCCTCGGCGTCGGTGGCCGAGCCGAGCATCTCGTAGGCGACGGTGAACAGCAGGTTGCGGTACGCGACGAAGGCCTCGGTGATGCTGTCCATGCGGTCGCCACGAGCGACCGGTTCGGATGTGTCCCCTGTCCGGTCGCTCATGGTTCCGTCGGTCATCGTCGGCTCCTGCCCGTTCGCTCTCGACTGCGCCGTACACCAGATGCCGGCCCCCACCGCTTTGTGACACCCACGACGGGTGACGCACGCCACATCACCGCGCCGTCACAAGGATCGGACCGTCGGCATCTTGTGTTCGTCCAGTGCAGCAATCACGCACCACCACGAGTGAGGACGACGTCATGGAACCTCGTTTCAACCTGTTCGACAGCCCGACCGCCGCGAAGGTCGCCAAGCGCTTCTACAACACCTCATCGGCCCTGGACGGGTCGACGCTGCCGAAGGCCCTGCGGGAACTGGTGGAGCTGCGGGTCGGCCAGATCAATGGCTGCGGCTTCTGCGTCGACGTCCACACCAAGGAGGCCGCAGCCGCCGGTGAAACCGCGCTCCGACTGAACCTGGTCGCCGCCTGGCGGCACAGCACCGTGTTCACCGAGGCCGAGCGGGCCGCGCTGGCGCTTTCCGAGGAAGGCACCCGGCTCGGCGACCACGGCGTGTCCGACGAGACCTGGGCCGAGGTGCGCAAGCACTACGACGACGACCAAGTCGGTGCGCTGGTCTGCCTGGTGTCCCTGATCAACGCGGCCACCCGGATGAACGTGATCGTGCACAACCCGGGGGGCTCGTACAAGCCCGGCATGTTCGCCAGTACGTCGAGCTGACCGGCAGGCGAAACGCGCCCGTCCCAGGACCGTTCGGTCCGGGCCGGGCCGGCGCATGCCACGGAGCTCGCGCCGGACACGACGGCTGCCAGTCGTCAGCATGTCGTATCAGCGCAGGTCAGCGAACCCTCCCCCGTGGCTTCAGCGCCACGGGCGGGAGTTCGGGCGCAGGCAGCCGACCCCCTGCGTAGCCCTCCACCTGACCGAAGCGAGTGCCGTTCATCCACTCATCGCGCGCCTGTGCGACCTCCTCGTGGGACCGCCCGACGAAGTTCCACCACATGACGATCTCCTCCTCGAACGGCTCACCGCCCAGCAGCATCAGGCCCGCGTCCGACTCCGCGCGCAGCGGAAGTCCGGTGCGGCCGCAGCCGAGGTAGAGCATCGACCCCGGGAGGACGGGGACGCCGTCGACATGTGCCTCGCCCGACATGGAGAGGACCGCGTACTCGAAGTCCGGTTCGAGCGGCAGGTTCGTTTCCGCGCCCCGCGTCATGGCCAGGTCCGCGCCGACCAGGGGGCTGTACGTGGTGCCCGGCGAGCGGGCACCGTCGAGTTCGCCCAGGATCACCGTGGCCGTGAGGCCGGGCCCCGTGACCGAGGGCAGTGCGGCGTGGTACTGGAAGTGCGGTTCGACGTGGCGGTGGGCGTCGGGCAGGGCCACCCACAGCTGGGCGCCGTGCAGGTAGCGGGCGTGGGGACGCGGGCTCTCCTCCGAGTGGGAGATGGCCCGGCCCGAGGTCATCAGGCCCAGCTCACGGGGGCGGATCGTCTGCAGGCTGCCGGTGCTGTCGCGGTGCAGCACCTCGCCGTCGTGCAGCCAGCTGACCGTCTGCAGCCCCATGTGCGGGTGCGGCGGCACCTGCATGCCGGGCTCGTCGGCGATGTCGTCGGGGCCGTAGTGGTCGACGAAGGCCCACGCGCCCACCATGCGGCGGCCGAGGTTCGGGAGCAGCCGGCGCACTTCCGTGGACTCGCCGAGCCGGACGTGGCGGGGGCTCAGCAGCTCCCGTACCGGCTCGGCGACGACGAATCCGCGGCCACCGCAGACCGAGGGAACGGCCTGACGATCGAGATTGCTCATGGCGCCCAACCTAGCGAACTTCACCACCCCCGCAGGCCGCCACCGGCGTGATGGTGGAGCGGCGTCAGGCGACCGGGGCAGCGTCCCCGACACCACCCGGACGGGGCGGCCAAGAACACCGCTGGAGCGGGCATATGACGCCCCATATGAGCACTCACCTGCCCGAGCTCCGGGCCGCCGCCCAGCGCATCGGCCGCCGCCGGTTCCTCACCGTCGCGGGCGCCGCCGCAACACTGGCCTTCACCACTCACCTGCCCGCCTCGGGCGCCGCGGCCGCCGCGCAGCTGGAGGCCAGGAGGATCCCCGGAAACCCCTTCACCCTGGGCGTGGCCTCCGGTGACCCGTTGCCCGAGTCGGTCCTGCTGTGGACGCGCCTCGCGCCGAGTCCGTACGAACCGGACGGCGGGCTGCCGGCGGAACGGGTGGAGGTGGAATGGGAGGTCGCCCACGACGAGCGGTTCCTCTTCGTCGTCAGGCGCGGCACGGCGACGGCTCACCCCGAGTTCCACCACACCGTCCACGTGGAGGTGCCCGGCCTCCTCACCGAGCGCCCCTACTACTACCGGTTCCGCACCGGCACCTGGGTCAGCCCCGTGGGCCGGACCCGTACCGCGCCGGGGGTCTACAGCTCCCAGCTGTCGTTCGCGGCGGTCGCGTGCCAGGCGTACTTCGACGGGTACTACACGGCGTATCGGCACGTCGCCGGTGAGGCGGTGGACTTCGTGCTCCACCTCGGGGACTACATCTACGAGTACCCGGTCGACGCGGCGGGCGGGCACCGCCGCTACACCGACCGGCAGGTGCCCGCCCACTTCAACCGCGAGACCGTCACCCTGGAGGACTACCGGCTGCGCTACGCGCTGTACAAGTCCGACCCGGACCTCCAGGCGGCGCACGCCGCGCACCCC
>NZ_KL591017.1:253971-254133 GCF_000716335.1 Streptomyces sp. NRRL S-118 | reverse complement strand
AGGTTCCGGGCGACGTCAAGACCGAGGTCGAGACGGCGGTGAACGAGCTCAAGGAGAAGCTGAAGGGCGAGGACACCGCGGAGATCCGCACCGCCACCGAGAAGGTCGCGGCCGTCTCCCAGAAGCTCGGCCAGGCCATGTACGCCGACGCCCAGGGCGCCC
>NZ_KL591017.1:198279-253766 GCF_000716335.1 Streptomyces sp. NRRL S-118 | reverse complement strand
CCGCATGACGGAGGAGACCCCGGGCTTCGAGGAGAAGCCCGACGTCCCCTCCGGCGACGCCACCGGCGACGCCGCCGAGGCCGCCGAGACCACTTCGCCGCAGGCGGAGGAGGTCCCGGCGGACCGGGCCGGGGACGCACACGCACAGGTGGCCGGCCTGACGGCCCAGCTGGACCAGACCCGCACCGCGCTCAGCGAGCGCACGGCGGACCTCCAGCGGCTCCAGGCCGAGTACCAGAACTACCGCCGCCGGGTCGAGCGCGACCGGGTGACGGTCAAGGAGCTCGCCGTGGCGAGCCTCCTGACCGAGCTCCTGCCCGTGCTCGACGACATCGGCCGGGCCCGTGAGCACGGCGAGCTGGTGGGCGGCTTCAAGTCGGTGGCCGAATCCCTGGAGACGGTCGCCGCCAAGATGGGCCTGCAGCAGTTCGGCAAGGAGGGCGAGCCCTTCGACCCGACGATCCACGAGGCGCTCATGCACTCGTACGCACCGGACGTCAGCGAGACGACCTGCGTCGCGATCCTGCAGCCCGGGTACCGGATCGGCGAGCGGACCATCCGGCCCGCCCGTGTCGCGGTCGCCGAGCCCCAGCCGGGGGCGGCGCCCAAGGACGCCGGGAGCGCCGCGAAGGAATCCGGTACGGAGGACAAGTCCGCCGACGAGGAGAGCGGTGGCCCCGAGGAGGGCTGACGCGTTGAGGGGTAACCGGGAGGAGGGACGTCGATGAGCACGAAGGACTTCGTGGAGAAGGACTACTACAAGGTTCTCGGCGTCCCCAAGGACGCCACCGAGGCGGAGATCAAGAAGGCGTACCGGAAGCTCGCCCGTGAGTTCCACCCGGACGCCAACAAGGGCGACGCCGCCGCCGAGGCGCGCTTCAAGGAGATCTCCGAGGCGAACGACGTCCTCGGAGACCCGAAGAAGCGCAAGGAGTACGACGAGGCGCGCGCCCTCTTCGGCAACGGTGGCTTCCGCCCCGGCCCCGGTGGGGCCGGCGGCACCTTCAACTTCGACCTGGGCGACCTCTTCGGAGGTGCCCAGGGCGGGGGCGGTGCCGGTGCCGGCGGCTTCGGCGGCGGGCTCGGGGACGTGTTCGGCGGGCTGTTCGGCGGCCGCGGCGGCGCGGGCCCGCGCACGCAGCCGCGCCGTGGCCAGGACATCGAGTCCGAGGTGACGCTCAGCTTCACCGAGGCGGTCGAGGGGGCCACGGTCCCGCTGCGGATGTCCAGCCAGCAGCCGTGCAAGGCGTGTTCGGGGACGGGCGACAAGAACGGCACCCCGCGGGTCTGCCCGACCTGCGTCGGCACCGGCCAGGTGTCGCGCGGCTCGGGCGGCGGCTTCTCGCTGACCGACCCCTGCCGGGACTGCAAGGGCCGCGGCCTGATCGCGGAGAACCCCTGCGAGGTCTGCCACGGCAGCGGCCGCGCCAAGTCGTCGCGCACCATGCAGGTCCGCATCCCGGCGGGCGTGTCCGACGGGCAGCGGATCCGGCTGCGCGGCAAGGGCGCGCCCGGCGAGCGGGGCGGCCCGGCCGGTGACCTGTACGTGGTGGTGCACGTCGGTGCCCACCCGGTCTTCGGCCGCAAGGGCGACAACCTCACCGTCACGGTGCCGGTGTCGTTCGACGAGGCGGCGCTCGGCGGTGAGATAAGGGTTCCCACCCTGGGCGGGCCGCCGGTCACCCTGAAGATCCCGGCCGGTACGCCCAACGGCCGTACGATGCGCGCCCGTGGCAAGGGCGCGGTGCGCAAGGACGGTACGCGCGGGGACCTGCTCGTCACCGTCGAGGTGGCGGTGCCCGAGGGCCTCAACGACAAGGCGCGCGAGGCCCTGGAGACGTACCGTCAGGCGACGGCGGACGAGGATCCGCGAGCTGAGCTGTTCCAGGCCGCGAAGGGGGCTTGAGATGGACGGACGTCGACGCAACCCGTACGAGCTGACCGATGAGACGCCGGTCTACGTCATCTCGGTGGCGGCCCAGCTGAGCGGGCTGCACCCGCAGACGCTGCGGCAGTACGACCGGCTCGGCCTGGTCTCGCCGGACCGTACGGCGGGCCGTGGCCGGCGCTACTCGGCCCGCGACATCGAACTGCTCCGCCAGGTGCAGCAGTTGTCGCAGGACGAGGGCATCAACCTGGCCGGCATCAAGCGGATCATCGAGCTGGAGAACCAGGTCGCCGCACTCCAGGCCCGGGTCGCCGAGCTCAGTGCGGCGGTCGAGGGTGCGGCGGCGGCGATGCGCCAGCGCGAGGCCCAGGTGCACGCCTCCTACCGGCGCGACCTCGTGCCGTACCAGGACGTGCAGCAGGCCAGCGCGCTGGTGGTGTGGCGTCCGGCGGCCAAACGCGGCGAGCAGTGACGACTCCTTCCCCGGGCCCCCTTCGTCGTACGAAGGGGGCCTTCGGGCTGTACGCGGCGGTGGCGGCCCTGGTGGCCCTCACGGCGGCCTGCGACGACGGGACGGGCAGCGCGCCCCTCCCCACCCGTACGAGCGCGTCCACGGCGCCTTCCGGGCCCTCGGTGGCTCCCACCGGTCCGGAGGCCACCGAGGTCCCGGCGGGCGGCGGTGGCGGCGATGCGCGGTGCCCCGGGTCCGGCGTCCGGGTCACGACGGGACCCGTCAGCGCGGCGATGGGGGTGCGCGGCATGGGGGTGTTCCTGGTCAACTGCGGCACGGAGCCGTTCGGGGTGAGCGGTTACCCGGTGCTGGAAGTCCTCGACGAGGAGCGGGAGAAGCTGGACGTCGCCGTACGGCTCGGGGCCCACGTCGACGGCGGGGCGCGGCGCTCGGCGTTCGTGCTGCGGCCGGGGGAGCGGGCGGAGGCGTCGGTGATCTGGCGGAACACGGTGACCCGTACGGACGTCGTGGCGACGAGCGGCGCGTATCTGCGGGTGACGCCCGCGCCGGGTGTCGCGGCGCAGACGGTCGCGCCGGACGACGGCCCGCTGGACCTGGGCAACACCGGTGCGGTGGAGGTGACGCCCTGGGCGCGGCCGCGTGACTGACCTTCCGGCCGGCCCGGGTCAGTGGTCCCGTTCGAGGAGGCCGGACCGGGCGATCAGGTAACCGAGCTGGGCGCGGCTGCCGCTGCCCAGCGCGGAGGCGAGCTTGGCGATGTGCGCCCGGCAGGTCCGTACGTTCATGCCGAGGCGGCGGGCGATCGCCTCGTCGACGTGGCCCTCCACCAGCAGCTTGGCGATGGAGCGCTGAACGCCGCTGATGCCGTGGGGGTGGGGCTCGTAGGTGACGGGCTCGTCCAGCGGGATGGCCTGGAGCCAGAACTGCTCGAAGACGCCGACCAGGTACTCCACCAGCCCGGGGTGGCGCAGTTCCAGGGCGACCTGCCGGTCGCGGCTGGCGGGCACGAAGGCGACCTTGCGGTCGACGATGATGAGCCGGTCGATGATCTCTTCCAGCGTGCGCACCTCGACCTCGGGGCCGATCCGCTCCAGGTAGGACAGGGTGATGGGCTGGTGGCGCGCCGTGTGCTGGTAGAGGGTGCGCATCCGGATGCCCCGGCCCAGGAGCGGGCGGACCCGGCGCAGCGCCTCGCCGAAGGTGTGCGCGCTGCGGCCGCTGCCGGGCTGGACGGTCAGTAGTTCCACCGAGCAGTCCCCGACGGCGCGGTCCAGGCTCGCGTTGATCCGTTTCAGGCCTTCCAGCACGCTGATCGCGTGGGTGGTGGAGGGATCGTGGGCGCTGACCGCCATGAATGGCTCGAAAGCGTCGGCAAGAGCGACGGTGAGCCGCCTGCGCTCCTGTATTTCCTTCTCGATCGGCAGTATCAACTGCGCCAGGGCCGCCGACGGCGGTACGGGCCGCAGCCACTGCGCGTCGTCCGGGTCCGGTCGCAGCAGGTCGAGGTCGAGAAGGCAGGGTGCCGGCGCGACTTCCGCGCGGGAGATGCGCCCGGCCCGTAGAGCATCCGCGTAGAGCTGAGAACCGGTCTCGCAGAGCTCCATGTGGCTATGGGGATGTCCCTGTTCATCCCTATCCGGTTGCATATGTACACCCCCAGGCTTTTCCGATTCAGGAACATGATGCATTGAGCCAGTGGTGGAAGCGTGGGGAGTGAGCCATCGTCATGGCTGCGGGGGAGCGGGATGTATTACCTTCAAGTGAGGTTGCTCGGTCATGGCCAAGAAGCTCATACGCACCGTTGTCGGTGTCGCGCTCTTCGCTGCTGCGGCGGTGGGAACCGTGGCGTCCGCCGGGGATCCTGGCTGGGGCGCGAGGACGCCGCACGTCGCGGAGGCCAAGGATCCGGGCTGGGGTGTGGCGACGCAGAGCGTCACCGCGGCCCAGGACCCGGGCTGGGAGTCGGCTCCCAGCGCCGCCGATCCCGGCTGGGGGTCCGTGGGGGCATGACAGTTCCCGAAGACCCTCGCTTCCGGCGTGAGATGGCGTCCGCCTACCGCTCGGGGTGGCACTTCATCGACCTCGTCACGGCCGTGCCGCACAGTGGCGATTCGTTGATGGTCACCCTCTTCGGAGAGCCGATCGTCATCACGCGCGGCGACGACGAGGACATCCGCGCCTACCGGTGTCTGCGCCGTCCCAGGGGCGCCCCGCAGCCCGTCCGGTGCGCCATTCGTTACGGCATGATTTTCGTCAACCTCGACCAGCGCGATCATCAGCTCGTCGAGGTGGAGACCACCACCGCCACCCCCCGCAGCGCCTGAGCGGTTCCCCCGTCGTTGTAGATCGCTCAGGTGCTTCCCCCACACAGCGGCACCATCGCGGACCTGAAACGCGATGGTGCCGCTGTGCTGTGCCCGCACAGCGACGCGCCGCGCGACCAGGGCCTGTCCTTCGGTACGGCCGGATCAGGGCGCGTGGCCCGGTGCGCGTGCCCGGCAGGATCCGGAAGACCGGCCCTACGCCCGCCCCATCGCCCGCGTCAGCGCGATCTCGATGACGACCCGGTCCGGGTTGGGTGACGGCGTACGGCCGTAGCGCTCCGCGTACCGGGCGACCGCGTCCGCCACGGCCTCCGGCTCCGTCCGGATCCGCGCGACGCCCTCCAGGGTCGCCCAGCGCCCCTTGTCCACCTGGCAGACCGCGACCCGCGCGCCGTCCGTGCCCGCGGCCAGGACGTTGGCCACCTTCCGGCTGCGCTTGTTGGTGATGACCCGGGCGATGCCCTTCTCGCCGCCCTCGGGGTCGTAGGTCACGCCGACCGCGACGACGTGCGGAGTGCCGTCGGGACGGGGCGTCGTCAGGGTGCACATGTGGTACTCGCGCCAGAAGCCGAGGTACGAGTCGCCGGGGTTCCGCAGGTCTATGGCCATGGGCCGGAACCTACCCGGGGCCGCTACCGCCCACCACCTTGAGTGGAATAGACTCAACTTTGTGTACGTTGTATGAGTAAAGGCTTCTCAGGGCTCAGAAGGAGGAGAAAGCGAACGTGGACGCCGAGCTGACCAACCGGAGCCGGGACGCCCTCAACGCCGCCACCAGCCGCGCCGTGTCCGAGGGGCATCCCGATCTGACCCCCGCGCACCTGCTGCTCGCGCTGCTCGAGGGCCAGGACAACGAGAACATCATCGACCTGCTGGCCGCCGTCGAGGCCGACCAGGCCGGCGTGCGCTCGGCGGCCGAGCGGCTGCTCGCCGCCCAGCCCAGCGTCACCGGATCCACCGTCGCGCCCCCGCAGCCCAACCGTGACCTGCTCGCCGTCGTCGCCGACGCCTCGCAGCGCGCCAAGGAGCTCGGCGACGACTACGTGTCGACGGAGCACCTGCTCATCGGCATCGCGGCCAAGGGCGGCCAGGCCGCCGAGGAACTCGACCGGCAGGGCGCGAACGCCAGGAAGCTGCTGGACGCCTTCGAGAAGGCAAGGGGAGGACGCCGGGTGACCACACCCGATCCGGAGGGCCAGTACAAGGCCCTGGAGAAGTTCGGCACCGACTTCACCGCCGCCGCGCGCGAGGGCAAGCTCGACCCGGTCATCGGCCGGGACCAGGAGATCCGCCGCGTGGTGCAGGTGCTGTCCCGCCGTACGAAGAACAACCCGGTGCTCATCGGTGAGCCCGGTGTCGGCAAGACCGCCGTCGTCGAGGGACTCGCCCAGCGCATCGTCAAGGGCGACGTGCCCGAGAGCCTGAAGAACAAGCGGCTGGTCGCGCTCGACCTGGGCGCCATGGTGGCCGGCGCGAAGTACCGCGGCGAGTTCGAGGAGCGGCTGAAGACCGTCCTGTCCGAGATCAAGGACAGCGACGGCCAGATCATCACGTTCATCGACGAGCTGCACACGGTCGTCGGCGCGGGCGCCGGCGGCGACTCCGCCATGGACGCGGGCAACATGCTCAAGCCGATGCTCGCCCGCGGCGAGCTGCGCATGGTCGGCGCCACCACCCTGGACGAGTACCGCGAGCGCATCGAGAAGGACCCCGCCCTGGAACGCCGCTTCCAGCAGGTCCTGGTCGCCGAGCCGACGGTCGAGGACACCATCGCCATCCTCCGCGGCCTCAAGGGCCGGTACGAGGCCCACCACAAGGTCCAGATCGCCGACTCCGCGCTCGTCGCGGCCGCCACGCTCTCCGACCGCTACATCACCTCGCGCTTCCTGCCCGACAAGGCCATCGACCTCGTCGACGAGGCCGCGTCCCGGCTGCGCATGGAGATCGACTCCTCGCCCGTCGAGATCGACGAGCTGCAGCGCGCCGTCGACCGCCTCCGCATGGAGGAGCTGGCGCTGAAGAACGAGTCCGACCCCGGCTCGCTGCAGCGCCTGGAGAAGCTGCGCCGCGACCTCGCCGACAAGGAGGAGGAGCTGCGCGGCCTGACCGCCCGCTGGGAGAAGGAGAAGCAGGGCCTCAACCGCGTCGGTGAGCTGAAGGAGAGGCTGGACGACCTGCGCGGCCAGGCCGAGCGCGCCCAGCGCGACGGTGACTTCGACACCGCCTCCAAGCTGCTGTACGGCGAGATCCCCGCCCTGGAGCGGGAGCTGGAGGCGGCCAGCGAGGCCGAGCAGGAGGCCGCCCGGGACACGATGGTCAAGGACGAGGTCGGCGCCGACGACATCGCCGACGTCGT
The DNA here is from genome assembly GCF_000716335.1 of Streptomyces sp. NRRL S-118. Taxonomy (GTDB): domain Bacteria; phylum Actinomycetota; class Actinomycetes; order Streptomycetales; family Streptomycetaceae; genus Streptomyces. The sequence goes on along the minus strand of NZ_KL591017.1, from coordinate 246,726 downwards.
CGGCTCCTGGACCGGCATCCCGGCCGGCCGCCTGCTGGAGGGCGAGACGCAGAAGCTGCTGCGCATGGAGGAGGAGATCGGCCGCCGCCTGATCGGCCAGAGCGAGGCCGTGCGGGCGGTGTCGGACGCGGTGCGCCGCACCCGCGCCGGCATCTCCGACCCCGACCGCCCCACCGGCTCGTTCCTGTTCCTCGGCCCGACCGGCGTCGGCAAGACCGAGCTGGCCAAGGCGCTCGCCGACTTCCTCTTCGACGACGAGCGGGCCATGGTCCGCATCGACATGAGCGAGTACGGCGAGAAGCACAGCGTCGCCCGGCTCGTCGGCGCGCCCCCCGGCTACGTCGGGTACGAGGAGGGCGGCCAGCTCACCGAAGCGGTCCGCCGCCGCCCGTACAGCGTGGTGCTGCTGGACGAGGTGGAGAAGGCCCACCCGGAGGTCTTCGACATCCTGCTCCAGGTGCTGGACGACGGCCGGCTGACCGACGGGCAGGGCCGCACGGTCGACTTCCGCAACACCATCCTGATCCTCACCTCCAACCTCGGCAGCACCTTCCTGATGGACCCGCTGACCCCGGAGGAGCAGAAGAAGGAGCAGGTGCTGGAGGTGGTGCGGGCCTCCTTCAAGCCGGAGTTCCTCAACCGCCTCGACGACATCGTCGTGTTCACCGCCCTCGACCGGGACCAGCTCGCCCACATCGCGCGGCTCCAGATCGACCGCCTGGCACGGCGCCTCGCCGAGCGCCGGCTCACCCTGGAGGTCACCCCCGAGGCCCTGGACTGGATCGCCGTGGAGGGCTTCGACCCGGCGTACGGCGCCCGCCCGCTGCGCCGTCTGGTCCAGACGGCCATCGGCGACCGGCTCGCCAGGGAGATCCTCGCCGGCGAGGTCAAGGACGGCGACACGGTCCGGGTGGACCGCGCCGGCGACGACCTGATCGTCGGCGTCACCCGGTAGGCGCAGGGGATCCGCCGGCCGTAGGCGGATCCCCGCGGCACGGGCTTGGCACCGACGGCCCGGGATGGGAGAGGATGGCCGCAATCGTACGAAGGGAAATTCACGGTGAGCATCGACCCGTCCTCGATTCCGAATTTCGGGGGCCAGCCCCAGCCGCAGCAGGCCGCAGGACCGGCGGGCCCCGTCGTCCCCGACCAGGACCTCGTCAAGCAGCTCCTCGAGCAGATGGAGCTGAAGTACGTCGTCGACGACGAGGGTGACCTCGCCGCGCCGTGGGAGGAGTTCCGCACCTACTTCATGTTCCGCGGCGAGGGGGACCAGCAGGTCTTCTCGGTGCGGACGTTCTACGACCGGCCGCACCCGGTCGAGAACAAGGAGCGGATCCTGGAGACGATCGACGACTGGAACCGCCGCACCCTGTGGCCCAAGGTCTACACGCACCTCCACGAGGACGAGCAGGGCGGCGCCACCGTCCGGCTCATCGGCGAGGCGCAGATGCTGATCGGCACGGGCGTGAGCCTGGAGCACTTCGTGCAGTCGACGGTCAGCTGGGTCCGCGCGTCGATCGAGTTCGACAAGTGGCTCGTGGAGCAGTTCGGCCTGGAGGGCGCCGAGGGTTCCGAGGGGCCCGAGGGCACCGACGGCGACGGCACCGCCTGAGTCACAGGGCCATGGTGGCGAGCGTCAGTGCGTACGCCCCGTAGGCGAAGGACAGCCCGGCCAGGGCGGCGATCACCACGACCGCCGCCCCGGGCCGGGCTCTGCGCAGGGCGCACGCCACCGGCAGCAGCAGCGGGAACGCCGGCAGCAGGAAGCGCGGCTTCGACTCGAAGAACCCCGAGCCGCCCACCACGATCGCCACCAGGACCGCCGTGTACACCAGCAGCGGCAGCGGCGGCCGCTCCAGCAGGAACAGCGCGAACAGCACGACCCCCACCGCCGTCAGCGCCAGCGACATCGTGAAACCGAGGTCCATGGGCCGCGTCACCACGGTCCGCGCGAAGCGCCAGGTCCCGGCACCGAAGTCGAACCGCGACGTCCAGCCGGCCTGCACCGCGAAGTACCCGCCCAGCACGTCCCCCGTGCGGGCCCCGACCCACAGCACGTACCCCGCCCACCCGGCCGGCGCCACCACGGCCCCCGCCCACAGCCGCCAGTCGCCGCGACCCCGGTTCCCGGCCAGCTCGCACCCGGCGGCCACCAGCACCGCAGCCGCGACCGCGACCCCGTTCGGCCGCGCCGCCCCGGCCAGCGCCGCCAGGGCCCCCGCCCACAGCCATCGGCGGGTGAGCACGGCGTACAGCGACCAGGCCGCGAAGGCGGTCATCACCGGTTCCGTGTACGCCATGGACAGCACGATCGAGTGCGGCAGCAGCCCCCACAGGGCCACCAGTGCCGTCGCCACCGCCCGCCCGTACAGCCGGTCACCGATCCGGAAGACGCCCCACGCGGCCGCCCCCGCCGCCGTCCACGACACCAGCAGCCCCGCCGTGCCGCCCGCCACCGGCAGGACCGCCGTCACCGCCCGCACCAGCCCCGGGTAGAGCGGGAAGAACGCCAGGTCGGACTGGACGGCACCGTCAGGCCAGTGCAGCGTCCGCCCGTAGCCGTGCGCGGCGATCCGCAGGTACCAGTCGGAGTCCCACGACCCGGCCAGCAGTGCGCGCGGCGAGCGTCCGGTGTGCCAGGCCCACAGCGCCATCACCAGCATCCCGGTCAGCCGGGCGGCGGCGAACACCCCCAGTGCCGGCCCCGCGTGCTGCAGCGCGGCGAGCCGGCGCGGAAACCGCCGGGGCCGTGACCGGATGCCCGTACAGGTCTCGGCGGACAGGGTGCACCTCCGTGCGCGCGGGATCGTTCACCCCGACCCTCGGCGGGCCACCGCGGCCACGCGAGCGCAGAGGGCCCGCCCGGGTGGTCGCTCCCCGGGCGGGCCCCGCGCGCGCGTGTCGCCGTGACAGCGGCCCCGGCAGACGCTAGGGCGCGTCCCTGGTTCCGATCATGTGGTGGGGCGGAGGCTGCGGAGCCGGATGACCGCATGGTGGTACACGTGGGCCGATGTCCCATCCGGGGCAACTGCCGGAATGCCGGATGCTCCCGCGCCTCTGGCAGGCTGGGCGCGTGACGTCAGGGATCGCCGAGGAGTTCACTGCCCACCGCCCCAGGATGTTCGGCCTGGCCTACCGGTTGCTCGGTTCCGCCGAGGAGGCGGAGGATGCGGTGCAGGACGCGTATCTGCGCTGGAGCAGCGCCGACCGTGCGGTGATCGATCACCCGGGGGCCTGGCTCGCCAGGGTTGTCACCAACCTCTGCCTCAACCGGATCACCTCGGCCCGTGTGCAGCGCGAGCAGTACGTGGGGCCGTGGTTGCCGGAACCGGTGTTCACGCAGGACGGGTCGCTCGGCCCGATGGAGTCGGCCGAGCAGCGCGATGCCGTGTCGACGGCGCTGCTGGTGCTGTTGGAGCGGCTCACGCCGACGGAGCGTGCGGTCTATGTGCTGCGCGAGGCATTCGGCTACGGTCATCGGGACATCGCCGGGGTGCTTGACCTGAGCGAGGCCAACTGCCGCCAGTTGTACCGCAGGGCCATCCAGCGGGTGGCGACGCCCGAGGCCCGCTTCACACCGGCAGCCGAGCAGCAGCGCGAACTCGTCGAGTCCTTCGTTGCAGCGGCACGTGAGGGCGATCTGGCAGGCCTGGAGAAGCTGCTCGCCGAGGACGTCACCTGGTGGAGCGACGGCGGCGGCAAGGTCACCGCGGCCCGGCGGCCCCTCGTTGGCCGGGAGACGGTCATGCGCTTCCTGGTGGGCGGCGCGCAGCGGTTCGAAGGCGGCCTGGACCTCACGGTCGCCGAGGTCAACGGGGCGCCGGCGCTGGTGGCGCACGCGGCGGAGCAGCTCATCGCCGTCGCCTCCTTCGAACTGCGCGAGGGCGTCATCGCCCAGGTGCGCGTCGTCGTCAACCCGGACAAACTCATCTTCGCGGGCCGCCAGTTCGCCGCCATGGCTCCCGGGGCGTGAGCCGCGTGCGAGTGCAGACACGAGGAGGCTGTCACATCTGTGCACGCTCGTCGGTTCCCAGCGGGTGACGGGCGCTCCACCGGGGAGCGCCCGCCCACCGAAGGGACGACAACTGCGATGACCACGATCCTGGTGACGGGCGGCACCGGAACGCTCGGCCGGCGCCTCACCGAGCGGCTGCGTGCGGACGGGCACGAGGTGAGAGCGCTGAGCCGGCACTCCCGGCCGTACGCCGTGGACCTGCGCGAGGGCACCGGCCTGGCCGCTGCCGTCGCGGGCGTGGACACGGTCGTGCACTGCGCGACCAACCCGCGCGGCGGCGACGAGCAGGCGGCACGCCATCTGATCGAGGCGGCCCGCCGCGCCGGGGTACGACATCTGGCGTACATCTCGATCGTCGGCGTCGACCGGGTGCCGCTTGGCTACTACCGGACCAAGCTTGCCGTCGAAAGGCTGATCGAGGAGTCGGGGCTCGGCTGGACCGTGCTGCGCACGACGCAGTTCCACGACCTGGTGCTGCAGTTCCTCCAGGGCTCGGCGAAGCTCCCGGTCATGCTGCTCCCGGCGCGGGTCGCCGACCAGCCGATCGAGGTGGCGGAGGTCGCCGCCCACCTGGCCGAGCTCGCAACCGGGGCGCCCGCGGGGCGGGTGCCGGACATGGGCGGCCCCGAGGTCCGTACGCTTCCGGAGTTGGCCCGGGCCTATCTGCGCGCAAGCGGACGACGCCGACCCGTGCTGAACGTGCGCCTGCCCGGCAAGGCCTACCGCGGTTTCCTGGCGGGCGGGCATCTGACGCCGGAGCGGGCCGTGGGTGAGGTCACGTTCGAGCAGTTCCTGGCGGGACGTTTTCCTGCGCGAGGCTGACGCCTGGGACGGGGGCGCGTGCCGGGCGGCGTGAGCGCATGCCCCCACGAGCCGGGGTGAGCCCCCAACGTGCGATCCGGCTTCGGGCGAGGTCCTGGCCGGCATGCTCACCGGCGACCAGGACCTGCTCGTCCAGTAGTGCTGTCCCGGGACGTCCTGTCCGCCCGGCCGGGTCACCCCCTGGGGGCGAGCCCCTTGAGCCGGGCGGCGGCCTCCTGGAGGATCTCGGTCCGCTTGCAGAAGGTGAAGCGCACGAACGGCGCGCCCTGGTCGCGGTGGTCGTAGAAGACCGCGTTCGGGATGGCGACGACACCGCAGCGCTCGGGCAGCGCCCGGCAGAAGGCCACGCCGTCCGTCTCGCCGAGGGGGCGGATGTCGGTGGTGACGAAGTACGTCCCGGCCGGCGCGTACACCCCGAAGCCGGCCTGCGCCAGCCCCTGGCACAGCACCTCCCGCTTGGCGCGCAGATCGGCCCGCACGCCGTCGTAGTAGGCGTCGGGCAGGCGCAGCGCCTCGGCGACCGCGTACTGCAACGGCCCCCCGGACACGTACGTGAGGTACTGCTTCACCGACCGCACGGCCCCGACCAGCTCCGGGGACGCGGTGACCCAGCCGATCTTCCAGCCGGTGAACGAGTACGTCTTGCCCGCCGACGAGATGGTCACGGTCCGCTCGCGCATGCCGGGGAACGCGGCGATGGGCAGGTGCTCGGCGGTGCCGAAGACGAGGTGCTCGTACACCTCGTCGGTGACGACGAGCAGGTCCCGCTCGACGGCGAGCGCCGCGACGGCGGCGAGTTCGTCGCGGGACAGGACGGTGCCGGTGGGGTTGTGCGGGGTGTTGAGCAGGATCAGGCGCGTGCGGTCGGTGACGGCGGCCCGCAGTTCGTCGAGGTCGAGCGTGAAGCGGCCGTCCCGGGGGCGGAGGGTGACCGGGACCCGCGTGCCGCCGGCCATGGCGATGCAGGCCGCGTACGAGTCGTAGTACGGCTCCAGGGCGATCACCTCGTCGCCCGGTTCGACCAGCGCCAGCAGCGACGCCGCGATGGCCTCGGTGGCGCCCGCGGTGACCAGCACCTCGGTGTCGGGGTCGTACGCCAGGCCGTAGCGCCGCTGCTGGTGCTCGGCGACGGCGGTGCGCAGTTCGGGGATGCCGGGGCCCGGCGGGTACTGGTTGCCGCGGCCGTCGCGCAGGGCGCGCACCGCCGCTTCCCGGATCTCCTCGGGGCCGTCGGTGTCGGGGAAGCCCTGGCCCAGGTTGATGGAGCCGGTCCGCACGGCCAGCGCGGACATCTCCGCGAAGATCGTGGTGCCGAAGCCGGCGAGGCGGCGGTTGAGCAGCGGTCGCAGCGGTCGTGTCATGGCGGCCATCCTGGGACGAACCTCCGCCCGCCTCAAGTGCGCGCGACGCCGGGTGCGGCGCGTCCGGAGGGACGGGCGGCGCGAAACCTCTGGAGTTCCTCAATTCCGATTAGCGCGTGCGAGGCCATGGGCATTCCCCTGTCACCACCAACACGGGGGAACGGACACGGGGGAAGGTGAGGGCGATGGTGATCGGTCTGGTCTTCGGCGCGGTGCTGATCGTGCTGGGCGTGCTCTTCGTCAGCAGCCTGGCGGGCGGCGGCAGCCGACGCCGGTCGCGCGCACACGGCGGTGGCAGCTGGTGGGCGGGCGGTGGTGGCTCCTCCTGCGGAGGTGCCTCGTCCTGCGGGGGAGGTTCGTCCTGCGGCGGGGGTGGGGGCGGCGGGGGCGGTTGCGGTGGCGGAGGCAGCTGACACGGGGCAGCTGGTCCGCGACCACGGACGGCGCCCGGCGTGGGTGAACTCCCGCCGGGCGCCCTCTGGTTGACCGGTTCCACGGCCATCGGGCCTTTTTTGGTTGAACAGTTGAACCGATAGGCCCCCTGGGGGATGGAAAGCACGTCAAGTTGGGTAAAAACGCTGTGAGTCAGCCGCAGATCGTGATTGCCTCGCTGTCGAGAACATCCAGCCCCGGACCTCGCGTGTGGATTTCGAGACGGAGATCCCCCAGTCCGCTCCCTGAACGTCTCCCGGGACGCTCCCGGTCCACCCGCCAAACCCTGTTTGCGGAGCCGACCCATGCTCACGACGCTCAAGACCGCCTATACCGACACACGCGCCGCCGACCTGGCCTGGGCGCTGGGTCGCGAGGCGCTGCCCGCGCTCGCCGTGCTCGATCTCGAACTGTCCGGCGCCACCCTCCAGCTCAGACTCCTCGGCGCGTCGCACCAGGTCCTGCTGGAGGAGGAGCAGGGCAGCTGCTCGGAGACCGTCGCGTGCATCCCGGGCAGCAACACACCGCTGCCGCTGGGCGTGGCCAAGCGGATCGGGCCGTGGGAGTACGAGTTCGCCGCGCGCGTCGAGACGCTGTCCGAGGGCTCCTTCGCGGGGCGGGCGCAGGAGCTGCTGGCGCTCGTCGCGGACCACCCGAACGGTCTCGCCGGCACGTTCCCCGGCTCGCCGCACGCCTTCACGGCGATGCTGGCGCAGCGGCACGAGGGGCAGGTGCAGTGGCGCACCTGGCACGCGTACCCGCAGGAAGGCCAGCTCGTCGTCACCAGGACGAGTGTGGGCGTCCGTATGCCTGCCACTGCTCAGTTGCACCCTTGTGGGTGACAAAGGGTCATCCTGGTGTGACGTAGCGTTATGGGGTGATCGAAGCGCCGTCCGCTCCTCTGCCCGTGCCGCCGTCCGCGCGGGGCGGGGCGCCGCTGCCGGTGCGGCAGCGCGCGGGCCGGTTCCTGGTGCTGCTGGCGGTCTTCGTCTGCGCCGCCTGCGGTCTGGTGTACGAGCTCGAGCTGGTGGCGCTCGCCTCGTACCTGATCGGGGACTCGGTCACGCAGGCTTCGGTCGTCCTGTCCGTGATGGTGTTCGCCATGGGTGTCGGGTCGCTGCTCGCCAAGCGGCTGCGCTGCCGGGCCGCGGTCGGCTTCGGGCTGGTGGAGGCCGCGCTCGCGCTGGTCGGGGGCTGCTCCGCGCTGGTGCTGTACGCCGCGTTCGCATGGGGCGGGCACATCCTGCCGGCCGACGGGCCGGGCGGCGGGTCACGGCCCGTGCTGGTGGCGTTCTCGCTCGCCATCGGCGTGCTGATCGGGGCGGAGATACCGCTGCTGATGACGCTCATCCAGCGCGTCTCACGGCGGTCCGAGCAGGACGCGGGCGGCACGGTCGCCGACCTGTTCGCCGCGGACTACGTGGGCGCGCTCGTCGGCGGGCTGGCGTTCCCCTTCCTGCTGCTGCCCTGGCTCGGCCAGTTGACCAGCGCGTTGTTCACCGGGGCGGTCAACGCGGTGGCGGGCGGGATGCTGGTGCTGTGGCTGTTCGGCCGCGACCTGACGAGCCGGGAGCGCTGGCTGCTGGTCGCCGCCAACGTGGCGGTCCTCGGGCTGCTGGCGACCGCGGCCGCCCTGGTCGACGACTTCGAGCGCGCGGCGCGGCGGGCGGTCTACGGCGAGCGGGTGCGCGTCGCCGTGCAGACCGGCGTCCAGGAGGTGGTGCTGACCGGCGGGGCGGACGAGTCGCTGGAACTGTTCCTGGACGGGCGGTTGCGGGTGAGCGGCCGCGACGAGCGGCGGTACCACGAGGCGCTGGTGCACCCGGCGATGCGCGGGCGGCACACGCGCGTGCTGATCCTGGGCGGGGGCGACGGACTCGCGCTGCGGGAGGTCCTGCGGTACCGGGACGTGGAGTCCGTGACGGTGGTCGAGCTGGACCCGGGCGTGGTGCGCCTCGCCCGGACGGACCCGGCGCTCTCCCGGCTCAACGGTGGCGCGTACGGCGACGCGCGGGTGCGGGTGGTGCACGGCGACGCCTTCCGCTGGCTGCGCGGGGCGGCGGAGCCGGGCGGGTACGACGTGGTGGTCTCGGACCTGCCGGACCCCGGCATCACCGCCAGCACCAAGCTCTATGCGGAGGAGTTCTACGCCCTGGCCGCGCGGGCCCTGGCGGACGGCGGGCGCCTCGTCGTCCACGCGGGGCCGATGGCGTCCCGCCCGCACACGTACTGGACGGTGGACGCCACGCTGCGGGCCGCGGGGTTCACCACCCGGCCGTACTGCGCGCAGGGCAGGCTGTCCGGGTTCCCCGCCGGGCCCGACCGCTCCGCCGACCGCGGAGGCGCTCCGGAGGACCGGGGCTTCCTCCTCGCGGCGGTGTCCGGACCGCCTCCCCCGCCCGCCGTGCCGCCCGCGACGGCCGGTCGCTGCGCCGTACCGGACCCGCCGCGGGATCTGCCGTCCTCCACACTGGTGCACCCCCGGTACGCCGAGTGACGTGACGGCCGGGCGTCGGTAGGCTCGGCTCCCATGGAGCATGAGGTGTTCGTTCCGGTCACCGTGCAAGCCGTCCGCGACGTGCTGGCGGACCCCGCCCGCGTCGCCCGCTGCGTCCCAGGGCTCCAACAGGACGCCGACGCGTCGGCCGGTCCACTGTCGGGCCGGCTCAAGGTGCGGGCCGGCGGGCACTCCATCACGTACCGCGGCGCCCTGCGCCTCGTCGCGCAGCAGGACGGCACGTACGCCGTCGAGGGCGAGGGCACGGAGGTCCGCGGCTCCGGCTCGGTCAAGCTCGTGCTGACGGTGCGTCTCGCCGAGGCGGAGGGCGGCACGTCCCTCGCCATCAGCGGCTCCGTCCAGGCGGACGGCCGCCTCACGGACCTCCCGCCGGAGGCGGCGGCCGCCACGGCCCACCGTCTGCTGGACCGTTTCGCCGAGTCGCTGACGTCGACGGCCGCGTCGGGCGGCCCCACCGACTCCGCCGGGGACGCGGACGCCGGCGCGGACGGCCTCGACGAGGGCGACAGCGACGAGAGCGACATCGACGACGACGGCGTGGACCACGGGGCGGTGACGGGAATGGGGACGGGAGCGGAAACGGGGCTGTACGACACCCCTGTGCCGCCCCCCGGACTGAGCCCCCTGGACGACGAGGCCGACGACGACTTCATCGCCGGCGTGCCTCCGGCCGAGGCCGCGCACGCCCGCCGGACGATGATCGGCCGCAGCGCCGAGGAGGTCGACCACGCCCCGCCGCGGGGGCGTTACGCCCCCACCCCGGGACCGGAGACGGCGTCGGCCACCGCCACCCTGCGCTGGCTCGCCCCCGCGGCCGTGCTCGCGCTGGCTTCCGCCGTCGTGGTGGGGCGGGCCCTGCGGCGGCGCAAGTAGTGTCGGTGCCGTGACGACTAGCAGCACAGCGAGCGAGAGCGTCCGGCTCCTGGCCGGCGACGTGGAGTTGACCGTCCGTCCGGACAACGGATGCCGTATCGAGAGCCTCCGCATCGGCGGTACGGAGCTGCTCCGCCAGGGGGAGCGGTACGGCTGCTTCCCGATGGTTCCCTGGTGCGGCCGGGTCGCCGACGGCCGGTTCCTCAACGGCGCCACGTGGCACCAGCTGCCGCTGAACTCCCCGCCCCACGCCATCCACGGCACCGGACGGGACGTCGCCTGGCGCACCGCCCGGGCCGACAAGGCGGAGGCGGCGTTCACGTACGACCTCGCCGAGCCCTGGCCGTACTCCGGACGGGTCACGCAGACCTTCGAGCTGACCGAGGACGCGCTCACCCTCCAGCTTGGCGTCGAGACGTACGACGACTCCTTCCCGGCGCAGGCCGGCTGGCACCCGTGGTTCAACCGCACGCTGGGCGGCGGGGAGGCGGTGCGCGTCGATTTCAGCGCCGCCTGGCAGGAGGAGCGCGGGGAGGACCACCTGCCGACCGGCCGGCGGATCGACCCCCGTCCCGGCCCCTGGGACGACTGCTTCGGCATGCCCGACGGCGTCGACGTCACCCTGACCTGGCCCGGGCAGGTGGAACTGAAGGTCGCCAGCCGCGCCGAATGGGTCGTGGTCTACGACGAGCAGGAGGAGGCCGTGTGCGTGGAGCCGCAGACGGGCCCGCCCAACGGCCTCAACACCCACCCGCGCCTGGTCACGCCCATCGAGCCGCTGGAGATCGCCGCCACCTGGACGTGGCGACGGCTCTGAGCGGCGGCGCTTAAGCTCGTGGGCATGACTGACGTACGTGCCGAGCTGCTGCAGCAGATCAAGGACAAGGCCGTGGTGCACGGCAAGGTGACCCTCTCCTCGGGTCTGGAGGCCGACTACTACGTCGACCTGCGCCGGATCACCCTGGACGGCGCCGCGGCGCCGCTCGTCGGTCAGGTCATGCTCGATCTGACCGCCGACCTGGACTACGACGCGGTGGGCGGTCTGACGCTCGGTGCGGACCCGGTCGCCACGTCGATGCTGCACGCCGCCGCCGCGCGCGGCCGGCAGCTCGACGCCTTCGTCGTCCGCAAGGCCGCCAAGGCGCACGGCATGCAGCGCCGGGTCGAGGGCCCGGACATCAAGGGCCGCCGCGTCCTCGTGGTGGAGGACACCTCCACCACCGGCGGCTCGCCGCTCACCGCCGTCGAGGCGGTCCGCGAGGCCGGTGCCGAGGTCGTCGCCGTGGCCACCATCGTGGACCGGGCGACCGGCGCTGCGGAGAAGATCAGCGAGACGGCGGGGGTGCCGTACTTCTACGCGTACGCCCTGGACGAGCTGGGTCTGGCCTGACCCGCAGGGCGCCAGAACGCGCCTGACCTGCGTCTTCCGAGAGGGGCGGACGGTTTCACGTGAAACCGTCCGCCCCTCTCGGCACGTGCTGGTGGAGCCCGCGCGCCGGTCTGGGATGATGAGTGCGACGATGACGTCGCCCCCAGGTCAGGGATAGCAACGAACGCAACCCGCACATCACAAGGAGCGGACACATGCCCATCGCAACCCCCGAGATCTACAACGAGATGCTCGACCGGGCGAAGGCCGGCAAGTTCGCCTACCCCGCCATCAACGTCACCTCGTCGCAGACGCTGCACGCCGCCCTGCGCGGCTTCGCGGAGGCCGAGAGCGACGGCATCATCCAGATCTCGACCGGTGGTGCGGAGTTCCTGGGCGGCCAGCACAACAAGGACATGGTGACCGGTGCGGTCGCCCTGGCCGAGTTCGCGCACATCGTCGCCGCGAAGTACGACGTCACCGTCGCGCTGCACACCGACCACTGCCCGAAGGACAAGCTGGACGGCTACGTACGTCCCCTGCTCGCCGTCTCCGCCGAGCGCGTCGCCAAGGGTGAGAACCCGCTGTTCCAGTCCCACATGTGGGACGGCTCGGCCGAGACCCTCGCCGACAACCTGGCCATCGGCCAGGAGCTGCTCGCGCAGGCCGCCGCCGCCAAGATCATCCTCGAGGTCGAGATCACCCCGACCGGTGGCGAGGAGGACGGCGTCAGCCACGAGATCAACGACGAGCTGTACACGACCGTCGAGGACGCCGTCCGCACCGCCGAGGCGCTGGGCCTGGGCGAGAAGGGCCGCTACCTGCTGGCCGCCTCCTTCGGCAACGTCCACGGCGTGTACAAGCCGGGCAACGTCGTGCTCCGTCCCGAGCTGCTCAAGGACCTCCAGCAGGGCGTCGCCGAGCGCTTCGGCAAGGCCGACCCGTTCGACTTCGTCTTCCACGGCGGCTCCGGCTCCACGGCCGAGGAGATCGCCACCGCGCTGGAGAACGGCGTCGTGAAGATGAACCTCGACACGGACACCCAGTACGCCTTCACCCGTCCGGTCGCGGACCACATGTTCAAGAACTACGACGGTGTGCTGAAGGTCGACGGCGAGGTCGGCTCCAAGAAGACCTACGACCCGCGCACCTGGGGCAAGCTGGCCGAGGCGGGCATGGCCCAGCGGGTGGCCGAGGCCTGCACCGCGCTGCGTTCGGCCGGCACGAAGCTGAAGTAACACCCCGCCCGCGGACACGGGCCCGGCATCGCACCAGCGGTGCCGGGCCTGTGACACTGGGGGCATGGGTATCCACGAAAACCTCCTGGGGGGACCGCCCCCCACCCACCTGCCCGACGACCCCGAGCCGCGCGAGCTGCTGGCGTCGGGCACCGCGCCCGCCGACGTCGCCGCGAAGTACCCGGCGTCCTCGCTGGCCTGGGCCCAGCTCGCCGATGACGCGTTCGCGGGCGGCCGGGTCGTCGAGTCGTACGCCTACGCCCGGACCGGCTACCACCGCGGCCTGGACGCCCTGCGCCGCAACGGCTGGAAGGGGCACGGCCCGGTGCCGTGGGAGCACGAGCCGAACCGCGGCTTCCTGCGCGCCCTGCACGCTCTCGCTCGCGCCGCGGAGTCGATCGGCGAGCAGGAGGAGTACGAGCGCTGCTCGGCGTTCCTGCGCGACTCCTCCACCACGGCGGCCGACACCCTGGGCTGATGCCCGGCCTGGCCCGTCCGTGCCCAGCGCCCGCCCGCTGCCCCCTTTCCGGGGGCGGGGCGGGCGTACCCGTCGGGTCCGCGGCCGCGCGGCAGGAGCCCGGCAAGCGGAGGGGTTCCCTCCGAATGGCGTGAAAGTGATCTCAGCGGCAGGCGCCTGACCGGCCGGTACGATCGCACACACCATCGATCCGGGGGGCATCTGCCGTGGGCAAGCGACGCAAGGGCCGCCGCCGCACCCCGACGGCGCTGCTCACCCTCGCTCTGGCCGCCACGTGTCTCGGCGGGGGCGCCCTGCTCGCACACCGGCAGGGCGACGGCGAGCCGGCCGCCGCCGGGCCTCTCGCGCCGCCCGCGGCCCCGCCGCCCGGCGCCCGGGACGTCGAGCCCGAGCCCGAGAGGTCCGCCTCCGGACCGCCGCCGCGAGGCAGCCGCGACGCTCCGCCGCGCGACGCACCCCCCGCCGTGCCGACCTCCGGCGACGGAACCTTCACCACCGCCCGTACCACCGGGGACAGGACCGGCTCCGGGCCGCTGCGCCGCTACCAGGTCCAGGTCGAGGACGGCACCGGCCTCTCCGCCGCGCAGACGGCCGGCGAGATCCAGCGGATCCTCGCCCACCCGCGGGGCTGGGCCGCCCACGGCCGCGGCTCCTTCCAGCTGGTGACGGAGGACCCCGACTTCGTCATCCGCATCGCCACCCCCGACACCGCCGACGCGCTGTGCCGCGCCGAGGGACTGGACACGGGCGGCGAGCTGAACTGCGAGACGCGCGACGGTGTCGTGGTCAACCTCAAGCGCTGGACGCTCGGCTCGCCGACCTTCAGCGGTCCCCCCGCCGAGTACCGGCACCTGATCATCAACCACGAGATCGGGCACGAGATCGGCCTGCGGGAGCACCTGGGCTGTTCCGGTCCCGGGCGGCCCGCGCCGGTGATGATGCAGCAGATCAAGGGCCTGGACGGGTGCCGGTCCAACGCCTGGCCGTACGCGGAGGACGGCCGGTACATCACCGGGCCCGTCGTGTCATGATGCGTCTGGGGCCGCGCACCCGACGAACACCTGTGCGCGGTTCCGAGGGGACCGGGGCTCTCTCCCGGCGCGAGTGAGCGCCCGGGACGAGGGCAGACCGCTACCCGGTAGCACGCATTGATGGAGACAGCGATGTCTACTGCCCCCGATGCCTCCGCGGCCGGTTCGGACACCCCGAACCTGGACTTCGCAGGCACGACACCGTACGAGGACTACGTCCAGGCGGATGTCCTCACCCACCTCCAGCACCCCCTCTCGGACGATCCGGGAGAGATGGTCTTCCTGGTCACCACCCAGGTCATGGAGCTGTGGTTCACCGTCATCGTCCACGAGTGGGAGACCGCGAGCCGCGCGCTGCGCCGGGACGACGTCCGTGTCGCGATGGACGCGCTGAAGCGCTCCGTCCGCGAGCTGGAGGCGCTGAACGCGTCCTGGACACCGCTCGCGCAGCTGACCCCGGCGCAGTTCAACTCGTACCGCAGCGCCCTGGGCGAGGGTTCGGGCTTCCAGTCGGCGATGTACCGGCGCATGGAGTTCCTCCTCGGTGACAAGTCCGCGTCGATGCTGGTGCCGCACCGCGGCGCGCCGCGCGTCCACGCCGAGCTGGAGAAGGCACTGCACGAGCCGAGCCTGTACGACGAGGTGCTGCGGCTCCTCGCGCGGCGCGGGCTGCCCGTGCCGGCGGAGGTCCTGGAGCGGGACCTGTCGCAGAAGTACGAGCCGTCGCAGGCGGTCGAGGAGATCTGGGCACAGGTGTACGCCGGTCAGGACCAGAACGCCGAGCTGGTGCGGCTCGGCGAGGCCCTGACGGACGTCGCCGAGCTGGTGTGGCGCTGGCGCAACGACCACCTGGTGGCGACGCGCCGCGCGATGGGCTCGAAGACGGGCACGGGCGGCTCCGCCGGCGTGGCCTGGCTGGAGAAGCGGGCCCGCAAGAACGTGTTCCCCGAGCTGTGGACGGCGCGCAGTCATGTCTGATCTGGAGCACAGGGCGCAGGCGCTGGACGCCGGGGACGAACTGGCGAAGCGGCGTGAGCTGTTCGCGCTGGACGACGGTGTCGTCTACCTGGACGGCAATTCGCTCGGCGCGCTGCCCCGCCACGTGCCCGCCCGGATGGCCGATGTGATCTCCCGCGAGTGGGGCGAGCTGCGCATCCGCTCCTGGGAGGAGAGCGGCTGGTGGACCGCGCCGGAGCGGATCGGCGACCGGATCGCGCCGCTCGTCGGCGCGGCACCCGGCCAGGTGGTGGTCGGCGACTCGACCAGCGTCAACGTCTTCAAGGCGCTGGTGGGAGCGGTCAGGCTGGCGGACGAGGGCCGCGACGAGATCGTGGTCGACGCGACGACCTTCCCGACGGACGGGTACATCGCCGAGTCGGCCGCCCGGCTGACCGGCAGCCGCCTGGTGGCCGTCGCTCCCGGCGACGTGCCGGCCGCGGTCGGCCCCCGGACGGCCGCCGCGCTGGTCAACCACGTCGACTACCGCACCGGCCGGCTGCACGACCTGCCCGGCATCACGGCGGCGGTCCGGGCGGCCGGGGCCCTCGCGGTGTGGGACCTGTGCCACAGCGCGGGCGCCCTGCCCGTGGGCCTGGACGCGCACGGCGTGGACCTGGCCGTCGGCTGCACGTACAAGTACCTCAACGGCGGTCCGGGCGCGCCCGCCTACCTGTACGTGGCGGAGCGCCACCAGCGGCGCTTCGACTCGCCGCTGCCGGGCTGGAACTCGCACGCCGACCCCTTCGCCATGACGCCGGGCTACGCGGCGGCCGAGGGCGCGCTGCGCGGGCGCGTCGGCACGCCCGACATCCTCTCCATGCTGGCGCTGGAGGCGGCGCTGGACGTGTGGGACGGGGTGTCGGTCGACGCCGTACGGGCGAAGAGCCTGGCGCTGACGGACTTCTTCCTGGAGTGCGTCGGCGCGTACGTGCCCGAGGGCCGGGTGACGTCCGTGACGCCCCGGGCGCACGGGGAGCGCGGCAGTCAGGTCTCGCTCAGCTGCCCGGACGCGCCGGCCGTGATGAAGGAGCTCGTCGCACGGGGCGTCGTGGGCGATCTGCGCCGCCCCGACGTGCTGCGCTTCGGCTTCACACCGCTGTACGTCGGGTTCGCGGACGCCGAGCGCGCGGCGCGCGTCCTGGCGGAGGTGCTGGGCTGAGGCCGGGCCCGGATTGCGGGGGCGCCGGTCCTGGTACGGTCCCCGCAGTCCGGGCCGACTCGGCCCCGTCACCGAAAGGCTGAGCACCATGCCCGACCCCGCCGCACGCGCCGAGCGCGACGCCGCCGAGGAGGCGTCGGCCCTGTCGCATCCGGCCGTCGACCCGGACTCCACCGCCGCGTACGGTGACCATCCGGACCAGGTGGTGGACTTCTACGCGCCGCGTGAGGGCGGGCCCGGCGGCCGGGGTGACCGGGTGCCGCTCGTGGTCGTGCTGCACGGCGGGGCGTGGCGTGCTCCGTACGACCGCCGCCACATCACGCCCTTCGCGGACCAGCTGGCGCGACGGGGTTTCGCCGTCGCCAACGTCGAGTACCGGCGGGGCGGGGAGATCCCGGCGCCGCGGACGCCCGGGGGGCCGGGGGCGGCCGCCGGCCCGGTCGCCGGACGCTGGCCGGAGACGTTCGACGACGTGGCCGCCGCGCTGGACGCGCTGCCCGGCCTCGCTCGCACGCACCTGCCGCAGGCCGATCCGCGCCGTACGGTCGTCACCGGGCACTCGGCGGGCGGGCACCTGGCGCTGTGGGCCGCGGCCCGGCACGTCCTGCCGGCGGGTGCGGGCGGCTCCCGGTGGCGGCTGGACGCGGCGCCCGAGCTGCGCGGGGTCGTCGCCCTCGCGCCCATCGCACACTTCGGGCGGGCGGTGGAGCTGGACGTGTGCGGTGGCGCGGTGCGTCAACTGCTCGGCCCGCCGGAGGAGTTCGAGGCGCGGGCGGCGGTGGCCGACCCGGCGGTGCTGCTGCCCACCGGGATCGCCACGACCGTCGTCCAGGGCCGTGACGACACCGTCGTCCCGCCGGCCGTCGCCGAGGCGTACGCGGACGCGGCGGCGAAGGCCGGGGAGATGGTCGGCCTGACGCTGCTGGACGGCGTGGGGCACTTCCCGCTGATCGATCCGGCGGCCGACGCGTCCGCGGTGGTCGCGGAGGAGATCGCCCAGCTCGCCTGGTGAAGCCGGCTCCTTGCGGACAGTCCCTGACCGCAAGGGTTCGTAGCGTCGGCTCCATGACGAACCGCATGCACTCCACCGACCGTGTGAACCTCGTGACCGGAGCGACCGGCACCGTCGGCCGCCAGGTGGTCGCCGAGCTGCTCCGTCTCGGACAGCCCGTCCGGGCGCTCACCAGGGACCCCGCCACCGCCGCCCTGCCGGACGGCGTCGAGGTCGTCCGCGGCGACCTCACCGACCCCGGCACCCTCGGCCCCGCCCTGGAGGGGGTCACGGGCCTGCACCTGATCACCTTCGGCGGCGCGTACTTCGCCCCGCTGGAGACCGGACCGCGCATCGTGGAGCTGGCCCGCGAGGCCGGCGTCCGGCGCGTCACCGTGCTCAACGGTGGCGGGCCCACACCGCTGGAGGAGGCCGTGCGGGCGAGCGGCCTGCCCTGGACGGTGGTCATGCCCGTGGAGTTCATGAGCAACGCCCTGGAGTGGGCCGAGCGCATCCGGGCCCACGACGAGGTGCGCGAGCCCTTCACCGGCCGGCTCAGCGCCATGGTCCACGAGGGCGACATCGGCGCGGTCGCGGCCGTCGCCCTCACCGAGGACGGGCACGCGGGACAGGAGTACCTGGTCACCGGCCCCGAGGTGCTCACCCTGCACGACAAGGCCGACGCCATCGCGGCGGCCCGGGGGCGCGCGGTACGGGTGGTGGAGCTGTCCGAGGCGGAAGCCGTCGAGCAGTGGCGGGCGGAGGGCCGGCCGCAGGACGTCATCGACTTCCTCCTGGAGGTCTACGGGAACACGCCCGTGGAGGGCCGTACCGTCCTCGACACCGTGGAGAAGGTCACCGGTCGCCCGGCCCGCAGCTTCCGGCAGTGGGCGCGGGAGCACGCCGAGGCGTTCCGCGCCTGATCAGCGGCGTAGTACTCCAGGGGGACGCGGAAGGATCCGCATCCAAGGTGACGACCGCGTCCCCGCGCCTGCCTACTGTTGCCGACGTGACCGACACCAAGACCCGCAGCCCCGAGTACCGCATGGCGCACGGCATGTTCATGGGCATGCGCCGCGAACTGCTCGACGACGCCCTCGCCTACCGGCCGCTGCTCCCCATGCGGACCGACGGGCCGGTGACCAGGCGGACACCGCGGTTCATACGCGGGTACCTGGCCTGGTTCCCGCATGCCCTCGTGGCCGGGGCGGCCTTCATCGTCCTGTCCCTGGGGTACACCGAGGGCAAGCCGGTCACCGGGCTCATCCCGGCCGTCGCCATCCTGCTGACCCTGGCCCGGCCCGTCGCCGCCTTCTGGCTGTCGCTGGCGACGGCCCCGTTCGTGAGCATCATGTCCGGCTACTGGGACGGCTGGCCCTGGGCGCCGACCACCTTCACCGGGCAGCTCACCGTGATGACGGTGGTCGCGGCCCGGACCCGCCCGCGCACCGCCGCCTGGATGTGGGTGCTGACCGGTGCGTTCGGCTTCTTCTGCGAGACGGTCCTCAGCCGGGGCGTCGGCGCCCATACCGGCCCGCTGCTCGTCGTCTCCGCGATCGCGCTGCTGTGCGTGACCGTCTTCCACACGCGGCGGCAGGCGGAGGAGGAGGTCACGGCGCAGCTGACCGTCACCGAGCGAGAGCGGTCCAAGCGCACGCTGCTGGAGGAGCGCACCACCATCGCCCGCGAGCTGCACGACGTGGTCGCCCACCACATGTCGGTCGTCGCCATCCAGGCCGAGGCCGCCCCGTACCGCGTGGAGAACCCGCCGCCCGAGCTGGAGCAGGCCTTCGCCACGATCCGCGAGAACGCGGTGGCCGCGCTGACCGAGCTGCGCCGCATCCTCGGCGTCGTACGGGCCGAGGACTACGAGGCGCCGGACGCGCCGCAGCCGACGCTCGCCGACCTCGACGGGCTCGTCGCCAACGTCCGCGACGCGGGCCTGGCCGTCGAGGCCACGGTGACGGGAGCGGTGCGCGAGCTGCCGCAGGGTGTGGAGCTGTCCGCGTACCGGATCATCCAGGAGGCGCTGAGCAACGTGCTGCGGCACGCGCCCGGGGCGTCGGCGAAGGTGGAGGTGTCGTACGTGCTCGGCGGCCTCGGCCTGCGGATCGTGAACGGGCCCGCCAAGGGTCTGGTCAAACCCTCCCCGGGGGCCGGGCACGGGATCACGGGCATGCGCGAGCGGGTGGCGATGCTGGACGGCGGGATGACGGCGGAGGCGACGGCGGACGGCGGCTACGAGGTGGCCGTGTTCCTGCCAGTGCCGCACGCGGGCCAGGGGGAGTCGTGACCATCCGGGTACTGATCGTGGACGACCAGATGATGGTGCGCGAGGGCTTCTCGGTCCTGCTCAACGCGATGCCGGACATCGAGGTCGTCGGCGAGGCCGTCAACGGCCGTGAGGCCGTCGCCCAGGTCGCCGCCCTGCGGCCGGACGTCGTGCTGATGGACATCCGCATGCCGGAGATGAACGGCATCGACGCCACCCGGGAGATCGTCGCCGCGGACGGCGACGCCAAGGTGCTGGTGCTGACGACGTTCGACCTGGACGAGTACGTGTACCAGGCGCTGCGCGCGGGGGCGTCCGGCTTTCTGCTGAAGGACGCGTCGGCGCGGCAGCTCGCGGAGGGCGTGCGGGTCGTCGCGGCGGGCGAGGCGCTGCTGGCCCCGACCGTGACCAAGCGCCTGATCACCGAGTTCGCGAAGGCCGCCGAGGCGCCGCGCCCCCCGGCGCTGTCGCAGGTGGGCGAGTTGACGGAACGCGAGACGGAGGTGCTGGTGCTGATCGCCCAGGGCCTGTCGAACTCGGAGATCGCCACGCACCTGGTGGTCGCCGAGTCGACCATCAAGACCCATGTGAGCCGCATCCTGGTGAAGCTGGGGCTGCGGGACCGGACGCAGGCGGCGGTGTTCGCGTACGAGGCGCGGCTGGTGACGCCCGGGTAGCGGGGGCCGGCGGGTCGGGTGCGATGACGCCGGGCGGGTGACGGCGGGGCAGCGGGGACAGCGCCCGGGCCGGTGACGCCGGGGGTGACGGCGGGCCAGCGGGGGACGGCGCACGGGCCGGTGACGCCGGGCGGGTGCGGCGGCTAGCGTCCGTCCATGGACTTCGACCCGTGGTCGCCCGCCTTCGTCGCCGATCCGCACCCCGCCTACGCCGCACTGCGGGAGCGGGGCCGGGTGCACTGGTTCGAGCCGACGCGGCAGTGGCTGGTGCCGCACCACGCCGATGTGTCCGCGTTGCTGCGGGACCGGCGGCTGGGGCGGACGTACCGGCACCGCTTCACGGACGCGGACTTCGGCCGGACGGCGCCGCCCGCCGCGCATGAGCCGTTCCACACCCTCAACGACCACGGCATGCTGGATCTGGAGCCGCCGGACCACACGCGGATCCGGCGCCTGGTGTCCAAGGCGTTCACCCCGCGGACGGTCGAGCGGCTGAAGCCCTACGTCCACCGGCTGGCCGCCGGGCTCGTCGACTCCCTGGTCGCCGAGGGCGGGGGCGATCTGCTGACCGCCGTCGCCGAGCCGCTGCCGGTGGCGGTCATCGCGGAGATGCTCGGTGTCCCGGAGGGGGACCGGGCGCCGCTGCGGCCGTGGTCGGCGGACATCTGCGGGATGTACGAGCTGAACCCGGACGAGGAGACGGCCGCCCGCGCGGTCCGGGCGTCGCTGGAGTTCTCCGCGTACCTGCGCGAGCTGATCGCCGAGCGGCGGACGTCCCCGGGCGAGGACCTGATCAGCGCCCTGATCGCGGCCCACGAGGACGGGGAGCGGCTCACCGAGCAGGAGATGGTCTCCACCTGCGTCCTGCTGCTGAACGCGGGCCACGAGGCGACGGTGAATGCCACGGTCAACGGCTGGTGGGCGCTGTTCCGGCACCCCGGGCAGCTCGCGGCCCTGCGCGAGGGCCGCGTGGAGTTGTCCACAGCTGTGGACGAGCTGCTCCGTCACGACACCCCGCTCCAGCTCTTCGAGCGCTGGGTGCTGGACGACATCGAGATCGGCGGCACGACCGTCCCGCGCGGTGCGGAGGTCGCCCTGCTCTTCGGGTCGGCCAACCGTGACGAGGCCGTCTTCGACCGCCCCGACGCGCTGGACCTGTCCCGGGGGGACAACCCGCACATCTCCTTCGGCGCAGGTATCCACTACTGCATCGGCGCCCCGCTGGCCCGCATCGAGCTGGCGGCGTCGCTGGAGGCGCTGCTCCGGCGGGCCCCGTCGCTCCGTCCCCTCGCGGAGCCGGAGCGCAAGCCGGGGTTCGTGATGCGGGGGGTGCAGGGGCTGCCGGTCGAGGTCTGACCGTCAGGGCAGGACGTCCCGGCCCCGGGCCCGACGCCGCCCCGCGGCGCCGCGCCCGGGGGGCTCAGGCCGGCGGGGCCGAGCGCTGGACCGGGACCGGGACCGTGAGGGACCACGCCTCCGCGCGGACCGTCCACGTCCGGTGGTGCACCGGGCCGCTCACGCGGGTGTCCGCGCGGTAGTGGTACGACGCGCCCGAGACGGTCACCGCCGTCGCCCTCGCCCGTACCGGCTGCAGCGGCCCCGCGGGGCGGACGATCACCTCCGCGATCCCGCCGCGCGAGCTCACCGTCACGTCCTCCACCGGCTCGTCCAGGTCGCTCAGCAGCCTCCCGTCCGCCTCGACGCGCAGCCGGTGGGTGCGTATCGCCGGTGCGGGCGGGGCAGGGCGCACCAGCGTGCGCACCAGCGAGCGGCAGGTGTCCCACACGGTGGGGACCGCCGCCGGCACGGCGGCCGCCGCGGGGATCCGCAGGCCCCCCACGACCACCCCGTCACTGTCGTCGACCAGCAGGTCCAGCCGCCGCGTCACCCCGTCCAGCACCGCCCGCGCGGCGGCCACCGAGCTCAGCGGCACGCCCAGCGACCCGGCCAGCGCCACCGAGCCGCGCGGCCCGACCGGCACCACGGACAGGGCGCCGTCGGCCAGCTCCCGGAACCGGTGCAAATGGGCCACGGCCCGCAGCAGCGCCCGGTCGTCCCCGATCACCACCGGGCGGCGCGATCCGCGCCGGGCCAGCACCCGGGCGAACTCCTCCGGCCCGTCCGGAAGGCAGATTTTCGCATCTGCACCCGCACACAGCACATCTTTCGCGATCCGCACGGACTCGCCGTCACTTCGGCGGGCGACCGGGTCGATGACCACCAGGAGCTGGTCGTGAGCCGACACCTCGGTCCTTCCTCGGGTAGTCTCTTTGTGCAAGAGCCCCTTGCGCTATTGCGCCAGGGGCTTCGTCTATTCCGGGGCACACCAGACAGGCGGCGTTCACGCCCCTGACCTTGGGCATGCCCCGCCCGGAAGGGGTGTACGCCTGTGCCCGCACTTGTGCTGCTCGGTGCTCAGTGGGGTGACGAGGGCAAGGGAAAGGCCACCGACCTGCTCGGTGGATCGGTGGACTATGTGGTGCGCTACCAGGGCGGCAACAACGCCGGCCACACGGTCGTCGTCGGCGACCAGAAGTACGCGCTGCATCTGCTGCCGTCCGGAATCCTCTCCCCGGGTTGCACCCCGGTCATCGGAAACGGCGTCGTCGTCGACCCGGCGGTCCTGCTCTCCGAGCTGAGCGGGCTGAACGAGCGCGGTGTCGACACCTCCAAGCTCCTGATCAGCGGTAACGCGCACCTGATCACCCCGTACAACGTCACCCTCGACAAGGTGACGGAACGGTTCCTCGGCAAGCGCAAGATCGGCACCACCGGCCGCGGCATCGGCCCCACGTACGCCGACAAGATCAACCGCGTCGGCATCCGGGTCCAGGACCTGTACGACGAGTCGATCCTCACCCAGAAGGTCGAGGCGGCGCTGGAGAACAAGAACCAGCTCCTGGCCAAGGTCTTCAACCGCCGCGCGATCGAGACGGACAAGATCGTCGAGGAGATGCTCGGCTACGCGGAGCAGATCAAGCCGTACGTCGCCGACACCACGCTGATCCTGAACGACGCCATCGACGAGGGCAAGGTCGTCCTCTTCGAAGGCGGCCAGGGCACGCTCCTCGACGTCGACCACGGCACGTACCCCTTCGTCACGTCCAGCAACCCGACTGCGGGCGGCGCCTGCACCGGTGCCGGTGTCGGACCGACGAAGATCAGCCGCGTCATCGGCATCCTCAAGGCGTACACCACCCGCGTCGGCGCCGGCCCGTTCCCGACGGAGCTGTTCGACGAGGACGGCGAGGCGCTGCGCCGCATCGGCGGCGAGCGGGGCGTGACCACCGGCCGCGACCGTCGCTGCGGATGGTTCGACGCGGTCATCGCGCGCTACGCGACCCGGGTGAACGGTCTGACCGACTTCTTCCTCACCAAGCTCGACGTGCTCACCGGCTGGGAGCAGATCCCGGTCTGCGTCGCGTACGAGATCGACGGCCGGCGCGTCGAGGAGCTGCCGTACTCGCAGACGGACTTCCACCACGCGAAGCCGGTCTACGAATACCTGCCCGGCTGGTCCGAGGACATCAGCAAGGCGAAGACCTTCTCCGACCTGCCGAAGAACGCGCAGGCGTACGTGAAGGCGCTGGAGGAGATGTCCGGCGCGCCGATCTCGGCCATCGGTGTCGGCCCGGGCCGCACCGAGACGATCGAGATCAACTCCTTCCTGTAGGCGGCCCCGCGGCGGGCCCGGTCAGAACTTCCTGAAGTACTCGCCGGGCTCGCCGTCCGCGGCCATGCCGTACACCAGCAGCCGCTCCTTGCCTTCGAAGCGGTCGACGCGCAGGCTCTGCGACGAGCCCGCGCCGTACTCCTCGCAGCCCGCGTCCGAGCCGTCGTCCGGTGTCGGCGGGCCGATGATCAGCAGGTTGCCGGCGCCGCCGAGGACGGCCGTGCTCGCGCAGTTCAGCGTGCCCCCGGTCGGTTCGCCGGTCTCCTCGTCCGTCTTCGGATAGCTCTCCGAGAAGTGCACGAGCGGTGCGCCGACCGGGCCCTGGCTGATGGTGATCTCCGAGCTGTACAGCTCGCCGCCGTCCCCGGTGACCTCCGGGGGCGGCGCCTGCTTCCACGTCCCGATGAACGCCTTCGGGACCACCTCGGTGGCCGCCCGCACCCTGCGGAAGGCGGCGGTGACCGCGCCCGACCTCCACTGGAGGACGTCGGGGGAGGTCATGGTCAGCGTCTGGTGCGCGGCGGGGGTGCACCGCTTGGCGGGCACGCCGGCCGTCACGTCGCTCTCGCCGAGGACGACCTCGTCCTCGTCGGCCGAGACGAGCGTGGACCGCCCCATGCACAGCCGCTCGCCGGTCACCTGGACCCAGGTGGCCGCCCTGTCGCCGGGCGCCCCGTCGGTGATCTCGATGCGGGCGGTCTCGTACGGGGCGTCCTGCGTGCCCTTGACGACACCCTCCCAGGCGCCCCGGAAGCCGGCGGGGACGGTGCCGGGCGCCTCACGGCCGGTGGAGCCGGTGGCTGAGCCGGCCGGGGTGGTGGGCCGCTCGCCGGGCCACAGGATGAGGGCCCCGGCGACGGCGGCGCCCGTCAGCGCGGCGGCGGCCCCGAGTCCGGCGACCAGCCGGCGCCGGCTCCGGGCGGGCCGCGGGGGCTCCTGCGGCAGGGGCGTCGGGTCGCCGTCCTCGTCCAGCAGCCGCGCCGCGTGACGGCCGAGCCGGGCCAGCAGCCCCGCGGGCAGCCAGGGTTCGGCGGGCTCGACGTGCGCGGCCAGCCACGCGGCGGCCGGCCGGTCGGCCGGGTCCTTGGCCAGGCAGGCGCGGACGAGCTCGTCCAGCTCCGCGGGCAGCCCGGAGAGGTCGGGCTCGTCGTGGGCGATGCGGAACATCATGGCGTGGACGCCGCTGTCGGCCGTACCGAAGGGGGCGCGGCCGGTCGCCGCGTACGCCAGGACCGAGCCGAGGCAGAAGATGTCGGAGGCGG
Source organism: Streptomyces sp. NRRL S-118 (assembly GCF_000716335.1). Classification (GTDB taxonomy): domain Bacteria; phylum Actinomycetota; class Actinomycetes; order Streptomycetales; family Streptomycetaceae; genus Streptomyces. Next base: position 221,553 of record NZ_KL591017.1, on the reverse strand, counting down.
CGGTGACCCGCTCGCCGCGCACCTGCTCGGGCGACATGAAGCCCGGTGAGCCGACGACCGCGCCGGTGCTGGTCAGTCCGCCGTCGGTGACGGTGTCGACGGCGCGCGCGATGCCGAAGTCGATGACGCGCGGCCCGTCCACGGTGAGCAGGACGTTGGCGGGCTTCAGGTCCCGGTGGACCAGCCCCGCGGCGTGGATGTGCTCCAGCGCGCGGGCCAGCCCGGCGGCCAGCGACCGCACGGATGCCGCCGGCAGCGGCCCGTACTCCTTGGCGACCACCGTCCGCAGGGAAGGCCCGGCGACGTACCCGATGGCCACCCAGGGGGCCTCGGCCCCGGTGTCCGCGCCGAGCACGGGTGCGGTGCCGAGTCCGCCGACCCGCTCCAGCGCGGCGACCTCGCGCGCGAAGCGCCTGCGGAACTCGTCCTGCGCGGCGAGTTCGGGATGCACGACCTTCACCGCGACGGTCCGGCCGCCGGCCGACCGCGCGAGATAGACGCGCCCCATGCCGCCGGACCCGAGCCTGCCGAGCAGGCGGAACGGGCCGATCTGCGCGGGGTCGTCCGCGCTCAGGGGTTCCAACGCCGTGACGGGCTCCACAGGTTCCACCCGGAGAGCATGCCAGAGCGGCGCCGCCAGGCGAATGCAACGATGGCTGGTCTAGACCTTGACAGGTACAGACCATTCACGCTTCGGTATGGAGCGACCCACCCCACGAAAGGGTTGTTCTCCATGCTGCGACGTCTGTCGACCCTGCTCGCCGCTTTCGCCACGGCCTTCGGACTGGCCGTGTTCCTCCTGCCCGCAGCCACCGCCTCGGCCGCCGAGTGCGCGGCGCCCTGGAGCTCCTCCACCGTCTACACGGGCGGCAAGACCGCCTCGTACAACGGCCGCAACTGGCTGGCGAAGTGGTGGACCCAGAACGAGCGCCCCGGCAGCTCCGACGTCTGGTCCGACCAGGGCGCGTGCGGCGGCGGCTCCGGTGAGCCCGAACCCTCGCCCTCCGGATTCGTCGTGAGCGAGGCCCAGTTCAACCAGATGTTCCCGAACCGGAACTCGTTCTACACGTACAGCGGCCTGACCGCCGCACTGAGCGCCTACCCCGGCTTCGCCAACACCGGCAGCGACACGGTGAAGAAGCAGGAGGCCGCCGCCTTCCTCGCCAACGTCAGCCACGAGACGGGCGGCCTGGTCCACATCGTGGAGCAGAACACGGCCAACTACCCCCACTACTGCGACCGCAGCCAGCCCTACGGCTGCCCGGCCGGCACCGCCGCGTACTACGGACGCGGCCCGATCCAGCTGAGCTGGAACTTCAATTACAAGGCGGCGGGCGACGCCCTCGGCATCGACCTGCTCAACAACCCCCACCGCGTCGAGCGCGAGCCGGCCGTCGCCTGGAAGACCGGCCTCTGGTACTGGAACACCCAGAACGGCCCCGGCACGATGACAGGGCACCACGCGATGGTGACCGGCGCGGGCTTCGGCCAGACGATCCGCTCGATCAACGGCGCCCTGGAGTGCGACGGCAAGAACCCGGCCCAGGTGCAGAGCCGCATCAACAACTACCAGCGCTTCACGCAGATCCTGGGCGTCCCGACGGGCGCGAACCTGAGCTGCTGAACCGCCCCTCCCTCCGGGGCGGGCCGCCATGCGGCACGCAGGGGGCCGGCCACCGGCGGGTGGCCGGCCCTGTTCGCTTCCTCCGGCCGGGGCGCGCCCGGCCCGGCGTCAGCGCATGTCCATGTGCATCGGTTCGCCGGCCGGCTGCAGCCCCGGCAGCAGCCAGTCCTGGAACGGCGCGAGCCCCGCGAACACCAGGAACACCAGCCCGACCACCGTCGAGAACACCGGCCCCAGCCGCCACAGCTTCTCGACGAAGATCACCGCTGCGATCCCCGCCATCGCCGCGATGTTCATCACGCCCAGCGGGATCAGCACCACCATCAGGCCCCAGCAGCAGCCGACGCAGTACAGCCCGTGGTGCGCCCCCACCCGGAAGTCCCGGGCCGCGTGCCGGAACTGGGCGTACCGCATGAGCTGGGCCATCGGGCTGCGGCAGTGCCGCAGGCACACGTTCTTCAGCGGTCCGAGCTGCTGGAGCCCCGCCAGCGCGAACGCGGCGCAGCCGATCCACCGCCCGGCGCCGGGGTGGTCGTGCACGAGGTCGCCGGTCGCGGCGAGCGCGCCGTACGCGAGCAGCCCGAAGGCCGTCCACACCACCAGGTAGCCCCCGACGAAGGCGGCCGTCCGCCCCGCCCGTACGACGCCCGTCGACCGGCGGGCGATGCCCCGCGCCCAGGTGATCGCCACCGGAGCGACCGACGGCAGCATCATGGCCGCCATCATCGTCAGCCACAGCAGCAGGAACAGGGGGATCGCCATCCCCATGGTCCCCGGCTCGACCCCCATGTCGCGGGCCTGCCCGACCGTGAGCACCCAGGCCAGGACGGCGAGCAGGACGAGCAGGCCCCAGGCGGTCACCAGCGCCCGGGCCGGGAGCAGATTGCCCTGGCGCAGCGGAGGCTCGGTGCCCATCCGGCGGTGATACGCGCGGTGCCGCGTGGGCTCGGTGGTTCCGGAGTGGTTCACAGTGCCCCTCCGCGGTCAGGCCGCCAAGGACAGGGTCACTTCCAGGACAGCACGCGCCCGCAGGGCCCGCACCCCGCGCCCCTCCCCCGGGGAACTGGCCCCGGGCACCCCGGCGGGTGCACGCTGGAGGAAGAGGGCCGGCGCGTGGAAGACCAGGGAGGCCCCGACATGACCGACACCGATTCGGCAGCTGCGACCGTTCCCCGCTGGCGCGTCGCCGGCGACTGGTTCGACACCTGCAAGTGCAACGTTCCGTGTCCGTGCTCGTTCGCCCAGCCACCCACCTTCGGCGACTGCGACGGGGTCCTGGTCTGGCACATCCGGGAGGGCCGGTACGGAGACGTCGTCCTGGACGGGCTCAACGTCCTGATGCTCGGGGCCTTCGTCGGCAACGTCTGGGGAAAGCACTCCGACGCGTACGGCGCCGTCTTCATCGACGAACGGGCCGACACCGGGCAGCGCGACGCCCTCGAGATGATCTTCGGTGGCCGGGCGGGCAGCTGGCCCGCCGCCTTCGTCGAGGTCGCCGGCATGGAGATGCGGGGCATGGAATACGCGCCCATCGAGTTCCGGATCGACGACGACCTCGGCTCCTGGAGCGCCTCCGTCCCCGGCCGGGTCGAAGCCCGCGCCGAGGCGCTCACCGGCCCGACCACCCCCGAGGGCGCGCGCGTGCAGACCACCAACCTGCCCGGGTGCGAGACCGGGCCGGGTCAGGTGGCCACCTGGGGCCGGTCGGTGGTGGACCGCGCCGACGCGTACGGGTTCCGGTGGGGCAGGGAGGGGCAGTCCAGCAAGCACATCACCTTCGACTGGTCGGGCCCCGACTGACCGGTGCCCCTCCCCGGGCGGCTCGGGAGCGGTTCAGGAACCTGCCTCCAGCAGCTCCTTCAGATGCCGCTCGTTCTTCGGCAGCTCCTTCTTGGCGTGCGGGCGGACGACCAGCGGAAGGAGGACCTTGCCGATCCCGTGCGACTCGAAGTCGAGGTCCAGCGTCACGCGCGACCGCTCGCCGTCGCCGACCGGCTCGACCGTGCCCCGCACATGGCCCCGGACGGGTCCGTCGACACCGTCCATGCTCCAGCTCCTCGGAGGGTCGAACTCCCTCACCTCCAGGGTCATCGGGAACTGCCGGCGGCCGATCCGCCGGATCACCCTGACCCGTGAGCCGACGGCCATGGGCGCGTCGCCGACCGGCCGGGCCGCGACCGCGCTCTCCTGCCATTCGGGCAGGTGCGAGGCGTCGGTGAGATAGGAGAAGACGTCCTCGGGACGACGGGAGATCTCGATGCTCTGCCTGATCGCGGACATGTCGCCCCCTTTCGGGTGATTCCACCGACCACCCTACTCGGTGCCGGCCGACACCCTCCGGTGATCGGTACGTAGGCCAAGAGGCCTATCGGACGGTGACCCCCGGCCCGCGCGCGCGTTGCGCCCGGCGTGATCCGGATGACGCTGTGGGCCCTGGGGGCCGGACTGATCGCGCTGGCGGGCGGGCTCCACGCGCCCGGGTCGGCGCGGGCCGCCGACTCGACCGTGACCGTGTTCACCGACGTACTGGAACCGGGCGGGTACCGGGACGTGCCCGGGGCGAGCGTACGGCTCGCCGCCGCGCCCGGACAGCGGTACGTCCTGCACGCGGACCGGTTCGCGATGCGGACCGTCGAACCGCTGACGGGGCGGGACTACCTCGGCACGACGACCGGGCTGTTCTGCTCCGCCGAGGGGAAGCCCAACGGCGCGCACTACGGCAACAACGTCGTGCCTGTGCTCAACGAGACGGTGGAGCCGGCCGTCCGCTGGGTGTTCGAGGCGCCGCACACCTCGGGCGTGCGGGTCTACACGTGCACGGTGGCCGTCGACTTCTACTCCAGCAACGCCCCGGTGGGCACGGACGTACGGGTCACCTCCCTGACCGGGCGGGTGGTGCTGCACGCGGAGGGCGAGCACGGAGGCGTCGCGCACTGGGGGCTGCCCGCCACGCTGGACCCCGTGCAGCAGGCGTGGGACGTGGTCTCCCCCGGCGCGACGGCGGTCGCCCTGGACCGGACGTACGAGCCCGTGTCGGCGACCCGGCCGGCCGTGGCGGTGCGGCAGGACGCCCAACTGTCCACGTGCAAGCGGCAGACGCCCTACCGGGCCTGCCCCATCGGGTCCCACCAGTACAGCGAGGTGTCCACCTGGGTGCAGGCGCAGCCGGTGGACCGGGCGGGCGGCGTGTGCGGCCCGCCGCTGCGGGGGCCGGTCAGCCGTGCCCGGATCTCGGCGGCCGAGCACCACCGGACCATGCCCAACGCGCTGGAGCTGCGCAAGAGGGACCTGCCCGCCGGGTGCGAGCGGCTCCGCCTCTCGCTCCACGTACAGGTCCGGGACGGGGACTTCGTGCTGGTGCACGGCGGCTGGTCGACCGCGGGGCGGATCGCGACGGCGTACAGCCACGGGTACGCCTACGAGTACCGGCCCGGTTCGTCCCTCGCCGACCGGCTCCCGTGGGCGGCTCCGGTGACGGCGGCTCCCGTCACGGTTCCCGCCGCCGCGTCGCGATGACCACCGTGGCGTAGCGGTCCTCGCAGTGCACCACCCGCGGGGTGAGGCCGCCGGCCGCGGTGATCCGCGTGGCCGCGCCGGCCTGGCGCTCGCTGGTCTCGAACAGCAGGCTCCCGCCCGGGGCCAGCCAGGCCGCCGCCTCGGCGGCCACGCGCCGCAGGACGTCCAGCCCGTCCAGGCCTCCGTCGAGCGCGACCCGTGCCTCGTGCACCCGCGCCTCGGCGGGCAGCAGTTCCACCTCCCCGGTGGGGACGTACGGCACGTTGGCGAGCAGCACGTCGACCCGGCCGCGCAGGTCCCGCGGCAGTGGCGCGTACAGGTCGCCCTCGTGGACCCGGCCCCCGGCCGCGGCGATGTTGCGGCGGGCGCACCGCACCGCGGCGGGGTCGATGTCGGCGGCGTGCAGTTCGGCGCCGTCCACTGCCGCGACGAGCGCGGCGCCGAGTGCGCCGGACCCGCAGCACAGGTCGACGACGACGGCGCCGGGCCGCGCGAGCTCCTCGGCCCGTTCGACGAGGAACTCGGTGCGGCGGCGCGGTACGAAGACACCGTCGTCGACGGCGATCCGCAGCCCGCGGAACTCGGCCCAGCCGACGACGTGTTCGAGCGGGCGGCCGGCGGCCCGCTGCCCGATCATCGCGTCGAGCTCCCCGGCGGACCGGGCCGCGGACAGCAGCAACTCCGCCTCCTCCTCGGCGAAGACACAGCCCGCGGCGCGGAGCCGGGCGACGACGGAAGCGCTGACGGAGGAAGCGGCGGCGGGGGCGGAGGAAGCGGCTGAGACAGCGGAGGGGTGTGCGGGACCTGCGGGACGGGACGCGGAATGCGAAGCCATGGAAAGCCTTTCGGGAGCTGCGGGTGCTCCCGAGGGGTCCTGTGTCCCTACGAGCCGTGAGAGGTGAGCACCCGGCCTGACGTGGCGTTGATGGGTCTCACCTCCTGGGTCGTGCCGATGTCGAAGTCCCCACCCTACCCCGGTGGGTCGGCGTCGTCCGTGATGGCGTCGAGGGCCTGCGACAGGCGCTCCAGCGCCCGCGCGGTCTCCGCGAACGCCTCCTCGCCCAGCTCGGCGGCGAGCCGGGCCGCGAGCTCCGCGTGCCCCGGGTCTATTCGGGCGACGGCCTCCCGGCCCGCCCGGGTGGGTGTGAGGAGCTTCGCCCGCCGGTGCGCGGGGTTGGGGACGTACGCGGCGAGGCCCTCCCGGACCAGCAGGTCGGCGATCCGCTGGACGCTCTGGCGGGTGATGCCCATGGCGCGGGCGATCCCCGAGACGGGCAGCGGTTCGCGCAGGACGGCGCCGAGCACCTGCCACCACGCCGCGGTGAGTCCCGCCGGGCGGGCCAGCTTCTCCGAGACGGCGAGCAACTGGCCGTTGAGCCGGAAGACGGCGAGCGCGGTGCCGGTGAGCAGGTCCTGCCGCGCGCGGTCGGGGCCGCTCGGCTCGCTCACCCGTTCAGCTCCTCGTAGGCGGCGGGGTCCGACTCGTGGAACAGCCGGTACCAGGCGTCCAGCTTGGCGCCCTCGAACACGCCGAGCCGGGCCAGGACCTCGCGGGCGAAGGCGACCGGCTCGGTGGGGCCGGCCGTGATGAGGTCGCCGTCGGTGACGGCGTCCGCCTCCACGTAGTGCTCGCCGCCCCGGTAGCCGGTGACCGAGAGGTAGAAGGGGACGGCGCTGGTGTGGGCGCGGTCGTCGAGCACGCCTTCCCGGGCCAGCCCGGCGGTGGCGCCGCAGATCGCGGCGACGGGCACACCCGCGTCCAGGAAGGTGCGCGCCGCCGCGGCGAAGGGTGCCAGGTCGTCGCTGGTGTCCCACAGGTCCGCGCCGGTCAGGATGAGCAGGGCGCTGTCCTCGGGGCGCAGGTCCGCCAGGGCGAGGTCCGGGGTGATGCGCAGGCCGCCGGTGGTGGTGACCGGTTCGGTGGTCGGTCCCACCGTGCGGATCTCGTACCCGCCGCGGGCCAGCCAGGCGGTGGCGTGGCCGGTCTCCCAGTCGGCGTAGGTGTCGTAGACGGCGAGGTGAACGGTCTTCGGTGCGGTGGTGCCGGCCATCGTGGCCTCCTGAGCCTGCGGCTGATGCCGTGTTCCGTCGTTCGGTTCCATCGTTCCAGCAATGACAGAATACTGTCACATCGACAGGATACTGTCAATGCGTGGGGCGCCCGGCCGGCCGGCCCCCGACACCCTGCCGACCCCCGCGCCTTCCGCCATACAAGATGGCCATACCGCCGCCCACCAGCCCGTCCCTACCCTGACCCGCATGACCCCTCAAGCCGATCGCGTCCCCTCCCCCGACCCCCGGGCCGGTGCCGCCGTCAAGGCCGCCGACCGCGCGCACGTGTTCCACTCCTGGTCCGCCCAGGGCCTGATCGACCCGCTCGCCGTCGCCGGCGCCGAGGGGGCGTACTTCTGGGACTACGACGGGAACCGCTACCTCGACTTCACCAGCGGCCTCGTCTACACCAACATCGGCTACCAGCACCCCAAGGTCGTCGCCGCGATCCAGGAGCAGGCCGGGCGGCTCGCCACCTTCGCGCCCGCCTTCGCCGTCGACGTGCGCTCCGAGGCCGCACGCCTCATCGCCGAGCGCACCCCCGGGGACCTCGACAAGATCTTCTTCACCAACGGCGGCGCCGAGGCCGTCGAGAACGCCGCCCGTATGGCCCGGCTGCACACGGGCCGCCCCAAGATCCTGAGCGCCTACCGCTCGTACCACGGCGCCACCTCCACGGCGATCAACCTCACCGGTGACCCGCGCCGCTGGGCCTCCGACACCGCCTCCGCCGGCGTCGTGCACTTCTGGGCGCCCTTCCTCTACCGCTCGCCGTTCTACGCCGGGACCGAGGCGCAGGAGTGCGAGCGGGCACTGCAGCACCTGGAGGACACGATCGCCTTCGAGGGGCCGCAGACGATCGCCGCGATCATCCTGGAGACCGTCCCCGGCACCGCCGGCATCATGACGCCGCCGCCCGGCTACCTCACCGGGGTCCGCGAGATCTGCGACCGGTACGGGATCGTCCTCGTGCTCGACGAGGTCATGACCGGCTTCGGCCGCACCGGCGCCTGGTTCGCCGCCGAGCACTTCGGCGTCGTACCCGACCTGCTCACCTTCGCCAAGGGCGTCAACTCCGGCTACGTGCCGCTCGGCGGCGTCGCGATCTCCGCCGAGATCGCCGCGACCTTCGACAAGCGGCCCTACCCGGGCGGCCTGACGTACTCGGGCCACCCCCTCGCCTGCGCCGCCGCCGTCGCCACCATCCAGGTCATGGCCGAGGAGAAGGTCGTCGAGCACGCCGCCCGCATCGGCGAGACGGTCCTCGGGCCCGGTCTGCGCGAGCTCGCCGAGCGCCACCCCTGCGTCGGCGAGGTCCGCGGCCTCGGCGTCTTCTGGGCCCTCGACCTGGTCCGCAGCAAGGAGACGCGCGAGCCGCTCGTCCCGTACAACGCGACGGGCGAGGCCAACGCGCCCATGGCCGCCTTCGCCGCCGCGGCCAGGAAGAACGGCCTGTGGCCCTTCGTCAACATGAACCGCACCCACGCCGTCCCCGCCTGCAACATCACCGAGGCCGAGGCCAAGGAGGGCCTCGCCGCCCTCGACGCGGCGCTCGCCGTGGCCGACGAGCACACCGTGTGACCACCTCCGTGCGCCCCCTCCGACTGGCTTAAGGTGTCCGGAACCGGACGGAGGGGGCCAGAAGCCATGCCCGCGAGCGGAGCTGTGACCCGCAGCACTCTGCGCCAGCAGATCGCGGACGCGCTGCGTGACGAGGTGCTCGCGGGGCGTCTGCAACCCGGCCAGGAGTTCACCGTCAAGCAGATCGCCGAGCAGTACGGGGTGTCGGCGACACCCGTGCGGGAAGCGCTCGTCGACCTGGCCGCCCAGGGCCTCCTCGACTCCGACCAGCACAAGGGCTTCCGCGTCCACCGGTTCTCGGTGGACGACTACCGGGGCATGGTCGAGGCCCGCGCCCTCATCGTGGACGGCGTCTTCCAGCGGCCGGCCGACCACGTGAAGGCCGTCCAGGGCGCGCCGCTGGTGTCGGTGCGGCGCCGGGCCGAGGAGGCATCCCGCGCGGCACGCGCCGGCGACCTGGACGTCCTCATCGGCTACGACCTGCGGTTCTGGCGCGAGCTCAGCGGCTTCGTGGCCAACCGCTACGTCGCCGAATTCCTGCACCGGCTGCGCGTCCAGGCATGGGTCTTCGCCGTCCCCCACCTGCGCGCCGACGACCGGGCCGCCACCTGGCTGTGGAGCGGCCACGAAGACCTGGTCGACGCGGTCACGTCGGGGGACCCGGCCGCCGTGACCAAGGCCATCGACGCGCACAACGCGCACGCGCTGGCCTGGGCCGACCACCTGGACGGGACCGGCCCCGCGCACCGGCTGGACGGTCGTCAGCGGTGACCGACCTCAGCGTTGTCGTCCCGGCGTACAACGAGGAAGCGCGGTTGCGCCCCACCCTCGACGCCATCCGTGCCCACCTGTCCGCCGACCCCGGCCGCTGGGGCGAGTGGGAGGTCATCGTCGTCGACGACGGCTCCACGGACGCCACCGCGCGGGTGGCGCGGGAGTTCGCCGCCGACGAGCCGCGCGTCCACGTCATCACCGGGGGCCCGGCCAACCGCGGCAAGGGCCACGCCCTGCGGCGCGGCGTCCTCGCCTCCTACGGCCGCCGCGTCCTGGTCACCGACGCCGATCTGGCCACGCCCATCGAGGAGCTCGACCGGCTCGACAAGGAGCTCACCGCCGAAGGCACGGCGGCCGCGATCGGCTCCCGCGCGCACCCCGAGTCCCGCATCGAGATCCACCAGCGGCGGCTGCGCGAGTGGCTCGGCCGCCTCGGCAACCGCCTCATACGGGCCGTCGCCGTCCCCGGGGTGCGCGACACCCAGTGCGGCTTCAAGCTCTTCGACGGCGACAAGGCGCGGGCGGCGTTCGCCGACTCCCGGCTGGACGGGTGGGGGATCGACGTCGAGATCCTGCGCTTCTTCCGCCAGGCCGGCTGGCCGGTGACGGAGGTGCCGGTGCGCTGGGCCCACCAGGAGGGCTCCAAGGTGGCGCCCCTGGACTACGCGCGCGTGCTGGGGGAACTGGTGCGGCTCCGGGCGCGCGCCGTGCGCCGGACCGACCTGGCCGTCGCCGGGCTGTTCCTGCTCGCCTCCGTGCTCCTCTACCGGGGGCTGTGGGCCGATCTGGACCGGGCGTACCTGGCCGACGCGGGCCAGGACCAGAACCAGTGGGAGTGGTTCTTCGCCGTCACCGCCGACAACGTCACCCACCTTCGCAACCCGCTCTTCACCACCGTCCAGAACCATCCCGACGGCGTGAACCTCATGGCCAACACCGTCATGCTGGGCCTGTCCGTCCCCCTCACGCCCGTCACGCTCGCCTTCGGGCCGACCGTGACCTGGGCACTGGTGCTGACCCTGGGCCTGGCCGCGACGGCCTGCTCCTGGTACTGGCTCCTCGCCAGGAGGGTGGTGCGCAACAGGTGGGCGGCCGCGACCGGCGCCGGGCTGGCGGCCTTCGCACCGCCGATGATCTCCCACGGCAACGCCCACCCCAACTTCCTGCTGCTCTTCATGATGCCGGTCCTCGTCGACCGGGCCCTGCGGCTGTGCGAGGGCCGCGCGGTGGTGCGCGACGGGGTGCTGCTCGGACTCTTCACGACGTACCAGATCTTCCTCGGCGAGGAGCCGCTGCTGCTCGCCGCCGTCGGCATGCTGCTCTTCGCCCTGTCGTACGCGCTCGCGCGCCGCGACGTCGCGCGGGCGGCGTGGCGGCCGCTGGCCAAGGGGCTGGGAGTGGCCCTCGCGGTCTGCCTGCCGCTGGTCGCCTTCCCCCTGTACTGGCAGTTCTTCGGCCCGCAGAGCTACCACAGCGTGCTGCACGGCTCGAACGCCGGCAACGGCCCGCTCGCCTTCCTGGAGTTCGCCGGCCGGTCCCTGCTCGGCGACGAGGCCACGGCCGACAGGCTCGCGATGAACCGCACCGAGCAGAACGCCTTCTACGGCTGGCCGCTCGTCGCCCTCGCCTTCGCCGTCGTCGTACGGCTGTGGCACCTGCCCCTGGTGAAGGCGCTGACCGGTACGGCGCTGGGCGCGGCGCTGCTGTCCCTGGGGCCCCGCATCCGCATCCCGTACACGGACGTGATCGTCCCGGGGCCGTGGCGGCTGCTCGCCGACAAGCCGCTGTTCGAGTCGGTCATCGAGTCGCGGGTCGCCATGATCTGCGCTCCGGTCCTCGGGATGCTGGTGGCGCTGGCCGCCGACCGGCTCGCGGCGTCCCGTTCGCGGACGAACCGCGCCGTGGGCTTCGCGGCGGTGGCGCTCGCGCTGCTGCCGATCGTGCCGACGCCGTACCCGGTGCGGGAGCGGGCGGTGGTCCCCGGCTTCATCGCGTACGGCGCCTGGCGGCACTACCTCGGGCCGGGCGAGACGCTCGTGCCGGTACCGCTGCCCGACCCGGGCAGCGCCGACGCGCTGCACTGGCAGGCGACCACCGGTTTCGGCTTCCCGCTGCCCGGCGGGTACTTCAACGGCCCCTACGGCCCGGATCGGGTGGGCATCTACGGGCCCGTGCCCCGGCACACCTCCAACCTGCTGCGCGAGGTGCGGTGGAGCGGCCGCGTGCCGGACATCGGCCCGGAGTGGCAGGCCCAGGCCCGCAAGGACCTGGAGTACTGGCGGGCGGGCGTGGTCGTGCTGCCGGCGCAGTTCAACGACGCGGCCCTTTACGAGACCGTGTCCAAGCTTCTGGGGCGGCCCGGTGAGCGGATCGCCGGTGCGTGGGTATGGGACCTGCACCGAAGCCGTGAGCTCCCGGTCCTGAACTAGGCTTCCCTGACGTTCGCCGTGCCCGACCCCCGTGAGGAGAGCGAGTCTCCCTTGGCCTGTGACCTGTGGTTGGTCCCGCTCGTCGACGTGCTGTGCCACAGCCCCGACAACCCGTTCGCGGAAGAGATCGCCGCGTACGACAAGGCGCTGACCGAGTCCGGTCTGCCCACGGTGCCCGTCTTCGCCTACATGCCGGGCCTCTCGGGCGACGTGGCGCCCGTCGCCGGCTTCGACTACGACGCCCTGCACTTCCTGCGCCGCGCCTACCTGTTGCAGATCTGCGGACTCGCCGTCACCCCCGTGGACGAACTGGGTGGTGACTACGAGCAGTTGCTGGAGATGTTCGAGTCGACGGCCCAGCAGTCGCACCTGGTGTGGCACTACGACCACGCGGGCGCGTACGTCCCCGTCGACTTCCCGGCTCCGCTGTCCACCGACGAACTGCTGGCCGGCGGCGGCCCGCTGGGCTCGGCGCAGGGGCTGCTGCGGGAGCTGGAGTACGTCGCCCCCTCGATCGGCATCGACCCGGCGAACCCGCCCGCGGCGCCGCTGCCGCCCGCCCGCCCGACGGCCCTGGAGGAGCCGGCCGGCCCGATCCCGCACGACGAGAGCCCCTTCGCACGGGAACGGCACGTGTGGCTGGGGCTGCACGCGGCCGCCACCCGGAGCCTCGGACAGGGCTCGATGATCATCTTCAGCTGAACGGCGGGTGCCCCGCCGGTCCGGCCGCACCTCTTCAGCCGGGCGTAAGGCCGCGGACACCTGCGCCCGGTAGGACTTCGGGACATGTCCCTTCAGACCCCCGCGCGGTACGAAGACGTCAAGGGCTGGTTCGCCCCCGTGGACCAGCTGCTGTTCGACTGGATCCTGACCGGCCAGCGGGACGCCGGTGTCCGCGGCGACCTGCTGGAGCTCGGCGCCTACCTGGGCAAGAGCGCGATCTACACGGGCTTCTACCGGGGCGAGGGGGAGCGCTTCACGGTGTGCGACCTGTTCGACTCCCCGGCGCCGGACGAGCCGAACGGCGCCGAGATGACCCGGTCCTACGCCTCGCTGACGCGCCGTGCCTTCGAGACGAACTACCTCGCCTTCCACGAGACCCTGCCGACGGTGGTCCAGGGCCCCACGTCCGTGATCACCGGCCGGGTGCCCGCCGGAAGCTGCCGCTTCGTCCATGTCGACGCCTCGCACCTGTACGAGCACGTGCGCGGCGACGTCGAGGCGGCGCGGGAACTGCTGGCCCCGGACGGCATCGTCGCGTTCGACGACTACCGCGCCGAGCACTGCCCCGGCGTGGCCGCGGCGGTCTGGGGCGCGGTCGCCGCGGGCGGTCTGCGCGTGGTGTGCCTGACCGGCACCAAGCTGTACGGCACCTGGGGCGACCCGGCACCCGCGCGGGAGGCGCTGCTGCGCCGGCTGGAGCCGCGTACGGACGTCCGGCACAGCGTGGAGTCCGTCGCGGGTGCCCCGCTGGTCCGCCTCAAGCCGCAGGGCGTCGTCCCGCCGTGGACCCCGCGGCCCCGGCACGCGCCCGCGGCGGGCGCCGGTCCTGCGGAACCCGGGCCGGCTCCCGCCCCCGCGGCGCCGCGTCCCGCGGCCACCGCCCCGGCTTCCCGCGGGGGCCGTCTGCGCCGCCTGGCCCGCGCGCTGGGGCGCTGAGCCCCGGTGAGGGCGCTTCCGGACGCCCGGGCCCCACGGTGGCCCCGGCGGGCGCTACCGCGGCTCCGGGGGCCGCTGCCGGGGCATGTTCGGGCGGGTGCCCGGCGGCAGCGGGAAGCGGCCGGGGGAGGGCGGGGCGTCGGTGCGCGGAGGGGGCGGGAGCGTGGACTGCAGCACCAGGGGGGCCGAACCCGAGCGGAACTCCACCATCCAGTCCGCCGTCTCGGCGCGCACCAGCTCCGTCACGTCCTCCGCGAACCGCCGCAGCACCCCCAGGCAGCGCTCCGCCGCCTCGCTCGCCGTGCCCTCCGCCGGGCCCAGCACCTCCCGCACGCTCTCCGAGGCCCAGTCGAACTGGAGCGCCTGGAGCCGCCGCTGCACCGCCTGCGCCGTCGCCACGTCCCGCATCCAGCCCGAGGTGAGTCCGAAGTACCGGTCGCCGATCACGCACGCCGCCGCGACCAGCAGCGACACGTACCCCCACTCCCACCGCCCCAGCAGCGGCAGCGCGGCGCCGACGACCGCGCCCAGCGCCGTACCGACCCGCAGCGCCCGGGCGCAGCGGCGCTTCCAGACGCGGTCCGACAGGTACCACTCGGCCGTGCGCAGCGCATTGCTCTCGACCCACCGGTACAGCTCGTCCAGCCGCTGCGCCGGCTCGCCCCAGTCACCGAGCGGAAACGGCCGTCCGGTCAGGTCGCCGCCGTACCCCTCCGGGCTGTCGCCCTCCCCCCGGGCCGGGCCCCCGGGCTGCATCTCCGGCTGGCTCACCGGGGCACTCCTCTGCGCTCAACGTGACATATCGATGACGTGACGTGCGGTGACCTACGGTGCGCGGGGTGCGCATGCCCCCTTCCTACCGCCGAATGGTGGGTGGGCGGCCTGGATTCCCGGTATTTCCGCCCGCAAGAGGGTCCTGATCGGGTAGAAGGCACGCCCGTTTTTCACCCGGACGAGTGGAGCCACGTGGGTGCGGCACACCGTCCGGCGACCACGTAGGCTCGGCATACCGAATACTCATCGTCGAAATACCAGGAGTGACCGTGATTCCCGGTGGCGGCCAGCCCAACATGCAGCAGATCCTCCAGCAGGCCCAGAAGATGCAGCAGGACCTCGCCCGCGCCCAGGAGGAGCTGGCGCAGACCGAGGTCGACGGCCAGGCCGGCGGCGGCCTGGTGAAGGCCACCGTCACCGGCGCCGGTGAGCTGCGCGCCCTGGTCATCGACCCCAAGGCGGTCGACCCGGAGGACACCGAGACCCTCGCCGACCTCGTCGTCGCCGCCGTCCAGGCCGCGAACGAGAACGCGCAGGCGCTGCAGCAGGCCAAGCTCGGCCCGCTCGCGCAGGGCCTGGGCGGGATGCCGGGCCTGCCCTTCTAACCCGTACGCCGAGCAACTACCGTAAGCATCACAGCACTCCAGGAGAGGCGTCCCGTGTACGAAGGCGTGGTTCAGGACCTCATCGACGAACTGGGCAGACTGCCCGGCGTCGGTCCGAAGAGCGCGCAGCGGATCGCCTTCCACGTCCTGCAGGCCGAGCCCACCGACGTACGCCGCCTCGCCCATGCCCTCCTGGAGGTCAAGGACAAGGTGCGCTTCTGCGCCGTGTGCGGCAACGTCGCACAGGAGGAGCGGTGCGGCATCTGCCGCGACCCGCGCCGGGACGAGGCGGTCATCTGCGTGGTCGAGGAGCCGAAGGACGTCGTCGCGATCGAGCGGACGCGCGAGTTCCGCGGCAAGTACCACGTGCTCGGCGGCGCGATCAGCCCGATCGAGGGCGTGGGCCCGGACGATCTGCGGATCCGGGAGCTGCTGGCCCGGCTCGCCGACGGCACGGTCACCGAGCTGATTCTGGCGACTGACCCGAACCTGGAAGGGGAGGCCACCGCGACGTACCTGGCGCGGATGGTCAAACCCATGGGCCTGAAGGTCACGCGCCTCGCCAGCGGTCTCCCCGTTGGCGGAGACCTGGAATACGCCGACGAGGTCACGCTCGGGCGAGCGTTCGAAGGGAGACGACTCCTCGATGTCTGACGCCACTCTGCACGCGCACTCGCTGGATCCGGACAGCTTCGCGGTCCAGATCGCCGACTCGATCGAGTCCTTCATCGTCGCGACCACGGAAGTGGCCAAGGGCGACGAGCCCGACAGCGCCGTTCCCTTCCTGCTCCTGGAGGTCTCCCAGCTGCTGCTCGCCGGGGGCCGGCTCGGCGCGCACGAGGACATCGTCCCCGAGGAGCGGTACGAGCCCGACCCGGGTCCCGACATGGACGTGGACGAGCTGCGGATGCGCTTCGCGGCCATGCTCGACCCGGTGGACGTGTTCTCCGAGGTCTTCGACCCGTACGAGCCGCGCAAGGCACCCGTGCCCTGCCGGATCTCCGACAACCTCGCCGACATCGTCATGGACCTGCGGCACGGGCTCGCCCACTACCGGGCGGGCCGCACCACCGAGGCCCTGTGGTGGTGGCAGTTCTCGTACTTCTCCAACTGGGGCCCGACGGCCTCGGCGACCCTGCGCGCCCTGCAGTCACTGGTCTCGCACGTGCGGCTGGACCAGCCGCTGGAGGAGCTCGACGGGCTCGACACGGACGAGGACCTCACCGAGGAGGCGCTCGCGGAGGAGGCCGGCCGGGTGATGGTCCAGGAGATCGCGGGCCCGCTCGGACTCCGCACCCGCAAGTAACCGGCGGCCGACGGCCGGCAGGCGGTGGATCAGGCATTCCAGGTCGTACGGACCCGGTCGCGCAGCCAGCTGTGCGCCGGGTCCGCGTCGTTGCGCGGGTGCCAGGCCATGCCCAGCGCCACGGGCGGCAGGTCCAGCGGAACCTCGAAGGTGTGCAGGCCGAACGCGCCGGCGGCCCCGGCGGGGGCCAGGCACACCAGATCGGTCCCGCGGCACAGGTGGAGCGCGGCGGTCCAGCTGGGGACGACGGCGACGACCCGCCGGCGCAGCCCGCGTGCGGCGAGCGCCTCGTCGACCGGGCCGCGCACCCGTCCCTGCCGCGAGACGCCGAGGTGGTCGGCGGCGGCGAAGGCACGCGCGGAGACCTTCGTACGGCCGGCGGCCAGCGGATGGTCCGTGCGGACGGCTGCCACGAGCCGGGCCTCGCCGAGCGGCTCGACCAGCGTCTCGGGGTCCGGGTGCCCGATGACGCCGAGCTCCAGGTCGAGGCGTCCGTCGCGCAGCGCCGGGGTGCCCTCCAGGCTCTCGGGCAGGAAGCGCAGCGTGACGCCCGGCGCCTCACGGGCGACGGCGGTGATCAGCCGGGCGGCGAACCCGGCCAGGAGCAGGTCGCTCGACTGGACGGCGAACGCGCGGACCATCACCGCCGGGTCCGCGGCCGGGGCCGGGGCGAGCAGCCCGCGCGCCTGGCGGACGACGGCGCTCACGCGCGGACGCAGCTCGACGGCGCGCGGCGTGGGGACGAGGTGCCGCCCGGCACGGACGAGCACGGGGTCGCCCAGCACGGCACGGATGCGGCCCAGGGTGCGGCTCATGGCGGGGGCGGACACATGGAGGCGGGCGGCGGCGCGGGTGACGCTCTCCTCCTCGAGCAGGGCGTCGAGGGCGACGAGCAGGTTCAGATCGAGGGCCCCCACGGCCTCCTCCACCGCTTCCATGGTGTGACTCCCCTCACGGACGGGCGCGTGCTGCCGCGACACGACCGCGTTCTTTGCGTCCGGTGCAAGGACACCTTGCCAGGATTGCACTGGAGTCAACCGACCGCCCTTGCGGAAGCTGAGCCCATGACCCGGAACCAGAACGATGTCCTGGCGGTGGCGAGCCAGAGCGGCGCCACCGTGACCTTCTTCGACGCGGTGACGTACGACCGGCTCGGCGAGGTCGCCGTCCCGCGGGAACCCCACGAGCTGTGCTTCGACGCGGCCCGGCGCCTGCTGTACTGCACGATCACCTACCGCTCGGGCTACTACCACGCCAACGGCGGCCGGGCGCGGGAGCTGGCCGTCATCGACCCGGACTCGCGCCGGCTGGTCGACGTCGTCGACCTCGGGCCCGAGCGGGGCCCGCACGGGATCGCCCTGGACCCCTCGGGCGAGCTGCTGTGGGTGAGCGTCGAGGCGTACGGCGACGAGAGCGGGGGCCTGCTCGCGCTGGACGCGGAGACTCTCGAGCCGGTGCGGCGCGTGCCGGCCGGTGCGCCCGGACCGCACTGGTTCGTCATCACCCCGGACGGCCGGCGCGCCTGCACGGCGAACAAGGAGGCGCCCTTCGTCTCGGTCCTCGACCTGGCGTCGGGCGAGCTGCTCGACCGCGTGGCGCTCCCGGGCGGCAGCGAGGGCATCGCGGTGTCGGGGGACGGGCGGCACCTGTACGTGGCGGGGCCGAAGGCGGACTTCGGCGCCGGCGCCCCGGTGCGGGACGGGGGTGTGCGGATCGTCGACACGGCGACCGGCGCCGTGGCGGGCACCCTGCCCGCGGACGGGTACGTCTTCCCCGTCCACGTGACCGCCACCGGGCTGCTCCTGGCCGGCGAGCTGCGCACGACGGAGGGCGACTCGGCGCTGGGAGGGCAGGCCCCGGGCCTCCTGCGCGTGTACGACGGCGCGGGCCGCCAGGAGCCGGCACGCGTGCCGGTGGGCGCCTTCCCGCTGACGATCACCTCCTCGCCGGACGGCCGGTACGGGTACGTGGCCGCGGTCGTCTCCAGCACGGTGACGGTCGTGGACCTCGCGGCGGCGACGGCGGTCGCGACGCTGGAGGTGGGCAGGTCCGGCGAACCGGGCGCGCACGGTCTGGCGTACGTGCCCGCGGCGTGACCCGCCCCACATTGCGCGTACCCGGCCCGGGGAGGGGCAGGCACAGCCCGAGCGGCCGTGAGCGCCCCCGGGTGCGATCACTGAGTGAGCGGGACATCTCACCATGTGATATAGGAGGGGCGATTCCCGGCCGCTCGTTAGACTGAGCTGACCGCAAACGGACTGAGCGAGGAGCGCACGTGGGCCTTGTCGTGCAGAAGTACGGAGGCTCCTCCGTTGCCGATGCCGAAGGCATCAAGCGCGTCGCCAAGCGAATCGTCGATGCCAAGAAGAACGGCCACCAAGTGGTCGTCGTGGTTTCGGCGATGGGCGACACGACGGACGAGTTGATCGATCTCGCCGAGCAGGTATCCCCGATCCCTGCCGGGCGTGAGTTCGACATGCTGCTGACCGCCGGAGAGCGCATCTCCATGGCGCTGCTGGCCATGGCGATCAAAAACCTGGGCCACGAGGCCCAGTCGTTCACCGGCAGCCAGGCGGGCGTCATCACCGACTCGGTCCACAACAAAGCGCGCATCATCGATGTCACGCCGGGCCGGATCCGTACGGCGCTGGACGAGGGCAACATCGCCATCGTGGCCGGCTTCCAGGGTGTGTCCCAGGACAAGAAGGACATCACCACCCTCGGCCGCGGCGGTTCGGACACGACCGCCGTCGCCCTGGCCGCCGCGCTGGACGCCGAGGTCTGCGAGATCTACACGGACGTCGACGGTGTGTTCACCGCCGACCCGCGGGTCGTGAAGAAGGCCCGGAAGATCGACTGGATCTCCTTCGAGGACATGCTGGAGCTCGCCAGCTCCGGCTCCAAGGTGCTGCTGCACCGCTGCGTCGAGTACGCACGCCGTTACAACATCCCGATCCACGTCCGGTCCTCCTTCTCGGGACTCCAGGGCACGTGGGTCAGCAACGAACCGCGAGGGGACCGCAAGGTGGAGCAGGCCATCATCTCCGGTGTCGCCCACGACACCTCCGAGGCGAAGATCACCGTCGTCGGGGTGCCGGACAAGCCGGGCGAGGCCGCCGCGATCTTCCGCACCATCGCGGACAACGAGATCAACATCGACATGGTGGTGCAGAACGTCTCCGCCGCGTCGACCGGTCTGACGGACATCTCCTTCACGCTGCCCAAGGCGGAGGGCCGCAAGGCCATCGACGCCCTGGAGAAGCGCAAGGACGTCATCGGCTTCGACTCGCTGCGCTACGACGACCAGATCGCCAAGATCTCGCTCGTCGGTGCCGGCATGAAGACCAACCCCGGCGTCACGGCCGGCTTCTTCGAGGCGCTGTCCGACGCGGGCGTGAACATCGAGCTGATCTCGACCTCCGAGATCCGCATCTCGGTCGTGACCCGCGCCGACGACGTCAACGAGGCCGTCCGCGCCGTCCACACCGCCTTCGGTCTCGACTCCGACTCCGACGAGGCAGTGGTGTACGGAGGCACCGGGCGGTGACGCTCCGCAAGCCGACGCTCGCGGTCGTGGGAGCGACCGGAGCGGTCGGTGCGGTGATGCTCCAGATCCTGTCCCAGCACGCCGACGTCTGGGGCGACATCCGTCTGGTCGCCTCGCCGCGCTCGGCCGGCCGCAAGCTGGCCGTGCGCGGTGTGGAGACCGAGGTCGTCGCGCTCTCGGAGGAGGCGCTGGCGGGCACCGACGTGGCGCTCTTCCTGGCGCCGGAGGAGGTCGCCGCCCACTGGGCGCCGGTCGCCGCCGCCGGGGGCTGCGTCGTGGTCGACACCTCGCCGGCCTTCCGCGACGACCCGGACGTGCCGCTGGCCGTACCGGAGATCAATCCCCACTGCGTACGGTCCCGGCCGCGCGGCATCGTGGCCTGCCCGGGCGACACCACGCTGGCGCTGATCGTGGCGGTGGGCGCGCTGCACGCCGAATTCGGGGTGTGCGAGCTCGTCGTCTCCGCGTACCAGGCCGCCAGCGGTGCGGGGCGCGGCGGCGTCGAGGCCCTGCGGAGCCAGCTGGCGCGCGTGGCGGGCGCCGGTGCGGGCTCCGGCGCCGGTGCCGCTCCCGGTGCCGGTCCGGCTGCCGTCGCGGGGCTGGGCACCACCCCGGGCGATGTGCGCCGGGCCGTGGGCGACGACACCGGTCCCTTCCCCGCCCCGCTCGCGCTGAACGTGGTGCCCTGGTCCGGCTCCCTGCGGGAGGGCGGCTGGTCCTCCGAGGAGCTGCGCGTGCGCGACGAGGTCCGCAAGGTCCTGGACCTGCCCGGGCTCCCGGTGGCGGCGACCTGCGTCCGCGTGCCGGTGGTGACCGCGCACTCCGTCTCCGTGCACGCGCGCTTCGAGCGCGAGGTGACCGTCGCGCGGGCGCACGAGATCCTGGCGACCTCGCCGGGTGTGGTGCTCTACGACGACCCGGCGGCCGGTGACTTCCCCACGCCCGCCGACGTGGTGGGCACCGATCCGACATGGGTGGGGCGGGTGCGCCGGTCGCTGGACGACCCGCGGGCCCTGGAGCTGTTCGTGTGCGGGGACAACCTGCGCAAGGGCGCCGCCCTGAACGCCGCTCAGGTCGCCGAGGCGATCGCCGCCGAATTGTCGGTGGACTGATCAACGGACTTTGTAGGATCTGTGAACGCCCTGTGAGCAAGTCTTCGGTCGGGACCGCTTGAACTGGGGCGATGGCATGTTCGACGATGCTCTTCCCCCTTGCTGCAACCGGTAGTTGGGCGGGAAGCGTCTCTGCGGTCGCCCCTGCGAGGCACCGTGGAAACTGGGGCAATGGGGAAGAGCGGGTACGCATGAGGGCAAACGACGCACCGTCAAAAGCGGTGGCGTGCGCGTACAACCCTGACGGGGGGAAGCGTGTCCAACAGGCGTGGCAGAGGTACTCGACATCACAGCGGCGGCCCCGCTTCGCGGCGCCGTGGCCCCGCTGCGCGCCGGGCCGGCGTCCGGGGCACCGGCGCGGGCCGGCGGGCCGGGGAGCGGCGTCCTGCGAGCCGGCGGCAGTACGGTGCGACCGCTCCGGCGGCCCCGTCAGCCCGGCGGCATGCCGGTGATCGCCCCCATGCCCGCGGCTAGGCGTACCACCCGCATACCGTCCCAGCGCGGCGCCGACGGCGCCCAGGGCGTCCAGGACGCCACCGCCGGGGCGACGACCGCGGGAACGACCGTCGACCACCTCACCGAGACCTACCGCGCCCACTACCGGTCGCTGCTGGGTCTCGCCGCGCTGCTGCTGGACGACACCGCCTCGTGCGAGGACGTCGTCCAAGAGGCGTTCATCCGCGTCCACTCGGCACGGCGTCGCGTACGCGACCCGGAGAAGACCCTCGCGTACCTGCGGCAGACCGTGGTCAACCTGTCCCGGTCCGCCCTGCGCCGCCGCATCCTCGGGCTGAAGCTGCTCTCCAAGCCGATGCCCGACATGGCGAGCGCCGAGGAAGGCGCGTACGACCAGTTGGAGCGCGACGCGCTGATCAAGGCGATGCGCGGGCTGCAGCGCCGGCAGCGCGAAGTACTGGTGCTGCGGTACTTCGCGGACATGACCGAGGCCCAGGTCGCCGAGACCCTGGGCATATCGCTGGGCTCGGTGAAGGCCTACGGCTCACGTGGCATCGCGGCGCTGCGCGTCGCCATGGAGGCCACGGCATGAGCGAGCAGCACAAGGACAGCTTCGAGCAGTACGGGCCGGACGGACCGTTGAACGACCGGACTGGGAACGGAATTGTGAACGACGGCGACGGCGACGACGAGCGCGGCGGCGACCGCCTGGACGGTTTCGGCGGGGACGGCTTCGGCGAGGACGGCTTCGGCGGGGACGAGCTGGCGCTGCGCCGGATGCTCCAGGGGGCGGTGGAGGACCTGCGGCCCTCCGACGGCGCCCTCGACCACCTGCGCCGGGCGGTCCCCGCGCGGCGGGCGCGCAAGCGGCAGGCCCTCGTCGGCATGGCCGCGGCGGCGCTGCTCTTCGGCACGGCGGTGCCCGCCTTCGTCCACGTCGCGAGCTCCGACAGCACCTCCGACGACCGCCCGGTCAACGCCGGGCACGGCGAGGAGGCGCAGGGCGGTACGGGCGAGGCGAACGGCGGTGAGGGCGGCGAGGCCGGCCCCGGCGGCGGCCCGGGGGGCAGCGGCCACGGCACGGACGGCGCCGCCAGCAGCGGGCAGGGCGACGAGGACAAGCCGACGGAGTCGGCCTCCGGCGCCTCGGACGGCACGGCCGGCGGCACCGCGGCCCCGACCACCTCGGTGCCGGTGAGCACGCCGGTGTGCACGGCCGCCCAGCTGGGCGTGGCCGCGACGCAGACGGACAAGCCGGACGCGGACGGCACGGTGTACGGCTCCTTCCGCGTCGGCAACGTCTCC
The DNA here is from genome assembly GCF_000716335.1 of Streptomyces sp. NRRL S-118. Lineage (GTDB taxonomy): Bacteria > Actinomycetota > Actinomycetes > Streptomycetales > Streptomycetaceae > Streptomyces. Next base: position 198,813 of record NZ_KL591017.1, on the reverse strand, counting down.
GGCACGGACTGCGTGGTCGGCGGCGACGGGACGGTCGGCCGCCAGGCGAACGGCGCGGCCGACCCGGCGAAGATCACGGTCGTCCAGCACACGGCGGGCGACGGGGCGCCGGGCCTGCCGGACCCCGCGCAGCAGGCGGCCGAGCCGCTGCTGCTGAAGGCGTCGGCGGCGTACGAGGTGAAGTTCGCCTGGGTGCCGAGCGAGACCTGTCCGGCTCCGACGGGTGGCGGCGGCGCCTCGCCGGACCCGACCCCGCCGGGCGAGAGCACGTCCTCGAGCGGTTCGGCCGGTACGGCCGCGGAGGGTACGCAGCCCCAGCTCGCCGCGGAGGACACCCCGGTGGAGGGCAGCGTCACCGTGTCCTACACCCCGGACGCGGGCGGCCCCGCGGTCGAGACCACGATCCCCAACGCCTGCGCGGGCACGGTGTACCACACCGCCCCGCGCCCGGCGGAGTAACCGGGGCCGCAGGGCGTCACCGGGGCGCCCGCACGCGTGCGGCGGTTCCGCGAAGGGCTGGGACGCGGGCCAGGA
>NZ_KL591017.1:121010-198048 GCF_000716335.1 Streptomyces sp. NRRL S-118 | reverse complement strand
GGGCTGTGAGGGCTGGGCGGCCGCTGACGGCTCCTGGGTGTCCGGCGCCCGGGACGGCTGCCGGGCGCCCGCGGCCGGGGACGGCTCCGGTGCCAGGCCGAGGGCCGCGTCGCGGGCCGCCTCCGCCTCGCGGCGGAACAGCCGGAACCACATGAAGAGCACGAAACCCACGAAGGCGAACCACTCACCCGTGTAGCCGAGGTTCTGGAAGGCCTTCAGGTCCAGCCCCGTCCCCTCCGCCGCTGCCGCCGGCACCGGGGTGAGACCCGACGGGGCGTCCGTCAGTGTGACCCACGCGTCGTACACGTCGCCCGGAACCAGGTTCACCAGCGACGCCGCGCTGATCATGCCGACCTGGCCCTCGGGCAGGCCACCCGCCGCGTGCACGCCCTTGGTACCGGAGTTCTCCGACGCCTGGAGAGCGCCGGTCACGGTGACCTCACCCGCCGGCGGCAGCGGTGGCCGGCCGCCCTCCGGTAGCCAGCCGCGCACCACCGGAAGCGCCTTTCCGCCGTCGGTGCGCAGCAACGTCAGCACGTACGAGCCGGTCCGGCCGTCCAGCTCGCGCCCCGGCACCAGGAACTGCTCGCCGTACCGCCCGCTCGCGGTGGCGTGGCGGCCCGAGGTCTCCTTGGTGACCGGCAGCAGCTCGTCCAGCGGCGCCGCCTTCGTACCGCCCGCACCCGCGTCCGGGCCGGGCCGCCGGGCCTCCGCCTCCTGGTGCGAGTCGACACGGTCCTCGAACCGGCCCAGCTGCCACGTCCCCATGAAGATGCAGAACGGGATCGCCAGCAGCACGAAGATGTTGATCCCCCACCAGCGGGGCGTCGTCAGGAACCGGTACACCCCTCCACGGTACGGAACCCGCTCACCCCCCGTCCGTCCGGGTCCCCGGCTGCCGTGTCGCGCCGGGCCCGCCCTCCAGGTGCCGGGCCGCGAAGGCCAGCTCCAGCCGCACCTGCTTGATCCGCTCCTCCACCACCAGGGAGCCGTGCCCCGCGTCGTACCGGTACACCTCGTGCACCGCGCCGCGGGCCGCGAGCCGGTCGACGTAGTTGTCGATCTGCCGGATCGGGCAGCGCGGGTCGTTGACGCCCGCCGAGATGTAGACCGGCGCCCGCACCTCGTCCACGTACGTCAGGGGCGACGACACCTGGTACCGCTCCGGCACCTCCTCCGGGGACCCGCCGAACAGCGTGCGGTCCAGTGCCTTCAGCGCCTCCATCTCGTCGTGGTACGCCGTGACGTAGTCCGCCACCGGGACGGCGGCCAGCCCCAGCGCCCACGCCTCCGGCTGCGTACCGAGCCCGAGGAGGGTCAGGTACCCGCCCCACGAGCCGCCCGCCAGCACGAGCTTCGACGGATCGGCGAGCCCGGACGCCACCGCCCACTCCCGTACCGCCGCGATGTCCTCCAGCTCGATCAGACCGATCCGGTGCTTGAGCGCGTCCGTCCACTCCCGGCCGTACCCGGTCGAGCCCCGGTAGTTGACCCGCACCACCGCATACCCGTGGTCCACCCAGGCCGCGGGCGCCGCCGCGAACGCGTCGCTGTCGTGCCACGCGGGACCACCGTGGATCTCGAACAGCGTCGGCAGTGGGCCGCTCGCGCCGGCCGGCCGTTGCACGAGCGCATGGATGCGCCCGCCGGGCCCCTCCACCCACACGTCCTCCACGGCCACCGAGCCGGGCGCCTTCATCCCCGGGGGATCGAGCACCACCCCGCCCGCCGTCGACCGCACCACCGGGGGGTGCGCCGCGGAGGACCACAGGTACTCCACCGTCCCGTCCGGCCGAGCCGTCGCACCGGACACCGACCCGGCGGGCGTCTCCACCCGCACCAGCTCGCGCGTGCCGATCTCGTACCGCCACAGCTCGCTGCGCGCCTCGAAGCTGTGCACGATCAGCAGCCCCGACCCGTCGGGGTACCACTCGGCCGACACGTCACCGGGCAGGTCGAGGCCCAGGTCCGTCTCCACCCCCGAGGCGACGTCCCACAGCATCGGCTCCCACCGCCCGCGCCGCTGGTGCCCCACGAGCAGCCGGGTGTCCCCGTCCACCGGCGCGAAGCCGAGCACCGCGAGTCCCAGCTCCTCCGTGCCGCCCTTGGTGTCGTCGAGCTCCGCCACCGTCCCGCCGTCCGGCCGGACCACGCGCAGTGCCGAGTGCATCGCGTCACCGTGCTCGGTGTGCTCGACGGCGATCAGGGTCCCGTCGCGCGACAGGTCGCCCACCCCGGCCGACTCGCGGTGCCGGTATATCTCGACGGGCGCCAGTCCCGGCCGTACGACGTGGATCGTCGAGCCGTCCTCGTCGGTGGAGCGCCCGACCACCGCGGTGCCGTCCCGGCCGATCGCCAGGCCGGCGGGGTAGGACGCCTCCAGTCCCGGCGCGGCCGGCTCGTCCTCGCCGCCCCCGAACGGCTGCCGCATCCAGACGCCGAACTCGTCGCCGTCCGTGTCCGAGAACCACCAGATCCACTCGCCGTCCGGCGACAGCACCCCGTCGGTGGTCCCGTTCGGCCGGTCCGTGACCTGCCGCTGCCGGCCGGTCGCCCGGTCCCAGGCGTACAGCTCGTACGTCCCGGTCGCGTTGGACACGAACAGCGACCGCCCCGGCGCGTCCTCCGCCCAGTCGGGCAGCGAGACGCGCGGCGCCCGGAAGCGCTTCTCCCAGTCGGGCATGTCCGGCGTGGCCAGTGCATCTGTCGGTTCAGTCATGGACCCCATGATGCGCTGCCGGACCGACAACCCGCTCCGCCGGTCCTCAACCTGTGGATAACTCCGCCGCAGGCCGTCCCGAGCACCTGTCTCGGCGTGCCGCGGGCCTCGGGTGCCACGGACCTCGGGCGCCGGGGGCCTTCAGCGTGCCGCGGGCGGCGAGTCCTCCGTGCACAGCGCCCAGATGACGAAGAGCCCGATCGCGATCGAGATCACCGCCCAGACCGGCTGGTACGGCAGCCAGATGAAGTTCGCGATCACGGCGAGGGCGGCCAGCGCCACACCGACCGCTTTGGCCCAGTCCGCCCCGCTGATGATGCCCGCGCCGATGAGCGCCACCAGGAGGCCGAGCACCAGGTGGATCCAGCCCCACGTGCTCACGCTGAACTCGAAGACGTACTCGCCGATCTCCCCGTACACGTCGTCCTCGGCGATGCCCGCGATGCCCTGCAGCATTCCGAGCACGCCTTCCACCAGCAGCAGTACCCCGGCGAGCATCGTCCCCGCCGACGCCCAGCCGTTGCGGCGCGGTGCCGGGGCGGTGGAGCGCGGGGGAGCGGTGTGGTGGGCGTAGGCGTGGTGTTCCGTACCGTGTTCCGTACCGCCGGTGGCGTGGCCGCCGCCGGCGTCGGCCGGATGGCTCATGGCCGCCCCTCTCTGTCCGGTGGGTGCGGTGGCTCTCCGAGCCTGCGCCGCCCCGCGCGGCGCGGCGACCGGGCGCGACCGTCCGGGTGACGGGTGACGGGTGACGGGTGTGACGGTCCAGGCGACGGTGCCGACGTACGTCGGTCAGTGGTACGTCAGGCAGTGGTACGGCTCAGTCGTACGACCGGGCCGTACGACCGGGCCGTACGCCCCGGTCGTACGGTTCAGTGGTACGGCTCAGTTGTACGTGATGTCCGACGCCGCGAAGCGGCACGCGGTGCCGTCGGGGCCGCTGCCCAGCTGGGTCGGCTCCTTGCCGGTGTTGTTGCCCTTGAAGCGCACGCAGGTCTTGATCTTCTTCTTCGCGTCGCCGTGGATCCGGATCTTCGACAGCGTCGCCGTGTCGCCGTAGTTCTGGTTGACGCCGACGATCGAGTTGCCCGGCGCGGTCACGTCGATGTCGCTCAGCACGATCGTGCGCTTGTGCTGCGTCTTGCAGTTGCCGCACGAGCGGACGAGCTTGCCGAAGCCCTCGACCTGGAAGCCGGTCACGGTGAGCTTGCCGGCCCCGTTGAACTGGAGGACCTTGTCGTCGGCCTTCCTCGCCCCGCCGCCGATGACCTTGTACGTCGCGGAAGCCGACTTGCCCTTGAAGGTGGCGGCGTCCTCGCCGACGTCCAGCCACCACACGTTCTGCAGCGTGCAGCTGCCCTTGCAGTGGACGCCGTCGGCGGCGGGCGTGCCGATGACGACGTTCTTCAGGACTGCGCCGTCGGCCAGCTCGAAGAGGGGGGACTGGCCCTCGTCCTGGCCGCTGCCGCCCAGGACGCCGGTGCCGTAGAACTTCTTCATCCCGCCGTCGTACTCACCGGAGACCGGGATGGTCTTCGGCACCGGCTTGCTGCCAGTGTCCGAGGGCCAGGACGCGGCGGCCCCGGCGGGGGACAGCATGGTCGTGGTGACGATCGCCGCACCGGTCAGCCCGAGGGCGGCGGCTCCGCTGATCACCGCCCGGCGCGTGGTGACCCGGCGACGGTGGCGGACGCGCTGTTCAGCTCGTGCAGTCATGCCCATTCCTTGCGTGGGGGAAGATCTTGCGCCTTCCGGTCGCCACGGGCGGGGAAAAGGTTGCCGCGTTCCTGGAATCAGTCGTCGTGCCGGGCGAAGTCGCCCGACACGGCGAGCTGTTCGCTCCGGGTCCGGGCGGTGGCCGCGTAGCGGTCCTCCCGGGCGTCCCGGCCGCCGCGGGCGTGGTTGTACTGCCCGGCGAACACCCACTGGCCGGCCGGGACCGTACGGCCCTGCTTGAGCACCCAGGTGTGGACGAGGTAGCCGTCCTTCTCGGTGATCGTCAGTGTGAAGTCGGCCTCGGGCAGCGACCGCCAGGCACCGGTGGAGGTGACCCCGCCGGTCTGGGCGATCCGCAATTCGACGGTCAGCGCGGTCAGTTCCTCGCGGGTCTTGAGGGTGACGTTGCTCTGCGCCCAGAAGTCGTTGCTGTGCGGGTCCACGGAGCCGTCCGACCAGAGTGGCCCGTCCTGCTCACCGGCGGCGGGCGCGCCGGTATCGGGCGTACGCGACGGGGAGGCGCTCGGCTCGCGGGGCGCGCGGGAGGTGCTCGGCACGGGGTCCGCGGGCGCCGGATCCACGGGCGTCGGGTCCACCGGCGAGGGCGCCCGGCGCGTCGCTTCCGCCGACGGGGTGGGCGTGGAGGTGGTGGGCGTCGGCGGGACCGCGACCGTCTGCTGCGGAGGCTCGTCGTTCACCACGGAGGCCACGCCGTAGCCGCCGGCGGCGAGGATCCCCGCGACCGCCGCGGTGACGCCCACCGCGCGCACCCAGCCGAAGCGGGGCGGACGGGCCGCACGGGAGCGGGGCCGGTCCTCCTGCGCCATGCCGCGTTCGAGCCGTGCCAGGATCCGGGCGCGGTCGGGCCGGTGCGCCCCGGCCGCCTCGTGCAGCCGGGCGCGCAGCTCGTCGTGCACGTCCCGCCGCATGGTCATCGGTCCCTTCCTCCGGCAGTCCCGGTTCGCGCCATCGCTGCGTGCACCTTACGCGGAGCGTCCTGCGTGCCGAGCAGCCGCTGCAGCTCGGCCATCCCCTTCGACGTCTGGCTCTTCACCGTACCGACCGACACGCCCAGGGCCAGCGCGGTGTCCTTCTCGGACAGGTCGAACGCATGACGCAGCACGACACACGCCCGCTTGCGGAACGGCAGCCTGCGCAGCGCCCCTTGTACGTCCACCACCCCGGCCACGTCCGGGTTCTCGGCCTTCTCCTCACCATGCGCCCAGAACAGGGCGATCCGCCGCCGCTCGCGCACCGCGCTGCGTATCCGCGTCCGGGCCAGATTGGCGACCACGCCCCGCGCGTACGCCACCGGGTGCTCGCTCGCCCGCACCCGGTCCCAGCGGTGCCACAGCGCGAGCAGCGCATCCGCGGCCAGATCGTCGGCGGCATCCGCCTCGCCGGTCAACAGATGTGCGAGCCGGGCCAGTTCGGCGTAGTGCCGCTCGAAGAAGGCATGGAACTCCACGGAGGCGGCGTCGTCGACGACTGTGCCCACGGGCGATGTCTCCTCGCAGCGACCTCGGGGCGCCCGGAATCGGGCGCCTGTGCGTGTCATGTGTGCGACATATGAATGTCCGGACGAGATCCGGAAGACTAGCAGTGAGCAACCGCTTGGTCTGCATCGGCCGTACCCGATGGCCCTTCGGGGCACGGCGGATGCGTCCGGTCATCCGTACCGGCGCGGTGGCCACGGACGGCATCTTCGGCACGTGCCCGCACAGCCCGTCAGTGCCAGGCCGCACGTGCCCGTGGGGAGATCAGAAGACAGCCGGCGGTGTACGTCGCCGTGGAGGTGCTGGGGGTGGTCGTCGGCCGCCGGGCTGTCCACCACGCGGGCGCCATCGCTGCTGTGGGTGTGATCGCCGTCGCCCGGATCGGGAGCAGGTGTCACGCAGTTCGCCACGCAAACGAATCAGGGCCGGCTTCCCATGAAGGAAACCAGCCCTGACCTGGTACTTCTCTGTCGGGGTGGCGGGATTTGAACCCACGACCTCTTCGTCCCGAACGAAGCGCGCTGCCAAGCTGCGCTACACCCCGATGTCGTCCGGTGTCCCGGCGACGTCGTTTACTTTAGCCCACCCGCGGCCGGAGACGAAATCCGGTTTTCGCGGGGCGGCAGGCGGGGGCCGTCCGAGCGGGAGGCGGGCTCCGGCTACCGGCGGTCGTCGCGGGCGGTGAGGGTGAGGAGCGTGGCCTCCGGGGGGCAGGCGAAGCGGACCGGGGTGTAGCGGTTGGTGCCGCAGCCCGCCGAGACGTGGAGGTAGGCCGTGTTCCCCCCGGCGCGGTGCGTGGAGAGGCCCTTCACGCGGTCCGTGTCCAGGTCGCAGTTGGTGACCAGCGCCCCGTAGAACGGGATGCAGAGCTGGCCGCCGTGCGTGTGGCCGGCCAGGATCAGGGGGTAGCCGTCGGTCGTGAAGGCGTCCAGGGAGCGCAGGTACGGGGCGTGGACGACGGCCACCGACAGGTCGGCGTCCGCCTCCGGGCCGCCCGCGACCTGCTCGTAGCGGTCGCGCTTGATGTGCGGGTCGTCCAGGCCGGTGAAGGCCAGGTCCAGACCGTCGAGCTTGAGGCGGCCGCGGGTGTTGGTCAGGTTCACCCAGCCCGCCGCGTCGAAGGCGTCGCGCAGCTCCTCCCACGGGTTGTGCACGGCCCCGACGGCCGGCGCGTTGCCGTTGAGGCCGTGGCGTCCCTGGGCCTTCTCGATCAGGTAGCGGGCGGGGTTGCGCAGCTTCGGGCCGTAGTAGTCGTTGGAGCCGAAGACGTACACCCCCGGAAACTCCATGAGCGGGCCGAGCGCGTCCAGGACCTCCGGCACGCCGTCCGGGTCGGAGAGGTTGTCGCCCGTGTTCACGACGAAGTCGGGACGCAGTCCCGCCAGCGACTGGAGCCACGTCCGCTTCTTGCGCTGGCCGCCGACCATGTGGATGTCCGACACCTGGAGGACCCGCAGGTCGCGCATGCCCGGCGGCAGCACGGGGACGGTGATCCGGCGGAGCCGGAACGAGCGGACCTCGAAGCCGGCGGCGTAGACCAGGCCGGCCGCGCCGACCGCTGCGATTCCTGCGGTGACTTTCAGGGGGACTCCGTATCGCGCGCGCATGGGCTCATCGTTCCAGAACGGCCACGGCAGCGGGAAATGCGCGGGCGTGCAGGTCACCGCACCTGACACACTGGTTCGCATGACCACGCTCAAGTCCAAGCTGCAGGATGACCTCAACGCCGCGATCAAGGAGCGCGACGAGCTGCGCTCCTCCACTCTCCGGCTGACCCTCGCCGCGATCACCAAGGAGGAGGTCGCGGGCAAGGAGAAGCGCGAGCTTTCCGACGACGAGGTGCAGAAGGTGATCGCCAAGGAGGCGAAGAAGCGCCGCGAGGCGGCCGAGGCCTTCGCGCAGGGCGGCCGCTCCGAGCAGGCCGAGCGTGAGAAGGCGGAGGGCGTGATCCTCGACGCCTACCTCCCGCAGCAGCTGAGCGACGACGAGCTCCGCTCGATCGTGACCCAGGCCGTCGAGGAGGCCAAGGCGGCCGGCGCGGAGGGTCCGCGGGCGATGGGAGCCGTCATGAAGATCGTCAACCCGAAGGTGGCCGGCCGCGCCGAGGGCGGCCGCGTCGCCGCCACGGTCAAGCAGCTCCTCGCCGGCTGAGCCAGGGCCGGGGCGGCACAGCCCCGCCGCTGCTCCCCCTCACGGGCTGAGCCCGGGCCGGCGCTGGCGCCGGGGCAGCACGGCCCCGCCGCCGCTCCCCCCGGCTGATGCCGCGGGCCGCGTCGCGTTCGTACCGGGTGCTGCCCGGGTCGTCCGCCGCGCGCCCGGCGTGTGCTCGGCCCGCGCCGCGGCCGCCCAGAGGGTCACGCCCCGCGTACACGAAAGGGCGCCCACCGTTCCCACGGTGGGCGCCCCTCGCATGTGCCTCTCGCGCGCGTCAGCCGCCCCAGTCCCAGCCGCCGTTCCCGCCGCCGTTGTTGCCCTGGCCCCGCTGGTTGCCGCCGCCGATCATGTCCGGCGGGAAGGAGATCCCGGGCCACGGCTGGTCGCCGCCGCCCGTGGTTCCGCCGCCGTTGCCGCCGGGCTTGCCGCCGTCACCGGGCTTGCCCTTGTCGTCGCCCTTCGGCGCGTCCGGGATGTGGACATCGACGAAGGGGAGCGGCTCGTGGCCCTCCAGCGCGCCCGTCATCGCGTCCTTCCAGATCGGGCCGGGGACCTTACCGCCGAAGACCTTGTCGTGGTACTGGCCGCCGATGGTGATGTACTGCATCTCCACCTGCTGGCTCGCACTGCCGACCCACACCGCGCCGCTCAGGTTCGGCGTGTACCCGACGAACCAGGCGTTCCTGCGGCCGTCCGTCGTACCCGTCTTGCCCGCGTTGTCGCGGTCGCTCAGGCCGGCCGCCTGGCCCGTACCGGAGTCGATGACGCCGCCCAGCAGGCTGTTGATGGTGTCGGCGGTCCGCTCCGTCATGGCCTTGCTGCACTGGCTCTTCGGCACCGGCAGGCTCTTGCCGTCCGCGGTTTGGATCGACTCGATGGCGACCGGCGTGCAGTACGTGCCGCGGTTGGCGAAGGCCGCGTACGCCGTCGCCATGGTCAGCGGCGAGATACCCGTCGAACCGAGGGTCAGCGGCGACGGCTCCTCGGGCAGCTTCGACCCGTTGCCCTGCACCACACCCAGCTTGTCGGTCATCTCGACGACCGGGCACAGACCGATGTCCTCGATCATCTGGACGAAGTAGGTGTTGACGGACATCGCCATCGCGTCCTTGAGGGCGTACGGGCCGACCTCGGACTCGTTCTCGTTCTCCAGGCGCTGGCCGCCGGCGTTCCGCCACGACTTGCCGTCGCACTGGGAGATGGAGCTCGGGTACGGCATCTCGTACGGCGCCGAGTACATCTGTGTCGGCGGCCTGCCCTGCTCCAGGGCCGCCGCCGCGACGAACGGCTTGAACGTCGAACCGACCGGGAAGCCGAAGTTCGAGCCGCCCATCCGCTTGTTGACCGAGTAGTTGATCTGCGTCTCGTTCTTGCCGAAGCCGTACGGCTTGGACTGGCCCATCGCGACGATCTTGCCGGTGCCGGGCTGGACCATCGTCACGGCCGTCGCGACCTTGTCGCTCTGGTAGACGTGGTCCTTTATCGACTCCTGCGTCGACTTCTGGGCCTGCGGGTCCAGCGTCGTCCGGATCGTGAGGCCGCCGCGGTTCCAGACCTTGTTGCGCTCCTCCCGGTTCTTGCCGAAGACCGGGTCGGAGAGGAAGACCTCGCGGACGTAGTCGCAGAAGAAGCCCGCGCCGTCGATGGCGGTGATGCAGCCGTTCTTCGGCTTGCTCACCTTCAGCTTGATCGGGCTGGCCTTCGCCCGGTCCGCCTCCGCCTGGCTGATGTCGCCCACGGCCGCCATGCGCTGCAGGACGATGTTGCGGCGCTTGGTCGCCTCCTCGACGTCGTTGACCGGGTCGTACCGGCTCGGCGACTGGACGAGGCCGGCCAGCATCGCCGACTCCTCCAGGGTCAGGTCCTTGGCCGGCTTGGAGAAGTAGCGCTTGGAGGCGGCCTCGATGCCGTACGCCTGCTGCCCGAAGAACGTGATGTTGAGGTAGTTCTCGAGGATCTTCTTCTTCCCGAGCTCCTCCTCGACCTGGATCGCGTACTTCAGCTCCTGGATCTTGCGGCCGAGCGTCTGCTGCGTGGCCTGCGCGACCTTGTCGGGGTCGTCGCCGGCCTCCTCCACGAAGACGTTCTTCACGTACTGCTGGGTCAGGGTCGACGCACCCTGCGCCACGCCGCCCGACTGGGCGTTGCGGTTGAGCGCGCGCAGGACGCCCTTGAGGTCGATCGCCCCGTGCTCGTAGAAGCGCGAGTCCTCGATCGCGACGATCGCCTTCTGCATGTACGGGGAGATGTCCTTGAGGTCCACGACGGTGCGGTCGCGCGAGTAGACCGTCGCGATCTGCCCGCCCTTCGCGTCGAGGATCGTGGTGCGCTGGCTCAGCGGCGGACGCTTGAGATTGGCCGGAATCTCGTCGAATCCCTGGACCGTTCCCTTCGCCGCGAGTCCCAGCGCGCCGACGGCGGGCAGTGCGATGCCCGCCAGTACGGCTCCGGAGAGCACGCTGACACCGAGGAACTTGGCGGCCTGCTGGGTCCCGGTCAGACCACCGCCGGAGCGCTTCTTTGGCATGGCAGCAGCCTACGTTCTCATTCGCCGGACACGCGTATATCCCTTGGCCTAAGCTGGTCACAACTGTCACAGCAGTTGCGGTCCTGTAACGAGACCCTGGTCAGGACCGCTGTGTCAGCTCTCCCCACAGCACCACTCGACGTCGCCACCGAGCGATGTCCGTTTCCGCCTCATGCGTCGCCGGATGCCCGTTGTCGATCATGGGACATGTCGTGTTGTAGGGGATGAGGCAGGTATGTCCTTGGGTCACTCCCCTGGGTGATCTGCCGCGTACGCATAGTCCGTTCGGGCCATTCAAGATTGGGCCCGAAGGGGGTGTTGCGCTGTGCCCACCTTCCGTAACGTCCTCAACTGGCAGCGGTGAATATGCCGCTACCGCCGTGGGGGAGCCTCGATTCGGGAGAGGACGGCGCCGGTATGGGCTGGGTAGCTGACTGGAGTGCGCAGGCGGCCTGCCGCACTACCGATCCGGATGAACTGTTCGTGCAGGGAGCGGCGCAGAACAGGGCCAAGGCGGTGTGCACCGGGTGTCCGGTGCGGACCGAGTGCCTGGCCGATGCGCTGGACAATCGCGTCGAGTTCGGCGTGTGGGGCGGGATGACGGAGCGCGAGCGGCGAGCACTGCTGCGTCGGCGGCCGACCGTCACCTCGTGGCGCCGGCTCCTGGAGACCGCGCGCACGGAGTACGAGCGCAGCGCGGGCATCCTGCCCGTCGCGCTGGACGACGACGAGACGTACGAGTCGTACGCGGCAGTGGGCTAGGGCGCGGGGGCCCGGCGCCGTTCGAGGACCCGCGCCGGAGCGCCACGCACGCCTTCCACCTGCGCGTATCCGGGTTCCCCCGGGCGCCCTCCCTCGTTGCGCCGGTGCCTTGCGCGCCCATGGTGCGCCGTACCCACGGTGCGTCGCCGGTCGCCGCGCCGCGCGTGTTGCGACCCGTGTGGCATGTCGCATATGTCGCGTTTCGCCGCTTTGTTCGCGTGTCCTGCTCGACGGCGGCGGGCACGCCTTGCCGTTACGCCGTCACACGCGCGTGCCGCGCGGCGGCACGGCCACGGCCGACGAGCCGCCGGTCGCCAGCCGCTCGCCGATGGCCCGCAACGCCGCCAGGTCGTGCACGTCCCCGGGCAGGGCGGCCACTTCGGCCACCGCCACCTCGGGGTGCAGCGCGGCGAAACGATCCCGCGTGCGCCGCTCACGGGCGAGCACCTGCATCCGCTCGGCGTGCAGCCGCAGCAGACCCGCTGTCAGCTGTGCGACAGCGGGCGGTACCGCGGACGCCTCGGCGACCGGCGTACTGGACGCGCCCGAGGCACCGGACGCGCCGGAAGCTCCGGACGTACCGGGTGACGCCGCCGTCGTGGGCGCGGCGGCCTCAAGTGCTGCGGCCTCAAGTGCTGTGGTCTCGGGCGCGCTTGCTTCGGACGCTGCGGTGCCGTGCGGGCGCGACGCGGGGGTGGGACGTATGACAGCTGGTGCGGAGGGGGGCTCGGGAGAGGCGGCCTCGGGGCCGCCACGAACACCAGTCTTCCCGTCGTCCTGATCCACAATGCGGCCCTCGTCAAGATTTTCGGCGGCGGCCAGCGCACGCGCCGCCGACAGCCGGGCGGCGCCGCTGCCGTGCACCCGGTTGAGGACCAGCCCGGCCAGCGGCATCTGCTCCGCCGCCAGCCGCTCCACGAAGTACGCCGCCTCGCGCAGCGCGTCCCGCTCCGGCGCGGCCACCACCAGGAACGCCGTGCCCGGCGCCTGGAGCAGCCGGTACGTGGCGTCCGCGCGCGTACGGAATCCGCCGAACATCGTGTCCATCGCCGCGACGAACGTCTGCACGTCCCGCAGCAGTTGGCCGCCCAGCAGCTTGCCCAGGGTTCCCGTCATCATCGACATGCCGACGTTCAGGAACTTCATCCCGGCCCGGCCGCCCATCTTCGCCGGGGTCATCAGCAGTTTGATGAACTTCCCGTCCAGGAAGGAGCCGAGCCGCTTCGGAGCGTCCAGGAAGTCCAGCGCGGAGCGGGACGGCGGCGTGTCGACCACGATCAGGTCCCACTCGTCGCGCGCCCGCAGCTGCCCCAGCTTCTCCATCGCCATGTACTCCTGCGTGCCCGCGAAACCGGCCGACAGGGACTGGTAGAAGGGGTTGCCCAGAATGGCGCGGGCCCGCTCCGGGTCGGCGTGCGCCTCGACGATGTCGTCGAAGGTGCGCTTCATGTCGAGCATCATCGCGTGCAGCTCGCCGTCGCCCGCGATGCCGTCGACCCGGCGCGGGACGTTGTCCAGCCGGTCGATGCCCATCGACTGGGCGAGCCGGCGGGCCGGGTCGATGGTCAGCACGACCACCTTGCGGCCGCGCTCCGCCGCCCGTACGCCCAGGGCCGCGGCGGTCGTCGTCTTGCCGACCCCGCCCGCACCGCAGCACACGATGATGCGGGTCGCCGGGTCGTCGAGGAGCGGATCGACCTCGAGGGCGGGGGCCGTGTCCAGGGTCATGCCGTCACCCCAAGCTGCTCGCGTAGTTCCTTGGCCAGCCGGTAGAGCCCGGCCAGATCGACGCCGTCCCCCAGGAACGGCAGTTCGTACGTGGGCACCTGGAGTTTCGCCAGCAGCTCCCGCTGCTCGCGCTCCAGCTGCACCCGCTGCGCGTGCTCGGCGGCCTCCTCCAGCAACGGCGTGAGCAGCCGGGCCGAACCGGCCACCCCGGCTGCGGCGAGCGCCTTGGCGATGTCCTTGCGGTGGCCGTCGGAGGCGGCCCGTACCGCGTCCTCGTCCAGGACGTGCGGGCGGACCATGTTCACGATGACGTTGCCCACCGGGAGGTCGGCGGAACGCAGCTCCGCGACGCCGTCCGCGGTCTCCTGGACCGGCATCTCCTCCAGCAGCGTCACCAGGTGAACCGCTGTCTCCGGAGACTTCAGCACCCGCATGACGGCCTGCGCCTGATTGTGTATCGGGCCGATGCGCGCGAGCCCCGCCACCTCGTCGTTGACGTTGAGGAAGCGGGTGATGCGACCGGTGGGCGGGGCGTCCATGACGACGTAGTCGTAGACGAAACCGGCCTGCTTCTCCCGGCGTCGTACCGCTTCGCAGGCCTTGCCCGTCAGCAGCACGTCCCGGACGCCCGGCGCGATGGTGGTCGCGAAGTCTATGGCGCCGAGTTTCTTCAGCGCCCGCCCCGCCGAGCCGAGTTTGTAGAACATCTGGAGGTAGTCGAGGAGCGCGCGCTCGGCGTCGATGGCCAGCGCGTACACCTCCCCGCCGCCCGGCGCGACGGCGATCTTGCGCTCCTCGTACGGGAGCGCCTCCGTTTCGAAGAGTTGCGCGATGCCCTGTCTGCCTTCGACCTCCACGAGGAGTGTCCGCTTGCCCTCGGTCGCGAGGGCGAGCGCGAGGGCGGCGGCGACCGTCGTCTTACCGGTACCGCCCTTGCCGCTGACGACCTGGAGCCTGCTCACGCCTTCGAGCCTAACCAGTGCCCGCGCGCGTCAAGCAGGAGGCTGCCCTTGGCGGTGCTGTCGGCGGCAGCGGCTACAGTCGGCACCATGACCAAGTGGGAATACGCGACCGTGCCCCTTCTCGTGCACGCGACCAAGCAGATCCTGGACACCTGGGGCGAGGACGGCTGGGAGCTCGTCCAGGTCGTGCCGGGGCCGAACAACCCCGAGCAGCTCGTGGCGTACCTGAAGCGGGAGAAGCAGTGACCGGCCGTGTCGAGGCCGTGCTCGCGGAGCTCGGCCTGACGCTGCCGCAGGTCGTGCCCCCGCTGGCCGCGTACCAGCCGGCGGTCCGCTCCGGGGTGTACGTGTACACGGCCGGCCAGCTGCCGATGGTGGAGGGCAAGCTTCCGGTCACCGGCAAGGTGGGCGGCGAGGTCACGCCGGAGGAGGCCAAGGAGCTCGCGCGGATCTGCGCGCTGAACGCGCTGGCCGCCGTGAAGTCGGTCGCGGGCGACCTGGACCGCATCGCGCGGATCGTGAAGGTCGTCGGGTTCGTCGCCTCGGCTCCCGACTTCACGGGTCAGCCGGCCGTCCTCAACGGTGCGAGCGAGCTGCTGGGCGAGGTCCTCGGTGACAAGGGCGTGCACGCGCGCAGCGCGGTGGGCGTCGCGGTGCTGCCTCTGGACGCGCCGGTCGAGGTCGAGATCCAGGTGGAACTGGTCCAGGACTGACCTGACGTGACCGGTCTCGTCCTGGCCGGATCGGTATCGGTGCTGTCCTGACCGGTCCTGTCCCGGCCCGGTCCTCCTGACCGGTTCTGGCCTGACCGGTTCTGCCCTGGCCGGATCGTTCCGGGCGGGTTCGTCCCGGCCCGGTCCTCCTGGCCGGTTCTGGCCCGGCCGGATCGTCCTGACCGGAACGACCTGGCGGCTCCGCTCCGCGCGAGCCCGGCGCGTGCTCCGTGGAGCCGTTGCCGTATCCACCTTTCCTCTCGAACATCGGGCCGGATGCGCATAGCATCCGGCCATGTCCAATGGTCAGTGGTACCCGCCGGAGTGGCCCGCCCGCATCCGCGCGCTCGCCGACGGCACCCTCGCGGCCGTGACGCCCAAGCGGGCGGCGACCGTGCTCCTCCTGCGGGACGGCGCCGACGGTGGCGGCCCCGAGGTCCACATGCTGCGCCGGCGCGCCTCCATGGCCTTCGCCGGAGGCGCGTACGCCTACCCGGGCGGCGGCGTGGACCCGCGGGACGAGCACCCGGTGCGGTGGGCGGGACCGTCCCCCGAGGCATGGGCGGACCGGCTCGGGGTCGCGGACCCGGCAGGAGCGCAGGCCATCGTCTGCGCGGCGGTGCGCGAGACCTACGAGGAGGCGGGCGTCCTGCTCGCCGGGCCGACCGCCGGCTCCGTCGTCGCCGACACCACGGGCGAGGACTGGGAGGCGGACCGGGCGGCCCTGGTGGCGCGCGAGCTGGCGTTCGCCGACTTCCTGGACCGGCGCGGGCTGGTGCTGCGCTCGGACCTGCTGGGGGCGTGGGCGCGCTGGATCACCCCGGAGTTCGAGCCGCGCCGCTACGACACCTGGTTCTTCGTGGCCGCGCTGCCACAGGGCCAGCAGACCTACAACGCCTCCACCGAGGCCGACCGTACGGTGTGGATCCGTCCCGCCGACGCGGCGGCCGGATACGACCGCGGCGAGCTGCTGATGATGCCGCCGACCATCGCCACGCTGCGCTCCCTGGAGCCGTACGGGACGCCCGTCGCAGCCCTGGACGCGGCGCGGCACCAGGACCTCACCCCCGTGCTGGCGCAGGCCCGCCTGGAGGGCGACGAGGTGGTCCTGAGCTGGCCGGGTCACGAGGAGTTCACCAAGCACGTACCGAAGACGGACGCACCCATAGGGGGGTCTTCCGCATGACCGACGCCGCCGCGCTTCCCGGGCAGCCGCGGGGGGCCGTGGTCTCCGGCCCCGCGACCGCCCGCGCCGTCAACGTCCTCGCGCCGAACCCGTCCGCCATGACCCTCGACGGCACGAACACCTGGCTGCTGTCCGAGCCCGGCTCCGCGGCCGCGGTGGTCGTCGACCCGGGCCCGCTCGACGAGGGACACCTCTCCCGGGTCGTCGAGACCGCCGAGCGGATGGGCAAGCGCGTGGCGCTGACGCTGCTCACCCACGGCCACCCGGACCACGCGGAGGGCGCCGTGCGGTTCGCCGAGCTGACGGGCGCGCCGGTGCGCGCGCTGGACCCGGCGCTGCGGCTCGGTGACGAGGGCCTCGGGCCGGGCGAGGTGGTCGAGGTCGGGGGCCTGGAGCTGCGTGTCGTACCGACGCCCGGGCACACCGCCGACTCGCTCAGCTTCCACCTGCCGGCGGACCGCGCGGTCCTCACGGGCGACACGGTCCTCGGGCGCGGTACGACGATGGTGGCCCATCCGGACGGGCGGCTGGGCGACTACCTGGACTCGCTGCGCCGACTGCGTTCGCTGACGGTCGACGACGGCGTGCACACCGTCCTGCCGGGGCACGGGCCGGTCCTGGAGGACGCGCAGGGGGCCGTCGAGTACTACCTGGCCCACCGCGCGAGCCGCCTCGCCCAGGTGGAGACCGCCGTCGAGAACGGCTACCGGACGGCGCCCGAGGTCGTGGCCCACGTGTACGCGGACGTGGACCGGTCGCTGTGGCCGGCGGCGGAACTGTCGGTGCGGGCGCAGATGGAGTACCTGGGCGAGCACGGCCTGATCTGAGCGGTCCGTTCCCCACCCGGTCCGTTCCCCACCCGGTCTGTTCCGAGCGCGTCCGCCGAGCCCGGTCTGTTCCGAGCACGGTCCGTTCGCGCCCGGCTCCGTCCGGGCGCGGCGGTCCCCTCCCGGTGTGAGGGCGGGGCCGGGTCCGGCATGCCGTGATCCGGGCCCGGTGAACCCCGTCCGGGAACCGCGGGCCCATGCTTTACGCTCCGCTTACTTAGCTCATTGTTGCGCTTCTGCGCTTCGTTCTGGGGGGAATGCCTGTGTTCGTCCTGTCCATCCTGTTGCTCATCGCGGCGGCGGTGCTGTTCTTCGTCGGCCGCAGCACCGACCGGCGCGGCCTCACGCTCGGTTCGGCCGGGGCGCTGCTCGCGGGGCTGTTCGCCGCGGTGGCGAGCTGCCTGCACGTCATCAGCGCGTACGAGGTCGGCGTGCCGGTCACCTTCGGCAAGGTCGGCTCGCCCATGACGTCCGGCATGAACTTCACCTCGCCGTTCACGAACGTCACCACCTTCTCGACCCGCCCGGTCGACCTGAACCTGTCCGACAAGGACGTGGTCGAGGTCCGCTCGTCCCAGGGCGGCGTGATGTACGCGGAAGTGACGGTCAAGTGGGCCGTCACGCCCGCCAAGGCCGTGGAGCTGTACAAGCTCGCCGGCAGCGAGGAGGCGATCCAGCAGCGGCTGGTCTTCCCGGACAGCAGGGAGATCATCCGTAACGTCTTCGCGCGTCACACGAGCGAGGAGGGGTACGCCTCGGCCCGCGAGAAGATCAACACGGAGATCGGCGACCTGATCAAGGAGCGCCTCGCGCCCCGCGGCATCGACGTGACCACGGTGAACCTGCGGAACGTGAAGCCGTCGGACCAGCTCCAGAGCCAGATCGACCGCAAGATCCAGCAGCAGCAGGCGACGGAGCGGGCGACCGAGGCGGCGCGTACGGCCAAGGCGGAGTCCGAGCGGCGCAGGATCGAGGCGGAGGGCATCGCCCGCGCGAACAAGATCCTCAGTGACTCGCTGACGGACAAGGTCCTGATGAACCAGTGCATCGACGCCTTCAAGGAGGCGGCCGCCAAGCAGCCCGTCTACGCGGTCCCGTGCGGCGGCGGCAGCGGGAACCCGCTGATCGTGGACGGCACGAAGAACTGACGTAGGCCGTGGCCGGCCGTGGCCGGCCGTCAGGGGGCCGCTGCGGCCGTACGGCCGGCCGCTCCGGCCGACACGGCTGACGCGCGGCGCCGACGCCGAAAGGGCCGCCCCGGGAACTCCGGGGCGGCCCTTTCCTGTGGCGTCGAACCGGCGCGGTCGCCCGACCGGCGCGGGATCCGCCGACGGTGACTAGCGCGAGCGCTTCGCGAGCCGCTCGACGTCGAGCAGGATCACGGCACGCGCCTCCAGGCGCAGCCACCCGCGGCCCGCGAAGTCGGCGAGCGCCTTGTTGACCGTCTCGCGGGAGGCGCCGACGAGCTGTGCCAGCTCCTCCTGGGTGAGGTCGTGCACGACGTGGATGCCCTCCTCGGACTGCACGCCGAAGCGGCGCGACAGGTCCAGGAGCGCGCGGGCGACGCGGCCCGGCACGTCGGAGAAGACCAGGTCGGACATCTGGTCGTTGGTCTTGCGCAGGCGCCGGGCGACGGCGCGCAGCAGGGCGCTGGCGACCTCGGGGCGCGCGTTGAGCCAGGGCTGCAGGTCGTTGTGGCCGAGGCCCAGCAGCTTGACCTCGGTCAGCGCGGTCGCGGTGGCCGTGCGCGGACCCGGGTCGAAGAGGGACAGCTCGCCGATCAGCTCACCGGGGCCCAGGACGGCGAGCATGTTCTCGCGGCCGTCGGGAGAGGTGCGGTGGAGCTTCACCTTTCCCTCGGTGACCACGTAGAGCCGATCGCCCGGGTCGCCTTCGTGGAAGAGCGCGTCGCCACGGGCGAGCGTCACTTCACTCATCGAGGCGCGGAGCTCCGCGGCCTGCTCGTCATCGAGCGCCGCGAAGAGCGGGGCGCGCCGCAGAACGTCGTCCACGAGTTCTCTCCTATGTCGACCTGCTCAGGGAGTCTGGTCCCATGATGCCGGACGGTAAAACAGTGCGATCAATCACAACAAGTTTGACGCACTGGTACGCGTGTCCGTACGGCAGGGCCCCGATTGGGTCGTGATCGCTCGTGCCCGGGGCAGATGTCGGTGCGGGCGCTTAGGCTGGCCGGGTGTCCAATTGCCGGTGAGAGCGCAGGCCAAGGGGGCCGGGAGAGTGTCCGGGGAACAGAATTCCGCTGTGGGCGAACAGGTGTCGCCTTCGTCCGTACAACCGACAAAAACCGCGAAGCGGACCGCGTCGCGCCCGCGTCGCTCCTCGGCCGAGCCCGCACCCGCAAGCGCGACCGCGAAGGCGGCCCAGCCCCCCAAGGCGGCCAAGCCCGCGAAGACCGCCAAGCCCGCGAAGGCGGCGAAGGCGGCGAAGCCGCCCAAGGCGGCGGAGCCCGCGAAGACCGCCGCGCCCGCGAAGACCGCCAAGCCCGCGAAGACCGCCAAGCCCGCGAAGACCGCCAAGCCCGCGAAGACCGCCAAGCCCGCGAAGAGCGCGAAGGCTGACAAGACCACCAGGACCGCCCAGGCAGCCCAGCGCGCGAAGCCCGCGAAGGCGGCCGGGGCCGCCGAGGTGACGCCCGCCGCCGGGCCCGCGCGCCGGCCGGGCAAGCCGGAGTCGCGGCTCGCCATGGTGCGCAGGGCGCGGCGGATCAACCGGGAGCTCGCCGAGGTGTATCCGTACGCCCATCCCGAGCTCGACTTCCGCAACCCGTTCGAGCTGCTCGTGGCGACCGTCCTGTCCGCCCAGACGACCGACCTGCGGGTCAACCAGACGACCCCCGCGCTCTTCGCCAAGTACCCGACCCCCGAGGACATGGCCGCCGCCGTGCCCGAGGAGCTGGAGGAGCTGATCCGGCCCACCGGGTTCTTCCGGGCGAAGGCGCGGTCCCTGCTGGGCCTGTCCAAGGCGCTGCGGGACGACTTCGGCGGCGAGGTCCCCGGCCGCCTGCAGGACCTGGTCACGCTCCCCGGCGTCGGCCGCAAGACGGCCAACGTCGTCCTCGGCAACGCCTTCGGCGTTCCGGGCATCACCGTCGACACCCACTTCGGCCGCCTCGTGCGCCGCTGGAAGTGGACCGGGCAGGAGGACCCGGAGCGGGTCGAGGAGGAGATCTGCTCGATCTTCCCGAAGTCCGAGTGGACCATGCTCTCGCACCGCGTGATCTTCCATGGCCGCCGTATCTGCCACTCCCGCAAGCCCGCCTGCGGCGCCTGCCCGATCGCGCCCCTGTGCCCGTCGTACGGCGAGGGCGAGACGGACCCCGAGAAGGCCGCGAAGCTCCTGAAGTACGAGAAGGGCGGCCTGCCGGGCCAGCGCCTGGCACCGCCGCCGGACTACCCGGGCCGGCCGGCGCCCCCGCTCGGCGCCGGTGACGAGGAGTGACATCACTCGAAGGCATGAGGAAGCGGCGGAACGAACCAGTGACCGGAACGCGTTGGGAAAGCCGGGGGTGCCTATGACGCGCGCCAGACAGGATGCCGGACACCCGGCGCGGACGCGGACGGCCGTGGCCGTCACCGACGAAGGGCTGCCCGACTGGCTGCTGCCCGTCGCCCGCGCGGCGCGCACCATCGCGCCCGAGCAGCTCAGCCGTTTTCTGCCGCCCGAGACCGGTGGCCGCCAGGCCGCCGTGCTCATCCTCTTCGGCGAGGGTGAGCGCGGCCCCGAGCTGCTCCTCATGGAGCGCGCCGGCAGCCTGCGTTCCCACGCCGGCCAGCTCTCCTTCCCCGGGGGCGCGCTCGACCCGGAGGACGGCGACCCGGACACCACCGGGCCGCTGCACGCCGCGCTGCGCGAGGCCGAGGAGGAGACGGGCCTCGACCCCGCCGGCGTACAGATCTTCGGCGTGCTGCCGCGCCTCTACATCCCGGTGAGCGGGTTCATCGTCACACCGGTCCTCGCCTGGTGGCGCTCCCCGAGCCCCTTCCGCGCCGTCGACCCCGCCGAGACCGCCCGGGTCTTCACCGCCCCCGTGGCGGATCTCACGGATCCGGCCAACCGGGCGACGACCGTCCACCCGAGTGGCCACCGCGGCCCGGCATTCCTGGTCGAATCCGCACTTGTGTGGGGTTTCACGGCCGGTCTGATCGACCGCATCCTGCACTTCGCCGGGTGGGAACGTCCGTGGGACCGGGCGAAGCAGGTCCCGCTCGACTGGCGTGCATGACAGGCTGAAGGCCCTGTTCCGAGGCCGGTCGGGGTGACCGGAGACGAATCTGCGAGGCTAATGACGGTGAACGTGCTGGACATCCTGTTGCTGGTCGCCGCCGTGTGGTTCGCGATCGTCGGCTACCGCCAAGGCTTCGTCGTCGGAATCCTGTCGGTGATCGGCTTCCTCGGCGGCGGCCTCGTCGCGGTCTACCTCCTGCCCCTCGTATGGGGGCCGCTGACCGACGACGCGAAGGTCTCCACGGCCGCCGCGATCGGCGCCGTCGTGGTCGTCATCGTCTGCGCCTCGGTGGGGCAGGCCTTCACCACCCACCTGGGGAACAGGCTGCGCCGGTACATCACCTGGTCGCCCGCCCGTGCCCTGGACGCCACCGGCGGCGCACTGGTCAACGTGGTCGCGATGCTGCTGGTCGCCTGGCTGATCGGCTCCGCCCTCGCCGGTACGTCCCTGCCGACGCTCGGCAAGGAGGTCCGCAACTCCAAGGTGCTGCTCGGTGTCTCCCGCGTGATGCCCGCCGAGGCGTCCACCTGGTTCGCCGACTTCTCCTCCGTCCTGGCGCAGAACGGATTCCCGCAGGTCTTCAGCCCGTTCGCCAACGAGCCCATCACCGAGGTCCGCCCGCCCGACCCGGCGCTCGCCAACAGCCCGGTGGCCGCCCGCGCCCAGAAGTCCATCGTCAAGGTCGTCGGTACGGCGCAGGGCTGCGGCAAGGTGCTGGAAGGGACCGGCTTCGTCTTCTCGGAGCGCCGCGTGATGACCAACGCCCACGTCGTGGGCGGTGTCGACGAGCCGACCGTCCAGATAGGCGGTCAGGGCAAGCTGTACGACGCGAAGGTCGTCCTGTACGACTGGCAGCGCGACATCGCCGTGCTGGACGTACCCGACCTGAAGGCGACGCCGCTGCAGTTCACCGACACGGACGCTGCCAGCGGGGACAGCGCCATCGTCGCGGGGTTCCCGGAGAACGGCGCGTACGACGTCCGCTCGGCGCGCGTGCGCGGGCGCATCAACGCCGAGGGGCCGGACATCTACCACCACGGCGAGGTGCGCCGCGACGTGTACTCGCTCTTCGCGACCGTCCGCCAGGGCAACTCCGGCGGTCCGCTCCTCACCCCGGAGGGGAAGGTCTACGGCGTCATCTTCGCGAGGTCGCTGGACGACGTGAACACCGGGTACGCCCTGACGGTCGACGAGATCCGCGAGGACATCGCGCGCGGCCGCACTGCGAACCAGCAGGTCGACAGCCAGAGCTGCGCGCTGTGAGCCGCCGGGGCGGTCAGTCGCGGGTGTGACGAAGCCGCGCCGAGACCCAGCGGGCCCGTCGGCGCAGGATGCGAGGGATCCCCAGGCGCGGATCCGGCCCCTGACCGCCCTGTGGCCCGTTCCTCTGGGGGTTCGGCGCGGGGGCCGAGGCGGAGCGGCGGTTGCGTGCTGCGTCAGCGTAGTCGTGCGTCCAGCCCATACCCCGACGTCTGCCCGGGCCCCAAGGTCGGTAACCGCCCCGCGGGCGGCCAATTGGCCTATGCGGGCGGCATTTGGCTGTTCATGAGACAACCGTTCAACCCGAATTACGGTGTTCTGTGCCAGGCGGCAACCCGCCGCCGGCCAGGCGCCGTTCGCCCGGCACCGGTGGTCACCGGCCCATCAGCGACCCGTCAGCGGGCCGTCAACGGTCGGTCACCGGTCCGGCTCGGGGTCCTTGAGCCAGTTGACGAGTTCGGCCGAGAACGCCACCGGGTCCTCCTCGTGCGGGAAGTGCCCGAGCCCGTCGAACAGCCGCCAGCGGTACGGCGCTTCGACGTACTCGCCCGACCCCGCCGCGCTGCGCGTACGCATGGCCGGGTCCAGGGAGCCGTGCAGGTGCAGCGTCGGCACCCGCACCGGCCGCTTCATGCGCCGGTTGAACTGGAGGCCGTCCGGCCGCGCCATCGACCGCACCATCCACCGGTACGGCTCGATCGAGCAGTGCGCCGTCGAGGGAATGGTCATCGCCCGGCGGTAGACACCGACGGCTTCCTCGTCCGGCCCGGTCGCCCCCGGCCCCGACCAGTCCCGGATCAGCCGACCCACCAACGCGGCGTCATCGGCCACCAGCTGACGCTCCGGCAGCCATGGACGCTGGAAGCCCCACACGTACGAACCGGCGCGCGTCTGCGCGAAGTCGGAGAGCATCGCCGAACGCCACCTGCGCGGATGCGGCATCGACGAGACCACCAGCCGGCGCACCAGCTTCGGCCGCATCACCGCGGCCGTCCACGCCAGGTATCCGCCCAGGTCGTGCCCGACGAGCGCCGCGTCCGGCTCGCCCAGCGACCGCACCACGCCCGTGATGTCGAGGGCCAGGTTCGCCGGGTCGTAACCACGCGGCGTACGGTCGCTGCCACCCACGCCCCGCAGGTCCATCGCGACCGCCCGGAAGCCGGCGTCGGCGAGCGCGGTCAGCTGGTGGCGCCACGTCCACCAGAACTGCGGGAAGCCGTGCAGCAGCAACACCAGCGGCCCGTCACCCAGCTCCGCGATGTGGAAGCGGGCCCCATTGGCGGCGACGTCCCTGTGTGTCCAGGGCCCATCGATCCGTACGGGACTGCCAGTGCTGCTTTCAGGGACCGTCATGCAGACGAGCGTGCCACACCCTCGGCCTCGCCTTTGACCGGAAGGGCGGGACGAACCGGACCACCCGCCGCCTCGGGACGCGGGTGGGGCTTGGCGTTGCCGAGCACCGCGGCCGTCCGCTTCGCCGAGGCGATGGACCGCTCCGGCGGCTTGACCTTCTTGAACTTGCTCACCGCCAGCAGGGCCAGCAGCCCCGCCAGCACCAGGTACGCGCTGCCCACGATCAGGAACGACCACGCCAGGCCGAGCCCCAGGTTGTGGATGCCGTACGCCGCGGCGAAGCTGAGCACCGGCAGCGAGAAGAGCGCGAACACCCCCGCGATGCTGAAGACGGCGCCGCCCATGGCGCCGCGCTTGACGTCCTGGCGCAGTTCGGCCTTGGCCAGCGCGATCTCGTCGTGCACCAGCGCGGACAGCTCGGTGGTCGCCGAGGCGACCAGCTGGCCGAGGCTGCGGTCCGTGCCAGCTGCGCCGAATGCACCGTTGCCGGCGGGGTCGCTCATCGTGTCGCTCCCTCATCTCTCCTACGGTCCGACCTCAGATCATGCCGGACCGTCGCCGTCACCGCGCGGTGCCCCCGCCACTTCGGCCGCGCCTGCGCCGTCCGCGCCCGCTTCCGGTCCGCTCCCCGCTGCGCCCTCCGGTCCGTTCTCCGCTCCGCCGGCCGGGCCGAGCTCGGCGGCCCGGCGCCGGTGCTCGGCGGCCTTCCGCTCGTGCAGCTCCGCCATCCGCAGGTGGTACGCGGGGTCCTCGTCCTCGTAGATGTCGGGGACACCGCTGTGGTCCTCGTCCCGCTCCTCCTCCGCGAGCAGCGCCTGGTACTTGCGGACTCGCAGCTTCAGCAGGACCGAAGCGAGTACGGCGGCGATCAGCGAGCCCATCAAAACCGCCGCCTTGACCTCGTCGGTCTGCTCAGGGTCCCCGGCGAAGGCGAGCTCGCCGATCAGCAGCGAGACGGTGAAGCCGATGCCGGCGAGTGCGGCGACGGCGAAGAGGTCGGCCCATTCCAGGTCCTCGTTCAGTTCCGCCCGGGTGAAGCGCGCCGTCAGCCACGTACCGCCGAAGATGCCGACGGCCTTGCCGACCACCAGACCGAGCACCACGCCGAGGGTCACGGGCCGGCTGAAGACATGGCCCAGCGCCTCGCCGGAGACCGACACGCCCGCCGAGAACAGCGCGAACAGCGGCACGGCCAGGCCCGCCGACAGCGGCCGCACCAGGCGCTCGATGCGCTCGCCGGGGGAGTGCGCCTCGCCCTCGTGGCGGACGCAGCGCAGCATCAGGCCCATGGCGACGCCGGCGATGGTGGCGTGGACGCCGCTGTTGTACATCAGGCCCCAGATGACCAGCGCCAGCGGCACGTACACGTACCAGCCGCGCACCTCCTTGCGCAGCAGCAGCCAGAAGACGGCCAGCGCGGCGACGGCGCCGCCGAGCGCCGCGAAGTTCAGGTCGCTCGTGAAGAAGATCGCGATGATCAGGATCGCGAAGAGGTCGTCGACGACGGCCAGGGTGAGCAGGAAGGCCCGGAGCGCGGACGGCAGCGAGGTGCCGATGACGGCGAGCACGGCGAGTGCGAAGGCGATGTCCGTGGCGGTGGGCACGGCCCAGCCGTCCAGGGAGCCGCCGCCGGCGGTGTTGACCACGACGTAGACGAGAGCGGGCGCGGCCATGCCGCAGAGCGCGGCGACCACCGGCAGGGCGGCGGCCCTGGGATCGCGCAGCTCGCCCGCCACCAGCTCACGCTTCAGTTCGACGCCGGCGACGAAGAAGAAGACCGCGAGCAGGCCGTCGGCGGCCCAGTGCTGGACGGAGAGGTTCAGGCCGAGCGCCGACGGGCCCAGATGGTAGTCCCGTACGGTCTCGTAGCCGGCGCTGAGGGGGGTGTTCGCCCAGACGAGGGCGGCGACGGCGGCCAGCAGGAGCAGGACACCGCCGACCGTCTCGGTCCGCAGCGCCTCCGCGAGGAACGTCCGCTCGGGAAAGGGCAGCCGGCCGAGGAACTTCCGTGCGGCGGACTGGTCGTGCTGGGGCGCGGCCACGGGCGGGACCTCCAGGGCGGTTCAGAGGGCAGGACGATGTACCTGCCGACCAGACTTCCCGGCGCACCTTGAGTTCTTGTCGCTTTGTTGATGTTTCTCCACCCTACCCGGCATACGGTGAGGGCACCCGGCGCGCTGGTGCGCCGGGTGCCCTCGATGACGGCGGTGAAGCCCTGCGTCAGTCCTCGCTGGAGGCGGTGGGCAGCTGGGACTGGATCAGGTCCATGACGGACGAGTCGGTGAGGGTGGTGACGTCACCGAGCTGCCGGTTCTCCGCCACATCGCGCAGCAGACGGCGCATGATCTTGCCGGACCGGGTCTTGGGCAGCTCGGCGACCGGCAGAATCCGCTTCGGCTTGGCGATCGGGCCGAGCGTGGCGCCCACGTGGTTGCGCAGGTCGTTGACGAGGGCGTCGTCCTCGCTGGCCGTACCGCGCAGGATGACGAACGCCACGATCGCCTGGCCGGTGGTCTCGTCGGCCGCGCCGACCACCGCCGCTTCGGCCACCTTGGGGTGCGAGACCAGCGCCGACTCGACCTCGGTGGTGGAGATGTTGTGGCCGGAGACCAGCATGACGTCGTCGACGCGGCCCAGCAGCCAGATGTCGCCGTCGTCGTCCCGCTTGGCGCCGTCACCCGCGAAGTACTTGCCGTCGAACCGGGACCAGTAGGTGTCGATGAACCGCTGGTCGTCGCCCCAGATGGTGCGCAGCATCGAAGGCCACGGCTCGGTGAGGACCAGGTAGCCGCCTCCGCCGTTGGGCACTTCGTTCGCCTCGTCGTCCACGACGGTGGCGGAGATGCCGGGCAGCGGCCGCTGGGCCGACCCCGGCTTCGTCTCGGTGACACCCGGCAGCGGGGAGATCATCATCGCGCCGGTCTCGGTCTGCCACCAGGTGTCCACGACGGGGGTCCGGCCGGCGCCGATGTTCTCCCGGTACCAGATCCACGCCTCGGGGTTGATCGGCTCGCCGACCGACCCGAGCACGCGCAGACTGCTCAGGTCGAACTTGGCCGGGATGTCGTCGCCCCACTTCATGAACGTACGGATGGCGGTCGGGGCGGTGTAGAGGATCGTGACGCCGTACTTCTGCACGATCTCCCAGAACCGGCCCTGGTGCGGGGTGTCGGGCGTGCCCTCGTACATCACCTGGGTCGCGCCGTTGGCCAGCGGCCCGTACACGATGTAGGAGTGGCCGGTCACCCAGCCGATGTCGGCGGTGCACCAGTAGACGTCGGTCTCCGGCTTGAGGTCGAAGACGGCGTGGTGCGTGTAGGCCGCCTGGGTGAGGTAGCCGCCGGAGGTGTGCAGGATCCCCTTGGGCTTACCCGTCGTGCCCGACGTGTAGAGGATGAAGAGCGGGTGCTCCGCGTCGAACGCCTCGGGGGTGTGCTCGGCGGACTGACGGCCGACGATGTCGTGCCACCACACGTCCCGGCCCTCGGCGAAGGCGGTGTCCTGGCCGGTGCGGCGGACCACGAGTACGTGCTCGACCTGCGGGCACTTAGTCAGGGCCTCGTCGATGGCGGGCTTGAGCGCGGAGGGCTTCCCGCGGCGGTACCCGCCGTCGGCGGTGATGACCAGCTTGGCGTCGGCGTCCTGGATGCGGGACGCGACGGCGTCGGCCGAGAAGCCGCCGAAGACGACCGAGTGCGCGGCACCGATGCGGGCACAGGCCAGCATCGCGATGGCGGCCTCGGGGATCATCGGCATGTACACCGCGACCCGGTCACCCTTACGGACGCCCAGTTCGGTCAGCGCGTTGGCCGCCTTGGAGACTTCGTCCTTGAGCTCGGCGTAGGTGAGGGCGCGGCTGTCGCCGGGCTCGCCCTCGAAGTGGATGGCGACCCGGTCGCCGTGGCCCGCCTCGACATGGCGGTCCACGCAGTTGTACGCGACGTTGAGCTTGCCGTCGGCGAACCACTTGGCGAAGGGCGGGTTCGACCAGTCGAGGGTCTCGGTCGGCTCGGTGGCCCAGCTGAGCCGGCGGGCCTGCTCGGCCCAGAACCCGAGCCGGTCCGCCTGGGCCTGCTCGTACGCGGCCGCCGTCACGTTGGCGTTCGCGGCCAGCTCGGCGGGCGGAGCGAACCGCCGCTCCTCCTTCAGAAGGTTGGCCAAGCTCTCGTTGCTCACGACATCTCCCATTCCCAGGGCGTCCGATGTGTCCCAGCCCATAGCTCATCAGCCAGGCACCCGGGATGACAAGGGTTTCCCGAGCATTGGTTTAGACCTGTCGCCGCCATGCCATGGGCCCCTCCCGTGCCCGCGCAGAGCGCAGGGGTGTGGCTCCTGCTCTGCGGGCGGTGCGAAGCAGGAGCCACGCCGACTTGCACGTACGGCACCCCCGGAGGGTTCACCCACCGGCGTGTCGGCCGCCCGGGCGTGGCCGCGGCCCGGGCGGGTGGTTCACGCGGCGGCTTCCTCCCGCGAAGTGGGTGTCACGCGCTCGAAGACCTCGTCGATCCCGTCGGAGCCCGACAGCAGATACGCCTGCGCCTCCCCGACGTCGAAGTACATCCCGTGCAGCTCCAGGGTGCCCTCGGCGAGGCGCCGTGCCACCGACTCGTGCGCCTTCAGATGCTCCAGCTGCTGGACCACGTTGGTCAGGCACAGCTGCTCGACCGCGTCGGCCGGCAGGCGGCCCGACAGCCGCGCCCACGTGCGGTGCTTGCTCTTCATCCGGTCGACGCTCGGCAGCCCGTGCCGCAGCCAGCGCCGCAGGGGTGTCGGCGGGAGGTCCGGTGCGGTGTTGAGCAGGGCCTGCATCGCCCCGCAGCCGGAGTGACCGCACACGGTGATCGACTGCACCTGCAGCACGTCCACCGCGTACTCGATGGCGGCCGCCACCGAGTCGTCCCCGGCGTCCTCGCCGGGGAGCGGGACCAGGTTGCCCACGTTCCGCACGGTGAACAGGTCACCCGGCCCGCTTGCCGTGATCATGCTGGTGACCAGACGCGAGTCGGAGCACGTCAGGAAGAGCTGCGAAGGCCGCTGCCCCTCCCGCGCGAGCCGCGCCAGTTCGTCGCGTACCAGCGGAGCGGTGTTGCGCTGGAAGGAGCTGAGCCCGCTGGCGAGACGTCCGGTCGCGGGCTCGGGCTGCTCCGCGGACGGGTGCTCACCGCAGTGGTGGTTCCGCCAGGGCGTCCACGGCCGGCAGCAGGCGTGCGCGCTGCCGTCGCTCTCACCGATGCGGACGCCGGAGCGGCCGGTGATCTCGACCTGACCGCCCCGTGCCAGGTGCGACATCTGCCAGTCCTGCAGCGTCTCGAAGGCGGCGTGGTCCATGAAGGAGCCGTCCAGCTCGACGGCCACGTATGCGCCTTGGGGGATCTGGTGCAGAGCCCGGCTCAGCCGGGGCACCGCCAGGAAGGTCAACTGGCCGCGCACCCGCACGTCGTAGGCGTTGTCCCGCTCCTCCACGGAGATACGGGTCTTCGACAGGCGGTGCATCGCGAGTCCCGTGGCCATCACGATGCCGAGCGCCACGCCCTCGAGGATCCCGATGAGCACCACGCCGGTGATCGTCACCGCGTAGACGGCCACCTCACGGTGCCGGGTGACGCTGCGGATGTGCGTGATGCTGACCATCTGGATGCCGACGACCATCACGAGCGCGGCGAGCGCCGGCAGCGGGATCAGATCCAGGACGGGGACGAGGAAGAGCGCGGCCAGCACCACCCACAGGCCGTGCAGCATGGTGGAGTGGCGGCTGACCGCGCCCGCCGACACGTTGGCGACGCTGCGCACCGCGACCC
Organism: Streptomyces sp. NRRL S-118; assembly: GCF_000716335.1. Classification (GTDB taxonomy): domain Bacteria; phylum Actinomycetota; class Actinomycetes; order Streptomycetales; family Streptomycetaceae; genus Streptomyces. The sequence goes on along the minus strand of NZ_KL591017.1, from coordinate 168,604 downwards.
CGGCGACCGGCAGGCCGCCCAGCGCGCCGGAGACGATGTTCGCCGCGCCCTGCCCCGCGAGCTCCCGGTCCAGGTCGGAGCGGGGCACGTGCACCTTGGGTTCCTTGCGCGCGGCCACCAGCTTGTCGACCGCGACGGCGGACAGCAGGGACTGGACGCTGGTGACGAGCGTGATCGTCAGCACGCCCGCGGCGATGCCGAGGACCGGCCCGTCCGGCAGCCCGGGCAGAGCGTGACTGCTCCACGAGGGGAGGTCCACGCGGGGCACGGTCATCCCGGCGGCGACGGCCAGGAAGGTCGCCGCGGCCACCGCGGCGAGCGCCGCCGGCACCTTCCGCACCATGTGGCCCGTCCGCCCCGGGATCCGCGGCCAGAGCAGCAGCAGGGCGATGGTGAGCGCGCTCACGGAGAGCGCGGCCAGGTGCGGATCGGCCAACTGGGCGGGCAGCTCGCGGGCGTTGGCGATGGCGGAGCTCTGCGGCGTGCCGCCGAGGACGACATGGAGCTGCGCCAGGGCGATGGTGGTGCCGATGCCCGCGAGCATTCCGTGCACGATCGCGGGTGAGACGGCGAGCGCCGACCGGGCCACCCGCAGGGCGGACAGGCCCAGTTGACCGAGCCCGGCGAGGACGGTGATGGCGCAGGTGGTGCGCCAGCCGAACGTGTGGATCAACTCGGCCGTCACCACGGTCAGTCCGGCGGCCGGGCCGCTGACCTGGAGCGGTGAGCCACCGAGCCGGCCGGCGACGAGGCCCCCGACGGCGGCGGCCACCAGGCCCGCCTGGAGGGGCGCGCCGGTGGCGAGCGCGATGCCGAGGGAGAGCGGCAGCGCGATGAGGAAGACGGCGATGGAGGCGGACAGGTCGGTGCCGGCGATGCGGAACCGCTCCGCGCGCGGGAACCGGCCGCCGCCGGGCGGACTGTGGGGGCGTTGCGGCCGGGGTGTGTCGTGGGTCTTGCGGGTCGAACGACCGGAGCGGGAGCGGGTCAGGCGTGGGGGAATACAGGCGGTCATGGTTCCCATGTCCTCCGGGGCGGCGCGGTCGCGGTACGTGCGAGTCGAACGAACGTGTGGGGGTCGCGGCCGTGGGTCACGGCGGGCCGTGGGTGAACGGCATCGAGTAGACGGTTTGCCAACTCCTAGTAAATGGATCGTAATGCAGAGTAAAGATTGAGGCATGACTTTCAGTGCAAATGGGGCAGTATTTCACCCGATGCAGTGATTCATCGTTCTAGTACGGCTTGTCATATATTCCTCTTCACGCCCGTGGTGCGAGGTTGACGGCGCTCGCAGCACACCCCCGGAAGCAGAGAAGGGCGGGCGGAAGAATGGCCGTCACCAGAAGGTTCACCGTCGGCGCGACCGTGGCCGCGGCCGCGACCGCGGCGGCTATGGTCGCGGGGTTGACCGGATGCGGTTCCGGCGAGGACGCCCGTACCCCCGGGGCGAGCGGCCCCAAGAAGGTCGCAGGCCCCCAGAACGCCGTCCGCCTCATCGGCGACGGCTCCACCGCCTTCACCGGTGCCCAGCCGGGCCTGCTGAAGCCGCAGCGCCTGAAGCCGGGCGAGCGGCCACCGCAGTTCGTCGTCTTCTCCTGGGACGGCGCCGGCGAGGACAGCCAGAAGCTCTTCTCCCACTTCCGCAAGGTGGGCAAGAAGTACGGCGCGACGATGACGTACTTCCTCAGCGGCGTCTACCTGCTGCCGGAGGACAAGGCCGACCTCTACGACCCGCCCGGACACGCCCCGGGCCGGTCGGACATCGGCTTCAACGACCGCGAAGGCATCCGCGACACCGTGCGCGAACTGCGCGGCGCCTGGCAGGAGGGCAACGAGGTCGGCACCCACTTCAACGGCCACTTCTGCGGGCCGGAGACCGGCGTGGGCACCTGGTCGGTCGAGGACTGGAAGAGCGAGATCGCCCAGGCCAAGGCCTTCGTCAAGAACTGGAAGACCAATGCCGGCCTGAAGGGGGAGCAGCCCCTGCCCTTCGACTACGACAAGGAGCTCATCGGCGCCCGCACCCCCTGCCTGGAGGGTCGCGACAACTTCGTGCGTGCCGCGAGCGAACTGGGCTGGCGCTACGACACCAGCGGGGTCAACGACCAGATCTGGCCCGAGAAGGAACAGGGGCTGTGGAACCTGGGTTTGCAGATGATCCCCGTCCCCGGACGACAGTTCGAGACGTTGTCGATGGACTACAACTTCATGGTCAACCAGTCGGGCACCGCCAAGGGCGCTTCCTCCATGCACGCCTACTGGGGGAACCAGTTCCGCGACGGCATGGTGCAGGCCTTCGACCGCGCGTACAACGGCAACCGGGCCCCGCTGATCATCGGCAACCACTTCGAGTCCTGGAACGGCGGCACGTACATGCGTGCCGTCGAGGAGACCATCGCGCACGTCTGCGTCAAGAAGGAGGTGCGCTGCGTGTCCTTCCGGCAGCTCGCGGACTGGCTGGACGCCCAGGACCCCGCCGTGCTGGCGAAGCTGCGGACCCTGAAGGTGGGTCAGGCCCCGCAGGCCGGCTGGGCTCAGTTCCTCGCGGCCGAGCCGGCCCGGCCCTCGGCCTCACCGGTCAAGCAGGCTGTGCGGCGCTGAGCCCCTCGCGGAGCACGAAGGCGGGGTCGACCTGGGCCGCCAGGTCGGCACCCGTCTTCGCGTTCCCCCAGCTCTCGGCGTTCTTCAGATGGAAGTGCACCATCTGCCGCGTGTAACGCTCCCAGTCGCGGCGCCGGTAGGACTCGTCCACCGCGCGTCGCAGGCTCCGCAGCGCCGCCCGGTTGTTCTCCTCCAGCAGGGCGAACGCCGCCGGGCGGCCCTTCTCCATGGCCCGCACCCAGTCGGAGTGGCCGACCGTCACCAGCAGGTCGTCCCCGGCCTCCTCCCGCAGGAAGGCCACGTCGTCCTCGCCCTGCACCTTGTTGCCGACGACGCGGAGCGCGACTCCGAAGTCCCGGGCGTACTCCTTGTACTGGCGGTAGACGGACACGCCCTTGCGTGTCGGCTCGGCCACCAGGAAGGTCATGTCGAAGCGGGTGAACATGCCGGAGGCGAACGAGTCCGAGCCGGCCGTCATGTCGACGACGACGTACTCGTCCGGGCCGTCGACCAGGTGGTTGAGGCACAGTTCCACCGCCCCCACCTTCGAGTGGTAGCAGGCCACCCCGAGGTCCGTCTCGGTGAAGGGCCCGGTCGCCATCAGTCTGATCTCCCCGTCGTCCAGCCGCACGGGCCGGGCACACGCCTCGTAGACGGGGTTGTCCTCCCGGACCCGCAGCAGGCGCGAGCCCTCACCGGGCGGGGTCGTCTTGATCATCGTCTCGGCGGACGCGATCCGGGGGTTGCTCCCCCGCAGGTACTCCTTGATCAGGGGCAGGTGCGCCCCCATGGCGGGGAGCGCGGCCGACTGCGCCTCGTCCAGGCCGAGCGCGGCTCCCAGGTGCTGGTTGATGTCGGCGTCCACGGCGATGACGGGAGCGCCGGTGGCGGCGAGATGGCGGATGAAGAGCGAGGACAGCGTGGTCTTGCCGCTGCCGCCCTTCCCGACGAAAGCGATCTTCATGTTCAGCTAGCGTAGCGGTGCGTAATGTCTCCATGGCGGCATGTCGTCAACAGGTATGAGGAACGCCACTCCGTCGTGGGGCGGCGGTGCCGGACGCGTAGCCTCGCTACTTATGAGTACGAGTGCCTCTGACCCGCTGGCCGCCCTCGGTGCGCTGCCGGGCGTGCCCGATGCCGTGGAGTCCGTACGCAAGGCCGTCGATCGGGTCTACGGACACCGTGTGATGCGCCGCCGCAGCAACGAGATCACCTCCGAGGCCGCGCTGCGCGGCGCACGTGGTTCGGCGGCCCTCTCGGGTGCCGACTGGGCGCTCGAGGAGGTGCGCCGGCGCACCGACTTCGGCGGTGACCCGGAGGCCCGGACGGTCGGAGCGGCCCTCCGCCTCGGCGCGGAGGCCGGCCAGCTGCTGTCCATCTGGCGGCAGTCGCCGCTGCGCGTGCTGGCCCGGTTGCACCTGGTGGCCGCGGGCGATCCGGGCGAGGTGCGTGCCGGGGGGGCCGCGGCGGGTCCGGCGGACGCGGTGGGCAGGCCCCGCCAGGACGGCGAGGGTGTCGACGAGCCCCTCATCCGGGCGCCGCTACCGGACGCCGGTGAGGTGGCGGGGCGGCTGGAGGGTCTGTCGGAGCTGATCGTGGCCGGTACGTCCGCCCCGGCGCTCGTCACGGCCGCGGTCGTGCACGGCGAACTGCTGGCGCTGCGCCCCTTCACCACGTACAGCGGCCTGGTGGCGCGCACGGCCGAGCGCATCGTGCTGATCGGCAGCGGACTGGACCCGAAGGCGGTCTGTCCCGCGGAGGTCGGGCACGCCGAGCTGGGGCCGGAGGCGTACGTGACGGCGTTCGACGGCTATCTGTCCGGTACGCCGGAGGGCATGGCGGCGTGGATCGCTCACTGCGGCCGCGCGGTGGAACTCGGCGTCCGGGAGTCGACGGCGGTGTGCGAGGCGCTGCAGCGCGGCGCCGCGTGACGCGGAGCTCCGGGGGCTGAACAGGGTTGCGGCGGTACCGCTGAGCGGTACCGCCGCTGGCACATCCGCCGAGTTACCATGCGTCCTCGATATGTGCCCATCAGGCGGGGTTCTTTGCCCGACGCCTGGTGCGGCTGGCCCGTAATCGACGGGTCGACGTCGCGTGGGTGCTCAGCTTCTGTGCTGTTCGGTCCGTGGGGCCTTCTTGCTCAACAAGTAATCCTTTCGGATGTCCTCGGTCTCGCGGGCCGTCAACTCCTTTGTACTCCCGTCCGCGGTGATGCGAAAGCCCTCGCTCCACTTATTTGCTTTTCGGATCAAATGGGGCCAACCGGGTGCCGGTGGCCTCCGGGCCCGACCGGCCGGCCCGACGCGGACCTACGCGGACTGGCGGCGCCTGTTGGCGTACCAGACGAGCCCGGCCGTGGCCGCCGCCGCACCCACTGCGGCCGCCGCCACCAGCGCCGGGCGGGGCGGCATCCGGAACGCGGGCAGGCGCTGCTTGAGCCGCACCGGACGGGTGAAGACCAGAACCGGCCAACCGCGGGCCAGCGCCTCGCGGCGCAGGGCCCGGTCCGGGTTCACCGCATAGGCGTGCCCGACGGCCTCCAGCATCGGCACATCGGTGAAGGAGTCGCTGTACGCGTAGCAGCGCGACAGGTCGTAGCCCTCCGACTCGGCCAGCGCCCGGACCGCCTCCGCCTTGGTCGGCCCGTACGCGTAGTACTCCACCTCCCCCGTGAAGCACCCGTCGTCGCCGACGACCATCCGCGTCGCCACGACCCGGTCCGCGCCGAGGAGCTCCCCGATCGGCTCGACCACCTCGGCGCCCGACGTGGAGACGATCACCACGTCCCGGCCGGCGGCGTGGTGCTCCTCGATGAGCGACGCGGCCTCGTCGTAGATGATCGGGTCGATCAGGTCGTGCAGGGTCTCGGCGACCAGTTCCTTGACCTGCTGGACGTTCCAGCCCTTGCAGAGCGCGGAGAGGTACGCGCGCATCCGCTCCATCTGGTCGTGATCGGCGCCTCCCGCGAGGAACACGAACTGGATGTACGCAGTCCGCAGGACGGCGCGGCGGTTGATCAGGCCGCCTTGGTAGAAGGACTTGCTGAAGGTCAGCGTCGATGACTTCGCAATGACCGTCTTGTCCAGGTCAAAGAAGGCTGCTGTGCGCGGCAAGGAGTGGTTTTCCACGAGCCTGAGCATAGGTGCCCGCCATTCGGCGTACGCTGGGGCGTGTGGGTTTGCCTGAGAGGGCTCTCGGGTACACCATGGAAGTCACGGATCGTTCGCGACCGTGCTAACCCGGTCCGACTCCTCCCCCCCCGAGTCGGCCGGAGAGACGACCCCCGCTCTCCCCCCCGGCGGGGGTCGTCGCATGTCCGGGCGCGTTTTCGCCCGCTGCTGACAGCCGGATCCGATCAATCCGCCCTCCTTGGCGCCTTGCTCGCGCCGACCTGTGACGCGAGGTGTTCATCACTCAGCGTAGTGGATGTGCTGCGCTCCGGAAGTCGCCGGTTCGGGCTACCGCGATATTCACAAGCGGCGGGTTGTCCACAGTTTTCCACCAAGATCCACTTCATTTCCGGAAGTCGTGCACCGTGATTCCGGTCGCGAAGTCCACGGCACGCCGGAATCGCAGATCTCTCATCCCGTGCGAACACCGTCGAAGGTGACGCGGGGGTCGTGGGGAGAGTCCGCGAACACCCGGCGAACGCCCGGCGAAAGCGCGCACGGGAGAGCCGTGCGTGCGCATGCGGACCCGCCCGCGGGAACTGCGGGGCGAAGACAGGAATCAGGGGGAGAGTCATGGCTGGATCGCACACGTCCGACCGGGGCGGGGAGACCGGGGAGCGGCGCACCGGACCCCTCATCGTGACGGAGGACGCGGAACTCCTCGACGACCTGCTGCGGCTGTGCGCCGCGGCCGGTGCGCATCCCGAGGTCCACCACCGCATGCCGGAGCGCCGGGCGAGCTGGGACGCCGCGCCGCTGGTCCTGGTGGGGGACGACGCGGCCGTGCGGTGCCGCGGCGCCACCCGCAGACCCGGGGTCCTGCTGGTCGGCCGTGACCAGGACGATCCCGCCGTATGGCGGCACGCGGTGGAGATCGGCGCCGACTGCGTGCTGCGGCTGCCCGACGCGGAGAGCTGGCTCGTCGACCGGATCGCGGACGTCGTCGAGGGTGTGGAGCGCCAGGCCCTGACCGTCGGGGTGGTCGGTGGCAGGGGCGGCGCCGGAGCCTCGACGCTGGCCTGCGCGCTCGCCGTCACGGCGGCTCGCTACGGGCGGCGCACGATGCTCGTGGACGGTGACCCGCTGGGCGGCGGGCTCGACGTACTGCTCGGCGGCGAGCGGACGGAGGGCCTGCGGTGGCCGGATTTCGCCGCTTCCAAGGGCCGCGTCGCCGGCGGGGCGCTGGAGGAGTCCCTGCCCTCGCTGCACGGCCTGCGGGTGCTCAGCTGGGACCGGGGCGACACCGTGACCATCCCGCCCGAAGCGATGCGCTCGGTCCTGGCGGCCGCCCGCAGACGCGGCGGTGTGGTCGTCGTCGACCTGCCGCGCCGGATCGACGAGTCCACCGCGGAGGCGCTGGCACAGCTGGACGTCGGCCTGCTCGTCGTGCCGGGCGAACTGCGTGCCGTCGCGGGCGCCAGACGGGTCGCGTCGATGGCGACGATGATCCTGCGCGATCTGCGGGTCGTGGCGCGCGGGCCGTACGCCGCGGGGGTGGACGAGCAGTGGGTCGCCGATGTGCTGGAGCTGCCGCTCGCCGGAGAGATGCCGCTGGAACCGGGCCTGATGATCGACCTGGACGCGGGCGTGCCGCCGGGCGACAGCACGCGCAGCCCCCTCGGCAGGTTCTGCGCCGCGTTCTGGGACCGCGTCCTCACCGGGGAGGGCGCGTCATGACGGCGGGGCTGCTGGAAGCCGTACGGCAGCGGCTCGCCGAAAGCGGCACCGAACCGACTCCGGCCGGGGTCGCCGCGGCCCTGCGGGCACAGGGCCGGCTCCTGGGCGATGCGGAGGTGCTGGGTGCCGCCGCGGAGCTGCGGTGCGAACTGGTGGGCACGGGCCTGCTGGAGCCGCTGCTCGCCGACCCCGCGGTGACCGACGTACTGGTGTCGGCTCCGGACAAGGTGTGGGTGGACCGGGGTGCCGGACTGGAACCGACGGACGTGGTGTTCCCCGACGCGGCGGCGGTGCGCCGACTGGCCCAGCGGCTCGCGGCGGTGGCCGGCCGGCGCCTCGACGACGCCCGGCCCTGGGTCGACGCGCGGCTGCCGGACGGGACGCGGATGCACGCGGTGCTGCCGCCGGTGGCCGTCGGCTCGACATGCCTGTCGCTGCGCGTCGTACGCCCCCGGGCCTTCTCCGTCGGGGAACTGGTCGCCGCGGGGACGGTGCCGCCGGGCGGTGACCGGGTGCTGCGGGCGCTCGTCGAGGCCCGGGTCTCGTACCTGGTCAGCGGCGGGACCGGGTCCGGCAAGACGACGCTGCTCTCCACGCTGCTCGGCCTGGTGGGCGAGCGCGAGCGGATCGTGCTGGCCGAGGACTCCGCCGAGCTGCGGCCCGACCACCCCCATGTGGTGCGCCTGGAGGCCCGGCCCCCCAACCAGGAGGGGGCCGGCCGGGTGACACTGCGCGACCTCGTGCGGCAGGCGCTGCGGATGCGGCCCGACCGGCTGGTGGTGGGAGAGGTGCGCGGCGCCGAGGTGACCGAGCTGCTGGCCGCCCTGAACACCGGCCACGAAGGCGGGTGCGGCACGGTGCACGCCAACACCGCCGCCGATGTGCCGGCCCGTCTGGAGGCGCTCGGCACGGCCGCCGGGCTCGACCGGGCGGCGCTTCACAGCCAGTTGGCGGCAGGGCTGTCGGTGGTGGTGCACCTGGCCCGTGACCGGGGCGGGCAGCGCCGGATCGCCGAGGTGCACGTGCTGGAGCGGGACCGGCAGGGGCTGGTGATGACCGCGCCCGCCCTGCGGTGGGGCACGGACGGATTCCTGTACGAGCGGGGCTGGGAGCGGCTGCGGTCGCTGATCGGGGGTGCGCGGTGACGACGGAACAGCCGGTGTACGCGTCGGTGTACACGCCGGGGACGGCGGCAGGGATGTACGCGACCTGGGTGATGGCGGCGGCGCTCTGCGCGGGTGCGGCCGCTTGGCTGCTGGCGGGCGGCGGCCGGGGCCCGCGGCGGGCGCGGCTGATGTTCGCGGGCGGCAGTGCGGTGAGCCCGGGGGCGCCGTGGCCCTGGCGGCGCCGGTGGCCGGCGGTACGGCTCGGCCAGGAGTGGCTGTGCCTCCTCGTGGGAGCCGCCGTGGCGGTGCTGGGCCAGTCCTTCCTGCCGCTGCTGGCGGGCGGTGCGGCGGTGCCGCTGGTGAGACGACGGCTGCTCGCGAGGGAACGGGGACGGGCCCGCGACCGGCGTGCGGAGGCGGTGATCGCGCTGTGCACGACGGTGGCGGGCGAGCTGCGCGCCGGGAGCCAGCCCGGGCAGGCACTGCGCTTCGCGGCCGGGCCCACGGGCGCGCTGGGCGGGGAGGAGGCCGCCGTGCTGGCCGCGGCGCGCTTCGGCGGTGACGTACCGGAGGCGTTGCGGCGGGCGGCGCGCCAGGAGGGCGGGGACGGGCTGGCCGGCGTGGCGGCCTGCTGGCAGGTGGCGGCCGACGGCGGCGCGGGACTCGCGGCGGGGCTCGACCGGCTGGAGGCCGCCCTGAGGGAGCGGCGCGACCAGCGTGAGCGGCTGCGGGCCCAGCTGACCGGTGCCTGGGCAACGGTGGGGCTGCTGGCGCTGCTCCCCGTGGTGGCCCTGGCGATGGGCTGGGCGCTGGGCGCCGACCCCCTGCGCGTTCTGCTGCACACCCCCGTGGGCATGGCGTGCCTCGTCGTGGGCGGGCTCCTGGAGGCGGTGGGTCTGTGGTGGGCCGGCCGGATCGTACGCGCCGGGGAGGAGCCGTGAGCGCCGAGGTGACGCACCGGCTGACGATGGCCGCTTTCCTCGCCACGTGCGCGGTGTGGGCTGTCGCGTCGGCGGCGGCGCTGCGCCGTGAGCGGCGCGTCCGGGGACGGCTGGCGGCGTTGTCGGCGGCGCCCCGCGGCCCGTCCCGCCGGGCGTGGCCCTGGTCGCGGGCCGCCTCGCCCGACCGGCCGGTGCGGCTGGTCCGCGGGGCGGGACCGAAGAGGTGGTCGGCCCCGTGCGCCGCGGCGGTCATGGCGTTCGTCCTGGTCGGTGGGTATCCGGGTGCCGCGACCGCGCTGGCCTGCGCCTGTGGCGTACGGCTGTGGCAGCGGCGCCCCCGGCCGCCCGTCGGCGACGGGGAGGTGGCGCGGGGACTGCCGCTCGCCGCGGACCTGCTGGCGGCCTGTCTGTCGGCAGGAGCGGGGCCGCGCGAGGCGGCGGAGGCGGTGGGGGAGTGTCTGGGCGGCCCGGTCGGCGAGCGGCTGGCCCGCGCGGGTGCCGAACTGCGGCTGGGCGGTGAACCGGCCGCCGCATGGGGTGCCTTCGGCGCGATACCGGGCGCCCGGGGGCTGGCCCGCTGCCTGGAGCGGGCGGCCGCTTCGGGAGCCCCGGCCGCCGACGCGGTGTCCCGGCAGGCCGCCGCCCTGCGGGCGGAACAGGTGCGGTCGGCGGCAGCCCGGGCGCAGAGGGCACAGGTGCTGATCACCGCGCCGGTGGGGCTCTGCTTCCTCCCCGCGTTCCTCGCGGTCGGAGTGGCGCCGGTGGTCGTGGGCCTGGCGAGCGAACTGCTGTGACCAGGGCTGCTGGACGAGGGCGGCGGGGCGAGGGGCCAGGGCCGCCTGGACGAGGGCGGCGGCAAAGAGAGGCCAGGGCTTCTGGAGCGGAACAGCTGTGACCAGCGCTTCTGTGACCTGTCATCAGGAAGAACCGACGAATGTCGAAGGGGGACTGTCATGTGGAACCGGTTGAGGGCAGCGGTCGCGCGACTGCGCGGCGACGGGGGGATGACCACGTCCGAGTACGCGATGGGCACGCTCGCCGCCTGTGCCTTCGCGGCGGTGCTGTACAAGATCGTGACGAGTGGTGCCGTGTCGGCCCGGCTGGAGTCGGTGATCGGGAGGGCGCTCGATGCGGGGTTCTGAGACGTGCGCCCGGAGCCGTGCCGACCGCGGCTCGGTGACCGCGGAGGCCGCGGTGGCGCTGCCCGCGCTGGTGGTCTTCACCATGGCGCTGGTCTGGGGTCTCGTGGCGGCCGCCGCGCAGATCCAGTGCGTGGACGCGGCGCGGGCCGGGGCGCGGGCGGTGGCCCGCTCGGAGCCCCGGGAGGCGGCCGTCGCGGCGGCCCGCGCGGCCGCCCCGGCCGGGTCGCGGGTGTCGGTGGCGCGGGACGGGGAGTTGTGGCGCGTCCGCGTGGAGGCGCCGGCGCCGGGCCCGGGCGCGCTCGGCGTGACCCTGCGGGCCCAGGCGGCGGCACTCGCCGAGGACACGGTGGGCGTGCCGCCCGGGGCCGGGGCACCCGTGCGGTGGCCGTCGGCGGCGGAGGCGGGCACGTGAGGCGGCCAGGGCGCACGGTGGACCGGGGCGGGGCGACCGTATGGGTGGCCGTGGCCGCGAGCGTGCTGTGCACGGTCTTCGCGGCGGTGCTCGCCCTGGGCCAGGCCGTGGCCGCCCGGCACCGGGCCGGCGGTGCGGCGGACCTGGCCGCCCTCGCGGCGGCCGACCGGGCCTTGTGGGGCGCGGCCGACGCCTGCGAGGCGGCGGGGACGGTCGCGACGGCGCAGCAGGCCGAACTGGTGCGGTGCAGCGTGCGGGGTGAGATCGCGGACGTGACCGCGCGGGCGCGGTTCGGGCCCTACGCGCCGCAGGTCAGGGCGCGGGCGGGTCCTCCGGGGGCGCTTCCGGGGCTCCCCGCAACAGTTCCGTGAGGAGGCGGACGGCACCGCGCTTGTGCAGCGGGTCGTTGCCGTTGCCGCACTTGGGCGACTGGATGCAGGACGGGCACCCCGCCTCGCACTCGCACGACGCGATCGCCTCGCGGGTCGCCGTGAGCCATTCGCGGGCGGTGTGGAAGGCCCGCTCGGCGAACCCCGCGCCACCCGGGTGGCCGTCGTACACGAAGACCGTCGGGAGCAGCGTGTCCGGGTGGAGCGGCACGGACACGCCACCGATGTCCCAGCGGTCGCAGGTGGCGAAGAGCGGGAGGAGGCCGATGGACGCGTGCTCGGCGGCGTGCAGGGCGCCGCCCAGCTGCTCGGGGTTCACCCGGGCTGCGTCCAGCTGGTCCTCGGTGACCGTCCACCACACGGCGCGGGTGCGCAGGGTCCGCGGCGGCAGGTCCAGCTTCGTCTCGCCGAGCACCTCCCCGGTGATCAGGCGGCGGCGCAGAAAGGAGACGACCTGGTTGGTGACCTCGACGGAGCCGTAGCAGAGGCGGCCGTCACCCCACGGGATCTCGGTGTCGGTTTCCAGGACGGAGATGGAGGTGGTGTCGCGGGCGGTGGTGGAGTACGGCGGGCTGGCCTCCTCGACGAGCGCGACCGAGTCCTCCAGGTCCAGCTCCCGGACGAGATAGGTCCGGCCCATATGGAGGTGGACGGCGCCCTCGTGGACGGCGGTGTGCGCGGCCGACTCGTCGACCGTGCCGAGCAGCCGGCCGGTCCCCGCCTCGACGATCCGGACGGGACTGCCGCCCTCCCCCCGGATGTCGGTGAGGTCGGCGGCACGTTCGCGGCGGGTCCAGTACCAACCGGACGCGCGCCGCCGCAGCAGGCCCGCCGATTCCAGCTGCGGCAGCAGCTCCGGGACGGCGGGGCCGAACAGCGCCACGTCGGACTCGGTGAGCGGGAGCTCCGCCGCCGCCGCGCACAGATGGGGGGCGAGGACGTAGGGGTTGTCCGGGTCGAGGACGGTCGATTCGACCGGCTGGCGGAAGAGGGCCTCGGGGTGGTGGACGAGGTACGTGTCCAGGGGGTCGTCCCGCGCGACGAGGACGGCGAGCGCGCCCTGCCCGGAGCGTCCGGCGCGGCCCGCCTGCTGCCACAGCGACGCCCGGGTGCCGGGGTAGCCGGCGATCACGACGGCGTCCAGCCCCGAGACGTCGATGCCCAGCTCCAGGGCGCTGGTCGCGGCGAGGCCCAGCAGCTCTCCGGAGTGCAGGGCGCGTTCCAGGGCCCGGCGCTCCTCGGGCAGGTAACCGCCCCGGTATGCGGCGACCCGCTGGGGCAGCGAGCGGTCGACCTCCGCGAGGCGCTCCTTGGCGATGACCGAGATCAACTCGGCGCCGCGCCGGGAGCGGACGAAGGCGACCGACCGGATGCCCTGGACGGTCAGGTCGGTCAGGAGGTCGGCGGTCTCGGCGGTGGCGGTCCGCCGTACCGGAGCGCCCTGTTCGCCGTGCAGCTCGGTCAGCGGCGGCTCCCACAGGGCGAAGACCAGCTCGCCGCGCGGGGAGGCGTCGTCGGCGACCTCGGAGACCGGCAGACCGGTGAGGCGGCCGGCCGCCACGGCCGGGCGGGCGGCGGTGGCGGAGGCGAGGAGGAAGACGGGGGAGGAGCCGTAGCGGGCGCACAGACGGCGCAGCCTGCGCAGCACCTGGGCTACGTGGGAGCCGAAGACACCCCGGTAGGTGTGGCACTCGTCGATGACGACGTAGCGCAGGGCGCGCAGGAAGGAGGCCCAGCGGGGGTGGGAGGGGAGTATGCCCCGGTGGAGCATGTCGGGGTTGGTCAGCACGTAGTTGGCGTACTGGCGGACCCATTCGCGTTCCTCGACGGGCGTGTCGCCGTCGTACACAGCGGGCCGGATCCGGGTGCCCAGGGGAGCCGCCAGCTCCCTCACCGAGCGGCGCTGATCGGCGGCGAGGGCCTTCGTGGGGGCCAGGTAGAGGGCCGTGACCCCCCGGCCGTTGGGCGCCTCGGACCCGTCGAGCAGCGTGGACAGGACGGGCGCCAGGTACGCCAGTGACTTGCCGGACGCGGTTCCGGTGGCGATCACGACCGACTCGCCGTCGAGGGCGCGCTCGGCGGCGGCCGCCTGGTGGGCCCACGGATGGTCGATTCCGACCGCCTGAATGGCCTTGATCACTTCGGGCCGGATGCGATCGGGCCAGAGGGCATGCCGACCCGCCCGAGGGGGCAGGTGCTCCGTATGAGTGATGCGCGCAGCCCGGTTCGCCCCCGTGGTGAGCCGGTCGAGGACCGTACCCGGGGTGGGGCGGGAGTCCCCGTTCCCGGGAGGGCGACTGGGGCGGTGATTCGTGGCCATCGGCACCGAGTGTGTCACCGGCGTGACCGACAATGCTCCCAAGGCGTCGTGCATGGCTGCTGGTAAGTGATTGAATGCCATCGCGGCTGGCGATCCGTCCCCCGGCTCCGCTGGGGAGACCCGAGGGGGCGACCGCTCGATAGCAAGGTGCTGGAGGATCCGTGGACCTGTCCCTGTCGACTCGCAATGTGTCCGGCCCTGGTGGCGACCGTACGGTCGTCGAGGTCGGTGGCGAGATTGATGTGTATACCGCGCCCAAGCTGCGCGAGCAGTTGGTCGAGTTGGTGAATGACGGCAGCTACCACCTGGTTGTCGACATGGAGGGTGTGGACTTCCTCGACTCGACCGGCCTCGGCGTGCTCGTGGGCGGCCTCAAGCGCGTGCGCGCGCACGAGGGCTCGCTGCGCCTGGTCTGCAACCAGGAGCGCATTCTCAAGATTTTCCGGATCACCGGTCTGACCAAGGTGTTCCCCATCCACACCACGGTCGAGGAAGCCGTCAACGCGACCGACTGAGGCCGCCGAGAGGCTTCCGGCCGGCTTTCGGTGAGGGCTTCCGCAGTCCGCAGAGGCTTCCACCGAGGCTCTCCGGGAGGTTTTCCGGAGGGTATGGCAGAGGTCCGGGCGTCCAGCCCGGTCCTCTGGGACGCACGCTCTCATGTCCGAGGGGGATCGCATGGCCACCGTTGAACTCCGCTTCAGCGCCCAGCCCGAGCACGTCAGGACAGCCCGCCTGGTGGCGGCCGCCGTGGCGCGCAGGGCGGGGGTCGACGAAGCCGTGCTGGACGAGGTCAGGCTCGCCGTCGGCGAGGCGTGCTCCCGTGCGGTGGGACTGCACCGCAGCAACGACGTGTCCTCCCCGATCCACGTCGTCCTGACCGAGGAGGACAAGTCCTTCTCCATCGAGGTGGGCGACGAGGTGCCGGGTGCCGTGGTCGCGGCGGCCGGTGCCGCCGGGGTCCCGGTGACCGGGGACCACACCCCGCCGGCCGAGGACTTCGACGACGTGGAGGGCGAGGACGAGATGGGCCTCGCCGTCATCAGCGGGCTCGTCGACGACGTCGAGGTGTCCGCCGGTGAGCACGGCGGCGTCATCCGGATGAGCTGGCCCACCACGCCGGCGACCGTCCTGCCCTGACGCCCGGCGCCGGCTCCTCCTAGGCGATTCCGAAAGGCCCTCTCAGCGCCGCTGAGCAGGGTCTTTTTCCATTTCCGTGATCGGCGTCCGTACCCGGAAAAGATCGTCGATCACCGGTCAATGGATCAAAGGCATTACTGCTTTCGGGTGTATTTCTGAAACCGACCTATTGCCGACCGGCCAAAGAAGGTCAATTCTGTTCTTCGGCGCCCTGTTTTGATCGGGTTCCGCTCCCTACAATCCGTCCACATCTTGAGCTCTTCTGACGTCAAGGAGGACGAATGGCGGGGCTCTTCGAAACTCAACTGTCCGGGCACCCCACTTCTCTCGCGGCCGCGGTGCTGACCGACGGCAACCGCGTGATCGTGATCGTCATCGCGGCCGTGGCCCTGGCGGCCCTGGTCGTGGCACAGCTGCTGGTGCGCCAGGTCCTGGCCGCCGGTGAGGGCACATCCGCCATGAAGCAGATCGCGGCCGCCGTGCAGGAAGGCGCGAATGCCTATTTGGCACGGCAGTTGCGGACCCTCGCGGTCTTCGCCGTCGTCGTCTTCTTCCTGCTGATGCTGCTGCCGGCGGACAACTGGTCGCAGCGGGCGGGACGCTCCCTGTTCTTCCTGGTCGGCGCGCTTTTCTCGGCGGTGACCGGATACGTCGGCATGCGGCTCGCCGTACGCGCGAATGTGCGGGTGGCGGCGGCCGCTCGGGAGGCGACTCCCGAGGAGGGCCAGCCGGAAAAGGACCTGAGGACCGTCTCGCAGCGGGGCATGAAGATCGCTTTCCGCACGGGTGGTGTCGTCGGCATGTTCACGGTGGGCCTCGGCCTGCTCGGCGCCTCCTGCGTGGTCCTCGTCTACGCCGCCGACGCCCCCAAGGTGCTGGAGGGCTTCGGCCTCGGCGCCGCGCTCATCGCCATGTTCATGCGTGTCGGCGGTGGCATCTTCACCAAGGCGGCCGACGTCGGCGCCGACCTCGTGGGCAAGGTCGAGAAGGGCATCCCGGAGGACGACCCGCGCAACGCCGCCACGATCGCCGACAACGTCGGCGACAACGTCGGCGACTGCGCCGGCATGGCGGCCGACCTCTTCGAGTCGTACGCCGTGACGCTCGTCGCCGCGCTGATCCTCGGCAAGGCCGCCTTCGGCGACCTCGGTCTGGCGTTCCCCCTGATCGTGCCGGCGATCGGCGTGGTCACCGCGATGATCGGCATCTTCGCGGTCGCCCCGCGGCGCGCCGACCGCAGCGGCATGACCGCCATCAACCGCGGGTTCTTCATCTCCGCGGTGACCTCCCTCGTGCTCGTCGCCGTGGCGGTCTTCGTCTACCTCCCGTCCTCCTTCGCCGCTCTGGAGGGCGTGACCGAGTCCGCGATCACGAACCACGGCGGCGATCCGCGGGTCTTCGCGCTCGTGGCGGTCGCCATCGGCATCGTGCTCGCCGCGCTGATCCAGCAGCTGACCGGGTACTTCACCGAGACCAGCCGCCGCCCGGTCCGGGACATCGGCAAGTCGTCGCTCACCGGACCCGCCACGGTCGTCCTCGCCGGCATCTCCGTCGGTCTGGAGTCGGCCGTCTACACCGCGCTGCTGATCGGCCTGTCGGTGTACGGGGCGTTCCTGCTCGGCGGCGCGTCGATCACCCTCGCGCTCTTCGCGGTGGCGCTGGCCGGTACCGGTCTGCTCACCACCGTCGGCGTGATCGTCGCCATGGACACCTTCGGCCCGGTCTCCGACAACGCGCAGGGCATCGCCGAGATGTCCGGCGACGTCAAGGGTGCCGGCGCCCAGGTCCTCACCGACCTCGACGCCGTCGGCAACACCACCAAGGCGATCACCAAGGGCATCGCGATCGCCACCGCCGTCCTGGCGGCGGCCGCGCTCTTCGGGTCGTACCGCGACGCCATCGCCACGGCCGTCGCCGACGTGGGCGCCCGGGCCACCGAGCGCAACCTGGTCATGGACATCTCCCAGCCGAACAACCTGGTCGGGCTGATCCTCGGCGCCGCGGTCGTCTTCCTCTTCTCCGGGCTGGCGATCAACGCGGTGTCGCGGTCGGCCGGCTCGGTCGTGTACGAGGTGCGCCGGCAGTTCCGCGAGCACCCCGGGATCATGGACTACTCGGAGAAGCCCGAGTACGGCCGCGTCGTCGACATCTGCACCAAGGACGCGCTGCGCGAGCTGGCCACCCCTGGCCTCCTCGCGGTCATGGCCCCGATCGCCGTCGGCTTCACCCTCGGTGTCGGAGCCCTCGGCGCGTACCTCGCGGGCGCCATCGGCACCGGCACCCTGATGGCCGTCTTCCTCGCCAACTCCGGCGGCGCCTGGGACAACGCCAAGAAACTCGTCGAGGACGGGCACCACGGCGGCAAGGGGAGCGAGGCGCACGCCGCGACCGTCATCGGCGACACCGTCGGCGACCCCTTCAAGGACACCGCCGGACCGGCGATCAACCCGCTGCTGAAGGTCATGAACCTGGTGGCGCTGCTCATCGCGCCCGCCGTCGTGCAGTTCAGCTACGGCGACGACGCCAGCGCAGGCGTACGGGCGGGGGTGTCGGTCCTCGCGATCGTGGTCATCGTCGTGGCGGTGTACGTCTCCAAGCGGCGCACCGTGTCCATGGGTGACGAAAACAACTCACCCGAACGAGTGACCAGCGGGGCGTCCGCGGTATAGCGCCTGATCAGGTGACGGGCGGGTGGAACGAGTTGACGTTCCGTCCGCCCGTCGGCGCGCTGT
Source organism: Streptomyces sp. NRRL S-118 (assembly GCF_000716335.1). GTDB lineage: Bacteria > Actinomycetota > Actinomycetes > Streptomycetales > Streptomycetaceae > Streptomyces. Next base: position 150,977 of record NZ_KL591017.1, on the reverse strand, counting down.
GGTGAGGTGTCTCTCCCTTGGTGCAAACGGCTATGAAAGCGGATGAAACGGTCACACGACACGCGAATGTCGCCCACTTGGCGTGTATGTTCCGGGGCCGAGAGCCTTGGAAAGGGACCAATCCGGTGAACAAGAAGCTTGCAGCCGCACTGTCCGGCGGTGCGGTACTGATGCTCGTACTGTCGGGCTGCGGTGACGACGAGGACAGCAAGGTCGACGCCTGGGCCAAGAACGTCTGCGACCAGGCGCAGCCTCAGATTCAGAAGAGGGCCAACGCCCAGCAGGCCATCATCTCGACCGCGGCCGACGGCAAGCCCGCCGACATCCAGGCGGCGGACTCGAAGGCGTTCCAGGACATCGCCGACGCCGACAAGGCGCTCGCCAAGGCGGTCCAGGACGCCGGCGTGCCGCCCGTCGAGAACGGCGACAAGCTGCAGCAGGACGCGGTCAAGGAGCTGAACGCCACCGCCGCGGCGTACGAGGGTCTGAAGAAGCAGGTCGACGCGCTCGACCCGAAGAACCAGCAGAAGTTCGCGGACGGTCTGTCGGGGGTCGCGGACGGCCTGAAGAAGATCGAGAAGATGGACCAGGACGCGCTCGCCAAGCTGCAGGCAGGCCAGTTGGGCCAGGCGATGGCCAAGCAGCCCGGCTGCCAGAAGGCCACGGCGAGCGTGCCGCCGACCGCCCCGCCGGCCAAGCCCGGTCCGGCGGGCTCGCCTTCGGCCGCCGCTTCCGCCTCTGCCGCGGCGTCCGCCGGCGCCTCCGCCTCGGCTCCGGCCTCCGCCTCGCCGAGCAAGCGCTCCTCGTAGCGCCTTCCGCGTCACGGCCCGAGGGCCCGGTTCCCCCACCATGAGGAGGGAGCCGGGCCGATCGGCGGTTGTCGGTGGTGGCGGTCACAATGAACAGGTGAGTACGACCAGCCTCCTCGCCAGCCTTCCGGCGCCCGACCGCGCCGCCCGCCTCCGCGACGCCCTGCTCGCGGCCGACTTCACCGCCGACGGGCTGCTGGAGCGCCTCGGCGCGGCCGCCTACGCCGCGCTCGCCCGCAGCGAGACCGTGCCCGCCCTGCGCGCCACCCGCGGGGACGATCCGCTCGACACCCTCGTACGGCTGTTCCTGCTCCAGCGCTCCGTGCCGTCCGCGCGGGCCCGCGCCGCACTGCCGCTGGAGGAGGCACTCGCCGACGGCTGGGTGCGCCAGGAGGGCGGCGAGGTCCGCGCCGCCGTGGACATCCGCCCGTACGGCGGCCCGGAGGGCCAGGACTGGTTCATCGTCTCGGACCTCGGTTGCGCGGTGGGCGGGGCCGGCGGGGCGAGCGGCCACGACGAAGGCGTGGTCCTCGGGGTCGGCGGCGCCTCCACCACCCTCGCCGGGATCACCGTCCGCACGCCCGTCGCCTCCGTGCTGGACCTCGGAACCGGCTCGGGCATCCAGGCGCTGCACGCCACCCAGCACGCCACGCGCGTGACCGCCACCGACCTGAACCCCCGGGCGCTGGGCTTCACCCGGCTCACCCTCGCCCTGTCCGGCGCGCCCGAGGCCGATCTGCGCGCGGGCTCGCTCTTCGCGCCGGTGGAGTCCGAGACGTACGACCTGATCGTGTCGAACCCGCCGTTCGTGATCTCGCCCCGCGCCCGGCTGACCTACCGGGACGGCGGCATGGGCGGGGACGACCTGTGCCGCACGCTCGTCCAGCAGGCCGGGGACCGGCTGAACGACGGGGGATACGCGCAGTTCCTCGCCAACTGGCAGCACGTCGAGGGGGAGGAGTGGCAGGACCGGCTGCGCTCCTGGGTGCCGCGCGGCTGCGACGCCTGGATCGTGCAGCGCGAGGTGCAGGACATCACGCAGTACGCCGAGCTCTGGCTGCGGGACGCGGGTGATCACCGCGCGGGCAGGGAGGCGTACGAGGAGCGGTACGCGGCGTGGCTGGACGAGTTCGAGGCGCGCGGGACCAGGGCCGTCGGCTTCGGCTGGATCACGCTGCGCAAGTCCGGTGCCGAGGATCCGTCGATCGTCGTCGAGGAGTGGCCGCATCCGGTCGAGCAGCCCCTCGGCGAGACCGTACGGGCGCACTTCGCGCGCCAGGACTACCTGCGCTCGCGCGACGACGCGGCGCTGCTCGGCGACCACTTCGTCCTGGCGCCTGAGGTGACGCAGGAGCAGGTCGGCCTGCCGGGTGCCGAGGACCCGGAGCACGTGGTGCTCCGTCAGAACCGCGGCATGCGGCGCGCCACCAAGGTGGACGCGGTCGGCGCGGGCTTCGCCGGCGTGTGCGACGGCACGCTCACCGCGGGCCGGATCCTGGACGCCATCGCCCAGCTGATGGGGGAGGACCCCGTGCTGCTGCGGGACCGTACGCCGCAGGCGATCCGGCTGCTCGTGGAGGAGGGCTTCCTGGACCCGGCCGACACGCTCGCCCGGTGACGTCCCGACACGCTCGCCCGGTGACGTCCCGGGCCGCGTGCGTGGTGTGCGACACGTCGGGCGATGCCCCGGTGGCGGGCCGCCGGGCCGGGACGGGTCGGTGGCAGCCAGGAGTGAGCGGCCGGTGACGGTGGGAATCCGGCCAAGATCGGCGGGCCGTGCCCCGCGTCCTGCCCCGCGCCGTGACGGTCGGCACATCCGCCGGGCGTACCCGCCACGCCGCCCGCCCGCCCGGGCGGTGGAGCCCGTCGCCCCCGCCGGGGCGCCACCCGGGTGAAGCCCGGTGTGCCGCAGCGTGCCGTTCACCCGTCATTCGCGCTCCTGACGTCCGGAGGTGTCAACGTCGCCTTCGCGGGAAGCAGGCACCACGGACGGAACGGGGTACGGGCATGGAGAGCGGACCGGCCATCTTCGCCGGCACGGCATTCACGCTGTTCGGAGCGGCGCTGCTGGTATGGACCGGGGCTCGCGCACTGCATCGGGCTCCGGTCGCGTACGGCGTCAGCCCGGTGGCGGGGCTCACATTCGCGGCCTCGCTCGGTGCGGCGTTCGTGATCCTCGGGGTGTGGTGCTTCGGGCGGATCTGATGCCTCGCGGGCGCCCGCCCGGCACCTGCCGCGGCGCTACGGCCCCGGGTGCCACCCGGCCCGGAACGATCACCGGTCGATCATGGCGGGGCCGCGGACGGAATGACAGGCTCCGCGAAGAGAGGGGAGTCCGGGCGGCAGGAATGCCGTGACTCGGGTTACCGTTCGAGTGGCCGTTGCGGTCTTTTGCCGTTTGACACGGGGGCGGGTTGTACCGTCACACTCCGCAGCGACAGCAGCGTCACAGCTGTGAGCGAGCAGAGCGAGCAGTGCGTGAGCAGTGCACGCGGTGCGCCGCACCACGCCGCACATGCCACCGAGCGTCGACCGGAGAGAAGAGCCAAGTTGTCCCCGACCAGCGAGACCGCACGAGGCGGCCGCCGACTCGTCATCGTCGAGTCGCCTGCCAAGGCGAAGACGATCAAGGGCTACCTCGGCCCCGGCTACGTCGTCGAGGCGAGCGTCGGGCACATCCGCGACCTCCCCAACGGCGCCGCCGAGGTGCCCGAGAAGTACACCGGCGAGGTGCGCCGCCTGGGCGTGGACGTCGAGCACGACTTCCAGCCCATCTACGTCGTCAACGCCGACAAGAAGGCACAGGTCAGGAAGCTCAAGGAGCAGCTGGCCGAGTCGGACGAGCTCTTCCTCGCCACCGATGAGGACCGCGAGGGCGAGGCCATCGCCTGGCACCTGCTGGAGGTCCTCAAGCCCAAGGTCCCCGTCCACCGGATGGTCTTCCACGAGATCACCAAGGACGCGATCCAGGCGGCCGTCGCCAATCCGCGCGAGCTGAACAAGCGGATGGTCGACGCCCAGGAGACCCGCCGCATCCTCGACCGCCTCTACGGCTACGAGGTCTCGCCGGTCCTGTGGAAGAAGGTCATGCCCCGGCTGTCGGCCGGGCGCGTCCAGTCCGTCGCCACCCGCCTCGTCGTCGAGCGGGAGCGGGAGCGCATCGCGTTCCGCTCCGCCGAGTACTGGGACCTGACCGGCACCTTCGCCACCGGCCGTACCGGTGACGCCTCCGACCCCTCCACCCTCGCCGCCCGCCTCGCCGCGGTCGACGGCCGGCGTGTCGCCCAGGGCCGCGACTTCGGTCCGGACGGGCAGCTGAAGTCCGCCGCCGGCCAGGTGCTGCACCTGGACGAGGCGAACGCACGCGCCCTGGCCGCCGCGCTCTCCGACACGTCGTTCGCCGTCCGGTCGGTCGAGTCCAAGCCGTACCGCCGCTCCCCGTACGCGCCCTTCCGCACCACCACCCTCCAGCAGGAGGCCAGCCGCAAGCTCGGCTTCGGCGCGAAGGCGACGATGCAGATCGCGCAGAAGCTGTACGAGAACGGCTTCATCACCTACATGCGTACGGACTCGACGATCCTGTCCGACACCGCCGTCGCGGCGGCCCGTGCCCAGGTCACCCAGCTGTACGGCGCCGACTACCTGCCCGCCGCGCCGCGCGTGTACGCCGGGAAGGTCAAGAACGCGCAGGAGGCGCACGAGGCGATCCGCCCCTCGGGTGATCGTTTCCGTACGCCCGCCGAGACCGGACTGACCGGCGACCAGTTCAAGCTGTACGAGCTGATCTGGAAGCGGACCGTCGCCTCCCAGATGAAGGACGCCGTCGGGAACTCCGTCACCGTCAAGATCGGCGGCCGGTCGGCCGACGGCCGGGACGTCGAGTTCTCCGCGTCCGGCAAGACGATCACCTTCCACGGCTTCATGAAGGCGTACGTGGAAGGCGCCGACGACCCGAACGCGGAGCTGGACGACCGCGAGCGCCGGCTGCCGCAGGTCGCCGAGGGTGACGCGCTGACCGCCGAGGAGATCACCGCGGACGGCCACGCCACCAAGCCGCCGGCCCGCTACACCGAGGCGTCGCTGGTCAAGGAGCTGGAAGAGCGGGAGATCGGCCGCCCGTCGACGTACGCGTCCATCCTCGGGACCATCCTCGACCGCGGGTACGTCTTCAAGAAGGGCACGGCCCTCGTGCCGTCCTTCCTCTCCTTCGCCGTCGTCAACCTGCTGGAGAAGCACTTCGGCCGGCTCGTCGACTACGACTTCACCGCGAAGATGGAGGACGACCTCGACCGCATCGCGCGCGGTGAGGCCCAGGCGGTGCCGTGGCTGAAGCGTTTCTACTTCGGCGAGGGCGCCGGAGCCGGTGGCGCCGCCGACGCGGGCAACGGTGACGGCGACCACCTCGGCGGCCTCAAGGAGCTCGTGACCGACCTGGGTGCCATCGACGCCCGGGAGATCTCCTCCTTCCCCGTCGGCAGCGGCATCGTGCTGCGCGTCGGCCGCTACGGCCCGTACGTCGAGCGCGGCGAGAAGGACCAGGACGGCCACCAGCGGGCGGACGTCCCGGAGGACCTGGCACCCGACGAGCTGACCGTCGAGCTCGCCGAGGAACTGCTGGCCAAGCCCAGCGGCGACTTCGAGCTGGGCACCGACCCGGCGACCGGCCACCAGATCGTCGCCAAGGACGGCCGCTACGGCCCGTACGTCACGGAGATCCTTCCCGAGGGCACCCCCAAGACCGGCAAGAACGCGGTCAAGCCGCGTACCGCCTCCCTCTTCAAGTCCATGTCCCTGGACACGGTGACCCTGGAGGACGCGCTCCGGCTGATGTCGCTGCCGCGCGTGGTCGGCACCGACCCGGAGGGCGTCGAGATCACGGCGCAGAACGGCCGCTACGGTCCGTACCTGAAGAAGGGCACGGACTCGCGCTCCCTGGAGAACGAGGAACAGCTCTTCACCATCACGCTGGACGAGGCCCTCGCGATCTACGCCCAGCCCAAGCAGCGCGGGCGCGCCGCCGCCAAGCCGCCGCTCAAGGAACTGGGCACCGACCCGGTCAGCGAGCGCCCGGTGGTCGTGAAGGACGGCCGCTTCGGCCCGTACGTCACGGACGGCGAGACGAACGCCACCCTGCGAACCGGTGACAGCGTGGAGACGATCACGCCGGAGCGCGGTTACGAGCTGCTGGCGGAGAAGCGCGCCAAGGGACCGGCGAAGAAGACCGCCAAGAAGGCCCCGGCCAAGAAGGCCGCCGCGAAGAAGACCACCGCGACGGCGAAGAAGACGGCGGCCAAGAAGACGGCCGCCAAGAAGACGACGGCGAAGACCGCGGCGAAGAAGACGACGACGGCGAAGAAGGCCACGGCCTCCAAGGCCGGCGCCTCCCGGACCGCGTCGGACGACTGACGCCGTCACCCCGACCCGCCGATCCACCCGGGAGACCCCGGGAAGGCCCGGAGCACCGTGGCCCGGACCGGCGGCACCCTGCCGTGCTCCGTTCGCCCGGTCCGTCGAGAAGTCGAGGACCGGGCGCCCGGCTTTCCCCGGCTCGCGCTCGTTTGTTCGGGCAGGAGGACTGCATGTCAGCCCGTCCGGATAGGCTGAGGGGATGACGCGAGCCGAGCAGCCAACGGTCTTGAGCCCCACCTCAGACTCCGACGCCGCACTTGCCGCGGACTCCCGCGAGCGCGCCGTGCGGGCCCTGTTGCGCAACCAGCCGCTGAAGCGGTTGTGGAGCGCACAGCTCGTCGGCGGGGTCGGTGACGCCCTCGCCCTGCTGGTCCTGGTGCTGCTGGCCCTCCAGGCCGCGGTCACCGAAGGTGCGTTCGGCGGCGGGTACCGGGGTGCGGCGTTCGCGGTCGCCGCCGTGTTCGGGGCGCGGATCCTCGCCACCCTCCTCTTCGGTGCCGTGCTGCTCGGCCCGATGACGACCCTCACCGCCCCCGGCGGGCCGCTCGACCGGCGCTGGACGATGGTGGGCGCCGACGGCGTGCGCGTCGCGCTGCTGGTCGTCGCGCCGCTGTGGATCGGCTGGACGCCCGACAAGGCACTCGCCTTCCTGCTGGGCACCGCCTTCCTGGCCGGTGTGGCCGAGCGGTTCTGGACCGTCGCCAAGGAGAGCGCCGCCCCCGCGCTGCTGCCCGCATCGCCGCCGGAGGGCGCGACCGTCCGCCCGCTGCCGGACCACCTGGACGCGCTGCGCCGCCTGTCGCTGCGGACCAGCTTCCTCGCCGTCCCGGCCGCGGCCGCCGTGCTCCTCGTCGCCACGCTCGTCGGCAATCTGCTGGGGACGGGCATCGACTGGTTCACCACCCACCAGGCCGCCCTCGGGTCGTACGTCGCGGCCGGACTGTTCGCCGCGTCCGTGTCCGTCCTGTACTTCCTGGAGCTGCCCGACGGGCAGACCCCCCGCCCGCGCTCCCCGCTCGAGGGCCTGCGTCGCCCGTCCACCGGCACCGGTCCGGACAAGGGCCGTACGGCGGCCATACCGCTGCTCGTGCTCGCCTGCGCCGCCGTCGCCGCGGCCATCGCGGCCGCCGCCTCCGTCGCCGTGCTGCACACCAGGGACCTCGGGGGCGGACCGGTCGCGTTCGCGCTGCTCGTCCTCGCCCTGACGGGCGGCACGGGGCTGGGCATCCGCTCCGCCAAGGCCGTCCTGCCCGCGCTCTCGCGGCGCCGGCTGCTCGCGCTGACGCTCGCCGTGACCGGAGTCGCGCTGCTCGCCATCGGGCTCGTGCCCGACATGGCGACCATGCTGTTCCTCGGGCTCGCCGCCGGTTTCCCGGCCGGCGTCGCCGCCCACACGGGCCATGCGCTGATCGACCAGGAGACCGAGGAGTTCCGGCGGCCGCGCGTCACCGAGCACCTCCAGGCGGTCGTACGGGTCGCCATCGCGCTCGGCGCGCTCGTCGCCCCGCTGCTGGCCGCCGCCATCGGGCCCCACCGGCTCGCGGGCGGGGACTTCGTCTTCGCGCACGGCGGCGCCGCCTTCACGCTCATGCTGGTCGGCGCACTGCTGCTGCCCGTCGCGGCGCTCGTCCTCGCCAAGACCGACGACCGCTCCGGCGTCCCGCTTCGCCGCGACCTGCGGGACGCGCTGCGCGGGGCCGACCCGGCCCAGGCGCCGTCGAGCACGGGGTTCTTCATCGCCCTGGAGGGCGGCGACGGGGCCGGCAAGTCCACGCAGGTGGAGGCGCTCGCCGCGTGGATCCGCGCCAAGGGCCACGAGGTCGTGGTCACGCGCGAGCCCGGCGCCACACCCATCGGCAAGCGGCTCCGCTCGATCCTGCTCGACGTGTCGAGCGCCGGACTGTCCCACCGCGCGGAGGCACTGCTGTACGCCGCCGACCGCGCCGAGCACGTCGACTCGCTGGTCCGCCCCGCCCTGGAGCGCGGCGCGATCGTCATCTCCGACCGGTACATCGACTCCTCCGTGGCCTACCAGGGCGCCGGCCGGGACCTGTCCCCGACCGAGATCGCCCGGATCAACCGGTGGGCGACCGGCGGGCTCGTACCCCACCTGACCGTCCTGCTGGACGTCTCGCCGGAGGCCGCGCGGGAGCGGTTCACGGAGGCGCCGGACCGGCTGGAGTCGGAGCCCGCGGAGTTCCACCGGCGCGTACGGGCCGGGTTCCTCGCCCTCGCGGCGGCCGACCCCGGGCGCTACCTGGTGGTGGACGCCGGCCAGGAGCCGGAGGCCGTCACCACCGTCGTGCGCCACCGGCTCGACCGGATGCTGCCGCTGTCCGAGGCCGAGATCCGGGCCATGGAGGCGGCGCGGAAGGCGGCCGAGGAGGAGGCCCGGCGGAAGGCCGAGGAGGAGGCGGCGCGCAAGGCCGAGGAGGAGCGCCTGGAGCGTGAGCGCCAGGAGCAGCTCGCCAAGCTGCGCGCCGAGGAGGAGGAGCGCAAGCGCCGCGAGGAGGAGGAAGCGCGGCAGCGCGAGGCCGAGCGGCAGGCCGAGGAGGCCAGGCGGCGTGCCGAGGAGGCGCGCAGGCTGGCCGAGGAGGAGCGGCGGCGCCGTGAGGCCGAGGAGAAGGCCCGCCGGGAGGAGCAGGAGCGGCTGCGCAAGCTGAAGGAGGAGCAGGAGCGGCTGCGTGCCGAGGCCGAGGCGCGGCGTCTGGAGAAGCAGCGCAAGGCCGAGGAGGCGCTGCTGCGCGCCGAGGAGGCACGCCGCCTCGCGGAGGCCGCCGCCGCCGCTTCCGCCTCCGTCTCCGCCACCGACGTCACGGTGCCGACCCCGGTCGTGAACCCGGACCAGGACACCCAGGAGGTCCCGGCGCCGCGCATCAACATGCGCAAGGACGACGAAACCACGGTCCTGCCCCGCGTCCAGGACGGTACGGACCGGGACGGTGCGGCCTCCGGGACCCCCGGTGCCGCCGGGCCCGCCGACGAGACGGCGGTCCTGCCGCCGGTACGCGGCGGCACGGCCCCGGCCGGCCGCTCGGCGGGCGTCCCGCGCGGCAGCGGCGCGGAGCCGCCCGCCCCGGCCCCGGGTGCGGACGACGAGACGGCTCTGCTGCGCCCCGTACGGGACGGCCACGCCGGGCCCGCCGACGAGACGGCCGCCCTGCCACCGGTACGCGGCGGCAGCCCGGCGGACCGCGTACCTCCCGGGTTCTTCCGGGACGAGGAGCCCCGCCGGAGCGACCGGAGCGACCGGAGCGACCGGAACGACAGGGCCGACCGGCCGGAGGGGGGCGCGGGAGCCGAGCGGACGCGTGAGCTGCCGCAGGTCGACGAGCAGGGGCGCCCGCGGCGCCGCTCCGACTGGGCCGAGGAGACCCCGCTGGACGACCTGCCCTCGCTCGCGGACGAACTGCTCGGCCCGCACGAGGACGACGACGACCCGCGGGGCGGCGGCCGCTGAGGGGCCGCGCCCGGCGAGCCGCCGCCTCAAGGCCCCGCCGGGATGCCGACGGCCGGCGTTGTCGTACCCGTCCCCCACAATGGAGACCGCACCGGCAGCACGACGCGTACGCAGAAGGGCGGTGACCCGTGCCCGTATGGGACGACCTGGTCGGCCAGGACCGTGTCCAGGCACAGCTCGGCGGGGCCGCCCGCGACGCCGACGCGCTCGTCACCGCCCAGGCGAACGGCGTCGCGCCGCCTGACGCGTCGAGGATGACGCACGCCTGGCTGTTCACGGGCCCGCCCGGAGCCGGGCGGGAGACCGCCGCCCGGGCCTTCGCCGCCGCCCTGCAGTGCGTCAGCCCCGACCGGGCACTCGGCGCCGAACCGGGCTGCGGGTTCTGCGACGGATGCCACACCACCCTCATCGGCACGCACGCCGACGTGGAGATCGTCCGCACCGACCTGCTGTCCATCGGCGTCAAGGAGACCCGCGAGCTCGTCCGGCGCGCCCAGCTCTCACCCGCCGGCGGCCGCTGGCAGGTCATCGTCCTGGAGGACGCCGACCGCCTCACCGAGGGCGCGGGGAACGTCCTGCTGAAGGCCGTCGAGGAGCCCGCGCCCCGTACGGTCTGGCTGCTGTGCGCCCCGTCCATCGAGGACGTACTGCCCACCATCCGCTCCCGCTGCCGCCACCTCACCCTGCGCACGCCACCGGTGGACGCCGTCGCCGACGTCCTGGTCCGGCGCGACGGCGTCGAGCCGCAAGCCGCGGCGATGGCCGCCCGCGCCACCCAGGGGCACATCGACCGTGCCCGGCGCCTCGCCACCGACGAGCGCGCCCGCGCGCGGCGGGCCACCGTGCTCAAGCTGCCGCTGCGCGTCGAGGACATCGGCGGCTGCCTCAAAGCGGCCCAGGAGCTGATCGACGCCGCGGCCGAGGACGCCAAGCAGGCGTCGGAGGAGGTCGACGTCAAGGAGACCGAGGACCTGAAGGCCGCGCTGGGCGCCTCCCAGGGCGGCCGGATGCCCCGCGGCACCGCGGGCGCCATGAAGGAGCTGGAGGACAAGCAGAAGCGCCGCAAGACACGTACCCAGCGCGACAGCCTGGACCTGGCCCTCAGCGACCTCACCGGCTTCTACCGCGATGTGCTCGCCCTCCAGCTCGGCGCCCGCAGCGCCCTCGCCAACGAGGACGTACGCGACGCGGTCGAGCGGACGGCCCGCAACTCCGCCCCCGAGGCGACCCTGCGCCGCATCGAGGCGATCCTCGCCTGCCGGGAGGCCCTGGAGACCAACGTGGCACCGCTGCTCGCGGTGGAGGCCATGACGATGGCGCTGCGCGCGGGCTGAGCGCCGCGTCCGGATCGCGGGATCGCGCTCACCCGTACGGGTACGATGGGGAACGATCCGTGACCGCACGGATACGCTCCGGACATGTACTCCGCTCGCCTGTTCCGTTCCACCGCCGTCGCCCTCTCGGCCTTCGGCCTGCTCGTCGCAGGCTGCACCGACGGCGGAACGACCCCCTTCGCATCGGCCTCCGCCTCCCGAGCCGTCGCCTCGGCGGAGGAGCTCAAGCCCTTCTACGGTCAGCGGCTGCGCTGGCGCGGGTGCGGCGTCCCCGGCTTCGAGTGCGCCACGCTGCGTGCCCCGCTGGACTACGCGAAGCCCGACGGCGAGCAGGTGAAGCTGGCCGTCTCCCGGGCCCGGGCCACCGGCCCCGGCAAGCGCATCGGCTCGCTGCTGGTCAACCCGGGCGGGCCCGGCGGTTCGGCGGTCGGTTTCCTCCAGGGGTACGCCGGGATCGGCTACCCCGCCCCGGTGCGCGCCCGCTACGACATGGTGGCCATCGACCCGCGCGGCGTGGCCCGCAGCGAACCGGTCGAGTGCCTCGACGGACCGGAGATGGACGCGTACACCCAGGTCGACCAGACACCGGACGGGCCGGGCGAGACGGATCTGCTGACCGCTTCGTACCAGCGCTTCGCGCGGGGCTGCGCGAAGCGTTCCGGCAGGATCCTCCCGCATGTCTCCACGGTCGAGACCGCCCGCGACATGGACATCCTGCGCGCGGTGCTGGGCGACAAGAAGCTGCACTACGTCGGCGCCTCGTACGGCACGTTTCTCGGCGCGACGTACGCGGAGCTCTTCCCGTCCCGCACGGGCCGCCTCGTCCTGGACGGCGCGATGGACCCCTCGCTGCCGACCTCCGAGCTCAACCGCGACCAGACGGCGGGATTCCAGCGGGCCTTCGAGTCCTTCGCCGCCGACTGCGTCGAGCAGCCCGACTGCCCCCTCGGCACCCGGTCGCCCGCCGACGCGGCCACCCGTCTGAAGGCGTTCTTCAAGCGGCTCGACGCCCACCCCGTCCCCACCGGCGAGCGCCGCCCCCTCGGCGAGGCCCTGGCCACCACCGGGGTGATCGCCGCGATGTACGACGAGAGCGCCTGGCCGCAGCTGCGCGACGCCCTCACCCGTGCGATGAAGGGCGAGGGCGCGGCTCTCCTCGCACTCGCCGACAGCTACTACGAGCGGGAGAGCGACGGCACGTACTCGAACCTGATGTACGCCAACGCCGCGGTGAACTGCCTGGACCAGGCGCCCGCCTTCACCGGCCCCGACGAGGTGACCCGCGCCCTGCCCGCCTTCGAGAAGGCGTCCCCGGTGTTCGGCAGGGGCCTGGCGTGGGCCTCCCTGAGCTGCGCGGGCTGGCCCGCCGAGCCCACCGGCGCCCCGCACCGCATCGAGGCCAGGGGCGCGGCCCCGATCCTGGTGGTCGGCACCACCCGCGACCCGGCCACCCCCTACAAGTGGGCCCAGGCCCTCGCCGGCCAGCTCGCCACCGGAACCCTGCTCACCTACGAGGGCGACGGCCACACCGCGTACGGCCGCGGCAGCGACTGCATCGACACCGCGATCAACACCTACCTCCTCCAGGGCACGGTCCCCCCGGACGGCAAGCGCTGCCGCTGACGCCCCGGTCCGGCCGTCCTTCCGCCCCGGCGGCCGCACCGTGCGGCCGCCGGTGAGGGATGTGCGAGGCACCCCCCGGACCTGTGTAGACTTGGGCTCGCTGATGCACCCCCCGCGGGGTTCGCACAGCATGCCGCCTTAGCTCAGTTGGCCAGAGCAACGCACTCGTAATGCGTAGGTCTCGGGTTCGAATCCCGAAGGCGGCTTTTATGAGAAAGCCCAGGTCGGTACCCCTGACCTGGGCTTTTTCGTTCAGCGGATGCGGCGACGGCGCAGGGAGCGTGCCGCACGGGTGTCGGTGGTCTCACTTCTGGTCTCAGTGGGGCCCGGATTGGGGGCTGACGGAGGCGTCGGCGGCGATACGAAAAACTCGCCCATCCTCCGCATGGCGTCCCTGGACAGGTGGGACCGGCCCTTGACGTACCGCCGGGTCTGGCTGATCTGCGTGTGCCTCAGGATCTCCATGATCGTGGGCATGTCGACGCCCAGCTCGTTCAGGATCGTGCCGGCGGTGTGGCGGCTCCCGTCGTACAGGCGGCGGTCATCGATCCCGGCCTCCTTGAGCAGTTCCTTGAACTCCTCGTAGTCGGCGCGCGGATCCAGTGGCCGGCCGTCCGGACGGGAAAAGACGACGTCGTGCTCCTGCCACAGTTCCCCGGCAGCTTCCCGTTCCGTTTCTTGCCGGGCCTTGTGGTCGAGCAGGAAGGGAACGAACACGGGCGGGATCGGCACGGCGTTCCGGCTCTTCTTGGTCTTGGGTCGGGTGAAGGTGAGCCCGCCTTCCTTGCGCTCCGGGCAGGTGCTTGCGTGTTTGGTGCACGTCTTGGCGCACGGCTTCGGGCAACCACGCTTGTAGCCCTTGTGCGAGGTGCAGTCCGGCGGGCACGGCTCGAAGCGGTGCAGCCGCCCCCCACAGGCATGCGGGTCGTCACACCCGTGCCGCCACGTGAGGCGCTGAAGTTGCCACTCTGGGCGGAATAGCTCTGCTTGCAGATCGACGTACGACCAGCGCAGCCCGAGAGTCTCGCCCTGCCGGAAGCCCATGCCGACTCCGACGACCCACCGCATGAAGGTGGGCCGCTTCGCCGCGGCTTCGAGGAACGCTTTCGCCTCCTCCTTGGTGAAGGGGTTGGCCTCGGTCTCGTCAATGCTTGGCGGGTCCACGAGCGTGGCGACGTTCTCGCCGACGATGCGGCGGCGGTGGGCGATCTTCAAAGCACGGGACAGGATGCGGTGCACCTTCACGACGTGCGAGGGAGCGTGCCCGGCGTCGAGCATGGCCCGGTACATCCGCTCCAAGTGCTCGGGCTGCAACTTGTCGATGCGGTGCTTGCCGACGCCGGGGATGATGTCGTTGCGGGTCTTGGACCAGTAGTCGTCGAGGGAGCGCGGCTTGAGCTTCAGGCTCGCGATATCCGTGAGGTAGGTCACCATCCACGCCGTGACGGTCGGCTTACGGCCGGCGGCGGGCGCGCGCCCCTGGTCGCGTTGGCGTTCTAGCTCCTTCACCTTGCGCTTGATCTCGGCCTCGGTCCGGGCCCGGCGGTGGCGCCGGTCGGGCCCACCGTCACTTTTGACGCCCATCGTCACGCGGCCGTGCCACCAGCCATCGGCACCGAAGTAGATGGACGACTCCATGTTGGGCTTTCGGGGACTCATGTGCTCCTCCATGCGGGAGGCGCCCCGAGCAAGATGCTCGGGGCGCCTCGGTGACGTGCTGGGGTCAGTTGGGCAGCGGGGCGAGGTTGGCCACGTACGCTTCGAGGTCGGCACGCCGGATTCGGCGAGTGCGGCCCAACTTGATGTACTTCAGACTTCCTTCGGCCATCAGCTCGTAGACAGTCGAACGGCCGACGGCGAGCGCCTCGGCAGCCTCTTCGGGCTTGTACAGGAGTCGATCGACGGGAGCGGCAATCGCGGTGCTCATCCGGGTGTCTCCTAGGGTCTTGGGCACTTGTCAGGGCTTGCGCCTGTCCGAGGTGCGGACTTCTGCGTCACTGCGTCATCTGCGTCACGTCACGCGTCTGACCTGCGCTTTCTCGTGACGCGCCGGGTCATGGTGTGCGTCATCGGTGACGCAGGGCCCGCGTCACCGATGACGCAGGTGACGCGGAATGACGCAGCCGCCGCTGTCTGCGTCACTCCTGTTGCGGCAGGCCAGGGGCCGTTGTGCGCGCCGAGGTGACGCAGGTGACGCAGCGCCTCTTCCCTTAGGACAAAGGGAGGGTGTCTGTAGTGGTGCGGCTCGGCTCAGAGCGCGAATGCGGAGCCGCTTCGCGGCGCGACCATCGCGCGGCGGCGAGCCGCCGAACTGCAAGAAGAGCACGCCGGTGCGGCGCCTGGTGCTCTTCTTGCTTGTCCGCGCCGATGGCGCGGCGCGGCAGGTCAGTGCAGCGCCGCCTGCTCATGTGCCGGAGGTGCGGGGCGGGTGATCTCGATGTAGCGGGCGGAGCCGGTGCGGCCCCAGTCGATGACGACGCCCCGGGCGGCGAGGGTGGGCTGGAGGCGCTTGAGGCGGTCGGAGAGGACCTTGCCGGTGGTGGGCCAGCCTTTGGGCATGGGACGGCACTCCTCGCCGCTGTAGAGGCCGGTGAGGGCGTGTAGCCACTCCGAGGACGTCATCCGGACCTCCGTGCCCGGCGTCATGCCGGCGGCGTGCTTGAGCACGGTCTGTGCCAGCAGGTCGCCCTCGATGACGTCGTCGTTGAGGTCGTCCAGGCTGGCCCGGTAGGCGTTCAGCGAGCCGAAGCCGGTCGCTGCGTCGAGCTGCGCGCACAGGTGCGCGAAGTCGGCCATCCGCAGATCGGTCGGGATGTCCGCCTCGGCGGCCCGCACCTTCACGGTCAGGTCCAGGAGCGAGCCGAGGATGACGGGTAGCACCTCCTCGTACTCCGCCCACAGCTCGGCCTCGGTGCGCCGTACGCGCGGGCGCTCCAGGCGCAGCGGGAGGAGGCGTTCGGCGAGGTCGGGCCGGATGACGCCGACGTCGATGCCGGTCAGCAGCATGGGGCGGCGGTAGCGGGCGCGGAAGACGTCCCCGTCGGTGAACAGGGCGCGCTTGACGTTCTCGGCGCCGGTGACGATGCAGCACATGGCGTCGGACAGGTCCGGGGTCATGTGGGAGAGGTTGTCCAGGGCGGTGACCCATCCGGCGGCGACGGCCGCGGTCAGGTTTTCCTCGTCCTTCGGGGCGCGGCGCAGGTCGCCGCTCATGCCCTCGATGATCCGAACGAGCATCCGCCCGGCGGTGGACTTCCCCGCGCCCTGGGGGCCGGTGAGGAATGGCGCGGGGACGGGTACGGAGGGGCCGAGGCAGCCGATGAGCCAGGCGATGGCCAGGCACTCGGTCTCTGCGTTGGCGAAGTTGGTCAGCCGCAGCAGCAGGTCGATGCCCTTGCCGTCGGTGTCCTTGGCCGGCAAGGGCAACTCGCCGGTGAGTTGGGTGCGCCGCCAGCACACCTCACGCGGGTCGGGGACGGCGATGTCCCAGCCGGTGGGGTGGATACGGACCGACCGCCCGTCGGTGCGGCCCAGGTCCAGCCACGTGGCGCCGTCGAAGCCGGGCGCGACGCGGATGTGCACGGGCTGGGTGTTCTCGGTCAGCGCCAGTGCCTCGATCAGGTCCAGGGCCTCCTTGAGGGCGGTGCCGTTGAACACGCCCACGCCGTCGCGAAACAGGCCGACCATGAGTTCCTGCCGGTGGCTGCCCGTGGTGCCCTGCGACCGGATCGGTCGGGCCACGGGGTGGCCGTTGCGCTGCGCGTACACGGTCCCGTCGGCGGTGCGGAAGTACCGGAAGTGCGCTTGCGCGTAGTCGGTGATGATCTCGCGCGCCGGGGTCTTCTCGTCCTCTGGCATGGCTCACATCCCCAGGGTGGTGCGGGCGTTGGTCCACGCGTCGGTGCAGTGCCGGGCGCTCTCGCCCTTGGCCTGCGCGGCGGCGAACAGGCGGGTGATGTGCGCGTCGGTCAGGCAGCCGCACCGGCCATGCGTGGACAGCACCGCGAGGAACGTGCGGTAGACGGTGGCGTGGACCGCACTGGAAGCCGCGGTGATGCGCTGCTCGGCCATGGCGATGCCGCGCTCCAGATAGACCGGCGTGCGGTGCGGGCACTCCCCACCGCCGGCGCCCGCGGGCACGACGCCCGCATGCGGCGCCAGCCGGGCCGGGGAAGGCTTCTTCACCGCGAGCGCGCGCACAGCGTTCGGCAGGTCGGCCAGGTGACCGGCGCCGGGCCCGAGGTAGCGGGCGTAGGCCATCGTGGACTTGATGTCGACGCCGGGACGCACCCTGTTGGACGACGTCATGGTGCCCTGGTAGATCCAGTGCTCACCGCGCGTCGTCTGCACGGTTCGGGTGGCGGGCAGGGCAGTACGTGCCCAGTCGACGGCGTCGGCGTTGTCCAGGTCCACCACGGTCAGCCCGCCAGCGCCGGGGTGGTAGGCAACGCAGACCGCCCGCTGCCATGCGGCCGCCCATGGCGGGGAGGTGAGAACGACCGGGTCGGTGGTGGCGGCGGCCCATGCGTGGCAGACGCCGGGGCACTGGCAGGGGCCCGCACTTTTCATGTTCGGCCGGCCACCACACGCGTTGCCCGCGCAGGTACGGCAGTTGCCGAACGGCGCCTTCCCCGCGCGCAGGGGCAGCACCGGCACCCCGGTAGCGGCCAGTGTCAACGCGGTCCGCAGGGGTTCGGGCAGCGTGCTCATGTCGCCGCGTACTCGCCGGAGCAGGGTCGGTTGCGTCATGCTGGGAGACCTCCACAAGTCAAGTGGTTGGCAGGTGGACAAGGGCGGCCCCGCGGCTTTGGCGAGACGGAGGGGCCGCCCTTGGCGTAGCTAGCTGGGGAAGTGGTTGCGCTTGAACACGGCCTTGCGGATGTTCACGGTCATCCCGCCCCGGCGGCCGCGGCCGCTGAAGACCTGCACGGCGATCCAGCCGCCGAAGACGACGGCGGCGAGGATGACGAGCTGGTGGATGAACGCGGCCAGCGCCGTGATGAACGAGGTCAGCAGGAACAGCCCGCCGCAGACTGCGCCGAACCCGACGCCTCCGAGGGCGACGTTCACCGCCGAGCGGGACACAGCCGGCTTGGCGGCGACCGGTTCCGGCTGAGCCGGTGCCACGGCGTAGCCGGTGACGACACGCCCGTCGGGAAGGACGACGCTCGCGACCGCCGGCACCGTGCTCGGCTGGATGGGGACGACCGGCGCCGGGTGGATGGCGGCGGGGGTGAGCGGGGTGGGGTGGTGGACCACGAGGGGCGCGGCGTGGTGGGTGGTGGGTTCGTTCACGGCCGGGTCTCCTTCAGTTGCCGAGGGCGGACAGGGCGTCGGCGGATGCCTGCACGAGGTTGTGGATGGGCTCGTAGGCGCCGGTGCCGGCGGTGAAGAACCCGAACAGGAACAGCACGAGCGCGGCGCCGCCGCCGGTGGACTTCGTCTTGACCGCGAAGATGGAGGCGGTGCCGAACAGCAGCACGGCGGAGATGTTGAGGATCATCGGGACCCTTCCGGGGTGTCGGTGTCGGTGCCGGTGCGGTAGATGCGCGCCCAGCGGTTGTAGAGCCAGCGGCCGGTACGGATGCGCTTGCCGGTGGCGTGGCAGTGGCGGCAGTCCTTGCCGCGCTTCATGCGTCCCTTGCGGTCGGTTTTGAGGGCGTGGCCCATGCCACGGCAGCGGCGGCAGTCACCGAATGGCGACACCGCACACACACCGCCGTAACCGAGGGTGATGGCGAGCAGGCAGGCGATAGCGAGCAGGGCGGGGGTCATGCGGGGCCCTTCCTGGCGGGTTTCTGGGGTTTGCGCAGGTGGGCCGCTATCCGCTAGCGGCCTGATCAGAGGTGGTTTGGGGCGCTAGCGGGGCCGCTAACGTTAGCGGGGGCTGCCGCTATCGTTAGCTGCCCCGGAGCGTCAGCCCGCGTCCCGCTTCCCATCACGCTCTGCGATTGCGGTGGTGATGTGGGAGCGGTCGACTCCGCGCCGGTTGACGACCTTGCTGTTGACCCGGCGCCCAACCTGGATGGTGGACACGCCGTGCGGCTTGAGCGCGGCGGCGAGCGCGTCGGGGTCCCATCCGTCGTAGACCTCGGGGCGCAGGTCCGCGAGCCGGGTCACGATGGTTTCCGACCACACCTTGGCTTCCTTGGCCGGGACCACCGCGAGGATGTCCGCGAGCAGGTCATAGGCGGCCGTGGTCGGCTCCGGTGCTTCCCCGAGCGCGTGGCCGGCGAGCAGTCCGGTCTTCTCGCGGACGCGGCGGGCGCGGGCTGCGATGGCTTCGGCGCCGCCGGCGTCGACGTAGACGGAGCGCACGATACGGGCGTCGGAGCCTTCACCCACGAAGTAGTGGATGCCCTTGTCTCCCCAGGCGAACATGGTCGCCCGCACCCCGCGCTTGTAGGCGGAGGTGCCGAGGACCATGTCGTTCTCCAGCTGGCCCATCACCTTCAGGCACCACCGGGCGGACGCGTTGGCGCTGATCCCGGTGGGCAGCGACTTGGCGTCGGGTCGCTGCGTGGCCAGCAGGACCACGATGCCGGTGGCGGGGCCGCGTTTGACCAGGTCGGTGATGACCTCCTCGAACTCCTTGCCGTGCTCGGGGTGCTCGAAGAGGACCTGGCACTCATCCACCCCCACCACGATCGGGTGGAGACCGAGGGAGCGCTTGTCGGCAAGAGCGCTGGTTACCTTGGACTCGGGGCAGATGTCCCGGGGCAGGGAACGGATGACCTTCGTGCGCCGGCGCAGTTCCTCGCGCAGGGCCCGGAAGTCGTTCAGCGCGTACTGCACGGGTTCGTCGTCGTCGCCGGCGGCGTGCCGGTAGCCGACCGCGTTGCCGACCGGGTCCAGGTCGCCGGTGCCCTTCATGTCGTAGGTGTGCAGCTCAGCACGCGGATCGAGAGCCGCAATCAGCAGCAGCAGACGCAGGAGGAACGTCTTGCCCATGCGCGGGATCGCGCCGATGACGCCCGCGATGTACATGAGCGTGACTTCAGTCCACCGGCCGCGCTGGTCGGTGCCGTAGGCGACCGGCTTGAACAGGTCCACCTGCCCGGACTTCAGCAGCGGCCACGTCGGCTGAGAGGCACGGGACATGTCCTGATCCCCGACCCACAGCACGAGGTGCCCGGTGTGCTCGTCGGGGACCGCCTCGGGCCACACGCATCCGAGCGGGCGGCGCAGACCGGAGGCGAGCCGCTCGCGACGCTCGATGATGTCCGTCACGGTCACGCCATAGGGGAGGTTCCCCTCCGCGCGCCAGCCGGGCCCGTCGCGGGTGATCGGGGCGGTGAACTCGAACCCGTCCCGGCCCTTGCCCTGCGCCTGATTGATCGCGGGAATGCCCAGCGCTCCCAGCGCCCGCAGCACGATGTCACTGGTGAGCTTGGTTGCCTTGGGCAGTTCCACCGCGCGGTGCACGACCGGGGCGTCCGGCTTGCGGCCGGCCGCTCCCAGGGCGAGGACGACCGCGCCGACGGACACGGCCTGCAGCCAGTCGGGGGCCAGCACGTACAGGGCGAGCGCCAGACCGAGACCGGTGAACAGCGCGAGCGCGGCGACCAGGGTCCGCAGCCGGACCCGTCCGTCACGCTGGCGCGACAGCTTCAGATACTCGGCAGCGTCCTCACGGCGCACGGCGGCGAGCCGGACCGGTTCGCCCTCGCGGTCGGCCACCCACCGCATCGTGCCCCCAACGACCTTCGCGGCGCCGGCCGGGGCCTGGAGGGCGAGCCGGGCGGCGTAGACGGGGGCACGCAGCACGTGGTAGCCGGCAGCGTGGGCGTAGTGCCGGGCCACCCACGCGGCGGCGGTGCGCAGCTCAGCCACGGACTTCAGCCAGAGGGGCACGACCGGGCGGCGGCGAGCGCCGGCGAGCCGCCCGAGGTAGCCGGGACCGGTCGCCGCGGGCGCCGGCTGGTCGACCATGACCGGCGTGCCCGGGTCCGCCGGCTCCGGGCCGGTGGCGGGGGCCGGTTCGCGGGCGGCGCGGGCCTTGTCCAGGTCGACTACGTCGGCGCCCTGGTCGGCCGCCATCTCGGCTTCCAGGCGGTTGAACAATTCGTGGTCGTCGTCGGGATGCTTCACTGAGACTTCCTTCTCTCGCAGAGGGAAGGCGGGGCCCGGTCCGTCGCTGTAGGAGGTGAGCGGACCGGCCCTGCCGGGACTTCAGGCGGCGTACTGCTCGGGGTAGGCGCACGGCACGCACGTGCCGAGCGTCGGGGGGATGGCGTAGCCGGCGTCGCGCCGACAGGCGGGGCAGGTGCGTCGGGCGGCGTTGGCCTTGGCGAGTGCGGCCCACCGGGCCGGAGTCATGGGCCGGACCGGCTTGGCCAGGTCGATGCGGTAGAGGTAGGCGACCAGGGGCGGGCGGCCCCGCCGCCGGGGCCTTTCGAGCTGAGCGGCCACACCCTGACCACCGGGCCGCAGGCCACGGGCCCGGAGTTGGCGGCGGGTGGCGTAGCCGTCCGGAGCCAGGCGCCACCGGAAGACGGGCAACGTGCTCACGCCGCGCCACGCCGTCCGGGACGGCGGCCGACGACCGACCCGAGCAGCCGCCCCAGATGGGCCCGCCGGGGCGCGGAGCGGCCGGACCGCTTGGCCGTGTACATGGCTTCATCGGCGCGGCGCAGCAACGAGGACAGGTCCTCGCTCGGGTGGTCGGCGGCCCGCACCCACCCCAGCGACACCGTGGTGTGCACCTCCGGGGCGGCGTCGACCGGCCGCGCGAGGACGCGGCCGAGGACGTCCAGCCGCTCAGCGGCCGTGCCGTCGCGGTCGATGATCACGGCGGCGAACTCATCTCCGCCCAGCCGCCCGACGACACCGCCGGGGGTGCCGTGGGCGAGCCGAGCGGCGACCGTGGCGAGCAGCACGTCTCCGGCCGCGTGGCCGTGGGTGTCGTTGATCTGCTTGAAGTGGTCGACGTCCGCCAGCACGACCACGGCGCGGGGGTCGCGCAGCAGGCGGCGGGCCCGCCGGGTGAACGCGTCCCGCGTCCACAACCCGGTGAGCGGATCACGTCGGGCGGTGGTCAGCCGTCCGTGTAGCCATCGGGCGTGTACCGCCCACCCGATGACGGGCGGCACGGCCGGTAAGAGCGCGGCGAGGGTACTCACGCGGCCACCCGCTTCCACGCAGCCCGCAACCGGACCTCGGAAGCGGAGTGGCCGGCTGCGCGGAAGCGGGCGGCCATTTCCCGGTAGGACAGGGGCGGGGTCTGACTGTGCCGGATGTCGTAGACCAGCGTGTCCAGCGCGTCATCCGACAGGGCCGGGGCGGCTGTCTCCAGCGCCGGAACCGGCTCGGTCGGTCCCCAGACGGGCAGTTCCCAGCGGGGTGCGACGCCGGGCGTGACGGGTGTCGTCACGCTGGTCAGAGCCCTGCCCGTCTCATCGCCCTTACGGGCGGTCTCCAGGGTCGACCACGCCCCCGCGAGGATCCGTGAGGTCTTGGCTTGGACGCGTGCGACGCGGGCCCCGGCTTCCGTCACGGCCGTCAGCCGCGTCTCCTCGGTGGCCGCTTCTGCGCGTAGCCGGGCACGGGCCACGGCCGCTTCGTCGCGCGCCTCCTGCTGGATTCCCCGGATCGTGTCCAGCGCGAGGGGCGTGAGCGCGGTGCGCTCCCACAGGCTGTGCACGAGCCACAGGGCCTTGGCCGCGATCGGCAGCCACGCCACAGCCAGCCACGCTTCGGCGGAGTGCTCAGCGGTCAGCGCGTGCGCGACCAGGATGCCCGCGGCGAGGACACCGAACGACCAGCCCACCGCCGTAACGGCCCAGTTGTGGTCCCCCTGCGCGGCAAGGCGACGTTCGTAGGCGAGGGTGGCCAGCCATCCCCCGTCGATCCCCAGACCGACGACCAGAGTGACCGGCCACGGCACCGCCGCACCCAGCCACATCATGACCACCGCGAGGGTGAGCACCATCGACACGGCCGTCAGCGCGACAGCCGGAAGCACCGTCTTCACCTTCACAGCGCACCCCCTGCCGCGATCAGCGCAGTGAGGATGAGCAGCAGCCCACCGGCGCAGATCAAGTCGACCGCGCGGCGCAGGTAGGTGAATTTGGCGACCGCCAGCCGGGACAGCCCGGCAATGTCAGCGGCCATGTCCCTCTGCACCGCCGCCGTGATCTCCTCGGCCGTGAGGGTGGCCCACAGCGGGAAGCCGTGTCGCCCGGACAGGTTTGGCCGCACCGACCGCAGCAACAGACCGGCCGCGGCGATCAGCACGCCCATACCGGTACCGCCGACGATGCTCGCGGCCGTGTGCAACGACAGGTCGCGGGCGACCGTCCAGGCGCCGGCGAGGACAGCGCCGACGAACGCCAGCAGCAGCGCCGTCTTCGTGTCCGTCCGCGCGATCTCCGCCTTAACCTCCGCGTGGGCGGCGGTCAGGCTCTTCTCCGTCACGGTGCTCACGCGGCACCGCCGGAAAGGCTCGTACCGGCCGTGCGGTTGACCAGCGCGACCCGGGCGGCCAGCGCGCGGCGGCGGGCCCGGCGGATACGCCGCTCGTCCAGCTCGGTCGGTGTGCGGTCGAGGGTGACGATGTGGGCGTCCAGCAGGTCGACGTCCGCGAGGATTACGGGCATCTCCTGCTCGATGGCGTCCAGCTCCGCGTTCGTCGGCTCCATGAAGTCGGCGAACGCGGTAACAGCGTCCTGAACAGTGACGATGTGGCTCATTGGGTCGTGTTCCTCTCACAGGTGGGAACGGCCCGAACAGCGCCCCCGGTGTTCCAGCACCGGGGGCACGCCGTTGGAACCAGCAATCCGGCTCCCCTCGGCCCCGCCCGTACAGCCCGAAGGCCGGACGGGCAGGGGAGGCAACCGGCCGCAGCAAGGCTGCTGCGGGGGGTCAGGTAATGCGGTGGGCGTGGCCGTCTCGCCGGTCCAGTGGTGGCGGCGCCTGGAGTCTTCTTCGGAGCACCGGGCCTCCTTGGTGTCGAGCAATGGGGAATTAAGCACTGCAAGGGGGACCTCGTCCCCACTCTCCGGCCGTTGCTCGCGGTCACCGGGCCACCTCGCCAGTACGGGCCGAAACCCTGTTCCACCTGGCCTTTAGCGGGATTGCAGCGTCCCCGCCCTCTGCACGTGCGACATCAGCCGCCACCCAGCCGAGCGAATCTCGCCCCCGCTGCATGTAGTACCTGTTTTACAGGTACTACATGCAGGTTCGTCAAGCACGTCGACGGAGTCGCTTGGCTTTGCGCCGATGTGCTCTGGCGCCCACTCAGCATCGGCGCAGGTAGCGGGAGTTGGTTACCCCATGCGTGGACAGCTCAGGGAGTTCTCGCTACCGTCAAGAAGTCCCTAGACGTCCCATCGGGGGTGCAGATGTCCAACGAACGCCTGCGGTCGGCTCTGTTAGCCCGTGGCATGACCGTTCAGGGATTGGCTGACGAGATCGGAGTCAACCCGAAGACGGTTGAGCGCTGGATCACGCAGGGCAAAGTGCCGTACCGGCGACACCAGTACTCAACGGCCGCAGCGCTCAACGTCGACGTCACGACACTGTGGGATGACAGCCGTGCGGTCGACGCCGCGACGGACTTGACCAAAGCGGAGATCGTCGCTGTCTACCCGCATCGGCACACCGTGCCCCCCGGCCTCTGGCGGCAGTTGTACGCGAGGGCCGAGAGGAACCTTGACGTGCTGGTCTACTCGGGGCTCTTCCTGTCCGAGGATCCTGTGTTCCTGGATCTCCTGAAGAAGAAGACCGAGGGAACCACGCAGGTACGCATCCTGCTGGGGGACCCCGATTGCGAAGCCGTTCAGCAGCGCGGCGTAGACGAAGGTCACCGGGTCATGGACGGCAAGATCCGGAACGCGCTGGTGAACTATCGGCCTCTCTTCAAGAGCCATCCAGAGATTGGCTTCCGCCTGCACGCGACTACGCTCTACAACTCCATCTACCGGTCCGATGACGAGATGCTCGTCAACCCCCACGTCTATGGCATCGGTGCCTACATGGCGCCGGTCTTTCACCTACGGCGTATGCCGGGTGGCGGTCTGTTCGACACCTACGCGAATAGCATCGAACAGACCTGGGGAGGCGCACGCCAGATCACGGATCGCGACATCACGGGAGCTTGAAATATGGGACGCATCGACTACCTGCATGATCCTGACGCCCCGCCGGCCAACTCGGTCGTCCCGTCTGTCGTGGCCTTCGTCCAGAACGATGCCGGCCAGGTGCTGATGATCCAGCGGTCCGACAACGGGCGCTGGGCGTTGCCCGGCGGTGGCCACGACACGGGCGAGTCGATCAGCGACACCGTGGTGCGCGAAGTCTGGGAAGAGACCGGCATCAAGGCCGAAGTCGTCAGCATGTCCGGGATCTACACCGACCCCGGTCACGTGATGCAGTACGACGACGGAGAGGTTCGCCAGCAGTTCAGCATCTGCTTCCGCGCGCGCCCCGTCGGCGGTGAGTTGCGTACGAGCAACGAGACGACACAAGTCCGCTGGGTCGACCCAGCGGACTTGTCGACGTTGAACATCCACCCCACCATGCGTCTCCGCATCGAGCACGCCATAGACCGGGCGCGGACGACCCCCTACATTGGCTGACGCTTGACGGTAGCGACCCGTTCAAGGACACGCGACGTGCTCGCGAGGATCTCCGGCTCGGCCCGGCGGATGAACATACCGATCAGACTGTCGGGCCCGTATCGCCCGGCAATCTCGTTGATTCGGTCGATCGGGTTCGTGGGCGTACCGTCCGGCGTCGTGTTCATATCGCAGTAGCAGAGTGCGTCGTTCAGGTGCGCGCTCTCCCGGGGGAACTCGGCCTCCAGCTCCCTGCGCATACCGCGCGCTTCCGCCTCCAGCCAGGCGCAGGAGTGGTGGGCGACCAGGTTGATGACGCGGTTGTCGGCGCCGGCCACGTCTCGGAGATAGCGGGCCCCGTCCAGCGGGTGGAAGCCAGTCTTGGCCAGGTCCGGCGCGTAACCGATGTCGTGCAGGACGGCCGCGGCCTCCAGTAGATCGGCGTCCTGGCCGAGTACGAGCGCAATCGTGCGCGCCCTCTCGGCGACTCCGAGGCAGTGCTTCCACCGCCGCGGCAGCGGCTCGGCGAGCAGTGACTCAGCCAGGGGATAGGCCCACTCTGTCAACTCCGGCAAGCTACGAACGCTCCTCTCGCGTCGGCACAGCGCGGACCGTCCGCACCTTGCCCTGTCCGCCTCCCGCCAGCACGCCGGCGGACTCCAACTTCTCCAGGGCCTTGGACGCCGTGGGACGCGACACCCCGAACCGGTCGGCCAGCGCGGAAGCGCTGGGGAATGGCTGCCCCACCTCAAGTCCGTCGGTCACGATGACGTCCGCGATCCGCTGTTCGAGGGGGCGCCGGTCGACTTGCCCACCCCCACGCACGACTCGCCACCGCCCGCCCGGTACCGGTTCGGCAACGCCCTCCTGTCGCAGCACGCCGAACGCGCGCAGCGCGACTCCGCGCGAGACCTTGTGGTCGCGCATGATCTCCGCCAGGGATGGAAGCTCCGTCATGTCCGGGTCGCCCTCGATCTGATCCTTCACCGAGTCGGCAACCTTCAGGAAGGTTCCCCGAGGGTTGGCCTGCTGCGACACTCGTTCTCCCTCTCTGTTCGCCCGTCGTCGACCACAAGACTCCCATGACTTGCGACCCATGCGGAGTGCCTGGAACCGTCGTCGGTGAGGCGGGGGGTAGGAGGTCTACGCACCGCCTCAGGTGCGGTGGCTGGGATGAAGTCGTCAGGCTGCTGCCTCTCAACGCTCTATGTAGGGACCTCGGCCGACAGGCTCGACAAAAAGGGTGAGCAATTTCGCATGCAGACGTCCAACACAGTCAACTGCGTCGATTTTAGCCGTTCTGTTAGCCGTGGTGGCAGAATTTCCGCTAGACTTCCGTTGCTAGTTTCTGTTCCTAGGTTCGAGTCGAGGAGTTGCGCTCATGCCAAAAGCGCAGTTTGTGAGAGAAGCCGACATGCTCGAACCAATTGTTAAGCACGCATCTAAGTTGATCGGCGCAAGAAGTAGGGTATTTTTTGAGGTTCAGTCAACTTCCGGCATTCCTGACATTGTCCTTGTGTGTTTCGACGAAGAAGCGGTCCGCCAACGGCGTTTGCGGTCACAGGGGTTGATCCTAGATCTTGGCGGTATGAGCGTCCTATTGTCCCTCCAGAAGAGATTGGGGGAGTCTCTGTCTCCTTCCCAGATCGCCAAGCAGACTCGTTTGAGTCCTGGGCATATTTCCTCTACGGTCCTACCCCAGCTCGCTAGTTCGGGGCACGTGGAAAAGCATTCGAGGGGGCAATGGAGGGCGGTGAGTCGCTTCCGCAGCCTAGCTACTCGAATTTGCACCATCGAAGCGAAGATTCGGGACTGGCGAGGCGGCTACCATCAAACTCTTCGACATGGGCTAGCTGCCGATGAAGCCTGGCTCGTGCTTGATGCTGAGCTGTCCGCACCAGCTCTCGCCCATCGCGACTGGTTCTCGATCGCGGGAATCGGGCTTGCATCTCTAGACCAAAAAACCGGTCTGAAGCCGCTGGTTGCTCCGAAGCCGGCTAAAAGCCGTGGAGAAAGTGTCTACCGGGAGCTATTGGTGGAGAGGGCCGCTGAACTGTGCATGCACGGCAAGGTGAGCGGCCCCATCCAACACGTGTTTGGAAGTCACCTAACCACTTCTACAGGGCCTGACCCCAGGCGTCCAAATGCTTTGGAGACTGCTCCGTGCTGAGAGGCAGGCCAGTAGCGAATCTTTGGGCGGCCGCAACAATTCTCCTGAGGGCGGCGTGCCTTCCATTGCGTGCCGAGTCCCGCTGCACCTTGGCCGTAAGTTCGCCCATGTTGTGCAAGTAGTGCAGGGCGGAAAGTTCGTGAGACCATGGCTCGTTTGCGAAGAGCGCTGGGCAGTATGGGCAGGTGCACCGTACATAGCCAGGTGTCCTGGCAAGAACCTTGTGCGTATTCCTATCCAGCGTGTGGAGAAGCTGCTTTTCGAAGTACCTTTCGACCGCGCCCTTGGCGCCGGGGCGGAAGACGTATTCGGCAAAAGCCTGGTCGGCCCCGCTGACGCCAAGTCCAAACCCAGCAGCCCCGTGCGCGAGAGCGTACCAGCCTGTCATACCCGTCTGTGGTAGAAGCAGACACCGCTCCTCATCCGCGCACAGGTTGGCGAGCTTCTTGATGCCCGCAAGCAGCTCGGCGTCGTCCGGAGGGGTGAAGGCTTTGCCTTGAGCCCACTGCACACGGACGTAGAGGGTGTCGAATTGATCCTGGTCCATTATTTGGTCCAGAAGGCGGTTTCTCAGCGCCGCGCTTGAAAGCCAGCGGGCGGGCAACGTGAGATTTAGTGCGACGCGCTCACCGCGGCCAAGACGCGACAGGACGTCGTCGCCTTCCTCATAGGCCCGGTCTAGAGATCGTTGAGGATCGTCGGGGTCCAACGCCCGGCCCGGAGTCAGGAGGAGGTTTGCTCCCGCGCCTCTTTGAGCGTCGAGCACGTGTTGCACCCAATCACGCGCGTCGGCGTGGGCGAGGTAGGGAGCGTTCTTATAGCCGCGAGCCGTGATCGGCTCCTTCTGGAGGCGCAGAATGTCTTTATCGAGGAGGTAGCAGCGGGGATCTGCAATCTGAAGCGCAGATACTGGAGAAAGAGCGAAAAAATCGCGGTGAGCTTGCGCATTGGCTGATGGGAGATTCGCAATTGCGCCCAAAGCCAAGCTGTCTCCGTAGGACGCATGGAGGCCGACAAGAACGCGGGGTATGAACCTGTGGTACCTGCCCCCACGCTGAACGAGGTAAATGGGTCGTGATCCCAACAGCGCCTGATCTCGCTCAATCCTGGGCGGCGCAATTCCACTTTTGCTCGCCACCGACCCTGCTGGCGGAGCGGTAACTACGCTGCCCGCGTTATCGCCACTCAGTATGAGGAAGCTATCTTCGCTGGGCAGGGGAGCATATTCGTCCTCGGCATCTAGATAGGCGTTCAGCGCGGCGTTCTCTAGCTGCTCCTCGTCCACCATCGGCCAGTCAAGTTCGCCCTGTACGCCTGTCGACCAATCCAGGTCATCCTCAGGCATCGGATCGGGCTCGTCCTGATGCATTGCAACCCCCCACTCAGTAACCGCGACTCAGGCGTAGCAGATTGCTTGAAACGCTTCCTCTCTCGTGTTCCACGACCGACGTGAGTCGGTCAAGAATTGCCGAGACATTCTCAGGGCAGTTGCCGGGTAGCGATTGCGGTCCCTGAGTCAGGCGCGTGTATGCCTCATCGACAGTGTACGACTGATCTATCTCGTAGAAGGGGTGCTTACCGGTCAGGGCGTGCCGGATTGTGACTCCGATGGCCCATAGATCGGCTGCTTTTCTCGCTCGCTGCCCAATCAATTGCTCGGGCGCCATGTAAGGAAAAGTTCCGATGTG
The DNA here is from genome assembly GCF_000716335.1 of Streptomyces sp. NRRL S-118. Lineage (GTDB taxonomy): Bacteria > Actinomycetota > Actinomycetes > Streptomycetales > Streptomycetaceae > Streptomyces. The sequence continues at coordinate 121,927 of NZ_KL591017.1, read as the reverse complement.
CCCGGGGTAGATGGTGATGGTGCTCGCGTCGATCTGCTTAGCGAGTCCCAGGTCCAAAATGACTGGGTCCTGCCATCTCCCGTTACGCAAAGCGATATTAGCGGGTTTGATGTCGCGGTGGATGGTGGCGGCCTTGTGTAGTGCTTGGACTCCGACCAAAAGTCCTCTTAGGCACTCTTCTGCATGCTCAGGAGGCAACAGCTCGCCATCAGCTATCCGCCCCTCAAGGTCGCCACCGGCGATGTACTCGAACCGCAATCCTGGCCTGGCTCTACCGCCAAGGCGGACAGTGATGGGGCCGTGGAAGGCGACAACATGAGGTGAGCTGACGCGACGAAGTCCCTCAACTTCACGTTCCAGCCGCGCCATGGAGTAGTCGTCGGCACAGATGATCTTGACTGCCTCGCCGCCTACCTTCCATGTGTCGCCGAAGGCGCCGGCGCCGAGGAACGTGGCCTCCGCGCCAAGCTGTTTAGCCACCTCTCCAGGTGCGAACCGTGGCACGGCAGGCTCGTTCAAGTCTCTCCTCGCCGTTCTGCACTACGCGAAGTGATGGTGTGACCACACAATCATCCCGCATGTGGTCGTGCGTTCAAGCGGTTTGGCCGAACCCGACCGTCTGAAGTTCATACCGGGTCGGCGACGCCCACACAGCTCGGTCTCAGTTGTGGTCTCAACGGGGTGGGGCTCCGGGTGGTGCACTGACGTCCACAGAAGTACGGCTTCCTGCGCTCAGCAGCGGGTTTGGGACTGGAGCGGACGGACGTGGACTCACCCGGACCAAGATCGGACAACTCGTAATGCGTAGGTCTCGGGTTCGAATCCCGAAGGCGGCTTTCATGAGAAAGCCCAGGTCCGTATCCCTGACCTGGGCTTTTTCGTGTCCGGCGCCGGGGCGATCCGGGGGTCGGTCAGCT
>NZ_KL591017.1:120520-120848 GCF_000716335.1 Streptomyces sp. NRRL S-118 | reverse complement strand
GGTGAACTCGTCGAAGAAGCTCCGCAGCGCACGCGGCGCCGGCAGCAGGCCGCTGCGTACGGTGTGCGAGGTCACGTACCAGAACATGACGATGGTGGCGGTCCAGGCCAGACAGCACCACAGGCACAGCGAGTTGATCTCGTACAGCGACTGGTGCATCAGCCACGTGCAGAAGGCGACGCCGAACAGCGTGCCCGCGTTCAGGCCGAGCCAGTACCAGCGGCGGAAGCGGGCGCCGGTCAGCAGGGCCGTGCCGATGGCGATCACCATGCCGTACGCGACCAGGCCCAGCATGGGGTTCGGGAAGCCGAGGACCGAAGCCTGCTCG
>NZ_KL591017.1:120121-120290 GCF_000716335.1 Streptomyces sp. NRRL S-118 | reverse complement strand
GCCTGCTCGCTCTTCATGATGTTGCCGCAGGAGACGATGGGGTTCAGGCTGCAGCCCGGCGTGAAGTTCGGGTCCTCCAGCAGCTTGAACTTGTCGAGCGTGATCACCCAGGCCGCCAGCAGCCCCGCCGCGCCCGTGACCACCAGCATCCACGCGAACGCCCGGCCCG
>NZ_KL591017.1:116705-120017 GCF_000716335.1 Streptomyces sp. NRRL S-118 | reverse complement strand
CCCCCGTGATGACGGTGGGGGCGGACCGGGCGTCGGACGCCGCGGCGTCCGTCGTCGTGGTCGTCATCGATGGCGTCGTGCCCGTGGCGCCGATCATGTGCGGACCCTGCGGACCGGAAGCAGGCAGTGGGCGCTGGACTGCAGCAGCAACTCGTCGGAGACGAAGGCGCGCAGCCGGTCGGGGCCGACCTCCTTGCCCGCCACCGCCTCCGGCCACGGGCGGGTGGCGATGATCAGGTAGGCCGTGCCGCTCTGGTGGGCGTCCTTCTCCCACTCCGGCGGGACCGGGCACTGCGCCTTCATGAACGGCAGCTGCAGGACCGCCCGCTGAGCCTCCACCAGCAGGCTGACCGGGATCTGCGGCTCCCGGCCCAGGTCGGTCAGCCGTTCACCGATCGACAGGCCGAGCCGTTCCAGCTCGGACCGCATCGCTTCCTCACCGGCCTCGGGTCCCCCGGCGCCGTCGCCGAGCGAGTACACCATGAGGAACGGCGTTGCCGGCTCCTCGGATTCGTCGGAGGGCTCGCTCGTCCAGGGGATGACGGCGAGCGTCCCCAGAAGGGAACGCTGCTGGCCGGGCGAGTCGACGGTGGATGAAGTCATGCCGCCGGATATTAGTGGTGTTGTCATGACTGCCCGGGCGCGTTTCCACCCGTTCGGCCGATCCTTCGGGGCTCCGTTTCACCCTCCGGAACGGTTTTCGTGCGATGTCGTTGTGCCCGGCGGGAGTCCGTCCGTAGAGGGGATCACCGATGGTCGTCAGGGGACGGCGCGCCGCGCTGCGCGCGCTCTTCACGTTCTCCGTGGTGGCGTTCACCGGCGGCGCGCTCGCCCGCATCGCCGCCACCACGCCCACCCGCCGTACCGGCGCGCCGGGCCGTACGGGAGACACGTTCGCCGAGATGTACAGGGGGCGGCGGATCGAGGTCGGACGGGCGGCCGTGGCGTACGGGGCGACGGGAACGGACGGGGGCGGCCCGGAGGCCCGTGTCGACGGGCGACGTCTGCCGGTGATGCGGTGCGCGGACGGTGGATACCTCACCCCGGTCGACCACTACGCGTCCTACCCGACGCCGCTCGAGGCGGTCCGTGCCGCCGTGGACGAACTGGGCACCGCCCAGCTGGCCGACACCCATGGAGGGGCTCATGGCGTACACGCGTAAGAACCAGCGGGACCTCACCGGGGCGGAGCGCAAGCGGTTCGTCGCGGCCGTGCTCGAACTCAAGCGCACGGGCCGGTACGACGACTTCGTCCGGACGCACGTCCGGTACTACCGCTCGGACGGCGAAAAGGGGCTGCGGGTCGCGCACATGGCGCCGTCCTTCCTGCCCTGGCACCGCCAGTACCTGCTGGAGTTCGAGCGTGCCCTGCGTGAGGTCGATCCCGGGGTGACGGTCCCGTACTGGGACTGGACGCGGGACAACACCCCGGCGGCGTCCCTCTGGAGCGAGGACTTCATGGGCGGCAACGGCCGCCGGCGCGACCAGCAGGTGATGACCGGCCCGTTCGCGTACGCCAAAGGCCACTGGACCATCGAGGTCGGCGTCACCGCGACCCGCTTCCTGACACGGAATTTCGGCAATCCGGCCAACCCGGTCGAGCTGCCCACGCGCCAGGAGCTGGCCGCCGCGATGGACGAGACCGTCTACGACGCGTACCCGTGGAACTCCACGAGCCGCACGGGCTTCCGCAACAAGCTGGAGGGCTGGTCGCGGGAGCGCGGTACCGGCCGGTGGCGCAACCACAACCGGGTCCACCGGTGGGTGGGCGGGCTGATGCTGGGCGGCGCCTCCGTCAACGACCCGGTCTTCTGGCTGCACCACGCCTTCGTCGACCTCGTCTGGTCGCGCTGGCAGAGCAGGAACCCGCGGGCCCGTTACCTGCCCGACGTCCCGCCGCCGCTCGGCTCCCCGGAACGCGGGCGGGTCGTCGCCCGTGACGAACCGATGCCCCCGTGGGACGTCGCGCCCGCCGACGTGGCCGGTCATGATCACGTGTACCGGTACGCCTGACCGGGCGCGGATGCGGTCACGTACGCGGGCGGCCGGGCACACGGACGGTCCCCCGGGCCGGTGAGGAGCCGGGGGACCGTGGTCCGCGTGACGGGAGAGGTCGGGGTCAGCCGCCGTAGCCGTTGTCGACGTGGCTGTTGCCCTGGCCGTTGTGGCCCTTGCCGTCGTCGTAACCGCCCTTGCCGTCCTGCTTGCCGCCCTTGCCGTCGTCCTTGCCGTGCTGGATGTTCGCGCACTTGTTGCCGAAGGCCGGGTTCAGGGCACCGACGAGGTTGATGGTGTTGCCGCAGAAGTTGATCGGAATGTCGATCGGCACCTGGACGATGTTGCCGGAGAGGACCCCGGGGCTGTTGACGGCGGCCGCCTCGGCCTCCGCGCCGGCGACGGCCACGCCGGCTCCACTCAGGGCGATGGCGCCCGTGCCGGCGATGATGACGGCGGCCTTCGCGATGCGAGACATCAAAATCTCCTTGTACAGGGGAAATCCGACCGCGTGCCCGCGGTCGTCACGCTTCGTACAACGCAGTGACGCAGAGTGAGTAACGGGTAGGCTGTGCAAAACGGGCGCGACGCGCTCGAAATAGCCCATTCGGACGCGCGCAAGCCCGTGCGCGCGCGTCAGTTCGTGGCGCCGCCGTCCATGCCGAGGTGGGACCCAAGACTCCCGGAGAGGGCCGGCGACAGGAGGCCGGCCTCGGGCAGCTGGGCGGCAGGCAGGCCGAGTGCGGCCGGTCGCGGCAGAGTGAGGGGGGACGCGACCTTCGCGCCGGGCGTCTTGGCATTCACATCGGACTCGGGCGTGGAGAGCAGTGCCCTCGTCACCGGCTGGTCCTCGACGACCTCGGGCAGCGTGGCGGTGATCAGCGTCTCCGGCATGCCGCTCGTGACCGGCACCTGCGGCACCAGGAGCGGCTGAACCCGGCCGTCGGTGTGCGCGGTCAGCCCCATGGGCGTCCCCGTCATGGGGATCGGCACGCCGGTGCTCACGGTCGGCGGCGCCATGGGGAGCACCATGCCGAGTGTCTGCAGCGGCACGTCCACCGGAGCCGTCGGCGCGGCGGCCGCGGGAGTCGCCAGGGCCGCCGAGGCGGCGGAGGCCAGAGCCGTGACGAACATGCCCATGCCGAGCTGAGTTCTGGGGTTCATTTGCTGCGTACGCCTTCCCGGGCTTGTGAGTACGTTGCTGATGGAATGAACGAGCACGCGCCGACGAACGCGTCAGAATTCGCCTGGTTGCAGCAACGCGAACTCCGGCGGCCCGACAGCGGGAAGGGGCCGGGGCGGGACGACGTCGTCCCG
>NZ_KL591017.1:100363-116624 GCF_000716335.1 Streptomyces sp. NRRL S-118 | reverse complement strand
CGGGACGACGTCGTCCCGCCCCGGCCCCGTACGGTGGCGCGTGTGGCGCTTACTTGCCGCCCAGCGGCAGCCCGCCGAGCAGCCCCTGCCCCTGCGGCTTGAGGTCGCCCGCGGTGTCGGTCACCTTGCCGACGAGCTTGTTGTCGGCCGCCTTGCCCACCGCGTCGGACGGGACGGACTCGGTCAGGCCGCGCTTGCCCAGCGTGTCGACCGCACCGTTGAGGCTGGAGGGGGTGAGGCTGTCGGCGGCAAAGGCCGGGGCGGCGACGCCCAGAGCCATCACGGAACCGGCGACGACGGCGGCAACCTTCGTGGGCTTCATGGGTGGTGAGTCCTTCCTGAGTGGACGGCTGTTCGCGACAACTCGCGCCTGCGGCAAGTGACTTGGAGGGTCACGCCGTGTGGCGCCCTGTCATCTGTAACGAGCCCTCCGTGCGGCGGAAACTCCGGAACCGAGGAATTCTCGACACAGCACCCGAATGATGTGGACCGGTCCTCATGTCATATCAACGGCAAGAGGAGAACCCTGTTGGCTCACTGTCTCTGGGCCGACAGGGTTCTCCGGTGCTCCGGACGGGCCCGAGGGCGGCTCCGGAAGCGTGCGGGCGCGTGCGTCAGAGCGCGGGCGTCTGCGTCATGTCGTTGGGCGCGGGCAGGTTCGTCGCGGGCTGGCCCTGCATGTTCTTGGCCGTCATCATGAGGAAGTCGGCCACGGACTTCAGGGTCGTCTGGACCTGCGGCGCGACCGTGGCCGTCTGGCCCGCGGTCGAGGCGGCGACCAGCTCGTCGACCGACTTGTCGATGGCGGCGAGGGCGTCGTCCATCGCGTCCATGTTGGCTTCGAGCTGCGAGTCGTCGGCGGCCATCTCGTCCGCCGGCTGCTTCGGCGTGGCCGGGGCGGCCGGCATGTCCGTCGCGTTCGCCTTCTTGACGGCCTCCATGGCGGCGTCGATGTCCGCGGCGTACTTGGTGGCGTCCGCGGTGCTGAGCCTGCCGTTGTCGGCCTTCAGCACGGCGCTGAGCAGCGCGCTGATCGGCTCGACCAGAGTCCCGGTGTCGTCCAGGGGCTGCACTTGCTTGAGCAGGGTGGGCGCCTGGGGCAGCGGGGCGCGCGAGGCGGAGTCCGAGTGGGCGATGGCGGGCACGGCCGCGCCGAGGGTGAGGGCGGCGCAGAGGGCGGTGGCCGCCATACGGCGGGGAGTCACGAGACGCATGTGGAGTCCTTCCAGTGAGGATGCGTCGGAACGAACGTGACATCACCGTGGGACGGCCGAACCCGCCGCGCAATCGCATCCGTCACGGAACGTGACTGGGTCCACCGGGTGAATCAACCCGGCTGACCTGCTGGAAACGCCTGCGAAGGGCGGCGACGCGAAGCGGGAGCAGCGCCGCCGATAGGGGGACGCGCAGCGGCGGTGAGGGGGCGAGGGGAGGGGCGGGGGCGGCGGCGGAACAGCGCGGTGCGCCACCCCCCGGGGGGATGGCGCACCGCCGATGCCGCGGACGGGTCAGGCGTTGACGCAGACGTTGCCGAACGCCGGGTTCAGGATGCCGACCAGATCGACGGTGTTGCCGCACAGGTTGATCGGGATGTGGACCGGCACCTGCACCAGGTTGCCGGAGATGACACCGGGGGACCCCACGGCCGCACCCTCCGAGACGGCGTCGGCGGCCGCGACCCCCGAAGTGCCGGCGACGGACGCGGCAATGGCGGAGGTCAGGATGGCGGCCTTCGCGATACGGGACATGGTGAAGAGCTCCTAGTTCGGTGATGCTGCGGGCTGACGTGCCCGGCTACATCCACAACGCTCCAGCATTTCCACGGTTGCGCCACCGAATGGGTGAACCGTCGGAAGGACGCCCGAGGGACACGGGTCGCCACGAAGAGCGCATGAAAACAGGGAAGTTGCTTCGAGCGTGTTTCACATGCTCCGCGATTGTGGTTGTTGAGTTATAACGTTCGTGCTGGTTCCTTACCCATCCCTCCCTATTCGGCGCGCTAATGCGTGGTGCAGCGGGAGAGTCATCCGATTCCGCCTATTCCGCGGCCGCCGTGACGAAAGCGGCAACACCGCCGCGCGCAGCCGAAGTTCGCCGCGCGCACTCCAACAGCGCCGACCCCTCAATTGCCACGCATTTGACAAAAGGCTTCGTAGAAAGGGTAAGCGTGCGCCTCCCCTTCACCGCACTGCATGTTGTCCAGCCCGGCGACGGCGGCGTGGCCCGGGTGGTCACCGACGTGGTCGGCGAACAGGTGGCGCAGGGAATGCGGGTGGCCGTGGCCTGCCCGCCCGGTGTGCCGCTCGCCTCGGCGGTACGGGCCGCGGGGGCGGAGGTGCACCCCTGGCGGGCGGACCGCGAGCCGGGGCGGCGGCTGCCCGCCGAGTGCCGCCGGGTCGCGCGGATCGTCGATCTCGTACGCCCGGACCTGGTGCACGCACACAGCGCCAAGGCCGGCCTGGCCGCCCGTCTCGCCGTACGCGGCCGCATCCCCACCGTCCACCAGCCGCACGCCTGGTCCTTCGAGGCGGTCGGTGGGCCGGCGGGAGCGCTCGCCCGGCACTGGGAGCGGTGGGCGGCCGCCCGCTGGACCGACCGGATCGTGTGCGTGAGCGAGGCGGAGCGGGAGCGGGGCGTCCGCGCCGGGATCCGGGTGCCGTGGTCGGTGGTCCGCAACGGCGTCGACACCGACCGGTTCGTCGGCGGACCCGACCGGGCCGCCGCCCGCGCCGCGCTCGCGCACCGGTTCCCCGCGCTCCTCCGGGCGTCACCGCTCGTGGTGTGCGTGGGGCGGTTGTGTCGGCAGAAAGGGCAGGACGCGCTGCTCCAAGCCTGGCGTGCGGTCGTCGAACACGTCCCACGGGCCGGTCTCGCGCTCGTCGGCGACGGCCCCGCGGGTTCTGCCCTGCGTGCCGCCGCCCCGCCTTCCGTCATCCTCGCGGGGGCCGTCGACGACCCCGCGCCCTGGTACCGGGCCGCCGACCTGGTCGTCCTGCCGTCCCGCTGGGAAGGGATGGCGCTCGCGCCGCTGGAGGCCATGGCGAGTGGGCGCGCGGTCGTCGTGACCGACGTCGACGGGGCCCGCGAGAGCCTGGCGCCCGGCCACGACGCGCACTGCCTCGTCCCGCCGGACGATCCGGACGCGCTGGCCGCCGCCCTGACGCGGCTGCTCGTGCGGCCACTCCTGAGGCAGACCCTCGGTCGGCAGGCCCGGTCGCACGCGTGCGAGGCGTACGACGTGCGCCGCGTCGGTGCGGCCCTGACGGAGGTGTACCGCGAGGTGGCCGGTCCGCGCCGGTCCGCGCTGCGAGAGCCGGTCGCCCGGTGACCCCGGAGTACATCCGCTGCACGCAGCCCCGCGAGGCCGCGCCGCCCGCCGACGCCCGGCAGCCCCGGGACACCGCGCAGCCCGGCGCAGTGGCGACGCCGTTGGTCGCCGCCCAGCCCGCGGGCCCTGGGCAGTCCTCCGGTGCCGCGCCGCCGGCCCGTGCCGAGGCGCCGGTCGGCACCGTGCCGCCGGCCGCCGCCGCGGAGTCGGTCACCGCGGTCGTGCCGGGCCCCGGGAACCCCGGCGCCCGCGTCACCGTCGGGCCGCCGCGGACACCGGTCGCGGCCGATCCCGTCGCACCGCCGCCGCGGCGGCACCCCGCGGCGGCGCCGTTCAGCCCGGCGCTCGTCGCCGCGGACTGCGTCGCCGTCCTGGTGGGCGCGCTCTTCCTGACCCCTGAGCAGCGCGACGCGGCGCTGCTGATGCAGCTCACCCTCTGCGTCGTGGTGCTCAACGCGCACGCGGGGCTCCACGGCGCACCGAGCCGCCCCGGAGCCCTGCCTTCCGTCCTGGACGAGCTGCCCGCCCTCGCCGCCCGCGCCGCCGTCGCCTGGTGCGCGGCCGCCGCGCTGCTGGCCGCGTGCGCGCCGTCGCGGGCCCTCGGGCTGGCGGCGCTGGCGGCCGCGTACGCCGCACACCTGGCGTTCGTCACCGGCTGCCGTGCCGTCGCCCACCACCGGCGGCGCCGGGCCGTGCGCGCTCGTCCGCGTCCCGTCCTGGTCGCCGGGCCCGTACCGGCCGCGCAGCGGCTCGCGGCCACGCTGGCCGAGCACCCGGAGTACGGGCTCCGGCCGGTCGGCATCGTCGAGAGCCCCCGGGGGAACGGCGGGCCGGCGACGCTGCCGGTGCTGACGACCGCGGAGGAGATCCACCGGGCGGTCGTCCGGAACGGTGTCACCGACGCCCTGTTCGCCCACGGCCAGGACGAGGGGGGAGAGACGGGCGGCGGGGGGACGGAACAGCCGGACCTCGTCGCGCTGTTGCGCCGTCACGGCTGCGCCAGCTGGCTGGCCGGCGCCCCGGACGGCTCCGGCGGCGGCGCGATGAACCGGCACCTGTGGGGCTTCTCCTGCCGCCGTCTCGACGTGCCGCACGACCGCGGGACGAGGAGCCGTCCGCAAAAGCGGATCCTGGACCTCGCCCTCGCCGGCCCCCTGCTGCTGGCTCTCGTCCCGCTGCTGCTGCTGTGCGCCGCCGCCATCCGCCTCTCCGACGGCCCCGGTGTCCTCTTCCGCCAGGAGCGCGTCGGCCAGCACGGCCGGCCGTTCACCCTGCTGAAGTTCCGCACCCTGCGCCCGAGCGACGAGCGGGAGGCGGCCACCCGGTGGAGCGTCGCCCACGACGAGCGGCTCAGCGGCGTCGGCGCCCTCCTGCGCCGCACCTCGCTGGACGAACTGCCGCAGCTGTGGAACGTGCTGCGCGGCGACATGAGCCTGGTCGGCCCGCGTCCGGAACGGCCGTACTTCGTCGACCGGTTCAGCCGCCTCCACCCCGGGTACGCGGCGCGGCACCGGATGCCCGCCGGGCTGACCGGGCTCGCGCAGGTGCACGGGCTGCGCGGCGACACCTCCATCGAGGACCGGTGCCGCTTCGACAACCACTACATCGACCACTGGTCGCTCTGGCAGGACGTGTGCATCCTGCTGCGCACGGCGGCCTCCCTGTTCCGCCCGGCGGGCAGCTGATGCGGGCACCCAGCTGGGCGCCGCTGGTGCCGCTGCTCGCGGTCGTCGCGCTGCTCGCCGTCCCGGCCGGCGGCGGCGAGGCGACCGCCTCCGCCGCCGACCTCGCCTCCGCCGTGCTCGTAGTCTTCTGCCTGGTACGGCTCGTCCGCGCCCGGGCCCGGCCGCTGGACCGGGCGGCGGCGCTCGTGCTGGGCCTGCCCGTGCTGGGCGTCTGCGTGGCGGCGGTGACGGCCCACGACCCGGCGGGCGCGCTCCCGGGCGTCGTGCGCTACCTGCAGGTCTTCGTCCTCGTACCGGCGGCCGTGGTGCTGCTCGTACGGGACCGGAAGGACTTCGCGCTGGTCGCGTGGGCGCTGATCGGACTGGCCCTGGTCGAGGGCGCCGTGGGTGCCGTCCAGTACCTGACCGGCACCGGCGCCTCGTACATGGGCGAGGACATCCGGGCGGTGGGGACCTTCTCGCCCGCCGAGGTGATGGGCATGGCGACGATCGTCTCGTACGGGCTGCTGTCCGCGGTCGGGATCGCGCTCGCGACGGCGGTGCGGCGGGAGCGCGTCGCGGCGCTCGTCTGCGCCGGACTGCTGGTCATGCCGCTGGTGGTGTCGTTCAGCCGCGGCGCCTGGATCGCGACGCTGGCGGGGTGCGCGGCGCAGCTCGTCCTGTCCGGTCCGCGCAGGGCGGTACGGGTCGGCCTGGCCGCAGGGGCGCTGGGCGTGGTGCTGGTCGCCGGGTTCGGCATCGGCTCGCAGCTGCTCCAGGAGCGGGTGGCGAGCATCTCGCGGGTCACGGCCGCACCGGACCGGTCCGTGACCGACCGGTACACCATGTGGGCGGCGGCGGGCGCGATGTGGCGCACCGAGCCCGTCACGGGTGTGGGGCTCAAGGCGTTCCCGCACCACCGGGACAGCCATGCCTCGCTGGCCCTCTCCTCCGGCAGCGACACGGCGGGGGCGGGCCACGGCTTCCGGCGGCAACCGCTGCTGTCGCCGCACAACATGTACCTCCTGGTCCTCAGCGAGCAGGGCCTGCTCGGCCTGCTCGCCCTCGCCGGCGGCTGGCTGGCCCTGCTGGTGCGCGCCCTGGTGCGGCTGCGGGCCGCACACCGGCCGGCCCGGGGGCGGGGACCCGCGGAGGCCGCGGCGGCCGGATGCGGGCTGATCGCGACCGGACTGCTGGTCCGGCAGCTCGTCGACTTCTCCTACGCGGACATCGGCGGCCCGCCGACCGTCCTGACGGCGGTCGTGCTGGGCCTCACTGCCTGGTGGGCCCTCGCCCCGGCGAACGCCTCCCCCGGGGCGCCGGGGGCGGAGGGGGCGGCGGCGAACGCCTCCCCCGGGGCGCGGGGTGCAGGGGAGGCGGCTGCGAGCGCCTCCCCCGGGGCGCGGGGTGGCGCGGAGAAGAAGGCCGACGCAACTCCGCGAGCCTGCCTGCCCACCGAGCGCGCCGGAGCGCCCGCGGGGGCGGACCGGGCGGTGGTGCGTGGCTGACGGCTCTCCGGGCACGGCGACGCTCGCCGTCCGGGGCGGCCCCGCGGCGTGGCGGCCGTCCGACCGGTTCCTGGTCCGCGCGGCGGTGCTGACGGCCGCGCTGACCGCGGCGGGAGCACTGCTCGGGCTCGTACGCGACCAGCTCCTCGCGGTCACCTTCGGCGCGGGCGACGGCACGGACGCCTTCCTCGTCGCCTGGACCGTTCCGGAGTTCGCAGCGACGCTGCTCATCGAGGACGCGATGGCTCTGCTGCTGGTGCCCGCGTTCAGCGCCGCGCTCGCCCGGCGGGCCGCGGGCGCCGATCCCGACCCGGTTCGGGCGCTGGTGCGGGCCACTCTGCCGGGAGCGGTGCTCGCGGCGGCCGCGGGCGCCGGTCTCCTGGCGCTGGCCGCGCCCCGGCTCGTACCGCTGCTGGCTCCCGGGCTGCCGCGGCAGGAGCTCGCCGTCGACTGCACACGGCTGACCGCGACGTGCGTCCTGTCGTTCGCGCTGGCCGGGTACTTCAGCGCGGCCCTGCGCGCCCACGGACGCTTCGCCGCTCCCGCCGCGATCTACCTCGCGTACAACACCGGCATCATCGCCGCGGTCGTTCTGCTCGGCCCCGCCCGGGGCGTGCGGGCGGCGGCCCTGGGTGTCGCGGCGGGCGGCGTGCTCATGGCCGCGGTCCAGGCCCCGGCGCTGTGGCGGCGGCTGCGCGCGGACCGCGCCCGCCCGGCGGGGCGGGCCCCGGACACCGCCCGGGGAACGCGGTGGGAGCGGCGGGGGCTCGTGCTGTCGCTGCTCGCGCCCGTCGTCGTGTTCTCCGCGAGCCGGCAGTCGCAGGTGCTGGTGGAGCGGTTCCTCGCCGCGCCGCTGCCCGCCGGTGCCATCTCGCACCTCAACTACGCCCAGAAGGTCGCGCAGTTGCCGATGGCGCTCTCGCTGATGGTGTGCACCGTCAGCTTCCCGGTCGTCGCGCGGGCGCTGGCCGCGGGCGATTTGCACACCGCACGCCGGCGGGCCGAGCGGGACCTGCTGCTGGCCGCCGCGCTCGTGCTGGCCGGAGCGGCGACCGTCGTGGCCGCCGCCCCGCAGATCGTCGAACTGCTCTTCCAGCGCGGCGCCTTCGACCGGGCCGACACCGCCGCGACAGCCGCCGTCATGCGGGTGTACGCGCTCGGGCTGCTGGGCCAGACCCTGGTCGGCGCGCTCGTGCGCTGCTGGTTCTCCGGCTCACGGCCGCTCTGGTACCCGGCCGTCGTCATGGTCTGCGGCGTGGCCGCGAGCGCGGGCGCGGGGGCGCTCCTCGCCGGGCCGTGGGGCGCCGCCGGCATCGCCGCCGCCAACGCGCTGGGCATCACCCTCACCGCCGCGCTCCTCCTCGGCGGCGTGCACCGGCAGCGCGTCCCCCTGGCCGCCGGGCACCTCGCCCGGGGCCTGGGCCGGCTCGCCGCGGCGGCCGTCCCCGCGAGCGCCGCGGGGTGGGCGTGCGCGGCGGGGCGGCCACCGCTCCTCGCGGTGCCGCTCGCGCTCGCCGCCGTCACCGTCACGTTCCCCGCCGCCGCCTGCGCGCTGCGCGCGCCGGTGGTCCCGTCCCTGATCCGCACCGCTGCACGAAGGCTCGCTCATGGCTCCCCGCAACACCCGCCCGTGGGTGGCGATGTACCACTCGATCGACGACACGACGGATGACCCGTACCAGGTGACGGTCTCCCCGGCCCGCCTCGACCGGCAGCTGCGCTGGCTGCGCGACCGCGGCCTGCGCGGCGTCGGCGTACGGCAGTTGCTGCTGTACGCCGCGCGGCACGGCGACACACGTGGCCTGGTCGGCCTCACCTTCGACGACGGTTACGCCGACTTCCTCGAGCACGCGGTGCCCGTCCTGCGCCGCCACGAGTGCACGGCCACCGTCTTCGTCCTGCCCGGGCGGCTCGGTGGCGACAACGACTGGGACGCGCACGGCCCGCGCAAACCGCTGCTCGGCGAAGAGGGCATCCGCCGCTGCGCCGCCGCCGGCATGGAGGTCGCCTCGCACGGCCTGCTGCACGTCTCGCTGCCCGCCGCCCGCGATGCCGCCCTGGACCGCGAGGTCGCGCACAGCAGGGAGGTGCTCCGTACGATCACCGGCACGGCCCCGGAGGGCTTCTGCTATCCCTACGGCCACGTCGACGCACGCGTGGCCCGCGCGGTGCGCGAGGCGGGGTACGCGTACGGCTGCGCGGTCGACCCGGCGCCCGGGCTGGCCGGGGTGTTCGCCCTGCCCCGGGTGCACATCGGGCAGCGCGACTCCGCCTGGCGGCTGCACGCCAAGTACCGGCTGCACGGTGTGCGGCGCGCACCGGTGGAGCTGCCGCGCGGCCCGGTGCCGGTCTCATGACGGCCGCCCCGGAGACCCGGCGGCGCCCCGGGACGCGGCCCGCGCGGTCGGGGTCACCGCAGAAGCCGCCCCTCAAGGTGCTGCACGTCATCACCGGTCTCGGCATCGGCGGCGCGGAGGAGCAGCTCCGCCTGCTCGTCCCGCACCTGCGCGAGGTCACCGCCGGCGTCGTCACGCTCACCAATCCGGGCCCGGTCGCCGACGCCCTGCGCGCCGACGGCGTCCCCGTCGTCCACCTCGGCATGCGCGGCAACCGCGACCTGACCGCGCTGCCCCGCCTGGTACGGCTCATCCGGCGCGGCGGCTTCGACGTCGTCCACACGCACCTGTACCGGGCGTGCCTGTACGGGCGGATCGCGGCCCGGCTCGCCGGTGTCCGCACGGTCGTCGCCACCGAACACTCGCTCGGCGCCGCGCAGATCGAAGGGCGGCCGCTGAGCGCCGGCGCGCGCGCCCTGTACCTCGCCGGTGAGCGGCTCGGCACGACGACGGTCGCGGTGTCCGGCACCGTGGCCCGGCGCCTCGCCGAGTGGGGCGTGCCGCCCTCCCGCGTCCGGGTGGTGCCCAACGGGATCGACGCCGCCCGGTTCGCCTTCGACGCGGGCGCCCGGCAGTCGGCGCGGCAGCGGCTGGGCCTGGCGCCCGACGCGTACGTCGTCGGAGGCGTGGGGCGGCTGGTGCCCGGCAAGCGGTTCGACACGCTGATCCGCGCGGTGGCCCCGCTGCCGCCCGGTGTGCGGCTGCTGCTGGTCGGCGAGGGCGAGGAGCGGGCGCGGCTGGAGCGGGTGGCCGGGGAGTGCGGGGCCGCCGGCCGGGTGGTGTGGGCCGGCGCGGTGTCGCGCGGTCTGCCGGAGCTGCTGTCCGCGATGGACGTGTTCGTGTCGGCGTCGGCGGACGAGGCGTTCGGGCTGGCGGTCGTCGAGGCGCTGGCCGCCGGGCTGCCCGTGCTGTACGCGGCCTGCCCCGCGCTCGACGACCTGCCGCCCGGTCGCGCGCCGGGGGCGCGGCGGACCGGCGGGACGGCCGCGGAGCTGACCGCCGCCCTGCGCGCGGCGTACGCGGCGCGCGGCGGGCCCCGGCTGCCCGTCCCCGAGGCCGTGCGCCACTACGACATCGCCCGCAGCGCCCGGCAGTTGATGTCCCTCTACCACGAAGCGAGTGAACGACGATGACTCCCCATTCCCTCCTCGTCCGCCGGGTGACCGGCCGGCTCTCCCGGCTGAGGAGCGCCCGGCCGGCGGCCCGCCACCGCCGGTGGCTCGTCCCGGCCGCCGTGCTGCTGGGCGTGGTGTGCGGCGGCTCCTACGGGCTGCTGGCGCCCCCGGAGTACGCGGCGACCGGTTACGTGGTCGTCGTCCCGGCCGAGGGGTCCGATCCGGCCGGGGCCATGGGTCTCGCCCAGGCGTACGGGCGGGTCGCCACCGACATCGCCATCACCGGCGACGCCCAGATCGAGGCCGGGGTCCCCGCCGCCGCCCTGCGCGCGGGCGTACGGGCGGAGACCTCGCCGGACGCCCCGATGATCTCCCTCACCGGCCGGGCGCCGGACCCGCGGACCGCGGCCGCCATGGCCGACAGCGTGGCGAGCGCCCTCGTGCGGAAGGGCGGCCACACCGAGGCCAGCACCGGCGTGAAGATCCTGCAGTTCACCCGCGCCGCACCGCCCACCGAGCCCGTCTCGCCCTCCGCGCCGCTGTCCGCGCTCGTCGGCGGCTGCGCGGGCGGCCTGCTCGGCGGGCTGGCGCTGCTGGTCCGGCCGCGCCCGGGGCACGGGGAGGAGCGGTACGCGGCGGTGCCCGGCCCGGTCCCGGCGCGCCACCAGGAGGCGGCGGTATGAGCCTCGACGTGACGGTCTGCCGCGACGGGGAGGAGTTCGGCCGACTGGCGGGCGAGTGGGCCGGCCTCCACCGCGCGTGCGCGGCCGCCACCCCGTTCCAGGCCCACTCCTGGCTGCACTCCTGGTGGACGTCGTACGGGACCCCGGGCCGCCTCCGGGTCGTCCTGGTGCGCCGCCGGGGCCGGCTCGTCGCCGCGGCGCCGCTGCGGCTGGTGCCCGGCCCCGTGCCGGTGCTGACGCTCCTCGGCGGCGCCATCAGCGACTTCTCCGACGTGCTCCTGGACGACACGTGCGGGGAGGCGGCGGTCGCACTGACCGGGGCACTCGGCGAGCTGGCCCGTACCGCGGTGATCGACCTGCGGGAGGTGCGCGCCGGGGCGGCGGCCGAGCGGGTCTGGGCGGAGTGGCGGGGGCCGCGCCACCGGCTGGCGGACTCCGTCTGCCTGGAGCTGCCCCCGCTGCCCATCGACGGACTGGTGGGGCGCCTCCCGCGGGCCCGGGCGCAGCGGGCCCGGGCCAAGCTGCGCAAGATCGAGAACGCCGGGGTCGAGGAGCGCGTCGTCCCGCCGGCGGAGATCCCGGACGCCCTGGGACGGCTCCTGGAGCTGCACCGGCGGCAGTGGGAGGGCAGGCGGGTGACACCTGAGCACCTCACCCCGCGCTTCGCCGAGCACCTGGAGCGGGCGGTTCGGCCGATGGCGGAGTCGGGGAACGCGATGGTGACGGAGTTCCGTATCGCCGGTGACGTGGTCGCCGCCAACGTCACCCTGATGTCGCCGCGCCTGTCGGGCGCGTACTTGTACGGGGCGGACCCGGTGCTGCGGACCAGCAGGGTGGACGTGCTCGCGATGCTGCTGCGCACCTGCGCGCAGGAGTGCAGCGCGAGCGGCCGGGCCACGCTGAGCCTGCTGCGCGGCACCGAGCCGTACAAGCGGCAGTGGCGGCCCTCACCCGCCCAGAACCAGCGGCTGCTGATGGCGCGCCGCCGGATGGCGCCGGCCCTGCTGCTGCGCGCGGCGTACGCGGGCGGGCGGGCCCGGGTGGCCCGGGCCGTACGGGAGCGGCGCGGTGACGGCCGGGGTTGAGGGGCCGGCCCGGCCGCCGCCGGGCTGTCAGGAGCGGCTGGAGTGCCACCAGAGGGAGGGGACGCACAGTCCGGAGTCGCCGAGCCACTTGTGGACCCACGGACCGAGGTCCAGTGTCCTGCACGGGGCCGCGGCCCCGCTGCCGGTGCCCGGCTCGGAGGGCGCGGGCTCCTGGGGCTGGGGCTGGGGCTCGGCGGGCTCGGCCGGCTCCGGCGCGGGCTCGGGGTCGGGCGCCGGTTCCGCGGTCGGCGGCTCGGGAGCCGGCTCCGTCTCCTCCGGCTTCGGCTCGGGCCTGGGCAGCGACAGCGTCGCACGGAACACCTCCGACGACCTGGGGTTGTCGTCGCACTGCCACACACCGTGCGGGCAATAGTCGGTGATGGTGTGGTAAAGCGGTCGGTGCCGGTCGATCCATTCCAGCATCCGTCGCATGTACTCGGGGTTGTCACCGTTCCGGAAGAGACCCCACTCGGGATACGAGATGGGTTTTCCGTGGGCCGCGGCGAATTCCACGTGGTGGCGCAGCCCGTACGGCTGCTCCACCATTTCGTCGAAATTCTCCCCCGGGGGCTGGTCGTACGAATCCATCCCCAGGATGTCGACGACATCGTCGCCGGGATAGCACTCGGTCCACGGAACGGCGTCCGTCCCCCGGCTGGGCGCGAAGTCGAAGCGGAACCGCTGCCCGGGCACGGCCCGCATGGCGGTGACGATGCGCCGCCAGTACGTCTTCCACGCCTCCGGGTCGGGACCGCACCGGTGGGTGTACGTGATGCCGTTCATCTCCCAGCCGAGCACCACGACGGTGTCCGGCGCCTCCAGCCGCACGAGACGCTCGCCGAGCGTGCGGAAGTGGTGGTCGAACCGGCCGTCCGCGCCGAGCCGCAGCATCTGTCGCACCACCGGGTCCGGCAGGTGGTCCTCGTTGCGCACCAGCATGGGCACGTTGAGCACGAACAGCCGGTCCTCGCGGGCACGCCGCCACTGGGTCCAGGGTTCAAGGAATTCGGGGCGGCCCTCGATGTTGCTCCACACGTCACCGGGCAGGTAGGTGTGGCCCACCCGGAGTTCGGTACCGCCGAGCCACTTCTCCAGGCCCGCCATCCGCCGGATGCCGGACGGGCCGTAGTGGAGGTAGGCGCCCAGCGCCGTGGCGGTGGCCGGGGGCGCGGACGGCAGCGGGTCCCGCGCGGGCGGCGGCTCGGCGGCGTGACCGGCGGGCGTCACGGCGGCGCCGGAGAGGAGGACCCCGGCGGCGAGCATCACCAGCCACGTACGCGCCCGGTGCCGCGTGCGCGTCCCGTGCCACGTGCGGGTCGTGTCCCCTGCCCGATCGGCCATGTCTGCTCCTTCGCGGCGGCGCGGAACGGCGCGGTGCGCGCCGGGACGGAGCCGTCCGCCAGATGGAACAAAAGTATTCTTATTGGGCCGATCGGAAATGCGGGCCGGGAGTCCAGTAGGCCGTCGGGGGAATTGATCGCCCACTTGGGGCACCCGGGGGTGCGGCGGGCGCGGCGGATGCCGCCGCACGTCGAGCCACACGAAAAGCCGGCCCCGGAGCATGCGACCGGGACCGGCTCGCCGGCCGCTCTGGGCCGTGGCGTTACGGCAGGCTCACTTGGTGATGCAGACGTTGCCGAAGGTCGGGTTGAGCAGACCGCCGATGTTGTCGGTGTTGCCGCACGCGTTGACCGGGATGTGGACCGGCACCTGCACGACGTTGCCGGACAGGACGCCCGGGCTGCCCACGGCGGCTCCCTCGGCGTCGGCGTCCGCGACGGCAGGCGCGGCCGCACCCATCGCCATGACCAGACCGGCGACGGCTACCGCAGTTTTCTTGATCTTCATGGTTCGGTTCCCTTTCCACAGGAGGAAGTCATGTCACGGGTTTCGTGACGGACGAGCCCGTCAAGAGGGTCTCGGCTTCCACTGTGAAAATCACAACGAATGCGAAAGTGAAAGAACACCGTTGAGGTGGATTTCTGTGCCGATTCACTCGAACGCTGAGCGGTGTATCCAGGCGAATGGCTCAGCGGCTGGGCCAGATGGGGCGGGATACCAGGACCTGCCATTCGTGGTCGGGCACTCCGGGGACCGTCCGCCCCTTCGCCCTCCATTCGCGTAGCAGCATCGAATAGACGGGCGACGGTTCGCTCCCCGTCGCCTGCCTGCTCTGTGGAATGAGGGGCACACGCTGCCAATTACCGGAGCGAGGAGCCATGCCGCACCTTTCCGTTCACAGCCGTGGCGAGGCTCCCGCATCATGTCACAGGCTGTTGTGCGGAAGGTGGGGAAGCGCCACGAAGCGCAGGCCGAAGTGGTCGAGGGTGCGCGGCAGCGGCCGGTCGGGCCGCAGTCGCCCCGGCCGGTCCAGCAGGTACGTGTGGCGCTCCAGCAGCGCGGCGAGCATCGTCGAGGTCACCAGGAGCACCAGGTCCTGGCCGGGGCACTCGCCCGGGCCGCCGCTGAACGGCATCAGCGCCTCGGTGTCCTGCGCGGTCCCGTCCAGCCAGATCTCCGGGGTGAACCGGTCGGAGTACGGCAGGGCCTCGTCCCGGTGGAACAGCGGCGCGTAGATCAGGAACTCGGTGCCGCCCGGCAGGGTGTCCCCGCCCCAGTCGGTGTCGCGCACCGACTCGCGCAGGATGAAGGGCGTGGTGGGCCAGAGCCGGACCGACTCCAGGACGCACGCGCGGGTGTACGGCAGCAGCTGCGGTGCGGTGAGGTCGGCGACGGCCAGCTCGCCCCGCACCTGCGCGGTCTGCCGCTCGTGGGTGGACAGCAGGGCGAGGGCGCGGAACGCCGCGATGCCCGCCGCGTCGAACGCGAACAGCCAGTGCGGGGCCTGGCCCGCCGGATCGGTGCCGGCGGCGGCGGGGATATCGCCCAGGGCCGCGGCGAGACTGCCGCCCTCGGAGCGTTCGAGGTGGTCGTGGAGCCGCCGCTCGAAGCGGTCGCGCAGACCGGGGCGGCGGGGGGCCGCGACGGACCAGTTGGCGGCGGCCCGCAGGCGGCCGAGCATCGCCGTGAGGGCGGTGTCGTCCCGGGCGGTGTCCCCGAGCACGACACGGCGCGCGGTGCGGTCCCATGCCTCCTTGAACGTGGCCCAGTCGAGCTCGCCGTCGCCCGCGGTGGCCGCGCCGAGCAGCCGGCCGGCCTCCTCCCGCGCCGCCCTGACCATGTGCGGGGCCAGGCTGTGCAGCTGCCGGCCGTACTCCAGCACCGCCTCGTTGAACTCGCGCCGCTCGTCGCGCCGCGTGCCCCGGGAGATCAGCACGCCGTGCGGCTGGAACTGCTCCAGCGCGGCGGTCTTCTCCCGGGTGGCCGGGGAGTACGGGTCGGGGGTGCCCTGCAGGACGTGGCGGGCGTCGTCGGCGTCCAGGACGACCGCGAAGTGCCGCCCGGCGACGTCGAGCCGGAGCGGGCCGGCCCCGTAGCGGCCGCGCAGCTCCGAGAGCAGTCCGGTGGCGCGCCGGTCGACCGCGTACCGCTCGGCGAACGCCATGCCGGCGCGGCGCCGGATGATGACCCCCGCGGCGAGGGTCGGTGCGATCACTTGTGCGGCGAGCCGTGCGACATCGCGTCCCGCGGCCCGCGCGGGCGTGTGCGCCGTCGTCGCCTTGTCGTCGGTGCTGGTCATGCCCCCTCGGGTGCCCCGGCCGGTCCCGGCAAAACGATCCCCGCCACCGGTCGGGGCGGGGGCGGGGACGGCGGCGGGGTGGGGGTGGGCGGCTGCTGGGCGGGCACGAGAAAACCGGCGCCGGAATGCGGCGCCGGGAGGGAGGGGACGGCGGGTGAGCGCACGGCGCACGCCGACGGGGTGCCGCGCGGAGCGGTCACGCGCCGGCGGACGGCCGTGGAGCCCACGGGGGCGGTCAGCCGCCCGTCGTCGGGCCGCCGCTGCCGAAGCCGCCGCTCGGGGCGCCACGCCACTTGCGGTCCTGCTCGGTCCGCGGGGAGGTGTCCGGTTCCGTGTTCTCGTGCTTCAACTCGTACGGCATCACCCGGTCCTCGCGCTCGGTGAGCTCGGCCGGCCTGCGGTAGCCCTCGGCCTCGCCCGGCAGGCCCGCGTCGTCCGGCCGGTGCGGCTGCTCGCTCGGCTTGGGCGGCTCGGACTCCCGCATCCTGATGCGCCGCCCGATCCAGAACGCGCCGATCAGGAATCCCACGAGGATGATCCCCGCCACCAGTGGACCGATCCCTACGAGATGGTCCCTCTCGGCCAATTCCATGCTGTACGTGATGAGAGCGTCCATACAGGGTGTGTACCCGCTACGGCTCCGGTCAGACAAACGCAAAACTATGGTCATAAAAACCGTGAGTCCGTCTTTTGGTAATTGGGCTCTTCGAGTGACATGGCGCAACTGAAACCGTTCCGCGCTGTTGATCAGAACGACCCGAGCACCGGGTCTCTCGACGAGAAGGATGGACCATGATCAAGAAGGTTCTGGCTACCGCCGGCGTGGCTGCGGTCGTCCTGGG
>NZ_KL591017.1:99895-100219 GCF_000716335.1 Streptomyces sp. NRRL S-118 | reverse complement strand
TCAAGAAGGTTCTGGCTACCGCCGGCGTGGCTGCGGTCGTCCTGGGCGCCTCCGCGCCGATGGCCTCCGCCGTGGGCGACCGCGGGGTCGACACGCAGAACGGCAACTTCGCCACCCAGTCGTACGGCAACACCTACACCGGCGGCTACATGAGCCCCCAGGTGGGGCTCATCCAGGGCTCGCTGAACAAGCCCTGTGTCGGTCTGCCCGTCCAGGCCGACATCCAGAACATCGCGGCCCTGGTCAACGTCGGTGTTCAGGACATCCTCAACGACACCCAGAACCAGCAGTGCGTCGAGAACTCCACCGCCGTCAAGGGCGACA
>NZ_KL591017.1:0-99770 GCF_000716335.1 Streptomyces sp. NRRL S-118 | reverse complement strand
AGGGCGACAGCGCGCTGTCGCACATCCTGGAGAACGTCATCTCCGAGAACTTCAGCACCGCCATCGACTGAAACCGGAGCACGTCTCCAGCGGAATGACCCCAGGGGCGGGTCCGGCAGCCGAAGCAACGGCTGCGGGGCCCGCCCCCGTCGTACCGCTCGGCCCCCTCGCTCCGTCATGGCACGGCCCCGGCTGCCGCGTCT
This sequence comes from Streptomyces sp. NRRL S-118, assembly GCF_000716335.1. Taxonomy (GTDB): domain Bacteria; phylum Actinomycetota; class Actinomycetes; order Streptomycetales; family Streptomycetaceae; genus Streptomyces. The sequence goes on along the minus strand of NZ_KL591017.1, from coordinate 99,567 downwards.
CACTTCGCGTCGGCGTAGCACTCCACCGTCGCCGTCGTGAACGGGAACCGCACCGGGGTGTCCCCGAACGCGATCCGGCCCGCCGCGTCCCCGGCCGCACGGATGGCCTCGGCGACGGCCGGCGCCTCCTCGGCGGGGCAGTGCACGATCACCTCGTCGTGCTGGAAGAACACCAGCTCCGCCCGCATCCCCGTCAGCGCCCGCCGCAGCGCGGCCAGCACCAGAAGGGCCCAGTCCGCGGCGCTGCCCTGCACCACGAAGTTCCGTGTGAAACGGCCCCGCGCACGGGAGTTCACCGACGCGTACCCCGGCGTGAACTCCCCCTCGGCCACCGCTTCTTCGGGGCCCTCCTGGGGGATCCCCGCCTCGTCCGCCTCCGCAGCGCCCGCCGCCCGCGGGCTCGTCCGGCCCAGCCAGGTGCGCACCAGCAGCCCCTCCTCGCCCGCCTTCGCCGCATCGTCGACGTACGCCACCGCCCGGGGGAAGCGACGGCGCAGCGCCGCCAGGTTCTTCAGGCCGTCACCGCTGGTCTGCCCGTAGATCGCACCCAGCAGGGCGAGCTTGGCATGCGCCCGGTCGCCGGAGAACGCCCGGTCGGACAAGCGCGTGTACAGGTCGTCGTCATGGGCCGCCACCTCCATCAGGCCCGGGTCGCGGGAGATCGCCGCCAGTACGCGCGGCTCCATCTGGTCCGCGTCCGCCACCACCAGCCGCCAGCCCTCGTCGGCGACGACCGCGCGGCGGATCACCTTCGGGATCTGCAGCGCTCCGCCGCCGTTGGTGGTCCAGCGTCCGCTGACCGTGCCGCCCGGCAGGTACTCGGGCCGGAAGCGCCCGTCCCGCACCCAGTCCTGGAGCCAGCCCCAGCCGTGCGCCGTCCAGATCCGGTACAGCTTCTTGTACGCGATCAGCGGCTCGACCGCCGGATGGTCGATCCCGGCGAGCTCCCAGCGGCGCGTCGAGCGCACCTTGATGCCGGCTTGCGCGAACGCCTTCACCACGTCGGCGGGCAGGTCGGGCCGCACCCGGCGCCCGAACGCCGACGACACCTCGTCCGCCAGCTCCGCGAGCCGCCGCGGTTCGCCCCCGCCCGCGTACCGCTCGCCCAGCAGCTCGTGCAGCACCGCCCGGTGGACGTCCGCCCGCCACGGCAGCCCGGCGCGGGTCATCTCGGCGGACACCAGCATCCCCGCCGACTCCGCCGCCGTCAGCAGCCGCATCCTGCCGGGGTGCTCGGCGGCGCCGTGCCGTCGCTGCTGGTCCGCGTACACCTCCAGCAGGCCCTCGAAGGGCACCTCCAGGCCGGACCGCGGCTCGAAGAGCGGTGACTGCGCGCCCGGCTCCGCCCCTCTGAGCGGCGGATCGGGCGGTACGGGCCGGTCGTGCAGCCGGGCCCAGGCGGCCGCCGCCGAGCGGGGCTCGCCCAGGCGTCCCTCGTGCCCGAGCAGCAGCTGCTCGGCGGCCTCGAGGTCGTAGCACCGCTCCACCCGCACCCCCGACGCGAGCAGCCGCGGGTACACCCCGGACGTGGCGCGCCACACCCACCGGTCGACGTGCGGCCGCGACCGCACGGCCTCGACGAGGTCGGGCTCGGTCAGCACGGGACCGGCGGGCAGCCCGTCCCCGCCGAGGGGGACGAGGCGCGCCCCGCCGCCCTCGGTGCCGTCCAGGAACCAGCGTTCGCTCACCCGAGCGAGTCTGGCACCCACCACTGACAACGGGCGGGATCAGCCCCTCACGCCGCGGCGTGGAACAGTGCCGCCGCCTCGCCCCGCGAGCCGACGCCGAGCTTGGTCAGGATGTTGGCCACGTGGAACTTCACCGTGGACTCGCTGATGTGCAGCTCCTGGGCGATCGCCCGGTTGCGGTGCCCGAGTGCGAGGTGCGTCAGCACCTCCAGCTCGCGTTCGCCCAGCGAGGTCAGGGGGTGCGGGGCCGGTTCCTGGGCCGCACGCAGCGGGACGGTGGCGGTGACGGTCGTGCCCCAGCCGGGCACGGCGTCCACGTCCAGGCGCCCGTCGAGGACGTCGAGCCGCTCCCGGACCCGGCCGGGGCTCAGGGTGCAGAGCGAGAGCGTGCCGGGTCCGTCGTCGCGCACCGCGGCCCGCAGCTCGTCGTCGGTGATCTGCCAGCCGATGTGGACCCGGCTCACCGCCTCCTGCTCCAGCACCTTCATCAGCACCGCCAGGACGACCGCGCGGGCCGTGTGCGCCACGTCCGCGGCCAGCGGCCGGGTGGACCCCGGCCCGCCCAGCTCCAGGCGCACCGGGCTGTAGCGCACGAGCGGACGCAGCGAATCCGCGAGCCGGGCGAACGCCTGGTCGGCCGGCTCCTCGGCGATCCGCTGGTCCCGCTCGGCCGTGGCCCGCAGTTCGACGAGCGCCGAGACGGCCAGGTCGGTGGCGGCGGCGCGGGCGGCCGCGTCGTCCAGGGTGCGGCTGCGCAGCACCCCGAGCAGGCTCGTCAGGGCCGCCGCGTGGGCCTCGCCCAGCTCGGCGATCACCCGGGCCCGCGTCCCGGCTGCGGTGCGCGAGCGGGCGAGCGCCCCGGGCACCGCCTCGGCGGCCAGCCGGTCGAAGTGGCTGGTCACCAGGTCCCACAGGGCTTGCACGAGGGCGACGGCGGCCTCGTCGGAACCGGGCTGCCCGGCCGCCCCGGGGCCCAAGGGTTCCCCGGGGTCTCCCGCTTCCCCGGCTGCTCCGGTTCCCCCGGCTTCCCCGTGAGCGGTGCTCTCGTCGCGGATCACCAGCAGCACCGCGCCGCGGGGCGTCGCGTCGCTGCGTACCGCGAGCACCGGTCGGTCCGCGCCCGCGAGGTGCAGCGTGCCCTGCCACGGGCGGCCCGCGACACCGGAGGCCAGCAGCGGGGCGAGGTCGGCGGTGGTGAGCCGGTCGGTGATCTCCGCCTCGCCGTACGTCTTGAACGGCGAGTGCGCGCAGTGCGTCGACAGCTCGGCGACCGCCCGGTGCGGGACGACGTCGGCCAGCACCCGGGACAGCCGGGGCAGGATCTGCCCGAGCGGCTGCCGGATCACGTCGTACGCGGAGGACAGGGCGGTGAGGGCCGTCATCGCTTCCATGCGCCTCAGCCTAGAGAGCCGGACGGAGCCCCGCCCTGTCCTTTCGGACAGGTCCGACTGTCCCGAGGACCGGCCCGGTCCGGCGGCCGGCTCCCCGAGGCTTGAGTCGTCAACACGACGAGTCCTACGGGGAGAAGACATGAAGGCGATCATCTACAACGAGTTCGGCGGCCCGGACGTCCTCACCTTCGGGGAGGCCGGCAAGCCCGTCCCGGGCACGGGGGAGGTGCGGGTCCGGGTGGTGGCGGTCGGCGTCAACCCGCTCGACTACAAGCGCCGTTACGGGTGGGTGGAGGAGTTCTACCCGACGACCTTCCCCGCGGTGCCCGGCCTGGAGTTCGCCGGCGTCGTGGACGCGCTCGGCGACGGTGTCACCGAATTCGCCGTCGGCGACGAGGTGTTCGGCTGGACCAGGACCGGCGCGTACGCCGAGTACGCCATCGCCGGCGACATCGTGCACAAGCCCGCCGGGCTCTCCTTCGAGTCCGCCGCCACGCTGCCCGTCGCGGGGGAGACCACCCAGCGCGTCTTCGGCCTGCTCGGGCTCAAGGCCGGCGAGACCCTGTTGCTGCACGGCGCGGCCGGTGCGGTCGGGCAGGTCGCGGTGCAACTGGCGGTCGCGCTCGGCGCGACCGTGATCGGCACCGCGTCGCCCGCCAACCACGACTTCCTGCGCGGCCTCGGCGCGATCCCGGTGGCGTACGGGGACGGGCTGGCCGACCGTGTCCGCGCGGCCGCGCCGCAGGGCGTCGACGCGGTGTTCGACGCGGCCGGGCACGGCACCCTGCCCGCCTCGATCGAGCTGCTCGGCGGCCGGACCGACCGGATCATCACCATCGCGGCGACGGACGCCGCATCCCACGGGGTGGTCTTCTCGGGCGGCGGCACCCCGCCGGAGGCCGTCCGGGCGGGTCTCGCCGAGCACGGCCGCCTCGCCGCCGAGGGACGGCTGCACGTGCCGGTCGTCGAGACCTTCCCGCTCGCCGACGCGGCGAAGGCGCAGGAGCTGAGCGAGGCGGGTCACGTGCGCGGCAAGCTGATCATCACCGTGTGAACCGGGTCGCCTCCGGGCGCCCTGCGAGCCGGAGGTGAGGCCGGGTGACCCGGGGGCCGTGACCAGGGGCGGGCCGCGTGGTCCGTGGCGGGGGGCGGGTGACCCGGGGAGGGGCCGGGTGAGCCGTGCAGGGGGCCGGGTGACCCGGGGTGGGTAAGGTGGCCCGGCCCCCGGGAACCCCCGTTCCCGCCCCACCGGCCGGATGAAGGATGAGTCATGGCGCGTGCCGGTCTGACGGCCGACCGACTGACGCAGGCGGCGGCGGATCTGTCGGACGAGGTCGGCCTGGACAAAGTCACCGTGTCCGCGCTGGCGCGGCGCTTCGGCGTCAAGGACGCGAGCCTGTACTCGCACATCAAGAACCTCGCCGATCTGCGCACCCGGGTCGCGGTGCTCGCCGCCCGCGAGTTCGCCGACCGGCTCACCGCGGCGGTGGCCGGCCGCGCGGGGGGTGACGCACTGCGGGCGTTCGCCGACGCGTACCGGCGGTTCGCCGTGGAGCACCCCGGGCGGTACGCGGCGTACCAGCTGCGGCTCGACCCGGAGGTCGTCGCCGCGTCGCCCGGGCACCTGCGCAGCATCCAGGCCACGACCGCCGTGCTCACCGGGTACGGCCTGGCCGAGCCCGACCTCACGGACGCGGTGCGGCTGCTGCGCAGCACGTTCCACGGGTGGGCCGGTATCGAGGGGGCCTCGGGCTTCGCCCACCCGCGGGACGTCGACGCCTCGTGGTCGCGCGCGCTCGACGCGCTCGACCTGGTGCTGCGCAACTGGCCGCGCGACACGTAGGGCCGGGGCGCGGTGCCGCGCCCGTTGGGGGGGCACGGTCGGGAGGGTCGGGTGCGGGGTCGCGGGGTGAGGCTCGTGGGCCGGGGCCCCGGCCACGGCCCGGGCCGTGGCCGGGGCCGGAGCCGCGGGGACGTGACCGGCGGTCAGCGGGCGCGGCGGCACATCAGCAGCGCGGACGGGACCGCGACCAGGGCACAGGCCGCCAGGGCGGCGGCGAGCACCGTCCAGGGGAGCGCGAGGGTCACCGGGGCCGACAGGGCCGCGAGCGCCGCGGCGAGCCCCGACAGGTTGACGGCGGTCACCGCCGCCCCCAGCACGGCCCCGATCCCCACCGCCACCAGCGTCTCGACGGCCACGACCCGCAGGACCTGGGCGCGCGTCGCGCCGGCCAGCCGGAGCGAACGCAGTTCCCGGCCGCGTACCGACGTCGCCATCAGCAGCGTGCTGGCGAGCGAGATCACCGTGTAGAGCAGGGCGATGCCGAGCACCACCAGCAGGCCCAGCCGGGTCTGCGGGCTCGTGGCCGGAGCAGCCCGGGCGTCGGCCGGGGTCACCGTGCCGCCGGTGGCCTCCCGCAGCGCCGCCGTCACGGCTGCCGGGTCGGCGTCCGGTGCGAGGCGTACGTCGATGCGGTCGACCGCCGCCGCGGGGGCGTTCGCGGCGGTGACGTACGGGCCGTTGCCGCCGGTACCGAGCGCCAGGACGGCCGCGATCCGCAGCGACGCCCGCCGTCCGTCGCCGAGCCGCACGTCCACCCGTTCGCCGACCGTCCGCCGCTCCCAGTCCTCGTTGACGATGATCGATCCGTCGTTCAGGTCCCGTACGTCACCCGCCACCACCGGCAGCCGCGCCAGCTCGGCGAAGGCCGCCGGGTCGGCGACCGCCCGCGTCTCGTACCGGACGACGGCCACGTCCCCGTCCCGTACGAAGACGGCGGTGGACGCCGTGGGCGAGAGCGTGGCGCCGGGCACGGGCGCCGGCGTCAGCGCGTCACCGGTCACGACGAGGTCCGCGGCCGTCTGCCCGCGCGCCTCCGCCGCCTCGGACGCCGTCACCGTCTCCGCCGAGCCGATCAGGGACCCGGCCATCGCGACCGTCACCAGGACGGGTGCGGCGACGGCCGCGGTACGGCGCAGAGCGGCGGTGGTGCTCGCGCGCACCAGCATGCCCGTGACGCCGGGGAGCGGCAGGGCGCGGGCCACCGGGCGTACGAGCAGCGGCGCCAGCAGGGCCACCGCGGTGATCAGGATCATCGGCTGGGTCGTGTACGTCTTGCGCTTGAGCAGGTCCGACGGGTCGGTGAGCAGCGTCCAGCCGAGGAGACCGAGGCCCGTCAGCAGCAGGGCCGCGCCCAGCAGACGCCGGCTCACCGGCAGTACGCCCTGATCGACGTCCGCCTCGCGCAGTGCCTCGACGGGGCCCGTCCGCCCGGCCCGGCGCGCCGCCGCCCACGCGCCCGTGACGGCGACCAGCAGCCCGGTCCAGAAGGCGGTGTGGAACGGCCAGCCGGCGTCGCCGATCGCGAACCAGGCGGGCGCGATGCCGCCGTCCACCAGGACCCGGGCCAGGACGGGAGCGCCCCACGCGCCGAGCGCGCACCCCGCGGCCGACGCGGCGATTCCGACGATCGCCGCCTCGGCGAGCAGCGCGCGGCGCACCTGGCCGGGTGTCGCGCCGGCCAGCCGCAGCAGGCCGAACTCCCGGCGGCGCAGCGCGACCGCGAAGGCGGACGTCGAGGCGACCACGAAGACCGACACGAAGGCGGTGACGCCGCCGGCAGTGCCCAGCAGGGCGTTCACCATGACGAGCGCCTCCGCGTCCCGCTCCGGCTCCGGGTCGGCCTGCCGCCGCTCGTCACCGGTCAGCACCCGCCCGCGGTCGCCCACGACACGGCGTACCGCGCCGGGGTCGGCGTCGACCCCCACCGCGTCGACTCCTCTCGCGTCGACCGGCGCGCCGGGGCGCCCGCCGGTCCGCACCTCGCCGAGCGCGCGCAGGTCGCGCAGCAGACCGGCATCCACAGGGTGTGGATGAGCCAGCTCGTGCGTGCGCCCCCCGGCCGTGAAGGTGTCCTGGCCGATGACCACCACCGGCGACGCCGCGAAGCGCTGCGGCGCCCGCTCGGGTGCCTCGAACGTCGAGGCCAGGCCGAGCCCCATCGTCGCAAGCAGTCCCACCCCCAGCGCGAGGGCGATGAAGCCGCCCACGAACGAGGCCCACCGGCTGCGCAGTCCGCTGATCGCGAGCCTCAGCACGAGACACGCTCCGGCCCGGTGCCGTACGGATCGGCTCCGTTCGGCCCGGCTGCATCCAGCCCGGTGCCGTCCGGCGCGGCTCCGTTCCGCCCGGCGCCGCCGCCGTCCGTTTCGGTGCCGTCCGTTTCGGTGCCGTCCGCACCGGCGCCGTTCGCCCCGGCGTGCTCCAGGCGCGCCATCCGGCCGGCGACCTGCTCGGCGGTGGGCGCGGTGAGTTCACCGTTCACCCGCCCGTCGACCAGGAAGACCACCCGGTCCGCGTGGGCCGCCGCCACCGGATCGTGCGTCACCATGATGATCGTCTGGCCGTCCCGGTCCACCAGCTCCCGCAGCATCCCCAGCACCTGACGGCTGGTCGTGGTGTCCAGGGCCCCCGTGGGCTCGTCCCCGAAGAGCACGGCCGGCCGGGTGATCAGCGCCCGCGCGATGGCCACCCGCTGCTGCTGGCCGCCCGACAGCTCACCCGGCCGGTGTCCCGCCCGGCCCTCCAGGCCCACCCGCGCCAGTGCCGCCCGGACCTCCGCCCGCGACGGGCGCCGCCCGGCGAGCCGCAGCGGCAGCGCGACGTTCTGCGCCGCGGTCAGCGACGGCAGCAGGTTGAACGCCTGGAAGACGAAACCGATCCGCTCCCGCCGCAGCAGTGTCAGCCGCCGCTCGCCGAGCCCGCCCAGGTCGACGCCGTCGATCTCCACGCGCCCGCTCGTGGGCCGGTCGAGCCCGGCGGCGCACTGCAGCAACGTCGACTTGCCGGACCCGGAGGGCCCCATCACGGCCGTGAAGGTACCGGTACGGAAGGCGAGGTCCACCCCGTCGAGCGCGCGGACGTCGTGGTGGAGCCGGCGCAGCGCGGTGAGCCGCACGGCCGGTGCGGCGGTCGTCGCCACGGGTGCCGTCGATGCGGTCGATGCCGTGGGCGCGGTGGATGTCGTGGGTGTCCAGGTCATGGAGCAAGCCAACCGCCGCGGGGCGTCCGGGACACGACCACTGCCGGGCGTCCCGGGGGTAGGGCCGGCCCTACCCCCGGACGAGCTCCGCGTACACCTCCAGCGCCGGTCGCGGCTCGCGTCCGAGCAGGCGGCGCAGGTCGCCCTGGAGCCCGGCGCCGTCCAGGAAGCCGTGGGCCACGGCCGAGCAGGTGCCGGTGAGCATCGGTATCCGGAACGGGGCCGCGCCCGACGCGGCGAGGGCGGCACGGGCCGAGGCGAGGCTCACCGGTTCGTACGAGGCGGAGACCGCGTCGGCCAGGTCCGCGCCGCCCAGCGGCCGCTCGCCGACCAGCTCGTAGACGCGGCCCGTGTGCGGCGCCGGGTCCGTGGCGACGCGCACCGCGACCTCGGCGAGGTCCGCGCGGGCCACCGCCGCCAGGCGGCCGTCGCCCAGGGGCGCGGTGATACGGCCGTCCTCACCGGGCGCCGCGAGGCGGGCCAGCAGCTCGGCGTACAGGCCGTTGCGCAGGATCGTCCAGCGGACCGCCGACCGGCGCAGGCGGCGCTCGGTCCAGCGGTGGGCGAGCGCGTACGGAAGGTGGTCGCCGTCCCCGGAGAGGCTCGTGTAGACGATGTGGGCCACACCGGCCTTCTCGGCCGCCGAGATCGCCGCCTCGTGACGGGCGACGACGGTGTCGTCCTCGCCGTACCCCGCCGAGATCAGCAGCAGGGTGTCCACGCCGGCGAAGGCGTCCGGGAGGGAATCCGGGTCGTCGAAGTCGACCCGCCGGCCGGCACCCGGGACGCCGGCCGGGGCCCGGGTGCCGAGGAGGACGTCCGGTCGCCCCTCGAGCCGCTCGGCGATCAGCCGGCCGAGTCCGCCCGAGGCCCCCGTGATCAGCAGCATGGCAAGGTCCTTCCGCTCATGGTCGCAGTCGCTGCCGCGCCCGTTGTCGGAGGCGGCTGCGACCATGGTGTTCGGGTGGCAGGGGTTCGCGTAAGGAGGCACTTCGATGTCAGTCGGGCACACGGAGGTAACCGGGGGCACCACCGGCCCAGTGGTCAGCTGCGCCGAGGAGTGCGGCGTCCGCGACGTCCAGGACCGGCTCGGCGACAAGTGGACGGTGCACGTCGTGGTGGAACTGGCCGCGGGCGTCCGGCGTTTCAAGGAGCTCCAGCGGCTGGTCCCCGGCATCTCGCAGCGCATGCTGACGCTGACCCTGCGCCGGCTGGAGCGGGACGGGCTGGTGACGCGGACCGTGTACGCGACCGTGCCGCCGCAGGTGGAGTACGAGCTGACCGAGACCGGGCACAGCATGACGCACCTGATCAAAGCGCTGGTCGACTGGTCGCTGGAGCACCGCCCGGTGATAGCGCAGGCGCGCCGTGACTTCGACGAGCGGCAGCCGTGAGCGGCACGGTCGAGCGGGCGCTGGCCGCCGCGCTGTACGCCGAGGAGGACACCGCCCTCGACACCGGCGCGTCACTCCTCGCCGCCGATCCGGGCGCCGATGCGGAACTCGCGCGGCGGGGGCGGGAGTTCCTGCGGCGTGCCTGGGAGCGCGGCTGGCAGCCGGCCGATGTCGTCCGGCTGGTCCGGCGCGATCTCGACGAGCACCATGTGCGGCTGGCCGCTGCCCTGATCACCGCCGAGACCCGGGCGTACCGCGAGTTGCCGCCCCGCTGGTCCGCGCAGCTCGCCGAGCTGGACCCGGAGCCCTGGCGCACGGACCGGTTCGGGTACGCCACGGCCGTGCTGGAGCTGTACCGGCTGCTCGCCCGGCTGCCCGCGATCGAGCCGGTCGGCCCGGTCCCGGGCGGTGCAACCCCGCACACGGCGCCCGTGCACGGCGAGCCGCGGACGCTCGCGCGCATCCGGGCCCTGCTGGCCAAGGCGGAGGCGACCGGCTTCCCGGAGGAGGCGGAGGCGTTCACCGCGAAGGCGCAGGAGCTGATGGCCCGGCACAGCCTCGACGAGGCGGCGCTCGCGGCGCGCACGCACAGCACGGACGAGCCCGCGGCGGTGCGGATCGGCGTGGACGCGCCGTACGAGACGGCGAAGGCGATCCTGCTGGACGCGGTCGCCGCGGCGAACCACTGCCGCGCGGTGTGGAACGAGGCGTTCGGCTTCTCGACGGTCGTCGGGTACGAGCCCGACCTGGAGGTCGTGGAGCTGCTCTACACCTCGCTGCTCGTGCAGGGGACGGGCGCGATGACGAAGGCGGAGGCCGCGCAGCGGGCCGGGGGCCGCAAGCGCACGAAGACGTTCCGCCAGTCGTTCCTGCTGGCGTACGCGCAGCGCATCGGCGACCGGCTGGCGTCCACCTCCCGCCGCGTCTTTGCCGGGGAACCGACGCTGCTGCCGGTGCTCGCCGCACGGGACGTGGCGGTGACCTCCCGCGCCGAGACCATGTTCCCGGAGACCACCACGACCCGCGTGCGCGGCGCGACGGACCTCGCGGGCTGGGAGCACGGCACGGACGCCGCCGACCGGGCGCGGACGTCGCCACCGGGTGGTGCGCTGCCCGGCTAGTCGCGTCCGCGACGCACCCCGCGGGCCGGCTGCGGTGACGACCTCGCGGGACGCCCCATCCGGGGCCGCCGCGACGGAACCTTACGGCTGCGTCGGCAGGGACGGCAGCGACGTCGGCAGGTCCTCGCCCAGCGGCGACTTGGCCAGCGTGTCCTTCTTGCCGCTGTCCCACGTGACGACGATCTTCCGGCCGTCGCTCGTCTCGGCCGAGCCGCTCGCCCGGTCCGTGCTGCCGTCGTGGCACTTGAGGGCCAGCACGACCTTGCCGCCGTCCGCGCCCTTCGCGGTGCCCTGGCAGACCCGCGAGTCGGCGAGGACGACGGCGTGCCCCTTCTTGATGGTCAGGTTCACGGCCTTGCCGTCGGTCCTGCCGAGCCAGGCACCCTCCACCTCCGCCGGAGTGCCGGCTCCGGAGCCGGACCCCGTGCCGGAGTCGGTGCCGGAGCCCGGCGACGGGCCGGCCGTGGCCGCGCCGCCGGTGTCCGGGCCGCCCTTGTCCTTGCCCGGGTCGCCGCCCTTGTCGTCGCTCCCGCCCCCGCCGCAGCCGGTCAGCGCGAGTGCGGCGGCGAGACCCGCCACCGCCACGAACCCGTTCCGTACGAACCCGTTGCGTACCAGCTCGTGCACGTCCCTGTCCCCCTTGGTCGGCTTCGATGCCGCGCCAAGCTACCAGGCGGTACCGCCGGTATCACCAGGAGGACTTGGTGACCCCGGGCAGGAATCCGGCGTGTGCCTGCCGACGCACGTTCACCCGGGAGAGGCCGAACTTCCGCAGGTGTCCACGGGGCCGGCCGTCCACACCGTCCCGGTTGCGTACCCGGGTGGCGCTGGCGTCGCGCGGCTGGCGCCGCAGCTCCGCCTGGGCGGCGAGGCGTTCGTCCCGGGACGTCGAAGGGCGCCGGATGATCTCCTTCAGCTCGGCGCGCCGGGCCGCGTACCGCGCGACGACCTCCTTGCGCCGCTCGTTGCGCGCGATCTTGCTCTTCTTCGCCATCAGACCTTCACCCCCCGGGCGCGGATGCGGGCCACCGCGGCCTCGACGCCGATGACGTCGACCGTCTTGACGCCCTTGGCCGACAGCGTGAGGCGGACGTACCGGCCCTCACTCGGCAGCCAGTAGCGCTTGCGCTGGATGTTGGGGTCGAAGCGGCGTGACGTACGCCGGTGGGAGTGGGAGACGCGGTTGCCGAAGCCGGGCTTCGCGCCGGTCAGCTGGCAGTGGGCGGACAAGGGTGACCTACCTCTCGGGAGACTGTCTTGGTAATGGAAACCATTTCCATTTACTCTAACCCCATGGCCCGCAACGAACTCCGACCGGTCATCAAGCTCCGGTCCACCGCCGGCACCGGCTACACCTACGTCACCCGCAAGAACCGCCGTAACGACCCCGACCGCCTGACGCTGCGCAAGTACGACCCGGTCGCCGGGCGGCACGTCGACTTCCGAGAGGAGCGCTGAGCCCCGCGATGAAGCCCGGCATCCACCCCCCTTACGCGCCCGTCGTCTTCCGTGACAAGGCGGGCGGCTTCGCCTTCCTCACCCGCTCCACCGCGACCAGCGACAAGACGGTCGAGTGGGAGGACGGCACCACGTATCCCGTCATCGACGTGGAGATCTCCTCCGCGAGCCACCCCTTCTACACGGGACAGGCACGCGTGCTCGACACGGCCGGGCGCGTGGAGAAGTTCGAGAAGCGATACGGCGGCGGGTCCGGCGGAGCCTCCGGCCGGCGCCGCGAGGGACGCTGATGCTGTCCGTCGCCATCGTCGGCGGGCTGCACTCCGACGCGCGCGCCGCCGCGGTGGCGCGGCTGCTCGCCACCGTCCCCGACAGCGTGGCGCTCCATCACGACCTGTCCACCGCGGCCACGGGCACGGTGCGGCGCACGGTGCGGGACGCCACCGGGGTCCTGTCGTCCGGTGGGACGCCGCTGGTCAACGACTGCGCGTGCTGCGCGCTGCGCGAGGACCTGGTGCCGGAGCTGGAGCGGCTGGCGGACGCCGGGCTGACCCGGCTCGCGGTGGTCGAGCTGTGGGACTCGGTCGAGCCCAGGGCGATGGCCGAGGTCGTCGCGGCTGCCGGTTTCACCGTCACGTCCGTGATCACGGCCGTCGACCCGGCGCTGCTCCTGCCGTACCTCGGAAACGGCGACGACCTGATGGAGGCCGGTCTCGCCGCGGCCGCCACCGACCGGCGCACGGTCGCCGACACCTGGGCCCGTCAGCTGGAGTACGCGCCCGTGCTCGCGGTGCTGGACAGCCCCGAGGCCGACGACGAGGACCGCGCGCTGCTGGCCCAGCTGCACCCGACCGCCCGGCGGGTGCGTCTGGAGGGCGGCGAGCTCGCGGCCGCCGCGCTGGCCGGCTTCGACGTGGAGGCGGCCGCGGCCGCGCAGCACCCGGCGTGCGCGCTGCTGCCGCAGGAGGCGGATGCACACGGCGTCGGCACGTACGTCTGGCACCGGCGCCGCCCGTTCCACCCCGAGCGGCTCTACGCGGCGCTGGAGGACCTGTGCTGCGCGGCCGCCCGCAGCCGGGGCCGGTTCTGGCTGGCGGACCGGCCCGACACGCTGCTGGCCTGGGACGCGGCGGGCGGGGCGCTGTGCGTCGAGCCGGCCGGGCCGTGGCTCGCCTCGCTGCCGGACGCCGCCTGGGAGATGGTTCCACCGGTGCGCCGGGCGGCGGCCGCGATGGACTGGGACCCCGAGCACGGGGACCGCTGCCAGCACCTCGTCTTCACCTCACCGGGCCTGGACCGCGAGCGTCTCGCCGAACTCCTCGACTCCTGTCTGCTCACCGACGCCGAGTACGCCGCGGGCCGCGAGGCCTGGAAGCGGCTGCCGCCCGCCTTCGACACCCTCCTGGAGGTCTGATCCCATGTCCCCCCGCCGCTCCGCGGACCGCAAGCCCGCCAAGAACCGGCCCAACCCGCTGGACCGCGACGGCATCACGTACATCGACTACAAGGACACCGATCTGCTGCGGAAGTTCATCTCGGACCGCGGGAAGATCCGCAGCCGCCGTGTGACGCGTGTCTCCGCCCAGCAGCAGCGGCTGCTCGCGCGCGCCATCAAGAACGCCCGCGAGATGGCCCTGCTGCCCTACGGGTCCACCGCGCGCTGACGGTCCGTAGGCACCTGCCCCGTCCGTCCCGCCCGCCTCACCACAGGCCCCCTGCCCCCTGGGCGGGGGGCCTGTGGCGTACGGAGGAGAGGTACGACCGCAGGTACGGGAGCCGGAAAGGCCTTTCGTGCGTCTTTACTCGTGGACGGGGGGTGTAATCAAGGGACCACCCGGCGTGCACGTGCATCTGCTCATGCAGTTGCATTTGAACGAAGCTATGATCACGCATAGTTGACACCTGCACCATGTATCTCGGGGAGCGTCCTGTGCACCACGTGTACAACGGCATGGCGGCCACAGAGCTTCACGGGGTCGTCTGGCAGAAGAGCAGGCACAGCAATTCGCAGGGCTCCTGCGTGGAGTTCGCCAAGCTGCCGGGCGGCGATGTCGCCATGCGCAATTCACGGCACCCCGACGGGCCGGCCCTGGTCTACACGCCGGCGGAGATAGAGGCGCTGTTGCTCGGCGTGAAGGACGGGGAGTTCGACCACCTGGTCGGCGGCTGACCCGCCGGCCCCCGCGCCGCGAACCGGCCGTACCGGGACGTGCGGCGGGACGTGCGCCGCTCCGCGGGCCGTTGCCACGGCCGCTTGCTCCGGCCCGCGTGCCGCGTGAACCGGGCAGTCACGGGTCGCTCGCCGGCGGGGGGCCGTTCCGCGGCCGGGCGCTCCCGCCCGTTGACGGAAGCCGGCTGCCACCAGCCGCGGATGCCGCTGCCGCCCAGGGTCCCGGCGGGCGGGCGCACGCGGAGGCGGCCCCGGGGGGTGTGCGCGCACGCGGAGGCGACCCCGCGGGAGGTCGCGGGGCGGAGGGCCGTGCGCAGTGAGGGCCGGGCCGCGAGGCTAGGCCGCGGGGCCCGCGGTCGGACGTGCGGGCGCGGGTGGCTCGGGCAGCCGGAACAGCGCCCAGACCACCTTGCCGCGCAGCGTCCCGGCCAGCGGGTGCCAGCCCCAGCTGTCACTGAAGGTCTCGACCAGGAACAGGCCGCGGCCCGACTCCGCGGCGAAGTCCTCCTCGCACTCGCGCGTGGCGGGACTGTCCGGGCTGGGGTCGCGCACCGCGCAGACGAGCCGGCTCGCCCAGCGCATCAGATGCAGGCGCACCGGGGAGTCGTGCGGGTTCTCGCGCGCGGGCGGGTCCGTGGGCAGTGCGTGCCGCAGGGCGTTGGTGACGAGTTCCGAGACGACCAGCGCCACGTCGTCGAACCGCTCGCTCAGGTCCCACTGGGCGAGCGTGGCACTGGTGAACTGGCGGGCACCGCGCACCGCTTCGTACCGGGCGGGCAGCGCGCAGGAGGCGGAGCTGGAGACGGATGTGGCGTCGATCGGCGGAAGCCCCTGCCTTAACGGCTCGAGCATGGTCGATCCATTCGTCCCCATGCGAGGCACTCCCGGGATTCGCGGCTGTGGTGCGACAACACGAACGAGTACGCAGGTGCGCGAGGTCCATGGTTCCGAATGCGACCAGCTGATGCAAGGGCAGATGCACGTGCACGCGCCCGACCTGTCCACCCCCGTGCCGGTTGTGGACCATATCTTCCTGCGACGGATTTCACCCGGTACCGGCCAGGCTTCGGCTATCCGTAATCGTATGAGTACACGCTGAAGCGTTTAGTGGCAGAATCCGGCATCGCGGGGCTCGGGGGTGCTCCTTCGTACACATCAGCGATGGGGAGGGTTGGAAACGTGACCGCAAGCGAATCGAGCGGTTCCGTGGTGCGACGCATCCTGCTGGGCTCACAGCTGCGACGGCTGCGGGAATCGCGTGGCATCACGCGCGAGGCCGCCGGCTACTCGATCCGGGCGTCCGAATCCAAGATCAGCCGTATGGAGTTGGGACGGGTGAGCTTCAAGGCGAGGGACGTCGAGGATCTGCTCACGCTCTACGGCGTCATCGACGAGACCGAGCGCGCCTCGCTCCTCGGGCTCGCCCGCGAAGCCAACATCGCCGGCTGGTGGCACAGTTACGGCGACGTGCTCCCGGGCTGGTTCCAGACGTACATCGGACTGGAGGGCGCCGCCTCCCTCATCCGCATCTACGAGGTCCAGTTCGTGCACGGACTGTTGCAGACCGAGGCGTACGCCCACGCCGTCGTCACCCGCGGCATGCCCGACGCGCCGCGCGCGGAGATCGACCGCCGGGTCGCCCTGCGCCTGGAGCGGCAGAAGATCCTCGTCTCGGAGCGCGCGCCGCACTTCCACGCCGTCCTCGACGAGGCCGCGCTGCGCCGCCCGTACGGCGACCGCGAGGTCATGCGCGACCAGCTCAAGCACCTGATCGAGGTATCCGAGCGTCCCAACGTCACGCTTCAGGTCATGCCGTTCAGCTTCGGCGGCCACGCGGGCGAGAGCGGTGCCTTCACCATGCTGCGCTTTCCCGAGTCCGACCTCTCCGACATCGTCTACCTGGAGCAGCTGACCAGCGCGCTGTACCTGGACAAGCGCGAGGAGGTCGCCCAGTACGAGCGGGTGATGGAGCGGCTGCACCGGGACAGCCCGGGCCCGGAGGAAAGCCGGGATCTCCTCAGGGGACTCCTTCAACTCACGTGACGCGTCAGTACGATGACGTCTCGTCATGAAGACCTCATGAGCGATGAAGCGAAGAAGCGAAGAAGCGATGAGCGCTGCGCGTTGACCAGCCCGCACGCCTGCCGGAAGGGATGGCATGTCCTACTTCACAGACCTGGCCCTGCAGTACATAGACGGTGAGTGGCGGGCCGGAGGCGGCTCGTGGGACATCATCGACTTCAATCCGTACAACGAGGAGAAGCTCGCCTCCATCACCGTGGCCACGGTCGACGAGGTCGACCAGGCCTACCGGGCCGCCGAGCGCGCCCAGCGGGCGTGGGCGGACACCAATCCGTACACGCGCCGCACCGTCTTCGAGCGCGCCGTACGGATCATCGAGGAGCGCGAGGAGGAGATAACCGAGGCGATCATCGCCGAGCTCGGCGGCACGCGCACCAAGGCCGCCTTCGAGCTGCACCTCGCGAAGGAGTTCCTGCGCGAGGCGATCCACCTGGCGCTGCGCCCGGAGGGCCGGATCCTGCCGTCGCCCATCGACGGCAAGGAGAACCGCCTCTACCGCGTCCCGGTCGGCGTGGTGGGCGTGATCAGCCCCTTCAACTTCCCCTTCCTCCTGTCGATCAAGTCGGTCGCGCCGGCGCTCGCCCTCGGCAACGCCGTCGTCCTCAAGCCCCACCAGAACACGCCCATCCTCGGCGGCAGCATGGTCGCGAAGGTCTTCGAGGACGCGGGTCTCCCGCCCGGCCTGCTCAACGTCGTCATCACCGACATCGCGGAGATCGGTGACGCGCTCATCGAGCACCCGGTGCCCAAGGTCATCTCCTTCACCGGATCGGACCGCGTGGGCCGGCACGTCGCCACCGTCTGCGCCGCGAACTTCAAGCGGGCCGTGCTGGAGCTGGGCGGCAACAGCGCACTCATCGTGCTGGACGACGCGGACCTCGATTACGCGGTCGACGCGGCGGTCTTCAGCCGTTTCGTGCACCAGGGGCAGGTCTGCATGGCCGCCAACCGGGTGCTGGTGGACCGCTCGGTCGAGAAGGAGTTCACCGAGAAGTTCGTCGCCAAGGTCCGCACCCTCAAGGCCGGCGACCCGGCCGACCCCGCCACCCATCTGGGGCCGCTCATCAACGCCACGCAGGCGGAGGCCGTCTCCTCGCTCGTCGACCAGACCGTCGAGGCGGGCGCGACCGCACTGGTGCGCGGGAGGACCGAGGGCAACGTGGTGACCCCGACCGTGCTGACCGGCCTTCCGGCCGACTCCCCGGTGCTGGGGCAGGAGATCTTCGGCCCGGTGGCGGTCATCATCCCCTTCGACGGGGAGGACGAGGCGGTACGGATCGCCAACGACACCCCGTACGGGCTGAGCGGCGCCGTCCACACCGGGAACGTGGAGCGCGGCGTGCGGATCGCCCAGCGCATCCACACGGGCATGATCCACATCAATGACGGCACCGTGCACGACGAGCCCATCGTGCCGTTCGGCGGCGAGAAGCACTCGGGCGTCGGGCGGCTGAACGGCGAGTCGACGGTCGACGCGTTCACGACGTACAAGTGGATCTCCATCCAGTACGGCCGGAGCGGCTTCCCCTTCTGATCGCCCTGGTCCCCGGAGTTCCCGGAGTTCCCGGAGTCCCCGGAGCTCCGTCCGGGGTACCCGGATTCTCCCTGTCCTTCCGGTCCTTCCTGCCTTTCCTCGACTTCTCTCCGATTCCCCTGCCGGGGCCGGTGATTGAGGACAGGATCTGACCGCAAGGGTCCGTAGCGTGTGTGGTGTCGGAACGGCGCAGGAACCCCCCTGAAAGGCGGACGGTCATGGTCACTCTCGTACCCGCGGAGGCACACGGCGATGAGCGGGGCGCGCTGCTGTCCTTCATCGAGGCGCAGCGCGGCAGCCTGCGCCGCTCGGTCCTCGGGCTGACGGAGGAGCAGGCGGCGTCGCGGCCGAGCGCCAGCGAGCTGTCGCTGTCCGGGCTGCTCAAGCACGTCGCCGAGGTGGAGCTGAACTGGCTGCGGCTGGCCCAGCAGCGGCCCAACGAGCGGCAGCGGAGCCGGGAGACCTGGGCGGAGGGCTTCCGGCTGACCGACGAGGAGTCGGTCGGCGACGTGCTCGCCTTCTGGGACGGGGTGACGAAGGAGACCGAGGAGTTCCTGCGGTCTGTGCCCAGCCTGGACGACACCTTCCCCTTGCCCGAAGCGCCCTGGTTCCCCAAGGACGGCCGGGTGTCGATGCGCTGGATGGCGATGCATCTGGTGCAGGAGATGGCTCGGCACGCCGGGCACGCGGACGTCATCAGGGAGTCGCTGGACGGGAAGACGTCCTTCGAGCTGGTGGCGATGGAGGGGGAGCAGTCGCCCTGACGCCGCTCGTCCCGCCGCCCGTGCCCGTCACCGCGCGCTGCGCGGGGCGGGCGCCTGCGTAGCCTGGTCGGAATCGACGAGGAGGCACAGGCGATGTCAGCAATCCGGCTGCTGGTCCTCGGGGCCGTGCGCCAGCACGGGCGGGCGCACGGCTACCAGGTGCGCAACGACCTGGAGTACTGGGGCGCGCACGAGTGGTCCACCGCCAAGCCCGGCTCGATCTACCACGCGCTCAAGCAGATGGCCAAGCAAGGGCTGCTGTACGCGTACGAGACCGCGCCGAGCACGGCCGGCGGGCCGCCGCGTACGGAGTACGAGCTCACCGAGAAGGGCACCGAGGAGTTCTTCGCGCTGCTGCGCGAGTCGCTGACCTCGTACGACCAGAAGATGGACGTCCTGTCGGCGGCGGTCGGCTTCCTCGTCTGCCTGTCGCGCGAGGAGGCGGTGGCACTGCTGAAGCAGCGCGTGGCGGGCATCGAGCGGTGGAAGGCCGGTGTCCTGGAGCACTACACCCCGGCCGAGGGGCCGCAGACGCTGGGGCACATCGGAGAGATCATGCACCTGTGGGTGCACTCCGCGGACGCGGGCGCGGAATGGACGCGCGGTCTGATCGAGCGGATCGAGGGCGGCGCCTACACCTTCGCGGGGGAGGGCGAGCCGTTCGTCGGGGTCCTGGGGCCGGACGAGGAGAACCCGTACGCGACGGGCGTGCCGCACCCCGGGGACGCGCGGTAGGGGCTGCTGCCGAGCGGACGACCGGGCCGGAGCGCGAGCCCCGTGGCCTGGCGGGCAGCGTCCTCGCGGGGCCGGCCGGCCGGGGTCCTGAACGCGACCCGACCTTGGGGTTGCACCTCACGTGGCGTGAGGATCCAGGCTGGCATGCGTACCGACAACAGGAGGAGCGGGAAGCCATGAGCTACTCCGTGGGACAGGTCGCCGGCTTCGCCGGAGTGACGGTGCGCACGCTGCACCACTACGACGAGATCGGGCTGCTCTCCCCGAGCGGCCGCAGCCACGCGGGACACCGGCGTTACGACGACGCCGACCTCGAACGGCTGCAGCAGATCCTGTTCTACCGGGAGCTCGGCTTCCCGCTCGAGGAGGTCGCGGCCCTGCTCGACGATCCCGACGCGGATCCGCAGGAACACCTGCGGCGCCAGCACCGGTTGCTGACCGCGCGGATCGCCGACCTGGAGAAGATGGCCGCGGCCGTCGAACACGCCATGGAGGCGAGGAAGATGGGCATCAACCTCACGCCCGAGGAGAGGTTCGAGGTCTTCGGCGACCACGACCCGGAGCAGTACACCGAGGAGGTGGAGCAGCGCTGGGGCGACACGGACGCGTACCGCGAGTCGCAGCGCCGCGCCGCGCGCTACACCAAGGCGGACTGGGAGCGCATGCAGGCGGAGGCCGCGGACTGGGCCGTCCGCTACCAGGAGCTGATGGCAGAGGGTGAGCCGCCGACCGGCGAGCGCGCGATGGACCTGGCGGAGGAGCACCGCTTGCACATCGGCGGCTGGTTCTACGAGTGCGGTCACGAGATGCACCGGTGCCTGGGGGAGATGTACGTCTCCGACGAGCGCTTCACGGCCCACTACGAGGCGATGCGCCCCGGCATGGCGGCCCACCTCCATGCCGCGATCGTCGCCAACGCGGCCCGCCACGGCTGACGTCCCCGCGGCAGCGGGGGGGCCGTGGGGACGGGGGCCGGAGCACCGGGGCCAAGGAACCGGAATGAGGTAGTCCGTTTTGGGCACTTCGTCGCATACGCCATCGAAAGGAGTCGCCATGGTGATCCGGAAGTTGCACGAGATGGGCGTACGCAGCGAGCACGCGTACCTGGCCGCCTTCGCGTCCATCGGTCTCTCCGTGGCCAGCTGGGCCGGGTCCCTGAGGCTGGAGTCCGGTACCGGCCTGGCCCGTGCCGACCGGTGGGGCATCTTCGTGGGCGAATGGGCACCCACGTTCTTCGGCCTCGGACTCGCCCTCTCCCACTACGAGCAGCACGACGGCACCCTGATCGTCGACACCCGGGAGTACCGCGGCGCGTCCGCGTAGCGCGCGTACCGCACGCGACGCGGGGAGCACGCGTACCGCACGAAACGGCGGCTACGGGCCTCCCGGGCCGCCGTAGGGGGCGGTGGAACCGGGACGGCGCACAAAGCGTTGATAGCTTTGGGCAGCCGTCCCGCCCACCGACCCAGGAGCCCCGGAACCGTGAATACGCTTGCGCTCGGACCGAGCTGGCTGGACCCGGACTATCTGATCCAGACCTTCGGTCTGATCGGCGTCCTGGTCATCGTCTTCGCCGAGTCCGGCCTCCTCATCGGGTTCTTCCTGCCCGGTGACTCCTTGCTGTTCACCACCGGCCTGCTGGTGACCACCGGCAAGCTGGACACCCCGCTGTGGCTGGTGTGCACGCTCGTCGTGCTCGCCGCGATCATCGGCGACCAGGTCGGCTACCTCTTCGGCCGGAAGGTCGGCCCCGCGCTCTTCAAGCGCCCGGACTCCCGGCTGTTCAAGCAGGAGAACGTCGAGAAGGCGCACGAGTTCTTCGAGAAGCACGGCCCCAAGTCGCTGATCCTGGCCCGCTTCGTCCCGATCGTGCGGACGTTCACGCCGATCATCGCCGGTGTGAGCCGGATGAACTACCGCTCGTTCATCACGTTCAACATCATCGGTGGTGTTCTGTGGGGCGCCGGGGTGACGCTCCTCGGAGCGTCGCTCGGCAAGATCGACTTCGTGCACCAGCACATCGAGAAGATCCTGGTGCTGATCGTGCTGATCTCGGTCGTCCCGATCGTCATCGAGTACCTGCGGGCCCGTTCCCAGGGCAAGAAGCAGCAGCAGGAGCAGCCGGAGACGGACGAGTCGGACGGCCGCCCGCCGGCCCAGCGCGGGCGCCACGCCAAGCGCTGAGGCGGCGCCCACCCCGCCCGGAGGCTCGTCCCTTGCGCGGCGGGCGTCGGCTGGTCCCGCGGCTGAGGCTCGTCCCTTCCGCCGCGGGCGCCGGCTGCTCCAGTGGCCGAGGCTCTTGCCACCGGGGGGGCGCGCACCCACAGCGCGGCGGACCCCCACGCCTCGCGGCAGGAGCCCGCCCTTCCTGCGGCAGGCGCTCACCGCTCCCCTGCGGATCCCCTCACCGCTCCCGTACCAGCGGGGACAGCATCATCCCCAGGACCGTCGCCGTGGCGATGGCGCCCAGGGCGATGCCCCAGCCCACCGGGCCCAGTGGCGTGCAGCCGAAGAACTGGCTCACTCCGGGCGTCTGGATGACCGCGGCCAGGACAGCCGCCGAGCCCAGGCTCGCCGCCAGCACGTTCCGGTCCAGGCCGCCGGTCGCCAGGGTCTGGGCCAGCTGCGTCCCGACCACCGCGGCGAGGGCGACCGTGCCGGCCCGCCTGCCGCGTCCGGTCAGCCGCGCACCGGTCCACGCCAGCCCCGCGCCGGTCGCGGTGATGGCGCCGCGCAGCAGCATCTCGTTCGTCAGGGCGCTGCCGAGCGAGCGGCTCGGGCCCTCCGCCATCAGCCGTTCGGCGGTCTGGCCCGCCGGCTGGCGCACCGCGATGGCGAGCGACGGCGCCAGGTCCGTCAGCAGGTTGACCAGCATGATCTGCCGGGCGTTGAGCGGCGTGGAGCCGGTCAGGGTGGAGATCAGCACGCTGAAGGTGACCTCGCCGAGGTTGCCCCCGATGAGGATGCCGAGCGCGGCCCGTACCGACGCCCACATGGCGCGGCCCTCCATCAGCGCCGAGACGATGGTCTCCAGCCGGTCGTCGCCGACGACCAGGTCCGCCGCGGCCGTCGCGGCGGGCGTGCCGCGCCGCCCCAGGGCGATGCCGATGTCGGCGAGCCGGATGGCGGGCGCGTCGTTCGCGCCGTCACCGGTCATGGCCACGACCCGGCCCGTCCGCTGGTACGCCTGGACGATGCGGACCTTGTGGTGCGGGCTGCACCGGGCGATCACGTCCACGTCCGGCAGCAGCTCGTCCAGGGCGTCGTCGTCGAGCTCGTCCAGTTCCGCGCCCGTGCAGACCTTCGGGTCGGTGACCTCGCTGATGGTGGAGGCGATGGCGTCCGCGGTGGCCGGGTGGTCCCCGGTCAGCATCACGGTGTGCACCCCGGCCTCCCGCAGGCGCGCCGTCGCGGGCGCCGCCCCGGCCCGTACCGGGTCGGCCAGCGTGAGGAACCCGAGGAACACCAGGTCCCGCACGCTGTCGTCGGTGAGCTCCTCGTCCGCGTCCATCCGGCGCTCCGCGACCGCCAGGACCCGCCGCCCCGCGCCCGCGAGCTGCTCCGCCTCGGCGTTCAGACGTGCCAGGCCCGCCGCGTCCAGGGGCGTGTCGCCGTCCGGTCCGCCGCGGTGCCGGGCGCAGCGGTCCAGCACGTTCTCGGGCGCGCCCTTCACGCTGAGCAGCACCCCGTGCGCCGCCTGGCCGGACGTCGCGTGATAGGCCCGCGACGGCTCGAACGGCAGCGTGTCCCGGCGCCGCCAGCGCGCCGCACCGTGCCGGACGGTCACCTTGGCGCTCCGCGCGCCGGCCGTCACGGCCCGGTCGGTCTGGTGGGCCATGGGCTCCGCCTGCCGGGCGGGCGGGGTGGCCCGTAGCGCCGCCGCCAGGACGTCCTTGCCCGGCCCGTCCAGCCAGCCGGGCGGCAGGACACCGTCCCCGTCGCCGACCCCCACCAGCTGGAGCCTGCCCTCCGTCAGCGTGCCGGTCTTGTCGAAGCACAGCACGTCCGCGCGGCCGAGCGCCTCGATGGTGCGCGGATTGCGCACCAGCGCGCCGACGTCCGCGAGCCTCCGGGCGGCGGCCAGCTGGGCGGCGTTCACCAGGAACGGCAGCCCTTCCGGTACGGAGGCGACGGCCAGGTTCACCGCCGAGGCGAGGTTGTCGGCGAGCGGCCGCCCGTGCACCAGGCCCGACGCGGCCACGGCGCTGGCCGAGCCGATCGCGACGGGCAGGCTGGTGCGGGTGAGCGAGGCGAGCCGTGCCTCCACGCCGGTCTCGGGGGCCGCCTGGCGGGCGGTGGCGAGGCTGCGCCCCACCTCGGTGCTCGAACCGGTGGCGACCACGACCGCCACCCCACGTCCGGAGGACACCGTCGTGCCCTCGTACACCATGGAGCGGCGTTCGGTGAGGTGGGTGGCGACGACCGGCGCCGGGTCCTTGTGGACGGCGAGGGACTCGCCCGTCAGGGACGACTCGTCCACCTCCAGGCCCTCCGCCTCCAGCAGCCGGCAGTCCGCCGGTACGACGTCCTCCGGCCGCAGCAGGATCACGTCGCCCTCGACCAGGTCGCCGGCCGTCACCAGCCGGTCGCGCCCCCCGCGGCGTACCCGCGCGCCGATGGCGGAGCGGCGGAACAGCTCGGCGAGGGCCCGTTCGGTGCGTACCCGCTGGAAGCCGCCGATCAGGGCGGAGGTGCCGGTGATGGCCGCCACCAGCAGGGCATCGGTGCGCGAGCCGACCGCGGTGGCGAGGGCGGCGCCACCGGCGAGGACGGGCGTCAGGGGGTTGGCCAGCTCCTCGACGAAGGCGGACGGCAGGGTGAGGCGGGCCGGTTCGTTGCCGCCGCCCGTGCGGGCGGCGCCGCGGCCGGCCGCCTCCTCGGGGGTGAGGCCGTCGGCGGTGGTGCGCAGCCGCTCCAGCACCCGCTCGGTGGGCATCAGGTGCCACGGCACGCTGGTCACGGGCGGGGCGAGGGGCCGCGCGAGCAGCTGCCTGGTGCGCCAGGCGCCCATGCAGAACGCGACGGTCGCCGCGGTGGTCCCGGCGGCCATGCCGTGGGCGGTCGCCTGCGCGGGCGTGGCCTGGAGCGCGGCGACCGCGCCGACGCCGCTGCCGCCCGCGGCGAGCACGGCGCTGTCCCGGTCCACGCGCGCGGCCACGCCGACGGCGTCCACGACGATGCCCGCCGATTCGAGGTCGGAGCCGACGATCAGGTGCGCGCCCCAGGCGGGCGGCTCGCCGTCCCGGTGCACCCCGACACCGCAGTCCGCCGCGCCGAGCGCCCGCCGGTTGCCGGAGACCAGCAGCACCACCGCGCCGTCGGCCTGCAGGCCGCGGACGGAGGCGACCAGGCGCCGGCCCGCCGGCACCACCGCGTCGGCGAACGTGAACGCCGGCGACTCCCGGTCGGTCGCCAGCACCACCCGGGCGCCCGCGCGCCGGGCCGCCGCCGCGACCGCCTCGGCGCCCGGCGCCGTCTGCGTCCCGAGGCCGGCGACCGCCTGGAGCCGGCGCCCCTTGGCCAGGCCGAGGGTCCGCTCGGCGCCCCGGCGCCGCAGCCGGGAGTCGGCCTGCCGCCCCGTACGTCCGGAGAGCTCCAGTTCGTCCAGCGGGCCGAGGGACCAGCCGTGGTCGTCGCGGGAGGTCCGCAGGGGCGCGTCCGCGTCGAAGAGCGCGAAGAGCCGCCCGGCGGTCGTCTCCGGGTCGGCGCCGGCGAGCAGCTCCAGGTCCACCGGTTCGTAGCGGTCGCTGCGCAGGGCGTCCTCCTCCAGGACGACGGTGTCCACCTGGCCGAGCCGCCGCAGGGCGCCCCGGTCCATGGTCACGACGCCGCGCAGGGCCAGGGCCCGGCCCAGGCTGGTGGCGAAGCCCTCGCGGCCGGCCTCCGGTGCCTTCGGTACGGAGGCGAGGGCGACGGCCAGGCCCCGGCGCAGGCCCGCGAAGGGCGCGGTGAGCGCTCCGGCCGCCAGGCCCGCGGCCATGGCGCGCTCGGCGTAGCGGTCGACCGAGTCCTCGGGCGTCGGCCCGGCACGGTCCACGACGAGCGGTTCGGCTCCGGCGTCCGCGGGCCCGTGGACGAGGTCGGGCTCGGCGTCGGCCCACGCCGTGCGCTCCGCCGTGGCCTCCCGCCACTGGGCGACCCGCTCGAGCACGTCGAGGGCGAGCCCGCCGCCGCGGGTGGCGACGCCCTGGGTGAGGGCGTTGATCACCGGCAGGAGCGACTCGGCCTGCTCGGCGCTGCTGAGGTCGGCGACCAGGTGGCGCAGCCGCGGATGGTGCTGGAGGGCGCCGACGAGGGCCGCCGCCTCGGGCGGCAGCCGGAACCAGGGCGCGAGCTGCCGTACGGCCGTGATGCCGAGGCCGACCGTGTCGGCCGCCAGCGCGGGCACCGACTGGCCGGTCCGGGGGCCCTCGCTCGGGTGGTGCGGCTCGGGGCACCACTCGTCGAACTCGTCCGGACGGCCGCCCAGGTCCTCCTCCGCGCGCTTGACCAGGGCGACGAGCTCCCGCTCGGCGGGCGGCGGCGCGGCGACGGCCACGACCACGCGCTCGGACGGCGCGTTCACGCGGGCCCACAGCACGCCGGGGTGGCCTTCCAGGGCTTGTTCCACGCGTGTGGCGAGCCGCTCACCGCCGGCGCCGTGCACCCCGTGGACCTCGATGTAGCAGCGGCCGGGCCGCCACCACACGCCGCGCTGCGGCATGCCCAGGAGCCGGCCGGCCACATCGGCGGCGCCCCGGACGCCGGCGGCGACGCCGTACGTGACGCCGGACGCCGCCGGCCCGAGCAGTGAGGGCGCCCACAGGCGCACACCTGGCAACGGTGACATGGGCGGGTGCCTCCGTCCGTCTCAGCGACGCGAACGAGGCCCGAGTAGCCGCTCGGGGCCGCTTCAACCGCTCCGCAATGGCTACTCTGAAATGTAGACAAATTGCCCATACGTACACCACATGTGCGGATGTGAGAGCTGTGGCCACATCGTCAACACCTCGTAAGCGCACAGCGTCGAAGGCCGCCCCCCGGAAGGCGGCTGCGAAGCCGGACACGGCGTCCTCGGGTACGGCGTCCTCGGGTACGGCGTCTTCGAGCAGGGCCGCATCGGGCACAGGCACCGCGAAGCGGGACACCACCGCGGCGGCCGCCGAATCGGCGACGGAATCGGCCCCTGCCCAGGGCCCCGGCCCCGTCCCGCGGAGCGGAGGCGGCGGCCGCACCATCACCTTCACCCTCCCCTCCATGGACCGGGTGGCGAGCGGCGCGGCCGAGGCGGCGATGCTGCCGGTGACGGTGGCGCGCCAGGTCATCCCCGGCAACCGCGGCCTGCCGGTCTACCTCGGCCTGGGGGTCCTGGGCGCCGCGGACGTCATCGAATGGCCCCTCGCCATCGGTCTCGGCCTCGGGTACGCGGCCCTGCGCCGCGGCGGCCTCCTCCCGCGGGCATCCACCTCGCCGGCCCGCCCGGCACCCGCGGCCTGACGCCCCGCCGGCACCCGGGCCCACCGGACCTGCTCCGGCCCGGCACCCGCGGCCCCGGCGCCCGCCCGGCCCGCCCGGCGCCTCCACGGCGAAGGGCGGCCCCGTGGCCCCGTGCGGTCCCGTGCGGCGACGTGGCCTCAGAAGCCGCGGGTGCGCTTGGCCGCGCGCCGGGCGGCCGCCGAACCGGGCGCCCGGATGAACAGACGGGCCATCTCGCCGCCCAGGTTGACGCCGATCGCGATCGCCAGCGCCAGCGCCGCCGCCCTGGCCAGCGAGGCGAACCCGGCGTCCAGGTTGTTCTGGGCGATGTTCAGCACACCGAGGTACGTCGCGGAACCCGGCAGCAGCGGCCCGATCGCCGCCGTCACGTACGGCATCGACGAGGTGTGCTCGTACCGGGCCATCAACTGCCCGAACAGGCCCACCAGACCGGCCGCGACCGCGGTCGCCAGCACCGTGGGTCCGTTCGCGGTCACCGCGATCGACGCGTAGACCACCCACGCCACCCCGCCGTTCAGCGCCACGAACAGCACCGTGGAACGTTCCTGCTGGAGCAGCACCGCGAACGTCACCGACAGCAGCACCGCCGCCAGGATCTGGAGCCCGGGCCGCTCCACGGCCTGCAGCGCGCCCTCCGGGTTCAGCTTCGCCTGGAAGAACTGCACGCCCACGTACAGCACGGTCAGCACGCCCACCACGATGGCGACGAAGAAGTACGCCACCTCCAGCAGTCGCGCCGACGCGGTGATGTAGAAGCCGGTGAGGCCGTCCTGGACCGCCGCCACGAGCGCCCGCCCCGGGATCAGCGCGAACAGACCACCGGTGATCACCGCGTTCGGCTGGAGCCCGGCGTGCAGCAGGCTCACCACCACACCCAGCGCCGCCGGCGGCACGGCCGCCACCGCGAACTGGTAGAACTCCGGCAGTCCGCGCCCCGCGCAGAACCACGCCAGCCGGTCGCCGAGCATCGCGCCGGCCGCCGCGACCGCGAACACGGCCATGTCGCCGCCCAGCAGCATCGAGGCCGCGCCGGCCAGCAGACCCGCGGCCAGCGTGAGGACCCACCCCGGGTAGGGGTGCCGGTTGCGCCGGATCTCCGCGAGGCGCCGGTACGCCTCCTCCAGCGTGATCTCGTAGTCCTCGGTGTTGATGTCGGCCACCAGGCTGTAGACCGCCGACAGCCGGGTGTAGTCCGTGCCGCGCCGCCGCACGGTCCGGTTCGCCGTCACCGGGTCGTCCACCAGGGACGGCTGGTACGTGATCGACAGCAGCGTGAACGTCACGGTGGGCTCGCAGCGGTCGAGCCCGTACGAGCGGCAGATCGCGAACATCGCCGCCTCGACGTCCTCCGCGCCCTCGCCGCCCGCGAGCAGCAGCTCCCCGATGCGCAGCGTCAGGTCGAGCACGCGCGGCACGGCCGGGCGCACCTCGTCCTGCCGCTGCACCGGCTCGGGCACCGGGCGCTCGCTCACCGGCATGCGCAGCATGGTGCGCATCCGGTCCTGCCAGGGCGCGTCCTTCGACAGCCGCACCGCGGGGAAGCCTTGCGCGGGTGTGAACGCGGGCGGGGACTGCTTCGCCCCGTACGTGGAGGGCGGGGCGAACGCCGATCCCTCCGGCTCGGCCGGCCCCTCGGGGGCCAGGCCCTCCGGAAGGGCGAATTCCGAGGTCGGCTGGTCCTCCTCGGGCCCGGCGGGCTGGTCCACCCCCGGTGGCGGCGTGAAGGCGCTGTGCGCCTCGTCCGACTGAGGCTTCCGGTCCTCCGGAACGCCCGCTTCCTCCGCCGCCACAGTCCTGTCCCTCACTCCCATCCGGCCCGCCTGCCCAGTATGAGCGCGACCAAGGGCGGCGACGCACGGCGGCCGGGAACGCACGACGGGCGGCGCACCCGCGAAGGTGCGCCGCCCGCCGGACGACGAAGGGGCGTCAGTGAGCGCCGCCCTGCGCCTCCAGGCGCTTGATGGAGGCCTCGATCTCGGCCTCGGCCTCGGCGCGGCCGACCCAGTTGGCACCCTCGACGGACTTGCCGGGCTCCAGGTCCTTGTAGACCTCGAAGAAGTGCTGGATCTCCAGGCGGTCGAACTCGGAGACGTGGTGGATGTCGCGCAGGTGCTCCATGCGCGGGTCGGAGGCCGGCACGCACAGCAGCTTGTCGTCGCCGCCCGCCTCGTCCGTCATCCGGAACATGCCGATGGCGCGGCACTTCACCAGCACGCCCGGGAAGGTCGGCTCGTCCAGGATGACCAGCGCGTCCAGCGGGTCGCCGTCCTCGCCCAGGGTGCCCTCGACGAAGCCGTAATCGGCCGGGTAGACGGTCGACGTGAAGAGGTGGCGGTCCAGCCGGATACGGCCGGTCTCGTGGTCCACCTCGTACTTGTTCCGCGATCCCTTCGGGATCTCGATGGTGACGTCGAACTCCACGGGTGGCTCCTCCAAGATCAACACAAACCGGGGGTGCCGTGTGCACGGCACAGCTCAGTGGTTAAGTGTCCCTCACGCAACTGTGTGCTCGCGAAAGGGGCTGGTCGGCCGTGCCGGAGCCGAAGGTGTTGCAGCTCGCCGCCGGTTCCGCGGTGCTCGGCCTGGTCCTGTCGGCCGGTGTGGTGACCGCGACCGGGCCCTGGGACTCGGGTCAGCGTACGGCGGAGCGCGCCCGCGCCGCCGCCCAGGCCCCCACAGGTGGCGCACATCACGGTTCCGGGGCCCCCGGCGGCCCCGACCGCCCCGAGGCACCCGCCCCCGCGCCCAGTGCCCCCGGGGTGCTCACGGCCCTCGGCAAGGCCGCCGCCCGCCCGCAGAACCCCGCCCTCGCCACCGTCCTGGAGCCGCTGCTCGCCTCGCCGGACCTGGGCCCGCTGCGGACCGGCGCCGTCGTCGACGTCGCCACCGGCGAACAGCTGTACGGCAACGGCGCGGCCGCCCCGATGGTGCCCGCCTCGACCGTCAAGATCGCCACCGCGGCCGCCGCGCTCTCCGCCCTCGGCCCGGACCACCGCATCCCCACCACCGTCGTCGCCTCGCCGGACTTCCGCCGCGTCACGCTGGTCGGCGGCGGCGACCCCACGCTCGACGGGCCGCGGCTGCGCGCCCTCGCCCGCGACACCGCCCGCGCCCTGCGCGACCGCGGTGTCAGCACCGTCCAGCTGGCCTACGACACCTCGCTCTACTCCGGCCCGGAGCGCCACCCCATCGGCGTCAACGACAACATCGCCCCGGTCACGGCCCTGATGACCGACGAGGGCAGGATCGGCGGTGCCGGGGCCGCGGGCCCGCGGGGCGAGCCGGCGAACGGCCCCGCCGCCCGCTCCGCCGACCCGGCCGGCGACACCGCCCGCGCCTTCGGCGACCTGCTCGCCGAGCACGCCGTCACCACCGGCCGGCCGCCCGTCCGCGCCAAGGCGCCCGGCCAGGGGAAGCGACTGGCCCGGACCCGTTCGGCGCCCCTGTCCTCGCTGGTCGAGCGCACCCTGACCCACAGCGACAACGACATCGCCGAGGCGCTCGCCCGCCAGACCGCCCTCGCCACGGGCAAGCCCGCCAGCTTCGACGGCGCCGCCCGTGCCGTGCGCGCCGAACTGGGGAAGCTCGGCGTCCCGCTGGCGGGGGCGCGGTTCGCCGACGGCAGCGGCCTGGACCGCCGCGACCGGCTCTCCGCCGCCTCCCTGGCCGCCCTGCTCGTCCGTGCCGCCGACCCCGCCCGCCCCGAGCTGCGCCCGGTCCTCACCGGCCTGCCCGTCGGCGGCTTCAGCGGCACCCTGCGGGAGCGCTACGCGGCCGGGTCCCCGGGCGCCGGGGTGATCCGCGCCAAGACCGGCACCCTGACCGGCGTGAACACCCTCGCCGGGACGGCGGTGACCGCGAACGGCCGACTGCTGGCGTTCGCGTTTCTCGCCGGTGAGACCCCGTCCCCGTACACCGCCCAGCCCGCCCTCGACCGCCTCGCCGCCGCCCTCACCCGCTGAGCGGCCCGGCGACGAGCGGCGTCCCATCCCTCACCCATCCGCGCGCCGAGCACGTACGGTTGACGCATGACGAGCATCGGTGGTGCGGAGATGGTCGACTGGAGCCTCGCGGTGGCGACCGCGACCCGGCTGGTACGCCCCGGGCCCGAGGTGAGCCGCGACGAGGCCCGCGCGGTCGTGGCCGAGCTGCGGCGGCACGCGAAGGCGTCCGAGGAGCACGTCCGGGCGTACACCCGGATGATCCCCGAGGGCCACGAGCCGGAGGACACCCCGATCCTGGTCGTGGACCGCCCCGGCTGGATCAGGGCGAACGTCGCGGGCTTCCGCGAGCTGCTCAAGCCGCTGCTGGAGAAGATGCAGGAGCGCCGCGCCGCCTCGCCCGGCGGGGCCGTGCTGGGCGCGGTCGGCGGCAAGGTGACCGGCGTCGAGCTGGGCATGCTGCTGTCGTTCCTGGCCTCCCGGGTCCTCGGGCAGTACGAGACGTTCGCCCCGGCCACGCGGGAGCTGCCCGCCGGCGAGCACGGCGGCGGACGCCTGCTGCTCGTCGCGCCGAACATCGTCCACGTGGAGCGCGAGCTGGACGTGGCGCCCCACGACTTCCGGCTGTGGGTGTGCCTGCACGAGGAGACGCACCGTACCCAGTTCACCGGGGTGCCCTGGCTGCGCGACCACCTCCAGGGCGAGATCCAGTCATTCCTGAGCGCGACCGACGTCGACCCCATGACGGTCCTGGAGCGGCTGCGCGAAGCCGCCCAGACGCTGGCCGGCGCCCGCCCGGAGGGCGAGGAGGACGAGGACGGCGGCCGCTCGCTGGTGGAGCTGGTCCAGACGCCGGAGCAGCGCGAGATCCTCGGCCGCCTCACCGCCGTGATGTCGCTCCTGGAAGGGCACGCGGACTACGTGATGGACGGCGTGGGACCGCAGGTCGTGCCGTCGGTGGCGGAGATCCGCGAGAAGTTCCAGCAGCGCCGGGCCCGCGGCGCGTCCCGCCTGGACCTGGCGCTGCGCAAGCTGCTCGGCCTGGACGCCAAGCTGCGCCAGTACCGGGACGGCGAGAAGTTCGTCCGCGCGGTCGTCGACGAGGTCGGCATGGACGGCTTCAACCGCGTGTGGACCTCCCCCAACACGCTGCCCACCAAGGCGGAGATCGCCAAACCGGCGGATTGGGTCGCGCGGGTGCACCGCAAGGCGGAGTGAGCGGCCCGTTCCGGCCCGACGGCGTGAACGGCGCCCCTCCAATCACCCATCCGAGGGACCGTGGGCCGTGGGTGGGCGTGCGATGCTCGGGTATCGGCCGGGTTCTGTCACGATCGATGCACCCTGAGTGACCAAACCCTCCGGTCCGGCCGTTAAGACTCCGACCGAGGCACCCCCTTACTTCACACACGAAGGGCACCGGACATGGGTCCCCATCCTGCGGTCGCGGCGATACGCCTGGCGGTCCGCCGCGTCCTCCACGACGTCCTCACCCAGTACGCCGTCCCCGAGATCAGCACCACGGCACACGGCTCCCCGGGAGTCACCACCGACCCCGGGCCCGGCGCCGGCGCACCGCCGGAGCCGCCGCTCGTGCTGGTCGCCTGCTCCGGCGGCGCCGACTCCATGGCGCTCGCGTCGGCCCTCGCCTTCGAGGCCCGCAAGCTCCCCGTCCGGGCCGGCGGCATCACCGTCGACCACGGCCTCCAGCCCGGCTCCGACCTGCGCGCCACCGAGGTCGCCGCCCGCCTCGCCGTGATGGGGCTGGACCCGGTCGAGGCCGTCACCGTGACCGTCGGCCGCGACGGCGGACCCGAGGCCGCCGCCCGCGACGCCCGGTACGCCGCGCTGGACGAGGCCGCCGACCGGCTGGGCGCCGCCGCCGTGCTGCTCGGCCACACGCGCGACGACCAGGCCGAGACCGTGCTGCTCGGACTCGCCCGGGGCTCCGGCATCCGCTCGCTGTCCGGCATGGCCGCCGTCTCCGGCGCCGAAGGCCGCTACCGCCGCCCGTTCCTCCAGCTCGACCGGCAGACGGCCCGCAAGGCCTGCATGGTCCAGTCCCTGCCCGTCTGGGACGACCCGATGAACGCCGACCCGGCCTACACGCGCTCCCGCCTGCGCCACGAGGGCCTGCCCGCCCTGGAGAAGTCCCTGGGCAAGGGCGTCGTCGAGGCCCTCGCCCGGACGGCCCAGCTGTGCCGGGACGACGCCGACGCGCTGGACGCGTGGGCGGCCGACGTCGAGGCGTCCGTACGGGACGAGACCGGCCACCTGGTGTGCGCCAGGCTCTACGCGCTGCCGCCCGCCGTGCGCCGTCGCGTGCTGCGCCGCGCGGCCATCGCCGAGGGGGCCCCCGCCGGCTCGCTGTTCGCCCGCCACATCGAGGAACTGGACCGGCTGATCACCAGCTGGCGCGGTCAGGGAGCCATCAATCTGCCCGGCCGCGTCGAGGCACGCCGCCAGGGTGGCAGACTGGTCATTCGGCAAGGCTGACGCAGGCTGCAACGAAAGTGACCCGGGTGAACGAGAAAGACATGGGCGCCGACCTCCAGTCGGTGCTCATCACCAAGGAAGAGATCGACGCGAAGCTGGCCGAGCTGGCC
Source organism: Streptomyces sp. NRRL S-118 (assembly GCF_000716335.1). Lineage (GTDB taxonomy): Bacteria > Actinomycetota > Actinomycetes > Streptomycetales > Streptomycetaceae > Streptomyces. The sequence goes on along the minus strand of NZ_KL591017.1, from coordinate 66,168 downwards.
GCGAAGATCGACGCGGAGTACGCGGGCAAGGACCTGCTCATCGTCGGTGTCCTCAAGGGCGCCGTGATGGTGATGGCGGACCTGGCGCGCGCGCTGTCCACCCCCGTCACGATGGACTGGATGGCCGTCTCCTCGTACGGAGCGGGCACCCAGTCCTCCGGCGTCGTCCGGATCCTCAAGGACCTGGACACCGACATCAAGGGCAAGCACGTCCTGATCGTCGAGGACATCATCGACTCCGGTCTGACGCTGTCGTGGCTGCTGTCGAACCTCGGCTCGCGGGAGCCGGCCTCCCTGGAGGTCTGCACCCTGCTGCGCAAGCCGGAGGCGGCGAAGGTCGCGATCGACGTCAAGTGGATCGGCTTCGACATCCCCAACGAGTTCGTCGTCGGGTACGGCCTGGATTACGCGGAGAAGTACCGCAATCTCCCCTTCGTCGGGACGCTGGCGCCGCACGTGTACGGCGGCTGATCAGCCGATGCCCCGGCCCGCACGGGAACCCCGGCCTCCTTCCCGCCGTTGAAGCATGGGAAGGCGGTCGCGGGTGACAATGCTGGGGTACCGTCCGAAGAACAGTCTTTTCTCATAGCAGCATTTACCTACGGGCAGGAGGGACGGGGCGTCATCGCTCCGTATGGATGGACGTGAAGCGATACTTCCGTGGGCCGGTCATGTGGATCGTGCTGGCCGTCCTCGCCGTGGTCGTGTTGATGCAGGTCGTCGGCTCGTCGGGCGGCTACAAGACGGTGGACACCGGCAAGGTGATCCAGGCGATCGACAAGAACCAGGTCGAGCAGGCCAAGCTCACCACCGGCGACGAACAGATGATCAAGATCGACCTGAAGGGCAGCTTCAAGGTCGACGGTGCCGACAAGGTCCAGGCGAGCTACATCGGAACGCAGGGCTCCGACCTGGCTGCCACGCTGCAGAAGAAGTACGAAGCGGGCGACATCGAGAAGAGCTACACCGTCTCGCCGTCGAAGCAGTCCCCGTTCGTCTCGGTTCTGCTCTCGCTGCTGCCGTTCGTGCTGATCGTCGTGGTCTTCCTGTTCCTGATGAATCAGATGCAGGGCGGCGGCTCCCGAGTGATGAACTTCGGGAAGTCCAAGGCCAAGCTGATCACCAAGGACACCCCGAAGACGACGTTCGCCGACGTGGCCGGGTCCGACGAGGCCGTCGAGGAGCTCCAGGAGATCAAGGAGTTCCTGCAGGAGCCGGCGAAGTTCCAGGCCGTCGGCGCCAAGATCCCCAAGGGTGTGCTGCTGTACGGCCCGCCCGGTACGGGCAAGACGCTGCTCGCGCGCGCCGTCGCGGGCGAGGCGGGCGTGCCCTTCTACTCCATCTCCGGCTCCGACTTCGTCGAGATGTTCGTGGGTGTCGGCGCCTCCCGCGTCCGTGACCTGTTCGAGCAGGCCAAGGCGAACGCTCCGGCGATCGTCTTCGTCGACGAGATCGACGCCGTCGGCCGGCACCGCGGCGCGGGCCTCGGCGGCGGCCACGACGAGCGCGAGCAGACCCTGAACCAGCTGCTCGTCGAGATGGACGGCTTCGACGTGAAGGGCGGCGTCATCCTGATCGCCGCCACCAACCGGCCGGACATCCTCGACCCGGCGCTGCTGCGCCCGGGCCGCTTCGACCGGCAGATCGCCGTCGACCGCCCCGACATGCAGGGCCGTCTGGAGATCCTCAAGGTCCACCAGAAGGGCAAGCCGGTCGCCCCGGACGTCGACCTGTCCGCGGTGGCGCGCCGTACGCCCGGCTTCACGGGTGCCGATCTGTCGAACGTCCTGAACGAGGCGGCGCTGCTGACCGCCCGCTCGGACAAGAAGCTGATCGACAACCACATGCTGGACGAGGCGATCGACCGTGTGGTCGCGGGCCCGCAGAAGCGGACCCGGATCATGTCGGACAAGGAGAAGAAGATCACCGCGTACCACGAGGGCGGTCACGCCCTGGTCGCGGCGGCCTGCCCCAACTCCGACCCGGTGCACAAGATCACCATCCTGTCGCGGGGCCGGGCCCTGGGCTACACCATGGTCCTGCCGGACGAGGACAAGTACTCGACCACGCGCAACGAGATGCTCGACCAGCTGGCGTACATGCTGGGCGGCCGCGCGGCCGAGGAGCTCGTCTTCCACGACCCGACCACGGGCGCGGCGAACGACATCGAGAAGGCGACCGCGACCGCGCGGGCCATGGTCACGCAGTACGGCATGACCGAGCGGCTCGGCGCGATCAAGTTCGGCGGCGACAACAGCGAGCCCTTCCTGGGCCGCGAGATGGCGCACCAGCGCGACTACTCGGAAGAGGTCGCCGCGCTCGTCGACGAAGAGGTCAAGAAGCTCATCGAGACCGCGCACAACGAGGCCTGGGAGATCCTCGTCGAGAACCGTGACGTCCTCGACAACCTGGTCCTGCGGCTGCTGGAGAAGGAGACGCTCGGCAAGGAGGAGATCGCCGAGATCTTCGCCCCGATCGTCAAGCGCCCGGCCCGCCCGGCGTGGACCGGCTCCTCGCGGCGCACGCCGTCGACGCGGCCTCCGGTGCTCTCGCCGAAGGAGCTGGCGCTGACGAACGGCGCTGCCGGTACGGTCGGGGCGAACGGCTCCGGACCTGCCTCCGACGCCTCTCCGGCGGCGGAGCCGGTGACGGAGGAGCGCCCCGAGGCGTGAGGGACCGCCGTCGGCCTGCGGCCGTCGGCCCCGGAATGAAAGCCGCGCCCCCCAGGTTCTAGCCTGTGGGGGCGCGGCTTTGCGTGTGCTGTGTACGCGCGTACTGAAGGCAAAACGGAACGAGGCACAGAATGACCGACCCGGTGACGCTGGACGGCGAGGGCAGGATCGGCGACTTCGACGAGAAGCGCGCCGAGAACGCCGTACGCGAACTCCTCATCGCGGTCGGGGAGGACCCGGACCGGGAGGGCCTGCGGGAGACTCCGGCCCGGGTGGCGCGGGCCTACCGGGAGATATTCGCCGGTCTGTGGCAGGAGCCCGAGGACGTCCTGACGACGACGTTCGACCTGGGGCACGACGAGATGGTCCTGGTGAAGGACATCGAGGTCACCTCCTGCTGCGAACACCACCTCGTGCCGTTCCGCGGTGTTGCCCACGTCGGGTACATCCCGTCCACCACCGGCAAGATCACCGGTCTGTCGAAGCTGGCGCGGCTCGTGGACGTCTACGCCCGCCGGCCCCAGGTGCAGGAGCGGCTGACCACCCAGATCGCCGACTCGCTGATGAAGATCCTGGAGCCGCGGGGCGTGATCGTGGTCATCGAGTGCGAGCACATGTGCATGTCGATGCGCGGCATCCGCAAGCCGGGCGCCAAGACGATCACCTCGGCCGTGCGTGGTCAGCTGCGCGATGTGGCGACGCGCGCGGAGGCGATGAGCCTCATCATGGCGGACTGACCAACTCCGCTTCTCTGCTTGTCTTTTATGCCGGACAGGCGGTGGACGCGGGCGGGCCATGCCGTGAAGACTCACAGCATGACGATCACGAACAAGCAGGCGAAGTCCTTACCCGCACGCAGCCTCGGCGGCCTGGAGGTGTCCGCGCTCGGCTTCGGCGCGATGGTGCTGTCGCCGGGCGTGTACGGGGAGATCGACGACGAGCGCGGTGAGCGGGCGCTGCTCGCCGCGGTCGAGGCGGGCGCCACCCTGATCGACACGGCGGACGGGTACGGCGCCGACGGCCACAACGAGCGGCTCATCGGCAAGGCGCTGCGCGGGCGGCGGGACGAGGTGGCGATCGCCACCAAGTTCGGCTTCCGGCTGCCCGAGGGCGTGGAGCCGCACCCCTTCCCGGTCGGCTTCGCCTTCGGTGAGCTCGCCGTCAACGCCGACCCCAAGCATGTGCGCGGGTACGCGGAGGCGAGCCTGCGGGAGCTGGGGACGGACCGGATCGACCTCTACTACCCGCACTTCCCCGACCCGCAGGTGCCCCTGGAGGACACCGTGGGTGCGGTGGCCGACCTCATCCAGGACGGGCTGGTCCGGTACCTGGGCCTGTCGAACGTCACCGCCGACCAGCTGCGGGCCGCGCACGCCGTGCACCCCGTGGCGGCCGTGCAGACCGAGTGGTCCATGTGGCGCCCGGCCGACCCGGAGCTGCTCGCCGCCGCCCGGGAGCTGGGCGTCGGGCTGGTGGCGTGGTCGCCGCTGGGGGCGGGCTTCCTCACCGGCACGGTGAGCGAGGTGAAGGAGGGCGACTTCCGGCAGCAGATGCCGCGGTTCGCCGCGGAGAACCGGCAGGCCAACAACGACCGCTTCGCGCCGGTGCGGGGCATCGCCGCCGAGCTGGAGCTGACCCCGGCGCAACTGGCGCTGGCGTGGCTGCTGGCGCAGGACCCGCACGTGGTGCCGATCCCGGGCAGCCGTACCCCCGCGCACATCGAGGAGAACCTCGCCGCCGCGCGGGTGGAGCTGTCGCAGGAGGTGCTGGACCGGCTGTCGGCGATCCTCGCCACGACGGAGGTGGCGGGCGGCACGCTGCTGTAGGCGGCACACGCCCCGGGGCCGCTGTCCGCCGGATGGCGGCCCCGTCCCGTCCGGGGTGTCAGCCCCGGGAAGGGACCTCGTCGTCGTCCTCGGGGAGCTTGCAGACCCGCTCGAGGAAGACCGCCGCCGCGATCACCGCGATGCCCGCCGCCATCGAGAAGCCGGCGTAGATCGCCTGGTCCCGGCGGGGCGGGATGTCGAGCGAGCCGAGCAGGAAGACGCCCACCCCGCCGTACATACCGCTCACCAGCGCGGCGACCAGGGCGCTGGCCTGGCCGAAGACGACCGCGCGGGCGGCCATCAGGGGCTCCACGCCCTTCGCGCCGGGACGGCGCTCGCGCTGGGCGCGCAGCCGGGCCCGCAGCGACAGGGCCGTCGCCATGAGGACCACCGCGATCACGGCGAGGACGATCGGCGCGGCCAGGGGCACGCTCGGCACGGTGCCGAACGCCTCCCACAGCCGGGCGCCTCCCCAGGAGAGGATGCCCGCGACGACGAAAAGACCCGCCAGTACCTTGAGCCTCAGTTGCTTCACCGGGGGTCCTTCGCGCTCGTCGCCGTACGATCTTCGTCGAGGTTAACGACTACTCGGGCAGCCGCAGTTCCAGGTCCTCGCGGGCGAGGACGCCGGACCGGCCCACGCCCGTCAGCAGATCGGCGACCGCACCGACGCCCGGGACCTGGGCCTCCGGGTCGACGTCGTGCCACGGCGCCAGGACGAAGGCCCGCTCGTGGGCGCGCGGGTGCGGCAGGGTGAGGACGGGGTCGTCGGAGACCAGGTCCGCGTACGCCACGATGTCGACGTCCAGGGTGCGGGCGCCCCAGCGCTCGTCGCGGACCCTGTGGAACGCCTCCTCCACGGCGTGCGCCCGCTCCAGCAGCGAGGCGGGCGGCAGGGTGGTCTTCACCACGACCACCGCGTTGAAGTACGAGGGCTGCGAGCCGGGGTCGACGCCCCACGGCTCCGTCTCGTACACCGGGGACACCGCCTTGACCCGGACGCCCGGCGTGTCCTCCAGGGCGTCGATGGCGCCCTGGAGGGTCTCCAGGCGGTTGCCGAGGTTGGCCCCGAGGGCGATCACGGCCCGCTTCGGGTTGGAGAGCGTGATGTCCGCGGCGTCGACCTGCTCCACCACGGAGGCGGGCACCGGCTGTACCGTCGGGTCGCTCTGCGTGCTGTTCATGCGCGCCTCCGTGTGATGGTGATGGTGACGTCGTCGAAGGGCACGGTGATCGGGGCGTCCGGCTTGTGGACGGTCACCTCCACCTCCTGGACCCCGTCGTGCTTGAGGCACTGGTGGGCGATGCGCTCGGCGAGCGTCTCGATCAGGTCGACCGGCTCCCCCTGCACCACGTCCACGACCTCCTCCGCCACGATGCCGTAGTGCACCGTCTTCGCCAGGTCGTCGTCGGCCGCCGCCGGGCGCGTGTCGAGGCCGAGCACCAGGTCCACGATGAAGGTCTGGCCCTCCTCGCGCTCCCGGGGGAAGACGCCATGGTGCCCACGGGCCTTGAGGCCGCGCAGCGCGACACGGTCCACGCGAATCACTCCTGCTGTCGTTGGTCTGGCGGGCACACGGCCGGGTGCGGTCGACGCGCGTTGCCACCACTCGAATCTACCTGCGAGCGCTGACAACGCCCGACCATGGGGCCGGTTCACCGCTCGCCTACCCACTCAGGAGGGGTTCTCGTCGTCCTCGTCGTCACCCGATTCGGCCAGAACGGGTGAACCGTGGTGCGACCAGACCCGCCATCCGTCCGGTGTGCGGCGGAACACGTTCGTCGCGACGACCAGCTGGCCGACGAGCGGTCCCAGCTCGGCGCCGTCCTCGGCCGGGCCGCCGCTGAGGATGTTCTCCGTGCAGGTCACCAGGGCCGTGTCACCGGCGACGGACACCTTCACATCGGTCAGGAAGAACTGGATGTACTCGGTGTTCGCCATGATCAGCGCGTACGAGCGGAGCACCTCGCCCCGGCCCGTCAGCACCGGCCAGCCGGGGTGCACGCAGGAGATCCCGCCGTGCGGTTCGGCCAGCCACAGCTCGGAGATCGCCTCGAAGTCGCCGCGTTCCATCGCCTCGTAGAAGGCGGTGTTGGCCAGCTCGACCGCTTCGGTGTCGCGGGTCCGCGCGTCGCTCACAGGGCACCCTCGACGGCGCGGGCCACGCGGACCGCGTCCGCCGTCGCCCGTACCTCGTGCACGCGCACGGCCCAGGCGCCCGCGTGCGCGGCGATGGCCGAGACGGCGGCGGTGGCCGCGTCCCGCTCCCGCGCGGGCGGTGGCGCCGAGCCCTCGGCGGCCAAGACGTGGCCGAGGAACCGCTTGCGCGAGGCGGCCACCAGCAGCGGGCGGCCGAGCGCCCGCAGGTCGGCGAGGTGGGCGATGAGCGCCAGGTCGTGCGGGGCCTGCTTGGCGAAGCCGAGGCCCGGGTCGACGATGATCCGCTCGGGGTCGACACCCCCGGCGACGACCGCTTCCACGCGCGCGTGGACCTCGGCGACGACCTCCGCCACGACGTCGTCGTACACGGCGAGGCTGTTCATGTTCTCGCTGAAGCCGCGCCAGTGCATGACGACGAACGGCACCTCGGCGGCGGCGACGGACGGCACCATCTCCGGGTCGGCCAGACCGCCGCTCACGTCGTTGACCAGCACCGCGCCGGCCTCCACGGCGCGGCGGGCGACCGAGGCGCGCATGGTGTCGACCGAGACGGTGACGCCCTCGGCCGCCAGGCCGCGCACGACGGGGACGACCCGCCGCAGCTCCTCGTCCTCGTCCACGCGGGTGGCGCCCGGCCGGGTCGACTCGCCGCCGACGTCGACCAGGTCGGCGCCCTGGGCGACGAGTTCCAGACCGTGCTTGACGGCGGCCGTGGTGTCGAACCAGCGACCACCGTCGGAGAAGGAGTCGGGGGTCACGTTGACGACTCCCATGACCGCACAGCGGTCCCACTCCGGCAGGCCCCGGGCCGTGCCACGCGCGCGCAACGTACTCATGCGTCCAGCCTAGGGGGTGCCGCTCCGGCAGGGCGGGTCAGGCCGCGCGGACCTCGTGCTCCCCGTGCGACGGGGAGATGTGCGCACAGGGCCGGGCCGGGCGGGCGGCGCGCCGGCGGCGGAACGGGCGCGGCGGCTCGATGTTCACGAAGCCCTCCGCCTGCATCGCCGCGAAGCCGATGCGCGGCAGGTCGCGGGCGTTGCGGTAGACGACGAAGCGGGGCTCCCAGCGCGGCTGGAACTTCGCGTTGAACTTGTACAGCGACTCGATCTGGAACCAGCGGGAGAGGAACACCAGCAGTCCGCGCCAGATCCGCAGGACCGGGCCGGCGCCGAGCTTCTCGCCGCGGGCCAGGGCCGAGCGGAACATCGCGAAGTTCAGCGAGACCCGCTCGATGCCCAGTTGGGGGGAGGCCTGGAGGGCGGCGACGATCAGCAGTTCGTTCATGCCCGGGTCGGCGGAGCGATCGCGGCGCATCAGCTCCAGCGACATCCCGTCCGTCCCCCACGGCACGAAGTGGATGATCGCCTTCAGGTCCCCGTACGGGGCATCCGGGTCCTCCTTGTGGGCGGTGGCGATCACCGCGTCACCGTCGGCCGGGTCGCCGATGCGGCCCAGCGCCATGGAGAAGCCGCGCTCGGTGTCGGTGCCGCGCCAGTCGGCGGCGGCCTGCCGTATGCGCTCCAGCTCGCCGTCCGAGAGGTCACGGGCGCGCCGGACCCGGGTCGTGTACCCATTGCGCTCGATGCGCTTGACCATCTGGCGCACGTTGCGCATGGCGCGCCCGGTGAGCGAGAAATCCGGGACGTCCACCACCGCCTCGTCGCCGAGCTCCAGCGCGTCCAGACCGGTCTCCCGGGTCCACACCTCGCCGCCGGTCTCGGAGCAGCCCATGACGGCAGGGGTCCAGGAGTGGGCCTTGGCCTCGTCCATGAACCGCTCGATGGCGCCGGGCCAGGCCTCGACGTCGCCGATCGGGTCACCGCTGGCGAGCATCACGCCCGAGACGACGCGGTAGCAGACGGCGGCCTTGCCACTGGGGGAGAACACGACGCCCTTGTCGCGGCGGAGCGCGAAGTGGCCGAGCGAGTCGCGCCCGCCGTGCCGGGCGAGCAGCTCGCGCAGCCGCGTCTCGTCGTCCTCGGTGAGCCGGGCGACCGGGTGCTCGGGGCGGAGGGCGAGGTACACGGTGGTGATGGCGGTCAGCAGACCGAGCGCGCCGAGCGAGTAGCCGACGGTCCAGTCGACGCCACCGCGGTAGCCGATGGGGCCCTCCATGCCGAACAGGCCGTAGAGGACGTGCTCCAGGCGGTCGCTCAGGCCCGGGCTGCCGACCACCCTGCGGGGGTGGGCGCTGACGATGATCAGGCCGAGCCCGATCGAGCCGGCGCCCATCACCACGAAGTTGGCCAGTGCCTTCCAGCGGCTGCGCGGATCGGGCAGCGCCGCGAACTCGCCGCGGTGGCGCAGCAGCAGGGCGAGCAGGGCCAGGGAGAGCAGGGCGCCGATGACGGAGTGGCGGTAGACGAACTGGGCCGCGGCCCCGACGGGCAGCAGGATCACGGCCGCGCGCCAGGCGCGGCGCTTGTGGCGCTTCAGGCCGTGCGCGAGCAGCAGGAGCAGGACGCCGGCGCTGACGGAGAGGGCTGCCGAGAGGGGGCCGAGGGTGCCCGGCAGGACCTCCGCGACGGCGTGCATGCGGCTGGCGCGGAACCGGGGGAAGACCCCGGCGGCGATGTCGATCAGACCGATGACCGTGCAGGCCGTGCCCACCAGCGAGGGAACCGTTTCGGCACGCGGCCCGCGCAGGACGCGGCGCAGCCGGCCAGGAACCGATCCCGACTTATCCCCATCTACCGTGACAGACATTGCTTCCCGTAGCTCCGCGAGAGATTGACCTGTGTCCCCTGGGGCCGGAAACGGCTCGGCCGGACAGCGTGCGCTCTCTAGGACGGCACACGGGGGAGACGGGTTCATTCCGCCCCCGGGAAAATCTCGACGAAGAGGACTGGCACGACTCATGGGTCTCACCAGCAACAAGGTCCTGGCGCTGGCATCGCTCCTGGCCATCGGCCTGTTCGCGGCGACCGTCCTGCTGTGGCCGCGGCTCGCCCGCCGGGGCCTGCGGCCGGTGCTCGCCCGGGTGGGGCTGCTGCTGGCGACCCAGCTGGCCCTCTTCGCCGCGGTCGGCCTGGCCGCGAACAACCAGTTCCTCTTCTACGGCTCGTGGGCCGACCTGTTCGGACGGGAGCAGGAGATGGGCGTCGTCGTCGACCACTCCGCGGGCGGCGCGGCGGGCATCACGGTGGTCGGCGAGCGCAAGCCCGAGGGCGTGCCGGGCGCCGCCCGCCCGGCGCTGGCCGGCCAGGTCCAGAAGGTCGTCGTCTCCGGCGGGAGATCGAAGATCCGGAGCACGGCCTACGTCTACCTGCCGCCGGAGTACTTCCAGCCGCGGTACGCCGGGAAGACCTTCCCGGCGGCCGTCGTGCTGACCGGCTACCCGGGCACCGCCGAGAACCTGCTCAAAGGGCTCAAGTACCCGCGCACCGCCCACGAGCAGGTGAAGCAGGGGAAGATGCGCCCCATGATCCTGGTGATGCTGCGCCCCACCGTGGCGCCGCCCAGGGACACCGAGTGCGTCGACGTCCCCGGCGGCCCGCAGACCGAGACCTTCTTCGCCGAGGACCTGCCCGAGGCCGTCTCCGGGACGTACCGGGTCGGCACGCACGCCCGGAACTGGGGCTTCATCGGCAACTCCACCGGCGGCTACTGCGCGCTGAAGATCGCCCTGCACCACCCCGGGCGGTACGCGGCGGCCGCCGGCCTGTCCGCGTACTACAAGGCGGCCGAGGACGTCACGACCGGGGACCTGTTCCACGGCGACCAGCGCCGCCGCGACCGGGCCGATCTGCTGTGGAGCCTGGACCACCTGCCGCAGGGCCGGTCGTCCTTCCTGGTCACCACCTCCCGGCAGGGCGAGGGCAACCGCCGGGGGACGCTCGACTTCATCAGCAAGGTGAAGGCGCCCGCCCGCGTCTCGTCGATCACCCTCGACAGCGGCGGGCACAACTTCAGCACCTGGAACCGGGAGATCCCGCCGGCCCTGGTGTGGCTGAGCGGCCGGCTCAGCGCCGGCTGACGGTCTCCAGGTCGACGTCGCCGCGCGCTACGTCCCGCGCATCGGCGGCGGTGGAGCGGCGCAGCGCCTCGTGCAGCCGCGCCGGGGTGAGCACGCCGAGGAAGCGGCCCTTCTCCTCGCGGTCGACGACCGCGATCCAGCCCGCGTCGTACTGGAGCATCGTGGCGAACGCCTGCTTCAGCGAGGCGCCGACGGGCAGCCACGCCTCCATCCGGCGGGCGTGGTCGCGCACCAGGCCGCTGCCGGCGCCGGCCTGTTCGGCGGAGATCCAGCCGTGCAGGCCGCCCTCCGCGTCCAGCACGACGGCCCAGTGCGCGCCCAGGTCGCGGGGCAGCGGGTCGTCGAGGCGGACGACCGGGGGCTGTTCGAGGTCGCCGGGCTCGATCGGGGTGACCGACAGGCGCTTCAGTCCGCGGTCGGCGCCGACGAACTCGGCGACGTACGGCGTGGCCGGGGCGCCCAGGACCGTGGCGGGCGCGTCCAGCTGCTCGATCCGGCCCTGCCCGAAGACCGCGATGCGGTCGCCCAGCCGGACCGCCTCCTCGATGTCGTGCGTGACGAACAGGACCGTCTTGCGCATCCGGGACTGGAGCTTGAGGAACTCGCTCTGCAGACGCTCGCGGACGACCGGGTCGACCGCACCGAACGGTTCGTCCATCAGCAGCACGGGCGGGTCGGCGGCCAGCGCGCGGGCCACGCCGACACGCTGGCGCTGGCCGCCGGAGAGCTGTTCGGGATAGCGGTCGCCGTACACGGCCGGGTCGAGGCCGACGAGGTCGAGGAGTTCGGCGGCGCGGTCACGGGCCGCGGACCGCTTGACGCCGAGGAGGTGGGGGACGGTCGCGGTGTTCTCCAGCACGGTCCGGTGCGGGAAGAGGCCGACCTGCTGGATGACGTAGCCGATGCCGCGGCGCAGCCGTACGGGGTCGGTGCCGGCGATGTCGTGGCCGTCGACGAACACCCGGCCCGAGGTCGGTTCGACGAGCCGGTTGACCATCTTCATCGTGGTGGTCTTGCCGCAGCCGGACGGTCCGACGAGCGTGACGAGTTCGCCCTCGGCGACCTCGAACGACAGGTCGTCGACGGCGGTCGTGCCGTCCGGGTACCGCTTCGTGACGTGCTCGAATCGGATCATGGTTCCCCATTGTGGCCGGTGCCGTGTGAAGGCGGTGTTGCCGTGGTGTGGCGGACCCCGGTGATTGTCGGTGGCGGGGGATAGGGTCGTCGGTGACTCGAACGCAGGAGCGGTTGCGGCCGTGGAACGGGGGTGGGGTGCGTGAGCGAGGCGCCGGGTTGTCTGGCGGCCAACGACTGGATCTGCGGGGAGTACGTCCGCTCGCGGGCCCAGGAGCTGACGGACGCGACGGTCCAGCACGTGTGGATCACGGTCGTGTCGGTGCTCATCGGGCTGGCCGTGGCCTTCCCGCTGGCCCTGCTGGTGCGCACCCGGCCGCGGTTCGCCGGGCCGGTGCTGGGACTGACGACCGTGCTCTACACCGTTCCGTCGCTGGCCATGTTCTCGCTGCTGCTGCCGTTCTTCGGGCTCTCGGCGGCCCTGGTGGTGACGGGCCTCGTGCTGTACTCGCTGACGATCCTCGTACGGAACATCCTGGCGGGGCTCGCGGCGGTGCCCGAGGAGGCGCGGGAGGCCGCGTACGGCATGGGGTACGGGCGCGGGCGGCTGCTGTGGGAGGTCGAACTGCCGCTGGCACTGCCGGCCGTGATGGCGGGCGTGCGGATGGCGACGGTGTCGACGATCGCCCTGACGACGGTCGGTGCGCTCGTCGACCACGGCGGGCTCGGCACGCTCATCACGAGCGGGCTGAAGAGTTTCTTCAAGGCGCAGGTGCTCACGGCGTCGGTGCTGTGCGTGCTGCTGGCGATGGCGGCGGATCTGCTGCTGCTCGGCGTGCAGCGGCTGCTGACCCCGTGGACGCGCATACCGGCACGGGCGGGCGGGGCGGGCTGAGCGATGGGTGCGGTGACCGACGCCTGGACCTGGCTGACGACCGGGGCCAACTGGCAGGGCGAGAGCGGAGTGTGGCACCGGCTCGGCGAGCACGTGTGGTTCAGCGGTGTCTGCCTGCTGATCTCGTGCCTCGTCGCGCTGCCCCTGGCGCTCTGGCTGGGGCACATCGGCAAGGGCGGCGCGCTCGCCGTGAACCTCTCCAACGTGGGCCGGGCGGTGCCCACCCTGGCGGTGCTCGTCCTGCTCACCCTCACTCCTCTCGGGCGCCACGGCGACCTGCCGGTGATCGTCGCCCTGGTGCTGTTCGCGGTGCCTCCGCTGCTCACCAACGCGTACCTCGGGATGCGGGAGGTCGACCGGGCGGTGGTCGAGGCGGCGCGCGGCATGGGGATGTCCGGCGGGCAGCTGTTCCGGAAGGTCGAACTCCCCCTGGCCTACCCGATGGTGATGACCGGGCTGCGGTCGGCGACCGTCCAGGTGATCGCCACCGCGACGCTCGCCGCGATGGCGGGACAGGGCGGGCTCGGCCGGATCATCACCGCGGGTTTCAACACGTACAACACCGCGCAGGTGGTCGCGGGGGCGCTGATCGTCGGGGGGCTCGCCCTGGCGGTCGAGGGTCTGCTGGTGCTCGCCGGCCGGGTGTTCGACCCGACGCGGCGGAAGGAAGTATCGACATCCGGACGGAGAACGTGATGAGCAGGACCTCGCGCAGGGCGGGTGTGGCGCTGGCCGTGGTGGCGCTGGGCGGCGGGCTCGTCGCATGCGGCGGCGACAGCCTGGAGAAGAAGGGCGGCGCGGACACCGCGTCGTCCGGCGGCGGTGCCAAGGGCACCCTGGTCGTCGGCTCGGCCGGCTTCACCGAGGCCAACGTGCTGGCAGAGCTGTACGCCCAGGTGCTGACGGATGCCGGGTACACCACCTCCATCAAGACGGTGGAGAACCGGGAACTGTACGAACCGTCCCTGGAGAAGGGCGAGATCGACGTCGTTCCGGAATACGCGGCTACGCTTGCGGAATTCCTCAACGCGAAGGTGAACGGACCGAAGGCGCCGGAGGAGAAGCCCGTCGCCTCGAGCGATGCCGGCGCCACCGTCGCTGCACTGGAGAAGCTCGCGGCACCGCGCGGACTGAAGGTGCTCCCGGCCGGTGCAGCGGTGGATCAGAACGCGTTCGCCGTGACGGAGGAATTCGCCGCGAAGAACAAGCTGAAGTCCCTTTCCGACCTCGGCGCCGCCAAGCTGAAGGTGAAGATCGCGGCGGGCGACGAGTGCGAGATCCGGCCGTTCTGCGCGCCGGGGCTGAAGAAGACGTACGGAATCGACGTGACGGGCATCGACCCCAAGGGGGTCGGTACGCCGCAGGCCAAGCAGGCGGTCAAGGACGGCATCGACCAGCTGGTGCTGACGACCACGACCGATGCCACGCTCGACCAGTTCGGGCTGGTGCTGCTGGCCGACGACAAGAAGCTCCAGAACGCAGACAATGTGCTGCCGGTCGTCAATGCGAAGGATGCCGGATCGGCGGAGATAGCCACCGCGCTCGGCAAGATCACCAAAGTCCTCACGACCGACGATCTGATCGACCTGAACAGGAAGGTGGACGCCGAGAGGGCAAAGCCGGCGGACGTGGCGAAGGCTTACCTGGAGGCCAAGGGGTTGATCGGCGGGTAACGGGGACGGGGAGAAGAGCGGACCGGCCCGGCGGGAACCGCCGGTCGAAGACTGGCAAAACATTGCCGGGCCGATGCCCCAAACAGCGTCTACGCACGGTAAATTTCAGGCCATGCCACGTGGACGCCACCGCCATTCCCCGCCTCTGCACAGGCTCCTGCCGCCGTCGGCGGTCGCCGGAGCGCCGGTTCTCTGTGCCGGAGGCGCCTGGCTCCTCGCGGATCCCCTGGTGCTGCGCCTGCTGGTCGCGGCCGCCGCGGCGGCCGCCGTCACCGGCGCCGTGCTCATGCGCAGTTGGGACCGTGCGGCAGGCCGTCGCGTCGCCGAGCTCACGCGGGCCCGGGCGGGCGACCAGTGGCGCACGGAGGAGCGGATAGCCGAGCTGGAGACCGACCTGGAGGAGTCGCGCGAGCTGCGCACCAAGCTGGAGGCCAAGCTGCGCGCCAAGCGCGTCGAGCTGGCCGGGCTGCGCAACGAGCACGCCGAGCTGCTGCGCCGGTACGCCACCGCCGAGACCGAGCGCGCCAGCGCCCTGGAGGGCCGCCGGCAGCTCGCCCTGGAGGCCGCCGTCCCCGCCAAGCAGCTGCCCGCCGCCGGATCCACCCCCACCGCGGCCGCCTACCTCCAGGCCGCCAAGGCCCTGGACGACCTCACGCGCAACGCCGCCGTGCAGGAGGCGAAGCGCACCGCCGAGGAGGCACGCCGCCGCGACCTGGCCGAGCGGGCCAGGGAAGCGGAGGCCGACGAGCCGCAGGGGAAGCACGCGGCGGCCGCCGGGCAGCCGCAGGGCCACCCGTCGTCCGCCGCCCCCTCCGTCCACGGCGTCTCCGCGATGCGCACGGTCCCGGCGGCGGCCGCGGTGGTGCCGCGCGCCGCGCAGCGCCGCCCGGCCCCCCGCCTGCAGGGCGGCTTCGACTTCTTCGGTACGCAGACGCAGAAGAGTCCCGCCGCCATCGAGGCCGTGCAGCACGAGGACCTGGCGGACGTCGTGGGCGAGGAGGCCCTCGCGGTACGGCGCAGGGAGGAGAACGCGGTCGGCAAGGTCATCGACCTGACGGCGCACGACGAGACCGAGCAGCTCGACGTGGTGGAGCTGCGGCGCGACGCCGTGTCCTAGGGTCTGTCGTTCGGACCAGGCCGGATCGGGGAGTGGTGTCCGCGACGTCCCGTCCGCCCGGCGGCCGAGCCCCGCGGGCGGACGACGCCGCTGCGCGGACACTCCGCAGGTCGTGCCCCGTCCGGGGCCGGCGTCACTTGTCGATGTCGCCCACGACGAAGAAGAACGACCCCAGGATCGCCACCATGTCCGCCACCAGCGTGCCCGGCAGCAGCTCGACCAGCGCCTGGATGTTGTTGTACGACGCCGAGCGCAGCTTGAGGCGGTACGGGGTCTTGTCGCCCTTGGAGACCAGGTAGTAGCCGTTGAGCCCGAGCGGGTTCTCGGTCCAGGCGTACGTGTGGCCCTCCGGCGCCTTGAGGACCTTCGGCAACCGCTGGTTGATCGGACCGGGCGGCAGCTCGGCGATCCGGTCCAGGCAGGCGTCCGCGAGGTCCAGCGAGTTGTGCGTCTGCCCCAGCAGGCACTCGAAGCGCGCCAGGCAGTCGCCGTCCGTGCGGGTGACGACCTCCAGGGTGTCCTGGAGCTCGCCGTACGCCAGGTACGGCTCGTCGCGGCGCAGGTCGAAGTCGACGCCCGAGGCGCGGGCGATGGGACCGCTGACGCCGTACGCGTGCACGATCTCCGGCGACAGCACGCCGACGCCCCGGGTGCGGCCGCGGAAGATCTCGTTGCCGAGGACGAGCCGGTCGTAGACGTCCATCCGGGAGCGGACCTCGGCGACCGCGTTCCGGGCCCGGCCGAGCCAGCCGGCCGGCAGGTCCTCCTTGAGGCCGCCGACCCGGTTGAACATGTAGTGCATCCGGCCGCCGGAAATCTCCTCCATGACGTGCTGGAGGTCCTCCCGCTCGCGGAAGGCGTGGAAGATCGGGGTGATACCGCCCAGTTCGAGAGGGTACGAGCCGAGGAACATCAGATGGTTCAGCACCCGGTTCAGCTCGGCGAGCAGCGTGCGCGTCCAGACGGCACGCTCCGGGACCTCCATGCCGAGCATCCGCTCGACGGCCATCACCACACCGAGCTCGTTGGAGAACGCGGACAGCCAGTCGTGACGGTTGGCCAGCATGATGATCTGGCGGTAGTCGCGCGCCTCGAAGAGCTTCTCCGCGCCGCGGTGCATGTAGCCGACGACCGGCTCGGCGTGCTGGATCAGCTCGCCGTCGAGGACCAGGCGCAGGCGCAGCACGCCGTGGGTGGAGGGGTGCTGGGGGCCGATGTTCAGCACCATGTCGGTGCTCTCCGCCGCACCGCCGATGCCGACCGTGGTCTGCCTGGGCTGCGTCCTGTCCGTCATGGCGGACAGTATCCCTCGCCGGGCACGGGCTGGAGCAGCCAGGTGAAGTCCCCGAGCCCGCCGCGCGCCGTCAGCTCGGCGGCCTCGCCGGCGGCGGCCAGAGCCCGTACGTAGCCGGCGGGATCGGTCCGCGCCGTCTCCAGGGGCGGCCGTGCCCCCGTGATCCCGAGCCGCCGCAGCGCCTCCCGTTGCGTGACCAGCTCGGCCCCGCGATCCGTGCCCGCGGCCGGCCCCGCGGCACCCGCGGCACCCGCCGCCACGGGCGCGCCCGCGGCCGCGCAGGCGTCCAGGGCCACGTGGGCCGTGATGTCGCAGGTGCCGTCCGGCACCGGGGGCACCTCGCGCCCCGCGCGGAAGCCGGTCAGCGTGCCGAAGGGCGGCCGCGCCCCCGCCGCGTGGGCGTAGTCGACCGCCACCGCCAGCCCCGCGGAGAGGGAGCCCACCGCGCCGGCCCACGCCGCGTCGCGGGGCCGGCCGATCTCGGCACGCTCGCCCGGCTCCCGCAGCGGCCACCAGCGCGCCAGCCACCGCGCGTCGGCCCCTGCCACCGGTGCGCCCAGCCGCTCGGTGCCGTCGGGTGCCACCTCGACGTACCGGGGCGTGCCCGACCCGTCGGCCTCGGCCACGTCCACCGGGACGTTGTCCAGCCACTCGTTGGCGAACAACACCCCGCGCACCCCGGCCGGGAGCCGCTCCGCCCAGGAGATCTGCGGGTCCAGCCCCGCCGGCCGGGCGGCCCGCTCGACGGCGTGCGCCCGTACCCGCAGACCGGCGGGTGCCGCCGCCAGCACGCCCGCGAGCAGCTCGCCCCGCCCCGCTCCCACGTCGACCAGGTCCACCTCGTCCGTCCCCAGCTCCTCCGCGACCCGCGCGAGCAGCCGGGCCACCGCCGCGGCGAAGAGCGGCGAGGCGTGCACGGACGTGCGGAAGTGCCCCGCCGGCCCCTCGGGCCGCAGGTAGAAGCCGTCGGGCCCGTACAGAGCGGACTCCGTGGCCGCACGCCAACCACGCCATTGACACGTCTCATCCGTCACGGGCACCAGTCTCCACCTTGGGGAGTAGGCCCTTTCGTTGCGGATGGGACCTCCGGTTGACCCCTGCACCTGTCCGTTTCCCTACGCTGGGTTACGTGCAGCGCCTCTACGACTTCATCCGCAGGCACCCCACGGGCGTCGACAGCTTCTGGGCCGTGATGCTCCTGGGTTTCTCCATGCTGTGGGTGGCCAACGAACCCGTCGGTGCCGACCCCCGAGCGGCGGCGGCCGGCATCGTCCTGCTGCTCTGCCTGGCCGTGGCGCTGCGCCGCCGCTCGCCCGAGAAGACGCTGCTGCTCGTCGCCGGCCTCGGGGTGGCGCAGCTGGCGCTCGACATCCAGACGAACCCGGCCGACTTCGCCATGCTGGTCGTCATCTACACGGTGGCCGCCCACGGCGACGGCGCCCGCTGGGCCTCCCGCCTCGCGCTGCTCGGCGGCGTGGCCGCGGCACCGCTGTCGCAGGTGCGCTGGCCGGCCGAGGAGGTGTCGACGGCCGGGCGGATCTTCTTCACCGTCGTGATGACCGTGCCGTTCGTCCTCGCCTGGGTGCTCGGCGACTCCATGCGCACGCGCCGCGCCTACTTCGCGCAGCTGGAGGAGCGCGCCACGCGCCTGGAGAAGGAGCGCGAGGCGCAGGCCAAGGTGGCCGTCGCCGCCGAGCGGGCCCGGATCGCGCGCGAGCTGCACGACGTGGTGGCCCACAACGTCTCCGTGATGGTCGTCCAGGCCGACGGCGCCGCCTACGTCCTCGACAGCTCGCCCGAGCAGGCCAAGCAGGCGCTGGAGACCATCTCCACCACCGGCCGCCAGGCCCTCGCCGAGATGCGGCGGCTCCTCGGCATCCTGCGCACCGGCGAGCCGCAGGACTCCGAGGACTACGTACCGCAGCCGGACGTCCAGCAGATCGGCGAGCTCGTCGAACAGGTCCGCACCGCGGGCCTGGCCGTGGACTTCCGGATCGAGGGCACCCCGCGCCCGCTGCCGAGCGGTGTCGAGCTCACCGCGTACCGCATCGTCCAGGAGGCCCTGACCAACACCCGCAAGCACGGCGGCCCGGACGTCGGGGCGAGCGTGCGGCTGGTGTACTTCGACGACGGCCTGGGCCTGCTGGTCGAGGACGACGGCCGCGGCGCGACGCAGGAGCTGTACCAGGACGGCGGCGCGGACGGGCGGGGCCACGGCCTGATCGGAATGCGCGAGCGCGTCGGTATGGTCGGCGGCACCCTGGATGCCGGGCCGCGGCCGGGCGGCGGCTTCCGGATCAGCGCCCTGCTCCCCCTCAAGCCCGCTCACTGACCCGTATCCCGAAGGAACCGCATGTCGATCCGTGTGATGCTCGTCGACGACCAGGTGCTGCTGCGCACCGGCTTCCGCATGGTGCTCGCCGCCCAGCCGGACATGGAGGTCGTCGCGGAGGCGGGCGACGGGGCCGAGGCCATCGAGGTCCTGCGCTCCACCGCGGTGGACGTCGTGCTGATGGACGTCCGCATGCCGCGCCTCGACGGCGTGGAGGCGACCCGCCGCATCTGCGGCGAGCCCGGCGCCCCGAAGGTCCTCATCCTCACCACGTTCGACCTGGACGAGTACGCCTTCTCCGGGCTGAAGGCGGGCGCGAGCGGCTTCATGCTCAAGGACGTGCCTCCGGGGGAACTGCTCACCGCCATCCGGTCGGTCCACAGCGGTGACGCGGTCGTCGCGCCGTCCACGACCCGGCGGCTGCTGGACCGCTTCGCCCCGATGCTGCCGTCCACGAGCGCGGAGCCGCGCAACACGACCCTGGAGAAACTGACGGAGCGCGAGCGCGAGGTGATGATGCTCGTCGCGCAGGGCCTGTCGAACGGCGAGATCGCGACCCGGCTGGTGCTGTCCGAGGCCACCGTCAAGACCCATGTCGGCCGCATCCTCACCAAGCTCGCGCTGCGGGACCGGGTGCAGGTGGTGGTCCTCGCGTACGAGACGGGCCTGGTGCGGGCCGGAGGCGGCGGGAAGTGAGCGGGATGCTGCTCTGGCTCAACGGCCCGTACGGGGGAGGCAAGACGCAGACGGCGTACGAGCTGCGGCGCCGCCTGCCGGGAGCGGTCGTCTGCGACCCCGAGCACGTCGGCTTCGGCCTGCACCGCATGACCCCGAAGCCGCTGCGCGGGGACTTCCAGGACCTGGCCGCCTGGCGGCAGGGTGTGTACGAGGTCCTCGACCTGGTGCTGCGGCGCCACGATGACGGGCCGGTCATCGTGCCGATGACGCTGACGCACCCGGCGTACTTCGCCGAGGTGGTCGGCCGGCTGCGCGACGCGGGACACGACGTCCACCACTTCGCGCTGCTGGCGGAGCGCGGCACCGTGCTGCGGCGGCTGAGGGAGCGGGGCCTGGGGCGCGGGCTGAAGCGGGAGAGCTTCGCGGTGCGCAAGCTGGACGAGTGTCTGGAGCGGCTGGCCGCCCCGGAGTTCGCCCGGCACCTGCGGACGGACCGGCTGACCGTGCCCGAGGTCGCGGACCGGGTCGCGGCAGCGGCCGGGCTGCGGCCGCTGCCCGACACGGACGGGCCGCTGCGGCACCGGCTGCGGCGGATCGGCGTGGGCCTGTCGCACATCCGCTTCGACTGAGGACGGCCCACGCACCCCCGGGGACCGTACGTCCAGAGCCTGTCGTGCGGAACAGGCCGCGCGCCCGGCAGGCTCCGTGCGACACGGCTCAGCGCAGCACCGTCTCCAGGAAGTCGCTGCCGATACGGGCCACGGCGGCCACGTCCAGCTGGTGCAGGACGTACCGGCCGCGGCGGCGCGTGGTGACCAGCTGCGCCTTCTTCAGCACCGCGAGGTGGCGGGAGACCTCCGGCGGCGTGATGCCGTACGACTCGGCCAGCTCGCTGGTGGTGTACGCGGCGCGCGCCAGCTGCCGGCACAGGCGCATCCGCATGGGGTGGGCCAGCGCCTCCATGCGCAGGTGGAGCAGTTCGACGGAGGCGGGGCCCGGCAGCTCGGGCGCGGCGATCGGGTAGTGCACCACGGGGCGCCAGCCCGGCGCGTGCAGCACCCACACATGGGGCCAGCCGAAGCTGGAGGGCACGAACGTCACGCCGCTGCCGGTCGCGGTGGTGCGGCCGTCCGACAGCTTGTCGACCGCGATGCGGCGCCGGCCGTCCTCCTCGTCGAGGCTCACGGCGGGCGAGACCGCGTGCAGCACCTCGGACAGGCCCTTGCGCCGCAGCAGCTCCGTCTTGTGGCGGGCGTCCGCGGCGAGCGCGGGCTGGACGCGCCGCCAGGTGTCGGCGAAGAACGCCCGGTCGCAGTCCTCGAAGAGCCGGCGCAGCCAGGCCCGTACCCCGACGGGATCGCTGAGCAGGCGGCGGGTGAAGTCCAGCTGCCGGGGCCCGCGGTTGGCCGCGAGTTCGAGCGCCCGCTCGGGGCGCACGGGCCCGCCGACCGCGTACTGCGCGGAGCAGGTGAACTCCAGGGCGGCCGCCATGAACCGGTCCTCGTCGAGCCGGTCGAGCAGGTCCAGCTCCTCGGCGAGCGTCGCTCCGGTGCGGCCGTCGCCGCCGCGGATGCCGGCGAACGGCGTCAGGACGTCCGAGAACGTCGTCGTCCACAGGAAGTCCGCCTCCAGCAGCCGGTCGGCGAGATCCGGCTTGAGCGCGGCGGCGGTGGCGGTGGCCCAGCCGTGCAGCCCGGGGTGGTGCCCCGGCTCCGACAGGGCGTGCAACGCCACGCCCAGCTCGGCGAGGGGCGAGGTCTCGAAGACGATGCGCTCGGGCGGCAGTCCGGTGATGTCGATGCTTACGCTCACGCCCCCATGGTGCGGGGTAAGGCGCCGGGCCTCCCGTCATTTGACGTCCCCCGTCAATCGGCGCGCCCGGGCGGGCCGGTGCGCCGACCCTGGAGGACATGAACGCCTTTCACCAGCACCTCCTCGACAGCTACCGCTCGGCGCAGCACGGCACCCCGCCGCCACCGCAGCCGGGCGCCCACGACTGGCGCGCGCTGCGGTCGGTCCGGGACCACCGCCGCCTGCTGAAGGTGCTGCGGGGTGTCCCGGTCCGCGCCGCACGCCCGCGGGGCGGAGTGCCGTCCTAGGCGTGCTGCGCCGGGGACAGGCCCCCGTCCCGGCCGGCGCGCCCGCCGGTCACGCGGGCCATGAAGTCCCGTACCGCCTCCACCACGTCCTCCCGCGACCACTCCAGCCCCGGGGCGGTGACCGAGACCTCCGTGACGGCGACGCCCGGCGGGCCCGCGGGACCGGGGGCGAACCAGGTGCGGAAGAGCGTGACGCCCGTGTCCTCGGCCTGGCGGACGGCGGCCTCCGTCAGGACGTCCGCCTCGTACGGCAGCCAGACCGTGAACTGGTGCGTGTGCGGGGGATCGGGGTGCACCCGGAACCAGGGGGCCGTCTCCGCCAGGCCGTCCCGCAGCGCGGCCGCCACCACGCGCGCGTGGGCCGCGTACGACGGCAGCCGCGGCAGCTCCCGCTCCAGGCCCAGCAGGGCCGCCAGCGCCGCCGGGAACTGCTGGAAGACCTGGCCCCCGTAGCGGTGCCGCCACGCCCGTGCCTCCTCGACCAGCTCCTCGGGACCGGCCAGCGCCGCGCCGGACAGGCCGCCGAGGGACTTGTAGAAGGAGACGTACACGCTGTCCGCCAGGCCCGCGATCTCGGGCAGTTCGCGCCCGAACCAGGGGGCGCATTCCCAGAGCCTCGCGCCGTCGACGTGCACCACCGCATCCCGTTCGCGCGCCGCGTCCACCACGTCCACCAGCTCCTCCCAGGACGGCAGGACGAACCCGGCCTCGCGCAGCGGCAGCTCCAGCATCAGCGTGCCGAAAGGCTCGTCCAGGCCCCGGACCTCGTCGGCGGTGGGCAGCCGGGGCGCCTGCGTCGCGTGGACCGTCCGCAGCCCGCTCACCACGGACAGCGCGTCGCGCTCGTGCTGCACCGGATGGGACTGCGGGTGCAGGGCCACGAGCGGGTTGCCCGTGCGCCCCGCCCAGCACCGCAGGGCGACCTGCTGGGCCATGGTCCCGCTGGGGAAGAACGCCGCGGCCGGGAAGCCCAGCAGCCCGGCCACCCGCCGCTCCAGCGCCTCGACGACGCCGTCGCCGTACATGTCCGCCCGGTCGGTGAGGTCGTGGACGGCCCCGGCGTCCCGCGCGAGCGCGGTCAGCCGTTCGCCCAGCGTCGGCTCGGCGGGCGAGCGCCACAGCACCTTCCCGGAGGCCCGCCACGCGGCCACCCTGCGTGCCTTCGCGGCACTCATGCCGCTCCGCCCGCCGCCATGGTCGTCGTCCCGCACGTCGCCCCCCTCGTCGCGCCGGTCCTCGTCACGGCCCTCGCTCCGGTCGTCGTCCCGGGCGCCCTCCCGGTCTTCACCCCTGTCGTCGCCCCCGTCCTCGTCCCGGACACCGTCCCGGTCCCCCTGCCGGACGCCGTCCCAGCCCTCGTGCCTGCCGTCGGTCTCGTCGTCACGCGCGTCGCTCATCGTCCGATCATCACACCGGCAGTCACCCCCTGTGGACAGTCGGCCAGCGGAGCGAAACGCTGGCGTAGCATGACCAGAAATCGTCCGGTACCCCCCGCGGACTGGAACGGAAGGCCGTCGCCCGCGTGAACGCATCACCACCCCGCCCCGCCCGGCTCACCGTCGGCGTCGTCGGCGCCGGCCGGGTCGGACCCGCCCTCGCCGCGTCCCTGCAGCTCGCCGGGCACCACCCGGTCGCCGTCTCCGGCGTGTCCGACGCGTCCGTGCGGCGCGCCGCCGAGCTTCTGCCCGGCGTGCCGCTCGTACCACCCGCCCAGGTGCTGGAGCGCGCCGAGCTCGTCCTGCTCACCGTCCCCGACGACGTCCTGCCCGGCCTCGTCCAGGGCCTCGCGGAGACCGGAGCCGTACGCCCCGGACAGCTCCTGGTGCACACCTCCGGGCGGTACGGCACGGCCGTGCTGGACCCGGCCCGCCGCGCCGGCGCGCTGCCGCTCGCCCTGCACCCCGTCATGACCTTCACCGGCACGCCCGTCGACGTGCAGCGGCTGGCCGGCTGCTCCTTCGGCGTCACCGCCCCCGAGGAGCTGCGCCTCGCCGCCGAGGCGCTGGTCATCGAGATGGGCGGCGAGCCCGAGTGGATCGCCGAGGAGGCCCGCCCGCTCTACCACGCCGCCCTGGCCCTCGGCGCGAACTACCTGGTCACCCTGGTGGCACAGTCCATGGAGCTGCTCCGCACGGCGGGGGTCGGCGCCCCCGACCGGATGCTCGGCCCGCTGCTGGGCGCCGCCCTCGACAACGCCCTGCGCTCCGGTGACGCCGCCCTGACCGGCCCCGTCGCGCGCGGCGACGCCGGCACGGTCGCCGCGCACGTCGCCGAGCTGCGCAAGCACGCCCCGGCCTGCGTCGCCGGGTACCTCGCCATGGCCCGTACGACCGCGGACCGCGCCCTCGCCCACGGCGTCCTCAAGGCGGAACTCGCGGAGGACCTGCTCGGCGTCCTCGCGGACGGCTCCGCCGGAGCCGACGGCGGCCCCGGCGCGGAAGGAGACAGCAACCGATGAGCCCCGAGTTCGAGCTGATCGAGACGTGCGACGAGCTGGACTACGCCCTGGGGCACTTCGCGCCCCGCGGCCGCACCGCGGTCGTCATGACCATGGGCGCCCTCCACGAAGGCCACGCCGCACTCGTCCGCGCGGCCCGTGCGCACGTCGGCAGGAAGGGCTACGTGCTGGTCACCGTCTTCGTCAACCCGCTCCAGTTCGGCGCGGGCGAGGACCTCGACCGGTATCCCCGCACCCTGGAGGCCGACCTCAAGACCGCCGAGCGCGCCGGCGCCGACGCCGTCTTCGCGCCCTCCGTGGCGGAGGTCTACCCCGGCGGGGAGCCCCAGGTCCGGATCGCCGCCGGCCCCATGGGGGAGCGCCTCGAGGGCGCCTCCCGCCCCGGCCACTTCGACGGCATGCTCACCGTCGTCGCCAAGCTGCTCCACCTCACCCGCCCCGATGTGGCGTTCTTCGGGCAGAAGGACGCCCAGCAGCTCGCCCTGATCCGCCGCATGGCCCGCGACCTGAACTTCCCGGTCGAGATCGTCGGCGTGCCGACGGTCCGCGAGCCCGACGGCCTCGCGCTCTCCAGCCGCAACCGCTACCTGTCGCCGGGCGAGCGCCGTACCGCCCTCGCCCTGTCCGCGGCCCTGTTCGCCGCCCGCGACCGGCTCGCCGCGCAGGCGGCGCTGCGGGCCCGCGCCGCGACCCTGCCCGCCTCCGAGAGCCGAGCCGAGGCGCTGTCCAAGCTGGGCGAGTCCCGCGCCGCGGCCGACGCCCACGCGGTGGCCGCGGCCGGCCCCGGTGGCGCGGACGCGGTTCGGGCGGCGGCCCGCGCGGTACTCGACGAGGCGGCCAAGCAGAATCCGCCCCTCGTCCTCGACTACCTGGCCCTGGTAAACCCGGCCGACTTCACCGAGGTGCCCGACGACCACGCCGGTGAGGCGATCCTCGCGGTCGCCGCGAAGGTCGGCACCACCCGGCTCATCGACAACCTTCCCCTCACCTTCGGAGCGCCCGCATGACCGGCATACGCCTCCAGGCCCCCGCCCCCGGCTGGGCCATCGACGCCGACGTCGTCGTGGTCGGCTCCGGCGTCGCCGGTCTGACCGCCGCCCTGCGCACCGCGGCCGCCGGGCTGCGTACGGTCGTCGTCACCAAGGCCCGCCTGGACGACGGCTCCACGCGCTGGGCCCAGGGCGGCATCGCCGCGGCGCTCGGCGAGGGGGACACGCCCGAGCAGCACCTCGACGACACGCTGGTCGCGGGCGCCGGGCTGTGCGACGAGGAGGCCGTCCGCACCCTGGTCACCGAGGGCCCGGACGCGGTCCGCCGCCTGATCGACACCGGTGCCCGGTTCGACACCGACGACGCCGGCACCATCGAGCTGACCCGCGAGGGCGGACACCACCGCCGCCGCATCGCCCACGCGGGCGGCGACGCCACGGGCGCCGAGATCTCCCGCGCCCTGGTCGACGCGGTCCGGGACCGCGGCGTGCGCACCATCGAGAACGCCCTGGTGCTGGACCTCCTCACCGACGCCGACGGCCGTACGGCGGGCGTGACGCTGCACGTCATGGGCGAGGGCCAGCACGACGGCGTCGGCGCCGTCCACGCGCCCGCGGTCGTCCTCGCCACCGGCGGCATGGGCCAGGTCTTCTCCGCCACCACCAACCCCGCGGTCTCCACCGGCGACGGCGTCGCGCTCGCGCTGCGCGCCGGCGCGGAGGTCAGCGACCTGGAGTTCGTCCAGTTCCACCCGACCGTGCTGTTCCTCGGCCCCGACGCGGAGGGCCAGCAGCCGCTGGTCTCCGAGGCGGTCCGCGGCGAGGGCGCCCACCTGGTCGACGCGGACGGCGTCCGCTTCATGACCGGTCAGCACGAGCTGGCCGAGCTCGCCCCCCGCGACATCGTCGCCAAGGGCATCATGCGCCGCATGCGGGAGCAGGGCGCCCGCCACATGTACCTCGACGCCCGGCACTTCGGCGCCGCGATGTGGGCGTCGCGCTTCCCGACGATCCTCGCCGCCTGCCGCGCCCACGGCATCGACCCGGTGACCGAGCCGATCCCGGTCGCCCCGGCGGCGCACTACGCCTCCGGCGGCGTCCGCACCGATCTGCACGGCCGTACGACGGTGCCCGGCCTGTACGCCTGCGGCGAGGTGGCCTGCACCGGCGTCCACGGCGCCAACCGCCTCGCGTCGAACTCGCTCCTGGAGGGGCTGGTCTTCGCCGAGCGCATCGCCGACGACATCGCCGCGCACACCCCCCGCGAGGCCGGCGCCCCCGCGCCGCACCCCGCCCCCAGCGTCCTGCCGCTGCTGGACCCCGCCTCCCGTACGCACATCCAGCACGTGATGACGCACGGCGCCGGCGTCCTGCGTTCCGCGACCAGCCTCGCCGAGGCCGCCGAGCAGCTCGAAGCCGTGCACGCGACCGCGGTCGCGGGTGAGGACGGCAAGGCCGCCGAGCCCGGCGTCGAGTCCTGGGAGACCACCAACCTGCTGTGCGTCGCCCGCGTCCTCGTCACCGCCGCCCGCCGCCGCGAGGAGACCCGCGGCTGCCACTGGCGCGAGGACCACCCCGACCGCGACGACGCGGCCTGGCGGCGCCACCTCGTCGTACGGCTGCGTCCCGACCGGACTCTGGACGTCCGCCCCACCGACAGCCAAGACTTCCCCCCGACCGTCGCCGACGCCCCCCAGGAGCCGTAACCGTGAGCACGCCCGAAGAACGTCCGGAGCCCGTGGACGTCCCCCTGATCAACATCACCGCACCGGCCGACCAGTCCGGTGGCGGATGCGGTGACGGCTGCGGCTGCGGCGGCGACGACGAGGTGTACGAGTGCGGGCTGGACCCCGCGCTCGCCGCGCTGCTGGTCAACGCCGGCCTCGACCCCGTACTCGTCGAGGACGTGGCGTACCGCGCGATCGAGGAGGACCTGGACGGCGGCGTGGACGTGACGACCGTCGCCACCGTCCCGGCGGACGCCGTGGCCACCGCCGACTTCACCGCCCGGGAGGCGGGCGTCGTCGCGGGCATCCACGTCGCCGAGGCGATCATGTCCGTGGTCTGCACGGAGGAGTTCGCCGTCGAGCGGCACGCCGAGGACGGCGACCGGGTCGAGGCGGGCCAGAAGCTGCTGTCCGTCACCACCCGCACCCGCGACCTGCTCACCGGCGAGCGCAGCGCGCTCAACATCATGTGCCGCCTGTCCGGCATCGCCACCGCCACGCGCGCGTGGGCGGACGCCCTGGAGGGGTACAAGGCGCAGGTCCGCGACACCCGCAAGACGACGCCGGGCCTGCGCGCCCTGGAGAAGTACGCCGTGCGCTGCGGCGGCGGGGTCAACCACCGCATGTCGCTGTCCGACGCCGCGCTGGTCAAGGACAACCACGTGGTCGCGGCCGGCGGCGTCGCGGAGGCCTTCAAGGCGGTGCGCGAGCAGTTCCCCGACGTGCCGATCGAGGTCGAGGTGGACACCCTCCACCAGGTCCGCGAGGTCCTGGAGGCGGGCGCCGACCTGATCCTGCTGGACAACTTCACGCCGGCCGAGACGGAGGAGGCCGTCACGATCGTCGCGGGCCGCGCCGCCCTGGAGTCCTCCGGCCGGCTGACCCTGGAGAACGCGGCCGCGTACGCCGCGACCGGCGTCGACTACCTCGCGGTGGGCGCCCTGACGCACTCCTCCCCGATCCTCGACATCGGCCTCGACCTGCGAGAGGCGGATCAGGGCTGATGCTGCTCACGATCGACGTCGGCAACACCCAGACCGTCCTCGGCCTGTTCGACGGCGAGGAGATCGTCGAGCACTGGCGGATCTCCACGGACCCCCGCCGCACCGCCGACGAGCTGGCCGTGCTCATGCAGGGCCTGATGGGCACGCACCCGCTGCTCGGCGACGAGCTCGGCGACGGCATCGAGGGCATCGCCATCTGTTCGACGGTCCCGTCCGTCCTGCACGAGCTGCGCGAGGTCACCCGCCGCTACTACGGCGACGTCCCGGCCGTCCTGGTCGAGCCCGGCATCAAGACGGGCGTGCCGATCCTCATGGACAACCCCAAGGAGGTCGGCGCGGACCGCATCATCAACGCGGTCGCGGCCGTCGAGCTCTACGGCGGCCCGGCGATCGTGGTCGACTTCGGTACGGCGACGACGTACGACGCGGTCAGCGCGCGCGGCGAGTACGCGGGCGGCGTCATCGCCCCGGGCATCGAGATCTCCGTCGAGGCGCTCGGGGTGCGCGGTGCCCAGCTGCGCAAGATCGAGCTGGCCCGCCCGCGCAGCGTGATCGGCAAGAACACGGTCGAGGCGATGCAGGCCGGCATCGTGTACGGCTTCGCCGGCCAGGTCGACGGCGTCGTCCAGCGCATGAAGCGCGAACTGG
Organism: Streptomyces sp. NRRL S-118; assembly: GCF_000716335.1. GTDB lineage: Bacteria > Actinomycetota > Actinomycetes > Streptomycetales > Streptomycetaceae > Streptomyces. The sequence goes on along the minus strand of NZ_KL591017.1, from coordinate 37,545 downwards.
TTGGCCCGTCCGGCGACCCCGGCGAGGTCACGGTGATCGCCACGGGCGGCCTGGCCCCGATGGTCCTGGGCGAGGCCAAGGCCATCGACGAGCACGAGCCCTGGCTCACCCTCATCGGTCTGCGGCTGGTCTACGAGCGCAACGTCTCGCGCATGTAGCGGACGGGGGCGCGGCTGCCGCCGGGGTGCCGGGTCCGGCCCGCGCGGCAACGCGCCCACCATTGATCGCTTAAACAAATTTTGTCCGATAAGCACGTATCGTCGGGCCATGCCCACGCCATACGGATCCCGCGGCGGCCTGGCGTTCGGCGCAGATGAGCTGCGTGTGCTCCGACGCGCCCTCGCCCACGCCCTTCACCCGACCCCGCTCGACGACGAGGTCGTCCAGGACTGCCACCGCCTCGCCGGCTCCGTGGACGAGGCGGTCCGCGAGGCCGGACGGCTGCGCGCCTTCCTGCTGGCCGACCTCTCCCGGTACCGGGACGCCCTGCCCGGCTCCGCCACCGGGTACCTGGACCTGCTCCAGGACGCCCTGCTGACCGGCTACGACCCGCGACCCGAGGACCTCGCCGCGCTGCGCGGCCTGCGGCACACCGCGCAGGGCGCCGCGCTCCTGGCCCGCTGCCAGGTGCTGGCCGAGAAGTCCGTACGGGCCCGCCTCGCCGGGCAGCGGACCGGCCCGCCCGCGTGGCCGGCGGCGGCAGGGCCGCGCACCCGGCTGCTCGCGCTGCCGGGCGGCCGCGCCGCCGCCGACCCGCCGAAGCCCAAACCGGGGCCCTCGTCGCCGGACACGCCGCCGGCCGAGCGCCCGGTGCCCAAGCCGTCGGAGGTCTTCCCGCCGCGCCGGCGACCCGCGGCGCCCCCGCCCGAGAAGCGGGCGGCGAGCTAGCTACCCTGGACGCCATGGACTACGTATCCGCGCTCCTGCCCCCGGTGGTGATGGCCGCCTTCTTCATCGGCCTCGTCGTGACGATCGTCAAGAGCCAGGGCGGCCCCAACAAGGCCAAGGAGGACGCGGCCGTCGACGCGGCGCTCTCCCGCGCCGAGGCCACCCGCCAGGCGGACGGCTCCGCCACCCCCGGCACGGCCGGCTGAAGCCGCCCGCACCAAGGGCGTACGACCGCTTACGCGTCGTACGCCCTTTTTGTTACCTTTGATGGGTCAATAGCCAGCTATTCCGACATCCCCCACTATGGTGGCGACGTGCCCCGTCAATTGGGAGAGCTCGAAGACGCCGTCATGACGCGTGTGTGGCAATGGAACCGGCCGGTCACCGTCCGGGAAGTCCTGGAGGATCTCCAGCAGGAACGGTCCATCGCCTACACCACCGTCATGACCGTAATGGACAATCTCCATCAGAAGGGCTGGGTGCGCAGGGAAGTCTCCGGCCGCGCCTATCGATATACCGCGGTCTCCACCCGCGCCGCCTACTCGGCCGCACTGATGAACGAAGCGTGGTCGAAGAGCGACAACCCGGCCGCCGCTCTCGTGGCCTTCTTCGGCATGATGTCGTCCGAGCAGCGCGAGTCGCTGAATGACGCCATCCGCATCGTGCAGCGGGACACCCCGGAAGGGGGCTCCGCGGAGAGCCCCGAAGAGATGCGGGAAGGGGCACGGCAACAGGCCCGCGAAGGGGGCGGAGAACCCCCGCGAGCGGAACAGGAACAGGCCGGAGGAGAAGGCGCCGGCCCCGCGGCGGACCCCGAGGGTGCCGACGGCGAGGCCCGGACCGGACGATAGCGTCCAGCCATGTCGTCGACCGAGCTTCCGTCCCCGCAGCCCAATCCCGCCGCAAAAACCGTGACCGTCCGGCGGGCCCGTACCAGCGATGTGCCCGCCGTCCGCCGCCTGGTCGACCCGTACGTCTCGCGGGGCATCCTGCTCGACAAAGCCACGGTCACGCTTTACGAGGACATCCAGGAGTTCTGGGTCGCGGAACGCGACGAGGACGGCACGGTTGTCGGCTGCGGCGCACTCCACGTGATGTGGGAAGACCTCGCCGAAGTGCGCACTCTCGCGGTGGATCCGCACTTCAAGGGCGCCGGCGTCGGTCATCTGGTGCTGGACAAGTTGCTGGACACCGCCCGCTGGCTCGGTGTCCGCCGGGTATTCTGCCTGACCTTCGAAGTGGACTTCTTCTCGAAGCACGGCTTCGTCGAGATCGGTGAGACGCCGGTCGCCGGAGATGTCTACGCCGAGCTCCTGCGTTCCTATGACGAGGGCGTCGCCGAGTTCCTCGGTCTCGAACGAGTGAAGCCCAACACCTTGGGCAACAGCCGGATGCTTCTGCACCTGTGATCGGCCGATCGCCGGAAGGCGATCCCTATGTCCGAATCGCGTATGTTTCCCGCGTTCCCGGGGTTCCGAACCTCTCCCGGGGGTTTGTGTTTTCCAGGGAAAAGCGGTTTCCTTTCCGCGTACTGCATTTTCGATGAAAGGAAATCCGGTGGCACAGAAGGTTCAGGTCCTTCTTGTTGACGACCTCGACGGTGGCGAGGCGGACGAGACGGTGACGTTCGCTCTGGACGGCAAGACGTACGAGATCGACCTCACCACCGCCAATGCCGACAAGCTCCGCAGCCTGCTCGAGCCGTACACCAAGAGCGGTCGCCGCACCGGTGGCCGGGCCGCGGGCGGCCGTGGCAAGGGACGTGTCGCCACCGGCGGCAGCCCCGACACCGCGAAGATCCGCGCGTGGGCCAAGGAGCAGGGCTACAACGTGAACGACCGGGGCCGCGTCCCCGCCGACATCAAGAAGGCATACGAGGACGCCAACCACTGAGCGCGGCCGCGTCCCGGGCGCTCAGGAGCCGGACCCGGTGGCACGCCGTCGCCGCCGTGTCCACGAGTCGTACGAGACAGGGGGCACCCCCACTGCCCCCGGGAGCCGCACCCGCCGGCCCCGGCCCCGCCGCCAGGGCGGGCAGCGCCGGAAGCGTCGGCTCCACCTCGCGCCCCGGTACGGGGGCGCGCAGCCACACCGCGGCGCCCGGCGAGCCGGATCCGCTCCATCCTGGGGGAACCGGGGCGGAGATCCGGCCGCCCGCGCCCCGCGCGGACAGGTCGAGGGCGATCCCGCCCCATTCCAGCCAGTCGAGCAGCCCCGGCAGCTCCTCCGCGCCGCCCGCGGCGACCAGCATGTGCATCCGGTGACCCTCGACGGCGACGGGCCAGTGCCCGCCCAGGCGCCGTAGTACGGCGTCCCCCGCGGCGACCGGCAGCTCCAACACGTCGAAGCGGAACCCCGTCAGCAGCTCCGCCCGGCCGGAGCCCGCGTCGGCGGCGGCCCAGCCGAGTTCGTGCTCGTACCACCGCGCGGCGTCACCGCCGTCGAGCGGCAGGCGCGGGAGCGGGACGGTGATGGCCATACCCGGGGAACTTCCGAGCCGTCCATGAGGTTACGGAAAGTGCGCCGCTCGTCACCCTATGTGTCCGATCCGGGGACGTCCGGCGGTGTGGGGGTGCGCAAGGGTGTTCGCCCTTAGCTGAGGGAACCCGGGTTCACCGCATGGAGTGTCAGTGCTTACGGGTAAGACATCCCTAGTGGGGAGGGGCGACACGCAGGTCCGGGACGTCTCACGTTCGCCATCGGCGTACTGCCGGTGAGGGTAAGTACCTGGCCTGCGGGAACATCGTCTCGCACCATCGGGTTGGAGCATTTGTCGGCGTTCGGGTCAGGAGGCCAGAGACGGGTGTCGGCAGTTGGAATGAGCGGTCCCCGCTTGCGGGACTAAGCTGCGGAAGGACAGGGAGGGGACCGACCCCTTACTGCCTGACCGCTCTGAGGAGCGATTAACGATGTTCGAGAGGTTCACCGACCGCGCGCGGCGGGTTGTCGTCCTGGCTCAGGAAGAAGCCCGGATGCTCAACCACAACTACATCGGCACCGAGCACATCCTCCTGGGCCTTATCCACGAGGGTGAGGGTGTCGCCGCTAAGGCCCTGGAGAGCCTCGGGATTTCGCTCGAGGCGGTCCGCCAGCAGGTGGAGGAGATCATCGGCCAGGGCCAGCAGGCCCCGTCCGGGCACATCCCCTTCACGCCCCGTGCCAAGAAGGTCCTGGAGCTGTCGCTCCGCGAGGCCCTTCAGCTCGGCCACAACTACATCGGCACCGAGCACATCCTGCTCGGCCTGATCCGCGAGGGCGAGGGCGTCGCCGCCCAGGTCCTCGTGAAGCTGGGCGCCGATCTCAACCGGGTGCGGCAGCAGGTCATCCAGCTGCTCTCCGGCTACCAGGGCAAGGAAGCCGCCACCGCCGGTGGTCCTGCCGAGGGCACCCCCTCGACGTCCCTGGTCCTCGACCAGTTCGGCCGCAACCTCACCCAGGCCGCCCGTGAGTCCAAGCTCGACCCGGTCATCGGGCGCGAGAAGGAGATCGAGCGGGTCATGCAGGTGCTGTCCCGCCGGACCAAGAACAACCCGGTCCTCATCGGCGAGCCCGGCGTCGGCAAGACGGCGGTCGTCGAGGGCCTGGCGCAGGCCATCGTCAAGGGCGAGGTGCCCGAGACCCTCAAGGACAAGCACCTCTACACCCTGGACCTCGGCGCGCTCGTCGCCGGCTCCCGGTACCGCGGTGACTTCGAGGAGCGCCTGAAGAAGGTGCTCAAGGAGATCCGCACCCGCGGCGACATCATCCTGTTCATCGACGAGCTCCACACCCTGGTGGGTGCGGGTGCCGCCGAGGGCGCCATCGACGCCGCCAGCATCCTCAAGCCGATGCTGGCCCGCGGCGAGCTGCAGACCATCGGTGCCACGACGCTCGACGAGTACCGCAAGTACCTGGAGAAGGACGCGGCCCTGGAGCGCCGCTTCCAGCCCATCCAGGTCGCGGAGCCGTCGCTGCCGCACACCATCGAGATCCTCAAGGGTCTGCGCGACCGGTACGAGGCCCACCACCGGGTCTCCATCACCGACGAGGCGCTGGTCCAGGCCGCCACCCTGGCCGACCGGTACATCTCGGACCGCTTCCTGCCGGACAAGGCGATCGACCTGATCGACGAGGCCGGTTCCCGGATGCGCATCCGCCGGATGACCGCGCCGCCGGACCTCCGCGAGTTCGACGAGAAGATCGCGGCCGTCCGCCGGGACAAGGAGTCCGCGATCGACTCCCAGGACTTCGAGAAGGCGGCTTCCCTCCGTGACAAGGAGAAGCAGCTGCTGGCGGCGAAGGCCAAGCGGGAGAAGGAGTGGAAGGCCGGCGACATGGACGTCGTCGCCGAGGTCGACGGCGAGCTGATCGCCGAGGTCCTGGCGACCGCGACCGGCATCCCGGTCTTCAAGCTGACCGAGGAGGAGTCCTCGCGTCTGCTCCGCATGGAGGACGAGCTCCACAAGCGCGTCATCGGCCAGAAGGACGCCATCAAGGCACTCTCCCAGGCGATCCGGCGTACGCGTGCGGGTCTGAAGGACCCGAAGCGCCCCGGTGGCTCGTTCATCTTCGCCGGCCCGTCCGGTGTCGGTAAGACCGAGCTGTCCAAGACGCTCGCCGAATTCCTCTTCGGCGACGAGGACGCGATGATCTCCCTCGACATGTCGGAGTTCAGCGAGAAGCACACGGTTTCCCGTCTCTTCGGTTCCCCGCCCGGATACGTGGGTTACGAAGAGGGCGGCCAGCTCACCGAGAAGGTGCGCCGCAAGCCGTTCTCCGTCGTCCTCTTCGACGAGGTCGAGAAGGCCCACCCCGATATCTTCAATTCCCTTCTCCAGATCCTGGAGGACGGTCGCCTGACCGACTCCCAGGGCCGGGTCGTGGACTTCAAGAACACGGTCATCATCATGACGACCAACCTCGGGACCCGGGACATCTCGAAGGGCTTCAACCTGGGCTTCGCGGCACAGGGCGACGTCAAGACCGGTTACGAGCGGATGAAGGCGAAGGTCAACGAAGAGCTCAAGCAGCACTTCCGGCCCGAGTTCCTCAACCGCGTCGACGACACGGTCGTCTTCCACCAGCTCAGCCAGGAAGACATCATCCAGATCGTCGACCTGATGATCGCCAAGGTGGACGAGCGTCTGAAGGACCGCGACATGGGCATCGAGCTCAGCGGTGACGCCAAGAAGCTCCTGGCGAAGAAGGGCTACGACCCGGTCCTGGGCGCCCGGCCGCTGCGCCGGACGATCCAGCGCGAGATCGAGGACGTGCTGTCGGAGAAGATCCTCTTCGGCGAGCTGCGCCCCGGTCACATCGTGGTCGTGGACACCGAGGGCGAGGGTGAGGAGAAGAAGTTCACCTTCCGCGGCGAGGAGAAGTCGGCGCTGCCCGACGTCCCCCCGATCGAGCAGGCGGCCGGCGGCCCCGGCCCGAACCTCTCGAAGGACGCGTAAGCGACACCGCGTGCTGAAGGGGCTGTCCCGTCCGGGGCAGCCCCTTCGCCGTGCCCTCAGCAGGTAGCCGGCTTGCGCCAGGAGCATTCGAGGGCTGCGGGCACCTCCGGCGCCCGCAGGCGCTCCGGAGCCACCGCGGTGACCGTGCCCGCGGCCGTGTCGGAGCGGGCCAGCGTCACCACGATCGCGTCCTCGATGCCCTTCACGGAGGCCGCGAGGTAGTTGTTGAGGACGATCGCGTAGACGAGGCGGCGGCCGCCCGCGTCGGTGACGTACCCGGAGAGCGCCGAGGCGCCGGTGAGCGAGCCGGTCTTGGCGCGGGCGTTCAGGGCGGCGGGGGTGCCGCACATCCGGGTGCGCAGCGTGCCGCCCGTGGCGCGGTCGGGGCCGCAGGCGACCGGGAGGGACGCGTACCAGTCGTCGTACCAGGGCGCTTCCTGGACGGCGAGGAGCAGGCGGGCGAGCTGGGCGGCGGGGAAGAGGTTCATCCGGGACAGCCCGGAGCCGTCGACCTGCCGGATCACGTCCGGCTCCACGTCTTGCGTCTTCAGGTACGCGCCGATGGCGGCCAGCCCCGCGCTCCAGGTCCCGCGGCCGGACGTCTCGTACCCGATGGTCTTGGTCAGCGCCTCGGCGTGCATGTTGTTCGACAGCTTCATGAACGGGCGCAGGAGATCCCGCAGCGGCATGGAGGTGTGCGTGGCCACGACCCGTGCGGCGGCGGGGGTGCGCTCGCCCGTGCGGGGCGGGGCGGCGACGCGTACGCCGCGGGCGGCCAGGGCGTCGGCGAAGACGGCGGTGGCGTACCCGGTGGGCTCCTGGACGCTGATCCACTCCTTGACGGCGGGGGCGGCGAGGGGCAGCTCGCCGCTGATCACGATGGTGTTCGTGCCGTGCTCGCGCTCGACCGCCAGGGTGCCGGGCAGGCCTGCGGGGACGGTGGTGGCGCGGTTGTCGATGCGGACGTGGCGGGTCGCCGGGGTGAGGGTCACGCGCGGTGCGGCGCCCGCCTCGGCCGCCGGGGCGGCCTCCACGACGACGGTGCCGGAGTCGTAGTCGGTGTCGGGGGCGAGGGTGAGCGGTGAGATCGGCGCCGCGTAGTACGACGACTCGTCGTCGGCGGCCCAGGAACGGCCCAGCCGCCGGGTGTCGAAGCGGGTGTCGTCGGCGATGATCCGGCCGGTCACCCGGCGGATCCCCGCGGCTGCGACCCCGGCGGCCAGCGCGTCGTAGTCCTTGGCGAGGGTGGTGGGGTCGCCCGTCCCGCGCAGGTACAGGTCCCCGTGCAGGACGCCTCCCTTCGGACGGGCGGTGGACAGCACTTCCGTACGGAAGCGGTAGCCCGGCCCGAGCAACTCCATCGCGGCCGCCGAGGTCACGAGCTTGGTGTTGGAGGCGGGCATCAGCCGGTCGTCGCCGTCGCGCCGGTAGAGCGTCTCCCCGGTCCGGGCGTCGGCGACGACGACGCTCGCGGCGCCGCCGTCGAGCCGGGGGTCGCTGAGGATGGTGTCGACGGCCCCTTTGAGGCCGGTGTCGGAGGGGCCCGCCCCGGCGGGCAGGCTGCTCGCCCCGAGGAGTCCGGCGAGGCCGAGGGCGAGGGCGGTCACGCGCATCACGTGTCTGCTCATGGTGGGGAGCATGGCGGAGGGCCGGGGGGCTGGGAAGGAGGCATGAGGGAGGGAAAAGGGGCGTGTACCGGTCGCCCGGGTGAGCTGTCGGCGGAGTCTCCGTTTCCCGCACTTCCGTTCCCTTCGGCCCGAGTGAGGCGCCGGGAGGGGCCCCGGCCCGTGACAAGCCGCACAGGCGATTTGTGCGGTACTAGCCGGATTAGTGCAGTGCGCGGGGCGGCGACGCCCGCCCCGGGCGGGGTCGGCCGGGGAAGCGGGCGGGCGGCGCCGGGGGAGGCCCGGAAAGTGGCCGGAGAAACCCCAGGCCAGAGGCGCCCCCAGATGGACAAACCTTACTTTCTAAGGACATTTCGGACCTGCGCCCTGGGATGACGGGCGGCGTCAAGAGTCCAGGTCACACCCTGAGTGCTACGACGACATGTCGTAGATGGGTGGTTTGAGGCGAGATGGGTGGGCGGGTTACCAAGGATGAGCACTCGCCCGGCGCAACCACTCGCGTCGGGTCCGTTCTTGCCCGGAGGTCTTCCCCGTATGTCGAAGCGCATCAACCCCGCCCGTAACGCCGCCGTCGCCCTCGCTGCCGCCGGCATGGGAGCGACGATGGTGTTCGGAGCCGGTGCTGCGTTCGCCGCCCCGGGGCAGGCGGCGCCCGCCATGGACACCGCGGCCGCCGTCGCCGCGCAGGCCCAGTCCCAGACCGAGGCCGCCCAGAAGGCGGCGAAGGCCGCCCAGGCCGCCCAGGTCGCCGCTGCTGCGAAGAAGGCCGCTGCGGCCGAGAAGGCCGCGGCGAAGAAGGCCGCCGCCAAGAAGTCGGTGTCCTCCTGGGTCAAGCCGGTCGGCGGTTACACGCTGACCGCGTCCTTCAACCAGGGCGGCGCCATGTGGTCCCACAAGCACTCCGGCCAGGACTTCGCCGTGCCGGTCGGCACCCCGGTCAAGGCCGCGCACTCCGGTGTCGTCGTGAAGGCCGGCCCGAACGGCGGCGGCGACGGTCCCGCGTACGGCAACGCCGTCGTCATCAAGCACGCCAACGGCACCTACTCGCAGTACGCCCACCTGTCCAAGATCAACGTGGGCATCGGCAAGGCGGTGAAGACCGGCCAGGTCATCGCCAAGTCCGGCAACACCGGCAACTCGTCCGGCCCCCACCTGCACTTCGAGATCCGTACGACCCCGAACTACGGCTCGGCGGTCAACCCGGCGGCGTTCCTGCGCTCCGAGGGCGTCACCATCTGACGCTCCCCGAGGGGTTACGAGCGGGCCTGATGGGCCTGCGTCACCAGATCGATGGCGACTTCGAGGACGGCTGCGCGCTTCTCCTCGGGGTCGCCTTCGACGTTGTGGATGAAGAACATGCCCGCGTGCATGGTGAAGAGCGCGCTGGTGCACCGCATCCGGTCCGTCATGCTGAACCCCGGCTCCTGCACGAGCTTGAGCAGCGTGAGCATGCGCCTCTTGAACGTCTCGCCGATGCTCAGGTCCCGCACCGTGGCCTGGTTCTCCTGCATGAAGCGGAAGAGCGGGGCCGCCCCCAGCAGTGCCGCGTGGTAGCGGCGCAGGATCTCCTTCTTGGTCTCCAGGGTGCGCGGCTGGGCGGCGGCCCAGTCGATCAGCTCGTCGATCGGTCGCGTCAGGTCCCGGAAGAGGCTGATGACGATGTCTTCCTTGGTCTTGAAGTGGTAGTACAGCGCCGCCTTCGTGACGTCCAGGCGCTCCGCGATCTCGCGGAGCGAGGTCTTCTCGTAGCCCTGCTCGGCGAAGAGTTCGATGGCCACGTCCTGGATGCGCTGACGCGTGTTGCCTCTGGCCATGATCGGTCCTCTCCCAGCAAAACTTACTTGACGCCCGGCTAGTAGCCCTCTACCGTCTCCAGTGTAGTGAACTAGCCGGGCGGCAAGTAAGTGGAGTTTGGTATGACGGTGTCCGACATAGGACCGCAGGAGGCGCCGCACGAGCCGCGCGTCCGCAGTGTCCGCGTGGTGCTGCTCGCTCTGATGATCGCGATGCTGCTGGCCATGCTGGACAACATGATCATCGGTACGGCGATGCCGACGATCGTCGGCGAGCTCGGCGGCCTGGAGCACCTGTCGTGGGTGGTCACCTCGTACACCCTGGCCACCGCCGCCTCCACGCCCATCTGGGGCAAGCTCGGCGACCTCTACGGCCGCAAGGGCATCTTCCTCACCTCGATCGTGATCTTCCTGATCGGCTCCGCACTGAGCGGCATGGCCCAGGACATGGGTCAGCTCATCGGCTTCCGGGCCGTGCAGGGCCTCGGCGCCGGCGGTCTGATGGTCGGCGTCATGGCGATCATCGGAGACCTGATCCCGCCGCGGGAACGCGGCAAGTACCAGGGCATGATGGCCGGCGTCATGGCCCTCGCCATGATCGGCGGACCGCTGGTCGGCGGCACCATCACCGACCACTGGGGCTGGCGCTGGTCCTTCTACATCAACCTGCCGCTGGGCGCGGTCGCGCTCGCGATGGTCACCGCCGTCCTGCACCTGCCGAAGCGGGAACGCGACCGCGAGACGCGCATCGACTACCTCGGCGCCGCGCTGCTGACGGTCGGCATCACCGCCATCGTGCTGGTCACCACCTGGGGCGGTACGGAGTACGACTGGGACTCCGCCGTGATCATGGAGCTGATCGCGATCGGCGTCGCCGCCCTCGCCGGGTTCCTCTTCGTGGAGCGGCGGGCGGCCGAGCCGATCGTGCCGCTGCACATCTTCCGCAGCCGGAACTTCTCGGTGATGTCGGTGCTCGGCTTCCTGATCGGCTTCGTGATGTTCGGCGCCACCCTCTTCCTGCCGCTGTACCAGCAGGCCGTGCAGGGCGCCTCCGCCACCAACTCCGGTCTGCTGCTCACGCCCCTGATGCTCGGCATGATGCTGGTGTCGCTGATCGCCGGCCGCGTCACCACGAGCACCGGCAAGTACCGGATGTTCCCCATCCTGGGCGGCGCGCTCATGGTCGTCGGGCTCTTCCTGCTCTCGCAGATGGACATCGACACCACACGGGTCACCTCCGCCGTCTACATGGCGATCCTCGGTGCTGGCCTGGGCTGCCTGCTGCAGACGACCATGCTGGTCTCGCAGAGCAGCGTCGAGATGAAGGACATGGGCGTCGCCTCGTCCTCGGCGACCCTGTTCCGCACGCTCGGCATGTCCTTCGGCGTGGCCATCATGGGCGCGCTGTTCACCGACCGGGTGCAGGAGGAGATGCTGGCGCGCGGCGGCGGCGCCGCCACGGCGCAGTCCGCCCAGCTGGACGCGGCGAGCCTGGCGAAGCTGCCCGAGGCCGCACGTGAGGCGTACCAGTACGCGGTGGTCTCCGGCACGCACGCGGCCTTCCTGCTCGGTACGGGGGTCGCGGTCCTCAGCTTCCTGGTCGCCTTCTTCGTCAAGGAGATCCCGCTGAAGGGCGCGGCGCCCGACGACTCCGGTGCCGGCTCCGGCCAGGACGCCGGTCCGGACTCCCCTCCGCCGGCCCAGCACGACGGCGACGGTTCCGCCCGGACCGGCGCCGACCCGAAACCCGCTCCCACCCGAGCCTGACGGCACGGGCCCGCTGGCAGGGGGCCCGAGGGTGAGAGGACCGGGCCGTGACGGTGCGCCGGGCAGTACGGCTCTGACGCCGGGCGCACGACGGTACGGCTCCGACGGTACGGGCCCGGTGCTACGGGCCCGACCGTACGGAACCGACGCCACGGCCCCGCCCGGCCGCTCGACCGCTTTGCCCTACATCCCCCGGGGGCGAACCGGTCAGCGGCCGGGCCATTTTCGTGTGCGGGACCTCGGGGGGCCGGGGCGCGGGCGGGGGTGCTGGCTCAGGTGTCGGGGCCCGGGGCGGGGCCGGGGTGCGGGTGCGGGGGTGCGGGCCAGGTGCGGCCGGCGCGCTGGCCCGGGCGTCCGGGCAGCCGCGGCGGGTGCGGGTGCGGGTGCGGGCGTCCGGGCGGTGTGGCCGGGGTGTGGGCTCAGGTGGCCGTGCCAGGTGTGGTCGGCCGGCGCGCGGGCCCGGCGTCCGGGCCCGGGCGTCCGGGCTCAGGCGTCCGGGAACTGGATCATCGGGAAGCTGCCCGTGGCCGTCGGCGCGTGCTCCGGGAGCCAGAGCACCGCGATCGCGCCGCCCGCACCCGGTGCCGTGCCTTCCGGGGCGGCGTTGCGGAAGGTGAGCCGGGCGCCGAGCACGCGGGCCTGGCCCGCCGCGATCGTCAGCCCCAGCCCGTGGCCGTGGCCCGCGCGGTCGCTCGCGCCCGTGCGGAACCGGCTCGGGCCCTCGCGCAGCAACTCCTCGGGGAAGCCGGGCCCGTGGTCGCGCACCCGCAGCACACGTCCCTCCACCGTGACCTCGACCGGCGGCTTGCCGTGCTTGGCGGCGTTGGCGAGCAGGTTGCCCAGGATCCGCTCCAGCCGGCGCGGATCGGTGTTCACCCACGACTCGTGCACCACGCGCACGTCCACCGCCGGGTCCAGCACCCGCACCCGCCGGCTGACGAACTCGCCGAGCGCGATCTCCTGCAGCTCGGCCCGCTCCGACGCGCTGTCGAGCCGCGCCACCTCCAGCACGTCCTCGACGAGCGTGCGCATCGCCTGCGCCCGGTCCCGTACCAGCTCGCTCGGCCGTCCCGGCGGCAGCAGCTCCGCCGCGGTGAGCAGCCCGGTCACCGGCGTGCGCAGCTCGTGCGCGATGTCGGCGGTGACCCGGCGCTCGGCCTCGATCCGCTCGCCCAGCGCGTCGGTCAGCGCGTCCACCGCCCGCGCCAGCTCATCCGTCTCGTCCCGTACGACACCGCCGATGGCGTCCCGGACCCGGACCTCCGTGTTGCCCTGGGCGACCTTCCCGGCGGCGGTGGCGGCCTTGCGCAGCCGACGCGAGAGCTGCCCGCCGATCAGCACGCCGAGCGCGCACCCGCCGAAGACCACCGACACCGAGCCCACGACCAGCGCCTGGTCCAGGTCCTTCATGATCGTGGTGGAGCGGTCGGCGAACCGGGTGTGCAGCGACAGCACATCGCCGTTGGCCAGCGGCACCGCGGCCCAGACGTCGGGCGCCCCGGACTCCCGCTCCTGCACGTACGTCCCGCGCCGCCGCTCCCGCATCAGCGCGTCCAGCTCCGACGGCAGCGCCGGGTCGTTGAGCTTCGTGCCGAACCGCGGCTCGCCCTTCGGCTTGCCCCCCTCGTACAGCCGCTGCGCGAACAGCAGCCGCTCCATCTGCACCTCACGCGCGTTCTCCAGCATCGAGACACGGGCGGCGTTGTGGACGACGAGGCTGAGCGCGGCGGCGATCAGGGCGCCGACGGCCGCGATGGCGATGGAGATCTTCCAGCGGACGCCGGTGCGCAGGGCCGGCCGGCCGCGTCGCTCCCGAGGAGCGGACCGCTTCATGCCTTGAGCTTGTAGCCGAAGCCCCGGACCGTCTCGATCCGGTCCTGGCCGATCTTCGTCCGCAGCCGCTGCACGTGGACGTCCACGACCCGCGTGTCCCCGCCCCACCCGTAGTCCCACACGCGCTCCAGCAGCTTGTCGCGCGAGAGCACGGTCCCCGGCGCCGACGAGAACTCCAGCAGCAGCCGCATCTCCGTCGGCGTGAGCGCCACCGGCGCGCCGCCCCTGCGCACTTCCATGCCCTCGGTGTCGATCTCCAGGTCCCCGAAGGACAGCGCGCCGCCGTCCGGCCCGCCCTGCTGCGCGCCGTCGCCCGTGCCGCCCGCCCCGCTCGCGTGCCCGAAGCGGCGCAGCACCGCCCGGATCCGCGCCATCAGCACCGCCCCGTCGAACGGCTTGGTCACGTAGTCGTCGGCACCCGCCTCCAGGCCGAGCACCACGTCGATCGAGTCGGCCCGCGCCGACAGCATGATCACCGGGACGGTCGACTCGTCGCGGATCCGCCGGCACAGGCTCACGCCGTCCATGCCGGGCAGCATGACGTCGAGCAGCGCGATGTCCGGCCGCTGCGCACGGAACGACTCCAGCCCGGACAGGCCGTCCGGCATGGCGGTCACCGTGAAGCCGTCGCGCTCCAGGGCGAGCTGCGTGGCCTCACGGATGACGTCGTCGTCCTCGACGAACAGGACATGGGTCTCGGCCATCCCGCGCTCTCTCAGTCCTCGGTTGTCGTGTTCCGTCGTGCGTCAGTTCTCGGGGGGCGAGGTCGGCGCGGAGCCGTCGATGCCGCCGTCGCCGATCGCCTTGCTGTAGTCGTTGTGCACCCGGTCGTGCTCGCTGAACCTGTTCCCCACCCAGCGGTACGTGATGACGTCCTCGCCGGACGGGTACGCCACCGGGTCGCCCTCGTCGTACACCTGCTTGGTCAGGACGAGGTCGCCGCGGTCGATCGTGGAGTACACGGCGGGCTCCTCCAGCGCGAACACATTCTCGTACTTCGTGTCCGTCACGCGGTACACGTAGGTCCCCACGCCCACGGCGTCCTCGCACGTCATCACGTTGACGACGACGTCGGGCCGGTCGCCGCCGGTCAGGTTCCCGTACGACGTGTCCACCGGGTACGCGTCCGCCACGCACGGCTTGAGGTCGTCCTTGACGCGGTCGCTGACCTCGGGGTCGCTCTTGATCAGCTGGACCGGGTCGACCTTCTTGAGGGCCGACGAGCCGGCGGGCGGCGTCGGGGCGGTCGTCGACGTCGCCTGGTCGGTGCGGGCTGCACCCTCGTCCCGCATGCCCGTGCCGCCGGTGGAGCAAGCGGCCGTGAACAGGCCGAAGGCGGCGAGCACACCCATCGCCGCGGTGCTCGCCGCCCCCAACCTGCCGGTGGTGCCGTCGTCGTCTCTGGCGCTCAGGCCGCGCACCGCTCCCGCCCCCGCTCGTCACTGCGTTCCGTACGCTCCAGGGCGCGGGCGTCGATGTCCCGGCTCTCCAGCTCCTGGCGGAGCCGGGCGAGCGCCCGGTGAAGCGTGCTCTTCACGGTACCGGTCGACATGCCGAGCGCGGCGGCGGTCTCCTCGGTGCTCATCTGCTCCCAGTGGCGCAGCACGACCACGCTGCGCTGCTTGGGCGCCAGCACCTTGAGCACGTCCATCAGAAGGGCCCGGTCGGCGTGCTGCTCGGTGGCGTCGTCGACGGACGCGTCCGGCAGCTGCTCGGTGGGCACCTCCTCCAGCTTGCGGGCGCGCCACCACTCGGTCCGCGTGTTGATCATGACGCGGCGCAGGTACGCGTCGGCGAGGGCCTTGTCGGCTATGCCGTCCCAGCGGCCGTAGGTGCGCGCCAGCGCCGTCTGGAGCAGGTCCTGGGCGTCGACCGGATCCGGGACGAGACGCCGGGCGCTGCGCAGCAGTGCGTCCTGCCGCGTGCGTACGTATTCCTCGAATCCGAGCACCTCGCCGTGCGACATCCCGAACCGCCTCCATCCCCGTGACAAGCCCCGCTGTGGTCTACGCCAGGAGACGCTACGGAGCGGTTGTCACGGGGTTGTCCGAGGAAGCCGTCGGCGGACGCACGGCTGTCCATCGGTTGTGTAACAGCGGAGGTGTAACAGTCGCCGATCCGGGGAAAAGGGCGCCGCGCGGCCGGAGTTCCCACCGCTCTCCCGGCCGTCCGGGGTCCCGGACCCGGGCCGGGCGCCCGGTCAGACCGCCGGGGTGGCCGGGCCCGCCGGCAGCCGGTAGCGGCCGTCCTCCAGCGGCTCCACCAGGCCGTCAGCGACCAGGCCGTCCAGCGCCCGGGCCCGCTGCACCGGTTCGTCCCAGACGGCGTCCAGCGCCGCCTGCCCCACCGGCGCCACCGCCTCGCGCAGGACGGCGAGGAGTTTGCCGCGCACCTGGCGGTCGGTCCCCGCGTACGTCTGGCCGCGCCGCGCCGGGCCGTCGTGCGCGGGCTTGCCCGCCAGCCGCCAGGCGCACTGCCCGGCGATCGGACACCGCACGCAGGCCTCGTTCTTCGCGGTGCACACCAGCGCGCCGAGCTCCATGGAGGCCGCCGCCCAGCGGGCCGCGGTCGTCTCGTCCTCGGGCAGCAGCGCGCGGGCGAGCCTGCGCTCGGCGGCGGTCGTGGCGTTCGGCGGGTACTGCACGCCCGTGACGGACCGGGCGAGGACCCGGCGCACATTGGTGTCGAGCACCGCGTGGCGCTGCCCGTACGCGAACGACGCCACCGCCGCGGCCGTGTACTCGCCGATCCCCGGCAGGGCGAGCAACTGCGCGTGTTCGGTCGGTACGTCACCGCCGTGCCGCTCCGTTATCGCCACGGCCGCGCCGTGCAGCCGCAGGGCACGGCGCGGGTAGCCGAGGCGGCCCCAGGCGCGGACCGCCTCGCCGGGCGCCTCGGCGGCCAGGTCGGCGGGGCGGGGCCAGCGGGCCAGCCACTGCTCGTACACCGGGAGGACCCGGCTGACCGGCGTCTGCTGGAGCATGAACTCGCTGACCATCACCCCCCAGGCGCCCGCTTCGGGGCGGCGCCAGGGGAGGTCGCGGGCGTGCTGGTCGAACCAGGCGATGACGGGCGCGTGCAGGCGGACGGCGGAGTCGGCGGCCGGGCCGGCGGCCTCACCGGCGGCTGCGGTGGCGGTGGACTCGGTGCGTGAGGGGGTCGCAGTCATGGCACCCCCGATCCTGGCACGTTCCTCAGCCGCGACGGTGCATCGGCTCCCGGCGCCGCTGCGCCTGCCGCGGGACGCGGTGACCGGTTGCGGGCTCCACGACCGCCGGCCCGCGCCCGGCGAGCCAGATCGCGGCACCGGACCGGCTCGTGCGCATCGTGTCGACCAGCGCCGCGGTCGGCCGGGTCAGCAGCCGCACGAAGAGGACCGCCGCCAGGGCGCCGAGCACCAGGCCGGCCGCCACGTCGTGCGGGTAGTGCACGCCGACGAAGACCCGCGAGAACGCCATGAGCAGCGCCATGGGCACGGTGAGCCAGGCGATCCGGCGCCAGGCGAGGGCGAGCGCCACGGCGGCCGCGCCCGCGATGGCGGAGTGGTTGCTCGGGAAGGACCAGTCGCCGTAGGGCGGGCACTCCACCAGCGACGCGGCGGCACCGGCGACCGCGCGGCACGGCCGCTCCTCGTCGATCACCGACTTCAGCAACTCGCTGACGACGTAGCCGAAAGCGGTGCCGAGCGGGGCGAGGACGGCGAGCGCCATGGCCCGGCCGGCGTCCGGGCGGGCCCGCCACCAGCCGACGAGGAACAGCACGCCGAAGAGCAGCAGCCCGGCCTCCGTCCACAGTTCGGCGAGGAGGTGCACCCAGCCGGGCGTGCCGTGGGCGAAGTCGGTGATGTCGAGGTAGAGGTCCTGGCTCATGGTTACGGACGGTACCTGGCGCCGGGACCGGCCCCTGCGCCGCCATCGGCCGCCAGGAATGTGATCATCGGCAAAACTTGGTGCGCGGGCGGCGGGTGGGGCGGGAGTTGGCGCCGATCTCTCGTACAGTTTGGGCGTGGGATCTCTGCGCAATCCGGTCGGGCCGCTTCCCTCCTCCATCTACTGGCGACGGAGGGCAGTCGCGGCGAGCCTGGTCGCGCTGCTCGTGCTGCTGGTCGTATGGGTCGTCAGTTCCGGCGGCGGCGGGAACGGGGGCGGCGGAGGCGACGGCGCCAACGGGGCCTCGCCCGTGCCGTCCATCACGCCGGGGCCTTCCCAGCCGGGGCCGGCGATCAGCAATCAGCCCGGCGGGCGCGACGAGTCGGACGGCACCGGTGCCACCGGCGGCGCCGACGGCGGCGGCTCGGGCACGGGTGCGGACGACGGCAAGAACGGTGACACCTCGTCAGACGGCGGTACGGGGACGGGGGTGGGCGCGGTCGCGGGGACCGGCGACGGCTCCGCTTCCGGCTCCGGCAGCTCCGCCGCCCACCGCGTTCCGGCGGACTCGCCGCTGCCGAATTGCACCCCCGGCACCCTGCGGGTGACCCTGCGCAGCACGAAGGTGGCGTACGAGCCGGGCGAGAAGCCGCGGTTCGAGCTGGTCGCCCGCAACACCTCGGGCACGACCTGCAAGACGGACCTCGGGCCCCGCACGGCGGTCCTGACGATCAAGAACAGCGACGCCGACCAGGTGTGGTCCTCGAAGGACTGCCCGCGCGTCGCCGGTCCGCTGATGCTGCGCATCCCGGCGGGCGGCACCGTCACCCACACCGTCGAGTGGGACCGCCGCCGCAGCGCGCCGCAGTGCGCGACCCCGTCCGCGGCGCCCGCCGCGCCCGGCACCTACCTGCTGGAGATCGCGGTCCCGGGCCTGAAGGTCCTGCCCGCCTCGTTCACGCTCGCCAAGGACTGAGCCCGCCGCCGGACCCGGGTCCGGCGGCGGCGTGACGTGTTCGCGGGGCGCGGCGCCCGGCGGGCGCGGGCCCGCGGATGCCGCGGGCGCTGTCGGTGTCAGACGTAGCGTTCGAGGATCGAGGACTCGGCGAGGCGCGAGAGGCCCTCGCGCACGCTGCGGGCGCGGGCCTCGCCGACGCCGTCGACGGTCTGGAGGTCGTCCACGCTCGCCGCGAGCAGCTTCTGCAGTCCGCCGAAGTGTTCCACGAGCCGCTCGATGATCGCGCCGGGCAGCCGCGGCACCTTGGCCAGCAGCCGGTAGCCGCGCGGCGATACCGCCGAGTCGAGCGCTTCCGGCGATCCGGTGTAGCCCAGCGCGCGGGCCACGATCGGCAGCTCCAGCAGTTCGGCGTGGCTGAGCGCGTCGAGCTCGGTCAGCGCCTCGGCGACCGTACGGGACCGCTTGGCCGTCGGCTCCGGCACGTAGTCACGGACCACCAGCTCCCGCTCCGGCTCGACGCCCGCGATCAGCTCGTCGAGCTGGAGCGCGAGCAGCCGGCCGTCGGTGCCCAGCTCCACGACGTACTCGGCGATCTCGGTGGCGATCCGGCGCACCATCTCCAGGCGCTGCGCGACGGCGGTGACGTCCCGGACGGTCACCAGATCCTCGATCTCCAGCGCGGAGAGCGTGCCGGCGACCTCGTCGAGGCGGAGCTTGTACCGCTCCAGGGTCGCGAGGGCCTGGTTGGCGCGCGACAGGATCGCGGCCGACTCCTCCAGGACGCGGCGCTCGCCGTCGACGTACAGCGCGATCAGCCGCATCGACTGCGAGACGGAGACGACCGGGAAGCCGCACTGCTTGGACACCCGGTCCGCGGTGCGGTGGCGGGTGCCGGTCTCCTCCGTGGGGATGGACGCGTCCGGGACGAGCTGGACGCCGGCCCGCAGGATCTTGGTGATGTCCTTGTCGATGATCAGTGCCCCGTCGAGCTTGCACAGCTCGCGCAGCCGGGTCGCGGTGAACTCCACGTCCAGCACGAAGCCGCCGGTGCACATCGATTCGACCGTTTTGTCCATGCCGAGGACGATCAGGCCACCGGTGTTGCCGCGGAGGATGCGCTCCAGGCCGTCCCGCAGCGAGGTGCCGGGGGCGACGGCGCTGAGCGAGGCGCGCATGAGCGCCTCGTTGCCGGAGCCCGCGCCGGACTTTCCGGGAGCTGCTGCCCCGTCCTTGGCTGCCACTGCACTCCTCCGGCTCGTACGGATGGGCGAGACCAGGGCAAAGTCTAGCGACCCCGCCCACCGGCGGTCCCCGCAGCGGCCTGACGGCCCCCGGGCCCCCGCCCCGCGGGGCCGGCGGCCCGGGGCGTCATCCCAGCGGAACGCCCTCCGGAGCCGGCCCCGCCGCCCGGCCCGCCGCCCGCCCCCTGCCCGGCTCGGCGGCCCCGTCGGCCGCGGCCGCGCGGCGCCGCGTACGCGGCAGGACCCGCAGGGCGTCGCCCATGTCGGCGACCTCCGTCACCTTCATGCCGGGGGGCACCTTGCCCGGGTCGCCCGGGACCAGCGCGTGGGTGAAGCCCAGGCGGTGCGCCTCGGCCAGGCGCCGCTGGACGCCGGTCACGCGGCGGACCTCTCCCGCGAGGCCCACCTCGCCGATCGCCACGAGGTTCTTCGGCAGCGGGGTGTCGCTCGCGGCGGACGCGAGGGCGAGGGCGATCGCCAGGTCGGCGGCCGGCTCGGAGAGCTTCACGCCGCCGACCGTCGCCGAATAGATGTCGCGCTTGCCCAAGGCGCTGATGCGCCCGCGCTGCTCCAGGACCGCGAGCATCATCGACACCCGCGAGGTCTCCAGGCCCGAGGTGGTGCGCCGGGGCGAGGGGATCTGCGAGTCGACCGTGAGCGCCTGCACCTCCGCGACCAGCGGGCGGCGGCCCTCCAGCGTGACCGTCAGGCACGTACCGGGAACCGGCGCGTCCCGGCGGGTGAGGAACAGCCCGGACGGGTCGGCGAGGCCGATGATGCCCTCGTCGTGCAGTTCGAAGCAGCCGACCTCGTCGGTCGCGCCGTACCGGTTCTTGACGCCCCGCACCAGGCGCAGCCGCGCGTGCCGGTCGCCCTCGAAGTGCAGCACCACGTCCACCAGGTGCTCCAGCAGCCGGGGGCCGGCGATGGCGCCGTCCTTGGTGACGTGACCGACGAGCAGCGTGGACATGCCGCGCTCCTTGGACGCCCGGATCAGCGCGCCCGCCACCTCGCGCACCTGCGCCATGCCGCCCGGCGCCCCGTCGATCTCCGGGGACGCCACCGTCTGGACGGAGTCCAGCACCAGCAGCGACGGCTTGACCGCGTCCAGGTGCCCGAGGACCGCGGACAGGTCCGTCTCGGCCGCCAGGTAGAGGTGGTCGTTGATCGCGTGGATCCGGTCCGCCCGCAGCCGGACCTGGCTCGCCGACTCCTCACCCGTCACGTACAGCGTGCGGTGCTCGTCGCTCGCGGCCTTCGCCGCGACGTCCAGCAGGAGGGTCGACTTGCCCACGCCCGGCTCGCCGGCCAGCAGCACCACCGCGCCCGGCACCAGCCCGCCGCCCAGCACCCGGTCCAGCTCGTCGACGCCCGTCGACCTGGCCGTCGCCTGCCGCCCGTCGACCTGGCCGATCGGCAGGGCGGCGGTGGAGACGCGCCCCGCGGCGGTCGTCCGGACCGCGGGCGCGCCGTACTCCTCGACCGTCCCCCAGGCCTGGCACTCGGGACAGCGGCCGAGCCATTTGGCGGTCGTCCACCCGCACTCCGTGCAGCGGTAGGAGGGCCTGTCCTTGGCGGATTTCGTACGGGCAGCCATGCGCAAACCGTAGCGGCAGCCACTGACAATGCCGCGCTCCTATAGCGGGCCGCGCCAGACGGAAGCAAAACCTCGTGTCCTCTTTCGAGGGATACGTTCACCCGTAAGGGTTAAAAGAGCGGAAGCGGTACGAAGAGTGTGCCTTCGCCCGCCTACGGTCGCCGGGTGACGAGCAGCAGGCTGGAGCCCCCCACGTACACCACCGGCGCACACCGGGCGCAACGCGGTGCGCCCCGCAGCGGCTCCCGGGCCGCGGGCAGGAGCACGGCCGGCACTCTCGCCCAGTGCCCGCCCCCGCGGTACGAGCCGTACCTGGACGGGTTGTTCACGTACTGCCTGTCCGTGCTGTGCGACCACGACGCGGCGACCGCCGTGCTCGGTGACGTCCTCGCCGTCGCCGAGCGGCAGTCCGGGCGATGTCCCACCGGTGAGCCGGAGCGCAGGGCATGGCTGTACGCCCTCGCCCGCTGGGGGTGTCTGCGCGAGCTCGGCGAGCAGCGCGAACGCCGCCGCCGGCAGGGCGCGCAGACGGGCCGCCCGGCCGCCCGCCCTCCCGCCGCCCGGCAGGGAGCGCGGCCCGCCCGGGAGGAGACCCCGCACGTCGGCGAGGAGACGGCCGAGCTCCGGCGCCGCGAACTGGCCCGGCTCGCCTGGCCCGAGGCCGCCGGCACGACCCCCCAGCAGCGCGAGGCCCTGGAACTGGCCGTACGGCACGAGCTCGGCCACCGCGAGGTGGCCGCGGTGCTCGGACTGGAGCCCGTCGCCGCGCGGGAACTGCTGTCCGCGGCGGCGTGCGAGGTGGAGCGCACCCGCGCGGCCCTCGCCGTCGTCGAGACCGGCGGCTGCCCGGCCGTCGCCCGGCTCACCGGCGACCACCAGGTGATGCTGTCCGCGGCGCTGCGGCGTGAGCTCGTCCGGCACGTCGACGACTGCCCGCGCTGCCGCCGCGCCGCCGAGCGCGTCGGGGCCGGCGGCCCGTGGCCCGGCGCCTCGGTCACCCCGGCCCGGCTCCCCCTGGTCGAGGCGCCGCGCGCCGCGGTGTACGCGGCGATGACGCACGTGCCGCGCGCACGGGCGGCCGGGCCGCGGTTCGGCCGGGACGGCTTCCCGCTGGACCCCAAGGACCACGCGGCGCGGCGCGACCGGCTGCGGGCGCGGGCCGTGACGACCACCGTCGTCGCCACCGTCGTCGCGGCGCCGGTGCTGGCGCTGTGGGCGGCGTACCGCGGCGCGCCCCTGACCGGCGAGACGCGCGACGTGTCGACCATCAGCGCGAGCGAGATGGACGAGCGGAGCGGCGACGGCGCGTTCGCGGCCGGCCCGCACGACCGGTACGCCAACGCGGGCAACGCGCGCAGCGAGCCCGGCGGCCGCAGTGCCGTGTCCGTCGAGGTGATCAGCACCGGCGCGCCCGTGCCGCCGTCGCGCCCGGGCCGGCCGGGCCCCGGCCGCATCACCGTCGCGGCGCAGCCCGCAGGCGCCGGTACGACGATGCTCACGCTGACGGCGTCCGGGGGCACCCCGGTGGCGTGGTCCCTGTGGACCGATGCTCCCTGGCTCCACGCGAGCCGTTCCTCCGGCACGCTCGCCCCGGGCGGGTCGGTCACGGTGTACGTCTCCGTCGACCGCGCCCGCGAACCGTCCGGACCGTGGAGCGCGCGCGTGGGGGTGGACCCGGCGGGCGCGGTCATCGAGCTCGACGGCGAGGGCGCGCCGCGGCCCCCGGCGGACGACCCGACCCCGCCGCCCACCCCGCCGCCCGCCTCGACGCCGCCGCCGTCACCGGACCCCACGCCGTCGGCACCCTCGACCCCGCCCCCGGGCCCCTCCACGGACCCGGCCCCGACGGACCCCCCGCCGTCGACGACGTCCCCCTCGGAGCCGGCACCGAACTGAGGGACGGCAGACCGACGGCCGCGCCGCTCCACGGTTACTGCGGGGACTCCTGGGTGCGGCTCACACGGGTGGTCGCCCGTATCCGCGGCGCCGCTCCACGGTTACGGCGGCGGTCCACCGATGCCGCGGCGCTCCACGGACGCTGCGGCGCTCCACGGTTACGGGGGCGGCGCTCCACGACTACTGCGGGGCTCCCGCGCGCGGGACCGCTCGCCCGGTGGCTGCCGCCGTGGTCCGGTGCGAGTGCGGCCTCCGGTGGGGGGCGGCCGTATCCGCGGCGCCGGCCCTGGTGGGCCCGGGTGTGTTGTCCCGGGACGCTGGTGACACGCGTGCTCGCCGCGTCGTCGCCGGTCGCCGCCGGCTCCCGTTGCCCTCCGGGCACGGGAGGTGCCCCCAGCGCGGCGGCTCCCTCCTCCGCCGTGCGATCGCACGCACCGGACGCCGCCCGTCGCGCCCCGCGGGCGGACGACGCTACTTCTCGGACACCCCATGGCGGTCCGCCGGGGCCGGCGGGTCGACCGGGTCCGCCGGGTGAGGAGCCACCAGGGGCAGCTGCGCCGACAGGCGCGCCTCGCAGAGCTCGACCAGCACGTCGTACGCCGCCTTGCCCATCAGCTCCGTCAGCTCCGGCCGGTACGACACGTACACGGGCTCCCCGGCGCCGTGCGCCGACGTCGCCGAGGTGCACCACCAGTGCAGGTCATGGCCGCCCGGGCCCCACCCGCGGCGGTCGTACTCGCCGATCGAGATCTGCAGCACGCGTGTGTCGTCGGGGCGGTCGATCCAGTCGTACGTACGGCGGACCGGCAGCTGCCAGCAGACGTCCGGCTTGGTCTCCAGCGGCTCGCGTCCCTCCCGCAGCGCCAGGATGTGCAGCGCGCAGCCCGCGCCGCCCGCGAAACCCGGACGGTTCTGGAAGATGCAGGAGCCCTCCCAGCGCCGCGTCTGGCGCTCGCCGTCCTCGTCGAGCTGCACCCAGCCCGAGTCCGTACCGACGCCGTGGAACTGCCACAGCTCCGGTGTGAGACGGGCCACATGCCCGGCGACGCGCTGCTCGTCGTCCTCGTCCGAGAAGTGCGCGCCCAGCGTGCAGCAGCCGTCGTCCGCGCGCCCCGCCTGAATGCCCCGGCAGCCGCTGCCGAAGACGCAGGTCCAGCGAGACGTCAGCCAGGTCAGGTCGCATCGGAAGACCTGCTCGTCGTCGGCGGGGTCGGGGAACTCCACCCAGGCACGCGGGAAGTCCAGTCCCTTTTCATCCGGTACGACCGCTACGGCCGGCCCGGCGGGCGTGGGCTTCGCCTTTTTCGCCTTCTTCGTCTTTGGCACACACCAAGCGTATGCGCCGCGCGCAGTAGCGTTCAGGCATGAGACTCGGAGTCCTCGACGTCGGTTCGAACACGGTGCACCTGCTGGTCATGGACGCGCACCCCGGCGCCCGCCCCCGCCCCGCCCACTCCCACAAGGCGGAGCTGCGCCTGGCCGAACTGCTCGACGCCGACGGCGCCATCGGCGCCCGGGGCGTCCGGCGCCTGGTCACCATCACGGCCGACGCCCTGCGCACCGCCGAGGACAAGGGCTGCGAAGAGGTCCTCCCCTTCGCCACCTCCGCCATCCGCGACGCGGCCAACGCCGACCAGGTGCTGTGCCGCGTCAAGGACGAGACGGGCGTCGACCTGCAGGTCCTCAGCGGCGAGGAGGAGGCCCGCCTGACCTTCCTCGCCGCCCGCCGCTGGTACGGCTGGTCCGCGGGGAAACTGCTCGTCCTCGACATCGGCGGCGGCTCGCTGGAGATCGCGTACGGCATGGACGAGGAACCCGACGCGGCCGTGTCCCTCCCGCTGGGCGCCGGGCGGCTGACGGCCGGCTGGCTGCCCGGCGACCCGCCGGACCCGGACGACGTGAAGGCGCTGCGCCGCCACGTGCGCGCCGAGATCGCCCGTACCGTCGGTGAGATCGCCCGCTTCGGGCCGCCGGACCACGTCGTGGCGACGTCCAAGACGTTCAAGCAGCTCGCCCGGATAGCCGGCGCGCCCGGCTCGGGCGAGGGACCGTACGCGCAACGGGGACTGAGTCGTACGTCACTGGAGGAGTGGGTCCCCAAGCTCGCCGCCATGACCGCCGAGCAGCGCTGCTCCCTCCCCGGCGTGTCCGAGGGGCGCGCGCCGCAACTCCTGGCGGGAGCGCTGGTCGCGGAGGGCGCGATGGACCTGTTCGGCGTCGAGGATCTGGAGATCTGCCCGTGGGCGCTGCGCGAAGGGGTCATCCTGCGTCGCCTGGACCATCTCCCGGCCTCCTAGCCGCGGCCCGTACTCTGTCCTTCGTGGCGAAACCAGTGGTGCGCATCCCGGATGCGAAGGTCGCGCTGTCCACCGCATCGGTCTATCCGGAGTCGACGGCGACGGCCTTCGAGATCGCTGCACGCCTCGGCTACGACGGTGTCGAGGTCATGGTGTGGACCGATCCCGTCAGCCAGGACATCGAGGCGCTGCGGCGGCTCTCCGACTACCACCAGGTGCCGATCCTCGCGGTCCACGCGCCGTGCCTGCTGATCACCCAGCGGGTCTGGTCGACCGACCCGTGGGTGAAGCTCAAGCGTGCGCAGGCGGCGGCCGAGAAGCTCGGCGCGTCGACGGTCGTCGTCCACCCGCCCTTCCGCTGGCAGCGCCAGTACGCCCGCGACTTCGTCAGCGGCATCTGGCGGATGGCGGACGAGACGGACGTGCGCTTCGCCGTCGAGAACATGTACCCCTGGCGCTACCGGGACCGCGAGATGCTCGCGTACGCCCCCGAGTGGGACGTCACCAAGGACGACTACCGCCACTACACCGTGGACCTGTCGCACACCGCCACCGCGCGCGTGGAGGCGATGGACATGGTCGGGCGCATGGGGGACCGGCTCGGGCACGTGCACCTGGCCGACGGCCGGGGTTCCGCGAAGGACGAGCACCTGGTGCCGGGGCGCGGCACCCAGCCCTGCGCGGAACTGCTGGAGTACCTCGCCCGGTCCGGCTTCGACGGGCACGTCGTCATCGAGGTCAACACGCGGCGCGCCATGTCCGCCGCCGAACGGGAGGCCGACCTGGCGGAGGCGCTCGCCTTCACCCGGCTGCACCTGGCCTCGTCCGCCCGAACCTCATGAGGGCACGGTGACGCAGCCGCGCCGGGGGCGCGGGCGGCCGCCGCGGGACGCCGCCGCGGAGGGGCCCGGCGCCCGTGAACGGATCCTCGAAGCCGCGCGGGCCGAGTTCGCCGAGCGGGGGTACGACAAGACCTCGGTGCGCGGCATCGCCAGGGCGGCGGGCGTGGACGCCGCGCTGGTCCACCACTACTTCGGGACGAAGGACGAGGTCTTCGCCGCCGCCATCGAGATGTCCTTCGAACCCGCCCTGGTCGTCCCGGCCGTGCTGGGGGCGGGTACGGAAGGGATCGGGGAGCGGCTGGCCCGCTACTTCATCGGCGTCTGGGAGAACCCGGCGACCCGCGCCCCCCTGCTGGCGATCATCCGCTCGGCGCTGACGCACGAGGCGGCCGCCGCGGTCCTGCGCGGCTTCGTGCTGCGGCGGCTCCTGGAGCGGATCGCCGGCGAGCTGCACGTACCGGATCCGACGTTCCGGGCGGAGCTGGCCGCGTCGCACATGATCGGTATCGCCATCCTGCGGTACGTCGTCCGGGTGGAGCCGCTGGCGACGGCCGACCCGGAGGACATCATCGGGATGGTCGCGCCGACGCTGCAGCGGTACCTGACGGAGGCGTGAGGGCCTGGGCGCGAGGTCCGGGGCGTGAGGGCCGCCGGGGCCTGGGGTACGGGGCCGGCGCGCGGCGACCGAGGCGTGAGCCGGCCGTCCCGGTATCCGGACGCCTTGTCCAGATCTTGGAGCCGCGGCGTACGCTCGAAGAAGACACTTACCTGTCCTCCCCAAGGAGCTGAGCGACGATGCCCGAGCTGAGGTCCCGCACCGTCACCCACGGCCGCAACATGGCGGGCGCCCGCGCCCTTATGCGCGCCTCCGGTGTACCGGGCGCGGACATCGGCCGCAAGCCGATCATCGCGGTCGCCAACTCCTTCACCGAGTTCGTGCCCGGCCACACCCACCTCCAGCCGGTCGGCCGGATCGTCAGCGAGGCGATCAAGGAAGCGGGCGCCATCCCGCGCGAGTTCAACACGATCGCCGTCGACGACGGCATCGCCATGGGCCACGGCGGCATGCTGTACTCGCTGCCCTCCCGCGACCTCATCGCCGACAGCGTGGAGTACATGGTCGAGGCGCACTGCGCCGACGCCCTGATCTGCATCTCCAACTGCGACAAGATCACTCCGGGCATGCTGATGGCCGCCCTGCGCCTCAACATCCCCACGGTCTTCGTCTCCGGCGGCCCCATGGAGGCCGGCAAGGCCACGCTCGTCGACGGCACGGTCCGCACGCTCGACCTGGTCGACGCCATGTCGGACGCCGTCAACGACAAGATCTCCGACGCGGACATGCTCCGTATCGAGGAGAACGCCTGTCCGACCTGTGGGTCCTGTTCCGGCATGTTCACCGCCAACTCGATGAACTGCCTGACCGAGGCCATCGGCCTCTCCCTGCCGGGCAACGGCTCCACCCTGGCCACCCACACCGCCCGCCGCGCCCTGTACGAGAACGCCGCGCGCTGTGTCGTCGAGCTGACCGACCGCTACTACGCCCAGGGCGACGAGTCGGTCCTGCCGCGCAACATCGCCACCACGGCCGCCTTCGAGAACGCCATGGCCCTCGACATCGCCATGGGCGGCTCGACCAACACGATCCTGCACCTGCTGGCCGCCGCCCAGGAGGCGGACGTCCCCTTCGGGCTGGAGGAGATCGACGCCGTCTCGCGCCGCGTCCCCTGCCTGGCCAAGGTCGCGCCGAACGTCGCCAAGAACCGCACGTACTACATGGAGGACGTGCACCGCGCCGGCGGCATCCCCGCCCTGCTCGGCGAGCTGCACCGTGCCGGCCTGCTGAACGAGGACGTGCACAGCGTCCACAGCCCGTCCCTCTCCGACTGGCTCAAGACGTGGGACGTCCGGGGCGGGTCGCCGTCCGCGGAGGCCGTCGAGCTGTGGCACGCGGCCCCGGGCTGCGTCCGCTCCGCCGAGGCGTTCTCGCAGTCGGAGCGCTGGGAGTCGCTGGACACGGACGCCGTCGAGGGCTGCATCCGCTCCGCCGAGCACGCCTACTCCAAGGACGGCGGCCTCGCCGTGCTGAAGGGCAACCTGGCGGTCGACGGCTGCGTCGTGAAGACGGCCGGTGTCGACGAGTCGATCTGGACGTTCGAGGGCCCGGCGGTCGTCTGCGAGTCGCAGGAGGAGGCCGTCGAGAAGATCCTGATGAAGGAGATCAAGGAGGGCGACGTCGTCGTCATCCGCTATGAGGGCCCCAAGGGCGGCCCCGGCATGCAGGAGATGCTCTACCCGACCTCCTATCTGAAGGGCCGGGGCCTGGGCAAGGCCTGCGCGCTGATCACCGACGGCCGGTTCTCCGGCGGTACGTCGGGCCTGTCGATCGGCCACGCCTCGCCGGAGGCGGCCAGCGGCGGCACCATCGCCCTGGTCGAGGACGGCGACCGGATCCGCATCGACATTCCGGCCCGTTCCATCGAGCTGCTGGTCCCCGAGGAGGAACTGGCCGCCCGGCGCGAGGCCCTCGGCGGCGTGTACGCGCCGAAGCAGCGGGAGCGCAAGGTCTCCGCGGCGCTGCGGGCGTACGCGGCGATGGCGACCAGCGCCGACAAGGGCGCGGTGCGGGACGTCACGAAGCTCGGCTGATCCGCCGGCAGGGGGCCACCGGCCCGGCGGGGTGTCCGGCCGGGCGGGTGTCCCTGCTGGGCCGGTGTCCGGCTGGGCGGTTCACCCGTCGGGCCGTTCACGCCGGGGCCTGTCGGCAGGCCGCCGGGGTCGCCGAGCGGCAGGTCACGTCTCACCAGCCGGCCGGGTCCTTCGCCGGAACGGCGAAGACCGACCCGTCGGGCGCGGTCGCGACGACCGCGCCCTCCTCGGTGACGAGCGGCGCGGGCAGCGCGGCGGCATAGCCCAGCTTCCCGCCGCGCAGCCGCGGCGGCGTCTGGCCCAGCAGGGCTCCGCGCGCGGTGTCGACCGCGAGCAGCCGCCCGTCGGCGGCCGAGAAGTACAGCCGGTCGCCGTCCGCGGCCACGGGCCGGGACACCCGACCGGCGGCCGTCTCCAGCCGCCACAGCTCCCGTGCGCCGTGCGTGTCGACGGCGACGAGCGTGCCGTTGCGCGCCAACAGGTACGCCACGTCCTCCCGCAGCGCGACCTGCGGTTCCGCCATCGGGAACGGCAGCGGTACGCGGCGGACCTCGCGCTCGCCCGGCTCGTAGCGCACCAGCGCGTCCGTCTGCGAATCGCGGTCCCGTGACGTCAGCTGCAGCGCGTCACCGGACGTCCCCACGGGCGTCAGGTCACCCGCCAGCCGCCGCTGCCAGACCACGGCCCCGTCCCCGGGCCGTACGGCGCTGACCAGCGTGGTCGCACCCGACCCCGCGACTTCGAAGACGTACACGAGACCGGTGCTCGGGCTGTACGGGCCGAAGCGTGGTTGGCCGTGGCCGCGCAGCGCGTGATGCCAGCGCGTGCGGCCGGTCGTACCGTCGACGCCCTTCACCGTGCCGGACGGAGCGGCGAGCAGCACCGTCGCCCCGGCGTGGTGCACCTCGCCCCGGTACGCGGAGACGTCGGCGCTCCACGCGGGCCCGCCGTCGGCCGCCTCGTACGTGCCGAGGGTGGTACGGGCGGAGGCGTCCTGACCGGTGGGCTTCTTCCGCCGGGTCGTGTCCCGGGCGACGGTGTGCACGAGCCCACCGGAGACGACCGGCGCCGTCGGCTCCCCGGCCACACCGGTCGTCCGCGACCACAGGACCCGGCCGTCGCGCGGATCGAGCCGCGCCAGTCCGGCGCCGGGGGCCGCGCAGTACAGCTCGCCCCGCGTGTACGCGCACAGGGGCGCCGCATCCTGGGCGGCCGAGCCCAGCTCCGTCCGCCAGGGCGTGGCGGCGACCGTCGCGGCGGCCTCGCGAGCCGGGGCCTCCTCCGCTCCGCCGAGGCTCCACGTCGTCACCCCGCCGCTCACGACGAGCGCGACCGCGGCCGCGCCCACCAGGGGCCATCGGACGCGGTGCCGACGGCGGCCCGCACCGGCTGCCGCATCCGATCCCGCGGGCAGGGAAGCGGGCAGGGAAGTGGACGGGGACCCCGACGGCGACGGCGACGGGGGTGCGGGAGTCGCGCGGGAAGCGGGGAGGGACCGAGCCGACGCCCCCGGCTCGGCCTTGCCCACGGCCTTGGCATTCGGCGTGAAGGCGGGTGTCGGCTCCTGTGCCGGCGGGTGCGCCGGCGGGCCGGCCTCGCGGCGCCGCTGGGCAGGTATGAAGGCGGTCGCCTCGTACGACGGCGGACCCAGCTCCGCCATGATCTCGTCCGGCGTCGGGCGCCCGGCCGGATCCTTGGCCAGGCAGCGGCGGACCAGCGGTGCGAGCGCGGCCGGCACGCCGCTCAGGTCCGGCTCGTCGTGCACCACCTGGTACGCCACGATGTACGGGCTTCCGTCGTCGAAGGGGCCCTGCCCGGTCGACGCGTGCACCAGTACCGAGCCGAGCGCGAACACGTCCGCCGCCGGACCGACCTGCCGGGGCCGCTGGAACTGCTCGGGTGCCATGTACGGCGGCGAGCCGATGAGCTTGCCCGTCTCCGTGCGCAGGTCGCTGTCGACGGGGCGGGAGATGCCGAAGTCGATGACGCGCGGTCCGGTGTCCGTGAGGAGGACGTTGCCGGGCTTGAGGTCCCGGTGCACGACCCCGGCGCGGTGGATGTCGCGCAGCGCCTCCGCGAGTCCCGCCGTGAGCCGGCGCAGCTCGGCGGGGGCCATCGGGCCGTTCCTCTTCACCTGGTCGGCCAGCGTGGGGCCCGGCACGTACAGGGTGGCCATCCACGGGCGCTCGGCATCCGGGTCGGCGTCCACGACCGGGGCGGTGAACGCACCGCTCACCCTGCGGGCGGCGGCCACCTCCTGGCGGAAGCGGGCACGGAACTCCGGGTCGGCCGCGTACTGTTCGTGCACCACCTTCACGGCGAGGCGCAGTCCCGAGGCGGAGGTGGCGAGGTGCACGACACCCATCCCGCCCGAACCGAGGCGCGCCTCGAGGCGGTAGTGGCCGGCGTATCCCGGCAACGGCGGCATCGCCCCACCCCCGTGGTCCGCGTCGATTTTCGGCCGCGCACATGCGACGCACGGAGCCTAGTCGATGGTGCGGCCGATGTCGGTGGGGCTTGCTAGCCTGCGCGTCGCGCCCGGCGGCCGAAGCCCGGCGCACCGCAGGACCGCACGACCGCGCACCGTACGACTGCACACCGCACGACCGTACGGCTGCGCGCCGCACACCGCACAGCGCGACGAAGGTCGTCGCCACCACGCAACGCAACGGGGGAGACCGATCCATGGAAGCCACCACAGGCACCGCACCAGCCACGGAAACGACCGCAGGCACCGAGGTCACGGGACAGCCGACCGCGACGGCGTTCGCCGCCGACGTCGTGCGCTACCCCGTCGCCCCGGGCTACCGGGTCAACGTCCGCTCCGGCCCGGGGACCCAGTACCGCATCGTCCGGACCCTCGCCTACGACGTGAAGGTCCCCGTCTACTGCCAGAAGCCCGGTGAGCGCATCACCGGCCCGTACGGCACGACGGCCCTGTGGGACAACATCGCGGACGGGGAGTTCGTCTCCGACGCGTACGTGAACACCGGCAGCGACGGGTACGTCGCACCGCGCTGCTCCTGACCGCCGCCGCGCCGCTCCGGCGATAATCGAGCCCGTGAGCGACGAGCAGACGGACAAGACCACCCCCGGGCCGCAGCCCGAGCCCCTTCGTTTCTTCGGTACGACCTGGGTCGGCCACGACGGCGGATACGGGCTGCGGCGCGCCGGCGTCGCCATCGGCTCGCTCGTGGCCGCCGTCGCCGGCGCCTTCGTGCTGCGCTTCGCGTACCAGGGCCTGGCCATCGCCGACGTCGGCGGTTTCGTCAACGCCCTCCTCGTCGTCATGTTCGCCGTCTGCACGGCCATCGCCTTCCGCAAGACGTGGGAGAGCTTCACCCGCCGTCCGGCCGACCCCTCCCGCGAGGACGCGCTGCGCGGCCTGAAGGCCATCGGCTTCCTCGGCTCCCTCCTCGCGTACTTCGTGCGCTCCCTCACCGAGGCGCCCGGCGAGAAGCTGGTGCGCGCCGAGTACGAGGCCGCCCGCGTCCAGTACGAGAAGCGCCGCGCCACCCGCACCGGCAACCCCGCCGCCCGCCGCCGGAAGCGCAAGCACGCCTGACGGCGCCGATCGCGGCGCTCACATCCACCGCCGATTCCGCTTCCGCGTGTCCCGATGGTTGACCCGGGGACCCGCGCGCGCAATTATTCATCACATGGTGAATAAAAATGGTGCCGCCGTCGAAGCCCGGAACCTCACCGTCGTACGAGGCACCCGCACCGTCCTGCGCGGCCTGGACTTCGCCGTCGCTCCCGGGCGGATCACCGGCCTGCTCGGCCCCTCCGGCTGCGGCAAGACCACCCTCATGCGCGCCGTCGTCGGCACCCAGGCCAAGGTCACCGGCACCCTGACCGTCCTCGGGCGCCCCGCGGGCGACGCCTCCCTGCGCGCCCGCATCGGCTACGTCACCCAGGCCCCCTCCGTCTACGACGACCTCACCGTCCGCCAGAACCTCGACTATTTCGCCGCCGTGCTCCAGCCCGGCCGCGCCCGCCACGACACCCGCACCGCATCCGTGGCCCGTGCCCTCGCCGACGTCGACCTCACCACCCACGCCGACTCCCTCGCCGGCGACCTCTCCGGCGGCCAGCGCAGCCGCGTCTCGCTCGCCGTGGCCCTGCTCGGCACGCCCGAGCTCCTGGTCCTCGACGAGCCGACCGTCGGACTCGACCCCGTCCTGCGCCGGGACCTGTGGGAGCTGTTCCACCACCTCGCCGCCGACCGGGGGGTCACGCTCCTGATCTCCTCCCACGTCATGGACGAGGCGGAACGCTGCCACCGCCTCCTCCTCATGCGCGACGGCGAGATCCTGGGCGGGGCCGCATCCCCCGACGGCTACGGGGGAGACACCCCCGAAGCCCTCCGCCGCCGCCACGACACCGCCACCGTCGAAGAGGCATTCCTGCGTCTCGTCGACGCGGCCGACGCCCGTCAGGAGAGCCGACGATGAACGCCGCCCGCACCCTCGCCACCGCCACCCGCGTCCTGCGCCAACTCCGTCACGACCCCCGCTCGATCGCCCTCATGCTGATCGTCCCGTGCGTGATGCTCCTCCTGCTCCGGTACGTCTTCGACGGCAGCCCCCGCACCTTCGACTCCATCGGTGCCTCGCTGCTGGGCATCTTCCCGCTGATCACCATGTTCCTGGTGACCTCGATCGCCACCCTGCGCGAACGCACCTCCGGAACCCTGGAACGCCTTCTCGCGATGCCGCTCGGCAAGGCCGACCTCATCGCCGGTTACGCGCTCGCCTTCGGACTCCTCGCGATCGTCCAGTCGGCCCTCGCGACCGGTCGCGCCCTGTGGTTCCTCGACCTCGACGTCCTCGGCTCGCCCTGGCTCCTGCTCCTGGTCGCGCTCCTCGACGCCCTTCTCGGCACCGCCCTGGGCCTGTTCGTGTCGGCCTTCGCCGCGTCCGAGTTCCAGGCCGTCCAGTTCATGCCGGCCGTGATCTTCCCCCAGCTCCTGCTGTGCGGACTCTTCGCCCCTCGCGACCGGATGCAGCCGGTCCTCGAAGGCATCTCGAACGTGCTGCCCATGTCGTACGCCGTCGACGGCATGGCGCAGGTGCTGCACCACACCGACATGACCGCCGACTTCCTCCGCGACGCCCTGATCGTCGCCGCGTTCGCCCTGCTCGTCCTCACCCTCGGCACCACCACCCTCCGCCGCCGCACCCCCTGACCCCCGAGCTTCCGCGGCCCGCCGGCTCCTGGGCGCCCGGCCCTTGGCTTCGCGCTGCGAACTCCTGCCCCCGGTTTCGGGCTCCCGGCCCTCGAGCCCCAGACCTCCAGCCTCCGCGTCCCCGTGCTCCCGGCACCCGGGCTCTCGCCTGCGCGCGACCGGGTTCCTGCCGCCGGGCTCCCGGCTCCTCGCCCCGCCCTGTCAGCCGCCGCCCCCCGACCCACCGCGCACCTCCACGACGTCGCCCACCTCCACCGCGCGGTACAGCCACTGCGCATCCGCCTCGCCCAGCTCCACCACCCCCTCAGCAGCCCCCGCGCCCACGCGTCCGACCGGCCCGTCCGGTCCGGCGAGGTCCACCACCCACCTCGCACCATCCCGCCGGGCACTCTTCGCCGTGACCCTCATCCGCCCGGCCGGCAGCACGCGCTCCACGCTTCCCGCCGACAACACCGTCAGTACGCGGACCTGCTCACCACCGCGCTCCACCGTCAGCCGCCTCGCCCCGACGCCCACCGTCACGGCAGCCCCCGGCCCCGTCCGTGCACCGGCCGCCGACGATCCCGTCCCGCCAGGCTGCGCCCCCACCACCACCGCACCGAGCACGGCCACCGTGACCAGACCGGCTCCGACCGCGCGCCTGTGCCGCGCGCGCACCTCGTCCGGGCGCCGTACCTCACCCCCCGTACGGCCCAGATCCCGCAGGACGAAGCCGAGTTCCCCCAGCTCCTCCTCATCGGACACGCCACCTGACAGGTCACCGGACATCGCTGCCCTCCTTCCCGCCCCACCGGCCGCCCGATAGGACCGCCACCGCGAGAATTCGGTTCCGGCTCCCCGGCGCTCCCGGCCCTCCCGCTCCTTGGCGCGCCACGGAGCCGCACCGGCGGGCACCGGCCGTACCAGCGCCACCAGCCGTACCGGCCGCACGCAGCCGCGCCCGGCCGTACCGCTCCGCGGACACCTCACCCGCCACACCGCCGCCAGTGCGAGGATGGCGGCACGTACTTCCCCCGGCGAGGTGAACAGAGCCATGACCCAGACAGTCGCAGTCCTCGGCACCGGCAAGATCGGCGAAGCCCTGCTCAGCGGCATGATCCGCGCCGGCTGGCCGACCGGCCACCTCCTCGTCACCGCCCGCCGCACCGAGCGCGCCGAGGAGCTCCGCACCCGCTACGGCGTCGAGCCCGTCAGCAACGCCGACGCCGCCAAGCGCGCCGACACCCTCATCCTCGCCGTCAAGCCGCAGGACATGGGCAAGCTCCTCGACGAACTCGCCCCCCACATCACCCCCGACCGCCTCGTCGTCAGCGCCGCCGCCGGCATCACCACCACGTTCATCGAGGAACGCCTCGCCGCCGGCACGCCCGTCGTCCGCGTCATGCCCAACACCCCTGTCCTCGTCGACGAGGGCATGTCCGTGATCTCGGCGGGCAGCCACGCCACCCACGAGCACCTGGCCCACGCCGAGGAGATCTTCGGCGGCGTCGGCAAGACCCTGCGCGTCCCCGAGTCCCAGCAGGACGCCGCCACCGCGCTCTCCGGCTCCGGCCCGGCGTACTTCTACTTCCTCGTCGAGGCGATGACCGACGCCGGCATCCTCCTGGGGCTGCCCCGCGCCCAGGCCCACGACCTGATCGTCCAGGCCGCCATCGGCGCCGCGGTGATGCTGCGCGACAGCGGCGAGCACCCGGTCAAGCTCCGCGAAGCGGTCACGTCCCCCGCCGGCACCACGATCAGCGCCATCCGCGAGCTGGAGAACCACGGTGTGCGTGCCGCCCTGATCGCCGCTCTCGAAGCCGCCCGCGACCGCAGCCGCGAACTCGCCTCCGGCAACGGCTGACCCCCGGCCCTTCCGGTCCCGGAACCGGAGGCGGCGGAAGCGTCACCGCCCCGCTGCCTCCAGCACCTCCTCCGTTCCGTCGTCACGACCTTCGCGAACGCGCCGCCCTCCAGCGACACGGCCGTCGCCCTCGACGACTCGTCGGCTGTGGCCGTCCAGCCGAAAGGGCCCACCAGACCGAACGTGTGCATCGCGTCGAGCACACCATTCAACGAGCGCCCGCCCCCCAGGCGGACCGCGACGCCGGCACCCTCGCCTCCGTGCGCGACCACGCCCTCGCCCACCTGGACGCACTTCTCCACCCACCTCGCCACGAGCCCACGCGACCACCGCGCGGCCTTCCGTCACCCCGCGGGCAGAAGCCCGATCGCCCGATAGGCCCGGTCCACCACCGGCCGGGCGATGCACCGGGCCCGCTCAGCCCCCTCCCTCAGTACCTTGTCCACCGCCCCCGGATCGGCCGCCAGCTCCGCATGCCGCTCCCGCAGCGGCCTCAGCAGCTCCACCACCGCGTCGGCCGCGTCCTTCTTGAGTGCGCCGTACGACTCGTACGCACCGGCCAGTGCCTCCGGGTCCCCACCCGTGGCGGCCGCCAGCACATCGAGCAGATTCGCCACGCCGGGCCGGGCCTCCCGGTCGTACACGACCTCCCGCCCGCTGTCGGTCACCGCCCGCATGACCTTGCGCCGCACCACGTCGGGCTCATCGAGGAGATAGACGATCCCCGCCCCGTTCGCGTGCGACTTCCCCATCTTCGCCGTCGGGTCCTGCAGGTCCATGACCCGCGCCGCCACCTGCGGGTGCGTCGCCTTCGGCACCGTGAAGGTGTGCCCGTACCGCTGGTTGAACCGCACCGCCAGATCCCGGGTCAGCTCGACGTGCTGCGTCTGGTCGTCCCCCACCGGCACCTCGTCGGTCTCGTACGCCAGGATGTCCGCCGCCATCAGCACCGGGTACGTCAGCAACGACACCCGCACGCTCTCCCCGGCCGCCCGCGCCGCCGCGCCCTTCTCCTTGTACTGGATCATGCGCCGCAGCTCCCCGTCCGAAGCCGTGCACTCCAGGAGGTAGGACAGCCGCGCGTGCTCGTCCACATGACTCTGTACGAAGAGGGTGCACCGCTGCGGATCCAGTCCCGCCGCCAGCAACAGGGTCGCCGCCTGCCGGCTCAGCCGCCGCACCCGCGCCGGATCGTGCTCCACGGTCAGCGCATGCAGGTCGACCACGCTGAACAGCGCGTCCGCCCGGTGCTGGTCCACCTCCACCCACCGCCGGACGGCTCCGAGGTAGTTGCCCAGCGTCAGGTGGCCCGTCGGCTTGATCCCACTGAAGATCCGCGTCATCGCGCTCTCGTCTCCCGTTCCACTGATCGAGGCCACCGCCACCCGCGGCCCGGCCTCCCGGAGGGAGAAACACGAACGGCCGCCGAGGCGGCGGCCGTTGCGTGCATGCGTGTCTGCCGGCCGCCGTCAGGCGGCCCACCACTGAAAGGTGCACACATGCGCTGTCATGCCCCCCAGGCTACGGGACCCGCACCGAGTTGACACGGGATTGCCTGCTCCGTAGTGTTCTCCGGGTTGTCCGACGTGAGCACCGACTCCGGTCGGCCCCGGACAGCCATTCCGCAAGAACCACTCAAGGCGATCGACGCCGTACCTGCGTCGTCGTTTCGCTTTTCGTGT
Organism: Streptomyces sp. NRRL S-118; assembly: GCF_000716335.1. GTDB lineage: Bacteria > Actinomycetota > Actinomycetes > Streptomycetales > Streptomycetaceae > Streptomyces. Next base: position 142 of record NZ_KL591017.1, on the reverse strand, counting down.
GCTTTTGCGAAATGAGGAATCCGCGTTCGATCGAGCGCAGCCCGGATTAGCGTCCGGGCAAGGGATTCGCTAAAGTCTCACTCGTCGGAACGGCCCAACGGGTCGGGAGGACAAACCCGCTGACTGGGAATCAGGCCCGAAA
>NZ_KL591016.1:104800-125549 GCF_000716335.1 Streptomyces sp. NRRL S-118 | reverse complement strand
GTTCCAGGGCCGAGGCGGCTTCTAGGGTGGTGGCATGCGCTATGAACTCGTCATCTTCGACAACGACGGCGTGCTCGTCGACAGCGAGCCCCTGTCCAACACCATCCTGGCCGGCTATCTGACGGAACTCGGCCACCCCACCTCGTACGAGGACTCGCTGCGGGACTACATGGGGGCCGCCGTTCACCGCGTACACGATCTGGTCCTGGAACGGACCGGGCAGCGGCTGCCGGAGGACTTCGACGCGACGTTCCACGCCCGCGTGTTCGCGGCGTTCGAGCGGCAGCTGGAGGCCGTCGCCGGAGTGACCGAGGTGCTGGGCAAGCTGGTGGCGGACGGGGTGCCCTACTGCGTCGCGTCGTCCGGGAGCCATGAGCGGATTCGGGTGGGGCACCGGAAGACCGGGCTGGACCTGTGGTTCCGGGACAGCAATGTGTTCAGCGCACAGGACGTCGGGCGGGGCAAGCCGGCGCCCGACCTCTTCCTGTACGCGGCCGAGCGGATGGGCGTGGCCCCGGAGCGCTGCGTCGTGATCGAGGACAGCCCGCTCGGGGTGCAGGCGGCGCTGGCCGCCGGGATGGACGTGTACGGGTTCACGGCGATGACGTCCGCGGAGAAACTGGCGGGCGCCCACGGCTACTTCGACGACATGGCGGCGTTGCCGGCACTGCTGGTGTGACCGATCTACCCAGGGGTAGGCGGCCGCCCTACGCTGTGCCGCCATGACGGATGCGCGGTTGCGGCGCGGGCGGGGCTCGCTGGCGTTCTGCTTCTTCGTGCAGGGAGTGACCTACGCGCTGCTCGTCACGCGCATCCCTGCCGTCCAGGACCGCTACGGCATATCCAACGCCCTGCTGCCCGCCTTCCTGGCGGCCGTCCCGGTCCTCGCGGGTGCCGGGAGCGTGGCCACCGGGAGGCTGGTGCGGCGGGTCGCCCCGGGCACGGTGCTCCGGTGGGCGCAGCCGGTGGTGCTGCTGGCCCTGATGGGGGTCGGGGCCGGGGACCGGCTGTGGCACATCGGGGTGGCGCTCGGGGTGTTCGGGCTGGCGGTCGGGGCGCTGGACGCGTCGATGAACATGCTGGGGGTCGGCCTCCAGCGGGCGTACGGGCGCAGCATCATGCTCGGGTTCCACGCCGCGTACAGCCTGGGCGGGATCGTGGGGGCGTCCCTGGCGTGGGTGGGGGCGCACTGGGACCTGGCGCTGCTCGTGTCGTACCTGCCGGTGGTCGCGGTGCTGCTGCCGGCGGCGCTGGCGGGGAGCCGGTGGTACGTGGACGGGGAGCGGGGTCCGGAGCCGGCGGAGCATGCCGGGGTCTCCCGTGTGCTGCTGCCGTTGGGTCTGGTCATGACGTTCGCGTACATCGGGGACTCGACGGTGTCGAACTGGAGCGCGAAGTATCTGACGGATGTGCTCGGGAGCTCGGAGGAGCTGGCGACGATTCCGTACAACGCCTATATGGTGACGACCCTGTTGGGGCGGGCCGTGGGGGATGCCGGGGTGCGGCGAATCGGGGCCGTGGCGGTGGTGCGGTGCGGGGCGGTGCTGGCCGCGTCCGGGTTCGGGGCCGTGGTGGTGGCGCCGGGGGCGTGGGCCGGTGTCGCCGGATTCACGGTGCTGGGGCTGGGGCTCAGCGTGCTGGTGCCTCAGACGTTCGCGGCGGCACGCGGGGACGAGGAGGTCGCGCGGCTGAACGTCTTCACCTACGTGGGCTTCCTGATCGGGGCGCCGCTCGTGGGCGCGCTCGGCGACGCGTGGGGCTATCGCGGGGCGCTGGTGGTGCCGCTGGTGTTGGTGCTGGTGACACTGCGGTACGCCCGGTCGTTCGGAGTTGAACGGTACCGATACGGTGGCGGGCATGAGCGGCCGCACACTGTTGATGTGGGATGAGGCAGTAACACGTTACGACTTCGGGCCGGGGCACCCGATGGATCCGGTGCGGCTCGCGCTGACCATGGGGCTGGTGCGGGCGTACGGCCTGGAGCGTGCCGTGGACGTGGTGGCGGCCAAGCCGGCCGGGGAGTCGACGCTGCGGCTGGTGCACCGTGAGGACTACGTGGCGGCGGTGCGGGCCGCGTCGGCGGAGCCGAGGGCGGCGGACCAGGCGTACGGGCTGGGGACGATGGACGATCCGGCGTTCGCCGGGATGCACGAGGCCTCCGCGCTGATCGCGGGGCAGTCGGTGGGCGCGGCGGAGGCGGTGTGGCGGGGGGAGGCCGCGCACGCGGTGAACTTCGCCGGGGGCCTGCACCATGCGATGCCGGGCTCGGCGGCGGGTTTCTGCATCTACAACGACGCGTCGCTGGCGATCGCCCGGCTGCTGGAGCTGGGGGCTGAGCGGGTCGCGTACGTGGATGTGGACGTGCACCACGGGGACGGTGTGCAGGCGGCGTTCTGGGACGACCCCCGGGTGCTGACGATCTCGCTGCACGAGCACCCGCGAACGCTGTTCCCGGGGACCGGGTGGCCCGAGGAGACCGGTGGGGCCGGTGAGGCGGCGGGCGGCGCGGTGAACGTGGCGCTGCCGGCCGGCACCGGGGACGCGGGGTGGCTGCGGGCGTTCCACGCGGTGGTGCCGGAGGTGCTGGCGGACTTCCGGCCCCAGGTGCTGGTGACGCAGCACGGGGCGGACACCCACTTCGAGGATCCCTTGGCGCATCTCGCGGTGTCGCTGGACGCGCAGCGTGCGGTGCAGGTGGCCTGTCATGACCTGGCGCACGAGTACGCCGACGGGCGGTGGGTCGCGCTGGGCGGCGGCGGTTACGCGGTCGTGGACGTGGTGCCGCGGTCGTGGACGCATCTGGTGGGGATCGCGGCCGGGGCCCCGGTGGAGCCCGAGTCGGTCATCCCGTCGTCGTGGCGGGACGAGGTGTACGCGAGGACGCGGCAGTTGGCGCCGGGGCGGATGACGGACGGGCGGTGGCCGGTGGAGTGGCGTGCGTGGGAGGAGGGGTACGACCCGGCGGACCGCCTGGACCAGGCGGTGCTGGCGGCGCGGCGGGCGGTGTTCCCACTGCGGGGACTGCTGGCGTAGCGCCGCGCTCCGTCCCGGGCCCTCCCGCGTTCCGTCCCGGGCGTGTCCCCGTTCCGTCCCGCGCTCCCGTCCGGGTCCGTCGCCCGCGCCCCCGGCGCGCCGCGCTTGGCGGGGCGTCGGCGAGGGCGCCGCGGGCTGCCCGCCGGGTCCGCCGGCCTGCCGTGCCTTCCTGCCGGCCTACCGACCTGTCGCGCCAAGCGCGTCGGTCCGGGCGCCGGTGGTTCTGCGCCGGACCGGTTCCATTACGCCAACTGTGCGGTGTGGCCGGGGTTCCGGCGCCCGTGGGTGCCCGGTGCGGAAGCATCGGGAGGGTGGTGAGTGCTGGTGCGCTGCGTGCGCATGTGGTGGCCGCGGGGCTGGCCGGGACGGTGGCCACCTCGCGGGAGGAAAGTCTGCGGAGCTACCGGCTGTTCGCGGCCCGGGACCCGCGCGTGACGCTGGGGCTCGATCCCGACGGGGTCTGGAGCGAGCGCGACGTGCTGCGGCTGATGGCCGACAGGTGCGGGGTGTCCGGGGATCCGGCGGACCGGTCCGGGTTCGACGTCATCGATCCTGAGCGGACGCTGAGCGCGCTCGACGCGTTCGCCGCGCGGCTCGGCGAGGTGGCCGCGCGGCGGGGAGCGGTGCTGTTCGGGACCGGACATCCGCACCGCCTGCTGGGGTTCTACGCCGGGTTGGCAGACGCTTTGTCGGCGGCGGGTTGCACCGTTCTCACACCACCGCAGGGGCGATGTGTCGACATAACGACCCGGTTTGGCGTACGTACGTACGTCGTGGACTACGTACGGGGAGTCGCCATGGTGCGGGAACCGGGAGCCGGGGGCGCCGGTTGTGAGACCGGCGCACATACGCATTCCCCCCTTCCCGTGCGGGCGGTTCTGGAGGACCTGGCGGTGGCCGGCCGGCCGCTGCCGGAGCTGGTGGTCGGGGACCACGGATGGGTCTGCGGGGCAGGTCAGCTGGGGTTCGAGGCCATCGGGCTGGCCGATACGGACGATCCCGCGCTGTTCGTCGGGGAAGCGGAGGGACGGGTGTCCGTCGCCGTGCCGGTGGATGACGGGGTGCGGTCCGCTTACTACCGGCCGATTACTCGCTATGTACTCAATCGGGCGTGTCTGTCACAGTAGGCGCCTGATGGCAGCTCCTCTTCCCCACTCGTATCACCCGCCCCTAGTCTGGTGAGTGAGCGCACCGCGACGAAGAGTCACCGGAGGGGAAGCCGGTGGGCGTCGTGTGCGGAAGGTACAGGTGGGTCATGGCTGCTGCTGGCGAGAGGCCTCTCAACGAGGTCAAGTTCCTGACCGTGGCGGAAGTCGCCTCGGTGATGCGAGTGTCGAAGATGACCGTGTACCGCTTGGTGCACAGCGGTCATCTGCCGGCCATCCGGGTGGGCAGGTCGTTCCGGGTGCCGGAGCAAGCGGTTCACGAGTACCTCCGGGAGTCTTTCGTGGGGGTGGAGACCGCGTAGCGGGGCGCGGCAGGTCCCGCGTGCCCCTCGGATTACAAGCTCGCGGCTCGGGCGGGTAGGCTAGGCCGACGTAGGTCGTGTGGGCCCAGACGCCCCGCACCGAGATCCCCGCTGATGCGGGGGTGTTCCGAGAAGTGAGCGAGGGTAGTCGTGGGCTCTGTTATCAAGAAGCGGCGCAAGCGGATGGCCAAGAAGAAGCACCGCAAGCTGCTCAAGCGCACCCGCGTGCAGCGTCGCAACAAGAAGTAAGCGACGGCTGTACGTGAGGCATTCGCGGCCCTCCCACCGGTTCCGGTGGGAGGGCCGCGGTGTTTCGGGGCTTGGCCGGGGGGTGGCCGGCGGCGTGCCGACCGGGGTGCCGGCGCCCGGCCGCGGGTGCGGCGGTCATCACACCGCAGCAGTGAACCGCTACGGTGGCGCAGAGGCGAGGACAGGACCGAACGGAAGGCGCTGATCTTGGGGAAGGTCGTGCTCGTCACCGGGGTGGCCCGGCAGCTCGGCGGCCGTTTCGTACGGCGCATCCAGAAGGACCCCGAGGTGGAGCGGGTCATCGGCGTGGACGCCGTGACCCCCACGCACCAGCTGGGCGCGGCGGAGTTCGTCCGCGCGGACATCCGGCAGCCCGCGATCGGGCGCGTACTGGCCGAGTACGGGGTCGACACCGTCGTCCACCTGGACGTGACGGGCCAGCCGCTGGGGTCGGGCGGCCGGACGGCGGTCAAGGAGACCAACGTCATCGGCACGATGCAGCTGCTCGGTGCCTGCCAGAAGTCGCCGACGATCCGCCGGCTGGTGGTGAAGTCCAGTACGAGCGTGTACGGCTCCGCGCCGCGCGACCCCGCGGTCTTCACCGAGACGACGCCGCCGAAGTCACTGCCGAGCGGTGGCTTCGCCAAGGACGTCGTCGAGGTCGAGGGGTACGTCCGCGGCTTTGCGCGGCGGCGGCCCGATGTGGCCGTGTGCGTGCTGCGCTTCGCGAACATCCTCGGGCCCGGGGCGGATTCGCCGCTGGCCGAGTACTTCTCCCTCCAGGTCCTGCCGACGGTCTTCGGGTACGACCCGCGGCTGCAGTTCGTCCACGAGGACGACGTGGTCGACGTGCTGCGGATCGCCACCCACGAGCCGCGGCGCGGCACGCTGAACAGCGGCACGTTCAACATCGCCGGCGACGGCGTGCTGACGCTGTCCCAGTGCTCGCGGCGGCTGGGCCGGCCGACGGTACCGGTGCTGCTGCCCGCCATCAGGTGGGTCGGCACGGCGCTGCGCACGGTCGGCGTGACGGACTTCTCGCCCGAGCAGATCCGGCTGCTGACGCACGGCAGGGTGGTCAGTACGGCGCAGATGCGCGAGACACTCGGCTTCGAACCGGGGTACACGACCGCGGAGACCTTCGCGGACTTCGCACGCAGCCGGGGGACGGGCCTGCTGCCGCCCGAGGCCCTGGCGGGGGCGGTCGACCGCATCGCCGCGTCGCCGCTCCTGGGCGGCGCGACGAACACGACTCACAGTGCCGGTCACGACGCCGGATAAGGAGCGCGAGCAACGATGGCGGACGCCAAGGTCATTCCGTTCGACGACGACCGGCCGCGCGCGGGTGCGGCCACGCCACGACCGGGGCGCCGGCGGCCCCTCGTGGGCGGCGGCACACGGCGCAAGGGCGAGGCTCCCGTGAGCCCGCTGCCGGGCCCTCAGGTGCCCCTGGGGGCGCCCGTGGACGCCCCGGGCGGTGCGAGTGGTGCGGACGGTACGGACGGCGTGCAGGCGGACGCGGGAGGCGGTGGCGGCTGGGAGCGCCGGATCGCGGGCGGGCTGGCGTTCCTGCGGCGGCGGATCACCGGTGAGTACGAGGTCGACGAGTTCGGGTACGACAAGGAGCTGACCGATCAGGTCCTGATGTCGTTGCTGCGGCCGCTGTACGAGAAGTACTTCCGCGTCGAGGTGAAGGGCGTGGAGAACATCCCGGCGGAGGGTGGGGCCCTGGTGGTGGCGAACCACTCGGGGGTGCTTCCGCTGGACGGTCTGATGATGCAGGTCGCCGTGCACGACAACCATCCGGCGGAGCGGCATCTGCGGTTGCTGGCCGCCGACTTGGTGTTCATGCTGCCGGTCGTCAACGAGCTGGCCCGGAAGGCCGGTCACACCCTTGCGTGTGCCGAGGACGCGGAACGGCTGCTGCGGCGCGGTGAAGTCGTCGGGGTGATGCCCGAGGGCTTCAAGGGCATCGGGAAGCCCTTCGGCGAGCGGTACAAGCTCCAGCGGTTCGGGCGGGGCGGGTTCGTGTCGACGGCGCTGCGCGCCGGAGCGCCGATCGTGCCGTGCTCGATCGTCGGGGCGGAGGAGATCTACCCGATGGTCGGCAACGCGAAGACGCTCGCACGGGTGCTCGGCCTTCCGTACTTCCCGCTCACGCCGACCTTCCCGTGGCTGGGGCCGCTCGGAGCGGTGCCGCTGCCGACGAAGTGGACGATCCAGTTCGGTGAGCCGATCCCGACGGACGGCTATCCGCCGGAGGCGGCGGAGGACCCGATGCTGATGTTCAACCTGACGGACCAGGTGCGGGAGCAGATTCAGCACACGCTGTACAAGCTGCTCGTGCAGCGGAGGTCGGTCTTCTTCTAGGAGCGTGAGACGTACGGGCGCTGGGCGCCGGCCCGGTGGATCCGGAACCGGCGCCCAGCGCCCGTGCCGTCGCGTGTCCTACCGTGCGTCCTCCTCGTCGATGCCGAGGCCCGGGAGGATGCCCGGCAGCAGCGGGGGGATCGTGACGTCGGGAGCCGGCGCCGGGGGCTGCTGGTCCGCGTCGGGCGGCGGTGTCGACGGGTCCGGCTCGAGGATGCCGCCTGTGTTGCCGCCGAGCAGTCCTTCGTCCTGAGCGGGGCCGGAGCCCGAGGGGCCCGGCTTGCCGGTGCTGCCCGAAGGGCGGGCTTCCGGCGCGGACGGGGACTGGTCCGACGGGCTGCCCGAACCGGCCGAGTGCTCGGGGCTGCCGGAACCGGAAGGACGGTGGTGGTCCTTCTTTTCCGGGGCACGCGGCAGCTTGGACTGCAGCGGGCCGACCTCTTCGTCTATGGCGGCGAAGACCGAGCTCACCTGGTCGCGCACGTCGGTGAGTTGGGGCGGCAGCTGGTCGCGCAGGCCGTTCCACGCGTCGCGGTGGTTGCGGGCGAACGAGTTGAGCGTGGCCATCGGGGCGATGGTGCCGTCGCGTTCGTACGCGATGCGCAGCAGGCGGTGGCCTTCGGCGGCGTCGTGCTGCATGCCGTTGAGCGCGCGGCGGATCTCGCTCAGCGACTCGTGGTCGAGGACGCCGGAGCGGCCGCGCTCCATGAGCCGGCGGGCCTCGCTCAGCCGGGTGGACGCCTGGTCCAGATAGATTCCGCCGCGGTCGGCCTCGTCGTCGGCGAGCCCCAGCTTGAGATCCTCCATGCCCCGCTTCAGCCCGTACAGCGAATCACCGGGAAGGGCGTCGGAACTGGCAGCGGCCACCCCGCTGAACGCCCCCGCGGCCACTCCGACCGTGAGGCCGCCGGCCGCGAGGCCCTTCGACCAGCGGGAGCGCGGACGCAATTTCCGGAGCGCGGTGGCCCGGTGGGATCCCCGTCCGGCCGACGCCCGTTGCTCCGGGACCGTAGGGCCCGCGGACGCACCCCCCTCCGCCATCATCGCTTCCATGGCGGCGACGAGCTGCGCTCGCTGCACGACCTTCACTTCGGGGTCCAACTCCGGCTTCGGCAGCTCGCCGAGATCGCTCGCCAGGGCCAACAGCCGACCCCGCTCGGTCGGTTCGACCGACGCGTCGGGCTGCTCGGCCGCCTGATCTTCCAGGGCCTGGGCGAAGGCGTTCGCCCGCCGGTGCGCCGATACGTTCGCGATCACTGGCGGCACCTCCTCTCGTCATCACGGTCGACTCCCCGGAAGGTCGGGAAGGTTGCACACCTTGAGTACATCCACACGAACGAGTGAGTGGATACGGTCAGGGTGTGACCATAGGGAGCCTGCATCCCGCACAACGAGCGTCGCGGCACCTGGGTTACGCACGAAAGATGATCCGACCAGCGCGTCATCGAAGCATCACGGACGGTGTTCCGCGGTCACCGCGCGTCCTCGGGGAGCAGGCGTGCGAGGGTGCGGACCGCCCGGTACTGGAGGGTCTTGATCGCGCCTTCGTTCTTGCCCATCACACGGGCGGTCTCGGCGACCGAGAGGCCCTGCAGGAAGCGCAGGGTGACGCACTCCTGCTGCTGCGGGTTCAGCTTGCGGACGGCCTCCAGGAGGGCGGCGTTGGAGAGGGACTCCAGGACCGAGTCCTCCGGGCTGCGCTCCACCTCGTTGGCATCGAGCATTTCGCCTGTGGTCACTTCGAGCCTGAACCGGCTCGACTTGAAGTGGTCCGCGACCAGGTTGCGAGCGATCGTGACCAGCCAGGCACCGAAATCGCGCCCCTGCCAGGTGAAGGTGGAAATGCGGCGCAGGGCGCGCAGGAACGTCTCGCTGGTGAGGTCCTCGGCGGTCGCCTTCCCGCCGACGCGGTAGTAGATGTAGCGGTACACGGTGTCGCTGTACTGGTCGTACAGGCGGCCGAAGGCCTCGGCCTCGCCGGCCTGGGCGCGCTCGACCAGGTCCATCATGCGCGCGCTGTCGCTGTCGGCGGTGGGGCGGCGGGCGGTGGTCGAGGTGCCCGCTCCGGCGCGGCCGCTCCGTCTTCCGACGGCGGCACCGCCGTCGGCGAGGGCATAGCAGGGACCGGCGGGTGCCGGTGCGGCGAAGGCGGGGACGGCATACGCGGTGGGGACGAAGCCGCGCAGATGGTCGAGGACCGTTGCGCGCAGCGTAGCCAGGCCCGAGGCGTCAACCCCGACGTGTGGGTACACGGGACTCCCAGAGGCAGAGCTTCCATCACGTGCAGTGCGGAACCGTTCACCCGTCGTAGCGACGTGTGAGGGTCTCGTATTGCGTCTGAGGAGAATAACGCTTCGTGCAGGGAGCGCTACACCGAGTTGCTCAAATCATCGATTCAGTCGTTTCTGTTATCGCTACGCGGCTGATCGAGGAGCACTTGGCGACCGTTGATTGATCGGATTACTTCGAAAAGTGGTGCGGTGCGGGATCTGTTGTGGCCGAGTGCGTCGCGGGGGGACTGGGCGGCGTTTCGCGGGGGTAAGACCCTGGTTTGGGCGTGATCCGGCCGTGGACCGGCGGCGGCGGAGGAGGGCGTGCGCGGCGTGCCGCGCGCCGCGTGCCGCGCCCCCGCTTCGGCGCCGCGGTCCACGGCCGGGTCGCTGCGCGGGGCCCCCGGCGGGTGGCGGACCGGCGGCGGACCGACCGCCGGTGAGGTGGAGGGTCGGCGGGCTGCGGGGGCGGCCGGCCGGGCAGGGCAATCAGGACAGCAGGGCCTGCGGCAGCGGAAGTCGGCGGTACGGGGGGCCGGGTGCGGTCGCCGGGGAGACGCGGAGCAGCGGAAGCCCGGGGCGGTGGCGGTGGCGGAGGCCGACGGCCAGAGTCAGCAGCCGCGGAGCGGCCAGTGGGAGCGGAGGCCGACGGGGAGCAGGTCGGCGGAAGCTGGCCGCTGCGCGGGCCGGGCCCGGCGGGCGGACGGCTCCGGCGGGGTGGAGGAGCAGACGGCTGCGGGGGCGGTCGGCGGCAGCGGAAGGGCCACGGTGGAGGTCTGCGCGCGGGGGCCGGGGGCGGTCGCCGGGGAGACAAGCAGCAGCGGAAGCCCGCGGCGGTGGCGGAGGCCGCCGGCGGGGGTCAGCGGCGGCGGCGGTGGAGGGCTACCGCGGCGGCCGTGCCGCCCGCCAGGGCGCCGACGCCCGCGGCCGCGGGGATGCCGACCTTCGCCGCCTTGCGGCCCGTGCGGTAGTCGCGCAGCCGCCACTCCCGCTCGCGCGCGTACTTGCGCAGCTTGGTGTCCGGGTTGATGGCGTACGGGTGGCCCACCAGCGAGAGCATCGGGATGTCGTTGTGCGAGTCGCTGTACGCCGCGCAGCGCGTCAGGTCCAGGCCCTCCGCGGCGGCCAGGGCGCGTACGGCCTCCGCCTTGGCCGGGCCGTGCAGGGGCTCGCCGACCAGCTTTCCGGTGTAGACGCCGTCCACCGACTCGGCGACCGTGCCCAGCGCGCCCGTGAGGCCGAGGCGGCGGGCGATGATGGTGGCGGTTTCGACCGGTGCGGCGGTGACGAGCCAGACCTTCTGGCCGGCGTCCAGGTGTGCCTGGGCCAGGGCTCGGGTGCCGGGCCAGATGCGGTCGGCCATGTACTCGTCGTAGATCTCCTCGCCGATGGTCATCAGCTCGGAGACGCGGTGGCCCTTCACGATCGACAGCGCGCTCTCGCGCGCGTCCTGCATGTGCTCCGGGTCCTCGACCCCGGCCAGCCGGAACCAGGTCTGCTGCCAGGCGAAGCGGGCCAGCTCCCGGCGCTGGAAGAACTTGCGCTTGTACAGGCCGCGGCCGAAGTGGAAGATCGCGGCGCCCTGCATGACGGTGTTGTCGAGGTCGAAGAAGGCGGCGGCGCGCTCGTCCCCGGGTACGGGGAAGGGCTGCGACGTTTTCCGGGCGGCCTCGGCCGACGCTTCGCCGGCGAGCACACTGCGCGCGGTGGCGGAGCGCTTGCGGGGGGTGAGCCATGCCAGTGCGGCCATGGCGTGAGCATAGCCACTGTGTTCGGTGCTTCCCGACTTGTGGTGACGCCATGGCGTGAACTGTCGGCGTCGGCCCTGTGAAGGGGGCGGGAGAATGGGTGCATGTTCGGACGTACGAAGAAGAGGCCCGGCCCGCCCACGGTGACGCTCATCGGCAAGCCCGGCTGTCACCTCTGCGACGACGCGCGCGCGGTGATCGAGCAGGTGTGCGCGGAGACGGGCGCGGTGTGGGAGGAGAAGGACATCCTCCAGGACGAGGAGCTGCACCGTGCCTACTGGGAGCAGATCCCGGTGGTGCTGGTGGACGGGGAGCAGCACACCTTCTGGAAGGTCGACGCCGGGCGGCTGCGGCGGGAGCTCGACCGGCGGGGGTGACCGGAACGGGCGGTTACCATCGTGTGCGTTTTGTTGGGTTTCGGGGGCGTAGTCGTGAGGAGAGTGGACGGTTTTGCCCCCTTCGGTGTCCCAACGGTGTGACGACGCCCCCGGTTCCGCCGCGGCGCGTTCGGTTTGCGTGACCCCGGTCACTTTGGCCGGACAAATGGGACACCATCTTTGTGCACGCGTTCACAAAGACATAGCCTGCTGTCGACGGGGCGGCCTCGGTACGTATGGCCGCCTGCAGCCCCGCTCATCCCGCAGGAGCACCGTGGCAACTGGCCGAACACACCGACCGGCGACCCGTAGCCGAGGAATCCCCGAGGCCACCGTCGCCAGGCTTCCGCTGTATCTGCGGGCGCTGACCGCATTGTCGGAGCGCTCCGTCCCGACGGTCTCCTCCGAGGAGCTCGCGGCAGCGGCGGGGGTCAATTCCGCGAAGCTGCGCAAGGACTTCTCCTATCTCGGGTCGTACGGGACGCGCGGTGTCGGGTACGACGTCGAGTACCTCGTCTACCAGATCTCACGCGAGCTCGGGCTGACCCAGGACTGGCCGATCGTCATGGTCGGTATCGGTAACCTCGGCGCCGCCCTCGCCAACTACGGCGGGTTCGCCTCCCGCGGCTTCCGCGTCGCCGCGCTGATCGACGCCGACCCCGCCATGGTGGGCAAGCCCGTCGCGGGCATCGCCGTGCAGCACATCGACGACCTGGAGAAGATCGTCGACGAGAACGGCGTGTCCATCGGTGTGATCGCCACCCCCGCCGGGGCCGCCCAGCAGGTCTGCGACCGACTCGTCGCGGCCGGCGTCACCTCCATCCTGAACTTCGCCCCGACCGTGCTGTCCGTGCCCGACGGCGTGGACGTGCGCAAGGTCGACCTGTCGATCGAGCTGCAGATCCTCGCCTTCCACGAGCAGCGCAAGGCGGGCGAGGAGTCGGACGCCGCGGCCGTCGTGGCGTCGTCGTCCACGGCCTCCGGCGTGGCCGGCGCCTCCCTGCGCGACGCGACCCCGGCCGGCGGCCGCAAGGGACCTGACGGGGACATGCCCGCCGTGATGCCGGCATGAGCCTCCTCGTCGTCGGTCTCAGCCACCGCAGCGCACCCGTGAGCGTGCTGGAGCGGGCCGCCCTCGACCCCGACACGCAGGGCAAACTGCTGCAGGACACCCTCGCGGCCGAGCCGGCCGTCGAGGCCGCGATCCTGGCCACCTGCAACCGCATCGAGCTGTACGCCGACGTGGACAAGTTCCACGCGGGCGTCGCCGAGCTGTCCACGCTGCTCGCCCAGCACAGCGGGGTCGGGCTGGAGGAGCTCACCCCGTACCTCTACGTGCACTACGAGGACCGGGCCGTCCACCACCTCTTCTCGGTGGCGTGCGGACTGGACTCCATGGTCGTCGGCGAGGGGCAGATCCTCGGCCAGATCAAGGACGCCCTCGCGCGCGGCCAGGAGCTGCACACCGCCGGACGGCTGCTGAACGACCTGTTCCAGCAGGCGCTGCGGGTCGGCAAGCGGGCGCACAGCGAGACCGGTATCGACCGGGCCGGGCAGTCCCTGGTCACCTTCGGCCTGGAGCAGCTGGCCGTCGGCACCGAGGTGGACACCTGGGCCAAGGGCAAGCGGGCCCTCGTCATCGGCGCCGGTTCGATGTCGTCGCTGGCCGCCGCCACGCTCGCGCGGGCCGGCGTCGACGAGGTCGTCGTCGCCAACCGGACGACGGAGCGCGCCGAGCGGCTCGTACAGATCCTCACCGAGCCCGGCGGCACGGGCGTGGCCGCCCGCGCCGTCGAGATGGCCGGTGTCGGCGTCGAGCTGACACGTGCCGACGTGGTCGTCTCCTGCACCGGCGCCACCGGGCTGGTGCTCACCCGCGCCGCCGTCGAGACGGCGATGGCCGGGCGCACGGCGCCGCTGGCGCTGCTCGACCTGGCCATGCCCCGCGACATCGACGCCGCCGTGCACCGGCTCGTCAACGTCCGGCTCGTCGACATCGAATCGCTCGCCGAGGCGTCCGCCGACGCCCCGATGGCCGCCGACGTCGACCAGGTGCGCGGCATCGTCGCCGACGAGGTGGCCGCCTTCGGCGCCGCCCAGCGCGCCGCGCACATCACCCCCACCGTGGTCGCCCTGCGCACCATGGCCGCGGACGTGGTCGCCGGCGAGATGGCGCGGCTGGAGGGGCGGCTCCCCGGTCTCGACGAGAAGCAGCGCGCCGAGATCACCCAGACCGTGCGGCGCGTCGTGGACAAGCTGCTCCACGCCCCCACCGTGCGGGTCAAGCAGCTGGCCAGCGAGCCCGGCGGCGCCGGCTACGCGGACGCGCTGCGCACACTCTTCGACCTCGACCCGGAGACGGTCGCCTCCGTCAGCCGGGCCGACGTGAACGACGCCGATCTCAAGAACCGAGGGCGAGTATGACCAGCGAGAGGGCCCAGAGGGCATTGAGGCTGGGGACCAGGCGCAGCAAGCTCGCCATGGCCCAGTCCGGGCAGGTCGCGGAGGCGGTGCGGCAGCTGACCGGGCGACAGGTGGAGCTCGTGGAGATCACCACGTACGGCGACACCTCCCGCGAGAACCTGGCGCAGATCGGCGGTACCGGCGTCTTCGTCACGGCGCTGCGCGACGCGCTGCTCGCGGGCGAGGTGGACTTCGCCGTGCACTCGCTCAAGGACCTGCCGACCGCGCAGCCCCACGACCTGGTGCTCGCGGCGATCCCGCGGCGCGAGGACCCGCGCGACGTGCTGGTCGCCCGGGACGGGCTGCGGTTCGAGGAGCTTCCGGCCGGAGCCCGAGTGGGCACCGGTTCGCCGCGGCGCATGGCGCAGCTCAACGCGTACGCGCGCAGCCACGGCCTGGAGATCGAATGCGTGGCGATCCGGGGGAACGTCGACACGCGCATCGGTTACGTGCGGAGCGGGCAGCTGGACGCGGTGGTACTCGCCGCGGCCGGTCTGAACCGCATCGGGCGTGGCGACGAAGTGACCGAGCACCTGTCGGTCGACACGGTCCTGCCCGCCCCCGGACAGGGGGCGCTGGCGATCGAGTGCACGGCGGCGAACACCGACCTCGCCGCCGCGCTCGCCGAGCTCGACGACCCGCACACCCGGGCCGCCGTGACCGCCGAGCGGTCCCTGCTCGCCGCCCTGGAGGCCGGCTGCTCCGCACCCGTGGGTGCGCTGGCCGACCTGCTGGCCGATGGGCAGGTTGTTCATGAGATGCGCCTGCGCGGCGTCGTCGGCACGACCGACGGCACCACGCTGGTGCAGTTGTCCACCACCGGTCCCGTACCCACGTCGCACGGCGACGCTGTCGCGCTCGGTCGCGAACTCGCGTCCGAGATGCTCGCCAAGGGTGCGGCCGGTCTTATGGGGGAGCGAGCACTTTGAGCCCCACCACTGCATCCAAGGTTTCCTCGGCGTTCTCCGCGTGCGGTCACGTCACCTTCCTGGGCGCCGGACCCGGGGATCCGGGGCTGCTGACACTGCGCGCCGTCGAGGCGCTGGCGGGCGCTGACGTACTCATCGCCGAGCCGGATGTGCTCGACGTCGTACGCGGCCACGCCCGGGCGGGCGTGAGCACGCCTGAGCTGACGATTGTTGACGATGCGTCAATGACCGCCGGTGTCCCCGTGTTGAGGGATGCGACCAATCTTGTCATGGAGGCCGCGCGGGGCGGCAAGCGGGTCGTCCGTGCCGTGAGCGGCGACCCCGGCCTCGACGGCAACGCGGGAGCCGAGATGCTCGCGTGTGCCGCGGAGGGCATCCCCTTCGAGGTCGTGCCGGGCGTGGCGACCGCGGTGGGCGTGCCGGCGTACGCCGGTGTGCCGCTGCGCGACGCCGAGGGCGCCGACGTGCGCTTCGTCGACGCCCGGACCGCGAGCGAGCGGTGCTGGGCGGAGGTGGGGTCGAGCGACGGGACGGTGGTCGTGTCGACGTCCCTCGACGCCGTCGCCGCGGCGGCCGGTGAGCTGGTGGCGGCCGGCCGTAAGCCGGACACCCCGATGACCGTGACCGTGGCGGGGACGACGACCCGGCAGCGGACGTGGACCGCGACGCTCGGCACCATCGCCCAGGTCCTGAAGCAGGCGAAGGTGCTGCCGTCCCCGGACGGCCACCAGCCGGTCATAGCCGTGGTCGGTGAGCGCAGCGCCGCCGCCCAGCGCGACCAGCTCGCGTGGTTCGAGTCCAAGCCGCTGTTCGGCTGGAAGGTGCTCGTCCCGCGCACGAAGGAGCAGGCGGCGTCGCTCTCCGACCAGCTCAGGTCCTACGGTGCCGTGCCGAGCGAGGTGCCGACCATCGCGGTCGAGCCGCCGCGCACGCCCCAGCAGATGGAGCGCGCGGTCAAGGGGCTCGTCACCGGACGGTACGAGTGGATCGCCTTCACCTCGGTCAACGCGGTCAAGGCGGTGCGGGAGAAGTTCGAGGAGTACGGGCTCGACGCGCGCGCCTTCGCCGGGATCAAGGTCGCGGCGGTGGGCGAGCAGACGGCCAGGGCGCTGGTGGAGTTCGGCGTGAAGCCGGACCTCGTGCCCAGCGGTGAGCAGTCGGCCGCGGGCCTGCTGGAGGACTGGCCGCCGTACGACCCGGTCTTCGACCCGATCGACCGCGTCTTCCTGCCGCGCGCCGACATCGCGACCGAGACGCTGGTCGCAGGTTTGATCGAGCTCGGCTGGGAGGTCGACGACGTGACCGCGTACCGGACCGTGCGCGCTTCGCCGCCGCCGGCCGAGACGCGCGAGGCGATCAAGGGTGGTGGCTTCGACGCCGTTCTCTTCACGTCGTCGTCGACCGTGCGGAACCTGGTGGGCATCGCCGGAAAGCCGCACAACGTGACCGTGATCGCCTGCATCGGCCCCGCCACCGCGAAGACCGCGGAGGAGCACGGGCTGCGGGTGGACGTCCTGGCGCCGGAGCCGTCGGTGCACAAGCTCGCGGAGGCGCTCGCGGAGTTCGGCGTACGGCGTCGGCAGGCCGCGCTGGAGGCCGGTGACCCGGTCACGCGGCCGAGCGAGCGGCGGCCGGGGGCGCGGCGTCGGCGCACGACGACCTGACGTTTCCAGGGCCTCGGAGGGGGGTGGTGCGTACCGCGCGGTACGCACCACCCCCCTCGGCGTGTCGTCAGCGCCGCGAGGCGTACGGCAGGAAGGCCGCCCAGGTGGCGGGGGCGAGCGCGAGGCGGGGGCCGGTGGGGTTCTTGGAGTCGCGGACGAGGATCCGGTCGGTCATGGCCGCGACCTCGACGCAGTCGGGACCGTCGTCGGTGCTGTAGCTGCTCTTGGTCCAGGCCACTTCGACGCAGGATGGGCCGTCGTCCGAGCTGTAGCTGCTCTTTATCCACTCCAACTGATTGTTGGCTCCGTCAGAGGGCTTGAGGGTCATGACTCTCCCAGCACTTTCTCGATGAAGGCCAGCGACTCTCGTGGGGTGAGAGCCTGCGCCCGGATGATCCCATAGCGCATGTCGAGGACTGTCGTCTCTTTCGGGTCGGTGATCACGCGGTTGGTGAGCTGGACCTCGTTGAGACCCACGGCTGCCCCATCCTTGAGCTTGAGTAGTCGGAAAGGGCCGCCAAGGCCCGAGTTCTCCTCCCGGCTTAGGGGGAGCACCTGGAGATCGACATCTCGCAGCCGGGCCACTTCCGACAAGCGTTCGAGCTGCTTGCGCATCACCATCTTGCCCCCGATCAGGCGGAGAAGCGTCGCCTCACACAGGACAAAACTGAGCAGCGGGCGTGTGGTTGGGGTACAGAAGATCTGCTGACGGTCGAGGCGAGCTGCTACCCGCTGCTCCAGCTCCTCTTCCGTGAACTGAGGACGCCGTGAGCTGAACACCGCCCGCGCGTACTCCTCCGTCTGCAACAGTCCATCGATGACCGAGTTGTTGTAGGAGCAGATCTCGACGGCCTCCGCCTCCAGGCGCTTCACGCCCCGTACCTTCTTCGGGTACCGCGCCTCCGCCACGTCGCCCTTCATCGCTGCGAGCCTGCCGCCCGCGTTCAGTACCTCGTCCGCAGCGTCCAGGTACTCGGGCCGGGCGATGCGCCGCCCCCGCTCCACCGAGGAGACCAGTTCCTCCCCGTAGCCGATGGCGCGGCCGAACTCGGCCTGGGTGAGGCCGGCCGCCTCGCGCCACAGTTTCAGTTGCCGGGCGACCGCGCGCATCACCGCCCCGGCTTCCTCGTCGTCCAGACACGTGTCCTCGTCGTTCACGTCTGCCACCCTCCCTCCGCGCTGGCCCTTCCCTGTACAACCCGTCCGTACGGGCCTGGGTCACCCCCGTACGGCCCGGACGGAACCGGCCGCCGGGCGGACAGTCACCGTCCGCACGGGCTCCTCCGCTTCACACGTCACGCAGGCGCGAACACGCTGGGTGATGTGAATCACGACATCGCATCCGCCACGCATGCCCCGCTGCGCCACTTCTCCGTGCCGCTCTCCGCCACACCCCGCGGCGCCCGGCTGGCGCGGCTCCTGGCGACGGAGCAACTGCGTTCGTGGGGGCTGCCCCTGGATCCCGCGCGGCTCGTCGTGGCCGAGCTGGCGGCGAACGCGGTGGCGCACGGGAGGGTGCCCGGGCGGGACTTCCGTCTCGCGCTGATCGTCGTGCCGCCCGGCACGCTCCGTGTCGAGGTGACCGACACCCGCCGGGAGCGGCTGCCCGTCCGTACGGCGGAACCGGCCGATGCGCCGGCCGAGTCCGGCTACGGGCTGTTGCTGGTCGAGGTGCTGGCGGATCGCTGGGGTGTCGAGCTGGGGCCCGTGCCGCGCAAGACCGTCTGGGCGGAGCTCGACCTCGTCCCGTGCCGGTGAACGCGTCACCGGAGCCCGGACCTTCAGGCTCCGGTGTTCCGTACGCCGGTGCGGCGGGCGGTCAAAGACCAAAGAACCCTGGGAAAGAACCTTCCAAACCAACCAAACCCCGCGTACGTCACTCACTGGAGTGAATCCGCCCAACCCTGCTGGCGCGAGGGCGGTTTGGTCGGGCAGCCTCGCCCTGACAACCGCAGACATGCGACGGCCCCCGCCGGGACTGGCATCCCAGTGCGAGGGCCTGACCACCGAGGAAGAGAGCAGATCTTCCCCACATGGCTGAGCAGAAGCCTAGCGCCGCCGTCCGCCCCCGCCCCCCTGTTCCCGCGAGCGCCACCCACACCGGTGTCACCCACATCAGGGAACACCAGCCGGACCGGTACACGGTCATCGGCAACCACCTGGCCCAGCACGCCGAGCTGTCCCTCATCGCGATCGGGCTGGCCACCCACATCCTCTCGCTGCCCGAAGGCGCCGCCATCGACATCCGCTCCATGGCGGCCCGCTTTCCCGAGAGCCGCGAGCGGATCGCGTTCGCCCTGCGCGAGCTGGAGGTCCACGGCTACCTCCGGCGGGCCCGGGAGCGCACCGCCGCCGGCCGCGTGATCACGCGTACCCACGTCTACGACGTCCCTGCTCCGAGCGCAGCCGTCCCGCTGGCGCCGCGCGCGGCCGGGCCGAGGCCCCGGAGGCGACCGGCGCCGGTGGAGCCCGTACCGCATCCGGCCCCGGTGCAGGCCGTGCCGGTGGAACCCGTCGTGGCCGCAGCCGTCGCGGCGGCGCCCGAGCTGCCGGAGGCATCCGGCGGCGAGCGCCACGACACGGCCGCCGCCCTCCTCGTGGACCTGCGCCGCACCGACGACCGGCTCACCCTCTCCGGACGGGACGTGCGGCGTCTCGCCCCCGCCGTCACCGCCTGGCTCGACAACGGCGCCACTCCCTGCGCCGTTCACCGCACGCTGACCGCGTGCCTGCCCGCGGATCTGCGGAACCCGGCCGGTCTCCTGGGTCACCGTCTGCGGGAGATGCTGCCCCCGCCGCTCCCCGAAGGGAGCGCCAGGGGCCCCGGGGCGGCCCGGCCCGACCCGTTCCAGACGTGCGACACGTGCGATCGCGCGTTCCGCTCCCCGGAGCCGGGACGCTGCCGTGACTGCCGTCCGCCATCGGCGCTGGCGGCCTGAGCCGGGCCTGCCGAAGCGGCGCCGCGCGCTCCGGCAGGCTGTCGGCAAGAGCACGAGCGGGCCGGGCGTAGCGTGGGCGTATGACTTCGTACGGATCCTTCCCCGGTGCGCGGCCGCGGCGGCTGCGGACGACCCCCACCATGCGGCGGATGGTCGCGGAGACCCGCCTGCACCCCGCCGACCTGATCCTGCCCGCGTTCGTGCGCGAGGGCGTGAGCGAGCCGGTGCCGATCGCCGCGATGCCGGGGGTCGTGCAGCACACGCGGGACACGCTGCGGAAGGCCGCGGTGGAGGCGGCCGCGGCAGGTGTCTCCGGGATCATGCTCTTCGGCGTGCCGGAGGATGCGAAGAAGGACGCCCTCGGCACGGCGGGCACCGACCCGGACGGCATCCTCCAGGTCGCCATCCGCGACGTGCGCGCCGAGGTCGGCGACGACCTGGTGATCATGTCCGACCTGTGTCTCGACGAGTACACGGACCACGGGCACTGCGGGGTGCTGGACGCGGAGGGGCGCGTCGACAACGACGCGACCCTGGAGCGGTACGCCGAGATGGCGCAGGTCCAGGCGGACGCCGGCGTCCACGTGGTCGGGCCCAGCGGCATGATGGACGGTCAGGTCGGCGTCGTCCGGGACGCGCTGGACACCATCGGCAAGGAGGACGTCGCCATCCTCGCCTACACGGCGAAGTACTCCTCCGCCTTCTACGGGCCCTTCCGGGAGGCCGTCGGCTCGTCCCTGCGCGGCGACCGCAAGACCTACCAGCAGGACCCCGCGAACCTCCGCGAGTCGATGCGCGAGCTGGCGCTGGACCTGGAGGAGGGCGCCGACATGGTGATGGTCAAGCCCGCCGGTCCGTACCTCGACGTCCTGGCGAAGGTCGCCGAGGCGGTGGACGTGCCGGTCGCCGCGTACCAGATCAGCGGTGAGTACGCGATGATCGAGGCGGCGGCGGAGAAGGGCTGGATCGACCGGGACAAGGCGATCGTGGAGACCCTCACCGGCATCCGGCGGGCGGGCGCGCAGATGATCCTGACGTACTGGGCGACCGAGGCCGCGCAGCGGTTCATCCGCTAGGGCCTCCTCCGGAAGGGCCCCGGGAGTCGATTCCGGGCAACTCCGCGAGGGCCTTGCCGTGGCGGTCGTACAGGGTGACGCCGTGGCCGTGGCCGGCGGTGGCGGGCGTGGTGGCGTACCAGGCGCCCCAGCCGGGCTTGCCGGGCAGTTCCACGAGCTTGGC
>NZ_KL591016.1:103313-104679 GCF_000716335.1 Streptomyces sp. NRRL S-118 | reverse complement strand
CGTGGTGGTGCGGCCCGCCGCGTCGGTGAGCACGACGCGGGCGGCGGCCTTGGTCCCGTAGTAGACGCCGGAGTGGAACAGGCCGTCGGTGCTGCCCTCGGTCTGGTGGCTGATGCCCGGCTGGGCCATGTCGAGGTTGCCGTCGACGGCACTGCGGAAGTTCTCGCCGCCGTCGCCGGTGGACCAGTGCTTGCCCTCGGGGGTGAGCCACAGCTCCACGCCGGGGGCTGCCTGCACGCGCTCGCCCGGGGCCACCACCTGGGTCGGGCTCGCGGGCGGTGTGCGGGGCCGGGACGGCGCCGGCGACGGGCTGGCCGTCGGGGAGGCCGGGGTCACCACGGACCCTTCGCCCTCCGGGGCGAGCAGGGGGTGCAGGGCGAGGGCGAGGGAGGCCACGAGCAGCCCGCAGCAGACCGCCAGCCCCGCCGCGCGGCGGCGCACGCGGGCCCGGCCGGCGCGGACGACCGCGGCGAGGGGCACCGGGCCGGGCGTGATGCCGTCGGCCGCGTCCGCGAACGCGGTGCGCAGCTCGCGGGCTTCTTCGGGTCGTGCCGTGGCTTCCTCGGGGACCGGGGTCGCGGACCGGGCTTCGGATTCGGGGATCATCGCTTCGCTCCGGAGGAGGCGTGGGGCCGGCCGCCGGTGAAGGCGGCGTGGGCGCGCAGGGCCTCCAGCGCGCGCCGGGCGTGGGTCTTGACGGTGCCGACGGAGCAGTCCAGTACGCCGGCGATGTCCTGCTCGTTCAGGTTCTCCCAGTACCGCAGGACCATCACGGCGCGCTGGCGGGCGGACAGGGTTTCCAGCGCTTCCCACAGGACCGTGTGCAGTTCCACGGCTTCGGCGTGCCCCGCGTGGGAGTGGTGCGCTGTCTCGGGCAGGAACGGCATCAGCAGGTGCGCGACGCGTCTTCTGCGCAACCGGCTCAGGTTGTTGTTCACCAGGGCGCGGCGCACGTACGCGTCGACCTCGTCGCGCGGCACCGACCGCCAGCGCCCGTACACCTTGGCCAGCGTCGTCTGCACCAGGTCCTCGGCCTCGTGGAAGTCGCCGGTGAGCAGGTGGGCCGTGCGGACCAGACGGGGCCAGGCCGCGGTGGCGAACTCGGCGAAGTCGGAGGTGTTCTCGTGCGGCACGGTGACGGTCCTCGCGGTCGGCGGCGGGAAGGCGGCAGGGCCCGCCCCGTGCCGGGCCCTGCCGCGCATGCGGAACGGATCGACGGAGGTCAGCGGACGAAGCCGGGCAGCTCCGCGAGGACCCTGCCGTGGCGGTCGTACAGGGTGACGGCGTGGCCGTCGCCGGCCTTGGTGGGCGTGGTGGCGTACCAGGCGCCCCAGCCGGGCTTGCCGGGCAGTTCCACGAGCTTGGC
>NZ_KL591016.1:2998-103221 GCF_000716335.1 Streptomyces sp. NRRL S-118 | reverse complement strand
CGAGCTTGGCGGTGGTGGTCCCGCCCGTCGCGTCGGTGAGTACGACGCGAGCGGCGGCCTTGGTTCCGTAGTAGACGCCGGAGTGGAACAGGCGCTTGGCCGTGCCCTCGGTCTGGTGGCTGACGCCCGGCGCGGACATGTCCAGGTTGCCGTCGACGACGCTGCGGAAGTTCTCGCCGCCGTCGCCGGTGGACCAGTGCTTGCCCTCGGGGGTGAGCCACAGCTCCACGCCGGGGGCGGCCTTCACACGCTCGCCCGGGGCCACCACCCGCACGGGAGACGCATGGGTCTTCCCGGCGGCCTTCCCGATGGTCTTCGCGGTGATCCCGGAGGGGGCGTCCGCAGGGGCCTTCGCGGGGGCCGGCTGCGCCGGTGCGGCCGCGACGGTCGCACCCGGCGCGGGTACCGGCTCCGGGGACGCGGTCGCGAACGCCGTGGTCGGCAGGGTGGCGGGGACCGCCACCAGCGCGGCGGTCACGGACACGGCCAGCGCGTACTTCTTCATCCTGGTCATGGATGCGGATCTCCTTGCGGATCAGCAGGGCGGACATGACGGAGCGGCGCCTCTCCACTCCCTAGAACTCCCGCTGCCCCGCGGCCGGATGACACCCCGTCGGGATCAGTCCCACCAGAATGTCCACTGGTGACGGTTGAGCACCTCCTCGGCGGCGTACTCGCGCAGGGAGTCGTAGTCCTGCCACACGGCGTCGGGGCAGAACGCGTAGTGCTCGGCGGCCAGCGCGAGCGCGTCGTCCGGGGTGCTCGGCGGTGCCGCGACGGAGACGACGAGCAGGTCCGAGCCGAGGCCCACCAGCCGAATGCCGAACCGCTCCTCCCAGGAGCGCAGGACGGCCGACAGCCGGACCGCCTCGGTGTGCTGGGCGGCGCCGCCCCAGCCGAGGGCGGCCAGGATGTCGGCGCTGCGGCGGGCCGGGACGAGCGCGCCGCGGGCGTCCTTCAGCCACTCGTCCCCCTCGGCCAGTCCGGCGGCCACGCGGGCGGCCACGGCGTCCGGGTCAGCGCCGGGCGCACCGGCCGGTGCGAGGCCGGGCCACGCGCGCGTGAAGGGCTCGATCAGCGCGTCGGCGGCCTCGCCGTCCTCGTCGTCGTCCGCCTCCTGCTGGATCTCCCGCCACAGCTCGGCCAGTATCGAGGCGGCGTCGTGGTCGTCCGGGTCGTCCACCTGGCTCGGGTGGAGGTACTGGGGCTCGGCGAGCAACAGCGGCTGCAGCCCGGCCGCCTCGCGCGCGGACATCAGACGGCTCCACGTGCCGGACGTGGCGTGCTCGTCCGCGTACCAGTAGGACGGCTGCACGCGTACGGTGCCGGCCGGCAGTTCCAGGCCCAGGGCGTTCGGGTTGATGACCATGCGACCGACCATAGGGCGCGCCACTGACAACGCGCTCACGCCGCAGCTCCGGGCCCTTCCCGGCTCCTTTCCCGGCCGGTCCACCGGCCGGTCCCCGGCCGATTCCCGGCCGGTGGAACGGCAGTTGGGGCGGCAGTCGGGGCGGCTGGCCGTGCGGTGCGGCGCGCCCCACGGGAACGGACGGGCCCCCGTCGCACGGCGGGTGCGGCGGGGGCCCGGACTCGGGGTGACGCGGGGTCAGAGGCGCTCGGGCGTGCGGATGCCGAGCAGCGCCATGCCCTGGTGCAGGGTGCGGGCGGTCAGGTCGACGAGGAAGAGCCGGTTCTCCACGACCTCCGGCGCGTTCTCGTCGCTGATCACCTGGCACTGGTCGTAGAACGTCGTCAGGTGCGACGCCAGCTGGTACAGGTACGCGGCCAGCTTGTGCGGCTCGTACGAGGAGGCGACCTCGGCGAGGACCTCGCCGAACTGGTCCAGGTGCAGGCCCAGCGCACGCTCGGCCGGGGCCAGCGGCAGCTCCGGGTGCGCGGCCGGCTTGGCGTCGCCCGCCTTGCGCAGGATCGACTGGATACGGGCGTACGCGTACTGGAGGTACACGGAGGTGTCGCCGTTGAGCGACACCATCTGGTCCAGGTCGAACTTGTAGTCCCGGGACGCGGAGGTGGACAGGTCGGCGTACTTCACGGCGCCGATGCCGACGTACCGGCCGTTCTCGACGATCTCCTGCTCGCTCAGGCCGACCTTCCCGGCCTTCTCGCGGACCACGGCGGTGGCCCGGTCGATCGCCTCGTCCAGCAGGTCGACCAGTCGGACCGTCTCGCCCTCACGGGTCTTGAACGGCTTGCCGTCCTTGCCCAGGACCGTGCCGAAGGCCAGCTGGTACGCGTGCACCTGGTCGTTCAGCCAGCCGGCGCGGCGGGCCGTCTCGAAGACCATCTTGAAGTGCAGCGACTGGCGCGCGTCCACGACGTACACCAGGGAGTCGGCGCCCAGCTTCTGCACCCGGTCACGGATCGCGGAGAGGTCGGTGGCTGCGTACCCGTACCCGCCGTTGGACTTCTTCACGATCAGCGGGACGGGGTTGCCGTCCGGGCCCTTCACGTCGTCGAAGAACACGCACAGGGCGCCCTCGGAGCGCACGGCGACGCCGGACTCCTCCAGCAGGCGGCACGTCTCGTCGAGCATGTCGTTGTAGCCCGACTCGCCCACCACGTCCGGGTCGGCGATCTCCATGTCCAGCTTGTCGAAGACCGAGTAGAAGTAGATCTTCGACTCGTCGACGAACCGCTGCCACAGCGCGAGGGTCTCCTCGTCACCGGACTGGAGGGCCACCACGCGGTCGCGGGAGCGGGCCTTGAACTCCTCGTCGGAGTCGAACAGGGCGCGGGCCGCCTTGTACAGCCGGTTGAGGTTGGACATCGCCTCCTCGCCGGAGACGTCCGCGTCCTTGTGGTCCAGCTCGTGCGGGTGCTCGATCAGGTACTGGATGAGCATGCCGAACTGGGTGCCCCAGTCGCCGATGTGGTGGCGGCGCACGACCTTCTCGCCCGCGAACTCGAGGATCTTGACCACGGCGTCACCGATGACGGCGGAGCGCAGGTGGCCGACGTGCATCTCCTTCGCCACGTTCGGCTGGGCGTAGTCGACGACCGTCGTGCCGGGCCGGTCCTTGCGCGGGACGCCGAGGCGCTCGTCGGCGGCGCGGGCCGCCAGCGTCGCGGTGATCGCCTCGTCCGTGACGGTGATGTTGAGGAAGCCGGGGCCGGAGACCTCGATGTCGCCGATGAGGTCGTTCGCCGGGAGGGCGTCGACGACCTTGCCGGCGAGCTCGCGCGGGTTGCCCTTGAGCCGCTTGGCCAGGGCGAGGATGCCGTTGGCCTGGAAGTCCGCCCGGTCGCTTCGTCGCAGCAGCGGGTCGGCGGAGCCGGCCTCCGGCAGGGCTGCCGAGAGGGCGTCCGCGAGGCGCTGCTGCACGGTCGAAGCGAGGGAAGGGACCGAGGCCATGAGCTTCCGTTCCTGTCGTGGTGGTGAATGCGTATTCCGGTTGTCAAGTGTCCCACGGGTCCGCAAGCTCTTTGTCGCGTGAGGCGTGGCCTGTGGACAACCCGCGGACCCGTGAACCGCGGACCTGTGGACAACCTCGGACCGGGTGGATCCGTCTGGGAGAATGGCTTACGCCAAGCCTTCGAGAACCCCGAGCAATCAAGGACGTGCCGATCGTGGCTCAGAGCAGCACCGAGACCGACTGGGTCTCCCGTTTCGCGGACGAGGTCATCGCCGAGTCGGAGCGACGTGCGCCTGGCAAACCGGTCGTGGTCGCCTCGGGCCTGTCGCCGTCCGGCCCCATCCACCTGGGCAACCTCCGCGAGGTCATGACCCCGCACCTGGTCGCCGACGAGATCCGCCGACGGGGCCACGAGGTCCGCCACCTGATCTCCTGGGACGACTACGACCGGTACCGCAAGGTGCCGGCCGGTGTCCCGGGCGTCGACGACACCTGGGCCGAGCACATCGGCAAGCCGCTGACGTCGGTGCCCGCGCCGGCCGGGTCCCCGCACCCGAACTGGGCCGAGCACTTCAAGGCCGCGATGGTCGAGTCGCTCGCCGAGCTCGGCGTCGAGTTCGACGGCATCAGCCAGACCGAGCAGTACACGGCGGGCGCGTACCGCGAGCAGATCCTGCACGCGATGAAGCACCGCGGCACGATCGACGCGATCCTGGACCGCTACCGGACCAAGGACAAGGCGACCGGCCAGCCGAAGAAGCAGGTCAAGCAGCAGCAGAAGCCGGTCGACGAGGCGGAGCTGGAGGCCGCCGAGGGATCGGGCGCGGCGAGCGAGGACGACGGCTCCGGCGGCGCCGGCGGCTACTTCCCGTACAAGCCGTACTGCGCGCGGTGCGAGCGCGACCTGACCACGGTCACGGCGTACGACGACGAGTCGACCGAGCTCGCGTACACGTGCGTGTGCGGTTTCTCGGAGACGGTGAAGCTCAGCGAGTTCAACCGCGGCAAGCTGGTCTGGAAGGTCGACTGGCCGATGCGGTGGGCGTACGAAGGCGTGATCTTCGAGCCCAGCGGTGTCGACCACTCCTCGCCCGGCTCGTCCTTCGTGGTCGGCGGGCAGATCGTCCGCGAGGTCTTCGACGGCGTCCAGCCCATTGGGCCGATGTACGCGTTCGTCGGCATCTCCGGCATGGCGAAGATGTCCTCCTCCAAGGGCGGCGTGCCGACCCCGGCCGACGCCCTGAAGATCATGGAGGCGCCGCTGCTGCGCTGGCTGTACGCGCGCCGCAAGCCCAACCAGTCCTTCAAGATCGCGTTCGACCAGGAGATCCAGCGGCTCTACGACGAGTGGGACAAGCTGGAGGCCAAGGTCGCCGACGGCTCCGTGCTGCCCGCGGACGCCGCCGCCCACTCGCGGGCGGTGCGCACCGCGGCCGGTGAGCTGCCGCGCACCCCGCGCCCCCTGCCGTACCGGACGCTCGCCTCGGTGGCCGACATCACCGCCGGGCACGACGAGCAGACGCTGCGCATCCTCAGCGAGCTGGACCCGGCGCGGCCGCTGGCCTCGCTCGACGAGGTCCGGCCGCGGCTGGACCGCGCCGAGAACTGGATCTCCACCCAGGTCCCGGCCGACCAGCGCACCGTCGTCCGCACCGAGCCCGACACCGAG
Source organism: Streptomyces sp. NRRL S-118 (assembly GCF_000716335.1). Taxonomy (GTDB): domain Bacteria; phylum Actinomycetota; class Actinomycetes; order Streptomycetales; family Streptomycetaceae; genus Streptomyces. The sequence goes on along the minus strand of NZ_KL591016.1, from coordinate 98,178 downwards.
CTGCTCGGCTCCCTGGACGACGAGGGCCGCGAGTCGCTCCGGCTGCTGCTGGAGGGCCTCGACAGCCACTGGTCGCTGGACGGGCTGACCACGCTCGTCTACGGCGTGCCGAAGGTGATGGCGGGGCTCGACCCGGAGGCGAAGCCGACGCCCGAGCTGAAGGTCGCCCAGCGGAACTTCTTCGCGCTGCTGTACCGGCTGCTGGTGAGCCGGGACACCGGGCCGCGACTGCCCACGCTGCTGCTGGCCGTCGGTGCGGACCGGGTGCGCAAGCTGCTCGCCGCGTAGGCGTCCGGGGCCGGCCACGGCCGGTTCCCGTCGGTTCGGCGGAGGGCCCCCACCTGCGGGTGAGGGCCCTCCGGCCTGTACTGCATCCTTCGGACGACCTCGGGTTCCGCCCCGCGCAGGACGTAACCGGGCGTCGCCCGCGGGAGCGTGGAGCCATGAAAGAGATCGTGGCAGTCATCGGCTGGGTCACCGGTATCCAGGGCGCCCTCGGGGTCGCCGGGCGGACGTTCGGCGACGGGCCGTGGGGCCTGCTGCACAAGTGGTGGGAGATCCCCACGGCGGGATACGCGGTGATCGCCGTCGTCGGCGCGGCTCTCGCCGTGTACGGGGAGACGGCGAAGAAGCGCGCGGCCCGCTGAGCCGCGGGCCCGGACACGGCCGGGCCCGTACGGCCCGCTACGCGATGTGCTCCGCTTCGAGCTCCGTGTTGTAGCGCTGCTTGAAGTCGTCCAGCATGCGCCGCAGCAGCACCGCGCTGAGCGGGTGGCGGATGCCGTGGCGGTCGCCGAGGTGTATGTCGAGGACCTCCACGCTCGGCCAGACGTTGTTCTCGTCGACGTACTGCTTGAACACCGGGTACGCCAGGCCGGCGAACCCCTGGGCGTCCGCGCCGTCGAGCTCGGCGTGCAGCTCGTCGTCCGGGGCCTCGTCCGGGGCCGCGCCGGGTGCGGTGCCGGGAGACGTGCCGGGTGCGGTGCCGTCCTCCGGCGGGAGCTGGTCGGCGGGGCCGGCGGGCTGCGCAACCCCGGCGGGGTCCGGGTCGAAGGCGGGGTCGTAGGTGCCGTCGTAGGTGGTCGGCGGGAGCTGGGGCGCGGCGAACCACGGGCTCACGTGGTTGCCGGGCAGCTGCGGCTGCGGAGCGCCGTCCTCGGGGTGCGGGGCCGGGAACTCCTCGGCGAGCTCGTCCTGCGGGGCACGCGCCGGGCCCGGCTGCTGGGGCTGCTGGGCTTGCCGGGGCGGCGGGGCCTGCTCCTCGGGCCGCGGACCGGGGTGGGCCTGCGGCTGTGCGGGGGTGGCCGCCTGCGGCAGCGCGGCGGCGGCCGGGCGCGGGCCGGAAGGGAGGCTCTGCTCGGCGGCAGCCGCGGTCGTTGCGGCGCCGGCCGGAACCGGGGCCGGGTTCGGAGTCGGGTTCGGCGGCAGGAGCACCGGCTCGATGCCCGCCGCAGCCAGGCCCGCCGGAGCCGTCTCGGCGAGCGGCACGCCGTACCTCGCCAGCCGCAGCGGCATCAGCGCCTCGACCGGGGCCTTGCGGCGCCACGCCCGGCCGAACCGGGCCTGCAGCCGCGCCTGGTAGATCAGCCGGTCCTGCTCGAGCTTGATGACCTGCTCGTACGAGCGCAGCTCCCACAGCTTCATCCGGCGCCACAGCCGGAAGGTGGGCACCGGCGACAGCAGCCAGCGGGTGAGGCGTACGCCCTCCATGTGCTTGTCGGCCGTGATGTCGGCGATCCGGCCGACCGCGTGCCGCGCCGCTTCGACGGCGACCACGAACAGCACCGGGATCACGGCGTGCATGCCGACGCCGAGCGGGTCGGGCCAGGCGGCCGCGCCGTTGAAGGCGATGGTGGCGGCGGTCAGCAGCCACGCCGTCTGGCGCAGCAGCGGGAAGGGGATGCGGATCCAGGTCAGCAGCAGGTCCAGCGCGAGCAGCACACAGATGCCCGCGTCGATGCCGATCGGGAAGAAGTACGAGAAGTCGCCGAAGCCCTTCTGCACGGCGAGCTCGCGCACCGCCGCGTAGGAGCCCGCGAAGCCGATACCGGCGATGATCACCGCACCGGTGATGACGACACCTATGAGCAGGCGGTGCGTCCGAGTCAGCTGCATCGCGGCCACCCGCGATCCCCTCCCGTTGTCGAGTCTGGCGGGCACAGCCTGGCACATACGTACGGAGCCCGGCCCTCAGGGGGAGGGCCGGACTCCGCAACGAGCCGGTGGCGGCTGCCGCCCGTGCGCCGTACGCGGGCTACTTGTTGGCGGTGGCGACGGCGGCCACGGCCTCCTTGGCGGCCTTGACGGCGTCCTCCATCAGGTCGTTCGGGTCGGGCGTCTTGGCGCCCGCGTACCCGGCGCCGTTGTACGAGAGGGTGATGACGGCGTTCTCGGTGCGGGTCACGATCGCCGCGTACTTGAAGTCCTCACCGGTCTTCTTCAGGCCGTAGCTGACGGCCGTCGCCTGGTCGCCGACGCCCGTGGCGACCGAGGTGCGCACGGCGGTGGCGCCCTGGGTCGCCTGGACCTTGGCGACCTCCTTGTCGAAGCTCTCCTTGGCGCGCTCCTCGCCGCTGCCGAGCGACGGGTCGGAGTCGTAGCGCAGGAGGGAGACGTCGAGCCAGCGGTAGTTCGAGCCCTTGATGCCCTTGTCCTCCAGGCCGTTCCAGGAACAGCTGCTGCGGCTGGCGATGTCGCTGGACTTCCCGGGCGTACCGGACTTGGTCTTCACGTCCGGGACCATGTCCTCGATGGTCTTCGCGGCGATCGCCTTGCACGCGTCGGGGAGCTTGGCGTACGTGGCCGGCTCGACCTTCTTCGGTGTCGCCTTGGCGGCGTCGGGCGAGGCGGCGGCCGGGGAGTTCTCCTTGGCCGGGGTGCTCTTGCTGTCGGAGTCCGACGAGCAGCCGGCGACGACGAGCATCACCGGGACGGCTGCGCAGGCGAGTATGCGGGTGAGTCGCGGGGCTGATCGGTACATGGTTCCTTCAGTCGCTTGTCGTACGGGCGTCCGGCAGTCCGGACACGGTAGCCCGAGTCGGTACGGGCCCGGGGGCGGGCTGCCGGTGCGCGGCGTGCGGGGCGGGCGTGGCTACTCGTCGAACTTCTCGGCGAGCGTGCGGGCCAGTCCCTGCGCCTTTTCCTGCAGTTCCTTGCTGTCGGGGACCTCGGTGATGCGGCCGGGCTGCTCGCCGTACCGGACGGTGACGATCACGTTGGATGTGCGGAACACCACGCTGACCGTGCGCCGCTGGGCGGTCGAACCGGCGCGGGTGAGGACGTCGTCGAGGAACGCGGCGTCGCCGAGGCCGGCGAGCAGGCGGGGCTCGAGGCCCTCGGGGGCCGACGTGGTGGTGCCGGTGGAGGTGGGCGTCCCCGGGCCGGCGGTCTGCGGCGTGGTGCCCGCAGCGGCGGCGCCGGCGGGGGAGGCGCCGGCCGGGGGGTCGGCGGGGGAGCCGGAGGGCAGCGGGGCGGTCGGGCCGGCGGACAGCCCGGCGGCGCTCTCCTTGCCCGTGTAGACCTGCTGGGCGCGGTCGTCGTCGCTGACGGCGGGGTCGTACGAGACGACCCGCTCGAAGTCGAGGGTGAGCTGGTGCGAGGCGTCGGGCCCGTCCGCCTTCCAGCTGCAGCCGGCGCGGCGGTCGGTGTCGTACGTGACGGCGGCGGTGCCGCGGTAGACGTGCTCGCGCTGTTCCTCGGGGAGGTAGTCGATGCCGGGGAGCAGGTCCCTGAGCGTGGAGCGCTGGACGGAACCGCAGGGTTCGAGGAGCGTGCGGTACTTGCCGGGGGGCGCGGCGGCCTCGGCCGGGCTGCCGGCCTTCGAGTCGGTGGGGGAGCCGTCGCCGCCGGAGCCGGCGGTGCAGCCGGTGAGCCCGGTGACGCCGGCGGTGACCGCCGCGAGGAGTGCGGCCAGGCCGGGTGCGTACGCCCTTCGCTGCACGGTCCGGGGCTCCTTTCGCTCGGGTGCCTGCCCACCGAAAACATGTTGCCGTCCGACGCCGGCGGGTGGACACAATGTGTATCGCACGCGCAGCCGTCGATGCCGGTCCGTTGTCGCTTATGTGGACGTTGGCTCCGGTTTTTGCGTTTTCAGACTTTTCGGGGGATCGAGGAATCATGTCGTATGTAGAGGTGCCGGGGGCGAACGTTCCGATCCGGATGTGGACGGACCCGTCGACGGTCGAGGACGTCGCGATGCAGCAGCTGCGGAACGTGGCGACGCTGCCGTGGATCAAGGGCCTGGCCGTGATGCCGGACGTGCATTTCGGCAAGGGCGCGACGGTCGGCTCGGTCATCGCGATGCAGGGCGCGGTCTGCCCGGCCGCGGTGGGTGTGGACATCGGCTGCGGTATGTCGGCGGTGAAGACCTCGCTCACCGCGAACGACCTGCCGGGGGACCTGTCGCGGCTGCGCTCGAGGATCGAGCAGGCCATTCCGGTGGGCCGGGGCATGCACGACGAGGCGGTCGACCCCGGGCGGCTCCACGGGTTCCCGACGGCGGGCTGGGACGACTTCTGGTCCCGGTTCGACGGGGTGGCGGACGCGGTCAAGTTCCGTCAGGAGCGGGCCGTGAAGCAGATGGGAACCCTCGGGAGCGGTAACCACTTCGTGGAGTTCTGCCTCGACGAGTCGGGAACGGTGTGGCTGATGCTCCACTCCGGCTCCCGGAACATCGGCAAGGAACTCGCCGAACACCACATCGGCCAGGCGCAGAAGCTGCCGCACAACCAGGGGCTCGTCGACCGCGACCTCGCCGTCTTCATCGCGGACACCCCGCAGATGGCGGCGTACCGCAACGACCTCTTCTGGGCGCAGGAGTACGCGAAGTACAACCGCGCGATCATGATGGAGCTCTTCAAGGACGTCGTCCGCAAGGAGTTCAAGAAGGCCAGGCCCACCTTCGACCCGGTCATCTCCTGCCACCACAACTACGTGGCGGAGGAGCGGTACGACGGGATGGACCTGCTGGTCACGCGGAAGGGCGCGATCCGGGCGGGTTCGGGCGACTACGGGATCATCCCCGGTTCCATGGGCACCGGCTCGTACATCGTCAAGGGCCTCGGGAACGCGGCCTCCTTCAACTCGGCCTCGCACGGCGCCGGTCGCAGGATGAGCCGGAACGCCGCGAAGAAGCGCTTCTCGACGCGGGACCTGGAGGAACAGACGCGGGGGGTGGAGTGCCGCAAGGACTCGGGTGTCGTGGACGAGATCCCGGGCGCGTACAAGCCGATCGAGAAGGTCATCGACCAGCAGCGGGACCTGGTCGACGTCGTGGCGAAGCTCAAGCAGGTGGTGTGCGTGAAGGGCTGAGCCCCGCGGCTCGGCGCACCACGCGCGTACGGACGGTCAGGGCCCCGGCGGGTTGGCGCCGGGGTCCTGTCGCGTCCGCCGGCCCGCCCTGGCCCTTTTTCCGCCCGCACCTGGGCCGCTTGGGCTGCCTGGGCCGGTGGGCGGGTGGGGCTGCCTGAGTTGCCTGGGCGGGTGGGGCTGCCTGAGTTGCCTGGGCCGGTGGGGCCGCTCGGTCTGCCAGGGCCGGCGGGGCGGTGCGTGCCGTCCGGTCTACGACTCGCGGTGGACCTTCGTGTTGGAGGCCTGGGCGCGGGGCCGGACCACCAGGAGGTCGATGTTGACGTGGGCGGGGCGGGTGACCGCCCAGGTGATGGTGTCGGCGACGTCGTCCGCGGAGAGCGGGTCGGGGACGCCCGCGTAGACCTTGGCCGCCTTCTCGGTGTCGCCGCGGAAGCGCGTCGTGGCGAACTCGTCGGTCTTCACCATGCCGGGGGCCACCTCGATCACCCGGACAGGAGTGCCGACGATTTCGAGGCGGAGGGTCTCGGTGAGGACGCGGGCGCCGTTCTTGGCGGCGACGTAGCCCGCCCCGCCCTCGTAGGTGGCGTGGCCGGCGGTGGAGGTGACCACGACCACCGTGCCGGCGCCGCTCGCCGTGAGGGCGGGGAGCAGGGCCTGGGTCATGTTGAGGGTGCCGATGACGTTGACCTCGTACATCTCGCGCCAGTCGGCCGGGTCACCGGTGGCGACGGGGTCGGCGCCGAGCGCACCGCCCGCGTTGTTGACGAGGACGTTCACGGAGGGGAAGCGGTCGAGCGTCCGCGCGAAGGCGTCGACGGCCGCGCGGTCGGTGACGTCGAGGGCGTACGCCGTGGCCTGCCGGCCCGCGGCGTTGAGCTCGGCGGCGAGGGCCTCGATGCGGTCCTTGCGGCGGGCGGTGAGCACCACGTGGTGGCCTGCCGCGGCGAGCTGCCGCGCCGTGGCGGCACCGATACCGCTGCTCGCTCCGGTGACGACGGCGACGGGTGGGGCGGCGGGATCGGCGGCGGTCATGGGGGCTCCTCGCACGGGTGATCGAAGGGACGGTCGATACGCCGCCAGGATAGGCGCGGGTCCCGCCCGGTCAGCGGCCGCGTGGGGCGTACATGATCACGGCCATGCCGGCGAGGCAGATCAGGGCGCCGATCACGTCCCAGCGGTCCGGGCGGTAGCCGTCGGCGACCATGCCCCAGGCCAGCGAGCCGGCCACGAAGACCCCGCCGTACGCGGCGAGGATGCGGCCGAAGTCGCCCTGCGGCTGGAGGGTGGCCACGAAGCCGTACACGCCCAGGGCGAGCACGCCGGTGCCGATCCAGATCCAGCCCCGGTGCTCCCGGACGCCTTGCCAGACGAGCCAGGCGCCGCCGATCTCGCACAGGGCGGCCAGGACGAAAAGGGCGGCGGAGCGGGCGATGAGCATGGCGTCAGCGTAAGGGGGCGCCGAAATCAGTACCTTCTGGGCATGGTTGCGATGCGCAGGGCTGTGCTGGTGGTGTCCGTGGTGTCCGCCGCGGTGGCCCTGACGGTGGTGAACGCAGGCGCGGGTGCGGGTGCGGGGGTGGGTGTGGGTGACCGGGTGCCGGTCACCGGCACGGGCGGTCCCGCAGTGCGCGGTTCCGCAGTGCAGGGTGGCGAGGTGCGCGGTGGCGAGGCGCCGGAGGCCGGAGGCGTCGCTCCCGAGGCGGATGTCGCGCACCACGGCCACGCCTCCCTCGACGGCGACCGGCTGGACCTGTTGCTGGCGAGCCGGAACCACGGTCCGTCGAGTCTCGGCACCGCGACCGTGCGGCTGTCCTTCTCGGTTCCTGTGGCGGGCGGACCGCCCCTGCCTGCCCACTGCCTGTGGGACAGCGACCGGGAGGTGCTGTGCTCGACGGGATCGCTGCGGGCGGACGGCCCGGCCCGCGAGACCGTGTTCGGCCTGCGTACGACCGGCGTGCCGCACGAGGTGACGATCCGGGTGGCGACCGAGTGGAACGGCGGCGCGAGCGACCGGAACCCGGAGAACAACCAGCACCACGTGCTGGTCCCCGCGACCGGGGACCCGTACGTCTTCTGACGTCATGTCTGCCGGTGCTGTGCCCGGCCGCTCAGTCCCGGGCCCAGGCGATGTATCCGTCGGGGCGCACCAGGAGGGTGCCGCGGCGGGCCGGGTCGGCCCAGGTCGCCCGTATGACCGTGCCGGGCGTGGCGGGGGTGTCCGCAGCGGCGCCGGACCGGGGACCGACGAGTACGAAGGCCTGCCGGCGCAGCAGTTCGTACAGCCGGCCCTCGGACAGTGCCAGATCGGGTGCGCGCCGGCCGGTGAGGCGGTGGGAGCCGCGCCCGGCGCCGTAGGAGATGCCGATGCCGCTGATCAGGCCCACCGCCCTGGTGGTCGCCGGGGGTGTCGCGTCGAAAATCGCGGCCCCCAGGGCGCGGGCGGCCCGCAGGAGCGGGTGGTGCGCCATGGCGATGCGGATGATCGCGCCGCTGCTGCGCAGCACCATCGCGCCGACGGGGTGGCGCTCGGAGTGGTAGCTGTCGAGCAGCGCCTCCGGGTCGGAGGCCCGGCCGCGCAGGACGGCGGCGAGCTTCCAGGAGAGGTTGGCGGCGTCCTGCAGACCGGTGTTCATGCCCTGGCCGCCCGCGGGCGAGTGGACGTGCGCGGCGTCCCCGGCGAGGAAGACGCGGCCCGTGCGGTAGGCGGGGACCTGGCGCTCGTCGCTGTGGAACCGGGAGATCCAGCGGGCGTCGTGCATGCCGTAGTCGGAGCCGAGGGCGCGGCGGGCGATGCCGCGGATCTCGTCGAGGCCGACGGGTTCGCTGTCGGCGGCCTGGCGGTCGCGGTCCCAGCCCATGACGCGGAACCAGCCGTCGCCGAAGGGGGCGATGAAGGAGAAGGCGCCGCCCCGGCCGTCCACCGTGAGCAGGTTCTCCGGTTCCTCCGCGAGACGGACGTCGGCGAGGACGATGGAACGGATGACCGCCCGACCGGGAAAGGGCAGACCCAGGCTGCGGCGGACGGTGCTCCGTACGCCGTCCGCCCCCACGAGGTAGCGGGCGCGGAGCTCGGCGGGGGCGCCGTCCGGGCCGGTGACCTCGGCGGTGACCGTCGCGGCGTCCTGGTGGAGGCCGCGCACTTCCGTGCCGTACCGGAAGGTCACGCCGGCCTCGGCGGCGCGGCGCTCCAGCAGCCGCTCCACTTCGTACTGCGGGGTGATCAGCAGGAACGGGAAGCGGGAGCGGAGCCGTGACAGGTCGAGCGACAGCCGGGCGAACAGGCGCAGCCGGGTGACGGGCGTGCCCCTCCCCACCAGCTCGTCCGCGAGGCCGCGGGCGTCGAGCAGTTCCAGGGTGCGGGCGTGCACGGCGAAGGCGCGCGTCAGGTTGCTCGTCTCCCGCGGACGGCGCTCCACGACCGTGACGTTCAGGCCCGCGGCGGCGAGGTCGCCGGCGAGCAGCATTCCCGTGGGGCCCGCGCCCACGACGACGACATCGAACTCCGTACCCGGCTTGCCATTCATGGCTGCTCCTGTGGTGTTCGTGCAGGTGGACAGCGGTGGGACGACCGGCGGTGGACGCCGACGGCCGGGTGCCGGCCGTCGGTCGTCGTCCGCCGGTCGTCCTCCGCCGGCGTCAACAGCCGTTGGTCAACGCTTGTTGGCCAACGCTTGTTGGTAAAGGTAGACCCGGCGCCGCTGGCCTGTCAACGCTTGTTGGCCTACAGTTGTTGGCATGATGTCGGAAGCCGCCGCAGACGCCCCGAGTGCCCCGCGCCGCTCGGACACCACCCGCGCCGCGATCCTCGAGGCCGCCCGCGAGCGGTTCGCCGCGGACGGATACGAGCGGGCCACGATCCGGGCCATCGCCCGCGACGCCGGCATCGACCCGTCGATGGTGATGCGCTACTACGGCAACAAGGAGGGCCTCTTCGCCGCCGCCTCCGACATCGACCTGCGCCTCCCCGAGGTCGGCGCGCTGCCCGCCCGGCACATCGGCGCCGTCCTCGTCTCGCACTTCCTCGACCGCTGGGAGCAGGACGACGTCCTGACGGCCGTGCTGCGGGTCGGCGTGACCAACAGCGCGGGGGCCGAGCGGATGCGCGGGGTGTTCAGGGCGCAGCTCGGGCCCATCGCGGCCGGTGTCTGCCCCGATCCGGCCGACGCGCCCCGCCGCGCCGCCCTGGTCGCCTCGCAGATACTCGGCATGGCGCTGGCCCGCTATGTGCTGAGGCTCCCGCCCGCGGTGGAGATGTCCCGTGAGGAGGTCGTCGCCTGGCTGGCGCCGACCGTGCAGCGCTACCTCACGGCGGAGCGGCCTTGAGCGCCGGCGGAGGCCCCGACGGGAGCGTCAGGCACTCGGCCCGCGCCGGCCGGGGGTTCGCCCGCGCCGCCCGAAGTGCCGGCCGGGGGTTCGCCCGCGCCGCCCGGAGTGCCGGCCGGCCGCGCCTCGGCGCTGCGTAGACTCCCTGCATGCCGCAGGAGAACCGGGGGCGACGTCCGGGGCTGATGGCCGACCTGTTCGGCGCGTCCCGCCGCTACATGGCCTCGTACGCCCTCTTCAACCAGGCCCTCGCCGACCGGCTGCGGCTGCACCCCACCGACGTGCAGTGCCTGAACCTGCTCGACCTGGAGCAGGGGCCCGTCACCACCGGGCGCATCGCCGAACTGACCGGGCTCACCACGGGCTCCGCCACCCGACTCGTCGACCGGCTGGAGCGGGCCGGGTACGTCACCCGCGAGCGCGACGTCCACGACCGGCGGCGGGTGCTGGTGAGCACCGTGCCCGAGCGGATGGCCGAGTTCGCCGCGGTCTGGGAGCGGGTGGGCGGCCCCTGGGCCGAGATGTTCGACGCGTACACCGATGAGGAGGTGGCGTTTCTCACCGCTCACATGCGGCGCACCGTCGACGTCAGCGCCGCCCAGGTCGAGCGCCTCCGCACGCACGCCCCGGACTGACCCCCTCCGAGCCCGGCCCTTCCCGGGTCACCCCTCAGACCGCGGCGTCGCCGAACTCCCGCAGCGCGTCCTCGACGATCGCCTCCAGGCGGGCGTGGTGTGCGCCGCGCCAGTACACCCGGCGGCAGGCCGTGCACTGGGCGAACACGTCGTAGGTGCGCTGCGTGCCCTGCTCCAGGTGCTCGCGCACCTCGTCCTTGTCGGTGTCGGTCAGCGTTCCGTTGCAGGCCGTGCAGCGCGTCCAGGGCGCGAGGGCCGGGGCGAACCGCTCCAGGACGTCACGCAGTTGGTCGTCCGGCCGGTCGCTGTACACGTACGCCCCGGCCCACAGCTCCCGGCGGCGCAGCAGCCCGCGGTCGCGCGAGAGCATCACGCGCCGCTCCTTCGCCGACCACGCGGCCAGTGCCGGGTCGCCGATGTCCTCGCTCTCGTACGCCGCGTCGACACCGAGCAGCCGCAACCGGCGTGCCAGCGTGCCGAGATGGACGTCGAGCAGGAACCGGAGCGGGGCGCCCGGCACCGGCTGCGGACGCTCGTGGCCCAGTACCTCGACGTGCTCGCCGTGCGCCGGGATGTGGGACGTGCCGACCGCCCGGCCGTCCACCACCAGCGTGCCCGCCTCGGTCAGCGGGACCCCGAGCGACTCGACGACGTGCCCGAGTGTCGAGGCGCCGTCCGTGATCACGGCCGTACGGCCCGTGCGGCGGGGCGCCGCGACGAAGAGGCCGAGCTCGGGGGCGAAACTGATGTGGATCTCCGGTCGGTTCACGTCGCCAGCATGCCACCGGGGCTCCGGGCCCGGCCAGGTCATTTCCCCGGCCGCCCGCACCTGCTGGGACGGCTCCCGTCCCCCGGCGGCGGCCGCGCGGGGGGCGCCGATTCCCGGCCCCCCACCTGCTGGGGCCGGCCGCTGCCTCCGGAGGTCCCTGCCCCCGGAGGCTCCTGATCCCGGAGGTCCCTGCCCCCGGAAGCCCCCCCGGCGACCGCTGCCCGTCCGGTGCCTTCCGACAGGCGCCTCCTGTCCGGTGCCTCCTGTCCGGTGCCTCCCGGAGGGTGCTCGCCACCGGCGTCACCGCCGCGTGGCCGCCGCCTCCTGCGCGACCGCCTGCCCGGCGCCACCGAACGCCGCCGCGTGGTCGGCCGCCCACTGCGCGAAGGTCCGGGCCGGGCGGCCGGTCAGCTCCTCGACGGTACGGGTTTGCGGCAGGGACTCCGGCGCGCCGGCCCGCCAGTGGTCGAGCAGTGCGTCCGCGAACTCCGCCGGTATGTACGGCTCGACCGACGCCTTCCACGCCTCGGGTGTCACGGTGCCCACCCGGATCTCGCGCCCGGTGACGCGCGCGATCGTCGCGAGCTGCTCGGCGAAGGTCAGCACCTCCGGTCCGGACAGCGCGTACGACGCGCCCCGCAGCCGCTCGTCGGTGAGGACGGCGTACGCCGCGTCGGCGAGGTCCTCCTCGTGGAGTGGGTCGCCGACCGCCTCCGGGTACGGAAGGTCCACGGCGCCGGCCGCCCGCACCGCGGGCGCCCACTGCAAGGCGTTGGTCGCGAAGGCACCGGGCTGGAGGTACGTCACGTCGAACGCGCCCTCCGCCGCTGCGGCCGCCAGCGCGCGCTCGACCGCGAGGTGGTGCGCCGCGATCGGATTCGCCCCGGCGTCGGGGAACAGGACGGCGCTGGACGAGAGCAGCACGATGTGCCGGACGCCCGCCGCACGGGCCCGCGCGATGAACGCGTCGATGTGCGTGGGGTCGGCGTACAGGAAGACGTCACCGACGCCGTCGAGGGCCGCGGGGAAGGTGGCCGGATCGCGGAGGTCGCAGCGGACGACCTCCACCCCGGCGGGCGGGGTGAGGTCCGCCGGGCTCGCCGAGGCGGCCCGCACGGGGATGTTCCGGCGGTGGAGCCGGTCGACGAGTGCGGAGCCGACGCGGCCGCGGCTTCCGGTGACGAGGACCGTGCTGGTCATGGCGGCGCTGGTCATGGCGATGCCTTTCGTGTGCGTTCCCCGGGGCGGCACGGCGCGGACGTGAGACGTCCGCACGTGAGCCCGGGGGCTGGGTATCGGCGTCACGCAATATCTGCGTGACGCAGATAAATGTCCAGGAGTGAGGGTCGTCCGTCAACCGCTTTACCGCCCCGACGTCAGCCGCTCCCGGACGTCAGCAGCCTCGCCCCTCAGGAGGCCGGCCGCGTGAGGTCGAGCCGCCAGTCGTTGCTCCGCATCAGCCGCCCCGGCGGGTACTCGACCTCGCACGCACCGCGCAGCGCGAACCCCGCCTTCCGGCACACCGCGTTCGAGGCGGCGTTGTCCACGGACGGGAAGGCGTGCAGGTGGCGGTGCTTGCGTGCGGCCCGCGCCTCCCGGACGACCGCGGCGGTCGCGGACGTGGCGATGCCGCGCCCCTGGAAACCGGCCAGCACCACCCACCCCGTCTCGTACACCCGCGCCCCGTTCCACGTCTGCTCCCAGAAGCCGATCGTCCCCACGGGCACCTCCTCCGGCAGCAGCACGATCCGGAACATCCGCCCCGCGTCCGTGCGGTCCGCGCTGAGGTCGACGTACCGCTGATGCCGCTTGACCAGCTGTTCCTCCGTCTCGGGCCCGCCGAGGTGGACCATCAGCTCCGGTGCGTTCGCCGCCAGGAGCAGGTCGAAGTCCCGCTCGGACCAGGCCTCGATGCGTACGGTCATGTGCGTCACCTTAGGACGGGTGACCGACAGCGGCCCGCCCACCGGCCGCGCCCCGGCTCCGCCCGCCTCCGCCGCCCCGCACGGCCCCGCAGCCGCGCCCACGCGAGCCGTCCCCACACCGTGACCGGGGCGGTCACCGTGCCCTGGAACCCCGAGGCCCACCGAGCCCGGCCGCCTACGCGCGCTTCTTCACCGCGGTCGCCGAGGGCATCGCCGCGCGACCGGCCTGACGCCGGCGTCCCGCGGCCGCCCCGCCGCCGGTTTCCGGCAGGCAGGGGCCACCCCTGCTCAGGGCCACACCAGGCAGTACGGCTGGTGGCCCGCCTCGTGCAGCCGTACCGAGAAGTCCTGCCACTCGTGCAGGAGCTGGTACACGTCGAACGCGTCCCGCGGCCCTCCGCGGTCCGGGACCGTCGACCATATGAAGGCGGCCGCGCCCACCGACTCCTCGCCGACGCCGCGCAGCGGGTCGACGACCGTCATCGGGAGCTTCACCACGGCGTAGTCCGGGTGGAGGACCACCAGCTCCAGGGGCGGGACCTTGTGCAGGGGCATGCCCTGGATGCCGGTGAGCACCATCGCGGCTATCGTCTCGGGCTTGATCTTGGTGAACATGCCGCCCATGCCGAGCTCGTCGCCGCCGAGCTCCTCCGGGCGCATCGAGATCGGGACGCGCGCGGCCGTGGCGCCGTTGGGCGCGCCGAAGTACTTGTAGGTCACCCCCATGCCCCGGCCACCCCCGCTCCCGAGGGCGCCGCTTCCCAAGGGGGCGCTCCCCATGTGCTCGTCGCCCAGGGACCTGTTCCCCGAGGGCGTGTTCCGGGGGGACTTGTCCCCCGAGGGATCGTCCCGCTCTCGCCGGTGCTTCCCCCGCCGGGCGGGCTCAGGGCCCAGATCGCCGGTCCCTTCACCCAGTCCGCCACCGCGATGCATATCTCCACCCGACTGCTTTTTAGGCAACGCGGCCCCCGCCGCGCAACCCGATCATCGTGACAGTGACCTCCCCCACGCGCGTGCGGTGAAACACCTGTCCGCAAGAACGTCCGGGCCTCTGACACCATGGTTTCCGTGAGCTTTCCCAATGACGTCCCAGTTTCGCAGACGCGGAGGGCTGGCGCCCCGTCGTAAAACAAGGTCGTCAGCAAGATCGTCGCCGTCCGCCGGCCGTGCTCGTGCATTGCCGCCCGTCCACTCGTTCTCGCAGGTCAGGACCAAAGTGCCGTATTCATACGAAGCCCCAGTCTCACAGACGCTTTTCGACCGCGCGTCCCTCGTGACGCCCGGCGGCGTGAACTCTCCCGTGCGCGCCTTCCGAGCGGTGGGCGGAACGCCCCGGTTCATGGTGTCCGGTACGGGCCCGTACCTCACGGACGCGGACGGCCGTGAGTACGTCGACCTCGTCTGCTCGTGGGGGCCGATGATCCTGGGGCACGCCCACCCCGAGGTGATCGCTGCCGTGCAGGAGGCGGTGGCGCGCGGCACGTCCTTCGGTACGCCCGGTGAGGGCGAGGTCGCGCTCGCCGAGGAGATCGTGGCCCGCGTCGCGCCGGTGGAGCAGGTGCGTCTGGTGTCGTCCGGCACCGAGGCGACGATGTCGGCGATCCGGCTGGCCCGCGGCTTCACGGGCCGCGCCAAGGTGGTCAAGTTCGCCGGCTGCTACCACGGGCACGTGGACGCGCTGCTGGCCGCGGCCGGCTCCGGTGTCGCGACCTTCGGGCTGCCCGACACACCGGGCGTGACCGGGGCGCAGGCGGGCGACACCATCGTCCTGCCGTACAACGACCTCGAGGCGGTGCGCGAGGCGTTCGCCGCGCACCCGGGGGAGATCGCCTGTGTGATCACGGAGGCGTCGCCGGGCAACATGGGCGTGGTCCCGCCCCGTGACGGGTTCAACGCCGGGCTGAAGGAGCTGTGCGCCGCCCACGGCGCGCTGTACATCTCCGACGAGGTCATGACCGGCTTCCGCACGTCGAAGGCCGGCTGGTACGGGGTCGACGGCGTGGTGCCCGACCTCATGACGTTCGGCAAGGTCATGGGCGGTGGCTTCCCGGCCGCCGCGTTCGGCGGGCGTGCCGACGTCATGGCGCACCTGGCGCCGGCCGGGCCCGTCTACCAGGCGGGAACCCTCTCCGGGAACCCGATCGCCACCGCCGCCGGGCTCGCGCAGCTGCGGCTGCTCGACGACGCGGCGTACGCGAAGGTCGACGCCGTCTCGCGGGAGATCCAGGGCCTGGTGACCGGGGCGCTGGCCAAGGAGGGCGTGGCGCACCGGCTGCAGACGGCGAGCAACATGTTCTCCGTCTTCTTCACCGACGCCGAGGTCGTGAACTACGACGACGCCAAGAAGCAGGAGGCGTTCCGCTTCACCGCCTTCTTCCACGCGATGCTGGCGGAGGGCGTGTACCTGCCGCCCTCGGCCTTCGAGTCGTGGTTCGTGTCGACGGCGCACGACGAGCGCGCGGTCGAGCGGATCGCCGCCGCGCTGCCGGCCGCCGCCCGCGCCGCCGCGGAGGCGACGGCATGACCGCGGGGCAGGGGCAGGGGCAGGGCGGCGACGAGATCACCGTCGTCCACCTGGTGCGGCACGGCGAGGTGCACAACCCGGACGGGGTGCTGTACGGGCGCCGCGCCGGCTACCACCTCTCCGAGCTGGGCCGGCAGATGGCCGACCGGGTGGCCGAGCATCTGGCGGGGCGCGACATCACCCACGTCGTGGCCTCGCCGCTGGAGCGCGCCCAGGAGACCGCCCAGCCGATCGCCACGTCGCACAGCCTGGAGCTGGCCACCGACGAGCGGCTGATCGAGGCGGGGAACGTCTTCGAGGGCAAGACCTTCGGGGTGGGCGACGGCGCGCTGCGCAGGCCCTCCAACTGGAAGCACCTGACGAACCCGTTCCGGCCCTCGTGGGGCGAGCCCTACATCGACCAGGTCGTACGGATGATGGGCGCGCTGAACGCGGCGCGGGACGCGGCTCGTGGCCACGAGGCCGTGTGCGTCAGCCACCAGCTGCCGATCTGGATCGTGCGCAGCTTCGTCGAGCGCCGCCGGCTGTGGCACGACCCGCGGCGCCGGCAGTGCACGCTCGCGTCGCTGACGACGTTCACGTACCGCGGCGACAAGATCGTTTCGGTGGGGTACAGCGAGCCGGCCCGCGACCTCGTGCCGGCGCATCTGCTGGCCGGGGCCAAGCCGGTGAAGGGTGCCGACTCGTCGAAGGCCTTCGGCGCGTAACCGTCATGTCACAGAGCAGATAATCGCATTAATCCTGGAACCCGTGTGTTCCCGTCCGCATCTCTCCCACTGCCGGTCCGGATGACTTTTCCGGCAAAAAGCGAGCGCGGATGGGGACGATATGCGCGGGATCAGCCGAAGGGGATTGCTGGGAGCCGGAGTCGGGGCCGCAGCCGCGATCGGAATCGCCGGTTGCGGTCCTGAGGGCGGCAAGGGTGACGGGGGCAAGGGCGGTGCCCGGCAGCCCGGCAAGGACGGGCAGGGAAACCCCGCGCCCGGCACGCCGCAGGGCCGCCCGATAGGTGACGGCTCCACCTCCGACACGGGAAAGCAGCCCCACCAGCCCGACAAGCCCGTCCCCCTGGAGCCCGGCCAGACCCCGCCCCAGTTCGTGATCTTCTCCTGGGACGGCGCGGGGGAGGTCGGCAACGGTCTTTTCCCCCGCTTCCTGGAGCTGGCCAAGGACCACGGCGCGGCCATGACCTTCTTCCTCTCCGGGATCTACCTGCTGCCCGAATCGAAGAAGACCCTCTACCGCCCGCCGAACAACCGCATCGGTGCCTCCGACATCGGATACCTCACCGACGAGCACATCAAGGACACGCTGAAGTACGTGCGTCAGGCGTGGCTCGACGGACACGAGATAGGCACCCACTTCAACGGGCATTTCTGCGCCGGCTCCGGCTCGGTCGGGAATTGGACCTCCGCGCAGTGGCAAAGCGAGATCGACCAGGCCGTGAAGTTCGTCACCGAATGGAAGACGAACAGCGGCTGGACCGACCTGGACCCGCTGCCCTTCGACTACCGCAAGGAACTCGTCGGCGGCCGCACGCCCTGCCTCCTCGGCCAGGACAACCTGCTGCCGACCGCCAGGAAGCTCGGCTGGCGCTACGACGCCAGCTCGCCCGGCGGCCGCCAGCGGTGGCCAGACAAGCGCCAGGGGATCTGGGACCTGCCGCTGCAGGCCATGCCGTTCCCGGGCCACTCCTTCGAGGTCCTCTCCATGGACTACAACATCCTCGCGAACCAGTCGCAGAACACGACCAAGGGCATGCCGTCGCGTTATCCCGGCTGGAAGAAGCAGGCCACCGAGGCGTATCTCGCCGGATTCAAGCGCGCCTACGAGACGAATCGCGCGCCCTTCTTCATCGGCAACCACTTCGAGCAGTGGAACGGCGGAATCTACATGGACGCCGTCGAGGACGCGCTCAAGGGCATGGCCGGGAAGAAGGACGTGCGCCTGGTCTCCTTCAAGCAGTTCACCGACTGGCTCGACGTCCAGGATCCGAAGATCCTCGACAAGCTCCGCACCCTGGAGGTCGGGCAATCGCCCGCGGGCGGCTGGAACACCTTCCTCAAGACCGCCTGACACCGGGCTTCACGGTCACCGAGGGGGGTGCGGAAGATCCCCGAAAACGCCCATGCGAAACTTTTCACATGAGCCTCAGCCGCGCCCCCCGAGGGATCCTGCTCGCCACCGGTGCCCTGGCGGCCGCGCTCGCGCTGACCGCGTGCAGCGGCGACAACGGAAAGTCCGGCGGTGGCGGCAACACCAACTTCGTCGCCGGCGACGGCGGCATCGCCACCGTCGCCAAGGGCGAGCGCACCGCCCCCCACACCCTGGCGGGCGAGACCCTCGACGGCGAGCAGCTCGACGTCGCCGACCTCAAGGGCAAGGTCGTCGTCCTGAACGTCTGGGGCTCGTGGTGCCCGCCCTGCCGCGCCGAGGCCAAGCACTTCGCCAAGGTCGCCCGGGACCTGGAACCGAAGGGCGTGGCGTTCGTCGGCATCAACACCCGCGACGTCAGCAAGCAGCCCGCGCTCGCCTTCGAGAAGGACTACGGGATCGGCTACCCGAGCCTCTATGACCCGGCCGGCAAGCTCATCCTCAACGGCTTCCCCAAGGGCACGCTCAACCCGCAGGCCATCCCCACCACCATCGTGCTCGACCGCGACGGCAAGATCGCCGTGCGTGCGCTCGCCCCACTGGGCGAGGAGCAGCTGCGCGAGCTGATCGACCCGCTGGTCGCGGAGAAGACCACCGGCAAGGCGGCCGGAGCACCCGCGCAGGGCTCCGGGTCGTCCGCGCGTTCCGGGCCGCCCGCGCAGGGCTCCGGGTCGTCCGCGCGTTCCGGGCCGCCCGCGCAGGGCTCCGGGTCGTCCGCGCGTTCCGGGCCGCCCGCGCAGGGCTCCGGGTCGTCCGCGCGTTCCGGGCCGCCCGCGCAGGGCTCCGGGAAGAGCACGGGCGCGTAGATGAACGAGACGGTACTCAGCGGGGCCCTCCTGCTGGCCCTCCCCATCGCCGTGCTCGGCGGGCTGGTCTCCTTCTTCTCGCCCTGCGTGCTGCCGCTCGTGCCCGGCTACCTCTCGTACGTGACCGGCGTCACCGGCACCGACCTCGCCGAGGCGCGGCGCGGCCGGATGACCGCGGGCGCCGTCCTCTTCGTCGTCGGCTTCTCCGCCGTCTTCGTCTCCGGCGGCGCGCTCTTCGGCTACTTCGGCTGGACCCTCCAGCAGCACCGCGAGACGCTCACCACCGTCCTCGGCGTGCTGATGATCCTGATGGGGATCTTCTTCATGGGGCTCATGCCGTGGTTCACGCAGCGCGAGTTCCGCTTCCACAAGCGCCCGGTGGCGGGCCTGGCCGGCGCGCCCCTGCTGGGCGCGCTGTTCGGCATCGGCTGGACGCCGTGCATCGGCCCGACGCTCGCGTCCGTCAACGCGCTGGCCGCCAACGAGGCCAGCGCCGGCCGCGGGGCACTGCTGACGGTGGCGTACTGCCTCGGCCTCGGGCTGCCGTTCGTCCTCGCCGCGATCGCCTTCCGCAAGGCGCTGGGCGCCTTCGCGTGGGTGAAGCGGCACTATGCGTGGGTGATGCGGATCGGCGGCGGCATGATGATCGTGACCGGGCTGCTGCTGCTCACCGGTGCGTGGGACTTCCTCGTGCAGCAGATGCAGGTCTGGTCGAACGGTTTCCAGGTGGGGATCTGAGTTCCATGAGCAAGACAGAGACGTCCGGGCGGGACACCGAGCGGGACGTGACGGAAGCCGGGTCGCAGCTGTCGACCGCTCCCACGGAAGAGCTCAGCGGCCCCGGCGGTCCGGCGCTCGGCGCCCTCGGGTGGATCCGCTGGTTCTGGCGCCAGCTGACCTCCATGCGGGTGGCGCTGATCCTGCTCTTCCTGCTCTCCCTCGGCGCCATCCCCGGCTCGCTGATCCCGCAGAACAGCGCCGACGAGCTGAAGGTGCGCACCTTCAAGGAGGAGCACGAGGTCCTCGCGCCGGTCTACGACAAGCTGCAGCTCTTCGACGTCTACAGCTCGGTGTGGTTCTCGGCGATCTACATCCTCCTGTTCGTCTCGCTCATCGGCTGCATCGTGCCCCGCACCTGGCAGTTCGCCGGCCAGCTCCGCAGCCGCCCGCCGGCCGCGCCGAAGCGCCTGACCCGCATGCCGGTGTACGCCACCTGGCGCACGGACGCCGCGCCCGAGGAGGTGCGGGAGGCGGCGCTGGCGCTGCTGAAGAAGCGGCGGTTCCGCGCCCACGCGACCGGTGACGCCGTCGCCGCCGAGAAGGGTTACCTGCGCGAGGTCGGCAACCTGCTGTTCCACGTCGCGCTCATCGTCATGCTGGTGGCCTTCGCCACCGGCCAGCTGTTCAAGACCGAGGGCGGCAAGCTGATCGTCGAGGGCGACGGCTTCTCCAACACCCTCACCCAGTACGACGACATCAAGTTCGGCTCCCTGGCCGGTGCGGACGACCTCGCGCCGTTCCACTTCAGCCTGGACCGGTTCACCGGTACGTACGAGACCAGCGGCCCGCAGCGCGGCACCCCCCGCACCTTCGAGGCGGACGTGACGTACTCCCGGGCGGGCGGCCCCGAGAAGAAGAGCGTCATCCGGGTCAACGAGCCGCTGGAGATCGACGGCTCGAAGGTCTACCTGATCTCGCACGGGTACGCGCCGGTCGTCACCGTCCGGGACCGCAAGGGCGAGATCGTCTACCAGGCCGCCGTCCCGCTCCTGCCGATCGACAACAACATCACCTCCACCGGCGTCATCAAGGTGATGGACGGCTACCGGGACGAGACCGGCAAGAAGGTGCAGCTCGGCTTCCCCGCCTTCTTCGTCCCGACGTACGCGGGCAAGGGCCACGGCCAGATGTTCAGTCAGTTCCCGGGCCTGGGCTTCCCCGCGCTGAACCTCAGCGCGTACCACGGCGACCTGCGCGTCGACGCCGGCATGCCGCAGAACGTGTACCAGCTGAACACCAGCAAGATGAAGCCGTTCAAGGACGCCAAGGGCGACATCTTCAAGCAGACGCTGCTGCCCGGCGACAGCATGACGCTGCCGGACGGGGCGGGCTCGATCACCTTCGAGAAGGAGATCAAGGAGTGGGC
Organism: Streptomyces sp. NRRL S-118; assembly: GCF_000716335.1. Lineage (GTDB taxonomy): Bacteria > Actinomycetota > Actinomycetes > Streptomycetales > Streptomycetaceae > Streptomyces. Next base: position 77,586 of record NZ_KL591016.1, on the reverse strand, counting down.
CAGCTTCCAGGTCTCGCAGCAGCCCGGCAACGGTCTCGCCCTCGCGGGTGCGATCGCCGCGATCGCCGGGCTGGTCGGCTCGCTGTTCATCCAGCGCCGCCGCGTGTGGGTCCGGGCCGTACGGGGTGACGACGGCGTGACCGTCGTCGAGATGGCGGGGCTGGGGAGGAGCGAGTCCGCGAGGCTCCCCGAGGAACTGGCCGGTCTCGCGGCCACGCTCAGCGCCGCGGCGCCGACCGCGCCCGGCGCGGCGGAGGACGCCGCCGGAGACGCCGGCCGACCGGATGGAACCGGCGAGGCCGATGGAACCGGCGAGGCCGGTCGATCCGAAGAATCCGAAAAGGCCGAAGAAGCCGAAGAAGCCGAAGAGGCACCTGCCGAAGGGGCTGGGAAGTGAATCTCGCCGCCGCGACCAACGAGAGCCTGGCGGAGATGAGCAACGTGCTCATCTACTCGTCCATGGCCGTCTACACGCTGGCCTTCCTCGCCCACATCGCCGAGTGGGTCTTCGGCAGCCGCAGCAAGGTCGGCCGCACGGCGGCGGCCCTGACCGCCCGCCCCGCGGCCGCCGCGCCGGCGGTGCAGGTCCAGGTGCGGCAGCGGGGCGGGGCCACCGCGGTCCTGGACAAGCCGCAGGTCGTCACCCGTGCCTCCGCGGGCGCCCGTGACGTACCGGACGGGCCCGGCGCGGCCGGCGGGGACGAGAAGGGTGACTTGTACGGGCGGATCGCCGTCTCCCTGACCACCCTCGCCTTCCTCGTCGAGGCCGCCGGGGTCGTCACCCGCGCCCTGTCGGTGCAGCGGGCCCCCTGGGGCAACATGTACGAGTTCTCCACCACCTTCTCCACGGTGGCGGTCGGCGCGTACCTCGGCTTCCTCGTCGCGCGGAAGAACGTCCGCTGGATGGGCCTGCCGCTGGTCACCACGGTCCTCCTCGACCTCGGCATCGCCACCACCTGGCTCTACACCGAGAGCGACCAGCTCGTCCCGGCCCTGCACTCGTACTGGCTGTGGATCCACGTCTCGACCGCGATCTTCTGCGGGGCGGTCTTCTACCTGGGTGCCGTCGCCACGCTCCTCTACCTCTTCCGCGACTCCTACGAGGGCAAGCTGGCGGACGGCGGCACGCCGAGCGCCTTCGCCCGCTCCGTGCTGGAGCGGCTGCCGGCCGCCGCGAGCCTGGACAAGTTCGCGTACCGCGTGAACGCGGCGATCTTCCCGCTGTGGACCTTCACGATCATCGCGGGCGCGATCTGGGCCGGCGACGCATGGGGCCGCTACTGGGGATGGGACGCCAAGGAGGTGTGGTCGTTCATCACCTGGGTCGGGTACGCCGCGTACCTGCACGCCCGCGCCACGGCCGGCTGGAAGGGCCGCAAGGCCGCGTACATCGCGCTGATCGCCTTCGCCTGCTTCCTCTTCAACTACTACGGCGTCAACATCTTCGTCAGCAGCAAGCACTCCTACGCGGGCGTCTGACCGGCGCCGCGGAGGAGTCCCTGCGGTAGCGCGGGCCGGGAGGCCGGGCCAGGCTGGAGGTATGGCCGATCCGATCCCTCCCGGTACGACCGAGACCCGCGGCGACACCCACATCCTGCGGTTCGATGTGCCCCTGGCGCATCCCGTGGAGCGCGTCTGGCTCGCCCTGTCGACCCCCGGCGGCCTGCGCGGCTGGCTGGCCGAGGCCGAGATGCTGGAACCGCACCTCGGCGGCCCGGTGACCCTGCGCTGGCTCAACAGCGGCACCGTGGCGTCCGGCACGGTCACCGCCTGGGACGTCGAGCGCATCGCCGAGTACACCGTCGAGGTGCACGGCCGCATCCGGATGCACCTGGAGCCCGGCGGCGGCCGGGACGGCACGGTGCTGCGGTTCCTCAACGAGTTCCGGGGCACCGACGACCGGCGGCTGGACAGCCTGGCCGGGTGGCACGACCACTTCACGTACCTCGTCGACGCGCTGGCCGGCAAGCCGGCCGACTGGTCGTCCTGGTCCAGGGAGCGCTGGCAGGAGCTGCGCGACAAGTACGAGGCCCGCGACTTCGACGCGAGCTGACCCGCTGCGAGCCGACCCGCGGGACCCCCGCTGTCCGGGTCTCCCCGGGTCAGCGTTCCGTGGCGCGCGGCGCCGAGGCGTCGGCGAGGCCGCCCGCTCCCAGGAGGCCCGTGGGCTCGAACGGGTGAACGGCGGCAAGCCGGGGCAGCTCCCGGCGGGAGAGCAGCGTGACCACGGGCGGCATGGCCGCCCGGACGAGCTGCGTCGCCCGCAGCCAGGACGGCACGTACACCGCGGGACGCCGCCGCTCGACCGCACGGACCAGCCGCTCCGCCACGTACGGCGCCGGATACACCCTGCGGGCGGGCGGGGGCATGTGGCCGCGCAGCTCCCGCAGCACCGCGTGGGCGTCGACGTCCCGGATCATGTCCGTGTCGGTCCAGTTGATGTACGCGATGCCCACCCCGACCCGCCGGTGGGCGACCTCCGCGCGCAGGGAGTGGGCGAACGACTCGACCCCGGCCTTGGAGGCGCAGTACGCGCTCATCATCGGCGCGGCACCGATGGAGGCGAGGGAGGCGACCTGGAGGAAGTATCCGCACGTCTCGAAGAGCGCCGGAAGGTGGGCGCGGGCGGTGGCGGCGCTGCCCACCAGATTGACCTCGACCACCCGGCGCCAGACGGCCGGGTCCGACTCCGCGAAGGGCCCGCCCTCGGCCAGGCCGGCGTTCGCCACGACCACGGACGGGGGGCCCAGCCGTTCCCGGACCTCGGCGGCGACCCGCGCCATGCCCGCATCGTCGGTGACGTCGACCTCCCAGCACGACGACTCGGTCGGCAGCCGTTCCCCGACCCGGGCGAGGGACTCCTCCTCGCGCCCGAGCAGCGCCACCTTGGCGCCGCGGTCGGCCAGGCACACGGCGATGGCTTCCCCCAGGCCCCGGGCCGCTCCCGTCACGACCGCCGTGCGGCCGCGGAGCGGGTTCGCTTGCGCTGTCATGCGGCGACTCCCTCAGCCGTGGGGATACGAAGGCGCCCTCCCACGCTACGGGCAGCCGGGGCGGGCGGCCCGTCGGCGACGGCGGGCGCGGACGCCCCGGCGCGAGGACCGCGACCCCCGGTGGCCGACCTAGGGCCGGCGGGGCGGCAGGCAGTCGGCCGGCGGCGGTTTCTCCTCCGGCCAGGCGATCTGGACGAAGCGCGGCGTGCCGTCCCGGGCCAGCTGCACCACCGGTACGGCCTTGTTGTACGGGTTGCCTGCGTTGTCCAGGCAGATCCAGCCGCTCGCCCCGGACACCCGCAGCGACCCCTTCACCTGCGGCCACTGCCGCCCCACGTCCCCCAGCAGCGGCAGCTTCGCGCCCTCCGGCGTCGCCTCCCGGATCGCGAGCACGGCCGCGGCCATCGCGTCGTACGCGATGATCGACTGCCCGTCCGCGAGCTCCACCGGGCCCACCGGTCCGTACGTCGTGCCGCTCACGGCCCGCATCATCCGCTCGAACTCCGCGTACGCGCCGGGCGAGCCGCCCGTCGACGGCAGCGGGCGGCCCGCGACCGCCCGCCAGGCGTCGGGGTGCGCGAGGGCGGCGTAGCGGACGGTCACCCCGTTGTCGAGCGCGGTCGGGTCGAGCCGCCGGTCGGCGCCGAGGTACGAGCCCTCGTCACCGGTCAGCAACGTGAACTTCCGGTGCGTGCAGCCGCGCCCGCCGAGCGCGTTGATGAACTGCCGCAGCTGGGTGTGGCGTCCGGCGAAGAACAGCGTCTCCGCCCGGGTGTCGCACACGAGGTCGGTGATCCGGCGGAAGGTGTTGGCCGTGGTGCCGTCGTCGGTCTGGTTCTCCGGCGAGGTGAACAGCTGCGGCTCGTACGGGGCGTCCTTCAGCAGGGCGGTGAAGGCCCGCTTGAGCGTGTCCGTGTAGTGGTCGCCGGTGCGCGTGTCGTGGACCAGGAGCGCCTTCCCCGCGTCCACCTTCCCGAAGTTGGCGAGGGCGCGGGCCTCGTCGGTGTTGGTGGGGGAGACCCGGGCCAGGCCGGGGAAGGGGGTGGCGCTGGAGCTGTTGGCGAGGTCGTCGGCGGTGATGGTGGTGCCGACGACGGCGATACGGGCTCCGGTCAGCTCGGTCACGGCATCCCGGACCGGGGCGCTGCTGGTGGCTATGCCGGAGACCGCGCGCAGCTGGTGCGGGGCACCGGTCATGCCCTTGAGCTGCGCCACCGTGGTACGCCAGTGGGCGTTGCCGTTGCCGGTGTTGGCGAGGACCAGCCGGATCCGCGGGACCTGGCCGTTCGACGCGTGGTTGGCGCGGTACTGCTGGGCGTAGGCGCCCTGCACCTCGTGCAGCACCTTGATCCGCATGCCGGCGCTGGTGGACGTCAGCGGCAGCATCAGCGCCACCGTGGCGTACTCGCCCGCCTTCAGCCGGCCGTTCTCGCGGGCGATCGCCTTCGCGACGGCGGTGAGGCCGGGGACCCGGAAGTCGTGGCCGTCCCCGGAGACGCCGACGCACTCCTCGCTGCCCTGCGGGCGGGCGACCCCCGGGGCGCAGGAGCGGTCCTCCGGAGTCGTCGCCCGGTCGATCACGGTGAAGGCGCCCCAGGCGAGGAGGGCCAGCACCACGACACTGGTGACGATCTTCTGGCGGGTGGTGTAGAAGACGCGGTAGCGCAGCGGGTTCGCCATGGCGGTCAGGCTCCGTCCCCCGGGCCGGGGGGCACCGACAGCGCCCGCCAGGCACGGATGTCCCTCGGCCAGCGGGTGGCCGCGTCCCAGAGTGCGCTGTGGCCGGTCAGGTGCCGGCCCGAGAGCTGCCGCAGCTCGTGCGCCAGCTTGTCGACGACCCCGTCGTCGGGCAGGGCCAGCGGATCGGTCAGCAGCCACACGGCGTGCAGCAGCCGCCGGACGCACAGGTGCAGCGCCACCCCGTCCGCGTCGAGCCCGTCCGGCGGCGGCCCGCCCGGGTCCTCGCCCAGCGCCAGGGCGCGGCGCGGGTCGGGGCCGGAGCGGTGCTGCTCGCGCGGGTACGGCGCCGCGGTGATGAAGCGCAGCCGGTCCAGCCAGCCCCGCACGTCCGGTTCCGGGAACCGGGCCGCCAGCCGGGTCACCGCCTCCTCGGTCCGGCCGAGCGCCAGCTCCTGCTGGAGGCGGTGCGGGGTCGGGTCCGGCCCGTAGTGCCGGTGCAGCGTCTCGTACACGGCGCGCCAGGCGGCGTACGCGGGGCGGTCGCCGTCGTGGAACCGCAGCCGGTGCAGCAGCAGGGCCCGCAGCAGCGGGTCGGCGACGAAGCGCTCGGGCCCGGTGGACCAGCCGTCCGCCCGCAGCGCGTCGCGGACCAGCAGGGCGGGGTCCCCGTCCACGGACTGGGCGCGCAGCCGGGTGCGGGCCAGCAGCCGTGCGGACTCCTCGTCGTGGGCGGCGGCGAGCACCGCGGGCGCGTCGGGGCGCAGTTCCGGCATGAGCGCGGCCAGGAGAGTGTCGGCGACGGGTGCGGCGGGGGCGTCCTCGCGGAGCTCGACGGTCAGGTCCAGCAGCGCCGCCGGGGTGAGCCGGCCGCGCTCGCGGGCGGGCGCCTCACCGGCCGCCCGGCCCAGCAGGACGACACCGAGCGGCCGTCCGCCCGTCAGCCGGTGCACCGCGCCGGGCAGTTCGGCGGGGGTGCGGCCGGCCGGGTCGTACCGGTCGAAGGCGTCCCGGGTGTGGGCGGCGCTCAGCGGGGTGAGCTTCACGGCGAGGATTCCCGAGGTGATGTCGGTGCCGCGCGGGCAGGGCGCCCGGTGCGCGACCTCCGGCAGTCTGAGGCGGGTGGCGCGGCGCAGCCCCTCGTGGTCGCGGTCGCGGGAGGCGGCGACGACCACGAGCTGGTCGCGCCGGCCGTCGTTGCGGTCCCGCAGGACCGGCTCGATGAGCCGGCGGCCGAGCGGCACGTGCGCGTTGTCGAGGAGCAGGAGCGGGCGGCCGCGCCGGGTGCCGCGGTGGGCCAGGCCCGTGTACGCGCGCCGGAGGTCCTCGACGAGCGCGCCGACCAGGAAGCCCTCGGCCTCGGCGCGGCGGCGCCCGCCCTGCTCGAAGTCGACGGCGAGCTGGTGGAGCCCTATCTTGCCGTTGCCGCCCGCGTTTCGGTACGTGCCGTACCAGGTCTCGGACTTGCGCTGGTAGCGGCCGAAGACCTCCTCCAGGACGGTCTCCACCGTCGCCTCCGCGAGGAGTCCGGCGAGCGGCGCGGTGGTCCCGGCTGCGGTCGCGGCGAGCTTGGCCAGCACCTTGGACACCCAGGTGGTGGCCGCGCCCTTCGCCTCGTCGACGGTCGCCAGGACGGGGCCGAGGCGCTGCAGGTCGCGCCGGGCCCGCTCGTCGTCCTCCTGCGACCAGCTGATGGCCGCCACGGCCGCCAGCCCCAGCGACAACCGCGGGAACTGCACCGCCTTCGCCGCGTGCACCTTCGGCGACAGCTGTACGGCGAGCTCGGCGAGCGCGCCGGTGAGCGGTGTCCAGCCGGGGCCGTGGTCCAGGGGCGGCTCGATGTGCGCGCAGTCGAGCAGGGCGAGCGGGGTGCCGCCGCGGTAGGCGTTGCGGAGCTGCTTGAGCAGCGCGGTCTTGCCCATGCCGCGGCCGCCGGTGAACACGGTGACCGGTGGGTCGTCGCCGTGCTCGTACTCGGTCCTGGCGAAGCTGTACGGGGTGAGCCCGGTCAGGCGTGCGGCGAGACCGTGCGCTTCGAGAACCGCCTCGCGGCCGTACAGCTGTCTGTCCACCGCCACCCCCCGTGACTCAGTGTCAGACCAAGGTTACTTTCGAACCGCTGGGCGCGAGAAGCATCACGGGAATCCGATCGCACCGATCCGTTCGCGCCGATCCCTCCGATGCGTTCGCATCGAGCCGTTCGCACCGGGCCGCTACCGGGGGCCGAGCGGACCGGGGTGCTGCCGCACGCCTCCGGACCCGGTGCCCCGGGGCTCCACAGGCCAGGGGGCGCCCCCTCCCGCGGGGCGATCGGTTCCGGTACGGCAACCGGTACGGGCGACGGTCCGGCCCACGGCCCCGCCCGCCCGGGCCGGGGCGTGCTCCGGCGGGGTGCGGCTCAGGACTTCTTCGGGTCGTCGTCGCCGTCCTGCTCGCGCTTCTTCAGCTCCTCCTCGCGGCGGCGCAGGTCGGCCTCCCAGTCCTTCAGGAGCGCCTCGTCCTTCTCGTTCTCCGCGCGCAGCGACTTCAGGAACTCGGGGTTGTCGTCCGGGGCGACCCACTCCATGCGGTGGTTGCGATGCCATTCGGAGGGGGTGCGGCCGCCGGCCGGGGCGTGGCGCATCTTGCCGGCGGCGAACCAGACGATCGGGCCGACCACCCAGAAGAGCAGGATGATGAAGATCCACGCCACTTTCGGCAGGTGCTTGGCCTCGTCCTCGGGCGTGTTCAGGCAGTCGATGAACGCGTAGATCGTCAGCGCCAGCGGCAGGATGTACATCAGTGCCCTGAGCATGTGGGACAGCCCCCTGGAAGCTTCGGCGGGCCGCGTTTCGACAGCCCCGGTGACAGGGCCAGAGTAGCCGGTGGCGGATACTTGACCCCATGGCTTACGACGATCTCCGCTCGCTGCTCAGGGCCCTGGACCGCGAAGGCGACCTCAAGCGCATCAAGGCCGAAGTCGACCCGTATCTGGAGGTCGGGGAGATCGTCGACCGGGTGCAGAAGTCCGGTGGCCCGGCGCTGCTCTTCGAGAACGTCAAGGGCTCCGACATGCCGCTCGCGATGAACGTCTTCGGGACGGACCGGAGGCTGCTGAAGGCGCTGGGCCTGAAGTCGTACGACGAGATCAGCGCGAAGATCGGCGGGCTGCTGAGGCCCGAGCTGCCGCACGGCTTCGTGGGCGTACGGGAGGCCTTCGGCAAGCTGGGCGCGATGACGCACGTGCCGCCGAAGAAGGTCAAGGACGCGCCCGTGCAGGAGGTCGTGCTGCGCGGTGACGACGTGGACCTGGACCGGCTCCCGGCGCTCTTCACCTGGCCCAAGGACGGCGGCTCCTTCTTCAACCTGGGCCTGACCCACACCAAGCACCCCGAGAACGGCATCCGCAACCTCGGTCTGTACCGGCTCCAGCGCCATGACAAGCGCACCATCGGCATGCACTGGCAGATCCACAAGGACAGCCGCAACCACTACCAGGTCGCCGCGCGGCGCGGGGAGCGGCTGCCGGTGGCCATCGCCTTCGGTGCCCCGCCGGCCGTGACGTACGCCTCGACCGCGCCGCTGCCGGAGGACATCGACGAGTACCTGTTCGCCGGATTCCTCCAGGGCAAGCGGATCGAGATGGTCGACTGCAAGACCGTGCCGCTCCAGGTGCCCGCGCAGGCCGAGGTCGTGCTGGAGGGCTGGCTGGAGCCGGGCGAGATGCTCCCCGAGGGGCCGTTCGGCGACCACACCGGCTTCTACACCCCGCAGGAGCCGTTCCCGGCGCTGACGATCGACTGCGTGACGATGCGGAAGCGTCCGCTGCTCCAGTCGATCGTGGTCGGCCGCCCGCCGACCGAGGACGGACCGCTGGGCCGTGCGACGGAACGCTTCTTCCTGCCGCTGCTGAAGATCATCGTGCCGGACATCGTGGACTATCACCTGCCGGAGTCGGGCGGTTTCCACAACTGCGCGATCGTCTCGATCGAGAAGAAGTACCCGAAGCACGCGCAGAAGGTCATGCACGCCATCTGGGGCGCGCACATGATGTCGCTGACCAAGCTGATCGTGATCGTCGACGCCGACTGCGACGTCCGCAACATGCACGAGGTCTCCTGGCGAGCACTCGGCAACACCGACTACGCCCGTGACCTGACCGTCGTCGAAGGCCCGGTCGACCACCTCGACCACGCCTCCTACCAGCAGTTCTGGGGCGGCAAGGCGGGCATCGACGCGACGAGGAAGTGGCCCGAGGAGGGCTACACCCGCGACGGCGGCTGGCCGGACATGGTGGAGTCCGACCCGGCGACGGCCGCGCTGGTGGACCGCCGCTGGAAGGAGTACGGCCTGTGAGCCCCGTCGATGCCGGCGGCCCGGCCCTCTTCATCGGCACCGACACCGACTACGTGGCCCTGGTGCGCCCCGCGCTGGACCCGGCCGACCCGGGCGTGCGGGCCGCGGCCGCGGAGGCCGGCGTCCCGCCCGAGGAGTTCGCCGGCCCCGGGGACGTCTGGATGGTCATGGTCGAGACCGGCGGCGAGGGCGACGGCTTCGAGCTGCCCGGTGTGCGCGACGTGGAGCCCGCCGGCTTCGCCGGGACGCTGCGCGCCGAGCTCGCCGCCGCCTCCGGGCCGTTCACCGTCGACGGCGGGGCCGTGCTGCGCCTGGACGCCCGCCCGGCGGGCGCGAACGCCTGCGCGTTCACGGTGCGCGTCACCCCGCCCGACGACCCCGGCACCACGCTGACGGTGGAGACGGGCCCCGTGCCCACCGCCGGGCTCCTGGCCGATCTCGACGCGTTCCTCGGGAGTCTCGCGTGATGACGACCACCGACGGGGTCGTCGGCTCCGGCCCGGCGCCGCGCTCCACCGGCAAGGTGAAGGCCTTCCTGCGGCTGGTGATGATCGAGCACTCGGTCTTCGCGCTGCCCTTCGCGTACATCGCCTCCCTCACCGCGATGTACGAGCTCGACCGGACGATCGACTGGCCGACCCTGCTGCTGGTCACGGTCGCGATGGTGGGCCTGCGGACCTTCGCCATGGCCTGCAACCGGATCATCGACCGGGAGATCGACGCGCGGAACCCGCGCACCGCGGGACGCGAGCTGGTGACCGGAGCGGTGTCCGTGCGCTCGGCCTGGACCGGGGCGCTGGTGGCGCTGGCGGTCTTCCTGGGCGCGTCGGCCCTGCTGAACCCGCTGTGCCTGGCGCTCGCGCCGCTGGCCGTCGTGCCGATGGTGGTCTATCCGTACGGCAAGCGCTTCACCAACTACCCGCACGCCATCCTCGGCCTCGCCCAGGCCATCGGCCCGGTCGGCGCCTGGCTCGCGGTCACCGGGGCCTGGTCCTGGGACGCGGTCGTCCTGGGGCTCGCCGTCGGCGTCTGGATCGGCGGGTTCGACCTGATCTTCGCCTGCCAGGACGTCCAGGCCGACCGCGCCCACGGCGTGATGTCGGTCCCCGCCCGCTTCGGCATCCCGGCGGCGCTGTACGGCGCGCGGGCGTGCCACGTCGTGACGACCGCGCTGCTGGTCTGGTACGCCCTGGTCACGGACGCGGGCGCCTTCTTCTGGGCGGGCCTGGCCGTCGTGGCCGTCGCCTTCGTCTACGAGCACACCATCGTCCGGCCGCACGACCTGTCGCGCCTGAACCGGGCGTTCTTCACGACGAACGGCTTCATCGGGATCAGCCTCTTCGTGTGCGCGCTGATCGACCTGCTGGTGCGCGGGCTCACGGTCTGACGGTCCGGCGGAGGGCGCCGGACCGGGGTCAGACCGGTGTGAGCGCCGGTGCCCCGCGGGTGCGGCGGCGGAAGACGAAGGCCGCCGCCACCCCCGCCACCAGGCCGAAGAGGTGGCCCTGCCAGCTCACGCCGGACTGGGTGGGGGATATGCCGAGCAGGATCGTGCTGCCCCAGACGGCGCCGATCAGCAGGCCCACGCCGATGTCCAGCGCCTTGCGGTCCACGAAACCGCGGAACACCAGGTAGCCGAAGAGGCCGAAGATCAACCCCGACGCGCCCGCCGTGACGCTGTACGACGGGGAGACGAGCCACACGCCCAGCCCGTCGACGACCACGATCAGCGCGGCGACGGCCAGGAAGCGGCGGATGCCGCCGAGCGCCGCGAGGAAGCCGAGGACCAGCAGCGGCACGGTGTTCGCCGCGACGTGGCCGAAGCCGAAGTGCAGGAACGCCGCGGGGACGAGGTCGCGCAGCTCGGTGACCTCCCGCGGGCTGATGCCGTACCCGTCCAGGGCGTGGCCGGTCGCCAGGTCCACGGCCTCCAGCACCCACAGCAGCGCCACCCAGGCCAGCATCAGCTGCGCGGCCGCCCAGACCCGGCCGGCGCCGCTCCGTGCCCCGGGCTCGCGGCCCGTCGTCCCCGTCATCGCGGCCCCCTGCGGTATGGCGTGCTCCCACCTCGGGAAACGTCCGGGCACCTTGGCCGGTTCCCCGCCTGCCCGGCCGGATAGGCTCGGGCGCATGACTGTCGGCAAGCGCGTTCCCTGGGTCGTCGGGGTGTCCGGGGCGTCGGGGACGCCGTACGCCGCCGCGGTGCTGCGCGGCCTGCTCGCGGCGGGTGAGAGCGTGGACCTCGTGGTGTCCCGGGCCTCGCGGCTGACGCTGCTCGACGAGACCGGGATCGCCTTCCGCGACGCGCACTGGCGCGAGGACCTGCGGGAGTGGCTGGCGCGGGGCGCCGACGGCAAGCCCGGGACGTTCCCGGTGCGGGTGGACGACGTGCGGCACTGGGCGGCGGGCGACCTGGCCGCGGGGCCGTCGTCGGGTTCGTACCCCGTCAAGGGGATGCTGATCGTGCCCGCGTCCACCGCCGCCGTGGCCGGGGTGGCGCTGGGCCTGTCGAAGGACCTGCTGCAGCGGGCGGCGAGCGTGACGCTGAAGGAGCGGCGCCCCCTGGTGGTGGCGGTGCGGGAGACCCCGCTGAGCGGGCAGACGCTGAAGCACCTGGTGGCGCTGGACGAGGCGGGCGCGGTGGTCCTCCCGGCGTCCCCGGCGTTCTACGCGGGCGCGACCCACATCCAGGACCTGGTGGACTTCGTCGCCGGACGGGTGCTGGACGCGGCGGGCGTGCCGCACGGGCTGTACCGCCGTTGGAGAGGGGAGCTCGGGGCCTCCCGGAACGAATGACGGCGCCTCGCGGCGTTCCGTAAAGATGTGGTGCGGGGTGCCGACCTCGCATGCCTTAGATTGACACTCAAACGCGCGGTTTCGCTGACCAGATGGAAGGCTTCAGGCATATGGACGCCGTGGATAGGCAGCTCATCCAGGCCCTGCGGGAGAACGGCAGGGCCTCGTACGCCGAGCTCGGCCGGCTGGTCGGGCTCTCCGGGCCCTCCGTCACCGACCGCATCAACCGCCTGGAGGCGGCGGGCGTCATCACCGGCTACCGCGCCACCGTCGACTCCGCCTCCCTCGGCCTGGGCGTCACGGCACTGATTGGCATCTCGCTCTCGGACGCCGCCGATCACGAGGACGTGGCGCGCCGGCTGCGGGACCTCGCGGAGATCGAGGACTGCTGGTTCATCGCGGGCGACGACTCGTACATGCTCAAGGTGCGGGCGACGGACGTGGACGGCCTGGAGAAGACGATCCGGCGGCTGTCGGGCACGAAGGGCGTGTCCCGCACGCGCACCACCATCGTGCTGTCCACGAAGTGGGAGAACCGGGTCGGCGACCTGCCCGAGGAGGCGTGACGCACTGCCTCGACGGGGCTCCGCCCGCCTGCGGAAGGCGGGGGAGTACGGTGGGGCAGGCCCGATTGACACACGTATGGGAGGCGGCCTGACATGGACGCGGGGCTCAAGCGCGAGCTGGAGGAGAAGGTCCGGTCCGGGGAGCGGCTGACCCGCGAGGACGGCATCGCCCTCTACGAGTCGGACGACCTGGCCTGGCTCGGCGGTCTCGCCCACGAGGTGCGCACGCGCAAGAACGGCGACGTCGTGCACTTCAACGTCAACCGGCACCTCAACATGACGAACGTGTGCACGGCGTCGTGCGCGTACTGCTCGTTCCAGCGCAAGCCGGGCGAGAAGGACGCGTACACCATGCGCATCGAGGAGGCCGTCCGCCTCGCCAAGGCGATGGAGAACGACAACCTCACCGAGCTGCACATCGTCAACGGGCTCCACCCGAACCTGCCGTGGCGCTACTACCCGCGCTCCCTCAGCGAGTTGAAGAAGGCGCTGCCGAACGTCTCCCTGAAGGCGTTCACGGCGACCGAGATCCACCACTTCGAGACCATCTCCGGGCTGTCCGCCTCCGAGATCCTCGACGAGCTGATCGAGGCCGGCCTGGAGTCGCTGACCGGAGGCGGCGCGGAGATCTTCGACTGGGAAGTGCGCCAGCACATCGTGGACCACCGCACCCACTGGGAGGATTGGTCGCGGATCCACCGGCTCGCGCACGAGAAGGGGCTGAAGACCCCGTGCACGATGCTGTACGGCCACATCGAGGAGCCCCGCCACCGCGTGGACCACGTGCTGCGGCTGCGTGAGCTCCAGGACGAGACCGGCGGCTTCCAGGTCTTCATCCCGCTGCGCTACCAGCACGACTTCGTCGACATGCAGGACGGCAAGATCCGCAACCGCCTGCAGGCGCGCACCACCATGGCGACGGGCGCGGAGGCGCTGAAGACCTTCGCGGTCTCGCGGCTCCTCTTCGACAACGTCCAGCACGTCAAGGTCTTCTGGGTCATGCACGGCGTGCAGACCGCGCAGCTGGCGCTCCAGCACGGCGCCGACGACATGGACGGTTCGGTCGTCGAGTACAAGATCACGCACGACGCGGACAACTACGGCACCCCGAACAAGCTCAGCCGTGAGGACCTGCTGGAGCTGATCCGCGACGCCGGCTTCCGCCCGGTGGAGCGCAACACCCGCTACGAGATCATCCGCGAGTACCCGGGCCCGGACGCCGGCCGCCGGGAGACCCCGCAGCCGATGCGCGTCTGACCTGCCGCAACTCCGGCCCGTTCGTCCGCGCCCCGGGTGGGTACCCGGGGCGCATGGCCGGTCGTACGGGGACCGCCCCGGAGGACGCGTACACCGCCGAGCCCTTCGTGCCCGGGCGCGGCGGCATCGAGGCGCTGCGCGAGGCCGCCGCCGGGTGCCGGGGCTGCCCGCTGCACCGCGACGCCACGCAGACCGTGTTCGGCGCGGGGAACGCGCACGCCCGGGTGCTGCTCGTCGGCGAGCAGCCGGGCGACCAGGAGGACCGGCAGGGGGCGCCGTTCGTCGGGCCCGCGGGCAAGGTGCTGGCGCGGGCGCTGGCCGAGGCGGGGATCGACCCCGGCGACACGTACACCACCAACGCCGTCAAGCACTTCAAGTTCGAGATCGTCCCCGAGCGGGGCAAGCGCCGCATCCACAAGGCGCCCAGCCTGCGGGAGATGAGCGCCTGCAAGCCGTGGCTCGACGCGGAGGTGCGGCTCGTCGACCCGGAGATCATCGTCGCGCTCGGCGCGACCGCCGGGAAAGCGCTGCTCGGCTCCGGCTTCCGGGTGACCAGGCAGCGCGGCATGCTCCTGCCGTACGAGGACCGCGGCGAGACCCTGCTGGCCACCGTCCACCCGTCCGCCGTGCTGCGCGCGGACGACCGCGAGGCGGTCTACGCGGGGCTGGTGTCCGACCTGCGGATGGCCGCCCGGGCCCTGGGGTGAGTCGTCTACCGTCGAGGGCATGCCACTGACCTTCGCCCTCGACCCGCGTATCGACGCCGCCCTGCGCGACGGCGTCCTCCGCCTGTGGACGGACGTCTCCAACGCGGGCGGCTCCGTCGGCTTCGTCCCCCCGGTGGTCCCCGACGACGTCCGCCCGGAGTGGGTCAAGCACCTCGTCGCCATCGAGGAGGGCCGCACGCGCCTGCTGGCCGGGTACGACGAGGACGGGGCCGTCGCCGCCACCGCCTTCATCACGTACAACACGCACCGGTTGATGACCCACTGGGTGTGGCTCTACACGGTGATGGTGCACCCCCGCCACCAGGGCAAGGGGTACGGGCGGGACCTGATGGCCGCGACGGAGGCGGCCGTGCGCGGCTTCGGCGGCATCGAGGCGATACGGCTCACCTGCCGCGGCGGCACCGGCGTCGACCGGTTCTACGCCTCCTGCGGGTACAAGGAGGTCGGGCGCATCCCGGGCGCGATCCGGGTCGCCGAGGGTGACGACCGTGACGACATCATCATGTATCTGCCGCTCACCCCCTGAAATGATCCAAACGGCACGTGCTTCACTGGATGGGCAACCGAGCGAACAGGAAGAAGGAAGGCCCCGCCGTGTCCGCTGCCGCCTGGACGAGCGCCACCATCCGCTACACCCTCATGCGCTTCGGCATCTTCGCCGGCTGCTTCTTCGCCCTGTGGGGCCTGGTGTACGCCGGAGTCCTGCCGCGGGGGCTCGGTGACTCCAACCTCCTGTGGGTCCTGCTGCTCTCGATCGTCATCTCGGCGCCCCTCAGCTTCGTCCTGCTGCGCAAGCAGCGGGACGCGATGTCCGCGCAGATCGCGCCGAAGGTCGACGGCGTGAAGGCGCGGCTGGAGGCCAGCAGGTCCCAGGAGGACGCCACCGCGCAGTGAGCAGCGCCGTGACGTAGCCCACAGCCCGTCCGCACCCCCGTGCCGAAGCCGCGCTTCGCACGGGGGTGTTGGCGTTCATGGAGCAAGCCGACCCAAAGAAGTGCTTTGAGGGTCTCAAAGTACAAGTGTTAACGTGTTCGGCGTGAAGACAGCTGTGCGCCCCCGTGAAGCCATGAGCCTCCCGCTCGTGGCGCGCCTGCATGTCGATTTGTGCCGCTGTATGTCCGCGGTCTGTTGCCGCGAGGTCTGACCCGGCATCATGCAGCGGCGCCGCCTGAAGCGCGCGTGCGCCGCACCCACCCCATCCTGTCCCGTATTCCCCGATACGCCCTCACTGGAGTGTGTCCGTGTCCGCGTCCGCGAGCACCGAGAAGCCCGCCCGCCGCATATCCGTCCCCAAGGTGCCCTTCTGGGCCCAGATCGTCGCCGGTCTCGTGCTCGGCGTCGTCCTCGGCTGGGTCACCCGCACCTATGACGTGCAGTGGCTTTACACCACGCTCGACAAGGTGGGCCACATCTTCGTCCAGTTGCTGAAGCTGGCCGTCGCACCGCTCGTCTTCTTCGCCATCCTGGTGTCGATCACCAACCTGCGGAAGGTGAACAACGCCGCCCGCCTCGCGGGCCGCACCCTGCTCTGGTTCATGATCACATCGCTGATCGCCGTGGCCATCGGCCTCACGATCGGCCTGCTCACGAACCCGGGCGCGGGGACCGGTCTGACGCCGAAGGACGGCGAGAAGCCGGAACACGCCGGTTCCTGGCTGGACTTCCTCACCGGCATCGTCCCGACGGACGTCATCACGCCGTTCACCGAGCTGAACGTGCTGCAGATCGTCTTCATGGCCGCCGTCGCCGGCATCGCCGCCCTGAAGCTCGGTGACCGGGCCCAGCCGGTGCTCACGCTCAGCGAGTCCGTGCTGGAGCTGCTCCAGAAGGCCCTGTGGTGGGTCATCCGGCTCGCGCCGCTCGGCACCGTCGGCCTCATCGGCTACGCGATCGCCGACTACGGCTGGGACCTCATCGGCAAGTACGCCACCTTCACCGCCGACGTCTACATCGGTTGCGCCCTGGTGCTGTTCGGCGTCTACCCGCTGCTGCTGGCGACCGTCGCCAAGCTCAACCCGCTGCAGTTCTTCAAGGGCGCCTGGCCGGCCATCCAGCTCGCGTTCGTCTCCCGCTCGTCCGTCGGCACCATGCCGGTGACGGTCAAGGTCACCGAGCGTCTCGGCGTGCCGAAGGAGTACACCTCCTTCGCCGTCCCGTTCGGCGCCACGACGAAGATGGACGGCTGCGCCGCGATCTACCCGGCGCTCGCCGCGATCTTCATCGCGCAGATCTTCGACGTACAGCTGGGCATCGGCGACTACCTGCTCATCGCCTTCGTCTCGGTCATCGGCTCCGCGGCCACGGCCGGTCTGACCGGCGCGACGGTCATGCTGACGCTGACCCTCTCCACGCTGGGGCTGCCGCTGGAGGGCGTGGGCCTGCTGATGGCGATCGACCCGATCCTGGACATGATGCGCACGGCCACGAACGTCGCCGGCCAGGCCCTGGTCCCGGTCGTCGTCGCCGCCCGCGAGAAGATCCTCGACCTCGACGCGTACAACGCGGCCACCGCCTCCCCGGTCGACGAGGAGGACGAGGCGTTCGGCGTGCGCGAGGCCGAGCAGAAGGTGTCCGTGCCGGCCACCGCCTGACGCCCGCCCGCCCCTGTCGGTGCCCCCGGCCCCCCTCGCGTCCGAGCGGAGGGCCGGGGGCACCGGCGTGCGCGCCCGCACGCCTTAGGCTGTGTGGCTACCGAAGGGTAGGAGGTAGGGGCCGTGATGAGCACGGGAGCGGGTGCGAAGCCGAAGCGGATGCCGCGGGCCGTGCGCGAGCAGCAGATGATGGACGCGGCGGTACGGACCTTCGGGCAGCGGGGCTACCGGGCGGCGTCCATGGACGAGATCGCCGAACTGGCGGGCGTGTCCAAGCCGTTGGTGTACCTCTACCTGAACTCCAAGGAGGAGCTGTTCACGGCGTGCATCCGGCGGGAGGCCGCCGCTTTGGTCGCCGCCGTCCGCGCCGCGGTCCGGCCCGGGCTGCCGGCCGACCGGCAGCTGTGGGCGGGCCTGACGGCGTTCTTCACGCACACCGCCGAGAACCCCGACGGCTGGGCGATCCTGCACCGGCAGGCACGCACCCATGGCGAGCCGTTCGCCGCGGAGGTGGCGGCGATGCGCGACGACATCGCGGCGTTCGTCACCGAACTGATCGGTGCGGCCGCACGCGAGGCGCAGCAGGAGTCGTCCTTCGGCGACCGCGACGTGGCGGGCCTCGCCCAGGCGCTGGTCGGCGCGGCGGAGTCGCTCGCCGGGTGGGCGAACGAGACCCCGGGGGTCGCCGCGAAGGAGGCCGCGGCGACGCTGATGAACTTCGCCTGGACGGGGCTCGGGAACCTCATGGACGGGCAGCGCTGGTCACCGAGCCGGTGAGGTGGAAGGTCCAGCCGCCGCGCAGCTGGAGCGTTCCTTCGGTGGGGACGGCGGCGTACGTGACGGTGGCGGGCGGCCAGGGCGTGAGGGCGGTCCCGGAGCGGCCGTGAGGGGCCCCTCACCCGAATGAACCCGGCCGCCTTGCCCGCCGTGCGGACCGGGCGTCGCATGGAGTCATGTTCGTACGGACGACTTACGCGACAGGTGATCCGGCCACGCTCGACCAGGCCGTGCAGGCGCTGACCACGGAGGGCAGGGAGCGGCTGGAGGAGGAGGCCGGCTTCCGGGGCGCGGGGCTGTTCGTGGACCGGGAGCTCGGCAAGCTCATGACCGGGACGTGGTGGGCGGACGAGGAGGCGCTGCGGGCCGGCGCCGAGCGCATGGCGGAGCTGCGCTCACGGATGCTCGCACCCTTCGCGACGACGGTGACGGTCGACAACTGGGAGGCGGCGGTCGCCTCGCGACCCGAGTCGGCCGGCGAGGGCGCGTGCTTCAGGCTGGTCCGGATGGAGTTCGCTCCCTCCGACGCGGACCTCCTGGTGGACGCCTTCCAGAACGGCGCCCTGCCCAGGCTCCAGGCCATGCAGGGGTTCCTCGGCGGTTCGCTGCTCATCGACCGCGCCGGCGGGCGCGGCGCCGTGGGTGCGCTCTACGCCGACCGCGACAGCCTCGCGGCCTCCCGGGCCCCCGTGGCGGCCCTGCGCGGTGACGCGACGTCCAAGGCCCGGGCGACCGTGCGGTCGCTGGAGGAGTTCGAGGTCGCGATGCTGGTGGTCCGCCGCCCCTCCTCCTGACGGGCCGTCCGTGCGGCGGAGGCCTCGCCTCCTGACGGACCGTCCGCCCGGCGGACGGTCCGGCACCATGACCGCGTCAGAACACCACTCGCGCCGCCATCACCGCCGCCTGCGCGTCCGCGTCCCCCTCGCACACGATGCCTCCGCGCGGGGCACGACCGGAGAGATGGCGCAGCAGGGTGACGGCGTCCGCGTGGACGGTCACGGCGGGGGCGCCGCGGCCCAGGAGCCAGCGGCCCCCCGCCGGGCCCGCGAGGTCCAGGAGTGCCGGAGGGCCGTCCCAGCGCAGGGCGAGGTCCAGCACCACCTGGGCGACGACCTCGCCGTCGTGTTCACGCAGGACCAACTCCTGGCCGGTGGCGTCGCAGATGTCGACCCGGTGCATCCACGTGTCGCGGCTGATCAGCACCCGGGCCAGGTAGTCGAAGGAGTCCTCGGCGAGCTCCCTGGACTCGGGGAACAGCCGGCTCAGCCGTATCCGCCGCCGCACCGAGGGCGGGACGCGGTCCACCGCGCTTACGCCGCGCGGGCCGAAGCGGGCCAGCAGTGCGACCAGCCGGTGCGGCGGGACGGAGCGCCGGGCATCGACCTGGCACAGGTTGTGGCCGTGGAGCGGTGTCAGGTGCGGATACCGCCGCCGGGCCCGGAGCACCCGGCCTGCCATCAGCCACGGCCGCGACAACTCCTCGTACTGCGCCACCACATGAGCGGTGACGTCCCGCACGGTCCAGCCCTCGCAGGCGGTCCCGCGCGACCAGTCGCCGGGAGCCACCCGGCCCAGCGCGGCCGTCATCGCCCGGACCTCCGCGGCGTTCACCGCCCGCGCCCGCACGGGCGGCGTGCGGGGGACGGCGAGGGCGGACGCGATCGTGGGAGTGGCCATGGCGCGGCTCCTTGGGGGTACGCCCCGGGACACGATCCACGCTACGCCGGACGCCCGGCACCGCAACGCCGGCGGGATCCGCCCCCCGCGGACGTCGTCCCGGCCGGTGCGAGGGCCCTGCGCGCCGGGGCGCCCGCTTGCGGGAGTCACCCGGCCGGGTGAGAGTGGTTGCTGCAAGCCTGCACACCGTCGAGCCATGACTCCGGTGTCCCCGGGTGGCCCGCGCGGCCGCGCCGGCCAGCGGGGCACAGCAGCACACCACAGAGCGCACCTGGAACCCTCATGCCGAAGACCGCCCGGCGCCGCCTTTCCCGCTTCGTCGGTACCTCCTGCCTGGCCGCCGCGCTGGCACTGCCGGCAGGCGTCACCTCTGCCGTGGCCGCGCCCGGCGGCGCCGTCACCGGGTCCGTCACCTCCTTGCCCGCCCAGCCCTCTCCGCCGCCGCCGGATCCGCCTGATCCGCCTCCGCCGCCGCCGGATCCACCCGATCCGCCTCCGCCGCCGCCAGATCCGCCGGATCCGCCGGATCCGCCGGATCCGCCCGATCCACCTCCCCCGCCGCCGGATCCGCCGGATCCACCTGATCCGCCCGATCCGCCGCCACCACCCGAGGACCCCCCGGAGTCACCGCCGCAGCTGACCCCTGAGGAGGAGAAGGACCTCCGGAACCGGATCGCCGAGCTCGACGTGCAAGGGGAAGTGAAGGACGAACTCGGCGACACGCTGGAGAAGGTGCGGGCCGCGCTCAAGGACCCCGGTACGTCGCCGAAGGACAAGGCCGGTCTCCACAGGGTCCTCACGCAGATGGCCTCGACGCTGAGGACCATTCAGGACTCCGGCACGACACCGGAGGAGAAGGCCCAGCTCACGACGATCGTGGCGGGGATGACCGAGGCGCTGAGAGGGGCCCTGGACCCGGAGACCCCGGAGGAGGACAAGAAGTCGTACAAGAGGATCGGGTGGCTGATGGTCGACGCGATGAAGGGTCTCGAGGCGGCGGACATGCCGCCGGAGACGCGCGCTCTCACCCTCGCACACCTGGGGTCGGCCAGCGCTGGACTGACGGCCCTTCAGTCCCCGCAGTCCAGGCCGGAGAAGCCCCAGGACCAGGTGAGGATCAGAAAGGTCCTGGAGGAGAACTTCGCCTCGGTGAAGTCGTTGCAGAGCCCCGACTCCAAGCAGCGGAACCGGGCCAAGGGGAAGCTGAACCGGCTGCACGGCTCCCTCACGGATCCGAAGCACCGGCAGTTCGTCGAGGAGCTCAAGCGTCTCAAGGCGCCGGCCGCCTGCCTCACCTCGGTGGAGAACCGGACCCGCGAGGCCGGCTGGACGGACGGATCCCTCTGGGGCGTGAAGGACCAGTCCTGCGCCGACACGGTGTCCGCGGGCGCGGCCGACGCGAGCAGCGCGTGGAGCCCGCTGTTCCGGTGCCTGGAGCAGAAGGCGTTCTCCCAGTGCACGGGGACCGTTCCCAAGGAGTGACGGCGCACGGCCGGGCCGGGCCCCGGCCCTCCGTGCGGAAGGGCCCTCGCGGCGAGGCCGCGGGGGCCCTTCCCGCGCGGGGGAGCCGGCGGGACCGATGAGTTCCGCCCGCCGCGCCGGTCCACCCTCCCGACGACCCACCGAAGGAGCAGCACCATGACCACCACGGTGTACACCGGCGCCAGCATGTCCCTCGACGGGTACATCTCCGGCCCCGACGAGACGGGCTTCGACAAGCTGTTCAAGTGGTACGACAACGGCGACGTGACGGTCCGGACCACCCACCCCGAGCTGACCTTCCGGCTCACCGAGGTGAGCGCCACGCACTGGCGGCGGCTCGTGCGGGAGACCGGGGCGCTCGTCGTGGGGCGGAAGCTGTTCGACCTGACCGACGGGTGGGGCGGCAACCATCCGATGGGCGTGCCCGTCGTCGTGGTCACCCACACGGTGCCGGACGGCTGGCCCCGCGAAGGGGCGCCGTTCCACTTCGTCACCGAGGGGGTGGAGGCCGCCGTCGCGCTGGCGCGCGAGCTCGCCGGGGACCGGAACGTGGGCGTCAACGCGGGCACCATCGCCCAGCAGTGCCTCGACGCGGGACTCCTGGACGAGGTCGGCATCGACCTGGTGCCGGTGCTGCTCGGCGGCGGGACGCCGTTCTTCACGGACCTCAAGGGCGCGCCGTACGAGCTGGAGGGGCCCGTCTCCGTCGCGGAGGGCACGGACGTGACGCACCTGCGCTACCGGGTGCGTCCCGCATAAACGATTGTGCGACGGCACCGCGCCGGGTGATCTTTGGGCGGTGCCGACCCGGAAACAGACCGCCCTGAGCAGGCCCATGGTGCTCCTTCTGGCCGTTGCCTGCGGAGTGGCGGTCGGCAACCTTTACTTCCCGCAGGCCGTCACCCCCCTCGTCGCCGCCGGTCTGGGCGTACCGGCCGACACGGCCGCGCTCGTCGTGACGGCGGCGCAGTTCGGGTACGCGGCCGGCATCTTCCTCCTCGTACCGCTCGGCGACCGCGTGCCGCACCGCCCGCTGATCGCCACGCTGCTCGGGGTCAGCGGCGCGGGCCTGCTCGCGGCGAGCGCCGCGCCGGGCCTGGGGGCGCTCGCCGGGCTGAGCGTGCTGATCGGCGTGACCACCGTCGTCGCGCCGCTCGTCGCGCCCATGGCCGCCGGGCTGGTGCCGGAGGAGCGACGCGGGGCCGTCACCGGCACGCTGCTGGCGGGCTCCATCGGCGGCATGCTGCTCTCCCGGGCCGCCGGCGGGGCGCTCGGCGAGTGGCTGGGCTGGCGGGCGCCCTACGTGCTCGCCGCGGCCGCCTCCCTGACCGTCGCGGCGGTACTGGCCCGCACCCTGCCGACGACCGGGCCCGCGGCACGGCAGCCGTACCCGCAACTGCTCGCCGCCACGCTGCGCCTGCTGCGGGACGAGCCGGAGCTGCGGCGCTCCTGCCTCTACCAGGCGACGGTCTTCGGCGCGTTCACCGCCGTGTGGACCGGTGCGGCGCTGCTGCTGACGGGGCCGGCGTACGGGTTCGGCGCCCAGGCCGTCGGTGTCCTCGCGCTCGTCAACGTCGCCACCATGCTGGCCACCCCGGCCGCGGGGCGCCGCGTCGACCGGCGGGGCCCCGACGCGGTCAACCTCGTCTGCTTCCTCGCCGTCGTCCTCTCCGCCGCCGTCCTCGCCGTGGGCGGCCTGGGCGGGGCGGTGGGCCTTGCGGCCCTGGCACTGGGCACCCTGCTCCTCGACGTCGCGATGCAGTCCGGCATGGTCGCGAACCAGGTGCGGATCTGGGCCCTGCGCCCCGAGGCGCGCAGCCGCCTCAACACCGCCTACATGGTGTGCGCGTTCCTCGGCGGCGGCTTCGGCTCGTGGGCCGCCACGCGCGCGTACACCCACGTGGGCTGGCCGGGCGTGAGCGCGCTGGTCGCGGTCCTGGCCGGCCTGGGCCTGGCCCGCCACCTGCTGCGGCGGACCTAGGGTCTGTCGTCCGCGCAGTCCCGTCCGCCCTGCGGGCGGAGAACGCTCCTTTTCGGGCACTCCCCAAGCTGCACGGGTGAACCGACACCTGCGCTTCGAACTCCTGCACAACTTCCGCGACGTGGGCGGGTACCGCACCGCGGACGGCCGCACCGTCCGGTGGGGCAGGCTGTACCGCGCCGACTCGCTCGGCAAACTCCGCGGTGACGACTGGGACCGGTTCCTGGAGCTCGGCGTCGGAACCGTCATCGACCTGCGGTACGACTGGGAGATCGCCGCCAAGGGGCGCGTACCCGAGCACCCCACGCTCACGTACCACCACCTGAGCATCGAGCACCGCCCGTACGACCAGGCCGCGCTCGGTCCCGGTGTCGAGACCGGCCCGTACCTGGCCGAGCGGTACCTGGAGGTCGCTCACGACGGCGTGAAGGAGCTGCGCCGCGCCCTCGAGGTGATCGCCGGCGCGCACGACCGGCCGGCGGTCTTCCACTGCGCGTCCGGCAAGGACCGCACCGGGCTGCTGGCGGCGCTGGTCCTGGGGCTGCTGGGGGTCCCCGAGGAGGACATCGTCGAGGACTTCACCCTCACACGGCTCGCCACCGCACGGCTGGTCGCCGACTGGCGGGCAGCCCACCCGGGCCGCGAGCTGACCTGGCCCGGCTACGGAACGGCGCCCGCCGCAGCGGCGGCAGCGAGCGGCGGCGGTAGCGTGGAGGCATGCGCGGGGACCCGGTCGCGCCGGAGCCGGTGACGCTGTTCCTCTGCGGCGACGTGATGCTCGGGCGCGGCATCGACCAGATCCTGCCCCACCCCGGGGACCCCACTCTGTGGGAGGAGTACATCCGGGACGCCCGCGCGTACGTCGAGCTCGCCGAAGCGGTGAACGGCCCCGTCCCCCGGCCGGTCGACTGGACCTGGCCCTGGGGTGATGCCCTGGCGCTGCTCGACGGCGCCGCCCCCGACGCCCGCGTGCTGAACCTGGAGACCGCCGTCACGCGCAGCGACGACCACGCGGAGGACAAGCCCGTCCTGTACCGCATGCACCCCGGCAACCTGCCCTGCCTCGCCGCCGCCCGCCCCGACGTGTGCGTCCTGGCCAACAACCACGTGCTGGACTTCGGGCGGCGGGGCCTGCGGGAGACGCTCGACGTGCTCGCGGGCGGCGGGCTGCGCGCGGCCGGCGCAGGGCGGGACGCCGAGGAGGCGTGGCGGCCCGCGGCCGTCCCGCTGGCGCGCGGCGGGCGGGTGCTGGTGTTCTCGTTCGGGATGCCGTCCAGCGGCGTGCCCGGGGAGTGGGCCGCCGGACCGGACCGGCCGGGCGTGGCCTGGGTCGCCGAGCCGTCCGACGCCGCCGCGGCGGGGGTCGTCCGCCGCGTGCGCGACGAGAAGCGGCCGGGCGACGTGGTCGTCGCGTCCGTCCACTGGGGTTCCAACTGGGGCTACGGCGTCCCGCGGGCGCACACCCGCTTCGCGCACGCCCTGGCCGACGGCGGCGTCGACGTCGTGCACGGGCACTCGTCGCACCACCCGCGGCCGCTGGAGCTGTACCGGGGCAAACTGATCCTCTACGGCTGCGGCGACTTCGTCGACGACTACGAGGGCATCACCGGTTACGAGCCGTACCGCGACGACCTGCGCCCGCTGTACTTCGTCTCGGTGGAGCCGGGCACCGGCCGTCTCACCGGACTGCGCATGCCGGTCCTGCGGTCGAGCCGCCTGCGTCTCGGGCCCGCCCCGCACGCGGACCGCGCCTGGCTGCGCACCACCCTCGACCGGGTCAGCCAGGGGTACGGCGTGCGGGTCGGCCTGGCCCCGGACGGGGCGCTCGTGCCGGCCGGCGCCTGAGGAGAAGGGCCTGCGGCCGGCGGCCGCACCGGAACGCGGCGGCCGCACAAAAAGGCTCCTTGGGTACTGCTAAGTCGTGCGCGATCGCCGACCCGGGCAACTTAGGCCGGGGTGACGTTCTCCGCCTGCGGACCCTTCGGGCCCTGGGTGACGTCGAAGTTCACGACCTGGTTCTCCTCGAGGGAGCGGAAACCAGAGGCGTTGATCGCGGAGTAGTGGACGAAGACATCCGGGCCGCCGCCGTCCTGGGCGATGAAGCCGAAGCCCTTTTCAGCGTTGAACCACTTGACGGTTCCGGTAGCCATAAGCCCTCCTATGGGCCAAAGGGTTGCCCTGCTCCAGAACCTGCCAAACAAGTCTGAAAACTACAAAAGCCTGCGGGTCACATGCTCCGCAGGCTCTGTACTGCAAGGGAAACCAAACTGCAACTTGCGCCGAGCGTAGCACGCACCCTCCCGGAAGCGGTAGAGGGAAAGATCACGTCACCCGGATGTTTGAATCATTCGGCGGTGCTGACGCGCCACCCCGCCTCATCGGCGGCACCTCGCGGGTCTAGCCTCGGGATGTGGACAATTCAGCCGACGGTCACCAGCAGCGGAGCCGCCCGCGCGTCGGGCACATCCAGTTCCTGAACTGCATGCCCCTGTACTGGGGCCTCGCCCGCACCGGAACGCTCCTCGATCTGGAGCTGACGAAGGACACCCCGGAGAAGCTCAGCGAGCAGCTGGTGCGCGGCGACCTCGACATCGGCCCGGTCACCCTCGTCGAGTACCTGCGACACGCCGACGACCTCGTCGCCTTCCCCGACCTCGCCGTGGGCTGCGACGGCCCGGTCATGTCCTGCGTGATCGTCTCCCAGCGGCCGCTGGAGGACCTGCACGGGGCGCGCGTCGCCCTCGGCTCGACCTCCCGCACGTCGGTCCGCCTGGCGCAGCTGCTGCTCGCCGAGCGGTACGGCGTCGCGCCCGACTACTACACCTGCCCGCCCGACCTCGGCGTGATGATGCAGGAGGCGGACGCGGCGGTGCTGATCGGGGACGCCGCCCTGCGGGCCTCGCTGCACGACGCGCCGAGGCTGGGCCTCCAGGTCCACGACCTCGGGCTCATGTGGAAGGAATGGACGGGTCTGCCGTTCGTCTTCGCGGTGTGGGCGGTCCGCAAGGAGTACCTGGCGCTCGAACCGCAGGTGACGCGCCGGGTGCACGAGGCATTCCTGGCCTCGCGCGACCTGTCGCTGGAAGAGGTCGCGAAGGTGGCCGAGCAGGCCGCCCGCTGGGAGGCCTTCGACGCGCGGCTGCTGGAGCGGTACTTCACGACGCTGGACTTCCGTTTCGGTCCGGACCAGCTCGCCGGCGTACGGGAATTCGCCCGCCGGACCGGACCGGACACCGGTTTTCCGGCGGACGTGCGCGTCGAGTTGCTGGAAGCCGTACAGCACGCGTAATTCGTACGCTCCGTACCGCCTGTACGCCGTGCTCGGGAATTCCCGGCGACGGGAGGGAGAACGGCCCGCGTCGGTCCGGTGCCGTTTCCGTCGTCCCGGGATATCCGCGCGGGCGGGGTGTGCCGCGGTGCGTACGCGACCAGTATGTGTCCGGACGGACAGCACGGTGAATCGGGGGAGGACGGCATGCAGCCGCTGGAAGCGGGGGAACCGGGGGCCATCGGCCCCTACCGGCTGCTCGGCAGGCTCGGGGCGGGCGGAATGGGCCGGGTGTACCTCGCGCGCAGCGAGGGCGGCCGGACCGTGGCGGTGAAGGTCGTGCACCCGCACTTCGCGCTCGACGAGGAGTTCCGGGCACGCTTCCGGCGCGAGGTGGACGCGGCGCGGCGGGTCGGGGGGCAGTGGACCGCGCCGGTGCTCGACGCCGACCCGGACGCCCCCGTTCCCTGGGTGGCGACCGGGTACGTCAGCGGGCCGCCGCTCGCCCGCGCCGTCGCCGCGCACGGGCCCCTGCCCGCGGCCCCGGTCCGGGCACTGGGCGCCGGACTCGCGGAGGCGCTGACCGCCGTGCACGGCCTCGGGCTCGTCCACCGCGACGTGAAGCCGTCGAACGTGCTGCTCGCCCTCGACGGACCGCGCCTCATCGACTTCGGCATCGCCCGCGCCACCGACGGCACCGCCTCCCTCACCTCCACCGGCGTCTCGGTCGGCTCACCGGGCTACATGGCGCCCGAGCAGATCCTCGGCAGGGGCGTGACCGGCGCGGCGGACGTCTTCTCGCTCGGCGCGGTCCTGGCGTACGCGGCGACCGGCGAGGCGCCCTTCACCGGCGACTCCTCGGCGGCGCTGCTGTACAAGGTCGTCCACGAGGAGCCGGAGCTGGGCAGCACCCTCGGCGGCGAGCTGCGGGAGCTGGTCACGGCCTGCCTGGCCAAGGACCCGGCCGCCCGCCCCGTGCCCGCCGAGGTCGCCCGCCGGCTGGCGCCGGACGGGGCGGCCGCGCTGGTCGCCGGCGGCTGGCTGCCGGGCCCGCTGGTCGCCCAGCTCAGCCGGGAGGCGGTGCGGCTCCTCGACCTGGAGCCGGCAGCGGCCGACCCGTCGGCGGCCGGCTCGGGGCCGGTGCCGTTCAGCAGCCCCGCGGTGGCGCCCGCCGGTGTCTTCGGGCCGCCGGTCGATCCGCCGGGGCCGTTCGACCGGGTGCCGACGGTGGGCGCGGTGCCCCCGCCCCGGACGCCCGTGTCCCTGTCGGTCAGCACGACCTCCGAGCCTGCCGCAGCCGGCCGCGGCCGCCGGCTCAGCTGCACGGTGGCGTTCGCCGTCGCGGGCGCGCTGGCGGCGGTGACGCTGAGCGGCGCGTTCCTCCTGGACCTGCTCCCGGGCGGCGGCGACGGCCCGCACGACACGGCCCGGCCCCCGGCGCAGAGCACCGCCCCGGGGGACACCTCCCCGGGCGGCGGCGCGGGGAACGCCGTGCCGAAGGAGTTCCTCGGCACGTGGAAGGGTCCCTTCACGATGGAGGTCTTCGGCACCGAGGTGCCGGGCGGCTCGTTCACCGTGGTGGTCAAGGGCGGCAGGCCCGGCACCGGGATCGGTACCGTCAACCAGCTCGACGCCATCGGCAACTTCGTGTGCGAGGACAAGCTGGTGCTCCGCAGCGCCACCCCCACGGCGCTGGTCGCCGAGGGCTCGTCCAGCGGCAGGCCCGGCAACAAGTGCACGGGTGACAAGCACACGGTGAAGCTGACGCTCAAGGGGAAGCAGCTCGTCTACACCTCGGACGAGGCGCGGGCCGGCAACCCGCGGGCCCTGCTGGACAAGGCGGGGTGATTGGGGGACCGGCGGGCACCCCACCGCCCCGAAACCCGCCGGAGGCGCTGGCGTAGGCTGGTTCGGTCCGTCCAGAACCCTGCCGAAAGGGACACACCCGGTGACCGAGAAGGCCGACCTCCAGTCCGTTCTCGACCGCGCCGCCGAGGGTGGGCGGATCACCCCCGAGGAGGCGCTCGACCTCTACCGGTCGGCTCCCCTCCACGCGCTCGGTGCGGCGGCGGACGCGGTGCGGCGGCGGCGCTACGCCGGTACGGAGCACATCGCCACGTACATCATCGAGCGCAACATCAACTACACGAACGTGTGCGTCACCGCGTGCAAGTTCTGCGCCTTCTACGCGCCGCCGAAGGACACCGCCAAGGGCTGGACCCGGGACCTCGACGACATCCTGCGCCGCTGCGCGGAGACCGTGGAGCTCGGCGGCAC
Source organism: Streptomyces sp. NRRL S-118 (assembly GCF_000716335.1). Lineage (GTDB taxonomy): Bacteria > Actinomycetota > Actinomycetes > Streptomycetales > Streptomycetaceae > Streptomyces. The sequence goes on along the minus strand of NZ_KL591016.1, from coordinate 49,181 downwards.
GCAGATCATGTTCCAGGGCGGGCACCACCCGGACTACGGCGTCGAGTACTACGAGAAGCACTTCGCGGCCATCAAGAAGGAGTTCCCGCAGCTCGTCATCCACTCGCTGGGCGCCAGCGAGGTGGAGCACATGGCCCGGATCTCCGGCGTCTCCGTCGAGGAGGCCATCACCCGCATCCACGCCGCCGGCCTCGACTCCTTCGCGGGCGCCGGCGCCGAGCTGCTGCCCGAGCGGCCGCGCAAGGCGATCGCGCCGCTCAAGGAGTCCGGCGAGCGGTGGCTGGAGATCATGGAGATCGCCCACAACCTGGGGGTGGAGTCCACCTCCACGATGCTCATGGGCACCGGCGAGACGAACGCCGAGCGGATCGAGCACCTGCGCATGATCCGTGACGTCCAGGACCGCACGGGCGGCTTCCGCGCCTTCATCCCGTACACGTACCAGCCCGAGAACAACCACCTGAAGGGCCGTACGCAGGCCACCCTCTTCGAGTACCTGCGCATGATCGCCGTCGCGCGGCTCTTCATGGACAACATCGCCCACATCCAGGGCTCCTGGCTCACCACGGGCAAGGAGATCGGGCAACTGACCCTGCACTACGGCGCGGACGATCTGGGGTCCATCATGCTGGAGGAGAACGTCGTCTCGTCGGCGGGCGCGAAGCACCGCTCCAACCTGCGCGAGATGATCGACATGATCCGCACCGCCGACCGCGTCCCGGCACAGCGCACGACGACGTACGAGCACATCCTCGTCCACGACGACCCGGCGAACGACCCGGTCGACGAGCGCGTCGCCTCGCACATCTCGTCCACCGCCATCGAGGGTGGCACCGCCCACCCCGAGCTGAAGCTGCTGAGCGCGAACTGAGCCGGCCGTGCTGACGATCCACGTCGCCGAAGCCACGCCCGGGGCGGCGGTCCTGGCCGACGGCGCGCGCATCGCCGCCGTCGGCCCGTACGAGGAGCTCGCCGCCGCGCACCCGCAGGCGCGGGTGCGGCGGTGGCCCGGCATCCTCACACCCGGACTGCTCAACCCGTACGGGCCCGAGCTCCTGGAGCAGGCGTACCACCCCGACCCGCGCGAGGCGGACCGGCTCGGCACCGAACCGCTCACCGGGGAGCGCGCCCAGGCGCTGTTCCGCGCCGACGCGTCCCTGCGGGGCGCCAGCGCACGGCGCGGGGTGCAGCGGATGCTGGCGCACGGCACGGTCGCCGTCGCCGGTGAACTGCGCTCCCGCGCGGCCCTGGACGCGGTGCGGCGGGCCGGGCTCGCCGTGGGCGGACGCCCGCCGGTGCTGCCGGGGCCGCCGTCCTTCTCCCCGGTGCCGCTCGTCCTGCTGCCGGCCCTCGCGGCGGGCGGCCCCGCCCGCTTCGCCGTCTTCGACGTGCCGGACCGCACCGAGCTGGTGCGGCGCGGCGCCTCCACGTGCGTGGCCACCGTGCTCGGCGGGCGGCTGGTGTACCGGAGGGCGTAGGGCGTGTCCTCCGGATCCCGCCGGGCTCCCGCGGCCCGGTCCGGAGGACATCCGGGCCCTCCAGGTCCGGGGACCCGGGTGCCTGCTTGAATGGGTGCGTGACCCGAGCCAGCCTGGACAAGAAGCCGCACGAAGTCGCCTCGATGTTCGACGACGTGGCGGCGAACTACGACCTCACCAACGACGTGCTCTCGCTCGGCCAGGACCGGCGGTGGCGCAAGGAGGTCGCCAAGGCGGTCGACGCCCGGCCCGGGCAGAAGGTCCTCGACCTGGCGGCCGGCACCGGCACCTCGTCCCTGCCGTTCGCGCGCACCGGGGCGTACGTCGTGCCGTGCGACTTCTCGCTCGGCATGCTGCGCGAGGGCAAGCGGCGCCACCCGTGGCTGCCGCTGACGGCGGGCGACGCGACGCGGCTGCCCTTCCGGGACGAGTCGTTCGACGCGGTGACCATCTCCTTCGGGCTGCGCAACGTCCAGGACACCGACGCGGCGCTGCGCGAGCTGTACCGGGTCACCAAGCCGGGCGGACGGGTCGTCATCTGCGAGTTCTCGCACCCCACCTGGGCACCCTTCCGGACGGTGTACGAGGAGTACCTGATGCGCGCGCTGCCGCCGGTGGCCCGCGCCGTCTCGTCCAGCCCGGACGCGTACGTGTACCTCGCCGAGTCCATCCAGAGCTGGCCCGACCAGGCCGTCCTCGCCGGCCTCCTGCAGAAGGCCGGCTGGTCGAAGGTGGCCTGGCGGAACCTGACGGGCGGGATCGTGGCCCTGCACCGGGGTACGAAGTCGGCATAGCGCCCGGCGAGTTGACGGGGAGTCGGCAACCGGCAAGATGGGTCGCTGTCGTTCCCCGTCCCTCCTCCACCCGGAGCACCCATGGCGTCGTACTGCCCGCACTGCGGGACCCCGTCCGCGGACGAGGCGCGCTTCTGCACGAAGTGCGGGCGGGAGCGGCTGCCCGTGCCGCCGGTGGCCCCGCCTCCCGCGGCGCCTCCGGCCGGCCCCCCGCCGCCCGCGTACGCCCCTGGCGCCCCCGCCCCCGAGCCCGCGCAGCCGACGGCCGTCGGGCTGTTCCTCGGCCGGGCCCTGCGCGGCGACTGGGCGTCCGCGGCGAAGGCCGTCGCCTGGCCGGTCGCCCTGCTGCTGGTGCTCGCCGTGGCGGCGGCGGTCCCGTCGTACGGCCAGGAGGACGAGGTCGTCGTCGGCTGGAGCGACCGGCTGCGGATCGCGTTGGCACTGCTGCTCCAGGCGTTCGGCGGCGGCTTCGGGGTCGCGGCGTCCGGCGGACGGCCCCACGGCGGCGGGTACGGCTACGGCGACGGTGACGCCTTCGGGCAGGACGGTGCCTTCGCGCAGGGCGGCGCCGAACTCTCCCTGGTACCGCTGACCGTCACCGCCCTGTGGGCCGCCGCGGTGTACGTGGGGGCGCGGCGGCTTCGGTCGCGGGGCGAAGGCGCCGACGTGGCCGTGCGCACCGGGTTGCTCGGCGGCGGCGTGGTGCTGGTGCTCGGGCTGTTCGCCCGGCCCGAGGTGGCCGGGGTGGAGGTGTCCTCCTCCGCTCCGCTCGCCGCGCTGGGCGCGCTCGTCCTGACCGCCGCGGTGAGCGCCGGGGTCCTGGGCCGCGACACCCTGGAGCGGTACGCGCCGCTGCGGGCGCTCGGCACGGCCGTGCGGGTGCTGGGGGTGCTGGTGGCGGTGTGCGCGGTCGTCGGCTTCGTCGCCTGCGCGAACGGCGACGACGTGGACGGCCGGGCGCTGCTGCTCACCCTGCCCGTCCTGCCCAACATCGGCCTCGCGGTGCTCGGCCTGAGCTGGGGCGTACCGGTGGAGTACGACCTCCAGGGCCGCTTCGACCTGGTCGGGCCGACCGTCGGGCACGGCGGCGTCGGCCTGCCGGAGATCGGTGACGAGCTGGGCGCGGGCGCGGTGGCCGGGCTCGTCGCCCTCGGGGTGGCGGCCGCGCTGACGCTCGGCCTGTGGGCGGCCCGCCGTACGCCCGACCGGTCCGCGCACCTGCTCACGGCCGGCTGCTTCCTGGGCCTGTACCTGCTGCTGACCGCGGTGAGCGGGGTGTCGGGCCGGGTGTCGGGGGCGGTGGACGGCTTCGGCGGCCAGGGCGCCTACGAGGTCGCCCCGAGCGGCGCGGACGCGCTGCTGTTCGGCCTGCTGTGGACGTCCGCCGCGACGCTCGCCGCGCCCGCGCTCCTGCGCGTGCTGCACCGCGCCCCGTCCGCGGTGACCGCCCCGGCGCCGCCGCCCGCGGCGTACCCGGCCGGCCCGGCCGCGTATCCGCAGGCCCCGTCCGCGTTCCCCGCCGCGGAGACCCCGGAGACCCCGGAGACCCCGGAGGCCCCGGTGATGCCCGCCGCCCCGGAGGCCCCGGCCGCCCTGGCCGCACCTGCCGTCCCGGTGATGCCCGCCGTCCCGCAGGCCCCGGTGGTGCCCGCCGCCCCGGCCGCCTCGGAGGTGCCCGCCGTCCCGCAGGCCCCGGTGGTGCCCGCCGCCCCGCAGGCCCCGGCTGCTCCTGCCGCTCCTCCCGCCCCGCAGGCTCCCCTCGCCCCGCAAGCCCCGGCCGGGGTTTCCGGGCCGGCGGACCCGCGGCCCGGCACCCGGCGCGTCGGGATGTGGGTGGCCGTGCTCGCGGGGGCGTTCGTCGTCGGGGGCGGCGCCACCGCCGGGGCGCTCCTCCTGCGGGACGGCGGGGCCCCGTCACCCGTCGGGGCGGCGCCCTCCGCCACGGCCGGGGGCACCGCGTCGCCCGGCCCGACGGCGGGCGACGCGAAACCCGCCCCCGCGCCCTCCCGGACACCCTCCCCGGCCCCCTCCGCCACGGCCACCCCGGTCGACGACCCCGTCGGTGCCACGCCGCCCGCCGTCCCCGAGGGCTACCGGCTCGTGTCCGACACCGCCGGGTTCAGCTTCGCCGTCCCCTCCGTCTGGGACCGCGTCAAGGAGGAGCCCAAGGGCCAGATCACCTACGCCGGGTCCACCGGTATGGCGCACTTCCTCGTCGGCGTGATCCACGACGCCCCGTACACCTCGCTGGAGAACCTCACCACCCTGGAGGCCAACTCCCGCAAGAGGAACGCCGGGTACCAGCGGCTGCGCCTGGAGGCCAACACCTTCCAGGGCCGGCCCGGCGCGATCTGGGAGTACACGTACACCGACGAGGGCGGGCGGACGATCCACGCCGTCGACCAGTCGTACATCGCCGCGGACGGCACCGAGTACGCCGTCTACTTCACCGCGCAGGAGGACGCCTGGGACACCGCCCGTGAGACGTTCCAGGTGGCCCTGGACACCTGGACGCTCAACGACGTGGACTGACGCGCCGGCAGGTCCGGCCGCGTCAGGCGGCGGTCAGGGGGAGGCGGAAGCAGTACCCCTCCTGCCCGCCGCTGCCGGGGATGGCGTACGTCTCCGCCCGGGTCATCCCGAGCCGCCGGGCCACCGCCATCGACCGCGTGTTGCGGGTGTTCACCATGGCGACCACCCGCTCGACCCCCGCCGCCCGCAGCCGCTCCAGGGTGGCGCGGGCGGCGGCCGTCGCGTACCCCTTGCCCCAGGCGGACCGTGCCAGCCGCCAGCCGATCTCTATCTCCCCGGCCGGCCCCCAGGCGTGCGGCCACGGCTGCGCGCCCGTGAAGCCGATGACCTCGCCGCCCTCGTCCAGCAGGGTCCACAGGCAGAAGCCGTGCTCGGCGTCGTGCCGGCGCTGGCGGGCGGTGAACTCGTGGTAGACGGACAGCTCGGCCGGCCCGCCCTGGAAGAACTCCATGACCTCGGGATCGTCGAAGACCCGGTGCCAGGCGTACGCGTCCTCGTCCGTCGGTACGCGCAGGCGGACAACGGGCTCGACGGCGCCGGGAAGCAGCTCAGTCATCGGGGTGGCCCTTCGGGTCGGTGATCCGTACGTCCCCCTAGACTGCACATGACCTGTGCCGTCCGGTACGCAATTTCGAGTATTCGGGAGACCCCGCCGTGACCGAGCAGCAGTCCCTCTCCGAACACACCGCGGATGTGATCGTCGTCGGGGCGGGCCCGGCCGGCTCGACGACCGCGTACTACCTGGCCAAGGCGGGTCTGGACGTCCTGCTCCTGGAGAAGACGGCGTTCCCGCGCGAGAAGGTCTGCGGCGACGGTCTGACCCCGCGCGCCACCAAGCAGCTCGTCGCGATGGGCATCGACATCTCCGAGGAAGCGGGCTGGCTGCGCAACAAGGGCCTGCGCATCATCGGCGGCGGGGTGCGTCTCCAGCTCGACTGGCCGGAACTCGCCAGCTACCCGGACTACGGACTGGTGCGCAAGCGCGACGACTTCGACGAGCAGCTCGCCCGCCAGGCGCAGAAGGCCGGCGCGCGGCTGTACGAGCGCTGCAACGTCGGCGCGCCGGTCATCGACGACCGCACCGGCCGGATCACCGGTGTGCAGGCCCGGCTCGGCGAGGACAAGACGCCGGTCACCTTCCACGCGCCGCTGGTCGTCGCCGCCGACGGCAACTCCACCCGGCTGTCGCTGGCCATGGGGCTGCACCGGCGCGAGGACCGGCCGATGGGCGTGGCCGTCCGCACGTATTTCACCTCCCCGCGCCACGACGACGACTACCTGGAGTCCTGGCTGGAGCTGTGGGACCGGCGCGGCCCGGGCGAGGACCGGCTGCTGCCCGGCTACGGCTGGATCTTCGGCATGGGAGACGGCACGTCGAACGTCGGCCTCGGCGTCCTCAACACCTCCGACTCCTTCAAGGAGCTGGACTGGCGCGAGGTCCTCAAGGCGTGGTGCGCCTCGATGCCGGAGGACTGGGGGTACGTCCCCGAGAACATGACCGGCCCGATCCGCGGTGCCGCGCTGCCCATGGCCTTCAACCGCCAGCCCCACTACACGCGCGGCCTGCTGCTGGTCGGCGACGCGGGCGGTCTGGTCAACCCGTTCAACGGCGAGGGCATCGCGTACGCCATGGAGTCCGGCCAGATCGCCGCGGACGTCATCGTCCAGGCGCACGCCCGCGCGACCCCGGCCCAGCGGGAGCTGGCCCTCCAGTCGTACCCGAAGATCCTGAAGGACACCTACGGCGGCTACTACACGCTCGGCCGCGCCTTCGTGAAGCTGATCGGCAACCCGAAGGTCATGAAGATCGCCACGCAGCGCGGCCTGACGCATCCGCTGCTGATGAAGTTCACGCTGAAGCTGCTCGCCAACCTCACCGACCCGACGGGCGGCGACGCGATGGACCGGATCATCAATGGCCTGTCGAAGGTGGCGCCGAAGGCCTGAGCCCGGCGCCGGCCGGGCCGGACACGGCGAAGGGCCGTCGCTCCCTCCCCGAGCGGGGGAGCGACGGCCCTTTCTGCCGTGTGCGTACGGCTCCGGTCAGAGGACGCGGACCGCGCCGGACGGCGGGTCGTAGTCGAGCGACCGCTCGACGACGCCGGTGCCCGGGTTCTGCGCGCCGACGAAGTTGCCGCCGCCGACGTAGATCGCCACGTGGTACGAGTTGCTCCGGCTGCCCCAGTAGAGGATGTCACCGGGCTGGAGGTTGTCGAGCGAGACGGAGGTGCCCATGCTCGACTGGGAGCCCGAGACGCGCGGCAGGTCGATGCCGGCCTGGCGGTACGCGGCCTGGACGAGGCCGGAGCAGTCCCACGAGTTGGGGCCGGTGCCGCCCATGACGTACGCGTCGCCGACCTGGGCACGGGCGAAGGCGACGATCGCCGCGGCCGAGCCGGTCGCCGGCGAGGAGTCGTAGGAGGAGCCGCCCTCGTCGGAGGAGTCGGAGGAGTCCGGGGCCGAGGCGGCGAGCGTGGTGCGCTCGGTGGAGCGGTTGGCGCGCTCCTGGGCCTCGGCGCGGGCCTTCTCCGCCGCCTTCCGCTCGGCCTCCGCCTTGCGCTCGGCCTCCTGCTTGGCGGTCCTGGCCTCCTTGGCGGCCTTGACCGCCGCGGCGTTCTCCTGGGCCTGGAGCTCCATGTCGAGGGCGATCTGCTGCGTCGCCTCGGCGGAGGCGGCGACGGCGCTCGACAGGTCCGCGGAGACGCCACCGCCGAGCGCGGGCATCTCGATGGTCTCGGTCACCGGGTCGGCCTGGGCCGGGCCCGCGGCACCGGCCACCGCGACGGTGCTGAGGACGCCACCGGCAACTCCGGCGCGCAGCGCGAGCTTGGAGCCGCTGCGGCGGGGCTTCCGGTGGCTGGGTATGTGAGCGGTGTGGGACATGAGTACAACCGCTATCAGGGCCCCACGGTTCCCTTCAAGAAACGTGGTGTGCGCCACAGTTGCGCGTGGAATGTGTGAATCCGCTTCCCCGTGGACCTTATTGACGCCGTAACGGACAATACGGACGCACGTGATCAAGCCCGTGATCATGGGGTTTCCGCGAAACGCCCGAATTGCCGCGCGCTTACCATCCCTTCACCCGCGTGGCCAAGCCCGCTTTCGGCGGCATGGATTCCGAGTGACGCAGGTCACGGAGAGGTCGCCGCCCGGACGCCCGAAAGATCGTGAAACCGCGCACGCGTCCACATCGGTCCCCGCGCACCCCTCGGGCGAGTGAGGTGAAGCGCCTATATCACCCGGAGGAGTCCAGGGCGAATTTGCCTGTAGTGGACATCCCTTGATAGGGCAAGCCCCCTCCGACCAGCGGTAACCCCCCTTCTTGTCACATACCGCACCCCCGTCGACACACTCCGTATGAAGATCGGCGCTCATCGGGATTCATGATCCTTCGCCAGGTGGTGGAGATCACAAAGACGTTGTCGTACCCCGTGTCGCAGATCACAGATCGACGGGCATAGGATGCGAAGCAGTCGGGCTTGTGAACTGCCTCACATGTACGCGATCTCCCGAGGCGGCGAGACGGATGCCCGGTGCGGTCCAACGGTCAAGGACGACTGGAAGGAGCGAGGAGCGTGAATGCCTACGCGCCCATCCTCGTGCTCGGCGCCCTCGGGGCAGGGTTTGCGATCTTCTCCGTGGTCATGGCCACGCTTATCGGCCCAAAGAGGTACAACAGGGCGAAGCTTGAGGCGTACGAGTGCGGTATCGAGCCGACACCCACTCCGGCCGGTGGTGGCCGCTTCCCCATCAAGTACTACCTGACGGCGATGCTCTTCATCGTCTTCGACATCGAGATCGTCTTCCTCTATCCCTGGGCCGTCAGCTTCGACGCGCTCGGGCTGTTCGGGCTCGTGGAGATGCTGCTCTTCGTGCTCACCGTCTTCGTCGCCTACGCGTACGTGTGGCGGCGCGGCGGCCTGGACTGGGACTGAGGGACTTAAGGGGCTGAGGGGCACCTACATGGGACTCGAAGAGAAGCTGCCGAGCGGTTTTCTGCTGACGACGGTCGAACAGGCCGCGGGCTGGGTGCGCAAGGCGTCCGTCTTCCCCGCGACCTTCGGTCTCGCCTGCTGCGCCATCGAGATGATGACGACCGGCGCCGGGCGGTACGACCTGGCGCGCTTCGGCATGGAGGTCTTCCGCGGCTCGCCGCGCCAGGCCGACCTGATGATCGTGGCGGGCCGGGTGAGCCAGAAGATGGCGCCCGTCCTGCGCCAGGTCTACGACCAGATGCCCAGCCCGAAGTGGGTGATCTCCATGGGCGTGTGCGCCTCGTCGGGCGGAATGTTCAACAATTACGCGATTGTGCAGGGCGTGGACCACATCGTCCCGGTCGACATCTATCTGCCGGGATGCCCGCCCCGTCCGGAGATGCTGATGGACGCGATCCTCAAGCTCCACCAGAAGATCCAGAGCTCCAAGCTCGGGGTCAACGCCCGGGAAGCCGCCCGCGAGGCGGAGGAGGCGGCGCTCAAGGCGCTGCCGACCATCGAGATGAAGGGGCTCCTGCGGTGAGCGAGCAGCCGAACCCCGAGAAGGACCTCAGCGCGCAGAACCTGCCCGGGCAGCGCGGCGACCAGGGCGAGGAGATCCGCGTCCAGCGCGGCATGTTCGGCGCGAACAACGGCGGCGACACCTCCGGCTACGGCGGCCTGGTCCGCTCCGTCCGCCTGCCCGGCGAGGCCGTCCGCCCCTACGGGGGCTGGTTCGACGAGGTCGCCGACGAGCTGGAGGGCGCCCTGGAGGAGCAGGGGCTCCTGCCCGACCACGCGATCGAGAAGACGGTCGTCGACCGCGGCGAGCTCACCTTCCACATCGCCCGCGAGCACCTCGTGCGCGTCGCCCGCACCCTGCGCGACGACCCCGCCCTCCGCTTCGAGCTCTGCACGGGCGTGAGCGGTGTCCACTACCCCGGCGACAAGGGCCGCGAGCTGCACGCCGTGTACCACCTGCGCTCGCTCACCCACGGCCGGCTGATCCGCCTGGAGGTCTCCGCCCCGGACAGCGACCCGCGCGTCCCCTCGCTGGTCGCGGTGTACCCGACCAACGACTGGCACGAGCGCGAGACGTACGACTTCTTCGGCCTGATCTTCGACGGCCACCCCGCCCTGACCCGGATCATGATGCCCGACGACTGGCAGGGCTTCCCGCAGCGCAAGGACTACCCCCTCGGCGGCATCCCCGTCGAGTACAAGGGCGCCCAGATCCCGGCTCCGGACCAGCGGAGGTCGTACTCGTGACCACTCCACCTGCCAGCGCCCGCGAAACCACCGAGGGCACCGTCTACACGGTCACCGGCGGCGACTGGGACGAGGTCGTCCAGTCGGCGGCCAAGGCCGACGACGAGCGGATCGTCGTCAACATGGGCCCCCAGCACCCGTCCACCCACGGCGTGCTGCGGCTCATCCTGGAGCTCGACGGTGAGACCGTCACCGAGGCCCGCTGCGGCATCGGCTACCTCCACACCGGCATCGAGAAGAACCTCGAGTACCGGACCTGGACGCAGGGCACCACGTTCGTCACGCGCATGGACTACCTGACGCCGTTCTTCAACGAGGCGGCGTACTGCCTGGGCGTCGAGCAGCTGCTCGGCATCGAGGACCAGATCCCCGACCGGGCGACCGTCATCCGCGTCCTGCTGATGGAGCTCAACCGGATCTCCTCCCACCTGGTGTGCATCGCCACCGGCGGCATGGAGCTCGGCGCCACCACGATCATGATCTACGGCTTCCGGGACCGCGAGATGATCCTGGACCTGTACGAGCTGATCACCGGCCTGCGCATGAACCACGCGTTCATCCGGCCCGGCGGCCTCGCCCAGGACCTGCCGCCCGGTGCCATCGACCAGCTTCGCGAGTTCGTGAAGACGATGAAGAAGAACATGCCGGAGTACGACAAGCTCGCCACCGGCAACCCCATCTTCAAGGCCCGCATGCAGGACGTCGGCTACCTCGACCTGTCCGGCTGCATGGCCCTCGGCGCCACCGGCCCCATCCTGCGCGCCACCGGGCTCCCGCACGACCTGCGCAAGACCGACCCGTACTGCGGCTACGAGACGTACGACTTCGACGTGCCGACCGCCGAGTCCTGCGACGCCTACGGCCGCTTCCTCATCCGGCTGGAGGAGATGCGCCAGTCGCTGCGGATCGTCGAGCAGTGCCTGGCCCGGCTGGAGCCGGGCCCGGTGATGGTCGCCGACAGGAAGATCGCCTGGCCCGCCCAGCTCGCCCTGGGCCCCGACGGCCTCGGCAACTCCCTCGACCACATCAAGAAGATCATGGGCACCTCCATGGAGGCCCTGATCCACCACTTCAAGCTGGTGACCGAGGGCTTCCGGGTGCCGCCCGGCCAGACGTACACCGCGGTCGAGTCGCCCAAGGGCGAGCTCGGTGTGCACGTCGTCTCCGACGGCGGCACCCGCCCCTACCGGGTCCACTTCCGCGACCCGTCCTTCACCAACCTCCAGGCCATGGCAGCGATGTGCGAAGGCGGCATGGTCGCCGACGTCATCGTCGCCGTCGCGTCCATCGACCCCGTGATGGGAGGCGTCGACCGGTGACCACTGTGTCTTCTCGGGGGGGAACCCCCGAACCCCCCACCAGCCTGGGGATGCCGCAGCTCCCCGCCCCGGACTACCCCGACGAGGTGCGGGCCCGGCTGGACGCGGACGCCGAGGCGATCATCGGCCGCTACCCGGACAGCCGCTCCGCGCTGCTGCCGCTGCTGCACCTGGTGCAGGCGGAGGAGGGGTACGTCTCCCGCACCGGCATGAGGTACTGCGCCCAGACCCTGGGCCTGACCACCGCCGAGGTCACCGCCGTCGCCACCTTCTACTCCATGTACCGGCGCAAGCCCTCCGGCGACTACCAGGTCGGGGTGTGCACCAACACCCTGTGCGCCGTCATGGGCGGCGACGCCATCTTCGACGAGCTCAAGCAGCACCTCGGCGTCGGCAACAACGAGACCACCGAGGACGGCAAGGTCACCCTCGAGCACATCGAGTGCAACGCCGCCTGCGACTTCGCCCCCGTCGTGATGGTCAACTGGGAATTCTTCGACAACCAGACCCCCGAGTCGGCCAGGAGGCTCGTCGACGACCTGCGCGCCGGCCGCCCCGTCACGCCGACGCGCGGCGCACCCCTGTGCACGTACAAGGAGACCGCCCGGATCCTGGCCGGCTTCCCCGACGAGCGCCCCGGCGCGGTGGAGGCGACGGGCGGCGCGGGCCCCGCCTCCCTGGTCGGGCTCCGGCTCGCCAAGGGCGAGGCCGCACCCGGCGCGCGCGTGGTGCACCCGCGCGGCGAGGCCCCGCAGGACGCCGCCCCGCACGACGCGCCCATGCCCGGCTCCGGACACCTGAGCTCGCACGACGCGCCGCAGCCGACCTCGGCCTCCGACCCGCAGCACCCGTCCGGTCCGGTCGGCCCGGTCGACGAGGAGGGGGAGTGATGACGTTGGCGACCGAGATGACCAGCCCCGAGAAGCTGCTCGCACCGGTCCTGTCGGCCTTCTGGGACCAGCCGGGCTCCTGGACGCTGGACACCTACCAGCGGCACGACGGGTACGAGGGGCTGAGGAAGGCCCTCGCGATGACGCCCGACGACGTCATCGCGTACGTCAAGGACTCCGGCCTGCGCGGCCGGGGCGGCGCGGGCTTCCCCACCGGCATGAAGTGGCAGTTCATCCCGCAGGGAGACGGCAAGCCGCACTATCTTGTTGTCAACGCCGACGAATCGGAGCCCGGGACCTGCAAGGACATCCCGCTCCTCTTCGCGAACCCGCATTCCCTCATCGAGGGGATCGTGATCGCCTGCTACGCGATCCGGTCCAGCCATGCCTTCATCTATCTGCGCGGCGAAGTCGTGCCCGTCCTGCGACGGCTGCACGAAGCCGTGCGCGAGGCGTACGCGGCGGGCTACCTCGGCACGAACATCCTCGGCAGCGGACTCGACCTCGAACTCACCGTGCACGCGGGCGCCGGCGCGTACATCTGCGGTGAGGAGACCGCGCTGCTCGACTCGCTCGAAGGCCGCCGTGGCCAGCCCCGGCTGCGTCCCCCCTTCCCCGCGGTCGCCGGTCTGTACGCGTGCCCCACTGTGGTGAACAACGTCGAGTCGATCGCGTCGGTTCCCGCGATCCTGAACCGGGGCAAGGACTGGTTCAAGTCGATGGGCAGCGACAAGTCCCCCGGCTTCACGCTGTACTCGCTCAGCGGCCACGTCGCCTCGCCCGGCCAGTACGAGGCGCCGCTCGGCGTCACGCTGCGCCAGCTGCTCGACATGGGCGGCGGCATGCGGCCGGGCCACCGGCTGAAGTTCTGGACGCCCGGCGGGTCCTCCACGCCGATGTTCACCGACGAGCACCTCGACGTCCCGCTCGACTACGAGGGCGTGGGCGCCGCCGGCTCGATGCTCGGCACCAAGGCGCTCCAGTGCTTCGACGAGACGACCTGTGTCGTGCGGGCCGTGACCCGGTGGACCGAGTTCTACGCCCACGAGTCGTGCGGCAAGTGCACGCCCTGCCGCGAAGGCACGTACTGGCTCGTCCAGTTGCTCCGGGACATCGAAGCCGGCAAGGGCGCCATGAGCGACCTCGACAAGCTCAACGACATCGCCGACAACATCAACGGCAAGTCCTTCTGCGCCCTCGGTGACGGCGCCGCATCGCCGATCTTCTCCTCGCTGAAGTACTTCCGCGACGAGTACGAGCAGCACATCACGGGCAAGGGCTGCCCCTTCGACCCGGCCAAGTCGACCGCCTGGGCGGACAACCACGTGGAGGTGACGGCGTGACCGTCATGGCATCCAGCCCCGCAGGGGGCGGCGGCGCGGCCGTCCCGCCCGAAGACCTCGTCACGCTCACCATCGACGGGGCCGAGATCTCCGTCCCCAAGGGGACGCTGGTCATCCGCGCCGCCGAGCAGCTCGGCATCGAGATCCCCCGGTTCTGCGACCACCCGCTCCTCGACCCGGCCGGCGCCTGCCGGCAGTGCATCGTCGAGGTGGAGGGCCAGCGCAAGCCGATGGCCTCCTGCACCATCACCTGCACCGACGGCATGGTCGTCAGGACCCAGCTGACCTCGCCCGTCGCGGAGAAGGCGCAGGTGGGCGTGATGGAGCTGCTGCTCATCAACCACCCGCTGGACTGTCCCGTCTGCGACAAGGGCGGCGAGTGCCCGCTGCAGAACCAGGCGATGTCGCACGGCCGGGCCGACTCCCGCTTCGAAGGGCGGAAGCGGACGTACGCCAAGCCCGTGCCGATCTCCGCACAGGTGCTGCTCGACCGCGAGCGGTGCGTGCTGTGCGCCCGCTGCACCCGCTTCTCCAACCAGGTCGCCGGCGACCCGATGATCGAGCTGATCGAGCGCGGGGCGCTCCAGCAGGTCGGCACCGGCGAGGGCGACCCGTTCGAGTCGTACTTCTCCGGCAACACCATCCAGATCTGCCCGGTCGGCGCGCTGACCTCGGCGGCGTACCGGTTCCGCTCCCGCCCCTTCGACCTGGTCTCCAGCCCCTCGGTGTGCGAGCACTGCGCGGGAGGCTGTGCCACCCGCACCGACCACCGGCGCGGCAAGGTCATGCGGCGGCTGGCCGCCGAGGACCCGGAGGTCAACGAGGAGTGGCTGTGCGACAAGGGGCGCTTCGCGTTCCGGTACGCGCAGCAGCGCGACCGGCTCACCACGCCGCTGGTGCGCAGCGCCGGGACGGGTGAGCTGGAGCCGGCCAGCTGGCCGGAGGCGCTGGAGGCGGCGGCGCGCGGCCTGGTCCGGGGGCGCACCGGCGTCCTCACCGGCGGCCGGCTGACCGTCGAGGACGCCTACGCGTACGCCAAGTTCGCCCGGGTCGCCCTCGACACCAACGACATCGACTTCCGCGCCCGCGTGCACAGCAGCGAGGAGGCCGACTTCCTCGCCGCCCGCGTCGCCGGACGCGGACGGGACCACGGCGTCACGTACGCGTCCCTGGAGCGGGCCCCGGCGGTGCTGCTCGCCGGCCTGGAGGCCGAGGAGGAGGCGCCCGGGGTCTTCCTGCGGCTGCGCAAGGCGTGGCGCAAGCGCGGCCAGCGCACCTTCGCGCTGGCACCGTACGCCACCCGGGGCCTGGAGAAGGCGGGAGGCACGCTCCTGCCGGCCGCGCCCGGTACCGAGACCGAGTGGTTCGACGCGCTCGCCTCCGGGACCGGGCTGGACGCCGGCGGGACCACGGCATCGGAGGCGCTGCGCGCACCCGGCGCGGTGATCGTGGTCGGTGAGCGGCTGGCCGGTGTGCCGGGCGCGCTGTCCGCCGCCGTGCGGGCCGCGGCGGCGACCGGGGCGGAGCTGGTGTGGATCCCGCGCCGGGCCGGTGAGCGCGGCGCGCTCTGGGCGGGCGCGATCCCGTCGCTGCTGCCCGGCGGGCGTCCCGCGACCGACCCGCGCGCGCGGGAGGAGGTCGCCACCGCCTGGGGCGTACGGGAGCTGCCGCACCGGTACGGCCGGGACACGGGCCAGATCGTGGAGGCCGCGGCCACCGGTGAGCTGGGCGCCCTCGTCGTCGCGGGCGTGGAGCTCGCCGACCTGCCCGATCCGGCCCGCGCGCGGGAGGCCCTCGACGCGGCGTTCGTCGTGTCGCTGGAGCTGCGCCCGGGCGAGGTCACCGAGCGGGCGGACGTCGTGTTCCCGGTGGCCGCGGTCGCCGAGAAGTCCGGCACCTTCCTCAACTGGGAGGGCAGGGTGCGGATGTTCGACGCCGCGCTGAAGCCGCAGCACATGACGCGGCCGCCCGCCCCGGCCGACGCGCGGGTGCTGCACATGCTGGCCGACGCCCTCGACGTCCATTTCGCGCTGCCGGACGTGAAGGCCGTGCGCCGCGAACTGGACCGGCTCGGCGCCTGGGACGGCACGCGGGCGGCCGCCCCGGCGGAGTCCGCACGGCCGCTGCCCCGCGCGGGCGCGGGCGAGGCGGTCCTGGCCGGGCACCGCATGCTGCTCGACCTCGGCGTCCTCCAGCAGGGCGACGAGGCCCTGGCCGGCACCCGGCACGCCTCGGTCGCCCGCCTCTCCCCGGCGACCGCGGCCGAGACGGGCGTCAAGGACGGCGACCTGCTGGCGGTGACGGGCCCGTCCGGCGTGGTCGAACTCCCGCTCCGGGTCACGCCGATGCCCGACCGCGTGGTCTGGCTCCCGCTCAACTCGACCCCCGGCGGTGTGCTGTCCACCACGGGCGCCGCGCCCGGCCGGCTGGTCCGCATCGCCCCCGCGACCCCGAACTCCGCGGCCCCCACGGAGGTGGAGGCATGATCCCGTACACCCTGGCAGCGGAAGACCTGTCGATGTTCGGCCGCGACCCGTGGTGGCTCGTCGTCGTCAAGGCCGTCTTCTGCTTCGCCTTCCTCATGGTCACCGTGCTGTTCTCCATCGTGTGGGAGCGCAAGGTGGTGGCCTGGATGCAGCTGCGCATCGGGCCGAACCGGCACGGGCCGTGGGGTCTCCTCCAGTCCCTCGCGGACGGCGTCAAGCTGATGCTGAAGGAGGACGTGGTCGTCAAGCGGGCCGACAAGGTCGTGTACGTGCTCGCGCCGATCGTCGCCGCGATCCCCGCGTTCATGGCGATCGCCGTGATCCCGTTCGGTCCGGCCAGCAACGAGGTCTCGATCTTCGGGCAGCGCACCACGATGCAGCTGACCGACCTGCCGATCGCGATGCTCTACATCCTGGCCGTCGCGTCCGTCGGCATCTACGGCATCGTGCTCGCCGGCTGGTCGTCCGGCTCGACCTACCCGCTCCTGGGCGGCCTGCGCTCCTGCGCGCAGATGATCTCGTACGAGATCGCGATGGGCGCCGCCTTCGCCTCCGTCTTCCTCTACTCCGGGTCGATGTCGACCTCGGCGATCGTCGAGGCGCAGGCGGACCGCTGGTACGTCCTGCTGCTGCCGGTCTCCTTCCTCATCTACATCGTCACCATGGTGGGGGAGACCAACCGGGCCCCGTTCGACATGCCGGAGTCCGAGGGCGACCTGGTCGGCGGCTTCAACACCGAGTACAGCTCCATCAAGTTCGCGATGTTCATGCTCGCCGAGTACGTGAACATGGTGACGGTCTCCGCGGTGTCGGTGACCCTCTTCCTGGGCGGCTGGCGGGCCCCGTGGCCCGTCTCCACGTTCTGGGAGGGCGCCAACCACGGCTGGTGGCCGATGCTCTGGTTCGTCCTCAAGGTGCAGCTGCTGCTGTTCTTCTTCATCTGGCTGCGCGGCACACTGCCCCGCGTCCGCTACGACCAGCTGATGAAGCTCGGCTGGAAGGTCCTCATCCCGGTCTCGGTCGTCTGGCTGATGCTCGTGGCGACCGTCCGCGCCCTGCGCAACGAGAACTACGACTTCCAGGAGATCGTGCTGTACGTCGCGGGCGCGGTGATCGCGGTCCTGCTGCTGTCCTTCGTCGCCGACGTCTTCCGCGACAAGAAGTCCAAGCAGGAGGCGGAGGCCGCCGAGCCGCCCGCCGAGTTCGACCCGATGGCCGGCGGTTTCCCCGTACCGCCGCTGCCCGGTCAGAGCCTGCCGCCGGTGCCTCGCCGACGGCCTCGCCGCGAGGGCGAGTTGATTGTCAGTGGTGGGGTCAATACTGACAGTGACGGAAAGGAGGCCGACGGTGTCCGAGAGTAACTTCCAGAACCCGGTCGCAGGCTTCGGCGTGACCTTCAAGGCCATGTTCAAGAAGCGGCTGACCGAGCAGTACCCGGAGCAGCAGAAGACCACGGCGCCGCGCTTCCACGGCCGGCACCAGCTCAACCGGCACCCGGACGGCCTGGAGAAGTGCGTCGGCTGCGAGCTGTGCGCCTGGGCCTGCCCCGCCGACGCCATCTACGTGGAGGGCGCGGACAACACCGACGAGGAGCGCTACTCGCCCGGTGAGCGGTACGGCCGCGTCTACCAGATCAACTACGCCCGCTGCATCCTGTGCGGGCTGTGCATCGAGGCCTGCCCGACCCGGGCGCTGACGATGACGAACGAGTTCGAACTCGCCGACAGCTCCCGCGAGAACCTGATCTACACCAAGGAGCAGCTCCTCGCGGGCCTGGAGGAGGGCATGGTCGACTCGCCCCACGCCATCCACCCGGGCATGGACGAGCAGGACTACTACCGGGGCCTGGTCACCGGGGCCGCGCCCGGCACGGTCCGGCAGACCGCCGTCAGCAAGGGCGAGGAACCGGGCGGCGAGCAGCCGCAGGAAGCCGCTTCGGACTTCGGCGCGACCGAGCCCGCCTCGAAGAAGGTGATCGGGACATGAGCGGGTTCGCCACCGCCCCGCTGGCCGCCGTGACCGCGACGTCCACGGGCGAGGCCGTCCAGTTCTGGGTGCTCGGCATCATCGCCGTCATCGGCGCCCTGTGCACGGTCCTGATGCACAAGGCGGTGCACAGCGCGCTGTGCCTCGCCGGGACCATGATCGTCCTGGCGGTCTTCTACCTCGCCAACGGCGCGTACTTCCTGGGCATCGTCCAGATCGTCGTCTACACCGGCGCGATCATGATGCTGTTCCTCTTCGTCGTCATGCTGGTCGGCGTCACCGCCGCCGACTCCCTCAGGGAGACGATCAAGGGGCAGCGCTGGCTGGCCGCGGCCTGCGGGCTCGGCTTCGGCATCCTCCTCGTCGCCGGCATCGGCCATGCCTCGCTGCGCACCTTCAACGGCCTCGGCACGGCGAACGCCGGAGGGAACGTGGAGGGCCTCGCGGCGCTCGTCTTCAGCAAGTACGTCTTCGCCTTCGAGATCACCGGCGCGCTGCTCATCACGGCCACGGTCGGCGCGATGGTCCTGACGCACCGGGAGCGCACCGAGCGGGCCCGCACCCAGCGGGAGCTGTCCGAGCAGCGGGTGCGCGAGGGCAAGCACCTGCCGCCGCTGCCCGCGCCCGGTGTCTACGCCCGGCACAACGCGGTGGACATCGCCGGCCTGCTGCCGGACGGCACGCCGTCCGAGCTCACCGTCAACAAGACGCTGCGGGCGCGCGGCCAGATCCGTGACGTGTCGCGCGAGGCGCTGGAGGACCTGCGGGCCCTGGAGCGGCGCGCCGAGGAGCGGCTCGGCGGGGACCGCGAGGCCCGGGACGTCCCCGAGGCCCGTGAGCCCGGCGACGCCCGGGACCGTGAGGAGGAGAACGCGCAGTGAACCCGGTCAACTACCTCTACCTGGCCGCCCTGTTGTTCACCATCGGAGCGGCCGGGGTGCTGATCCGGCGGAACGCGATCGTGGTCTTCATGTGCGTGGAGCTGATGCTCAACGCCTGCAACCTCGCGTTCGTCGCCTTCTCCCGTCTGCACGGCAATCTCGACGGCCAGATCATCGCCTTCTTCACGATGGTCGTCGCCGCCGCGGAGGTCGTCGTCGGGCTCGCGATCATCGTGTCGCTGTTCCGTTCCCGCCACTCGGCCTCGGTCGACGACGCCAGCCTGATGAAGCTCTGAGGGGTCGCTGAATCGTGGAGAACCTGATTGCGCTGCTCGTCGCGGCGCCTCTGCTCGGAGCGGCCGTCCTGTTGTGCGGCGGCCGCCGGCTGGACCGGGCCGGGCACTGGCTCGGCACACTGCTCGCGGCCGCCTCCTTCGTCATCGGCGCGGTGCTCTTCTTCGACATGCTCGGCAAGGGCTCGGGGGAACGGGCCCTGCACCAGCACCTGTTCGCCTGGGTGCCGGTGGAGAGCTTCCGGGCGGACATCGCCTTCCAGCTCGACCAGCTGTCGATGACGTTCGTGCTGCTCATCACGGGTGTGGGCACGCTCATCCATCTGTACTCGATCGGGTACATGGCGCACGACGAGCGCAGGCGCCGCTTCTTCGGCTACCTGAACCTGTTCCTCGCGGCGATGCTGCTGCTGGTCCTCGCCGACAACTACCTGCTGCTGTACTTCGGCTGGGAGGGCGTCGGCCTCGCCTCGTACCTGCTCATCGGCTTCTGGCAGCACAAGCCGAGCGCGGCCACGGCCGCGAAGAAGGCCTTCCTGGTCAACCGGGTCGGCGACGTCGGCCTGTCGATCGCCATCATGCTGATGTTCACCACCTTCGGGACCTTCGCCTTCGGCCCGGTGCTCTCCTCCACCGGCGAGACGTCGGAGGGCATGCTGACGGCGATCGGGCTGATGCTGCTGCTGGCCGCCTGCGGCAAGTCGGCGCAGGTGCCGCTGCAGTCCTGGCTCGGGGACGCGATGGAGGGCCCGACCCCCGTCTCGGCCCTGATCCACGCGGCGACCATGGTGACCGCCGGCGTCTACCTGATCACCCGCTCCGGCGCGATCTTCAACGGCGCCCCGGACGCGCAGCTCGCCGTCACGGTGGTCGGTGCGGTCACGCTCCTCTTCGGTGCGATCGTCGGTTGCGCCAAGGACGACATCAAGAAGGCGCTGGCCGGCTCCACGATGTCGCAGATCGGCTACATGGTCCTGGCCGCCGGCCTGGGCCCGATCGGCTACGCGTTCGCGATCATGCACCTGGTGACGCACGGCTTCTTCAAGGCCGGGCTCTTCCTCGGTGCCGGCTCGGTCATGCACGGCATGAACGACGAGGTCGACATGAGGAAGTACGGGGGCCTGCGGAAGTACATGCCGGTCACCTTCGTGACCTTCGGCCTCGGCTACCTGGCGATCATCGGATTCCCGGGCCTGTCCGGCTTCTGGTCCAAGGACAAGATCATCGAGGCGGCCTTCGCCAAGGGCGGCACCGAGGGCTGGATCCTGGGCGGCGTCGCCCTGCTGGGCGCCGGCATCACCGCGTACTACATGACCCGCGTGATGCTCATGACCTTCTTCGGTGAGAAGCGCTGGCAGCCCGCCCCCGACCCGGACAGGACGCCCGGTGTGGAGCCCGGCATCGACGTGCGGCCCGGGGAGATGCCGCACCCGCACGAGTCCCCCCGGTCGATGACGATCCCGATGATCGTGCTGGCCTTCGGGTCGGTCTTCGCGGGCGGGCTGTTCTCGCTGAACAGCGCGTTCGTCAACTGGCTGGAGCCGGTCACCGCGTTCGAGCACGGCCACCCGCCGATCAGCGCGGGCGCGGTCACCGCCTCCACGGTCGTGGTGCTGCTCGTGGGCGTCGGCATCGCGTACGCGCAGTACGGCCGCCGGCCCGTGCCGGTGGTCGCGCCGCGCGGCTCGCTGCTCACCCGCGCCGCCCGCCGCGACCTGCTCCAGGACGACTTCAACCACGTCGTCCTGGTCCGCGGCGGCGAGCACCTCACCCGTTCCCTGGTCTACCTCGACCACACCCTGGTCGACGGGGTCGTCAACGGCACCGCCGCCTCGTTCGGCGGTCTGTCCGGCCGGCTGCGCAAGCTGCAGAACGGCTTCGCCCGCTCCTACGCGGTCTCGATGTTCGGAGGTACGGCGGTGCTGATCGCCGCGACCCTGCTGATGAGGGGAGTGTGACCGCGATGTCCTTCCCCCTCCTGACGCTCACGGCGGCCGTGCCGGCCGTCGGAGCGGTCCTCACCGCCGCCGTGCCGGCCGCGCGCCGCACGGCCGCCAAGTGGCTGGCGCTGCTGGTCTCGCTCGCCACGCTCGTGCTGGCCGCGGTCGTCGCGGTCCGCTTCGACCCCGGCGGCGACCGCTACCAGCTCACCGAGTCCCACTCCTGGATCGCCGACTTCGGGGTGCGCTACGAGCTGGGAGTGGACGGCATCGGGGTGGCGCTCGTCGCGCTGACCGCGCTGCTGATCCCGTTCGTCATCCTGGCCGGCTGGCACGACGCCGACCCCCTGGAGACGCAGTCGAAGCGGTGGCGGCCGACCCAGGGCTTCTTCGCCCTGATCCTGATGGTCGAGGCGATGGTGATCCTCTCCTTCGAGGCCACCGACGTCTTCCTCTTCTACATCCTCTTCGAAGCCATGCTCATCCCGATGTACTTCCTCATCGGCGGCTTCGGGGACCGGGCGCACGCGGGCTCCGACGAGAACGCCGCGGCCCAGCGGTCGTACGCCGCGGTCAAGTTCCTGCTCTACAACCTCGTC
This sequence comes from Streptomyces sp. NRRL S-118, assembly GCF_000716335.1. Lineage (GTDB taxonomy): Bacteria > Actinomycetota > Actinomycetes > Streptomycetales > Streptomycetaceae > Streptomyces. The sequence continues at coordinate 27,397 of NZ_KL591016.1, read as the reverse complement.
GGCGGGCTCATCATGCTCGCCGCCGTCATCGGGCTCTACGTCGTCGCGGGGAACTTCTCGCTGACGGAGATCGCCGAGGCGCGGGCGAGCGGCGAGCTGGAGATGGCGGCCACCACCGAACGGCTGCTGTTCCTGGGCTTCTTCTTCGCCTTCGCGGTCAAGGCCCCGCTGTGGCCGCTGCACACCTGGCTGCCGAACGCGATGGGCGAGGCGACCGCCCCGGTCGCCGTGCTCATCACGGCGGTCGTCGACAAGGTCGGCACCTTCGCGATGCTCCGCTTCTGCCTCCAGCTCTTCCCGGAGGCGTCCACGTGGGCGACGCCCGCGATCATCGTGCTCGCGCTGATCAGCATCGTGTACGGGGCGCTGCTGGCGGTCGGGCAGCGGGACATCAAGCGCCTGATCGCGTACGCCTCGATCTCCCACTTCGGGTTCATCATCATGGGCATCTTCGCCATGACGAGCCAGGGGCAGAGCGGTGCGACGCTCTACATGATCAATCACGGGATCTCGACGGCCGCGCTGATGCTGGTCGCCGGGTTCCTGATCTCGCGGCGCGGCTCCCGGCTCATCGCCGACTACGGCGGTGTGCAGAAGGTGGCGCCGGTGCTCGCCGGGACGTTCCTCGTCGGCGGCCTGGCCACCCTGTCGCTGCCGGGTCTCGCCCCGTTCGTCTCCGAGTTCCTGGTGCTGGTGGGCACGTTCGCCCGCTACCCGGTGGCGGGCATCGTCGCCACCTCCGGCATCGTCCTCGCCGCGCTCTACACCCTCGTCCTGTACCAGCGGACGATGACGGGCCCGGTGAAGGAGGAGGTGCGGGCGATGCCCGACCTCAAGGCCCGTGAGCTGGTGGTGGTCGCGCCGCTGATCGCGCTCCTGCTGCTCCTCGGCGTCTACCCGAAGCCGGTGACCGAGATCGTCGATCCGGCGGTGCGCCACACCATGTCGGACGTACAGCAGAAGGACCCCCGGCCCGAGGTGGAGGCGGCCAAGTGAGTGCAACAGCTGTCCATGCGGCAGCGGCTGTCCACAGCCTGTGGACGACGGCTGCCGAACCGGTCGACAAGATCGGGGCGCCGACCATCGAGTACACCCAGCTGGCCCCCACACTGATCGTGGTGGGTGCCGCCGTGCTGGGAGTGCTGCTGGAGGCGTTCGTCCCGCGCCGCGCCCGCTACCACGCGCAGGTGTTCCTGACCGTCGTGGCGCTGGCCGCCGCCTTCGCCGCGGTGATCGGCCTCGCGGCCGGCGGGTACGGCTCGACGAAGGCCGGCATCGCCGCGATGGGCGCCATCGCGGTGGACGGGCCGGCGCTCTTCCTGCAGGGCACCATCCTGCTGGCCTCGGTGGTCGCGGTGTTCACCTTCGCCGAGCGCCGGCTCGACCCGGTCCACCACGGCCACCGGATCGACTCGTTCGCGGCCGAGGCCGCCGCCGTGCCCGGCAGTGAGCACGAGAAGGCGGCCGTCAAGGCCGGGTTCACGACGACCGAGGTCTTCCCGCTGGCGCTGTTCGCCGTCGGTGGCATGCTGGTCTTCCCGGCGGCCAACGACCTGCTGACGCTGTTCATCGCGCTGGAGGTCTTCTCCCTGCCGCTCTACCTGCTCTGCGCCGTCGCCCGCCGCAAGAGGCTGATGTCGCAGGAGGCGGCGGTGAAGTACTTCCTGCTGGGCGCCTTCTCGTCGGCGTTCCTGCTGTTCGGCATCGCCCTGCTGTACGGGTACGCGGGCTCCGTCTCGTACGCCCGCATCGCCGAGGTGGTGGACGGATCGGTCACGGCGGTCACCCCGGCCCTCGCCGAGACCATGGGCAGTGACGTGCTGCTGCTCATCGGCTTCGCGATGGTGCTGACGGGCCTGCTGTTCAAGGTGGGCGCGGTGCCGTTCCACATGTGGACCCCGGACGTCTACCAGGGCGCCCCCACACCGGTCACCGGCTTCATGGCGGCGGCCACCAAGGTGGCGGCGTTCGGCGCGATGCTGCGCCTGCTGTACGTGGTGGTGCCGGGGCTGAGCTGGGACTGGCGGCCGGTCATGTGGGGCGTCGCGATCGTCACCATGCTCGCCGGTGCGATCGTCGCGATCACCCAGACCGACATCAAGCGGCTGCTGGCCTACTCGTCCATCGCGCACGCCGGGTTCATCCTCGCCGGTGTCATCGCGGCCAACCCCGACGGCATCTCGTCCGTGCTGTTCTACCTGGGCGCCTACTCGTTCGTGACCATCGGTGCCTTCGCCGTCGTCACGCTCGTGCGGGACGCGGGCGGCGAGGCGACGCACCTGTCCAAGTGGGCGGGTCTGGGGCGCCGTTCGCCGCTCGTCGCGGCCGTCTTCGCGGTCTTCCTGCTCGCCTTCGCCGGCATTCCGCTGACGTCCGGCTTCTCCGGGAAGTTCGCCGTGTTCAAGGCGGCGGCGGAAGGCGGCGCCGGGGTGCTGGTGGTCGTCGGTGTGATCTCGTCGGCCATCGCCGCCTTCTTCTACATCCGGGTCATCGTGCTGATGTTCTTCAGCGAGCCCAAGCCGGAGGGGCCCACGGTCGCCGTGCCGTCGCCGCTGACGATGACCACCATCGCCGTGGGCGTCGCCGTGACGCTGGTGCTGGGCGTGGCGCCGCAGTACTTCCTCGATCTGGCCGGGCAGGCCGGAACCTTCGTGAGGTAGCAACCGCACGGCCGTCGGAGGGCGGCCGGCAGGCGCGTGGGCGCCCGCCGGCCGCCCTCGGCGTTCCGTCCCGGCGCCGGCCGTGCCATCGTGAAGCCGGGCCGAATTGGTCTGGACCTAGGGGGCGTCCGCGGCGTAGCGTCGTCCGCCCGCACGGCGGACGGGACTCGGCCGACGCGACCTTCAGGAGGGCGGACGATGCGCGGAACCACGGTGCCACCCGGCACGAAGAGCCTCCCCCCGGCCCCCGGAGCCGTGCCCATGCACCGCCTCGAAGTGCCGATGCCCAATGTGATGCCGTTCGCCATCGGCACCTTCGACACCATCGGCCCGATGTCCCGTGCCTCCTTCCCGCACCGGCACACCTTCTACGAGATCGTCCACGTCACCGCCGGCACCGGCGCGCACGTCGTCGACCTCGCCCGCTGGGAGCTGCGCCCGCCCCACCTGTGCGTCATCGCACCGGGCCAGGTGCACCACTGGCAGGACGTGTCCGGCCTCGACGGCTCCGTCCTGCTCTTCACCGAGCACTTCCTCGTCGACCACCCGGACGACCGCGACCTGCTGCGGGACCTGAGCGAACGGCCCTGGCTGACGCTGGACGCGCACGCCGACGCCCAAACGACCCGGCTGATCGCCGACCTCGACGAGGAGTACCGCCGCGGCGCCGACGGCTTCGCCTCCGTCCTGCGGGCGCTCCTGCACGTCCTCGTCGTCCGGGCGGCCCGGCTCGGTGGGCGGCCGGCCGGCCCCGACCCGGAGGAGCCCGCCCCTGCCCGCGCCAACGCGGTGGCCGAGGAGTTCACGCGGCTGATCGCGGGCGCCGATCCGGACCTGTGGTCGGTGCACGCCTGCGCCCGCCGTATCGGCGTGACGTCCGGGTACCTGGCGGATGCGGTCAAGACGGCGACGGGCCGCACGCCGGGCCAGCTCATTCGCGAGGCCCGCACGCACGAGGCCAAACGGCTGCTGGCGCGCACCGATCTGACCGTCCGCCAGATCGCCCGGTCCATAGGCATCGCGGACCCGGCCTACTTCTCCCGCTTCTTCCGGCGCGAGACGGGGGTGAGCCCGGGCGACTTCCGGCGCGGTGCGGATATTCACCACGACCACCGGATCGAGTCCATCGCCCCCGCCGGACCGCCCGCCTAGGTTCGTTGCCGACCCCCGACCGCCCCTCACAAGGAGCAGGCATGGACGGCGACCGCACCACCCCCGCGAGCCCCACCGGCCACCCGAGCCGCAAGGCGGTGCTCCGCGCCGCCCTCGCGGCCGGGGTCGCCACGCCCGTCGCCCTGATGGGAGTACCGCAACTGGCCCGGGCCGGCACGGCCGCCGGCGCCACGACACCGGAACCGACCCCCGCGTGCGACGACGGCGACGACCCCACCCCGCCGCAGATGGAGGGGCCCTACTTCAAGCCCGACTCCCCCCGCCGCACCTCGCTCGTGGAGTCCGGCACCCCCGGCGTACGCCTCACCGTCAGCGGCTGGGTCTTCGGCCTCGCCTGCCGCCCGCTCGGCGGCGTGCTGCTGGACTTCTGGCAGGCCGACGTCGACGGCGCGTACGACAACACCGGTTTCCGCTTCCGCGGCCACCAGTTCACGGACGCCCAGGGCGCGTTCCGGCTCAGCACGATCGTGCCGGGCCTCTACCCGGGCCGCACCCGGCACCTGCACGTCAAGGTGCAGGCGCCCGGACGGCCCGTGCTCACCACGCAGCTGTACTTCCCCGGCGAGCCGCGCAACAACACCGACGCGCTGTTCGACCCGCGGCTGCTGATGACGGTGCGCGACACCGGCGGCGCGAGGGAAGCCGCCTTCGACTTCGTCCTCGACGTACCGCAGACCCCCGGGCCGGGACCGTCACCCACCGCCCCCGGCGGCACCTGGGCCGCCGGCACCACCTACCCGGCGGGCGCCCGGGTCACCCACGCCGGCCGCGTCTACGTCTGCTTGCAACCCCACACCGCGCAGGCCGGCTGGGAACCGCCCGCCGCGCCCGCGCTGTGGCGAGCCGGGTGACCCCGGACGCCTCACCCCCGGGAAGCGTGCACGCGGGAGGCGTACGCCCGTACGTCGGCGTCCGGGTCCTCGGTCGCCGACGCCAGGGCGGCGCGGGCGTCCTGGTGCTCCACGTGCCGGAGCAGGGCGAGCACCGCCGCCTTGCGGACGTCGGCGTTCGCGTCCCCCAGTGAGGCGCGCAGGGCCGGCACGGCGTCGCCGGAGCCGGCGGCGCCGAGCGCGGCCGCGGCGCCCGCGCGTACCTGCCAGGCGGGGTCGGCCAGCGCGCCGACAGCGGCGGCGGCCTGCCGTGTGGGACAGCCGGCCGTCGCCAGCGCCTGGAAGGAGGCGGCCCGGACCAGGGCGTCCTCGTCACGCAGCAGACCGTCGAGCGTGACCAGGACGGCATCGCCCCGGTCCGGGACCGCTGCCAAGGCCTTCGCCGTCGCGACGCGGACCTCACGGGCCGGGTCCGCCGCGGCGGCGGCCAGCTCGCCCGCCGCGTCCACCGACACCAGGGCGCGCACCGCCTCGATGCGTACCGCGATGTCCGCGTCGGCCAGCGCGGGTGCGAACAGCTCCGCGTCCCCCAGGCGCAGGGTGCGCAGCGCGGACAGCGCGGCGGCCCGCACCACCGGGTCCCGCGAACCCAGCGCGGCGACGAGCCCCCCGCGCAGCGCCGGCTCCGGCGGCAGCGTCTCGACCAGCTCGACGAGCGACGCGGCCGCCGCCGCGCGGACCGCCGCGTCGGCGTCGGCGAGCGCCCCCGCCAGCGCGGGCCCGGTACCGGACGGTGCCGTCTCCGTCAGGGTGTCGACGGCCGCACGCCGCACCGCCGGGTCGGGGTCGTCCAGGTACGGCCGCAGCGAGGCGAGGCCGGGCCCGGCCTCGGCCTCGGCGAGGGAGAGCAGGTCCAGGATCCGCGGGTTGTGCGACACCGCGGCCGCCTGTCCGCTGCCCGGCGCGGCAGCCTGCCCCCCGGCCGGTACGGCCGTCCGCCCGCCACCCGCCTGCCGGCCCGAGCCGATGGGTGCCACCTCCCGCGGACCGGCCGTCGCCACCTGCTCGGGGTGGACCTCGCCGAGGTGCCGGGACGGCCCCCCGGACGGCGCGAACCCGTCCACCGGCACCAGGTACGGCGCCACCGGGCGGGCGGTGAACTCCATCGCCCCGGACGGCGACTTGCGCAGGTCCAGGTGGTGCAGCCAGCCGTCGTCGTCCCGGTCGGGGTGGTCCGTGCGCTCGTGGTACAGGCCCCACCGCGACTCGGTGCGGGCGAGCGAGGCGCGGGCGGCCATCTCCGCGCAGTCGCGGATGAAGGACACCTCCGCGCAGCGCATCAGCTCGTGCGGCGTCCGCGCGCCCATCGCCGCGATGTCGGCGCGCATCCGCTCGAAGTGCTCCAGTGCGAGCGACAGCCGGGCCCCCGACTTCGGCGGGGCGACGTAGTCGTTGACGAACCGGCGCAGCTTGTACTCGACCTGGGTCTGCGGCGGGCCGTCCGGATGGCGCAGGGGACGGTAGATCAGCTCATGGGCCTCGGCCAGCTGGTCGGCGGGCAGCGCACCGGTGTACGCGGTGTACCGGGCGGCGTCCGCGCCCGCCAGGTCGCCGAAGACGAACGCGCCGATCATGTAGTTGTGCGGGACGCAGGCCAGGTCCCCGGCCGCGTACAGGCGGGGAACGGTCGTCCGGGCGTGGTCGTCGACGCGTACGCCCGACGCGGAGTGGCCGCCGCACAGGCCGATCTCGGAGATGTGCATCTCGACGTCGTGCGTGCGGTAGTCGTGGCCGCGGCCCGCGTGGAAGGTGCCGCGGGTCGGACGCTCGGTGGAGTGCAGGATCGATTCGAGGGCGGCGACGGACTCCTCCGGGAGGTGGCTCAGCTTGAGGTAGACCGGGCCGCGGTCGCTCGCCACCTCGGCGGCGAACTCCGCCATCATCCGTCCCGACCAGTAGTCCGAGTCGACGAAGCGCTCGCCGTGCCGGTTGACCTGGTAACCGCCGAACGGATTGGCCACGTAGGCACAGGCCGGACCGTTGTAGTCCTTGATCAGCGGATTGATCTGGAAGCACTCGATGCCGGTCAGCTCGGCCCCCGCGTGGTACGCCATGGAGTAGCCGTCCCCGGCGTTGGTGGGGTTCTCGTACGTGCCGTAGAGGTAGCCGGAGGCGGGCAGGCCCAGGCGGCCGGCCGCGCCCGTCGCGAGGATCACCGCGCCCGCGCGGATGGCGACGAACGCGCCGGTGCGGGTGTGGAAGGCCGCCGCGCCGATCGCCCGCCCGTCGGGGCCGGTGAGGACCCGGACCGGCATCACCCGGTTCTCGATGCGGATCCGCTCGCGCATCTCGCGGCGGCGCAACTGCCGGTACAGCACCTTCTTGACGTCCTTGCCCTCCGGCATGGGCAGCACGTACGAGCCGGAGCGGTGGACCTGGCGGACCGCGTACGCGCCGTGCTCGTCCTTCTCGAACTTGACGCCGTACGACTCCAGCCGCTGGACCATCGCGAAGCCACGCGTCGCCGTCCTGCGCACGGTCGACTGGTCGACGATGCCGTCGTTGGCGCGGGTGATCTCGGCGACGTAGTCGTCCGGTTCGGCACGGCCGGGGATCACGGCGTTGTTGACCCCGTCCATGCCCATGGCGAGAGCCCCGGAGTGGCGTACGTGGGCCTTCTCGAGGAGCAGCACGCGGGCGCCGTGCTCGGCGGCGGTGAGCGCGGCCATGGTGCCGGCGGTGCCGCCGCCGATGACGAGGACGTCGCACGAGAGCTCCTCGGCGTCGGTGAGGGCGGGGATCTGCACGGGGGGCCTTTCGGTCGGGGGAGCGCTCGGTCGGGGCCGGTTCGGACAGCCGGGCGGGCGGTCGGCGGAGGTCGACCGGTGGGCGGTGGGCGGGCGGTGGGTGGTGGGCGGAGGTCGGGTTGTCGGGCGGGGGACGGGCGGTGGGCGGGGCGGCCGGCCGGGTCGGTCAGCCGGTCAGGGAGGCGAGGACCGTGCGGCGCAGGCCGGCGGTGCGGTCCGGGGCGTCGCGGGGGACGTCCAGCACCCGGCCGGTGGCGAGGAGGGCGATCCGGTCGCCGAGGAACAGCGCCTCGTCGACGTCGTGGGTGACGAAGACGACCGTCGCCGCGGTGTCCTTCAGCACGTCGACCAGGAGCCGCTGCATGTCCGCCCGCGTCTGGGCGTCCAGCGCGCCGAACGGCTCGTCCATCAGCACGGCACGCGGCTCGGCGGCGAGGGCGCGGGCGAGCTGGGCGCGCTGGCGCTGGCCGCCGGAGACACGGTGCGGGTGCTTGTGCGCGTGCTCGGCGAGCCCCACCCGGGCGAGCCACTCCTCGGCCCGCGCCCGCCGCTCCGGACGCGGTACGCCCGCGACGGCCAGGGGCAGTTCGACGTTGGCCCGCAGGGTCCGCCACGGCAGCAGCGCGTCCTCCTGGAACACCAGGGCACGGTCCCGGCCGGGCCCGGTGATGGGCCGTCCGTCCTGGGCGACGCTGCCGTCCAGCGGCCGCAGCAGGCCCGCGAGCGTGCGCAGCAGGGTGGACTTGCCGCAGCCGGAGGGGCCGACGACCGTGAGGACCTCGCCGGGCGCGACGTCGAGGTCGGTGCGGAGCGGGAGCGGGGCGTCCGGCCTGCCCAGCACGGCACCGGACAGGGTGAGCCGCGCTCCCGTGCGGGTGGCGGTGGGGGCCGGCGCGGCCGTCATGACGCGGGACCGGTGGTCGTCGGGGCCGGGGTGCCGGTCGGGGCTGCGGGAGTCACGGCGGAACGCTCCTCGGGGGCTGCGGGGGCTGCGGGGGCTGCGGGGAACTCGGGCGCGGGCGGCGCGCCAGGGGCATGGCGCGCCGTCCCGGGAGGCCGCCGGCGAAGGCCCGGGGCGGTGCGACCGGCGCGGGCGGGCGGGGACGCGAGCCGGGCGTCACCGCGCGGAAGCCAGCCCGTGGCGCGGCGGCCGACCAGCTCCACGCCGGTCGAGGTCAGCCAGCCGAGGATCCCGATCGTCGCCATCCCGACCAGGACGCCGGGGTAGTCGACGACCGTGTAGTCCTGCCAGGTGCGGTAGCCGACGCCGTACTCGCCCGAGATCATCTCCGCCGAGATCACACAGATCCACGAGACGCCGATCCCGACGGACAGTCCGCCGAAGATGCCGGGCAGCGCCCCCGGCAGGACGACGGAGCGCAGCACCCGGGCCCGGCTCGCGCCCATGGTGAGCACCGCCTCCTCCCACAGCGGCGACAGCGCGCGCACGGCGTGGCGGGTGGAGACCAGCACGGGGAAGAACGCGGCCGTGAAGGTGATGAACACGATGCCCTGCTCGTTGCTCGGGAAGAGCAGGATCGCGATCGGTACGAGCGCGATGGCGGGGATCGGGCGCAGCACCTCCAGGACGGGCCCCAGCAGATCCGCGACCAGCCGCGAGCGGGCGATCGCCGTGCCCAGCGTGACGCCCGCGGCGGCCGCGAGCACGAAGCCGAGGAGGATGCGGGTGAGGCTGTCGCCGACGTCCTGCCAGTACGGGGCGGTGGCGACGCGGTCGGCGAAGGTGGACGCCACGTCGGTGACCGTCGGGAACTGGCCGAAGCGCAGCCACAGGTCGATGTCGTAAGTGGTCAGGAACTGCCACAGGACGAGGGCGGTGAGGAGCGAGGCCGCTCGGCGTGCGTACGTCATGGGCGCAGCGCCTGTTCGTAGGTGAGGAGCCGCGCGTTGGGGTGTGCGGCGCGGTAGGCGTCGGCGGCGGAACGTGTCTGGAACGGCAGCCGCCGGTCGCCGTCCTGGAGCCACACCGACCGGTCGGCGAACCAGAGGGTCCCGGTGGTGGTGTCGGGCACGTAGGCCGCCCGCACCCGGTCCCGGTGGGCGGCGACGTGGCGCAGTGCCTCGGCCGGGGTGGCGAAGGTCGTGGTGCCGTCCCCGAGCCAGACCTCGCTGCGGGACGGGGGCGCGAGGGCGGCGCGCTGTTCGGCGTAACCGGCGCCGTACACGCGGCGGATGTGGCTGTCGTCGACGAACGCGTCCACGTCCACGTCCCCGTCCCGCACGAGGCCGGCCGCCACGAGGATCGGCACGTCCTGCTTCAGGGCCGCGACGAGCCGGGGCTTGATCGTGGGGTCGAAGGTCGCGATGCCGTTCGGGCCGTTGTAGAGGTGGACCACCTCGGCGGGCAGACCGGTGGCCGCGGCGACCTTGCGGCTGGCGTCGACGGGGTGGGTGCGCAGGTACGCGGTGGCCGTGCGCTGGGCCCGCAGGAAGGCGTCGACCACACCCGGGTGCTGTTCGGCGAAGGCCGCGCGGGTGGTGACGCCGTGGAAGGTCGGCACGTTCAGCTCGCCGCCGTCGTACAGCGCCTTCGCCTTGCCCTGGAAGGCCAGCAGCCCGGGCCAGGCGACGAACTGCGAGAGCGCGTCGATGCTCCCCGCGGAGAGCGCCGAAGCGCCCACCGCGGGCTGCTGGTTGAGCTTGCGGACGGTGATGCCCTTCTGCTCCAGGGCACGCACCAGGGTGCCGTCGGCGGCGGAGCCCACGCTGGTGGAGACCTTCCTGCCCCGCAGGTCCTCCAGCGTGGTCAGCGACGAACCGGGGGCGGTGACGATGGTGTTGAGGGCGCCGCGCAGGTTGTACCCGGTGACCGAGACGAGCTTGGTCGGACGGTCCAGCTGCCTGCCGCGGGCAGCGTTGAGGAGCAGGGGGAAGTCCCCCATGGAGCCGATGTCGATCTTGCCGGCGGTCATCTGCGCGGTGATCGGCGCGCCGGTGGCGTAGTCCTGCCAGACCACCCTGTACGTCCGGCCGTCCCGCTCACCGAGGGCGCGCAGCTCGCGCTCGAAGTGGCCGAGGGAGCGCAGCAGGGTCCCGGCGGTGACGGTGTTGATGGTCTTGGACTGGTAGCCGATGGTGACGGTGACGGCCGAGTCGTCGGCCTGCGGGCTGCCGCCGCAGGCGGTGAGGAGGAGGGCGAGCGGGAGGGCGCGTGCCAGGGCGGTGGTGGTGCGGCGCCCCGGGGCGGGGGTGCCGGTACGCGTGCGTGCGGCGGTGGTGGTGCGGGACATGGCGGGCCTTTCACCTGAGCAGGTAGGGCATGTTGACCGTGACGGCTCCGGTGGGACACCGGGCCGCGCACGGGCCGCAGTACCAGCACTCGTCCACGTGCATGAACGCCTTGCCGTTCGCGGGGTCGATCGCCAGTGAGTCCAGGGGGCACATGTCGACGCAGAGGGTGCAGCCGTCGATGCACTTCGACTCGTCGATGGTCACGGGCACGTCGGCCCGCTGGGGCACCAAGGGCATGGCTGTCTCCGGGGAAGGGAGTGGACAGGAGGAGGGAACGGGAGGAAGAGGGCGAAAGGGAGGCGGCGAGGTGACGGGAGGGAGGGGGCGAAAGGGAGGCGACGGAAGGGTGGGGTCGGGGAAGCCGACGGGGTGGTTACACGCGGTGCAGCAGGCCGTGCATGGTGAGCCGGTCGCCGCGGAAGCGGATGAACTCCAGATCGACCGGCCGGCCGTCGGCGAGGTGCGTGAGCCGCTCCAGCATCAGGACGGCCGCGCCGCGCGGCGCCTGGAGGACGGCGGCGGAGTGCGCGTCCGCGTTGACGGCTTCGAGGGTGATGTCGGCCGTGCCGAGGGGTTGTCCGGTGAGCTCTTCGAGGAGGCGGAAGACGTCCGTGTTCTCCAGGTCGCAGCCGATCAGGCCGGCGCCGATGTCCATGGGGATGTACGTGACGTCGAGCGAGAGCGGCAGATCGTTGAGCAGCCGGAGCCGCTCGATGCAGAGGACGTCGGTGTGCGGCGGCAGCCGCAGCCGCCCTGCGACCGGCACGGGCGCCGGGACCGGGGCCATGGTGCGGACCTGGTTGGTGACCGTGCCCTGTTCGTGGAGGGTCTCCGCCAGGCCCTGGAGGCGGTTCAGTCCGTGCCGGTACTTGCGGCAGACGACGACCGTGCCGACGCCCGGGACCCGGTCCACGAGCTGTTCGGCGCGCAGCAGGTCCAGTGCCTGGCGCACGGTGTTGCGGCTGGCGCCGTAGTCCCGGCCGATGGTGCCCTCGTGGGGCAGCGTTCCGGCGGGGTGGGCACCGCTGATGATCTGGTGGCGCAGCAGGTCGGCGAGCTGCCGGGCCCGGTCGGCGCGCAACCGGCGCCGCCGGGCGGCGACGGTGGTCGCCCCGGCGTGCTCTCGGATGCGTTCGGTGGGCATGCGTCGGACCATACCGACGCATGCCCACCTGTGGTGTTGCAGCAGTATTGCGCCACTGAAAGCGCGCTATGAGGCCGTCCTGACCTGCGGTGTTGCGGGCGAGGGGGCAAGATCTGCCACTACTGGGCGGACGTGATGCGGCCCGTCACCTCGCCCAGCGCGACCTTCACGCCGTCGGGGCCCGGCGCCCACGCGGTGAGCGTGACCTCGTCGCCGTCCTCCAGGAACGTCCGCTTGCCGGCGGACAGTTCCAGCGGCTCCTGGCCGTTCCAGGTCAGCTCCAGCAGCGAGCCGCGCTGGTGGACCTCCGGGCCGCTGACGGTGCCGGAGCCGTACAGGTCGCCCGTGCGCAGCGAGGCGCCGTTGACGGTCATGTGTGCCAGCTGCTGGGCGGCGGTCCAGTACATCGTGGAGAAGGGCGGCTCCGCGACGACCTCGCCGTTGATACGGACCGTGATGCGCAGGTCGAAGCCGCCGGGCTCCTCCTCGGCACTGTCGTCCAGGTACGGCAGGAGCGGGAAGTCGCGGGCGGGCGGGTCGACGCGGGCGGCGTCCAGGGCCTCCAGCGGCGTCACCCACGCCGATACGGACGTGGCGAAGGACTTGCCGAGGAACGGGCCCAGCGGCACGTACTCCCATGCCTGGATGTCCCGGGCCGACCAGTCGTTGAGCAGCGTGAGGCCGAAGACGTGGTCGCGGAAGTCCGCCAGCCCGACCGGCCGGCCCATCTCCGACGGGGTGCCGACGAGGAAGCCCACCTCCGCCTCGATGTCCAGCTTCACCGACGGCCCGAAGACGGGCGTCGCGTCGGCGGGGGTCTTGCGCTGCCCGGCGGGGCGCACGATCTCGGTGCCGGAGACCACGACCGTTCCGGAGCGGCCGTGGTAACCGATCGGCAGGTGCTTCCAGTTGGGTGTCAGCGGCTCGCCGTCCGGCCGGAAGATCCGTCCGACGTTGGTGGCGTGGTGCTCGGACGCGTAGAAGTCGACGTAGTCCGCCACCTCGTACGGCAGGTGCAGGGTGACGTCGGCGAGCGGGTGCAGCAGCGGCTCGATGTCGGCGCGGTGCGCCGGCACGGTGACCCACGCGGTCAGGGCCCGGCGGACGTCGCGCCACGCCGTGCGACCCGCCGCGAGGAGGGCGTTCAGGCTGGGCTGGGCGAGCAGCGCCGCGTACGGCGAGCCGAGGGTGTGGGCCGCCGCACCCGCGTCGAGGACGTGGTCGCCGATGCGGACGCCCAGCCGGCGACGGCCGGGTTCGTCGGCGGTGCTGAAGACGCCGTACGGGAGGTTGTGCGGACCGAAGGGGTCGCCTTCGGCCAGGTCGAGCGGGCTGTGCTCGGACTGCTCGGGCATCGGTGCTTGCCTCGCTTTCCACGTGTGTGGGGGACACGTTACGACGGCGCCGCAGTGATCATCCGGCGGTACGGGGAATGCGGTCGTGCCAGGTCCGGTGGAAGAGGACCTCGGTGCCTGCCGCGCAGATCACCTCGTCGGTGGTGAGGAAGTGGCCGGCCTCGCAGGCGATCTCGGAGCGGGTGTCGACGGTGACGTTCCAGAACAGGTCCGGGCGGTGGAGGCGGATGTGCCACTCGGAGCGGGCGCGGGCGGAGAGCGGATCGGACTCGGTGACGGTGTACGTCTCCACGGCGTCCTCGGTGAATTCGAGGCCGTCGGGGTGGATGCGGAGGCCGCTGCCCGGGACGTCGGCCTCCAGCCGCCACTCACCCCGCGCGACGTCACGGACGAGGAGCAGCGCGGGCCGCTGGGCCTCGTCGAGGGTGGCGGGATGGTTGGCCCCGAGCGGTTCGGCCTGCTCCGGGGGCTCGAAGCGGACGGCGCCGTCGCGGCCGCGGCCTGCGGGCGCGGGCGCGCGCAGGGGGAGGGCGAGGGAGCTGCCGGCCGGGTCGAGAGTGAAGCCCGGGGCGTCCGGGAGGGGCCACAGCCAGGGCCAGTACGCGGACGAGACGGCGAGACGCACGTGGTGGCCCGGCCGGAAGGCGTGGCCGGTGGCGTTCAGCTCGACGGTGTGGACCGTACGGCCGGGGGACAGGGCGAGGGCGCCGCGGGTGACGAGCGTGGAGGCGCCGCCCGGCGCGACGTCGCAGATCCGGACGACGACCTGCCCGGCGGGTGGGCCGGGCGCGTCGGGTGGGCCGGGCGGACTGGACGGGCCGGGCGCGTCGGGTGGGCTGGGCGCGTCACCGTCACCGTCACCGTCGGCGTCGGCGTCGGCGTCGGTGGGCTCGGTGGACGCGGCAGGCTCCGGGGGCGCGGTAGACGAGGCGGGTCGGTCGGGCGCGTCGGCCTCGTCGACCTCGGCGGCTTCGTTGACCTCGGCGGCTTCGTCGGCTTCGGTGCCGGGCGCGACAGGCACCGGGGGCGCAGTGGACGGGCCCGGCCGGGGCGGTGGTGCCGTGGTGGCGGCGGTGCCCGGGGATCCGGGCCGGGTGAGGGGGCGCAGGTCGAGGGGGTGCAGGTCCAGGGGGTGAAGGGCGAGGGTGACGCGCGGGCGGCCGAGAATTTCGAGCGGAGGGCCGTCCTCGGGGACGGGAAAGTCGAAGCAGGCCGCGTACGCGTCCTCCGCGCGCTGGTCGGGCGGCAGGTCGGCGTCGTTCCCGGACGGGACCACCCGGCCCGCGTCCAGGCCGGTGCGCAGCGGGGAGCGCACCGGGACGGGCGACCCCTGCAGGGCGTACGCGACGGGTGCGACGTGCGGGGACGGCCAGGCGTCCTCGGCCGCCCAGCGTCCCGGCAGCTCCCGGTACGCCGTCGCGGGCGGGCGCGAGGAGCCGATCCAGGAGCGCAGCAGCGGCTCGTCCATGACCCCGTTGTCGAGGCCCTTGAGGTGGTGGTCCCACCAGCGCAGGGTCTCCTGGAGGAAGCCGATCGCGGGGCCGGGCGGCAGGTCCTGGTCCGGGTACCGGTGCGCCCAGGGGCCGATGATCCCGCGCACCCGCTCCCGCGGCAGCCGCTCGACCAGCCGCAGCACGGCGTCGCGGTACGGGTCGTGCAGACCCCCCACCGCGAGGACCGCGGCGCGGACCGCCCCGAGGTCCACCGGTCCGCGGGCACCGCGCCGGTAGGTGTCCCGCGTGGGGTGGGCCAGCCAGGTACGGGCCGGCGGGTCCAGGGTCTCCAGCCGGGCCAGCCACATCTCGCGCCACAGCTCGCCCGCGTACACCGGGTCCGGCGGCCGCGCGGCGCGGGCGAGCCGCGCCGCCGACGCGGCGTGCAGGCCCGCGGCCATGACGGCTCCGCCCAGGTAGTGGACCCCGGTGTCGTACGGGTCGTCCGTGGCGCACACCGCCACCACGGCCCGCAGCGGCTCGGGGGCGAGTGCCGCGACCCGTAGTGCGGCGGAGCCGCCCGCGCCGATACCGAACATGCCGACCCGGCCGGTGCACCACGGCTGACGGGCCAGCCAGTCCACCACCGCCGTGCCGTCGGCGGGGCCGGCCGTGTCGTGGGCGGGCCCCGGTACGCCCTCGCTGTTGCCGTGGCCGCGTGCGTCCACCCGTACCGAGGCGTAACCGTGGCCGGCGTACCAGGGGTGGCGCTGGGTGTCCCGCGGGGCGGTCGCGTCGGTCAGCCGGCCCGGCTCGTATTCCAGCAGCGCGGGCACCGGCTCGTCGGTCAGCGGCCGCCAGACCCGTGCGTACAGACGGGTGCTGTCGGGCAGGGTGACGCGAACGTCCTCGTGCGTCGTCCCGTAAGGAAAGGAGGAGCGCAGGCGCATGGGGGACCTCACCAAGGTTCCGGATGTATACCCCTTTTTCCGGGCGTATCGGCTGATCCTGAACATACCGGGGGTGGCGGGAAGGCGCCCACGGTGATCGAAAGGCGACCGGATACGCTGACTTGAGTGAATCCAGCGACACATCGACAATCCGTGTGATCGTCAGCAGACAGGAGATCCCCTCGTGACCGCAGTCGGGCCGTTCGGGCTGAGCGTGCGGGACCAGGCTCTCGAAGCCGATGTCCAGACCGGATTGGCGGCTGTCGAGGCAGGGCTCCTCGATGCCTGCAAGAGCGACGTGCCGTTCATCAGCGAGGCCGCCCAGCACCTGGTGCGGGCCGGGGGCAAGCGCTTCCGCCCGCTGCTGGTGATGCTCGCCTCGCAGTTCGGCGACCCGCACGCCCCCGGGATCGTGCCCTCGGCCGTGGTCGTCGAGCTCACCCACCTGGCGACGCTCTACCACGACGACGTCATGGACGAGGCCGACGTGCGGCGCGGCGTTCCCAGCGCCAACGCGCGCTGGGGCAACTCGGTGGCCGTCCTCACGGGTGACTTCCTGTTCGCTCGGGCTTCACACATCCTGGCGGATCTCGGCCCCGAAGCCGTACGCATCCAGGCGGAGGCGTTCGAGCGCCTCGTCACCGGGCAGATCCTGGAGACCGCGGGCCCGCGCGACGGGCGCGACCCGGTCGATCACTACCTGGACGTCATCGCCGGCAAGACCGGCTCGCTGATCGCCGTCTCCGGACGCTTCGGCGCGATGATGTCCGGCGCCGACGAGCAGGTGGTGGACATCCTCACGCAGTACGGCGAGCGCCTGGGCGTCGCCTTCCAGCTCGCCGACGACCTGCTGGACATCGCGTCCGACTCGCACGAGTCCGGCAAGACGCCGGGTACGGACCTGCGCGAGGGCATCGCCACGCTTCCGGTGCTCCACCTGCGCGCGCAGGCGGCGGCGTCCGGGACCGCGGACGACCAGGAGCTGGTCGCGCTGCTGGACAGCGACCTGACGGACGACGACCGGCACGCCGAGGCACTGCGACGGCTGCGCGTCCACCCGGCGCTGGAGCTGGCGCGCCGCGACACCGTGCGGTACGCCCAGGACGCGAGGGCGACGCTGGCGCCGCTGCCGGAGTGCTACGCGAAGGCGGCGCTCGAGGAGCTGTGCGACCTCGTGGTGCACCGCGCGGGCTAGGGATCTCGGGGTCGGGGTCATCCCTGAGCAGTACGGAAGTTGAGCCCGGGGGCTGACGCCTCCCGGGGTGCCGCCTTGGTCAGATGGATACCGGAAGGATCGCTGACCACGGAGGTAGGCACACATGGCACCGAACGACAGCGCGGGGCGCCGGAGGACGGCGCGGTACGCGGTTCCGGTCGCGGTGGCGGGGGTGGCGGCGGCGACGATCGGGCTGGTCCCGGCGCTCGCGGCCTCCGGTGACCCCGAACTGCCGCAGATCACGGCACAACAGTTGGTGGAGAAGATCGCCGCGTCGGATGTGCAGCAGCTGTCCGGCACGGTGAAGGTCACGACGGACCTGGGGCTGCCGTCGTTCGCGGGCCTGGAGGGCCTCGTCGGTGCGGCCGGCGGTGGCGGCGAGGGCGGGGACGACCCGGCCGTGGGCAAGCTGATGGAGCTCGCCTCCGGCACGCACACCCTTCGGGTGGCCGCCGACGGGCCCGGCAAGCAGCGCCTGGACTTCGTGGACGACGCCGCCGAGTACAGCCTGATCCGCAACGGCGAGGACGTGTGGGCGTACGACGGCGCAAGCCGGGAAGCGGTCCACTCCACCGAGAAGAACGCGGACGGCAAGGGCTCGGGCAGCGGTCACGAGCCGGAGTTCCAGGCCACTCCCCAGGGCCTCGCGGAGGAGGCGCTGAAGGCCGTCGACGACACGACGTCGGTCACGGTCGACGGCACGGCGCGGATCGCCGGGCGCGACGCGTACCAGCTGCTCATCAAGCCGAAGCAGAGCGGCTCCACGATCGGCTCCATCAAGGTGGCGGTGGACGCGGAGAAGGGCGTCCCGCTGAAGTTCACGCTCATGCCGAGCGGCGGCGGCAAGGCCGCGATCGACGCGGGCTTCACGAAGGTCGACTTCGGCGCGCCGGCCGCCTCGACGTTCGCCCCGCCCAAGGACGCGAAGGTGACGGAGGAGCCGCAGGCCCCGGAGGAGCTTCCGGAGGGCCTCGCGAAGGACCTGCCGAAGGACATGCCGAAGGATCTCGGGAAGGACCTCTCCAAGGACCTGCCGGAGGACTTCGCCGGTCCGAACGTCATCGGTGAGGGCTGGACGGCCGTGGCGCAGCTGAGCGCCCCGGGCGGCGAGAGCGGAGAGGGCGTCCCCGCGGAGGCCGACCGGTTCCTGGACGTCCTCGGCGACAAGGTCTCCGGGAAGTTCGGCTCGGGCACCATCTTCAAGACCCGGCTGGTCAACGCCCTGCTGACGGACGACGGCACGCTGTACGCGGGCGCGGTCAGCCCGGAGCGGCTCGTCGAGGTCGCCGACGGCGCGAAGTGACGGAGGACGGCGGTCGGCCACCGGCGGTCGCCCGGCGCCGGATGCCCACCGGCGGGTGAAGGCCGGTGGGCGAAAGCCGGCGGTTGCTCACCGGCGGGTGAAGGCCGGTGGGCGAAAGCCGGCGGTTGCTCACCGGCAGGTGAAGGCCGGTGGGCGAAGGCGGTCGGTGAACGCCGGTCGGTGAAGGTCGGCGGTCGTAGGCCGGCGGTCGAACTCCGGATGGTGAGCACCGGGTGGTGAGCACCGGTGGGTGAGCACCGCCGGGTGCCTGCCGGCAGGTGAATACCGGTGGCCGTACGCGGGACGTCCCGGGCGTACGGCCACCGGCCGCTGGGAGTGCCGCGCTCAGAAGGTCAGGCGGAACGCGTTGATGTAGCCCGTGTCCTGGGCCGCCACGTCCTGGACGCGCAGCTTCCACGCCCCGTTCGCCGCCTCGCTCGACGCGTCGACCGTGTACGTCGTCTGGACGTTGTCCGCGGAATCGTTGCTGCTGGAGTTCTTGAGGCGGTACGCCGTGCCGTCCGGAGCAACCAGGTCGACGACCAGGTCACCCCGCCAGGTGTGGATGATGTCCACGCCCACCTTGAGGGCGGCCGGGGCGTTGCCGGTGCGGCCCGCGACGGTGACCGTCGATGTCACGGCGGCGCCGTTGTCCGGGATGGCCACGTCCGCGGCGTTCTCGTAGGTGTCACCGGTCGGCGGCTCCGTCGTACCGGCGGACAGCGTCCAGATGGCGTGCGCGACCGCGTCGCTGTTCCGGTCGAGCGCCGTGTCGTTGATGTTCGACGTGGAGTCGCACGAGGAGTGGTAGCAGCGGTCGAAGGCCTGGCCGGCCGTACCGCCCCACTTCTGCGCCTGCGCGCTGGTCTTCGTACGGCTGGCGCCGGTGAACAGGCCGCCGACCGGGATGCCGACGTTCTTGAACGAGGCGTGGTCGGAGCGGCCGTCGCCCTCGGTCTCGATCTCCGTCGGGACGCCGAGACCGGCGAAGTAGTCCTTGAAGGTCTTCTCGATCGTCGGGTCGTCGTCGTAGACGAAGTAACCGGGGTTCGGCGACCCGATCATGTCGAAGTTGAGGTAGCCCGTGACCTTGGCGCGCTCGGTCGTCGGCAGGTTGTTGACGTAGTACTTCGAGCCGACCAGGCCCAGCTCCTCCGCGCCCCACCAGGCGAAGCGCAGGTGCTTCGCGGGCTTGAACTGGGCGCGGGAGACGGCGAGCGCGGTCTCCAGGACCGCGGCGGAGCCGGAGCCGTTGTCGTTGATGCCGGCGCCGGAGGAGACCGAGTCGAGGTGCGCCCCGGCCATCAGTACCTGGTTGGCGTCACCGCCGGGCCAGTCGGCGACGAGGTTGTAGCCGGTGGTGCCGTTGTACGTGAACTGCTGGACGGTGGTGGTGAACCCGGCGGCGTCCAGCTTGCCCTTCACGTAGTCGATCGACGCCTTGTAGCCGGAGCGGCCGTGGGCGCGGTTGCCGCCGTTGGCGCCGGCTATGGACTGGAACTGCGAGAGGTGCGCCTTGACGTTGGCTATGGGTATGTCGGGTGCAGCGGCGGCGGTGCCGGCCGCGGCGGGGGCCGATACGGACGGGGACGCCGTGGCGAGCAGCCCTGCGACGGCGAGAGCCGCGGCGGCCGCGGCGGTTCCTCTGGAGAGGTTCATGTGGGGGCTCCGGGGATTCCGTACGGGGATGGGAACGGAACGTGCGAGACGCCCCGCGCCGGGCGGGCGCGGGGCGTTGGAGCTGTAGCTTCTGGTGCGCTGTGCGTGCTGAATGTTCAGCGAGATTTTGACGTGCCGTCAAGGTGCGGTTCCGGACACGCGCGTTCGCTCACCGGACGGACTGTTCATCTGTCGGTTACATGTCACTGCACGCAGTATTCGTTGCCCTCCGGATCGGCCATCACGGTCCACTCGCCCCCGGGTTCCTCCACCCGGCGCAGTACGGTCGCCCCCAGCCCCTCCAGCCGGGTCACCTCGGCGTCCCGCCGCCCGGGGCCGGCGTGCAGGTCGAGGTGGAGACGGTTCTTGACGGTCTTCACCTCCGGCACGCGCTGGAACAGCAGCCGCCGTCCGTGCCCGATGCCGGTCGCTTCGTCGTACGGATCGTCCGGATGCCGGACGGCGACCAGATCCCGCCAGGCCCGTCGGCCGTGTGCCTCGATGGTGTCCCGCTCCTCCGAGACATGGCCGAGGGTGATGAGCCGGGCGATCTGGGCGGAGTTGTCCTCGACGAGGTAGCCCAGGGCCTGGGCCCAGAACTCTGCCTGGGCGTGCGGGTCGGAGGCGTCGATCACGAGTTTCCAGTGGAGCGTCGTCATGTAACCACTTATATTGGTTACGTGAGGGAGAGGGCAACGAACGCGCCGGACGTTTCGTGCGCGGCGAGCGGGGCGAGCGGGGCGAGCGGGGTGGACGCGGCGAGCGCGGAGGGTGCCGCCGAACGGGGCGCAGGAGGACCCGGCCTGGTCCTGCGTACGCCGGAAGGCCGCCCGTACCGCTTCGACCCGGGCGCGCTGTGCCTGGAGTTGCTGACGACGGGCGGTCCCGGCCCGCTCGCGCGCTACGAGGTGCTGGACACCCCGGCCGGGCTGCGGGACTGGGTGGCGGCCTCGCGGCTCGATCCCGGGCTCCGGCTCGACGTCCGCGACGGGGACCTGGCCGCCGCACGGGAGGTGCGCGACGCCCTGCACGGCCTCGCCTCCCGCCGCGCCCACGGCCGCGATCCCGATCCGGCGGATGTCGCGGTGCTCAACGCCTGCGCCGCCCGGCCGCCGCTCGCCGTCCGCATGACCTCCGACGGCACGCGGGAGTGGGTGCCGGGTACCGGGACGGTGACCGGGCTGCTGTCGACGGTCGCCCGCGACGCGATCGACCTTTTCACCGGCGCGTACGCACGACGCATCCGCGAGTGCGGCGCCCACGACTGCCACCTGCTCTTCGTCGACACCTCCCGCCCCGGCCGTCGCCGCTGGTGCGCGATGGAACGGTGCGGCAACCGCCACAAGGTCCGGGCCCATCGCGCCCGCACCGGACCGGAAGGAGACCCGATGCCTGCAAGCGGTACGACCGGACTGACGAAGGACGCCGGCTGGGAGATCGGCGTGTCGAAGACCCTGCCCCTGCCGGCCGACGCCGTGTGGGACTTCATCGCGAGCCCTGAGGGCGTCGCACTGTGGCTCGGGGTGGTCGACGGACTGCCCACGGAGAAGGGCGCACGGTACGAGACGGCCGACGGCGTCACCGGTGAGGTGCGCAGCCACCGGCCGGGCGACCGGATCCGCGTCACCTACGGCGGCACGACCATCCAGGTCGCCGTCTCCGCCACGGGGCCCGGAAAGACGGTGCTCCGCTTCCACCAGGAGCACCTGGCGGATGCCGGGGAGCGCGAACGGCGCCGTACGCACTGGAAGGCGGTCATGGAGCGGGTCGCCGGGGAGCTGCGAACCTGAGGGGGGTCAGCGGCGCGGCGCCTGCCCGGACGGGTCGGCGACGGCGGGAGCCGCCGTCGCCGGAGCCGTGGGTGCCGCCGTCGCCGGAACCACCGGTGCGGCCGGCTCGGAGGCCGTGGCCGGGGAGTCCCCGGACCCCGGCGAGCCGGCGTCGGCCGGGCGCGCGGGCCGGGACGCCCGCGCAGCCGCTGCCAGCCGCGCCGCCTCCGCCCGCGTACGCCGCGACGTGCGCAGCGCGTCCCACGTCAGCACCGACAGCGCCAGCCACACCAGCGAGAAGCCCGCCCACCGCTCCGGGGGCATGGCCTCGTGGAAGTAGAGGATGCCCAGCCCGAACTGGAACATCGGCGCCAGGTACTGCAACAGCCCGAGCGTCGACAGCGGCACCCGTATCGCCGCGGCGCCGAAGCACACCAGCGGCGTGGCGGTGACCACACCCGTCGCGGCGAGCAGCGCCGCGTGCCCCGGGCCCTGCGTACCGAAGGTGGCCGAGCCCTGGGAGCCCAGCCACAGCAGGTAGCCGAGGGCGGGCAGGAACTGGATCGCGGTCTCGGCGGCCAGCGACTCCAGGCCGCCCAGATTGACCTTCTTCTTCACCAGGCCGTACACGGCGAAGGAGCAGGCGAGCGTGAGCGAGATCCACGGCGGACGCCCGTAGCCCAGGGTCAGCACCACCACCGCGACGAAACCGGTCCCCACCGCCGCCCACTGGGCGGGCCGCAGCCGCTCCTTGAGGAGCAGGACGCCCAGGGCGATGGTCACCAGCGGATTGATGAAGTAGCCCAGGGACGACTCCACCACGTGGCCGGTGTTGACGGACCAGATGTACAGGCCCCAGTTGACGGTGATCACGGCCGCGGCGACCGCGATCAGACCCAGCTTGCGCGGCTGCCGCAGCAGCTCACGTATCCAGCCCCAGCGGCGCAGCGCGAGGAGCGCGATACCGACGACCGCCAGCGACCACACCATCCGGTGGGCCAGGATCTCGACGGCGCCCGCGGGCTTGAGCAGCGGCCAGAAGAGGGGGACCAGGCCCCACATGCCGTAGGCCCCGATCCCGTACAGGAGTCCCGCCCGCTGGTCGCCGCCATTCTTCGCCGCCGCCATCGACCGCCTCCTGTCCCGTCCTGCTCCGCAGCCGCTGGTTCCAGGGCCTTCTGGAGAAGGTAGCGCCGGACGGGACAGGCTGTCATGCCCGTATCGCGATACGGTCATGACGCCTGCGTGGGGGCGGTCACAGCTGCCGGAGCGCCTCGGCGACGGTGTCGGCGAGCGGCGTCGTGGGGCGCCCGATCAGCCGCGCCAGGTCGCCGCCGGTGCCCGCGAGCCGCCCGCGCCGGATGGCTTCGTCGACGTCGACGAGGATCGCGGCGAACGGCTCCGGGACGCCCGCGCCGGTGAGCACCGCGAGATGCGCCTCGGCGTGGACGTCGCGGTGGACCACCGTCCTGCCGGACCGGCGGGTGACCTCGGCGGCGTACTCGCTCATCGACCACGCCACGTCGCCGCTCAGCTCGTACACCGTGCCCAGGTGGCCCTCGCCGGTCAGGACGACGGCGGCCGCGGCCGCGTAGTCGGCGCGGGCGGCGGAGGCGACGCGGCCCTCGCCGGTGTTGGACACGACGGCGCCGTGCTCCAGGACCGTGGCGAGGCGGGCGGTGTAGTTCTCGGTGTACCAGCCGTTGCGCAGGAGCGTGTACGGCACACCGGAGTCGAGGATCAGTCGCTCGGTCGCCTTGTGTTCGGCGGCCAGCTCGAAGTCCGCGTCGGGGCCGCCGAGGACGCCCGTGTACGCGAGCTGCGCGACGCCCGCCGCCTTGGCCGCGCTGATGACGGCGGCGTGCTGCGGCACGCGCTGCCCCACCTCGCTGCCGGAGATCAGCAGGACGCGGTCACCGGCCCCGAACGCGCCGGCCAGGCTCTCGGGCCGGTTGTAGTCGGCGATCCGCAGCTCGATGCCGCGCTCCGCCAGGTCGGCGGCCTTCTGCTTGTCGCGTACGACGGCTGCGATACCGGCCGCCGGGACACCCCGCTCCAGCAGCTCGGCGATGACGAGGCGGCCGAGCTGTCCGGTGGCGCCGGTGATGACGATGCTCATGGATGGTCTCCGTTGCTGTTCCTGTCGCTTCGCCATCGACCGTAGGGGGAGCGCTAACTATTTGAAAGTACCCACTTTGAAGTAAGGTACTGGCATGAGCGTTAGCGCACCGAATGTCAACGAGCGCATGTGCCCCTCCCGGCTCGTCCTGGAACACGTCACCAGCCGCTGGGGCGTGCTCGTCCTCGCTGCCCTGCTCGAGCGGTCGTACCGGTTCAGCGAGCTGCGCCGCACCATCGGAGGGGTGAGCGAGAAGATGCTCGCCCAGACGCTCCAGACCCTGGAGCGGGACGGCTTCGTCCACCGCGATGCCCGGCCCGTCATCCCGCCGCGGGTGGACTACTCGCTCACGCAGCTCGGCAAGGAGGCGGCCGAGCAGGTCTGGGGCCTGGCGCGCTGGACGGAGCGAAGGCTGGGCGACGTCGTGGAGGCACGCGCCGCGTACGACAGGGCCAAGCAGCAGCAGACCGACAGCCCACTGGACCGGTGATACCGGCCGTGCCGTGACGACCGCCCTGCGGGTCGGGCGGGCCGCACCCGGTCGTGCGGGTCCAACCGGGACACGGACACGGTGCGCACACGGACACGGTGCGCACACGGACAGGGTGCGCACGCCAGAGGGGCGCCCTCCCGGGGAGGACGCCCCTCGTTCGTCGTGTCGCAGCGGTTTCGCTTCCGCTATCCGACGACTGTCCAGGTGTCGTTGCCGGTGAGGAGTGTGGTGAGGTC
>NZ_KL591016.1:0-2867 GCF_000716335.1 Streptomyces sp. NRRL S-118 | reverse complement strand
GACTGTCCAGGTGTCGTTGCCGGTGAGGAGTGTGGTGAGGTCGCCCTTGCCGTGTTGTTCGATGGCGGTGTCGAGCTGGTCGGCCATGAGGGTGTCGTAGACGGGGCGGGTGACGCTGCGGAAGACGCCGATGGGGGTGTGGTGGAGGGTGTCGGGGTCGGCGAGGCGGGAGAGGGCGAAGGCGGTGGTGGGGCTGGTGGTGGTGGCGTCGTGGACCAGTACGTCGGTTTCGTTGTCGGGTGTGACGGTGACGACCTTGAGGTCCCCGGTGGTGGTGTCGCGGACGACGCCTTTGGTGTTGTCCCGGCCGAAGCGGATGGGCCGGCCGTGTTCCAGGCGGATCACGGCGTCCTGGGCCCGGTCCTTGTCCTTCAGGGCGTCGAAGGCGCCGTCGTTGAAGATGTTGCAGTTCTGGTAGATCTCCACGAGCGCGGTGCCGGGGTGGTCGGCGGCGGCCCGCAGGACCTCGGTGAGGTGTTTGCGGTCGGAGTCGACCGTTCTGGCCACGAACGACGCCTCGGCGCCGATCGCCAGCGACACCGGGTTGAAGGGCGCGTCCAGTGATCCCATCGGGGTCGACTTGGTGATCTTGCCGACCTCGGAGGTGGGGGAGTACTGGCCCTTGGTCAGGCCGTAGATGCGGTTGTTGAACAGCAGGATCTTGAGGTTGACGTTGCGCCGCAGGGCGTGGATGAGGTGGTTGCCGCCGATGGACAGGGCGTCGCCGTCGCCGGTGACGACCCAGACCGACAGGTCGGGGCGGGAGGAGGCCAGTCCGGTGGCGATGGCCGGTGCGCGGCCGTGGATGGAGTGCATCCCGTAGGTGTTCATGTAGTACGGGAAGCGGGAGGAGCAGCCGATGCCGGAGACGAAGACGATGTTCTCCCGGGCCAGGCCGAGGTCGGGCATGAAGCTCTGGACGGCGGCGAGGATGGCGTAGTCGCCGCATCCGGGGCACCAGCGCACTTCCTGGTCGGACTTGAAGTCCTTCGTGGACTGGGCGGTTTCGGCTTTGGGGACGAGTTTGAGTGCCTCAGACATCGGTGGCCTCCTTCAGGGCGCGGGCGAGCTGCTCGGCCTTGAACGGCATGCCGTTGACCTGGTTGTAGCTGTGTGCGTCGATGAGGTATTTCGCGCGGATGAGGGCGGCCAGCTGGCCGAGGTTCATCTCGGGGATGACGACCTTGTCGTAGCGGGCCAGGACGTCGCCGAGGTTGCGGGGGAAGGGGTTGAGGTGGCGCAGGTGGGCCTGGGCGATGCGGCCGCCGTCCTTGCGGATGCGGCGTACGGCGGCGGTGATGGGGCCGTAGGTCGATCCCCAGCCCAGGACGAGGGTGCGGGCGCCGCCCGGGTCGTCGACGTCCAGCGGGGGGACGTCGATGCCGTCGATCTTGGCCTGGCGGGTGCGGACCATGAAGTCGTGGTTGGCCGGGTCGTAGGAGATGTTGCCCGTGCCGTCCTGTTTTTCGATGCCGCCGATGCGGTGTTCCAGGCCGGGTGTGCCGGGCACCGCCCAGGGGCGGGCCAGGGTCTGCGGGTCGCGCTGGTAGGGCCGGAACACCTCGCTGCCGTCGGGCAGGGTGTGGTTGGGCCCGGTGGCGAACCGCACCCGCAGGTCGGGCAGCTCCGGGGGTTCGGGGATCCGCCACGGTTCGGAGCCGTTGGCCAGGTAGCCGTCGGACAGCAGGAACACCGGGGTGCGGTAGGCGAGCGCGATCCGGGCGGCCTCCAGGGCCGCGTCGAAGCAGTCCGCGGGGGTGCGTGGCGCCACCACCGGGACCGGGGCCTCGCCGTTGCGCCCGTACATGGCCTGCAGCAGGTCCGCCTGCTCGGTCTTGGTCGGCAGGCCGGTCGAGGGGCCGCCGCGCTGGATGTCCACGATCAGCAGCGGCAGCTCCAGCGACACCGCCAGCCCGATCGTCTCGCTCTTGAGCGCCACCCCCGGGCCGGACGTCGTCGTCACCGCCAGCGACCCGCCGAACGC
This sequence comes from Streptomyces sp. NRRL S-118, assembly GCF_000716335.1. GTDB lineage: Bacteria > Actinomycetota > Actinomycetes > Streptomycetales > Streptomycetaceae > Streptomyces. The sequence continues at coordinate 883 of NZ_KL591016.1, read as the reverse complement.
CGCGCCCAGCGCCGCGCCGATACCGGCGATCTCGTCCTCCGCCTGGAAGGTCCGCACACCGAAGTTCTTGTGCCGTGACAGCTCGTGCAGGATGTCCGACGCCGGAGTGATCGGATACGACCCCAGATACAACGGCAGGTCCGCCTGTTGTGAGGCGGCGATCAGCCCGTAGGACAGGGCCAGGTTCCCCGAGATGTTGCGATACGTCCCCGCGGGAAACGCCTGCGTCGCCGGAGCGACCTGATAGGAGACCGCGAAGTCCTCGGTCGTCTCCCCGAAATTCCAGCCCGCCCGGAACGCCGCCACGTTCGCCTCGGCGATCTGCGGCTTCTTCGCGAACTTCGACCGCAGGAACCTCTCCGTGCCCTCCGTGGGCCGGTGATACATCCACGACAGCAGCCCCAGCGCGAACATGTTCTTGCTCCGCTCGGCCTCCTTGCGCGACAGACCGAAGTCCTTCAGCGCCTCGACCGTCAGCGTCGTCAGCGGCACCGGATGAACGCGATAACCCTCCAGCGTCCCGTCCTCCAAAGGCGAGGTCTCATACCCCACCTTCGCCATCGCCCGCCTGGCGAACTCATCGGTGTTCACGATGATCTCACCGCCCCGCGGCACATCACCGAGATTCGCCTTCAACGCCGCCGGGTTCATCGCGACCAGCACATCCGGCGCGTCACCCGGAGTCAGAATGTCATGGTCCGCGAAATGCAACTGGAACGACGACACCCCCGGAAGCGTCCCGGCAGGAGCCCGGATCTCCGCCGGAAAATTCGGCAGCGTCGACAAATCATTCCCGAAAGACGCCGTCTCCGACGTGAAACGGTCACCCGTCAACTGCATACCATCCCCGGAATCACCCGCAAAACGAATGATCACCCGGTCC
>NZ_KL591015.1:153076-174432 GCF_000716335.1 Streptomyces sp. NRRL S-118 | reverse complement strand
GCTGGGGCTGGGGGCGAGGGCTGGGCGGGGCGCGGCTGGGCGGGCTCCCGCGGTGGCGGCACGCCGGTCCGGGAGGGGCGAGGTGCTGCAAGAGGCGGCGGTTCCGGTCGGGACGGGCGGCGCTGGGCGCGGGCGGCGCGGCGGACGGGTGCGCCGGGGCGCGGCCTGACGACACGAAACGGGACTCCGCGGTGCCGGGTCCTCTGGCTCAGCTCCAGGTGCTGCCGGCCCGCCCGGCGCCGCGCCGGCCGTCGAGGGGCGGTTGCGGCGGCTCCTGGTGCATGAGCTGCTGCACGACCCGGATGAGGTCGTTGGGCTCGAAGGGCTTCGCGAGGAAGGCGTCCACACCGGCGGCGAGACCGCCGTCCACCTCCTGCTGGGTGCAGGCACTGATGATCGCCACCGGCAGGTGGACGGTTCTGGGATCCTCACGGAGCCGCGCGGCGGTCCGCAGTCCGTCGAGGCGCGGCATGACGACATCGAGCGTGACGACATCCGGGCAGACGCGGTGCACGACTTCCAGACACTCGGCACCGTCGGCCGCAGTCACGACCTCGAAGCCCTCAAGCTCGAGATTGACCCTGATCAGCTGCCGGATGACTCTGTTGTCGTCCACGACGAGCACCCGGCCGGAGACGCCTGACACAACTCGAGAGTAGGTCGCGATCCGGCCCTGCGTCCGGGTTTTCCCCACTTCCACCCCGCACGGGCGACAGCGCGCGTGTCGCCCTCCGGAAATACCTGTTCACAGGCACCGCCCCGGAGCTGGTAGGGTTCTACCCGTCGCCGCCAAGCGCGGCGAACGCCCCCGTAGCTCAGGGGATAGAGCAACGGCCTCCGGAGCCGTGTGCGCAGGTTCGAATCCTGCCGGGGGCACCCTGCATGAGGTGCCCAAAGACCCCGTCACCAGCGGAAACGCTGAGGCCGGGGTCTTCGCGTATCTGCAGCCGTGTGCCGCCCGCAGCGGCCGTATGTCGGGGTCTGTGGACGAGGCGTGGACGGGATCTTGGGACGTAAGCGCAGGTCATACCCGGTCCCCCAAGGCCCCGGACAGGTCCAGGGGCCTTGGGCGGTACCGCCTTGAGCGTGTCACTCGCACCAACAGAACCTCGACGGGGAAGTCCCTCAGCCAGTGGCTTTGGCGATGATGCGGTCCATCTCCTCCCGGCCGAAGGCTCGCAGGGTCGTGCTACGGACGTTGCCCAACGCGCCGACCTGTAGGAGTACTGCGGTGGCAGTCTCGTCGTCGGGCGCCTCCACGACAGCCACGATGTCGTACGGGCCGACGGTCCAGAAGAGGTTCAGGACCTTCACCCCGAGCTTCTGAGCCGCTGCCGTGAAGGCTTCGGCGCGTTGCGGGGTGTCCTTGTAGCCGCGGACTCCCTGGTCGGTCCAGTTCAGCAGCGCAACAAACGTCGGCATGATCCTTTACCCCTGTAAGTAGACGCAACTTGTCGTGGTCAACTCTGGGCATCATGCGCGTAATGCGCATGAGAGGCGCCTCTGAACGAGTGATGGAAGCCGGCCTTACTTCATGGCCCGGCCCGACATACACCCCGGAGCCACCGGCGCGGAATTCCTGAGGACAGGAACGCCCCTCTCGGCCAAGGCATGCCGATGCCCCCGGAACAAGTCCGGGGGCATCGGGGCTACCGTCGTCTGCGATCACTCGTACTCGCGCAACAGATCCTCAATACGCCGGTTGGCGACGTCTTGCCGTCCGTCGAGGCACTTGGCATAGCGGGTCAGCAAAACCTCCACGCTGTTGCCGGCGCGCTCGGCCACCTCGGTGGGGTCGACACCGGCGTTGAGCCATGTTACATGGCTCGAAGTGGTGGAGGTGTGCCAACGTCGTCCAGGTCGTCATGCCGCGAGGCTACCCACTGCCGTGGGGCAGAGGAGGACAGTCTGCGACGCCTCCTATGGACGGGCAAGACTCGGACGGAAGCCGTGGACCACCTGTGGACCGGCTGAGGTCTGGGCAGGAACCACACGACCTCGACCAGGCCTTACGCCGACGGACGAAGCGCCCTCCGGAGCCGTGTGCGCAGGTGCGAATGGTGCCGGGGGCCATCCAATATGCCAGCGCGATTCCCTGCTGACTTGACGAAGTGCCAAGAACGTTGGGTCGGTCCCGGCCTCACTGAGTCCGACCCTTCGTCGTTGCCCGGCGCTGGTCGGGCATGAGGGGTACTTGATGAGCGGTCACACCCGTCAAGGAATCTTGCTCTCCATCTCCAGGCCTCCGCCCCGTCCGGAAGCTGGTGCCTGGCACCCTTCCCGCGACGTCGTCCCCGACAAGCGACGAATGGGTGGCCTTGCCCGCTGGGGAGAAGGGTCGGCGCGGAGCCGCACCGAGCGCGGGCCACATGGGCCGGCCCGTAAGTCCGCGCTGTCATGGCGTTCCTTCGAGTCCGCCCTGCCCTTCCCCGACACCGGTCGCAATTTCCCCCGGCGTGAAGGTCCTCGCCGAGTCCACTTGTGTCCTTCCGGTTACGCTGCTTACCTAGGGGGAGGATAAAAGGTAGGATGGATCGCATGAGTGAGCCTACCGGCAAGTACTCGATCACCATGCCGCGCGATATCGCCGAAGCCGCCAAGGCTCGCAGCGGGCCTTCCGGGCTTTCCGCGTACGTCGCTGCGGCCGTTGCCCGGCAGATCGAGCGGGACAACCTCAACGAGCTCATCGGCGTCGCCGAAGCCGAGCACGGACCCATCTCCGACGATGAGGTCCAGGCCCTGCGCGATCAGCTCGCGGAGGCACGACGTGCGCAGACACAGGGCGGAGCCAGCGCAGCGTGAGCCGCTCCCCCGCCGTGCCGGGTGGCACCCTCGTTCTCGACAGCGAGGGGCTGGCCAAGGCCGTTCTGCGCAACCGAGCGGTCACCAGCTGGCTCGCTCTGGCCCGCGCGGACGACCTGCGCGTGATCACTTCATCGGCCACCCTTGTCGAGGTGGTCCACCCGCGCATCAACCGCCCGGCCCTTGAGTGGACCCTCTCCCGCCTGGTCGTCGAACCGGTCACCGAACCGATCGCCCGCCACGCCGCTGCCCTTCTCGCCGACGCCGGCCTGCACGGCCACAAGTACGCCATCGACGCCATGCTCGCCGCTACGGCCCTGGCCGCACCAGGACCGGTCACTGTCCTCACATCCGATCCCGAAGACCTCGCCGCCCTGTGCGGCGGACGTGTCACCGTCATCAAGGTGTGACACGCGGGTCTCCCTGGGAGCAAGGGCACGATGCGTGGGCCGACGGCCGTGCGGTCCGTCTCACGATGGGCGGTCGCCGGTTGCCCGTCCCCACTGCGGCAGCGTCGTCTGGCTGAGCTCGTGCCGCCCCGCCGGCTCTCAGCCCTCCCCCTCCCGCTGCTCCCACACCCGCGGCCAGTTGCCCGACGGGGGTGGCGGGCCCGTGATGCCCAGGTCGCGGCGCGCCAGGGCGTAGAAGTCGTCGCGGGCCTGGCTCATGTGGCGGACCGCCTTCTCCCAGCCGGCCGGGTCGTCCTTCAGGCCCCGGGCATAGAGCTCGACGTTCCACACCGCTTCGTGCCACGTGCGGGCCGCGGCGATGGTCTCGGCGTCGCCGACGAGCAGGACCGATTCCCATTCCGCCGCGCGGCGCGCCTCGGCCTCGGCGAGTTGGGGGATGCCCTCGTCCGGGGGCAGGGGGTCCACCGCGTGCTGGAAGCCCCGTGCCGCGCCTATGCGCTGGGCGAGGTTGATCTGGTGCTTCAGGGTGTTCGCGTACGCCGCGTAGGTGTCCAGGCGTTTCTGGTCCCAGCGTTCGGCCTTGGCCCGGCGCCACCGGCTCCGCTCCGTGAGGCTGGTCGCCACGTAGGAGCCGACCGCTCCCACGAGGACGCCGGCCAGGGCGGGCAACTGCTCCCACACGCCGATCCCCCCTACGGCTGGTACGTCGGGGACACAGTGGCATGTCCGCGACGTGATGTGGAAGGGGTTGTGCGGGCGTGGCGGAGCCCGGGAGTCGTATCCAGCTCCCGGGCCCCTGGGGATGCCACCCGTTGTGCACGCCAGTGGCGTTTAAGAGGACGGATCAGTCATCAGGCCGTCGTGTTCTTCCTTTGAACTACCGCACCGCGAGAGGTGCAGGCCGGAGTCGAACCAGCATCCGGCGGCGTTCGTCCGTCCTCGGTCGATCTGGCGATCGGTGGCGATGCTGAGACTGGAGCGAGAGTCTGAGATTGATCGCGGTTGCCTCTGCCATGTTGGGCCACCCCGGCCCGTGAGTGCCGGGGGAAGGACTCGAACCTTCACCTGTGCCGCGTCGTTTCAGGCTGAACGTCAGTTTCAGCTTGCGCCCATCACGCGGTCCCGGGCCTCATTCCGGGCCGCGCCTGTTGCGCACCCCCGCGCTCTCACGCGGGGGCGATCGTGGGTGCCACCTGGGGCCTCAGCCGAACAGGTAGCCGAACACCGCGTCGCCGACGCGGCGGTCCGTGACCTCCGTGCCGTTGGCCTCCTCGCGGGCGAACTTCACCGCCTGCTGGAGCTTCTCCACCCGCTCCAGCAGCTCGTTGACGCGCCGGGCCGGGAGGGCGCCCGAGAACTTCACCGTCGTCCAGTAACCGATCGGGACGTCCTCGTAGTACACCTCGACCTGCGCCGGGTGCTTGTCGGTCGCCTCCGCCTTCACGTGGTTGCGCGGGACCTTCTTCGTGCGGATCGTGCGGACCGGGTCCGTCTTCCACCAGTCCGTCGACGGGTCGAGCGACCAGGACTCGGCGGCGTCCAGCACCGGGAGCTTCTTCACGAAGGTGTGCAGGTCGGTCAGCTGCTTCTCCAGGAAGAGCAGGTAGCTCACCGGGACCTCGGCGACGATGGTCCGCCCGTCGACGACCACGTCCGCGCGGGCCGAGCAGTTGGCCCAGTCCTTCGTCGCGGTCACGTCGAACAGCCGGGTCAGCGACGCGGACATCTCCCGCAGCACGTCCTCGGCCTTGACCTGCACCCGGGTGGACTCGGGCGGAAGCTGCTCGCCCTCCTCGTCCTTCGGCTGGTACGTACGCGAGATGCCGGCCAGCAGTGCGGGCTTCTGCACGGTGTGGTGGGCCGCGGTGATGTCCTGGAACGACTTGCTCTTGACACCCTTTTCCACGGCGATGATCTGGTTGAGCTTCGCCACGAATCCCCCTTCGTATGGCAGGACGTTATCGCACTGCCGTGCGTTGCGGCCTCAGGTTTTCGTCGCCGCCGTCACCAGCAGGCCATCGCGGGACAGCCAGTTGCCCGTGAGGGTGGTGAAGGGCGCGTCGACCAGGATGCGGGCCGTGAAGGTGGAGGAGGCGGGGTCCATGGTGATCGTGGCCTCGTGGAAGTCGAGCCAGCGGCGCGTCAGCGGGTACCAGACCTTGTAGACGGTCTCCTTGGCGCTGAACAGCAGCCGGTCCCAGTTGACCTCGGGATGCCGCGCCGCCAGGGCCGCCAGGTGGGGGCGCTCCTCGGGGAGGGTCACCAGGGCCGTCACACCGTCGTCGGGGAGGGGCAGGTTGGGTTCCGCGTCGATGCCGAGGGCGGCGAGGGCGGTGCCGGGGGCGACGGCGGCCGCGCGGTAGCCGGCGCAGTGGGTCATGGACCCGATGAAGCCGGACGGCCACCCCGGGGCGCCCTTCGGGTCGGGCAGGATCGGCGCGGCCGGTGCGCCCAGTTTGGCGAGGGCCTCGCGGGCGCAGCGGCGGACCGTGGCGAACTCGCGGCGGCGGGTCTCCACCGCCCGGGCCACCAGCGCGGCCTCCTCCGGGAAGAGGGTGTCGGTGGTGTCGTCGGCGAAGGATTCCACCGCGGAGACCGAGGGCGGGAGGAGTTCTTCGATCATCGTGTGGTCCCCAGGATGCGTACCGGCAGGGTGGGAGCGGCGGAGCGGGACGTCCATTCGCGCGGGTAGCCGAGCGACACCTCGTGGTGCGGGACGCCGTCCCGCACGATCAGGCGCGGGATGTGGAGGTGGCCGTAGACGACCGCCGCCGCCCGGAACCGTACCGGCCAGTCCTCGGTGGCCTCGGTGCCGCACCACAGGGCGAACTCCGGGTAGCGCAGGACGCGGGTGGGTTCGCGCACCAGCGGGAAGTGGTTGATCAGCACGGTCGGCAGCTCCGGCGGGACCTCGGCGAGCCGGGCCTCGGTCGCCCGTACGCGGGCGCGGCACCAGGCCTGCCGGCTCGGGTACGGGTCCGGGTGCAGGTAGAACTCGTCGGTGCAGACCACGCCCGCGTCCTCGGCGAGCCGCATGGCCTCCTGGTGGGTGCGCGCGCCGGCGGGGCGGAAGGTGTAGTCGTACAGGAGGAACAGCGGGGCGATCGCGACGGGGCCGCCCTCGCCCTCCCACACCGGGTACGGGTCCTCGGGCGTGGTGACGCCCAGTTCCCGGCACAGCTCCACGAGGTGCGCGTAGCGCTGTTCGCCGCGGAGTTGCACGGGGTCACCGGGGGTGGTCCACAGCTCGTGGTTGCCGGGCGCCCACACCACGTGCGCGAACCGGTCGCGCAGCAGGCGCAGCGTCCATTCGATGTCCTCGACGGTCTCGCTGACGTCGCCGGCCACCAGCAGCCAGTCGTCGTCCGTCTGCGGCCGCAGCCCGTCGACGATCTTGCGGTTCTCGTCGTACCGTACGTGCAGGTCGCTGACCGCCAGCAGTCGGCCGCCCGCCATCAGACGGCGTCCACGGTGCGGCCGGACAGGGCGAGGGAGCCGAGGGTGGCGCGGACGATGCCGGCCACCTCCTCGGTGCGTTCGTCGAGGTAGAAGTGCCCGCCGGGCAGGGTGTGCAGCGCGGCTCCGGCGGTGGTGAGCTCCCGCCACGCGGCGGCGGACTCGACGGGGACCACCGGGTCGCTGTCGCCGACGAGCACGGTCATCGGGGTGTGCAGCGGCGGGCCGGGCTGCCAGGTGTAGGAGCGGAGCGCCCGGTAGTCGGCGCGCAGGGGTGGCATCACGATCTCCATCAGCTCGGTGTTGTCGAGGATCCCGTCGACCGTGCCGCCGAGCAGGCGGATCCTCGCGATGATCTCCTCGTCGGTGGTGAGCCGGTCGAAGCCGTTCCCGTGCGGTGTCGGTGCGGCCCGGCCGGACAGGAACAAGTGGCGCGGGCCGGTCATGCCCCGGCGCTCCAGCTCCCGGGTGATCTCGTAGGCGACGAGGGCGCCCATGCTGTGGCCGAAGAAGGCGAAGGGCCGGTCGCACAGCGGCCCCAGGGCGCCGGCCAGGGCGTCCGCCAGGCGGCCGATGTCGTCCAGCGACGGCTCGGCGCGGCGGCTGTGACGGCCCGGGTACTGGGCCACCAGGACGTCGGCGTCCGGGGCCAGCCGCAGGCTCAGCGCCCGGTGGGCGACGGCGGCGCCGCCCGCGTGCGGAAAGCAGAACAGCCGTGGTCCGCTGCCGGGTGCCGGCGCGAACCGATGGAACCAGTCACTGTCCATGTCCTCTTCCCCCGTGGTGTGTTGACGTGCCATCACCCTACAAAGAACGGTTGATCGAGTCGGTCTCCTGTGCGAAAGTTCGAGCCGTGCGCAGGTCCTTACGTGTGGAGGGCGGCTCCGAGTCACGAACTCACCGCCCTGGCCGCTTCGCAGGGATGGGGGGATTCTCGGTCATCTGGGCCGGGCAGGTGGTGTCGCTGGTCGGCAACTCCGTGCTCCGGTTCGCTTTCATCATCGAAGCCTGGTCCGCGGGTGAGCGGGCCACCGCCGTCACCATGCTCTCGCTGTGCGCGCTGCTGCCGCAGGTGCTGTTCTCCCCGGTGGCGGGCGCGCTGATCGACCGGTGCAGCAAGCGGGCCGCGCTCCAGCTGGCCGATGCCGGCGGACTCCTGGTGGTCGCCGCGCTGTGCGCGCTGCACTTCGCCGGCGGCGGGCTGCGGGCGTGGCAGGTGTACCCGGCCGTCGCGCTGCTCGGTGTGTCCGCGGCCTTCCAGTTCCCCGCGATGGCGTCGGCCGTGCCGATGCTGGTGCGCGCGGACCAGTTGCAGCGCGCCAACGGGATGCTGGCGAGCGCCAAGAGCACGGCCGAGGTCGCCGGTCCCGCGCTGGGCGGGGTCCTGGTGGCGCTGTCCGGGGTGGGCTTCATCCTCGTCGCCGACCTGGTCAGTTTCGTGCTCGCCCTGGTGGCCGTCCGGGTCGTGCGGTTCGCGGGGGACGGTGCGGGGCGCGCGCCCGCCGCGGCGCGCAAGCGGATCCTGCGGGAGGCCGGGGAGGGGCTGGCCCATCTGTTCCACAAGCCGGGCCTGCGCGATCTGATCCTGACGTTCTGCGTGGTGAACCTGGTGATGGTCTTCGGGTTCGCCGCCGTGCAGCCCATGGTGCTCGCCCGGACCGGGAACGATCCCGCGGCGCTGGCGAGCGTCAACACCGCCATCGGGATCGGCGGCGTCGCGGGCGGTCTGCTCATGGCCGCGTGGGGCGGGCCCCGCAACCGGGGGCGCGGCATGATGGCCGGGATCATCGGCATGTGCCTGTCCGCCCAGGTGGCGATGGCCCTGGCCGACGGGGTCGTCGGGTGGTGCGCCGCCATCCTGGCGGGAGCGATGATCATGCCGCTGGTCAACGGGGCCATGCAGTCGATCGTCCAGACCAAGGTGGAGCAGGAGTGGCACGGCCGGGTCTTCGGCGCTGTCATGTTCCTCTCCCAGATCTCCGTACCCCTGGCCACCGCCGTGTCCGGTCCGCTCGCCGACCGTGTCTTCGAACCGCAGGCGGCCTCCGGCAGCGGGGTGTTCGTGGTGCTCGGGCCGGTCCTCGGGGACGGCCCCGGCAGCGGCATGGCCGCGATGCTCCTCATCGCCGGGCTCTCCGGCATCGGCGTGGCCCTGTGGGGGCTCGCGCGGCGCTCCGTGCGCGACATCGACGTACTGCTGCCCGACGCGCAGCCGACGAAGGGGGAAGAGGGATGAGCGACGTTCCCACCAATCCGTTCGAGGACGAGGACGGGCTGTACCTGGTGCTCGTCAACGACGAGGGGCAGCACTCGCTGTGGCCGGACGGCATCGACGTGCCGGCCGGATGGACCGTCGCCCTCGGCGCGAGCCCCCGGCGGGACGCCGTCGCGTACGTCGAGACGCACTGGACCGACTTACGGCCGGCCGGCGTCGTCGGCGGCGCGTGACATGGCGTGTCTGGACGAGCTGTTCGCCCGGCAGGCGCGGCGCACGCCCGGTGCCGTGGCGCTCGTGCACGGCGCCGACCGGCTGACGTACCGGCAGCTCGACGAGGCCGCCGGCCGGTTCGCGGGGGCGCTGGCCGTCCGCGGGGTGGCGCGGGGCGGGCGGGTGGGCGTATACCTGGAGCGGTCCGCCGCGATGGTGGTCGCCCTGCTGGGCACGCTGCGGGCGGGCGCCGCGTACGTGATGCTCGACCCCGACTTCCCGGCGGTGCGGCTGCGCGCGATGGCCGCCGACGCGGGGGTGCGGCTGGTCGTCGACGGGGCGGGGGCGCGCTGGGAGCACGGCGCGCGCATCGACGTGGCGGCGGGCGGTGCGTCCGCCGTACGCGGGGCCGCGCGGGGCCCGGACACGGGCGGCGGGGAGCCGCGGCGCGCGGACCGGGACGCGGCGTGCGTGATGTTCACCTCCGGGTCCACCGGGCGGCCCAAGGGGATCGTCGCCTCCCACCACGCCGTCACCGCCACCCTGACGGGCCAGGACTTCGCCTCCTTCGGTCCCGGGGCGGTGTGGTTGCAGGCCGCGCCCGTGTCGTGGGACGCGTTCGCGCTGGAGCTGTGGGGGCCGCTGCTGAACGGCGGGACCTGCGTCCTGCATCCGGGGCAGCGGCCCGACCCGGTGGTGGTGGGCCGTCTCGTCGCCGAGCACGGCGTCACCTCGGTGTATCTGTCCGCCGGTCTCTTCAACGTGGTCGTGGACGAGTATCCGCGGGCGCTGGACGGTGTGCGCGAGGTCCTCGTCGGCGGGGAGGCCCTGTCGGCCGGACACGTGGCGCGGGCGCTGGAGCGGTGGCCCGGGCTGCGGCTGAGCAACGGGTACGGGCCGGTGGAGGGGATGGTGTTCCTCACCACGCACCGGATCACCGCCGCCGACGTGCGGGACGGTGCCGCGGGCGTGCCCATCGGGCGGCCGCTGCACGGCAAGCGGGTGTACGTCCTCGACGCGCGGCTGCGGCCCGTCCCGGACGGCACGGTCGGGGAGCTGTACGCCGCGGGGGCCGGGCTGGCGCTCGGCTACGCGGGCGGGCCGGGGGCGAGCGCGGAGCGGTTCACCGCCGACCCGTACGGTCCGGCGGGCACCCGCATGTACCGCACCGGCGACCTGGTGCGGCGCCGCGCGGACGGGGTGCTCGAATTCGTGGGCCGCGCGGACGCCCAGGTCAAGATCCGGGGCTTCCGGGTGGAGCCGGGCGAGGTCGAGGCCGTCCTGGGGCGCCGCCCGGGCGTGGGGCGGGTCGCCGTCGTCGCCCGCGAGGACGCCACCGGTGAGCGGCAGCTCGTCGCGTACGTCGTCGGGCGCCGGGGGGACGACGGCGCCCACGACACGGAGGCGCGGGCGGAAACGAGGACGGGGGCCGGGACGGAAGCCGGGAGGGAAGCCGGGACGGAGGCGGCCGCGCGGACACGGACGGCGGTCGCGGCGGAGTTACGGGAGTACGCCGCGAGCGTGCTGCCCCGCCATCTGGTGCCGGACGCGGTCGTGGTGCTCGACGCGTTGCCGCTGACGCCGAACGGCAAGCTGGACCGGGCGGCGCTGCCCGCGCCGGAGGGGCCCGCGGGCGGCGGTCGCCGGCCGGGCGACGAGCGCGAGCAGGCGCTGTGCGCGCTCTTCGCCGACGTGCTGGGCGTCCCGTCCGTCGGCGCCGACGACGACTTCTTCGCGCTGGGCGGCCATTCGCTGCTGGTCGCGCGCCTGCTGGGCCGTATCCACGCGGTGCTGGGCGCCGAGGTCGGCGTACGGACCCTGTTCGAGGCGCCGACCCCGGCGAAGCTGGCGTCCCGGCTGACATCGGTGGCCGTACCGGCCGGGGAGGCCCCGGACACGGGCTCGGATGCAGGTTCGGGCTCGGGTGCGGGTTCGGGTTCGGGCTCGGGTGCGGGTTCGGGTTCGGGCTCGGGTGCGGGTTCGGGTTCGGGCTCGGGTGCGGGTTCGGGTTCGGGCTCGGGTTCGGGCTCGGGTGCGGGTCCTGCGCGCGCGGGTGACGGGGAGAGCGGTCCGGCCGTGTCGGACGCCCAGCGCAGGCTGTGGTTCCTGGACCAGCTCGACGCGGGCGTCGCGTACACCATGCCCATGCTGGCCCGGCTGCGCGGCCCCGTGGACGCCGGCGCGCTGGAGGCCGCGCTCGGCGTGGTCGTGGCGCGGCACGAGGCCCTGCGGACGGTGTTCGACGCGGTGGACGGCGAGCCGGTGCCGCGGGTGCTGACCGGGGACGCGGCGCGGCCGCGGTTCACGCACCGGGTCGTGCCGGGCGAGGAGCTGGAGGCGCGGATCGGCGAGGCGGCCCGGTACCGGTTCGACCTCGGCACCGAACTTCCCGTGCACGCCGTGCTGTTCACCGTGCGGGAGCGCCCGGACGAGCACGCCCTGCTGCTGGTGATGCACCACATCGCCGCCGACGGCTGGTCGCTGCCGCCGCTGTTCCGCGACCTGTCGCGGGCGTACGCGGGCAAGGCGCTGCCCCCGCTCCCGGTCGGGTACGCCGAGCACGCGCGGCGCCGGCGGGAGCGGGCGGGCGGCCTGCCGGACGGCGGGCTCGCCCACTGGCGCAAGGCGCTGGACGGGGTGAGGGCGCCGGAACTTCCCTGGCGCGCGGACGACTCCGGGCGGGCGGACGCCGGCACGGTGGTGCGGGCCCTGGACGCGGGGGCGCACGAGCGGCTGGTCGCGCTGGGCCGGGAACACGGGGCGACGCTCTTCATGGTGCTGCACGCGGCGCTGGCCGCCGTCCTCGCCCGCGCCGGGGCGGGGGACGACACGGCGGTCGCCGCGCCGGTCGCGGGGCGCGGGACCGACGGGACCGTGGACGACGTGGTCGGCTTCTTCGTCAACCTGCTGGTGCTGCGGGCCGACGCCTCCGGCGACCCGACGCTGCGGGAGCTGCTGGTGCGCGTACGGGACACCGACCTGTCGGCGCTCGCGCACCAGGACGTGCCGTTCGAGGAGGTCGTCGACGCTCTCAACCCGGTGCGGCGGCCGGGGCGGCAGCCGTTCACGGACGTGGTGCTGGCCCTGCAGAACAACGCCCGCGCGGAGGTGGACCTGCCGGGGGTGGACGCCTCCGTCGAGGTGGTCCGCACGGGATCGGCGCGCTTCGGGCTCCTGGTCGACGTGACCGACCACTACGCGTCGTCCGGTGCGCCCGAGGGGCTGGCGATCACCCTCGAGTACCGCGCGGCCGCGCTGGGCCGGGAGACGGCGGAGTGGCTCGCCGACGCGTTCGTCCGCATGCTGCGGAGCGCGGCCGCGGACCCGGACGTCCGGGTCTCGGAGCCGGGGCTGCCCGCCCTGCCCCGGCGGGCCGGGGCGGCGACCGCGGCGGAGGGCGTCCCCGACGTGCGGGGCGCGAGCCCGGACAGCGGGACCGTGCGGCGGATCGCGTCCGTGTGGCGGGACGTCCTCGGGGTGGCGGAGGTCGGGCTCCACGACGACTTCTTCGCCCTGGGGGGCAACTCCCTGCGGGCGGTGCGTGTCGCCGCGCGGCTGACCGGCGACGGGGCGGGCGGCGCCGTCACCGCGGCGCAGATCTTCCAGGCGCCGACCGTGGCCGCGCTCGCCGCCGCCCTGGAGGCGGCCGCCCCCGCGGACGGCCCGGCACCGATCCCCCGGCGGCCGCGGGTGCCCCGGCAGCGGCAGGAGGAGCCGTGGACCTGAGCGTGATGTTCTTCGGCGCGGACGCGGCGGGCGCGGCGGCGTCGCCCGCGGGCGGCGATTCCGCTGCGGGCGGCGGAGGTTCCGGCAGTGGCGGCCGCACGGCAGGTGCCGGCGCGGGCACCGGCACAGGCGCGGGCTTGAACGGAGCCCCGGGCGCGGGCGCCGCAGCGGGCGCGCGCACGAAGGCAGGGCTGGGCGCAGGCCCCAGCGCCGGCACCGGCACCAGCACCGGCGCGGGCACGAACAGCAGCACGCGGACACGCACGGCCGACGGCTCCTCCCCCGTGGCCCGCTCCGGCGGCGGATTCGGGGGGCACGCGGGGGCGTACGAGGACATCCTCGCCGTCGCGCGTGCCGCCGACCGGCTCGGGTTCCACGCCGTGTGGACGCCCGAGCGGCACTTCCAGCAGGTGGGGCAGGTGTTCCCGAGCCCGCCGGTGCTCAGTGCCGCGCTGGCCGTCGCGACCGAGCGGATCGCGATCCGGGCCGGGAGCGTCGTCCTGCCGCTGCACCATCCGCTGCGGGTCGCCGAGGACTGGGCGGTCGTGGACAACCTGTCGCACGGCCGCGTCGGGCTGTCCGTCGCCACCGGCTGGCACTCCGCCGACTTCGCCGTCTCCCCCGGCGCGTACGCCGACCGCCGGGCGCGCATGCTGCGCGACGTGCCGGTGCTGCGCCGGCTGTGGGCGGGTGAGGCGGTGGAGTACGCGGACGGCACCGGGCAGCCGGTGGCGGTGCGGCCCATGCCCCGGCCCGTGCAGCCGGTGCTGCCGCTGTGGCTGACCACCTCCGGCAGCCCGGAGACGTGGGAGGCCGCCGGGCGGCTGCGCGCCGGGGTGCTCGCCGCCACCGTCGGGCAGAGCCGCGAGGAGCTCGCCGGGAAGATCGCCCGGTACCGTGCCGCCTGCGCCGCGGCACCCGAGCAGGGGGGCACCGGGCCGCACGGCCGGGTCACGCTCATGGCGCACACCTTCGTCGGCGAGGACGACGAGCACGCGCGGCGCCTGGTGGCCGGGCCCCTGAAGGCGTACCTGCGCTCGTACGTGCGCCAGACCTCCGCCAACCGGTCCGCCGACGACCGCACCGCCGCGCTGACCGGCGAACAGACCGCGATGCTCGCCGAGTTCGCGTACCGCCGCTACCTCACCTGGGGGTCGCTGCTCGGTTCGGCGGAGACCTGCCGCACCATGCTCGCCGACCTGCGCGACCTCGGCGCCGACGAGGTGGCCTGCTTCATCGACTTCGGCCTCGGCCGCGACGACGTACTGGCCGGGCTGCACCGGCTGGCCGCACTCCGGGAGGGCCTCTGATGGCCGGTTTGTCGCCCGCCGACCGGTTCGGCGCGCTCAGCTCCGAGCAGCGCGTACGGTTCATGCGCCGCCTGGTGGAGGCGGGCCGGGCGGGGAGCGTGCCCGCCGTCGTACCCGTCCGGGACACCGACGGGCCGGTGCGGCTCGGTCCCGCGCAGGAGGACCTGTGGGTGTACGACTCGCTGTATCCGGGGACGCCCGCGCTGAACCTCTGCTCGGCCTACCACTTCGAGGGGCCCGTGGATCCGGGGCACCTGGCGGCGGCGCTGACCGTCGTGCAGGAGCACCACGACATCCTGCGGGCCCGGATCCGCGGGCGGGCCGGGGACCTGTGGCTGGACTTCCCGGACGAGGGGCCGTTCGCGCTGGAGCGGGAGGACCTGCGGGGGACGGGCCGCGGTGTGGCGGAGGCGTTCGAGGCGTTCCGGCGGCGGCCGTTCGACCTGGCGCGGGACCGGCTGGTGCGGGCCCGGTTCGTCACGGTGGACGAGGAGCGCTCGACGCTGATGCTGAGCCTGCACCACATCATCACCGACTGGTGGTCCTTCGACGTGCTGCAGAGCGAGTTCGCCGAGGCGTACCGGGCGGTGCGGGACGGCGTCGCGCCCCGGACGGCGCGGCCGCGGGTGCAGTACGCGGACTTCGCCGCCTGGCAGGGCGAGCTGGAGGCCGCCGGTGTCTTCGAGGCGCGGCTGGACTTCTGGCGGCGGTACCTCGGCCGGCCGCCGGGGCCGCTGACCGTGCCCGGGGCCCCGTCGGCGGAGCCGGGGATCGCGCAGGTGCCGTTCCTGGTCGACCCGGCGACGGCGCGGGCGGTGCGGGCGCTGGCCCGGGAGCGGGGCGCCTCGGTGTACGTGGTGCTGATGGCCGCCTTCGCGGTGCTCGCGCACCGGTTGTCCGGCGCCGGGGACCTGGTGCTCGGCACACCGACCGCGAACCGGGCCGCCAAGGGCCTGGAGCGGGTCATCGGGTACGTGATGAACGCGGTGCCGACGCGGTGGCGGATCCGGCCCGAGGAGTCGTTCGGGCAGGTGCTCGGGCGGTTCGTGGCCGACTTCCCGGACGTGATGGCGAACGCCGACGTGCCCGTGGGGCGGATCGTCTCGGCGGCGGCGCCGGAGCGCAGCGCGGGGCGGTCACCGCTGTTCCAGTGGGTGTTCATGCACCTGGCGCAGCAGCGCAGTGTGCGGGCGCTGCGGGATTTCGCCGTGCCGGAGCGGATCCACACCGGCGGTGAGCACGACCTGGTCGGGATCGTCCGGGACGCCGAGGACCCCGACGGGGGCATGACCGGCAGTTTCGAGGTGCGCACCGAGCTGTTCGCGCCCGCGGCCGTGGCGCGCTGGGCCGAGGCGTACGTGGAGCTGCTGCGGCGCGTCACGGCGGACCCGGACGCTCCGGTGGGCGGCCACGACCTGGTGCCGGCGGGCGAGCGGGCGCGGCTGCTGGCCGCGTCGGCGGGGCCCGCGGGGCCGGAGCCGGCCGCCCTGCCGGACCTGGTGGCGCGGTGGGCGGCCCGGACACCCGGTGCGCCGGCGCTGGCCGGTGCCGGTTCTCCCGCGCTGTCGTACGCGGAGCTCGCGGACCGGGTGGACCGGCTGGCCGGGCTGCTCGCGGCGCGCGGTGCCGGTCCCGGGCAGGTGGTGGCGGTGGCGCTCGGGCGGTCCCCCGACGCGGTGGTGGCGGCGCTGGCGGTGCAGCGGGCGGGCGCCGCGCACCTGCCGGTCGACCCGGACCATCCGGCCGAGCGCGTCGCGTACGTGCTGGGGGACGCGGCGCCGGTGCTGGTGGTGACCGCTCCCGGCGGGGCGCGGCTGCCGGGCGACGTGCCGCGGCTGGTGCTGGACGGGTCCGCGTACGCCCATGAGCCCCTCGCGGCGCGCCGGCCGGCGCGGCCGGACGACACCGCGTACGTCATCCATACGTCCGGGACCACCGGCCGGCCCAAGGGGGTCGTGGTCCCGCACCGCGGGATCGCGGCACTCGGGCACAGCCTGGCGGAGCGGTTCGGGCTCGGCCCGTCCGACCGGGTGCTGCACCTGGGGTCGCCGGCCTTCGACATCTCGGTCGGCGAGGCGGCGATGGCGTTCGCGGCCGGTGCCACGCTGGTCGTCGCGCCGCCCGTGCCGCTGGCGGGCGCCGCGCTCGGGGACGTCCTGGCCGCGGAGCGCGTCACGTGCACGCTGCTGCCGCCGTCGGTGCTGGCCACCGTGCCGGAGGGTGATTTCCCGGACCTGCGGGTGGTCGCGGTGGGCGCGGAGGCGTGCCCGCCGGAGCTGGTGGCGCGCTGGGCGGTGCGGGGGCGGCGGTTCCACAACGCCTACGGGCCGACGGAGTCGACGGTCGCGACCACCGCGTCGGGGCCGCTCGCGCCGGACGGCGCCGGTGCGCCGGGAGCCGGTTCCGCCGGGGTGACGACGATCGGCACGCCGGTGGCCGGCACGCGGGCGTACGTCCTGGACGCGCGGTTGCGGCCGGTGCCGGCCGGGGTGCGCGGCGAGCTGTACCTGGCGGGCGACGGGCTCGCGCTGGGCTACCTGAACCGGCCCGGGGCGACGGCCGGGCGGTTCGTCGCCGACCCGTACGGGCCGCCGGGCGCCCGCATGTACCGCACCGGCGATCTGGCGCGGTGGCGGGAGGACGGGTCGCTGGACTTCCTGGGCCGCGCGGACGACCAGGTGCAGGTGCGCGGCTTCCGGGTGGAGCCGGGGGAGGTGGCCGCGGTCCTGGCCGGGCATCCCCGTGTCCGGCAGGCGGTGGTGGTCGTACGGGGCGGCCGGCTGCTCGGGTACGTCGTGCTGGAGGGCCCGGCGGACGCCGGGGAGCTGATCGCGCACGCGGCGCGGCGGCTGCCCGCGCACATGGTGCCCTCCGACATGGTGGTGCTGGACGCGCTGCCGCTGGGCCCCGGCGGCAAGGTGGACCGGGCGGCCCTGCCCGACCCCGCGGGTGCGGCTCCCGGCTCGGGCCGGGCGCCGGCGAGCGGGCGGGAGGAGGTGCTGTGCGGGTTGTTCGCCGACGTCCTGGGGGTCGCGCCGGTCGGTGCGGACGACGACTTCTTCCGGCGCGGCGGCGACAGCATCATGGCGATCCAGCTGGCCGGGCGGGCACTGACCGAGGCGGGGCTGTCGCTGACGCCGCGGGACGTGTTCACGGCGCGGACGCCCGCGGGGCTGGCGCGGGTGGCGTCGGCCGTGGCACCGGAGGCAGCAGGTGCCGCGGCGGCCGGCGCCGGGGCGTCCGGTGCCGGGGCGGACTCGGGGTGCCTGCCGCTCACGCCGATCATGCACTGGTGGCGCGAACAGGGCGGCGATCCGGCGGCGTTCACGCAGTCGATGGCGTTCCCCGTCCCGGACGGGACGCCGTTCGAGCGGGTGACGGCGGCCGTGCAGGGGCTGGTGGACCGGCACGGCGCGCTGCGGATGCGGCTCACCGGCGACGAGCTGGAGGTCCGGCCCGCCGGGGACGTGGTGGCGGAGGTGCTGCGCTCCGCGCCGGCGGATCCGCGGCTCGACCCGTCGCGGGGCGGGATGCTGCGGGCGGTCCTGGAGGACGGGCGGCTGCTGGTGACCGTGCACCACCTCGCCGTGGACGGGGTGTCCTGGCGGGTGCTGGGGCCGGAGCTGGCGGCCGCGCTGGCGGGCGGGCCCGTACCGGCGCCCGGCGGCACGCCGTTTCGCCGGTGGGCCGGGCTGCTGCGGCAGGAGGCGGCGCGGCCGGAGCGCGTGGACGCCGAACCCGCGTGGTGGGAGCGGGCGCTGGCCGGCCCGGACGCGCGGGTCGCGGGCGGGCGCGGGGCCGGGGCGGAGCGCCGCACGGTCACCGTCACGCTGCCCGCGGAGGTGACGGAGGCGGTGCTCGGCACCGTTCCGGCGGCGTTCCACTGCGGTACGGACGCGGTGCTGCTCACCGCGCTGACCGCGGCGGTGGAGCGGTGGCGGGGAGCGGGCTCCGGTCTGCTGGTGCATCTGGAGGGCCACGGGCGGGAGTTCCTCGCCCGGGACGTGGACGTGTCCCGGACCGTCGGCTGGTTCACCACGCAGTACCCGGTCCGGCTGGACGCCGGGCAGGCGGGCGGTGACGCCTTCTGGGAGCCGTCCGCCGCGGCGCCGGGCGAGGCGCTCAAGCGGGTCAAGGAGCAGCTGCGGGCGGTGCCGGACGGGGGCCTCGGGTGGGGTCTGCTGCGGTACCTGAACCCGGACACGGCCCCGAAGCTGGCCGCGCTGCCCGTGCCCGACGTGCGCTTCAACTATCTGGGGCGGCTGGCCGCCGGTGACGCCGGGGGCGGCGAGCTCCTCGGCGCGGCGGCGGGCGCGGTGCCGCTGGGGCACGCGCTGGAGATCGACGCGGTGGTGGGGGACGAGGGCCTGGTGGCCGGGTGGTCGTACGCCGGGGGCGTACTGGACGAGGAGCGGGTGCGGCGGCTCGCGGAGCTGTGGCGGGCGGCCGTCGGGGTGCTGGTCGCGCACACCGGGCACGAGGGCGCGGGCGGCCACACCGCGTCGGACTTCGACCTGGTGGACCTGTCGCAGGAGCAGCTGGCGATGCTGGAGGGCGACTGGTGAGCGGGGCACCCCGCACCGCCTCGGGGGCCGCGCCGGCGGCACCGGGGGGCGGCCGCATCGCGGACGTGCTGCCGCTGGCGCCCGCGCAGGAGGGCCTGTACTTCCACGCGGTGCGCGACGGCGCGGAGGGGGCGGATCCGTACGTCGTGCAGGCCCGCTTCCGGGTCGCGGTGCCGGCCCGGGCCGTGCGCGACGGGCTGCGGGCCCTGCTGGAGCGGCACCCGAACCTGCGGGCGTGCTTCCGGCACGAGCGGCTGGACCGGCCGGTGCAGCTCATTCCGCGCGAGGCGGCGGCCGGCTGGCGGGAGGTCGCCGCCGGTGACGTACGGGAGGTGATGGAGCAGGAGCGGGAGCGGCCCTTCGACGTCACGCGCCCGCCGCTGCTGCGGGCCGCGCTGGTGGCGGAGCGCGACCTGGTGCTGACGTTCCATCACATCCTGCTGGACGGCTGGTCGCTGCCGGTGCTGGCGCGGGACCTGGCGGCGCTGTGCACGGGCGGGGCGCTGCCGCCGCCGGTGCCGTACCGGGACTATCTGGCGTGGTTGCGGCGGCAGGACGCGGGAGCCGCCGAGGAGGCGTGGCGCAAGGCGCTGGCGGGACTGGAGCGGCCCCCGCTGCTGTCCGCGTCCGGGCCCTTCGACGCGGCCGTGCACGATCTGACCCTCTCCGCCGGCCTCGGTGCGGCGCTGGCGCGGCGGGCGGCCGACTGCGGGGTCACCGTGAACACCGTGGTGCAGGCGGCGTGGGCTCTTGTGCTGAGCCGCATGACGGGCGGGGGGCGTGACGTGGTGTTCGGGGCGGTCGTCTCGGGCCGGCCGCACGACCTCCCCGGTGTGGCGGGGATGGTGGGCCTGTTCGTCAACACCCTGCCGGTACGGGTGCGGCTGGACGGGCGGGAGCCGGTGGGCGCGCTGCTGCGCCGCCTCCAGGACGAGCAGCTGCGGCTGGCGCCGTACCACCACGTGCCGCTGGCCCGGGTCCAGCGGGCGGCGGGGGCGGGGGACCTCTTCGACACGGTGCTGGCCTTCGAGAACTATCCGCGCCCGCAGGAGGCGGACACGGCCGCCGTGCGGCTGGTGGAGGCGCACGACGCCACGCACTACCCGGTGACCGTGGCGGTCGTCGCCGGTGAGCGCATGCTGCTGCGGGTGTCCTGCCGCCGGGGCATCGCGCCCGGCGCGGTGGCGGCGCGTCTGGAGCGGGCGCTGGAGGAGCTGGCCGGCGACCCGGGCCGCCCGGTGGGCCGGCTGGACGTGCTGCCGCCGGCCGAACGGGCCGCGCTGCTCGCGGCGTCCACGGGCCCGGACCGCCCGGCCGGCGGCGCGCTGCCGGGTCCGGCGACGGTCCCGGAGCGCTTCGCGTACCAGGCGTCCCGCACCCCGGACGCGGTGGCGGTCCGCTCGGCGGACCGGGCGGTGACGTATGCGGAGCTGCGGGCCGGCGCCGCCGCCCTGGCGGCCCGTCTGACCGCCGCGGGCGTGCGGCGGGGCGACACGGTGGCCCTGCTGCTCCCGCGCTCGGTGCCGCTGGTGGCCGCCCAGCTGGCGGTGCTGACGGCCGGGGCGGCGTACCTCCCCCTGGACCCGGCGCAGCCGGTCGCGCACCTGTCCCGCCTGATCGGCGCGGCGGGCGTGCGGTTCGCCGTGACGGCGGAGGCGGCCGCGTGGCTGCCGCCGGGCGTGACACGGCTCCCGCTGGAGGCCCGCGAAACGCCGCCCCACGGCGCGACGGGCCGCTCCCCCGGGGCGGTCCCCCCGGGGCCCCCGGCGGACGCGGAGCACCGCGGCGTCGCGAGCACCCCCGCCCCGGCGACGGACCCCTCCGCAACCGGCCCCGGGGAGCACCACCGCACGGACACGTCCCCTCCGGTAGCGGACCCCTCCGCAACCGGCCCCGGGGAGCACCACCGCACGGACACGTCCCCTCCGGTAGCGGACCCCTCCGGAGCCGGGTTCGCCCCGGAGCGCCCCGCAGGTTGCGGCAGCACCCCCGCGGGGGCCGCCGGTGCGGACGACGCCGCGTGTGTGATGTTCACCTCCGGGTCCACCGGTGAGCCCAAGGGTGTCGTCGTCACGCACCGCGGGATCGTGGACCTCGCGGCGGACCGGCGCTTCGCGGGCGGGGCGCACCGGTGCGTGCTGTTCCATAGCGCGCACACCTTCGACGCGGCGACGTACGAGGTGTGGGTGCCGCTGCTGGGCGGCGGGACCGTCGTCGTCGCCCCGCCCGGGCGGCTCACGCCCGGGCTGCTGGAGCGGGTCCTGCGCGAGGGGGGTGTCACCGCACTGTGGCTGACAGCCGAGCTGTTCCGGCTCGTCGCGGACCTCGCGCCCGGCGCGCCGGCGGGGCTGCGGGAGGTGTGGACCGGCGGGGACCTCGTGGCGGAGGACGCGGTGCGGCGCGTGCGGGCCGCGTGCCCTGGCACCCGCGTTGTCATCGGCTACGGGCCCACCGAGACCACCGTGTTCGCCACCGCCGGGTCCGAGGGCATCGGGCGGCCCCTCGACCGCACCGGCGCGTACGTCCTCGACGCCTCGCTGCGCCCCGTCCCCGACGGCACGACGGGTGAGCTCCACGTCGCCGGACCGGGCCTCGCCCGCGGCTACCTGAACCGGCCGGGCGCGACCGCCGAGCGGTTCGTCGCCGACCCCTACGGGCC
>NZ_KL591015.1:149064-152916 GCF_000716335.1 Streptomyces sp. NRRL S-118 | reverse complement strand
GGTGCGGCGCCGCGCCGACGGGGTGCTGGAGTTCATGGGCCGGGCGGACGCCCAGGTCAAGGTGCGGGGCTTCCGTGTCGAGCCCGCCGAGGTGGAGGCGGCCCTGGCGCGCTGCCCCGGGGTGGTGCGCGCGGTCGTCACGGCGCGGCCGGCGCCGGACGGGGGCAAGGCCCTCGCCGCGCACCTGGTGCTCGCGCCGGGCGCCGGGCTGCGTGCCGTACGGGAGGAGGCCGCCCGGACCCTGCCGGTCCACCTGGTGCCCTCGCTGTGGGCGTGCATCGACGCCGTACCGCTGACGGCGCACGGGAAGGTGGACCGGGCGGCGCTGCCCGAGCCCCGGGCGGCGGCGGAGGGGCGCCGGGAGCCGCGCGCGGGGCGGGAGGCCGCGCTGTGCGCGCTGTTCGCCGAGACGCTGGGCACGGCGGACGTGGGGCCCGACGGCGACTTCTTCGCGCTCGGCGGCCACTCGCTGCTCGCCCTGCGCCTGACCTCGCGGATCGAGGCGGCGCTGGGGGTGCGCGTACCGCTCGCCGCGCTCTTCGACGCGCCGACCCCGGCCGCGCTCGCCGGCCGCCTCGGCGCCCCGGCGGACGACGGGTTCGGGCCGCTGGTCGCCCTGCGCCCCGGCGGAGGGGACCGTGTGCCGTTGTTCTGCGTGCACCCCGGATTCGGCCTCGGGTGGGCGTACACCGCGCTGCTGCCGCACCTCTCCCCCGGGCACCCGGTGTACGCCCTGCAGTCGCCCGCCCTGCGCGGGGCGACCGGACTGCCGCCCACCATGGGGGCGATGGCGGAGCAGTACCTCACGCACATCCGCAGGGTGCGGCCGCACGGCCCGTACCTCCTGCTCGGCCGCTCCTTCGGCGGTCTGCTCGCCCATGAGCTCGCGGCCCGGCTGCGGGCCGCGGGCGAGGAGGTGGGCCTGCTCGCGGTCCTCGACGCGATGCCGAAGCCTCCGTCGGCCGGGCCGCTCGACCCGGGGGCCGTCGAGCGGGAGGTGCTGCGCCTGCTCCTGCGGAACAACGGGGTCGCCGCGGCCGCCGGCCCGGACGGCCGGGCCGGGGTGTTCGCGCGGATACGCGGCGGGGACGGGCCGCTCGCCGGGTTCGACGACGCGCGGCTCGGGGCGGTGGCGGAATCGATGGCCCACCACATCCGGCTGGCGCACACCTGGCACCCCTCGCCGTACGACGGCCCCCTGACGCTGTTCTCGGCGACGCGCGCCGCCGAGGCGACGACCGGGGAGAAGACGGCGGCGTGGCGGCCCTGGGCGGCGGTCCTGGACGTCCACGAGCTCGACTGCGCGCACAGCGACGTGCTCGGCACGGGGCCGGCCGGCACGGTGGCCGCCGTCATCGACGACGTACTACGGGGGAAGTGAGCCATGACCGACACCGAGGAGTACGAGTTCCCGGTCTCCGACGCGCAGAGCAGGCTGCTCGTCCTGGACCAGCTGGACCCGGGTTCCCCGCAGTACCACGTGCCCGCGGCGTTCGCGGTGCGCGGGCCGTTCGACCCGGTCGCGTTCCGCCGGGCGCTGGACGCCCTGGTGGCCCGGCACGAGTCGCTGCGCACCGTGTTCCGGACCTCGCCGGGCGGGGCGCCGGTCCAGATCGTCGCGGCGGCCGGGCGCGCGGCGCTGCGGGTGGAGACGGACGTCCCGGCGGGCGAGGTGGACACGCGGATGCGGGCGGAGGCGGCACGGCCGTTCGACACGTCGGCCGGTCCGCTGCTGCGCGCCACCGTGTACGCGGTGGACGACGCCTCGCACCGGGTGCTGCTGGTGGCGCACCACCTGGTCTGCGACGGCTGGTCGCTCCAGGTGATCCTGCGGGAGGTGTCGGCGGCGTACGAGGCGGCGCTGAAGGACCTGCCCCACGAGCTGCCCGAACTGCCGCTCCAGTTCCCCGACTACGCCGCCTGGCAGCGGGAGCGGATGGCGGCCGGCGCGTACGCGGGGGCCGTCGCGCACTGGGCGGAGCAGCTGCGCGGCGCGCCCGGCGCGGTGGCGCTGCCGCTGGACCGGCCGCGCCCCGCGGTGCGGTCGGCGGCGGGCGGGAGCGTGCGGTTCAGGCTCGGCGCGGCGGTGCGGGAGCGCCTCGCGGGCGTGGCGCGGGCGCACGGGGCGACCTCGTTCATGGGGCTGTTCGCGGTGTACGCCGCGTTCCTGGGGCGGCTGACGGGCCGCGAGGACCTGGTGATCGGCTTCCCGGTGTCGGGGCGCGACCGGCCCGAACTCCAGGACGTGGTCGGCATGCTGACCAACACCCTGGCGCTACGGGTGGACCTGGGCGGCGACCCCTCGTACGGCGAGCTGGTCGCCCGGCTGCGCGCGCGGCTGCTCGCCGCCGGGCCCCACCAGGACGCGCCGTTCGAGGCGGTGGTGGACGCGGTGGCGCCGGCCCGCGAGACGAGCCACGACCCGGTGGTGCAGGTGGTGTTCGCCTACGACGACGACACGGAGCTGTCGCTCCGGCTCGCCGGTGCGCGGGTGACGCGCGTCGAACTGGACCTGCCCACCGCCAAGTTCGACCTGCACCTCCATGTGGAGCGGGCGGGTGACGAGCTGGCGGCGCAGTTCATCCACCGCAGCGAGCTGTTCGACCCGGCGACGGTCCGCGCGTGGGTGCGCGGCTTCGAGACGCTGCTGGCCGAGGCGCTGGCCCGGCCGGACGAGCCGCTGTCCCGGCTCGACGCGGTCCCGGCGGACGAGCGGGCGCGGGTGCTCGTGGCGGCCGACCGCACGGACGAGGCCGCGCCGGTGGGCCGGCTGGTGCCGGACCTGGTCGCCGACCGCGCGGCCGAGCGGCCGGACGCCACGGCCCTGGTCTGCGGCGAGGAGCGCCTCACCTACCGGGAACTGCTGGCCCGCGCCGACGCGCTGGCGGCCCGGCTGCGCGCGGCGGGCGCCCGGCCGGGGGTCCGGGTGGGCCTGCTGCTGCCCCGCTGCGCGGACATGGCGGTCGCGGCGCTGGCGGTCCTGCGGGCGGGCGCCGCGTACGTGCCGCTGGACCCGGCGCATCCGGACGCCCGGCTGCGCTACATGGCGGAGCACTCGGGCGCGGCGCTGCTGGTGGTCACCGCGGCGACGGCGGGCCGCGACCTGGGGGTGGCCGCGTTGCGGGCCGACGAGCCCGCCGGCGTGGTGGCCGGCCCGGGGCCCGTGGTGGCCCCGGGAGCCCGCGACCTCGCCTACGTGCTGTACACCTCCGGGTCGACCGGTGTGCCGAAGGGCGTGGCCGTGGAGCACCGGGCGCTGCTGAACCTGGCCGTCGCCGTGCGGACGCGGTTCCCGGTGACGGCCGGCGACAAGGTGCTCCAGTACGTGTCGTTCGGGTTCGACGTGGCGGTGTCGGACCTGTTCTTCGCCTGGGTCGCCGGGGCGGAGCTGCACATCGCGCAGGAGGACGAGCGGCTCGGGGAGGGGCTGTTCGCGCGGCTGCGGGACAGCGGCATCACGTACGCGTTCCTGCCGCCGTCCGCCGCGATGATGCTGCCCGGCGGCGCGGGCGGGGCGCTGCCGCGGCTGCGGACCCTCGCGGTCGGCGGTGAGGCGTGCCCCGCCGGGCTGGTCGAGCGGCTGGCAGCGCCGGGGCGGCGGATCGTCAACGCGTACGGGCCGAGCGAGGCCACCGTGTACGCCACGACCGCCGACCTGCGCCCGGGCGAGCCGGTGGTCATCGGGCACGCCGTGCCCGGCGCGCGCACCTACGTGCTGGACGCGCGGCTGCGGCCGGTGCCGACGGGCGTGACCGGGGAGGTGTACGTCGCCGGCGCGTCCCTGGCGCGCGGGTACATCGGGCAGCCGGGCATGACCGCCGAGCGGTTCGTCGCCGACCCGTACGGCCCGCC
>NZ_KL591015.1:128194-149032 GCF_000716335.1 Streptomyces sp. NRRL S-118 | reverse complement strand
CCGGGGACCTGGGGCGGATCGACGCCCGCGGGGTGCTGCACTACCTGGGCCGCAGCGACACGCAGGTCAAGCTGCGCGGCTTCCGCATCGAACTCGGGGAGGTGGAGGCGGTGCTGGCGGGCGTCCCCGGCATGTCGACGGCGGCCGCGGCGGTGCGCGACGGGCGGCTGGTCGCGTACGTCGTCGGCGGCGCGCCCGACGGGGTGCTGCGCGCCCGGCTCGCCGAGCGCCTGCCGGGCTACATGGTGCCGGAGGCGTTCGTCCGGCTGGAGGCGCTGCCGCTCAACCGCTCCGGCAAGGTCGACCGGGCCGCCCTGCCCGAACCCCCGGTGGCGCGGCCCGCCCTGGCGGAGTCGTACACCGCGCCGGACGGTGACACCGAGCGGCTGGTCGCGGGGGTGTGGGCCCGTGCCCTGACCCTGGACCGGGTCGGTGTGCACGACAACTTCTTCGAGCTGGGCGGCAATTCGGTGCGTCTGCTGGCGGTGCTGGCGGCGCTGCGCACCCGGTACGACGAGGACGCGCTGAGTCTCGTCGACCTCTTCCGGCACCCGACGGTCGCCGCGCTCGCCGCGCACCTGGACGGCGCCGCGCGTCCGGACGGTGCGGCGCACCGGGCACCGGACAGGTCCCCGCGGCGGGACCGGGCCGCCACCGCACGAAGGCTCCGCAGCAACCGGAAAGGCGACTGAACGATGGACCAGGCAGAGCAGGATGACCAGGTGCCCGAGGGCGCGATAGCCGTCGTGGGGATGAGCGGCCGGTTCCCCGGCGCCCCCGGCCTCGACGCGTACTGGGCGAACCTGCGCGACGGCGTCTGCTCCCTCACGGACTTCGACGCACCGGCGCACGAGGTGGGCAGCAAGGGGATCCTCGCGGACGCCGACCGCTTCGAGGCGAGGCTGTTCGGGTTCAACGCCACCGAGGCCGCGGCGCTCGACCCGCAGCACCGGCTGCTGCTGGAGACGGCGTGGGCGGCGCTGGAGGACGCCGGGTACGACCCGCTGCGCGCGCCCGCCCGTACGGGTGTGTACGTGGGCGGCTCGCCCACCGGGCACATGCTCGCCGCCGCCACGGACCGCGGTCTGGCGGCGCGGATCGGCGCGACGCAGGTGCGGATCCTCACCGACCGGGAGTTCCTCGCCCCGTGGATCTCCTACCGGCTGGGCCTGGACGGGCCGAGCATGAACGTCCAGACGGCCTGCTCGACCTCGCTGACCGCCGTGCACCTGGCGGCGCAGGCACTGCTGCTGGGCGAGTGCGACACGGCGCTGGCGGGCGGCGTGTCCGTCGATTCCGTGCGGCCCGCGGGCTACGTCCACGTCGAGGGCGGGATCTTCTCACCGGACGGGCGGTGCCGGCCCTTCGACGAGAAGGCGGCGGGCACGGTCCCCGGCAACGGCGTCGGTGTGGTCGTGCTGCGGCGCCTGGAGGACGCGCTGGCGGAAGGCGACCCGGTGCGGGCGGTGGTGCGCGGGTCGGCGGTGACGAACGACGGCTCGGCGAAGGTCGGGTTCACGGCGCCGGGCGTGGACCGGCAGACGGCGGCGATCACGGAGGCGTGGGCGGCGGCGGGCCTGGACCCGGCGCGGGCCCAGTACCTGGAGGCGCACGGGACGGGCACGGAGCTCGGGGACCGGATCGAACTGGCGGCCGCGGGAGCGGCGTTCGCGGACGCGCGGGGGCACGGTGCCGGGATCGGGCTGGGCTCCGTCAAGTCGAACATCGGGCACCTCGACGCCGCGGCGGGCATCGCCGCGTTCATCAAGACGGTGCTGATGCTGGAGCACGCCACGCTCGTGCCGACGGTGAACGTCACCGCCCCGCACCCCGCTCTCGCGTCGTCCCCCTTCCGGCTCGTCACCCGGGCGGCACCGTGGCCGCGCCCGGCGGACCGGCCGGGCCGCCTGGCGGGCGTGACCTCGGTCGGGATCGGCGGTACGAACGTGCACGTGGTGCTGGAGGAGGCGCCGCGCCGGCCGGCCGCCGCGGAGGACGGCGGCGCCCCGGTCGTGCTGCCGCTGTCGGCCCGTACGGAGGAGCAGCTGCGGGTGCTGTGCCGTGCGCTGGCGGACGTGCTGGGGGCGCCGGGCGCCCCGTCGCCGGCCGCGGTGGCGCACACCCTGTGGACCGGGCGCACCCCGCTGCCCGTGCGCACCTACGTGGTGGCCGCCGGGGCGGCGGAGGCGGCGGAGAAACTGGCCGCCGGTGTGCGGGACCCGCATCCGCTGGGCGAGGCGTGGCTGGCGGGCGAGGAGGCCGCCGCGCCGGCCGCGCCGCGCGGGGTGCGCCGGGTGAACCTGCCGGGGTACCCCTTCGCGGGCGAGCGCCACGGCGCCCTGTCCCTCGCCCCGGAGGCGGCACGGGCCTCCGCACCCCGAGCGGAAGCCGGTACGGAAGCCGTCCGCGAAACCGGTGCGGAGAGCGGTACGGAGAGCGGTACGGAGGGCGGTACGGAAGCGGGCATGGCAGCGGGTGTGGCGGCGGCGCTGCGTGAGGCGCTCGGGCTGGACGCGACCGACGGGGCCGGCGGCGGCCTGGACCGGACGTACTTCGAGGCGGGCGGCGATTCGCTCACCGCGGTGCACCTGGTGGGGCGGATGCGGGACGAATTCGGCGTCGACGTCCCCATCGACCTCTTCCTGGAACAGCTCACGCTCGGCGCGATGGTGGAGCGGATCGTGGCGCTGCGGGCCGGGGACGGCGAACTGGACGCGCTGCTCGACGAGTTCGAGGCCGAGGAGTCGGGATCGTGAGCGGCACGGTGGTGGACCTGCTCGATCCGGCGGTGCACGCCGGGCAGGACCTGCGCGCGGTGTGGCGCGAGCTGCGCCGCCGCGAACCGGTGCGGTGGCAGCCGGTGGACCGGGCGCACGGCGCGGCCGTCCCCGGCTGCTGGGTCGTGACGCGCCACGCGGACGTGCAGCGGGCGCTGCGCGATCCGGGGACCTTCTCGTCCGAGGGCGGGAACATGCTGGCCACCCTGCTCCAGGGGTACGACCGGGGCGCCGGGACGATGCTCGTCGTGACGGACGGGCCGCGCCACGGGGCACTGCGGCGGCTGCTGTCCGGCGGGTTCGGGCCGCGGCAGCTGGGCCCGGTGACCGACTCGATCGCCCGCTCCACACGGGCGCTGCTCGGCGGGCTCGTGGCCCGGGGCGGCGGGGACTTCGTGACGGAGGTGGCCGCGCAGGTGCCACTGCGGGCGATCTGCGAGCTGCTGGGCGTGCCGGAGACCGACCGGGCACGGGTACTGGAGCTGACGAACGCCGCGATGCTCGGCGAACAGGACGAGGCGGCCTCGCTGGAGGTGCGGATCGCGCGCAGCGAGATCATGCAGTACTACCTGCGGCTGGCGGCGGAGCGGCGGACGGCGCCCGGCAGCGACATCGTCAGCCTGCTGGTGGGCAGCACCGTGGACGGGCGTCCGCTCACCGAGGAGGAGGTGCTGTCCACCTGCTACAACCTCATCATCGGCGGTGACGAGACGGCGCGGCTGGCACTGGCGGGCGGGCTGCTGGCGCTCGCCGAGCACCCCGGCCAGTGGCGGCGGCTGCGGGCCGACGCGTCGCTGGTCGGCCCGGCCACCGAGGAGGTCCTGCGCTGGACGACGCCGGTGGCCCATGTGGGGCGTACGGCGACGGCGGACACGGAGCTGGGTGACGGCGTGCGGATCGCGGCGGGGGACGCGGTCACGCTGTGGTGCGCGTCGGCGAACTTCGACGAGGAGGCGTTCGCCGACCCGGACGCGTTCGACATCGGCCGCGACCCCAACCGCCATGTGACGTTCGGTTTCGGCCCGCATTTCTGCCTGGGGGCCCAGCTGGCGCGGGTGGAGATCCGCGCGATGCTCGCCGAGCTGCGGAACCGGGTGACGTCCTTCGAGGTGACGGGCCCGGCGCCGCGGCTGGCGTCCACCTTCGTACGGGGCGTGAGCGCGCTGCCGGTGTCGTTCAGCGCGTGACGCGCCGGCGGTGCCGCTCCCCCGCGGTCGGTGCGGCGAGCGCGAGCCGCCGGTGGTGGCGGCGCAGCGCGGTGCGGGCGGCGTACGGGTGGAGGTGGCGGACGACCGCGAAGTACAGCCGGCCGAGAGCGGTGCGGGTCCGGACGACCGTGGTGAGCGTGACGTCGTCGTCGCCGACGAGCACGGAGGCACGGAAGTCCAGGTGCCGCGCGTCCTGCCCGAGGAGCACCTCACGGCCGTCGGCCGCCCGGACGGGGAAGGGCAGGACGCCGCGCCAGGCTCCGGGGTCGCGGTCCATGCCGCGTTCGAGCGGCAGGCGCCACGCGTCGGAGAAGTCGGTGCGGTCGAAGGCGCCGCGGGCCAGGCGGGCCTCCTGCGGGACGCCGGCGGCGACGGGGCGGGGGTAGGACAGCCGGTGCAGCAGCCGGACCCACGGCGACCAGCGGGTGGCGGGCCGGGTCAGGCGGCCGGTCGCGGCGCGCTCCGCGTTGTCGAGGATCTCTTCGACGACGACGTCGTGGAGCGGGCGGACGGCCAGCGTCCAGGACAAGGTTCCGGCCATTCCCGGACGCATCTCGAGCGTGTGGACGAGGCGGCACCGCGCGCCCCCGTCGAGGGGTTGCACGTCGAACCGGTGGTAGCCGTTCAGGCCCGGGGAGTCGAACCGGATGCTGCGGCCGGGCTCGTAGGCGGAGACGTGGTAGCGGGCCGAGCCGTGGCCGCCGTCGGCGCCCACGCCGAGCGGCCGGTCGAAGCGCATGGCCTCCCAGGCAGGCGTGGGGAAGAGCGGGTCGTCCTCGCCGGCGAGCCGGTCGAGGAGGGCGCCGACCGCGGCGGGCGGGGCGTCGATGATCCGCTGGTGAACGTTCCGTACCGTGCGCATGCCGCACACCTCCATACGGGAGCGTATGTTTCACCGTACGGTACCGTACGGTCATGCCCGCCCAGCACTCCGCCCCCCGCAGGAGACTGACCGCCCGCGACTGGGCCGACGCGGCGCTCGCGGCCATCGGCGACGGCGGGCTCGCGGCCGTCGCGGTGGAGCCGCTCGCCGCCCGCCTCGGCACCACGAAGGGCAGCTTCTACTGGCACTTCGCCAACCGCGAGGCGCTCGTCGAGGCGGCGCTGGAGCGGTGGGAGGAGACGGGCACGGAGGCGATCATCGCCGCGCTGGAGACCGAGCCGGACCCCGGGGCGCGGCTGCGCACGCTGTTCCGGAGGGCGACGGCCTCGGCGGCGGAGGACCCCCTGGAGGTGTCCCTGCTGGCCACCGCTGACCACCCACGGGTCGCGGCCGTCCTCCAGCGGGTGACCGAACGCCGGGTGGCGTACGTGGCCCGCCTCTTCGAACAGCTCGGCTTCCCCACGGAGGAGGCCGCACGCCGCGGCCTGCTGGCGTACACCTCGTACCTGGGCCACACCCAGCTCACCCACGCCGTCCCGGCGGCGCTCCCGCAGGACCCCGACTACCTCGACGCGGTCCTGGACACCCTGTTGCGCCGACCCTGACCCGTACCGCTGCCGGACACGGCGCGGGCGCCACCCGGCTCCAGGACACCCCGAGCCGCACGGCCGCCGCACCCTCCACCGGCGGACGCACGGGCCGGCGGAGCAGCGCAGCGGCACCCGGCCCCGACCGGGGCGGCGGGCCGGGCGGGCGCGTCAGGCGGAGCGCTTGCGCGGGGTGGCCTTCTTGGTCGTGGTCTTCTTCGCGGTGGTCTTCTTCGCGGTGGACTTCTCCGCCGCCTTCCCGGTCGTCTTCGACGTGGACTTGCGTGACGCCGCCGTCGTCTTCTTCCCGGCCGTCCTGGCCGTGGACTTCTTCCCGCCCGTCTCCTTGGGCGCGGCCGGCGCGCGCGGTGCCTTCTTGCGCGGCGACAGCGCCGTCACGGAGGCCGGCGCCTCTCCCGCCTCCCCCGCCGTGCCCGCCTCCTCGCCGCGGGCCTCGCGGGCGGCGCGGACGCTGCTCTCCAGCGCGGCCATCAGGTCGATGACCTGTCCGCCCCGCTCCTTCTTCGGCTCGGCCGGGACCTCCAGGGCGCCCTCCGCCTTCGCGGCGATGAGCTCCTCCACCGCCGAGCGGTAGTCGTCGTGGAGCTCCTCGATGTCCACCTCGCCGAGCGTGTCCATCAGGGCGTCGGCCAGGTCCAGTTCGGCCTCGCGGACGGTGACCGAGGTCTCCGGCGCGACGCCCTCGGGCCGGCGGATCTCGTCCGGCCACAGCAGGCCGTGCATCGCGATCACGTCGTCCACCACCCGCAGCATGCCGAGCCGCTCCCGCCCCCGCAGGGCGAACTTGGCGATCGCGACCCGCTCGCTGCGCTTGAGCGCCTCGCGCAACAGGGTGTACGGCTTGGCCGCCGGCACCCCGTTCGCCGCCAGGTAGTACGCCGCGTCCATCTGCAGCGGGTCGATCTGCGACGCCGGCACGAAGGCGACGATCTCGATCGTCTTGGCCGTCGGCAGCGGCAGCTGGGCCAGGTCCTCGTCGGTGATCGGGATCATCGTCCCGTCGGCTTCCTCGTACGCCTTGCCGATCTCCGCCCCCGGGACCTCCTCGCCGTCCAGCTCGCACACCTTGCGGTAGCGGATGCGGCCGCCGTCCTCGGTGTGGATCTGCCGGAAGGAGACGGATCTGTTCTCGGTGGCGTTCACCAGCTTGATAGGGATGCTGACCAGGCCAAAAGAAATCGCGCCATTCCAGATGGACCGCACGGTTGATCCCTTTCGTACCGATTTCGTGGGATTCTCATCGTATGACGCCGATCACGGAGGTGGAGGGGCGACGACTGGCGCTCAGCAACCTGGAGAAGGTCATCCACCCCGCCACCGGCACCACCAAGGGCGAGATCCTCCACTACTACGCGACCGCCGCCGCCCATCTGCTCCCCCACCTCAAGGGCCGCCCGCTGTCCTTCCTGCGCTACCCGGACGGGCCCGACGGCCAGCTGTTCTTCACCAAGAACCCGCCGCCCGGCACCCCCTCCTGGGTGCGGACGGTCCCCGTCCCCCGGACGGAGGAGAAGGACACCCGCCAGGTGGTGGTCGAGGACCTCGCGTCCCTGATGTGGGCGGCCAACCTGGTGGTCGAGTTCCACACCCCGCAGTGGCGGGCCGACGCCCCCGCCGAGGCCGACCGCCTGGTCCTGGACCTGGACCCGGGCGCCCCGGCGACCGTCGTCGAGTGCTGCCACGTCGCCGTCTGGCTGCGCGAGCGGCTCGCCGCCGACGGCCTGGAGGCGTACGCCAAGACCTCCGGCTCCAAGGGCCTGCACCTGTACGTGCCACTGGAACGGGTGCCCTCCGAGCGGGTGCAGGCGTATGCCAGACAGCTCGCCGTCGAGGCGGAGGCGGACCTGCCCGCGCTGGTGGTGCACCGGATGACGAAGTCGCTGCGGCCCGGCAAGGTCTTCGTCGACCACAGCCAGAACAACGCCGCCAAGACGACGGCCGCCCCCTACACACTGCGGGCGCGCCGCGAGCCCGTCGTCTCCACCCCGGTCACCTGGGAGGAGGTCGAGTCCTGCGGCTCCCCGGCCCAGCTGGTCTTCCGCATCGGGGACCTCCCTGCGCGCCTCCAGCGGTACGGGGACCTGCTGGCTCCCCTCCTCGACCCGGAACAGGCGGGCACCCTGCCATGAGCACCGCGCCGAGGCCGCCGGTCAGGGTGGCGCTGGCCGAGACGGTGGGCACCCTGCCGCGCGAACGCGGACTGGCGTACGAACCGAAGTTCGACGGGCACCGGATGGTGGTCTTCCGGGAGGGTGACGGCGTGGTGCTCCAGGCGCGCTCGGGGCGGATCGTCACCGCCGCGTTCCCCGACCTGGCCGAGGCCGCACGGCGGCTTCCGGAGGGCACGGTCCTCGACGGGGAGGTGGTGGTCTGGCGCGACGGCCGGATCGATTTCGCCGCCGTCCAAGGCCGCGCGTTCGCGACCCCGGGCCGGGCACCCGCCCTCGCGCGACGGCTGCCCGCCTCGTACGCGGCCTTCGACGTGCTGGGCGCGGACGGCGCCGACCTGCGGCCGCTGCGCTACGACCGGCGGCGCGAGCGGCTCGTGGACCTGCTCGCCGGGCTGGGCCCGCCGATCCAGGCCGTGCCCATGACCACGGACCCGGAGCTGGCGGCCACCTGGTACGAGACGCTGCCCGCGATCGGCGTCGAGGGCCTGGTGATCAAGCGGCTCGACCAGCCCTACCGGGCCGGCTCGCGCGCATGGCGCAAGTACCGGCACACCGACACCAAGGACGCCGTCGTCGTCGGCTACACCGGCGCGCAGGAGCGGCCGGCCGCGCTGGTCCTCGTCCTGCCGGACGACGACGTCCCGCTGGTGTCCAGCCCGCTGCCGCCCGCGCTGCGCGCCCGCGTCGGCGCGGTGCTGCGGGAGCTGCCGCCCGGCGAGCCGGGCACCGCCCAGGCGGTCGGGATCGGTGACGTCGCGTACCGCTCCGTGCCGCCGGAGCTGACGGCCGAGGTCGCCACGGGCACGACGCGGCACACGGTGACGACCGTGCTGCGGCTCAAGACCCCCTGAGACCCCGCCGGGCCGCCGGGCCCGTCCGGCGGCGGCCGTCGTGCACCGCGCCGCCGGGCTCCGGTACCGGGCCGGGCGAGCGGCGGTATCTCGCCGCGTTGGAGCCGCCTGCGAGCCGCCGTGGAGCACCGCCCGCCCCGCCGGTCCGGCGGGAGCGGTCCCACCGCCGTGGCCAGGGCATGTACCGGCCGCTCGCCGGCGCGGCCCGGCCCCCGCGGGCGCGGCCGGGCCTCCCGGCGGCCGGCGGCGGACCCGGGGTTGCCGTTCCGCTTCCCGCGGCGGTGCGCGGCGGCGGCGCCCCGGCGGACCGGTCCCCCGGTGGTCGATCAGGGCCGCGCCGGGCGGCGGGGCGGCGTGCGGGACGCGCCGGACGGCCGTCCCGCACCGGTCGCGGGAGTCGCCGGGCCGGGGCCGTACCACCGCCTCACCGGGGCGCGCACCGCGCCGGAACCGGCGGGCGCCCGTCCGGCCGGGGGCGGGGTGCCGGGCCTCTCCGGGGCGCACGGAAGCGAGGTGGCCGTCGCGGTCCCGGGGCGCGTCGCCCCAGGTCGGCACGGGTGGGACGGCCGACGGACGGCGGTGACGGCGCCGGTGGCGGAGGGCGCGAGCGTGCTCAGGACCTCCCTCCCGCACCCCTCGCACCGCGGGCCGGACCGGCCGCCGTCCCGGGCTGCCCGGAGGGCCGGGACGGCCGTTTGGGGGACGGGCGCGGAGCCGCGCCCGGCCGTTCCGGCGGACCGGTGCGGCCCGCGGTCCGGCCATGCCGCATCACCTCCGCCCCGGGAGGCCGGGCGCGCTCCGGCGAGCCGGTGCGGGGGGCGCGGGGCGTGGCGGACCCGGGGCGGAAGGGGCGTACCGCGTGTCCGATTGGCGGGTCATGGTGCGCGGCGGTGTGGTGCACTATTGCCCCCAAGTGCAGTGTTGACGGGGAGGGATGGGCATGTTCAGGGGGATCGACGAGGTCGACTGGGCCTCGCTGGGTCATGCCTATGGTCCGGCCGACGATGTGCCCGCACTGCTGCGCGGGCTCGCCTCCGGCGACCCGATGGAGCGCGAGATGGCGCTCGACGGGATGTACGGGACGGTCCACCACCAGGGCGACGTGTACGACTCGACGCTGGCCTGCATCCCGTTCCTGCTGGAGCTGGTGGCGTCCCCGGACGTGCAGGACCGCGGCTGCATCATCGAGTTGCTGACCAGCATCGGCGGCATCGACCTGGCCGGCGACGACGAACTCGACCAGCTCGACCCGGAGGGCGAGGAGTTCGAGGACGCGGCGAACTACGCGATGGCGGCCGCGGCCGTCGCCGCCGGGTCGGACGTCTTCCTCGGGCTGCTCGGCGACGAGGACCCGGAGGTGCGGCTGGCGGCGCCCGGCGCGCTGGCCTCGCTGCACGGCGATCCCGCGCGCGTCCTGGTCCTGCTGCGGGAGCGGCTGACCGTCGAGACGGACACGGAGGTGCGCCTCGCGCTGGTCGAGGCGGTGGGCCGGATCGCCCTGCGGTACGAGACGCTGCGCGACGAGACCGCGGAGTGGCTGGGCTGGCTGATGGGGGCCGCCCAGGACCCGGCGCTGCGGCTGGCGTCCCTGGCGCAGCTGGCCAGGTGCGCGCCCGCGCGGCTGCCCGCCGACGTGGTGGCGCGGGTGACCGGTCTGCTGGCGGAGCTGCGGCGGGCGCCGCTCGCGCGGCACGCCGCCATGGGCCTGCCGACCGGCCTGGGCGCTGACGTGACGGCCGGCCGGGACGGACTGGGCGGCGACGGGCGGGGCGGGGGCGACGGGCTGGAGCTGCGCGAGCCGCTGGAGGCGCTGGACGCCGCCGAACCGGCGGCCCGCCCGGTCGCGCCGACCCTGGTCGGGCAGGTGCGGGAGCTGCGCGAGGAGCAGCGGGCGGGCCGGGGCACGGCCTGGGCGGACGACCTGCTGCGGACTCTGCACAGCGCCCTGGACGACCGGGTGGCCGACCGGATCGCGCTCGTCACCGACCAGCTGCGCAGCCCCGACCGGGAGCAGCGGGCCGACGCGGTGTGGATGTGCGGCGGTCTCGTGCAGACCTGGCGCGGCGCGTACGACGAGGTGGTGCGCCTCGTCGGGGCGCAGCTGGCGGACCCGGAGCCGCGGCTGCGCAACGCCGCCGCGGCCTGGCTGGAGGGCTTGTTCGAGCTGGCGCGCCCGGCGTGCGACGCGCTGGCGGCGCGGGTGGCGGCGGATCCGTCGCCCTGGGAGCCGGAGCGGGTGGGCGGCCCGGCGTGGCTGGGCAGCGCGCTGCTGGCGCTCACCCGTGCGGGGGACCCGCGGGCCGTGCCGGCGCTGCTCGGCGCGCTGGAGGAGCCGGTGCTGAACGCGCACCTGATGTACGCGGTGCCGCACCTGGGCGATGCGGCCGGCCCGCTCGCGCCCGCGCTGCGGCGGCGGCTCGGCCGGCTGCCGCTGGACGAGGAGCTGAGCGAGCAGGCGGGACCGCTGCTCCTGGCGCTGGCCCACGTGCGGGCGGTGGAGGCGCTGCCCGAGGTGCTGCGCGTGCTGCGCGGGGCGCCCGCCTTCCGGCGCGAGTGGGTCGTCGAGTCGGCGCTGCGCGCGGTGGCGGCGTTCGGCCCCTCGGCCCGCGAGGCCGTCCCGGACCTGCGGCCGCTGCTGGGTGACGGCTCGCCGGGGCTGGTGAGCATGGCGGCACGGGCCCTGTGGGCGGTGGAGGGCGACGCCGCGGGCGTCCTGCCGCACCTGCGGGAGCTGCTGCGGGTCCCGGACGCCCATCACCGTCGGGAGGCGGCGTGGGCGGCGGGCGCGATCGGCGGCGCGGCCGGTGCGGCGGCTCCGGAGCTGCGCGCCTGTCTGACCGCGCCCGACCTGTGGCTGCGGGTGGACGCGGCGGTGGCGCTGTGCCGGGTGACCGGTGAGGTGGAGGAGGCGTTGCCGGTGCTCGCAGCGGCATGGCGGGAGAACCGTTACACGCGGGTGGAGATCGCCGAGTGCTTCGCCGAGCTGGGGCCCGGCGCGGCGCAGCCCGCCGCCCCGCTGCTGCGCGGCGAGCTGGCCCGGCAGCGGCGGCACAATGTGTCGGAGGGCAGCTCGGGCGACCATGACGTCCACCATGACGAGAAGCTGCTGGCCCTGTGCCGGCAGGGCCTCGGCCACCGGTAGGACCCCCGCGGGACGTCAAATGGGACTTCCGTCCGCATAAGGTTCTACGGAGCCCGCCCGGCCCCGGACGACTGCCGGCCCCGGGGACCCGCCGACCGCAGGAGCACCGTGAGCAGCCCGCACCGCCCCACCGCGTACGCGGCGCTGCTGCCCGCGGCCGCGCTCGGCACGGCGCTGGCGCTGTCGGGCTGCGACGACCCGGGCGCCCTGGAGAGCGCGGGGCCCACGCCGGCCGCGATCGGTCCGGTCCGCCTCTGGCCCGACCTGCCGCCCGTGACCGCGCCGCCGATCGACTACGGCGAGAGCGACACCGAACGCGTACCCGGCATCGAGCTGCCGGACGGCGACGTGCGGAAGGCCGATCCGGTGGCGGTCGTCCGGGCCGAGGTGGCCGCGCACCCCGACCGGTACAGCGGCGCCGACGGGCTCTATCCGCAGACGGCCCGGCAGATCGAGCAGTGCACGAGCAGGCCGAAGGCGTGCCCGGTGCTCTCGCCGTACTACCGGGACCTGACGGGGGACGGCAGGGACGAGCTGATCGTCGGGATCAGGATGCCCGAGCAGCAGCTGGGGCTGCGCGTCTACCTGCCGGAGAAGGGCGGGCTGACGCGGATCATGTCCACCGTGGAGCAGATCGTCAGCGTGCAGCTCGCCGGCCGGGACCTGGTGACCCGGGTGGTCTCGGCGGGCATCCCCGGGTACGAGTACCGCACGGCGTGGACGTGGGACGGCCAGCAGCGGGCGATGCTGCCGACGCGGGACGAGATCATCCGCGTGAAGCCGGTGCCCCCGCGCCCTGACGCCCCCGAGCCGCCGGGGCCGGCGTCCCCGTCGCCCTCCCCGTCCTCCCGCGCCTCCGCCCCCGGGCCCTCCCCCGCGTTCGCGTCGCCCGTCCCCGACGGTGTGCCGCCGGACGACGTGTCCCCGGACGCGCCGTGACCGCGCCTCCCGCCCGGGCACGGCGCCGCCGGCCCCGCCTTCCCGCCTGGACCGCGACCCTGACCTGGAAGGCCGCGGTCTTCATCACGGTCATGTGCTGCGCCCTGGCCGCGCTCCTGGGCGCCCTGGTCCACGTCTCGGTGAGCCGCCAGACCGTCGACACCGCCCGGGAGAAGGCCCTGGACCGGCTGGAGGAGGTCACGGTCGCGTACGAGGCGGGCGAGCCGCTGCCACCGTTCGCGGCCGTCGACCCGCCCGGCCTGCCGCCCGCCCTGCGGGACCTGGCCGCCGTACGGGGGCAACGCGGCACGGTGGTGGCCGACCTCGACGGCCGGCCCACGATGTGGGCGGCCGGCCCCGCCGACGGCCGGGCGCTGGCGGTGCGCGTGGACTACTCGCTGAGCGCGAGCACGATCAGCGGCCTGGACCAGGCGATCGTCGGTTCCTCGGTGCTGGCGATCGGTGCGACGCTACTGGTCGGCTCGTTCGCGGTCACCCGCGTCACCCGGCGCCTGCACCTGACGGCGCAGGTCGCGCGGCGGATCAGCGCGGGCGACCTGGACGCGCGCGTCAACGACCCGCGCACGAAGGACCCGTCCCGCCCGGAGGACGAGGTCGCCACGGTGTCGGGTGCGCTGGACACGATGGCCTCCAGCCTCCAGCGCAAGCTGCAGAGCGAGCAGCGCTTCACGGCGGATGTGGCGCACGAGCTGCGCACCCCGCTGACCGGTCTGTCGGCGGCGGCCGAGCTGCTGCCGCCGGGCCGCCCGGCGGAGCTGGTGCGGGACCGGGTACGGGCGATGCGCGCGCTGACCGAGGACCTGCTGGAGATCTCGCGGCTGGAGGCGCACACCGAGGAGGTCGACCTCGACGTGCACGCGCTCGGCCCGCTCGCCGAGCGGGTGGTGCGGGCGTCGGGCACGGACACGGAGGTGCGGATCGTCCGCGACGCGCGGGTGGAGACGGACAGGCGCCGGCTGGAGCGGGTGCTGGCCAACCTCGTGGCCAACGCCCACAAGCACGGCCGGCCGCCGGTCGTGGTGTCCGTGGACGGCCCGGTCGTGACGGTACGGGACCACGGGCCGGGCTATCCGGAGTACCTGCTGGAGCACGGGCCGCAGCGCTTCCGCACCGAGAGCGGCAGCAAGGGCCACGGCCTCGGCCTGACGATCGCGGCGGGCCAGGCGGCGGTGATCGGGGCGGAACTGGTCTTCGCGAACGCACCCGACGGCGGCGCGGCCGCCCGTCTGACGCTCCCGGAGTACATCGACCTCACCGACTCCTGACGCAACGCGCGCGGCGACCCGGCGGCACCCGTGCCGCATGCGTGCGGCATCCCCGCGGCGCCCCCGGCGTCACCCGTGCGGCGCGGCCATGACGTGAAATGTGACATAAGGGAAATTACGGTCGCCTCTTGCTACGTTGCGGACCATGACCACCACGAGGGCCGACAGCCCGACGCCCGGCCTGCGCCTGCACAAGCGCCGCGGCGTGGAGCTGTCGCTCCTCATCGGGGCGGTCCTCATCGCCGTGTTCGGCTACGCGGAAGTGGGCCTGGCCCGCAGCGGCGCGATCCCGCCGGACACCGTCGCGTACGGCGCCAGACTCGGACTGCTCGCGCTCCTGGCGCACCTGGCGGTCCGCTTCCGGGCCCCGTACGCCGACCCCCTCCTCCTCCCGATCGCCGTCCTCCTCAACGGCCTCGGCCTGGTCCTGATCCACCGTCTGGATCTGGAGACCCCGGCCGACCGCGCCGCGCCCACCCAACTGGGGTGGTCGGCGCTCGGCATCGGCCTGTTCATCGTCGTGGTGGTCTTCCTGCGCGACCACCGCACGCTCCAGCGGTACGCGTACGTATCGGTCGCCGCCGCGCTGCTGCTGCTCTCCGTGCCGATCTTCTTCCCCGCGGTGAACGGCGCGAAGATCTGGATCCGCATCGGCGGCCTGTCGTTCCAGCCGGGCGAGTTCGCCAAGATCCTGCTCGCCGTCTTCTTCGCCGCGTACCTCGCCGTCAACCACAACGCCCTCACCCACACGGGCCGCCGCCTCGGGCCCGTCCAGCTGCCCGCCGGCCGCGTGCTCGCGCCGATCGTCGCGATCTGGGTGCTCAGCGTCGGCGTGCTCGTCCTGGAGCGGGACCTCGGCACCTCGCTGCTCTTCTTCGGACTGTTCGTGATCATGCTGTACGTGGCGACCGGCCGGATCGGCTGGATCGCCGTCGGCCTGGTGCTCGCCGGGGTCGGGGCGTTCGTCGTCGGCAGCCTGGAGCCGCACGTCAACGGCCGGGTCGAGGACTGGCTGGACCCGTTCGCCTCCATCGAGGCCGGGCAGGGACCCGGCCAGCTCGCCCAGTCGCTGTTCGCGTTCGCCGCCGGCGGCGTGCTCGGGGCGGGCCTGGGTATGGGCGAGTCCACGCTGATCGGTTTCGCCGCGAAGTCGGACTTCATCCTCGCCACCGTGGGCGAGGAACTCGGCCTGGCCGGCCTGACCGCCCTGTTCCTGCTGTACGCGCTGCTCGTCGCCCGCGGCTACCGCACCGGGCTCGCCCTGCGCGACCCCTTCGGCCGGCTGCTGGCGACCGGACTCGCCTCCATCGTCGCGCTCCAGGTCTTCGTCATCGCGGGCGGAGTGATGGGGCTGATCCCGCTGACCGGGATGGCGATGCCGTTCCTCGCCCAGGGCGGCTCGTCGGTCGTCACCAACTGGATCATCGTGGCCCTGCTGATCCGGGTCAGCGACTCCGCCCGCACCCCGGATCCCCCGGCCGGCACGTCCGGCGGCGCGGTCGCACCGGCGCCGCCCCTCGCCGCCAAGGAGCCACGATGATCCGCTACATCCGGCGCGCCGCCGGCCTGAGCCTGGTCCTCCTCGTGGCCCTCCTCGTCAACGCGGCACGCGTCCAGATCGTCCAGGCGCCCTCGCTCGACAAGAACCCGGCCAACCGCCGCCCGACGATGGCCCGTTACGCCCAGCCGCGCGGTGACATCCTCGTCGGCGGCAAGGCCGTCACCGGGTCACGCGACACCGGGCAGCTCCTGCGCTACGAGCGCACGTACCGCGACGGCCCGCTCTACGCGCCCGTCACCGGCTACGCCTCGCAGACGTACGGCACCACGCTGCTGGAGAACGCAGAGGACGACATCCTCTCCGGGACGAGCCCGCTCCTCGCGCCCTTCCCGTTCTGGAACGACATCAGCCGCAGCCGCCGCCCCGGCGGCAAGGTCGTCACCACCATCGACCCGGTGCTCCAGCGGACCGCGTACGAACGGCTCGACGGCCGGCGGGGCGCGGTCGTCGCCCTGGAGCCGTCGAGCGGCCGCATCCTCGCGCTGGTGACGAGCCCCTCGTACAACCCGGGGCTGCTCTCCGGCACCGGGGAGGCGGTCACCGGCGCGTGGGCGCGGCTCAACGCGGCGCCCGGGCAGCCGATGCTCAACCGGGCCCTGCGGCAGACGTACCCGCCCGGCTCCACCTTCAAGATCGTGACGGCGGCCGCCGCGCTGGACGCCGGCGTCGTCACGGACGTCGACGCGCCGACGGGCACGCCCGACCCGTACCTGCTGCCGGGCACCCGCACGGCGCTGCCCAACGAGGCGACCGGCTGCGGCGACGCGTCCCTCTCGTACGCCATCCGCTGGTCCTGCAACAGCGTCATGGCCCGGCTGGGCGTGAAGGTCGGGCTGCCCGGGATGCTGGAGGCGGTGGAGCGCTTCGGGTTCAACGACGCGTCGCTGCGCATCCCGTCGCGGGTGGAGCGGTCGAACTTCGACACCGGCATGACGCAGGACCAGCTGGCGCTGTCCAGTATCGGCCAGTACGACACCAGGGCGACGCCGCTGCAGATGGCGATGGTGGCCGCGGCCGTCGCCAACTCCGGGGACCTCGCCCAGCCGCACCTGGTGGACCGCGCGACCACCTCGCACGGCCGCATCGTGGCGCAGAACGTGCGCCGCTCCTACCGGCAGGCGATGCAGCCGGCGACGGCGGTGCGGCTGCGGCAGCTGATGGTGGACGTGGTGGAGCACGGCTCGGGCGGCAAGGCGGCGATCAAGGGCGCCCAGGTCGGTGGCAAGACCGGCACGGCACAGCACGGCGTGGGCAACACGGGCACGCCGTACGCCTGGTTCATCGGCTGGGCGCAGGCCGACGGCGCCGGCCGCCCGGCGGTGGCCGTGGCGGTGGTGGTGGAGGACGCCTCCGCCAACCGCGAGGACATCAGCGGCGGCGGCAGCGCGGCGCCGGTCGCCCGGTCGGTCATGGAGGCGGCGCTCGGCCGTGGCACGGAGCACCGGGAGGGCACCCGCCCGGCTCCGCGCGAGGCACCGGCACGGCCGCCGGGGCCGTGACGGCCGCGGCGGGCGGCGCCGTGGAGCCCACGGCGCCGCCCGCCCCCGTTCAGGGAGTGACCGGCGCGCAGGCCGGGTCCAGGCGGAGCCGGGCAAGGTCGCGCCCGACCAGGGACCAGGCCTTCCAGCCGGTGGGCTCGAAGGCGAGCTGCGGGTTGGTGTACCACTGGTTGCCCAGGTTGCGGGCGAGCTCCTGCGGGGCCGCGAGGCCGGGGCCGAGCTGGTGGACGAAGCCGGCGCCGGCGGCGTCGAACGTCGCGGCGAACACCTTGCCCTGGTGCACCTCGATCTCGCCGTACGTGGTCAGCGGGCCCCGGGCGAGCACCTTGCGGGTGGCCAGGTCCATGGTGAACCAGCCGGTGTCGCGCTTGTACACGCCGTACAGGATGCCGTTGTGGACCTTGATGTCCTGGATCGTCTCGTGATCCGCCACCGGGTTGACCGTCCACTTCACGGTGCGCGTCGCCAGGTCGAAGGCGGCGACACTCGCCGTGGTCAGGGTCGGGGTGGCGCCGCCACCGCCCCGGACGTCGCCGCCCAGGTAGACGATGCCGCCGGGGCCGAGGCTCAGGCTCATCAGGCTCTGGTTCCGGATGACGTCCGGGTACACCTGGATGTCACCGGCGGTGTCGGGATCGACGACGGACAGGGCCCCGACGAAGCTCGTGCCGAGCGGCGCGCTGGCGACGAGCAGCTTGTCCGTGGCGGGGTCGTACTCCATGTCCCACGGGCGCTGCTGGCCGTGGCCCAGGTAGCCGAGGGAGCGCGGCGGCACACCCGCGGGGTCGCGCAGGTCGAGCTCGATGATCTCGCCGCGCGGGTACATCGCGGCGTAGACCTTGTCCCCGCGGCGGACCAGCGCCTTGGGCTCACCCGGCACCCACACGTTGGTCTCGGTGCCGGCGGTACGGTCGTGCACGGTGACGGCGAAGTGGCCGCCGACCCAGACGTTGCCGCGTTCCGCGTCCAGCAGGATCGACTGCGGGCGCTCCGCGCCGGGGGTGAGGCCCGCGTCGAGGAGGCTGGTGGTCACCGTCTGCTTGGTGGCCAGGTCCATCGTCCAGACCACGCCGCTGCCGGAGAAGCCGACGAGCGAGTTGTCCTGGACGGCCAGGGCCCTGGTCTCCTCCTGGGCCTTGGGGGTGCCCATCGGCACCGGGGCCGCGCCCGTGCGGTACTCGAAGACGGCGCCGTTCGGCCGGGAGGACAGGTAGG
Source organism: Streptomyces sp. NRRL S-118 (assembly GCF_000716335.1). Classification (GTDB taxonomy): domain Bacteria; phylum Actinomycetota; class Actinomycetes; order Streptomycetales; family Streptomycetaceae; genus Streptomyces. The sequence goes on along the minus strand of NZ_KL591015.1, from coordinate 130,892 downwards.
CGGTGTAGTCCGCGGCCAGGCCGATCGAGTCGACCGACGCGCCGACGTCGACCTTGCGCACGTCCGTGCCGTCGGTGCGCAGGTCGTACAGCGCGTTGCCGGCGGCGGCGCGCACCCGGGTGCGGCCGACGGAGACCGCGGCGAACCCGGTGTCGGCCGTGACGAGCTGCTTCACCGCACCGGTGGACCGGTTGACCGCCACCAGCTTCTTGGAGTCGAGCAGGCCCGCGTAGATGTGGGTGCCGTCGACGTCCAGGGACCGCACGTAGCGCTCGGGCACACCGCCGGAGAGGTTGCCGAAGCCGCGGACGGCCTTGGTGGCGGGGTCGTACTCCCACACCTTGCCGTCGGGGTACGTGCCCGCGTAGAGCTTGCCGTCCGGGGCGGCGGCGAGGCTCCATACGTAGCCGCCCTTCGCGCCGAAGGAGTACAGGTGCTCGACCTTGCCCGTGGCGGGGTCGTAGCGGTAGAGGTCCGGCACGGGGTACGTGCCGAAGTAGACCTTGCCGCCCGAGACGGCCACCCCGTAGGCGCCTTCCGGCGCTCCGAGGGCGGGGCCGTCGGGTATGTCGTGCTGGCCGACGACCTTGCGCGTGGCCAGGTCGTACGCGGCGATCCTCGGCGGCGTCTGCCCCCGGGTGACGACGTACGCGCGGCCCTCGTGGACGGTGGCGCCCGTGATCGCGCCCGTCAGGGAGGCGGGGCCGAAGCGCTCCACGCCCGAGCCGGTGCAGTCGGCGGCGTCGGCCGCCGCGGGCGCGGCGGGCAGCAGCAGTGCCGACAGGGCCGCCAGAAGGGACAGGAACCAGCGGCGTCTCATAAAACCTCCAGATAGTTCTTCTCTTGGTCCGCGGCGCGCCCGGAACGGCGCGGCACGCGCGATCGGGGGCGTCCGCGGTGGCGCGGGCACGGAGAACCCGTCCCGACCGACGGAACAGGGCGCGGGACGGGGCGCGGGACGGGGCGGTCGGGTGCGACCGGACGGCGGGTCAGGTCAGGGGCTCGCGGATGTCGGCGCGGACCGCGGCGGTCGTCTCGGCGAGCGCGCGCAGGTCGACCTTCTCCGGGTCCTGGCGGGCGATCTCGGGGGTGACCAGGGCGACGAACGACGCGGTGTTGCCGTCGCCCCAGGCGCACATCGGCACGGTGCTCGTCGCGCCCATGTCGGTGGAGCGCGTCACCTGGCAGCTGACGGTCACGCCGGAGCCCGCGGGCGTGAAGTCCTTCGGGGGCACGGCCAGCGTCGTGCCCTCCGCGGTGGCGCCGCCCTCCAGGATCTGCTTGCGCGTCAGGTCGGGACTGCGCAGCTGCCCGTAGAAACCCGAGATGACGAGGACGGTGCCCGGTTCACCGCTGTAGGTGGCGATGACCGACTTGGTCACCCGGACACTCGGGTCGGCCCGGTCCTCCGCCTCCACGTCCTTGCCGTCCTTCTCGGACGTGTCGCTGGTGAGCTTGTACGCGCCGTCCAGCAGGGTCACGGGCGCGGTCAGCCGGTACTCCGCCGCCGGGAACGAGCCGCCCCCCACCGCGTCGAGCCCCTGCCGGCCGGCCCAGGCCAGCAGCGCCAGCACCGCGACCGATCCGGCGACGATGCCGATCACCAGCCCGGTCCGCTTCCTCGGCGGCACGGGCGGGCCGGGGTACGGATGCGGGTACGCCTGGTGCGGCACCCCGTGCGGCGGGTACGGCTGGTGCGGCTGGTGCGCGAATCCCTGCGGCGGGTAGGGCTGGTGCGCCACCCCCTGCGGGTACGGCTGGTGCGGCCCGTACGGGCCGGTCGGCTGCTGGGGAGGGGGCGGCATGCTCATGTTCTGAGGCTACGTCACCCCACTGACACGGCCGCCCTGAGCACCACTCACTCCGCGCCCTGCGCGATCGCCTCCGTCACCTCGGCCACCCGCTCGGCCTCCTCCGCCGCGAAGCGTTCGCGGTCGAGGCGTTCGGCGATCTCCTCGTCCTGGCTCATCAGCAGGTCCAGGTTGGAGTCGCCGAGGTCGAAGACCCCCATGTCCAGGTACGCCTTCTGCAGGCGCTCGCCCCACAGGCCGATGTCCTTGACGCACGGCACGATCCGGCTGAAGAGCAGCTTGCGGAAGAGGTGCAGGAACTCGGACTGCTCGGAGAACTCGGCCGCCTCCTTCTTCGGGATGCCGAAGTTCTCCAGCACCTCGACGCCGCGCAGACGGTCGCGCATCAGGTAGCAGCCCTCGATGACGAACTCCTCGCGCTCGCGCAGTTCGGCGTCCGTGAGCTGCCGGTAGTAGTCGCGCAGCGCCATGCGGCCGAAGGCCACGTGCCGCGCCTCGTCCTGCATGACGTACGCGAGGATCTGCTTGGGGAGCGGCTTGTCGGTCGTGTCGCGGATCATCCCGAACGCGGCGAGCGCCAGGCCCTCGATGAGGACCTGCATGCCGAGGTAGGGCATGTCCCACCGGGAGTCGCGCAGGGTGTCGTCGAGCAGTCCTTTCAGGTTGTCGTTGATGGGATACAGCATCCCGATCTTCTCGTGCAGGAACCGCCCGTAGATCTCGGCGTGCCGCGCCTCGTCCATCGTCTGGGTCGCCGAGTAGAACTTGGCGTCCATGTCGGGCACCGACTCCACGATCCGCGCCGCGCAGATCATCGCGCCCTGCTCGCCGTGGAGGAACTGGCTGAACTGCCAGGAGGCGTAGTGCCGGCGCAGCTCGGCCTTGTC
>NZ_KL591015.1:14408-128078 GCF_000716335.1 Streptomyces sp. NRRL S-118 | reverse complement strand
AGGCGTAGTGCCGGCGCAGCTCGGCCTTGTCCTTTTCGGTCATCTTCGCCCAGTGGCGGGTGTGGTGGAGGGTCAGTGCCTCGTCCGGTGTGCCGAGCGGGTCGTACGGGTCGACCTCCAGGTCCCAGTCGATGCGCCGGGTGCCGTCCCACTGCTTGTCCTTGCCCTTCTGGTACAGGGCGAGGAGGCGGTCGCGGCCTTCGTCGTACTCCCAGCTGAAGCGGGCGGTGCCGGCGGCCGGCACCTGCCATATCGCGTCTCCCGGGTCGTTGGCGTAGAGGTCTCGCGTCGACACGGACGGCTCCTTCCCCAGTGCGCTGGCGGTAGTCGGCAGGCTCACACGTTGGTAGACGCCGGGTCAACAAGTCGCGCACGAGGGATTGACGACCTTGCTGACAGGCAGTCTTATAAGGGATGACCCCCAGTAACCCCAACCGCGCGAGGTGCCCTCCACCATGACCACCGTGACCGGACGCGACATACGACTCCTCCGGGACGCGCTCGGCCCGCTCCGGGACCGCGAGCAGGTCGCCGAGCGCCTGCTCGAGTCGTCCGCCAAGCACTCCTTCGACCCGGACAAGGAACTCGACTGGGACGCCCCCCTGGAGGAGGGCAAGTGGTTCTGGCCGCCGGAGCTGGTGTCGCTCTACGACACCCCGCTGTGGCGGAAGATGTCCGAGGAGCAGCGCATGGACCTGGCCCGCCACGAGGCGGCCTCCCTCGCCTCCCTCGGCATCTGGTTCGAGATCATCCTGATGCAGCTGCTGGTGCGGCACATCTACGACAAGTCCGTCACCAGCAACCACGTCCGGTACGCCCTCACCGAGATAGCCGACGAGTGCCGCCACTCGATGATGTTCGCCCGGATGATCCAGAAGGGTGGCGCGCCGGCCTACCCGGTACCGCGGCTCTACCACAACCTCGCCCGCGTCCTGAAGACCGTCTCGACCACGCCCGGTTCCTTCGCCGCGACGCTGCTCGGCGAGGAGATCCTCGACTGGATGCAGCGCCTGACCTTCCCCGACGAGCGCGTCCAGACGCTGGTGCGCGGCGTGACCCGCATCCACGTCGTCGAGGAGGCCCGCCACGTCCGCTACGCCCGCGAGGAGTTGCGCCGCCAGATGGTGACCGCCCCGCGCTGGGAGCAGGAGTTCACCCGGCTCAGCTGCGGCGAGGCGGCCCGCGTCTTCTCGGTCTGCTTCGTCAACCCCCAGGTGTACGAGAACGTCGGCCTGGACCGCCGCGAGGCCGTGGCGCAGGTCAGGGCGAGCGGTCACCGGCGCGAGGTCATGCAGTCGGGCGCCCGCCGGCTGACCGACTTCTTCGACGACATCGGCGTGCTGCGCGGCCCTGGCCGGAAGCTGTGGAAGAGCTCCGGGCTTCTGGCCTGAGCCCCGCCGTGTACGGGGGACGGAGCTACGCTGCGGACATGACCAGTGCCGCGACGCCCGCGTACCGACGGCTCAGTGTCGAGGAGCGCCGCACCCAGCTCCTCGGCGTGTCCCTCTCGCTCTTCGCGCACCGGGCGCCGGAGGAGGTCTCGCTGGACGACGTCGCCGAGGCGGCCGGTGTCTCGCGGCCGCTGGTCTACCGGTACTTCCCCGGCGGCAAGCAGGAGTTGTACGAGGCCGCCCTGCGCTCGGCCGCCGACGAGCTGGAGCTGTGCTTCGCCGAGCCGGCCGCGGGGCCACCGACCGAGCGGCTCGCCCGGGTCCTCGACCGCTACCTCGCCTTCGTCGACGAGCACGACGCCGGGTTCAGCGCCCTGCTCCAGGGCGGCAGCGTCGCCGAGACGTCCCGTACGACCGCCATCGTGGACGAGGTGCGGCGGGCCGCGGCCGAGCAGATCCTGCTGCACCTGGGCGTACCGGACCCCGGCCCGCGGCTGCGGATGATGGTGCGCACCTGGATCGCGGCGGTCGAGGCGGCGTCGCTCATCTGGCTGGACGAGGAGAAGCGGCCGCCCGCCGCGGAGCTGCGCTCCTGGCTGGTCGACCACCTCGTGGCGCTGCTGACGGCGACGGCCGCGACCGACGAGCAGACCGCGGGAGCGGTGGCGGCGCTGCTGGAGCAGGAGACGGCGCAGGGTCCGGTGGGCACGCTGGCGCGCCGCGTCGTCCCCGTGGTGAGCGACGCCGCGCACCTCCTGTGACACTTGCTGCGTGCGAAGCGAGAACACCCCCTTCTACGGCGGCCCGCTGGACGGCCGGGTCCTGCCGGTGCTGACCGGCCTCACCGGCCATCCGCCCAAGTGGTACGTGGTCCCCGTCCCCGCGGACGACGGCGGCCCGCCGACCGTGCACGCCTACCGCCGCGTCCCCTCCGGGTACACCAGGCGGCTGGGGCTCCAGCGGGGCTGGAAGTACGAGTACGCGCCCGGGGGCCGCGAGCGGCGCGAGCTCAAGTGGCCGTGGTCCGGGCCCCGCGGGCAATAGGATCGCCGGAGTCGTGCCACCAGGGGGGAGCTTCCGCATGGAGCCGTCGCCGTCGCTGTCGCCGTCCGCGCCGCCGCCGTCCGCCGGGGACCCGGGCCGGGTCGGCCCGTACACGGTCCTCGCGCGGTTCCGCGAGTCGGCCGGCGCCGTGCAGTACGTGGCGCGGGACGGCGACGGCGCGCGGGCCGTCGTGACCGTCCCGCGGCCCGAGCTCGCCGGACTCCCCGCCTTCCGCCGCCGGTTCGTGGCCGAGTACCGGCTGGCCGAGCTGCTGGCGGGCCGCTGGGTGCCGCAGCCGCTGGGCATCGGCGAGGGCGACGCGGCCGGTGACGGCGAGGGTCCGGGGCTCTGGACGGCCACCGCCTACGTCCCGGCGCTCACCCTCGGCGAGGCGGTGGCCCTGGCCGGACCGCTGCCGGAGAAGACGGTGCGGGTCCTGGGCGCGGGCCTCGCCGAGAGCCTGTCGCGGGTCCACGCCACCGGCACCGTCCTGCACGGCCTCGCGCCCGACACGGTGCTGCTGGCCGCGGACGGGCCGCGGCTGACCGCGTTCGGCGCACTGGGCGCGGCGGCGGCCGCGGAGGCGCGCCCCGGCGGGCAGCTGTCGGTCCGGCTCGGCTACCTCACGCCCGAGCAGGCGGCGGGCGAGGAACCGGGTCCGTCGGCGGACGTCTTCGTCCTGGGCCTGCTCCTGGCCTACGCGGCGACCGGCACGGCCCCGCTGCCGGACGCCTCGGACATCGCCACCGCCGAACCGGACCTGACGGCGGTTCCGGAGGCGCTGCGCCCGGTGATCGCCGAGTGCCTGGCCAAGGCGCCCGGTGCCCGTCCCACCGCCTCGCGCGTGGCGACGGCCCTCGCCCTGGAGGGCGCCGCGTCCCTGGCCCGTCCCGGCTGGCTGCCGGACCGCGTGGTGACGGCGATCGGGGAGCGCGATTCCAGGACGGCGTGGCTGAAGGCCCCGGCCGACCGGGTTCCGGAGGACCGCGTCCCGGACCCGGGTCCCCGCCCCGGGCAGCATTCCCCGGCCGCGGCACCCGCTCTCCCGCCCGCGCCGGCGGAGGCGCCCGGAGCCGCCCCGGGCGACGGGCTGGACGCCCGGACCATGCGCGTGGGACGGACGGGGCCGCAGCGCACCCCCGGTGACCGTGTCACCACCGAGCTCGTCGCGGCGCGGCCGCCGGCCCCGCCCGTGCCGCCCACCCCGCCCGCGGCCCCCGCGCCTGCTCCCGCCCAGGCCCCGGCAGCGGCGTCGCGAGCCACCGCCCCCGTCTCCCGGCGCGCCCTGTTCACCGGGGCCGGCGCCGGGCTCGCCGGAGCGGTCCTCGGGGGCGGCGTCGTCGCCTTCGCGTCCGGTGGTGAGGAGCGCCCCGCCCCGAAGCCCGCGGCCCGCCGGCGCCCCGCCGTGCCCGGACTGCCGCCCGAGCCGCGCTGGGCGTACACGCACGAGGCCACCCCGCGAGGTGTCCTCAACGCCACCGTGTGGCGCGAGCGCACCCTGGTCCTCACCTCCGACGCCCACACCACGGCGGTGGACCTCACCACGGGAAGGCGGCTGTGGCGGGCCACCGGCTCCGCCTCCGCGGCAGCCGCCCTCCCCGCCGGGGACGACCTGCTCCTCGTCGTCACGGCCACGGAGTTCCAGTGGCTCTCGCCCAAGGACGGCACGGTCGCGCACCGGGCACCGCACGGGCCGGGCGGCCTCACGGTGTCCTCCGTCGCCGGGCAGGCGGGGACCGCCGTCTGGTTCACCGCCACCGCCGGGGCGGCCACCCACCTCGTCGCGTACGACGCCGTGCGCCGCAAGGAGCTGTGGCGGGCGCCCGTGCCGGCCGGCCGTCCCCCCCACACCCCCGTGTACGCGGTGGTCGCCGTGCGCCCGGACGGCGTCGTCGTCCGGCAGGACCCGGAATCGGTCACCCCGGCCCAGCGCAAGGCGGCCAAGGGGCTGGCGGTCTTCACCTCGTACGACCGGGTCGTCGGCAAGCGCCAGTGGTTCCGGCCGTTCGGGACCGCGCTGCCGACCGCACCGGCGGTGGGGGACGCCTCCGGACGGCTGTTCGTCCCGGTCGGTGACGAGCTGCACGCGTACGACACGCGCAGCCGCGCGCTGCTGTGGCGGCTGGAGGGCGCGGCGGCGGTCGCCGGGGCGCCGCCGTTCGTCTTCGGGGGCGGCGCGCTGCACGACACCACCCTCTACGTCGCGAACCGCTCCCAGACGGTGTACGCCGTGGACCCGGCGACCGGCAGGCCGCGCTGGCAGCGCGGGACGGAGGCGCCGCCGCGCCCCAAGGCGCCGCAGGTGACCGTCGGCGCGGGCGGCCGGGTGGTGCTGGCGGCGGACGGGACGCAGGTCACGGCGTTCGGGGCGGCGGACGGGCGACGGCTGTGGAAGTTCCAGGACGCGGGCGTCCAGGGGCCGGGCGGCACGGAGACGTTCGCGCCGTACACGGCACTGGCCGCCGGACCGCGGACCGTGGTGGTGCGGCGGGACCGGACCTTCTACGCGCTGCCTGTCGGGTGAACACGGTGCCCCGAACCGCCCAGTAGTCCGCTTTTCGCACCATTGCCGCCGCAGGATGACGGGCGGAGGTGATGGTGTGTCAGGAAAGCTGCTGCGCATGGCGTGCACGGCGGCGGTGCTGGTGCTCGCCGGCGCCCTGCCGGTCGCGGCCGAGCCCGTGCCGGACGAGCCCGTACCCGGCGAACCCGTACCCGGCGAACCCGTACCCGGCGAACCCGGACCGGGCGAGTCCGGAGCCGGTACGTCCGGACCGGCCGGCGGGTCGCTGCCGGACCGGCCGGCCGTCGCCGAACTGCTCTCCCGGCTGCGGACGCTGTACCGGGAGGCGGAGGAGGCGAGCGAGGCGTACAACGCCGCCGAGGAGGCGCTGAAGGCGCACACCGCCGAGACGAAGAGGCTGACCGGGGACCTGACGCGGGTCCGCGGCGATCTGGCCCGCAGCCGGGCCGACGTGGGGCGGCTCGCGCGGGCGCAGTACCAGGGGCGGACGGAGCTCTCCTCGGCGCTGCGGCTGCTGCTGGGACGCGACCCCCACCACGCGCTGGACCAGGCCCGCCTGGTGCGGCGCGCGGCGCGCGAACAGGCGTCGGCGGTGGCCCGGCTGGAGCGCGGGGAGCGGCGGGCGGACGCGCTGGCGACGCAGTCGCGCCGGGCGCTGGACCGGGAGCAGACGCTCACCGAGCTGCGGCGCGCGGCGCGCGACGAGGCCCAGGCGCGGCTGAAGGAGATCGAGGAGATGCTCGCCTCGATGTCGGAGGAGGAGGCCGCGGAGGTCTCGGCGCTGGAGGAGTCGCAGACGGCCGACGCCCAGCGCGAGCTGCTCGCCGGGGGAGGGCTGGACGGTGCCCGGACACCGTCGGAGGAGGGCGACGAGGCGCTGGAGTACGCCGCCGAACAGATCGGCAAGCCGTACGAGTGGGGCGCGGAGGGCCCGGAGTCCTTCGACTGCTCCGGCCTCACCTCGCGCGCCTGGGCGCGGGCGGGGCGCACGATCCCGCGCACCAGCCAGGAACAGTGGCGCACGCTCCCGAAGGTGCCGCTGCGCGCGCTGCGCCCCGGCGACCTGGTCGTGTACTTCCCCGGGGCCACGCACGTGGCGATCTACCTGGGCGACGGCCTGGTGATCCAGGCCCCGCGCCCGGGCGCCCGCGTCAAGGTCTCCCCGCTCGCCGCGAACCCCCTGCTGGGCGCGGTCCGCCCGGACCCGGAGGCCCGCCCGCTGCGCACGTACACCCCGCCGCGCCTGGCACCGACCGCCTCGGCGGGCCCGGACACGGGGTACGACGCACCGTGACGCCGCAACGCCGGAGGGACCACGCCGCGGCGGCGTGGTCCCTCCGGTGATCGGTCACGGCGATGAGACCGGTCAGCACCCGGCCGGACTGCCGGTCGTCAGGCTCCGGTGACCGAGGCCAGGTAGGCGCCGGTCTTCTCGGGGTCGTAGAAGAAGTTCTCGAAGTCCGACGGGTCGTTGAAGCCGTTCGCGAAACGGTTCGCCACCTCCGGCAGGCCGCCCGCCGCGCCGATGAGGTTCAGGACGTGCTCCGGCGGAGGGGCCAGCATGGCGTTGGTCCACTTGGTGACGTGCCGCGCCGTGTCCCAGTAGCGGTCGAACGTCCGCTGCATCCACGCCTCGTCGAAGGGCCGGTCGCCGTGCGAGACGATCGAGTCGAGATAGGCCGCGGCGCACTTGGAGGCCGAGTTGGAGCCCTGGCCCGTGATCGGGTCGTTGGCCACGACGACGTCCGCGACGCCGAGGACCAGTCCGCCGCCCGGCAGCCGGCCGATCGGCTTGCGCACGGTGGGCGCGTACCGGCCCGACAGCGTGCCGTTGGCGTCGGTCAGCTCCACGCGGGTCGCCCGCGCGTACTCCCACGGCAGGAACTTCTCCATCAGCTCCAGCGTGAGAGCGAGGTGCTCACGCGGGTCCTTCACGCCCTGGAAGACGTCCAGCGGTCCGCCCGGAACGCCCTCCCAGAAAAGAATGTCGGCGCGCCCGGAGGTGGTGAGCGTGGGCATCACGAACAGCTCGCCGACCCCCGGCACCAGGTTGCACCGCACGGCGTCGAACTCGGGGTGCTCCGGGCGCGGGCCGAGCCCGTGGACGTAGGCGACCGCCAGCGCCCGCTGCGGCTCGGCGTACGGGGAGCGCTCCGCGTCCCGTTCGAACATCGAGACCAGCTCGCCCTTGCCGGCCGAGACCAGCACCAGGTCGTACGTGCGCGAGAAGTAGTCGAGGTCGGAGACGGCCGCGCCGTGGATGACGAGCTGGCCGCCGCGCTGGGCGAACGTCTCCATCCAGCCGGCCATCTTCACCCGCTGGTCCACGGACTGGGCGTACCCGTCCAGCCTGCCCACCCAGTCGATGGCGCGGGAGGCGTCCGGGGCGGCGACGGACACGCCGAGCCCCTCGATCCGCGGGGCCTGGGACTCCCAGAAGTTGATCCCGAGGTCCCGCTCGTGCTGGAGCGCCGTGTGGAACATGCACTGCGTGGACATGACCCGGCCCGCCCGGATCTCGTCCGCCGTGCGGTTGGACATCAGGGTGACCTCGTACCCCTGCGCCTGGAGTCCGAGGGCCAGCTGGAGACCGGACTGACCGGCTCCGACGATGAGTATCTTCCGCATCGGGAGGGGATTCCTTACTCGTTACTCGGGGGTGGTTTCGAGCGCGCGGGCGACCAGCGCCAGCAGGGACTGGATCACGGAGTCCCGCTGCCGGGCGTCCATGATCACGATCGGGACGTCCTTCGGCACGGTGAGCGCCTCCCGGACGTCCTCGGCGTCGAACAGCTCGGTCCCCTCGAAGTGGTTGACCGCCACGACGTACGGCAGGCCGCAGCTCTCGAAGTAGTCGAGCGCCGGGAAGCAGTCCGTCAGCCGCCGGGTGTCGGCCATCACGACCGCGCCGATCGCACCGCGCACCAGGTCGTCCCACATGAACCAGAAGCGCTGCTGGCCCGGTGTGCCGAAGACGTACAGGACGAGGTCGTCGTCGAGCGTGATGCGGCCGAAGTCCATCGCCACGGTCGTCGTGGTCTTGCCGGGCGTCGCGGTGAGGTCGTCCGTCTCCTCGCTGGCCTGCGTCATCAGCGCTTCGGTCTGCAGCGGGGTGATCTCGGAGACCGACCCGACGAAGGTCGTCTTGCCGACGCCGAAACCACCGGCGACCACGACCTTGGTGGCGATCGGGGCGCGGTCGCGGTCCAGTTCCCAGGACTGCAGCTTCTCGTCGGAGACGTCAGAGACGACGGAGTCCACCCAGCACCCTTTCGAGCAGTGCGCGGTCAGGCCGGCCGGTGCCGTGGCTGGTCCCGTACACACGTATCTTCCCCTGGTCGGCCAGGTCGCTGAGCAGCACCCGGACGACCCCCAACGGCATCTTCAGCAGCGCGGAGATCTCCGCGACCGTACGCATCCGGCGGCAGAGCTCGACGATGGCCCGCATCTCGGGCATCACGCGGGAGCCGAGCCCGCCGTTCGCCAGCTCCTTCCGCCCCCGGTCCTCGGGCGCCTCCAGCGCGGCCACGAACGTCTCGACGAGCAGGACGTGACCGAAGCGGGTGCGGCCACCGGTGAGGGAGTACGGGCGGACGCGGGCGGGGCGGCGCCCCTCCCCTCGTACGGGCAGCCTTCCGGCGGCGGCAGCGGCGGACGTCACTGGGCGGCCTCCATCGATTGGCGCAGCTCGCTGCGGAGTTCGGGGGTCAGCACGTGTCCGGCGCGTCCGACGAACAGGGCCATGTGGTACGCGATGACGCTCATGTCGCAGTCCGGGTCGGCGTGCACGCCGAGCAGCGACCCGTCGCTGATCGACATGACGAACACGCTGCCCTCCGCCATGGCGACCATGGTCTGCTTGACCGCCCCGCCGTCCATCAGTCTGGCGGCGCCCACGGTGAGGCTGCCGAGGCCGGAGACGATGGTGGCGAGGTCCGCGCTGGAGCCGCGGGGGCCGTCGGGCCGGCGGCGGGAGGCGGGGGCGGCGGCCGGGGCGGGGGTGTTCTGCGCCGGGTCGGACGAGAGCAGGAGCAGTCCGTCGGACGACACGACGGCTACGGACCGGACCCCTGGCACCTCCTCGACGAGGTTCCCCAGCAGCCAGTGCAGATTGCGGGCCTCGCTGCTCAGCCCGGGTGTGCCGGTCGTCGCAGTCAACTGCGTGCCTCCTCGACTGTATCCCCCGTCTCTTCTGTCACTTCCGTTCGGGCTGCCGAGGCCTGGGCGATCTCCGCCTCGGCGTCACGGCGGCCCTCCTGCGCGCCACGGTGGAACCCGCCGAGCCGGCGGCGCAGCGCCTCGGCGTCGACGCCGCCCGTGAGCGGGGCGCGCGGCTCGGACGTCGCCACGATCCTGGGCGTGCGCTTGGGCAGACCCTTGTCGGTGACGCGCTGTTCCGGCTCGGTGCCGTCCGGCTCGTCGGCCCGCTCGTGGACCGCGTCGGCGGCGGGTTCGGCAGTGGTGGGCTCGTCGGCGGCGGGCTCGTCGGCGGGGCCGGCCAGGCCGCCGCCGGCCCGGTCGTGCCGGGCGCTGTCGCCGTCGGCGCCGTCGTCCCCGGTCCGGTCCTCCACGGCGCGGTCGTGCTCCGTGCGGTCGTGCTCCGTGCGGTCCGTCTCGGGCAGGTCGTCGCCGACGCGCGGGACGCGCACCTGCAGGGTGGTCTCGGGGCCGGCCTGCTCCGGGTCCTCGAAGCCGGTCGGGTCCTCGGAACCGGACGGCTCCTCGGAACCGGTCGGGTTCTCGAAGCCGGTCGGGCCCTCGGGACCGGACGGGTCCTCGAAGCCGGTCGGGTCCTCGGGACCGGACGGCTCCTCCGTCGGCTCCCCGGCCTCCTGGATCGCGGACTCCGCGGCCGCCACCAGCGGGTCGGCGACGCCGGCCGGCCCGGCCGGCAGCTCGACACCGGCCTCGCCCGCGGGCACGGTCCCGTCCTCCCGGGCCGTGCGCGCACCCGGCAGCGTGTTGGAGTTGGCCTCGGCGACCGAACCCGGCAGGTTCAGCGTCGGCGCGGCCGCCGCGACCGCCTCCGGGGCCGGGGGCAGCAGGGCCGGCGGCAGGACGACGACCGCCGTGACACCGCCCTGCTTCTGCTCCCGCAGCTGTACGCGGACGCCGTGACGCGCCGCCAGCAGCGCGGCCACCCGCAGCCCGAGGCCCTCGCCCTCCTCGTCGGCCGGGTCCTGGCCGTCGGGGCCCGGGTCGGCGAGCCGGGCGTTGAGCTCGGCGAGGCGGCTGACGGTCATGCCGATGCCCTCGTCCTGAACGGAGAGCATGATCTCGCCGCTCTCCAGCAGCCAGCCCGAGAGCTGCACCTTGGTCTCCGGCGGCGAGAACGAGGTGGCGTTCTCCAGCAGTTCCGCGAGCAGGTGGCTGAGGTCGTCGGCGGCGAACCCGGCCACGTACGAGTGCGGCGGCAGCGACTGGATGGTGACGCGCTCGTACCGCTCGATCTCGCTGACCGCCGCGCGCAGCACGTCGACCAGCGGCACCGGGCCCTGGTGGGCGTGGTGGTGCTCGTGGCCGGCGAGGACGAGGAGGTTCTCGCTGTGGCGCCGCATGACCGTGGCCATGTGGTCGAGCCGGAAGAGCGTGGCGAGCCGCTCCGGGTCCTGCTCGCGCTCCTCCAGCTTCTCGATGACGGCGAGCTGCCGCTCGACGAGGCCCAGCGTGCGCAGGGAGAGGTTCACGAAGGTGTGGTGGACGCTGCTGCGCAGCCGCTCCAGCTCGGCGGTGACCTGTTCGGTCCGCTCGCGCAGTTCGGCGCGCTGGCCGGCGAGTTCGGCGGCGAGCGCCTCCCGCGCGGCGACCGCGTCGGTCCGCTCGGCGTCCAGGGCCCCGGCCCGGCCGGCGAGCTCGACGAGCCTGCCGTGCAGGGTGTTGAGGGACCGGACGACCTGGGCGAACTCGTCGTTGCGGCCGGTGAAGCGGACCGGCTCCTCCGTCTCGGGCGCGGCGGCGAGCCGGGCGGCGCCGAGGCGCAGGACGGCGAGGGGCCGGGTGAGGGTGCGGGCGACGGCGGTGGAGATGCCGATCGCCACGAGCAGGCAGCCGCCGAGGAGCGCGATGCGCAGCTCCAGGGCGGTGACGTCGTCGTCCCGCAGCCGCTCCATGCCCGCGACCTCGCCGGTGGCGAGCGCCGACTCGACGCCGCGCATCTGCTCGATACGGGCGGTGAGGGCGGCGGCGAGCTTCTCGTCGTCGGTCCTGCGGTCGGCGTCGGACAGCTCCGGCTGGTCGGTGAGGCGCGCGAGGTAGGTCTCGGCCTTCTTCACCTCGGGCCCGGTGACGGTTCCGGCGAGCCGGTCGCGGGCGGCGGGCGCGGCGGCCCGGTCGAAGTCGGCGAGGGCGGCCTGCTCGCGGACGCGGGCCTGCTGGGCGGCGGCGGTGAGCGCGCCGCGGGTGCGGGCGGCCTCCTCGTCGGCCGGGTCCTTCTCCTCGACGTAGCGCCCGGTGACCGGGTCGTACACGGTGGTGCCCGAGCCGTCGCCGCCGGGGACGGCGAGGGCGGCGAGAAGCAGGCCGCGGGTGGCGGAGGCCTGTTCGACGGCGTGGCCCAGTTCGGCGGCGGCGCGGGTGCCGGCGTCGGCGGCGCGGGCGGGGGTCCTGTCGGCGAGCTCGGCCGCGAGGGCCTGGAGCTTGGCGATCACGTCGGTGTACGCCCGGTGGGCGTCCATGGCGGTGCCCTTGCCGGTGAGGGCGGCGCGCCGGACGGAGGCGACGGTGGCCAGCTCGCGGCGCAGGTCGTCGGGGGCGTCGGAGCCGTCGGCGGCGATCTCGTCGATCTGGCGGTCGACCCGGGCGCTGTGCTCGGCGCCGACGGCGGGCGCACCGCTCTTCCCGTCCCGCCCGGCGGCGATGTACGCGGTGATCTCGTCGCGTTCGTCGGCGAGCGAGTGGGCCAGGGTGACGGCCTGCCGGTTGAGCTGGGCGAGGGTCACCAGCCGCTGGGAGTCGGTGAGGTCCGCGGAGGCGGTGAGGACGGCGGGGGCGCCGGCCCCGATGACGGTGATGCCGACGAGTGCCACGCCGGCCACGAGCCGGCGGCGGACCCGTACGCCGCGGCCCCCCGGTGCCTGCTGAGGGTCGCCGGGAGTGTCACTGCGCTTCTGCACCGGTGCTCACATTCTTGAACTCGTCCACCCTTGAAGCAGAGGTGACGGCCGTTCACATACGTGAAGTCCCACCCCTGGTACGGCTTCCGACCATTCCAGCGCTTTTGGGTAGGCAGCACGCATCGGCCACTCCGCCACCCGAACGAGTGAACAACAATCCGGAGTTGGCGAACAACTCGCGCGGGAGCCCGCCGCGGGGCCCGGCCGGAGGCGGGCTGGATCTTCCGCGCGGGCTTTGGCAGGATGCGCGCCCGCACCTTCCCGGAGCCCGGCCTTCCGGGCCCGGGCCCGGCCGTACGGCTCCTCCGGCCCGCCCGTACGGGGTGTTCCGGCCCCTTGTCGGTCGTGTGAAGAAGTCGTGCGCCCTGCGGCACACTGGGGCCCATGCACACCGAGATCTCCTGCGTCCCGGGTGACCCGGAACGCCCCAACGAGGACTGGGCTTCCGTGGCCGTACCGGCATCGGGCCGGGGTGGAGCCGTGATCGTCCTGGACGGGGTGACACCCCTGGAGGGCGATGTCGGTTGTGTGCACCCGGTCCCGTGGTTCACGGCGCGGCTCGGCGGCACGCTGACCGAACTGTCCGCTTCGCGAGCGGATCTGACACTGACCGACATCCTCGCGGAGGCAATCCGGCGCACCGCGGACGCCCACCGCGCCACGTGTGACCTTTCTCACGTCCGCACGCCTCAGGCAACCGTGGTCCTGGCCCGCTGGGACACCGCGTCGCTGGAACACCTGGTGCTGTCCGACTCGGTGCTGCTGCTGGAGTCCGCCGACGGGTCGGTACGGGCCGTGCGGGACGACCGGCTGGACCGGCTGCCGCCCGGTGCGCTCGCGACCCAGGCGATCGCCGACGCGACCGTACGCAACCGCGAGGGCGGTTTCTTCACCGCGGCGGCCGACCCGTCCGTCGCGGCGCGGGCGGTGACGGGCCGTACGCCGCTGCGCGAGGTACGGGCGCTGGCCGCGCTGACGGACGGGGCGACGCGCTGGACGGAGCGGTTCGCGGCGGGTGACTGGGCGGACTGCTTCGGCGTGCTGCGCAAGGAGGGCCCGCGGGGGCTGATCGCGCTGGTGCGCGCGCTGGAGACGGCGGACGCCGAGGGCACGGCGGGTGCGGCCGGCGCGGTGGAGGCGGTGGCGCGTACGCGGCTGCGGCGGCGCGGCAAGCGGCACGACGACGCGACGGCGGTCTACGTCGAGCTGTAGGCGCCCTCCGGCACGTCGGAGCGGGGCGACGACGGGCTCGGGAGCGCCGTCGCCGGTCCGGGTCGACGCGCTGCGGGCGACGGGGGCCGCGGCGGTCCTGCTGACGCCGGCCCACCGGTTCCCCACGGGCGTGGTGCTCGGCGGTGCCGGCGCGGGGCCCGCCGGGGCTGGTGCTCGGGTACGCAGCGGGCACCGCGACCTCCGTCGCCGAGGGCGCGGCGGGGGCGCCGCGATCGGCGAAGGCGGGGCCGGGCATGCAGCGGCGAGGACGGCGGCCGGCTCCGCGAGGAGCTGCCCCGCGTCGCCCTCCTCGGCGCCGCGCTGCGGGACGTGGCGGCCTGACCGCGGGACCCTCGCGAGAGGCCCCTAAGGGGCGTCCTCCGCGCCGGCGTTCAGCTGGTGGAGCAGCCGGGCCAGTTCGGCGACCTCGGCGCGGTCCCAGCCGGCGAGCTTGCGGCGGTAGCGCTCGCGGCGGGCGTCGCGGACGCGGCGGAAGCGGGCGCGGCCCTCCTCGGTGAGGCGGACGAGGGAGGCCCGCCCGTCGGCGGGGTCGGGGTCACGGGTGACCAGCCCGAGGTCTTCCAGGGCGCGCAGCTGGCGGCTCATCGTCGCCTTGCCCACGCCGAAGTACCCGGCGAGGTCGGTGGCGCGCTGGCTGCCCGTGGCGTCGAGGCGGACGAGCAGGCCGTACGCGGCGGGCTCCAGCTCCGGATGGACCTCCCGGGCCATTTCGCCCGACTGGGCGCGGGCGCGGCGCAGGAAGACGGACAGTTCCCGTTCGAGGGCCAGGAATTCCTGGTCCGGTTCATCCGCCGTACCGCTTCCGTGCACGTCAGC
Source organism: Streptomyces sp. NRRL S-118 (assembly GCF_000716335.1). Lineage (GTDB taxonomy): Bacteria > Actinomycetota > Actinomycetes > Streptomycetales > Streptomycetaceae > Streptomyces. The sequence goes on along the minus strand of NZ_KL591015.1, from coordinate 113,958 downwards.
ACCCCTCGCGCGCTTTTCCGGTTCTGAGAGTCTGCGCCGGCGGCAGACGTCGCCGCAGCGTGCACAGTATTTCGCAGGCGTGGACCGGCGGCGGTGTCCGGTCCCCTTCCGCGGCGCGGTTCCCTGTGCGGGGCGTGAGGTGTGTTCCGGGGCAGGGGCATGGGCGCCGCCGCTTGTCGTGACCGCACCGGCGGTCCGCCGCCCGGCTCGTGTGCCGCGCGGACCGAGGGCGTGGACGTCTCCAGCCACAGGGGCGGGGTCGCCCGGCCGTCCCTGGGAACAGCGGCGTGCGGTAGGCCCAGGCCTCCGAGGGGACGTACTACCGGAACCGATGGTTCGCGCAGCGGTGCAACGGCTCGTACGGCATCGGCGTGATCCGCGGCGCCCGGGACCGTCTACGGGCCCTCGTGCGCGGCTGAGCCCCGCGGGCGGCCGGGGGCCGCCCGCGGAACGGGCCGCTCAGCGGCCCTCGTAGACCGTGGTGTGTTCCGGGCCGTCCGCCAGGAACGCCTTCACCGCTCGCCGGTGGTCCGAGGTGGCCGTGACCTCGGCGGCGGTGGCCGGTACGGCCGCGTCGGCCGCCGCCGTACCGCCGGCCAGGAAGCGACGCACGAGGTGCTTCGTGGCCGCGTGGGCGCGGGTCGGTCCGTTCGCCAGGCGCAGGGCGTAGGCGTGGACGTCCGCCCGGAACGTCTCCGGCGGGAACACGGCGTTGACGACGCCCCAGTCGGCGAGGACCGAGCCCCGGTAGAGGTCGCCGGTCATGACGAGCTCGCGGGCGCGCGAGGGCCCGGCCCGTTCGGCCAGCCGCTGCGTGCCGCCCATCGCCGGGGTGAAGGCGATCTTGCGCTCCACCAGTCCGAACCGGGCCTGGGGCGTGGCGACGATCAGGTCGCACGCCAGGGCGAGCTCGAAGGCCGCGGTGAGGGTGAGCGAGTGTGCCGCGAACACGGTGGGGCAGGGCAGCGCCTCCAGCGCGCGGACGGTGGCCAGCCGGCCCTCCCAGAAGGACGCGGCGTCCTCGTCGGCCAGCTCGTCGAAGACGCGGACGTCGACGCCCGCGCTGACGACGCGCCCCTCGGCGCGGACGAGGAGCGCCCGGGGCGGGTACGCGGCCAGGTGGGCCACCGCGTCCGCCCAGGCCGCCCACATCCCCTCGTCGAAGAGGTTCATCGGCGGGCTGTCCATGGTGAGGACCGTGAGCGGCCCGTCGGTGTCCAGCCGCAGCACCGCCGAGTCCCCGGTGAGGGAGGAGGGCGGCGTCATCCCACGCTCCGGAAGATGCTGATCGCGTTGTTGCCGCCGAATCCGAAGGCGTTGTTCTGGACGTGCCGCAGCTCCGGAAGGGCGAGGGGCTGCCCGGTGACGAGGTTGATGTCGAGTTCGACGTCGTCGCGGTCGACCGTGGTCGGCGGCACCAGGCGGTGGCGCAGGGTCAGGCACGCGGCCACGGCCCCGGCCGCCCCGGCGGCGCCCATCAGGTGACCGATGGTGCCCTTGATCGCGGTGATCGCCGCACCCGGGTAGTGCTCCGCGAAGATGCCGCCCTCGATGGTGTCGTTGGCGCGGCTGCCGGTGCCGTGGGCGAAGATCACGTCGATGTCGTCGGCCTTCAGCCCGGCCTCGTCCAGGGCCCGGCGGTGGCAGGCGGCGACGCCGTCGCGGTCGGGCGCGGTGGGGTGGCTGGCGTCGTTGCTCACCGCGGTGGCGAGCACCTCGGCGTAGGGCGTGGCGCCGGGGCGCAGGGCCCGCTCGGTCTGCAGGACCAGCATGCCCGCGCCCTCCGAGGGGGTGACGTAGCGCCGGTTCCGGCTGAACGGGCGGCACTGCGCGGGGCCGATGGCCTGGAGGGTGTTGAACCCGATGATGTTCTTCTCGGAGTAGGGGTCGCAGCCTCCGACGACAGCCGTGTCGGCGACGCCCGCGCGCAGCATCTCCAGGGCGCACGAGAGGGCGACGTTGGCGGAGGCGCATGTGCTCTGCACGAGGAAGGCGGGGCCGGTGGAGCCCGCGGTGCGGGCCACGCCGTCGGCGATCGAGTACGGATTGAAGGAGCCCGTACGGGCGATGTCGCGCCGTCCGGCGACGATGTCCTCCAGGGCGTCCGCCTGCCCGTCGCTGCTGCCCACGCAGACCACGGCGCTGCGCAGGGCCTCGTCGCCGGGTTCGAGCCCGGCGTCCTGGAGGGCCTCCAGCGCCGCGAACTCGGCGAAGAGGGAGGCGGACCGCGGGTTGGCGCGGGTGGCCGCGCCGACGCGCTCCAGGGCGGCGTCGCGGGCGGCCTGCGGGACGCGGCCGCCGAGGATGCCGGGCTTCATGCCGGCGTACAGCGGTGCCAGGTCCTCGAAGCGGCTCCTGCCCTCGCACAGGTCGTCCCAGAACGGGCCGGTGCCCGCGCCGGCGGGCGAGATGATGCCGAGTCCGGTCACGAAGACCCGTGTCGCTGCCTGGCTCACCAGGTCCTCCCATCGGTGCTGTTCGCCGGCCGGCGGTTCACCGTCACGCGGGCGTGGCGGCCGTCCGGTGCGCGGCATTCGAGGACGGCCTGCTCGGCGGGGCGGAGTTCCTGGAGCACGCCCATGAAGTGGTGGGCCGCGAAGGCGCCGTTGCGGTCGGGGAAGACGGCGGGCCCGGCGTCGGGGGCCGGCTCCCGTGCCGTTCCGCCGTCGCGCGCCGGGCCGCGGTGGACCGCGCGCAGCGGCGTGCCGGGAGCGGCGTCCCCGGCGCCGAAGGAGAACTCGGCGGTGAAGTCGTCCCCGCCGAGCAGGGCGGCGTGGAGGACGCCGGAGGTGCAGGGGGCGTCCGGCGTGTCGAGGCCCGCGTCCAGGACGGCCTCGGGCGCGTACACGTCGCCGATGAGCACCCGGCTTGTGTCGGACCGGCCGCGGTCGAGGGCGGACAGTGCCTGCCACAGGACGGTCACGGGCGTGAGCGGGCCGGCGTTGACCGTCATGTTGCGGCCGGTCGAGCCGATGCGGAGGTTGACGAACGCCGACGCCGAACTGGAGGTGGCGTTGGGGAAGTACTGGGCGGACAGGAGCCGGCCCTTGGCCGCCGCGTCGCGCTGGAGGCGCGCCAGGGCGGCGGTGTTGCCGTACTCGGTGCCGATCACGACGGTGTCGTCCGACCGCTCCCCGGACGCTTCGCCGGTGGTGAGGACGAGATAGAGGCAGAGCCGGGTGAACGAGTCGCGGAACTGGTCACCGGAGGTGCCGACGACCTCGGGGAGGTCCTGCGGCAGTCCGGCGAGCTCGTCGTCCTGCGCTGCTGAGTGCTCGGGCGCGCACAGCGCGACCCGGCCGAGGCTGAAAGAGAACAACACGACCCTCTGGGACGGGAGGCTGGTGGGCTCGCGGGTGCGTCAGGCGGCGATCTGCTCGCCGACGTAGCGCTGGAGATCCGCGACCGTGACGAGGTCGCGGGAGAACTCGTCCCCGATCTCGACGTCCAGGGCCGCCTCCACCTGGACGATGACGTCGATCAGCTTCAGCGAATCGATGTTCAGGTCCGACTTGAGCTCCTGCTCGGGCGCGATGGTGAAGGAGTCGGGAAGTTCGGCGACCTGCTTCAGGACCGCGGAGATCTGCTCTTCGACGTGGTTCGACACTGTTCCCCCAAGTTGTGTGACTTGCCGATCAAGGACGCTAACCCGGCCGTCCACGACTGTCAATGAATTCCAGGCGAACTCAGGGCTTTTTCCCGGCCACCCCCCGCGATCTGTACAGACGCGCAGCAGATGTCCAATTTGAGATCGCCGGGAATCACCTCCGCACGGATCCGGACAGCAGCATGTCAGCCAAATTAGCTCACTATTCGGACATGGCGAGATCCCTTCACCACCCCTTCTGACCTGCCCATACACGGATTCGCACGGATGTTCGGTGGCCCTTCTGTGGCCTGAGTCACATTGATCACGTTTAGCTCTGTGCGCTAGCGTCCAATTTCGTCAGTGCCAATGGCTCACAGGGGGAACTTTCTGCCATGCCCGTAGACCACTCGACTCTCTCTGCTCAGGGATACGACCGCTGGGATTTGCAAACCCATTTCGGAATTACTGAGCAGGACGAGAACTACAAGGCACTCAGGGCCGCGTACAACGACCTCCCGGAAGACCCGTACGCACCGGGTTCCGGGCGATACCGGCGATACGCCCGCGGCGTTTTCCTTCCGTGGTCCAAGGAATTCTTCTGGATGCCGGCCACGGAAAGCCAGGCCCGTGAGGGCATGAACGGCTACTACCAGGGCGACAACAACCCCGAGTACGTCGGCGTCACCCGGAACCTCCCCGCGATCAGCGACGAGGTCTGCGGCAACAAGCTGCTGCTGGACATGATCCAGTTCGACTTCTCGCAGACCCGCTGGAACGAGGACGACTCCGTCTGGCCGCTCTACGTCGGCGTCCACCTGATCAAGCTGCACATCGAGGACGACGAGCACGAGGCCGTCTCCTCCCCCAACGAGCTGCACCAGGACGGCGAGCCCTACGTCTTCGCCCACCTGATCTACCGCGACAACGCCGAGGGCGGCGCCAACCTGATCGCCACGCCCGAGTACCGCGGCAAGCAGCCCGAGGACGTCCCGCCGGCGGACCGGCTGGCCGAGTTCAACATGGAACGGCCGCTGGAGGCGTACGCCATCACGGACCACCTCGTCAGCCACTACGTGGGCCCCATCCGCAAGGGCAGCGAGCCCACCCCCGGTGAGCGGGCCATCCTGCTCGCCGACTGGGTTCCCATGCGTCACCGCATCTGATGGGCGCGCGCATGAACACCGTGCGGTACCGCCATGAGCGCCCGGTCGGCCCGGGGGCCGTCGAGGAGCTGCGCAAGGCCCTCGCCTTCCACCACCCCGACGTGACCGTGGAGGCGCTGGAGACCGGCGTCGAGGTCGTCCTGCACAGCGGCCCGTCCGAGCAGGAACTCGGCGAGATGGTCCGGCACTTCCTGCGCGGCCACCGCGAGGTCGCCACCACCGTCCTGGCCGAGCACCCCGGCCGGCCCGGCATCAGCTGCGGCCTTCCCGAGGACGACCGCATCCCCGCCGTCCGGGGCGCGTACCTCCAGGGGCCGGAGTGGACCAGGGCCATGGACACGGTCCGCCGGCTCTGCCACGAGCGGCTCGCCGAGGGCTTCGGCGCGCCGCTGCTCGCCGGCCCGGCGCAGATCTCCCGGGACGTCCTCGTACGGGCCGGGTACTACCAGAAGTTCCCCAATCTGGTGAACGCGGTCGCCCGGATCCGCGACGGTTACTGGGACGGCGTCACCGTGTCCCGGCTGAGAGCCGACCAGACGGCGGCACTGGACTCGTTCTACACACCGTCCGAGTCCGTCCTCACCCCTGTCACCTGCTACCACGTCTACGCCAACGCGGCCGAGCTGTCGGCCCGATACGGCACCGGCGTGTACGCCATCGACGGGCCGGTCTTCCGCCACGAGTCCCACAACCACAGCGCCACCCGGCTCGGCGAGTTCAGGATGTTCGAACTGGTCAGGCTCGGCAGCGCCGAGGAGGTCGCCGAATCCTACGAGCGGATGCTGAAGGCCTTCACCGCCTTCTTCACGGAGCTGGACGTGCCGCACCGCGTCGTCAGCGCCTCCGACGCCTTCTTCGGGGACGCCCCGACCATGACCCGCGAGGCCCAGCTCCTCAACAAGAGCAAGTTCGAGGTGCGGGTGCCCCTCGCCGACGGCGCGGAGCTCTCCGTCGCCAGCGTGAACGCGCACGGCGAGGTGTTCGCGGAGGCGTTCGGCCTGCGCCCGCTCGGGGCGGACGCCACCTGCTGCGCCGGAATCGGCCTGGACCGGCTGACGTACGCACTGCTGTCGTACGGGCTGCTCCCCGGCGGAACCGGCTGACCGTTCCGCGTACCGCTCACGCCACACCGGGTTTCCCGGCTTACGACCCATCGAGGAATACGTTCCATGGAAGACCTGACGAACACGGTCGACGAACTGCTCGAACAGCTCGCCGCCGCGCGGGACGTCCCCGCGGACGCCGAACCGTCACAGATCATCATCAGCTCCCTCGACCAGATGCGGTTCCTGGTCGGGCTGGAGGAGCGGCTCGACGTCATGCTGGACGTGGGCGACGTGCTGCCCTTCGACCTGTCGAGCCGCGAGGCGCTGATCAAGAGCGTCCAGGTCCTCCTCGCCGAGTCCGGGGTGGACCTGTGACCTGCGTCGCCCCCGGCCACGGAGGGCTCCCCCGGCACACCGGGGCCCTCCGGTGACCCGCACCGGCTCCCGTCGGCTGGACGTCGGCACCGTGCGCGAGGTCGTGCGCGTCTCGGTGCCGCTGATGTTCGGCATGGTCGGCAACCTGGTCCTGATGCTGGTCGACCGGATCTGCCTGGCCCGGTACTCGGAGGACACCCTGGCGGCCTCCGGACCCGCCGTCTTCACCGCCACCACGGTGATCATGGTGACGACGGGGGCCGTCGGCATCACCCGCTCCTACGTGGCGCAGGCCCACGGGCGCGACGACCACCGCGACGCGATGGACGAGGGCGCCAACGGATTCGTCCTGGCCCTGCTGCTGTCGGGGCTGCTGCTCGCCGCCACTCCGCTGCTCACCCGGGTGCCCGCCCTGAGCAGCCAGCCCGCGCACATCCAGGAGCTGGAGGCGCAGTTCCTCGCGCTGTCCCCGCTGTACGGGTCGGTCATGACCCTGAACATGGCGCTCGCCTCGTACTTCAACGGCATGGGCCGCACCAGGGTGCCGATGACCGTCGGCATCCTCGGCCAGGCCGTCGGCGTGCTGATGACCGTCGGCCTGGTCTTCGGCCGCTTCGGGCTGCCGGAGCTGGGCATGCGCGGCTCGGCGCTCGGCACGCTGAGCGCGGTGACCGTGATGTTCGTCGGGTACGCCGTCTGCCTGCCCAAGGGGTACGCCGCCGGCTTCGGCCGGCTGCTGCGCAAGGGCGTGCGAGGGGTCACGGCCGTGCTGTGGCTGCGGCTGCGGCGCGGGGCGCCCGCGGGCGGCTCGCTCAGCCTGGAGGAACTGGGGCAGACCGCGTTCGTGTGGCTGGCCGCCGTGCTCGGTTCGGTGGCGCTCGCGGCCAACAACGTCGCGCTCGCGCTGAACTACGCCGCCGTCATCCCGCTGATCGGCCTCGGCATGGGCTGCAACATCCTGGCCGGCAAGGCCGTCGGGGCCGGCCGCCACGGGGACGTGCCGCACATCATGCGGGTCACCCTGACCGTCAGCGGCGCCTACGTCGCCGTGGTCGCCTTCTTCCAGATCGTCACCCCGACGCTGCTGCTCGCCCCGTTCGGGCTGAACGGCGCCGACCCGGCCGTCACGGAGCACGCCGTCGACACCTCGCGGGTGCTGTGGACCTACGCCGCCACGTTCATGTTCTCCATGGTCGGCTCCGCCGTACTGGAGTGCCTGGGCCTGGCGAGGTTCGGATTCGTGGCGCGGGTGGTCCTCATGTGGTGCCTGTGTGTCCCCACCCTCATCGCGTTCGCCCTGCTCAACCGCGGTGACGCCGACCTGCTGCCCGTGATGTGGCTGATCTTCTCCTTCTTCGAGGGCGTGATGGCCGCCCTGTGCCTGTGGCGCATCAAGCGCGCCGTGGCCAACGAGGAGAACCGGCTCCACGCCGCCGGCACGGTCGAGCAGACCGCCTGACACACACCAGACGACGAAAGAGTGTGACCTTTCCCGTGAACGTACTCGTCCTCGGCAACGAGGAAGACTGCCGCGACTACCTGGACTACGCCCGGGGCCGGGGCTTCACCGTCCAGTTCCTCGCCCCGCCGAAACTCGCCGCCGACGACCGGGACAACTGGCGCGGCACCGTCGCCGACGCCGCCCGGCAGGCGGTGGACCTGTCGGCCGTCGACGACGTCGTCTCCTTCCACGACAGCTACCAGATCCAGCTGGAGCTGCTGCGCGCCGAACTCGGCCTGCCCTCCCGCGACATCGACACCCTGCTGTGCCTGGCCGACAAGACGCGGTTCAAGGCGCACCCGGCCGTGCGCGACCACATCACCCGCCACATCGAGCTGTCGCCGTCGATGAAGGCGCCCGAGGCGCTGGAGGCGGTGACGGCGGAGCTCACCTTCCCCGTCGTGCTCAAGCCGTCCAACGGCTTCTACAGCGCCGGTGTGGTCAAGGCCGACGGCCCGAAGGAGTTCGCCAAGGCGTTCCTCCAGACGAAGCGGGTGTGCACGGTCCTCCGGGACAGTTCCGGCGAGTCCCGGATGCTCGCCGAGGAGTACCTCGACGGCAACGAGTACGCCATCGACGGCATGGTCAGCCAGGGCCGCGTCATCCCGCTGCAGATCCACCGCAAGCTGCCGCCGCTGGTCGGCCCGCTGTTCCACGAGGTGGCGTACCTGACCGAGCCGTTCGACGCCGAGAAGGGCCGCGACTTCAGCACCCTGCTGAACAGCGTGGTCGCGGGTGTCGGCCTGGACAACTCGCCCTTCCACGCCGAGTTCCGCTTCGACGGCCGGGGCAGGCTGCGCATCCTCGAACTCGCGCCCCGCCTCTGCGGCGGCGGCACCACGACCTACCAGCAGCTGCGGATCTGCACCGGTCTCGACGCCTACGACCTGCTGCACCGCCTCGGCCGGGAGCCCATCGACCCCCAGCCCCTCCACCACCGCGTCGCGCTCGAGTTCGACGCCCCCATCGAGCGCAGCGGCTTCCTCCGCAACACCGCGCAGGCGGTCGACGTCTGCCGGAAGAACGACGTCACCACGGTCCACCTGCACCGTGAGGACGGCCAGTTCGTCCTGGCGCCGCCGCTGAACTTCGAGACGGTCCTCACCGCCTACTTCGCCCGCGACACCCGCGAAGAGGCGGAGGCGCTCCTGGACGTCCTGCTCACCGACTGCAAGATCGAGACCGAAACGGAGAAGTCGTCATGAGGCCGGAGATCAAGCGGGCCCAGCACACCATTCCCGTCGGAGCCAGCTCCCCGCTGCGCGCCTGCCGCAACGTGGACAGCGACCCGCTGGTCGTCGCGGAGGCCCACGGGCAGTACCTCCACGACATCGACGGCACCCGCTACGTCGACTTCATGTACGGCTTCGGGCCTCTGATTTTGGGTCACGCCCCCGAGCCCGTCGCCGCGGCCATCGGCCGCCAGGCCGCGAACGGCACGCTCTTCGGCACGTACTGCACGCAGGAGATCGAGCTCGCCGAGCGGATCACCGCGACCGCCGCCCACCTGGAGCAGCTGCGCTTCGTGTGCAGCGGCACCGAGGCCGTCATGTCCACCCTGCGGCTGGCCCGCGCCTACACGGGCCGCACCCGCATCCTGCGGTTCAACGGCGGCTACCACGGGCACTTCGACCTGGTCCAGAACAAGGACGAGGCGCGGATGCGCGACGCCGGCCTGGACCCGGCGGCCATGAGTTCCAACCTCTTCGCCGAGTACAACGACACCGCGAGCGTGGAGCGGGCCTTCGCCGAGAACCCTGGCGGGATCGCCGCCGTGGTCGTCGAGCCGATCGCGTGCAACATGTCGCTGGTGCTGCCCGAGGAGGGCTTCCTCGCCGACCTGCGCCGCATCTGCGACCGCGAGGGCGCCGTCCTGATCTTCGACGAGGTGATCACCGGCTTCCGGCTCACCTTCGGCCCGGCCAGCAACCTCCTCGGCGTCTCCCCGGACCTCACCGCCTTCGGCAAGATCATCGGTGGTGGCACGCCCGTCGGCGCCTTCGGCGGCCGCCGCGACATCATGCGGCTGCTCGACGAGGAGCGCGTCCTGCAGGGCGGCACCCTGGCCGGCAACCCGCTGACCATGGCGGCCGGCGCCGCCACGCTCGACGTGCTGTCGTCGGACGGCTTCTACGAGGAGCTGGAGCGCAAGGGCGCCCTGCTGCAGTCGGAGATCGAGAAGCACCGGGCCGCCAAGGGGCTGGACTTCACCTTCGCCCGCACCGGCAGCATCTTCGCGTTCCTCTTCGTCCCGCAAAGTGCGCCCGTCCGCCGCAAGGAGGACGTGGCGCGCCAGGCGCAGCAGCCGTACACCACCCTCTACCGGGGCATGCGCGAGGCCGGCTACCACCTCGCCCCGGACATCGAGGAACCGATGTACCTGTCCAGCGAGACCACGGACGAGACGATCCGGGACTTCGCGGCCCGAGCCGTGGAACTCCTGGCCACGGACGCGACCACCCCGGTGGCCGCCACCGCATGACACCGTGCGGGCCGCGCCGTGCACCGGCGCGGCCCGCCTCCCGTGACTCCAGCCGGGACTCGCGCCTGCCGCCACCACGCCGACGGGACCAAGGATGCTCAACGAGGACAGGACCCTCCCCCTTCTGCCCGCCCAAGAGGGCGTGCTGTTCGCAGAACAGGCCCACGGCCGGCCCGGCAGCCACAACCTGGCGCTCGCCCTCGGCCTGGGCGGCCCGCTCGACCGGGACGCTCTCCGCGCCGCCCTCCAGGCCCTGACCGCACGCCACGAGGCGCTGCGGGTGGGCATCGTCGAGCACGAGGGCCGGCAGGTGCAGCGGATCGCCGCCGCCGTGACGGTTCCCCTCGAGGAGGCCGAGCTCACCGCCCCCGACCGGGACACCGAGGACCAGCTGCTCGCCGAGCGGTTCACCGAGGCCCAGGACCGGCCGTTCCGGCTGGACCGGGCCCCGCTGCTGCGCGCCGTGCTGTTCCGGCTCGGCCCGGAGCGGCACGCCCTGCTGCTGGTCCTGCACCACGGCGTCGCCGACGGGACGTCCCTGGACGTCCTCGCCCGTGACCTGGAGACGCTGTACGAGGCGTTCGCCACGGGGCGGCCCGACCCCCTGGCGCCCCCGGCCCTGGGCTACGCGGAGCACGTCGGCGCGGCGCTGTCCGCGGCCGCGGGCCGCCGCCGGGAGCGGGCGCTCGCGCACTGGCGCGCCGAACTCGACGGCGCCCCGGCCACCCTGGACCTGCCCATGGCGCGGCTGACCGGGACCACCGCCCGGCACGCCGCCACGCACCGCCGTGACCTGCCCGCCGCCACGGTGGCCGGACTGCGCAAGCTGGCCGGGGAGCACCGCGCCACGCTGTTCTCCGTCCTGGCCGCCGGCGCCTTCGCCCTCTTCTCCCGCTACACCGGCGAGCCCGACCTCGTCCTCGGCGTCCCGCTCTCGACGCGGCTCGCGCCCGGCTCGGAGGAGGTGGTGGGCCTGGCCGTCAACACCATGCCGCTGCGGGTGGAGCACGACCCGGACGAGGGCTTCCTGCCGCTGCTGGGCCGGGTCCAGGGCCGCACCCTGCAGGCCATGCGCCACAACAGCGTGCCCTTCCACGAACTCGTGCAGGACCTCAACCCGCCCCGGTCGCCGGGCCGCCAGCCCGTCTTCCAGCTGGGTCTGAACCACGTCACGGCCGACCCCGCTCCCGCCACCCGGGCCGGTGTCCTCGTCGAGCGCCTGCCCGTCGCCAACGCGACGGCCGCGTTCGAGCTGATGCTGACCTTCGTCGAGGGCGACGAGGACGCGTGGGTGTACGCCGAGTACGACACCGGCCGCTTCGCCGCCGACGCCGTCCACACCCTCACCGACCACCTGGCGAACCTGCTGGGCGCCGTCGCCGCCGACCCCGCCACGCCGCTGCGCGACCTCGAGCTGCTGGACGCCGGCGAACGCGCCCGGGTCCTGCACGGCTGGAACGACACCGCCGCCCCGCTGTCCGACGACAGCATCCCGGCGCTGTTCGCCCGGCAGGCCGGCCGGCACGCGAGCGCCACCGCCGTCGTGCACGGCGGCGACCGCCTCACCTACCGGGAGCTCGACGCGCGGTCCGGCCGGCTGGCCCGCCTGCTCACCGCCCACGGCGTGCGCGAGGGCACCTTCGTCGGCATCTCCCTGCCGCGGGGCGCGGACATGGTCGTGGCGGTGCTGGCCGTGCTGAAGACGGGCGCCGCGTACGTCCCCCTCGATCCGGCCTACCCGGCGGACCGGCTGGCCTTCATGGTGGAGGACGCCCGGCCGGCCCTCGTCGTCACCGCCTCGGCGGTGGCCGGGGCCCTGCCCGCCGGCGACGGGGCGCCGCCCCTCCTCGTCCTGGACGACCCCGCGGTTCGGGCCGGGGCCGAGGCGCTCCCCGACGACGCCTTCCGGCACGACGTCCCGGCGGACGGCACCGCCTACGTGATCTACACCTCCGGCTCCACCGGCCGCCCCAAGGGCGTCGTCGTCACCCACCGCAACGTCGTCAACCTCGCGGCCTGGGCCGGGGAGACCTTCGGTGCCGGACTGGACCGGGTCCTCGCCGCCACCTCCCTGAACTTCGACGTCTCCGTCTTCGAGATCCTCGGCCCGTTGCTCAACGGCGGCAGCATCGAGGTCGTCCGGGACCTGCTGGAGATCGGCGAACGCGGCAGCTGGCACGGGACCCTGGTGAGCGGGGTGCCCTCCGTCCTCGCCCGGCTGATCGCCGACGGCGGGCCGGACCTGCGCGCCGGGCACCTCGTCCTGGCCGGGGAGGCCCTGACGCCGCGGGTGGCCGCCCAGCTGCGCGCGGCCGTGCCCGGGGCCCGGCTGGTCAACGCGTACGGCCCGACCGAGGCCACGGTGTACGCCAGCTCCTCGGCCGCGGACGACCCCGGCGGCGACGGCGCGCCGCCCATCGGCCGCCCGCTGCGCAACACCCGGCTGTACGTCCTCGACGACCGGATGCGCCCCGTGCCCACCGGGGTGCCCGGGGAGCTGTACATCGGCGGCGCGGGGCTCGCCCAGGGCTACCTGAACCGGCCGGAGCTGACCGAGGAGAGGTTCGTACCGGATCCGTTCGGGGCCGCGGGCAGCCGCCTGTACCGCTCCGGCGACGTCGTGCTGCGCCGCCCGGACGGGCAGCTGGAGTACCTCGGCCGCGCCGACGACCAGGTGAAGCTGCGTGGCTTCCGCGTGGAGCCCGGGGAGATCGAGGCCGTGCTGGCCGGGCAGCCCGAGGTCGCCCAGGCCGTCGTCGTCGTCCACGTGGACGGCCTCGGCGAGCGCCGGCTCGTGGGGTACGTGACACCCGCGCCCGGTGCCGTGCCCGACCCGGCGCGGCTGCGCGCGGCGGCCGCGCGCGCCCTGCCCGAGTACATGGTCCCCACCGTCGTCACGCTGGACGAACTGCCCCTGTCGCCCAGCGGGAAGCTGGACCGCGGCCGCCTCCCCGACCCGGGGTTCCGGACGTCCGCGGGCCGGCCGCCCGAGACGCCCGAGGAGCGGAGCCTGGCCGCGCTCTTCGCCGACATGCTCGGCGTGGCGGAGGTGTCCGCGGCGGACGGCTTCTTCGACCTGGGCGGCCATTCGCTGCTGGCGATCCGCCTCGTCCGCCGGATCCGCGAGGCGACCGGGGCGGAGCTCACCGTCCGGGACGTCTTCGAGACCCCGACGGTCCAGGGACTGGCCCAGCGGCTGGGCCGCGGCGCCCGGGCCGGATCCGGCGGTGACTTCGGTGTCCTGCTGCCCCTGCGCCGCACCGGTTCCCAGCCGCCGCTGTTCTGCGTCCACCCGGGCTTCGCCCTGGGCTGGAGCTACGCGGCGCTGATGCGCCGGCTCGACGCCGACCAGCCGGTCTACGGCCTCCAGGCGCGGGGTGTCGGCGCCGAGGAGGAGCTGCCGGCCACGTTCGACGAGCTGGCCGCGGACTACCTGGAGCACATCCGGTCCGTGCAGCCGCACGGCCCGTACCGGCTGCTCGGCTGGTCCTTCGGCGGGCTGGTCGTCCACGCCCTGGCCACCCGCCTCCAGGCGGAGGGCGAGGAGGTCCAGCTGCTGGCCATGCTGGACACGGTGATGGTCGGCACCGACGAGGAGCTCGAGCCCGGGGAGCAGCGGCGGCTCATCGAGACCGAGACCGCCGCCGTACGGCAGGTCGTGCCCGACGAGGACCGGTTGCTGCGCGTGGTGGAGAACCTCATCCGGGTGCGTTCCCTCTTCCGGCCCGGGCGGTTCGAGGGGGACGTGCTGCACTTCACCGCCGCCGAGGAGCCCGGGCGTACCGACTCCGTCAGCGACCCGTGGCGGCCGTACGTCGCCGGTCGGGTGGAGGAGCACCGCATCGCCTGCTCCCACCTGCAGATGATGGACGCCCGGCCCGCCCAGGAGATCGGCGACCTGCTGGCCAAGACCCTGGCCCGCTTCCGCGCGCCGGACGCGTCCGGCTCCGTGTCCTGACCCTGTGCCGCGGCGTGCTCGACCTGCCCGACCGCACGACCCGTTCGACCTGTACGACCCGCTCGACCGCACGACCCGCACGGCCCGTACCGCCCCTTTCCGTGGACCGCCCGGTCCGGTCCCGCCGCGACCGGGCGGCCGTTCGTACCGCCCCACCGCACGAAGGACTTCTCATGCCCCGTACTGCCCTGGTACTCGGCGGCAACCGCGGCATCGGCCTGGCCGTCGCCCGCCGGCTGGCCGACCGCGGTGACCGGGTCGCCGTCAGCCACCGCACCGGCGAACCCCCCGAGGGGCTGTTCGGCGTGCGGTGCGACGTCACCGACCCCGAGGCGGTGACCGCCGCCTACGCCCGGGTGAAGGAGGAGCTCGGCCCGGTGGAGGTCCTCGTCGTCAACGCGGGCATCACCCGGGACCGGCTGTTCGTGTCGATGACGCGGGAGGATTTCGAGGCACCGCTGCACACCAACCTCGTCAGCACCCTCCACACCGTCAAGCCCGCCCTGCGCGGCATGATGCGCGCCCGCTGGGGGCGGATCGTCCTGGTCTCCTCGACCGTGGCGCTGTCCGGGGCGGTGGGCCAGACGAACTACGCGGCCTCCAAGGCCGGGCTCATCGGCTTCGGCCGCTCCCTCGCGCTGGAGGTCGCCCGGCACGGCATCACGGTCAACGTCGTGGCCCCCGGCTACACCGACACCGACATGGTGGCCGCGATGCCGGAGGCCGAGCGCACGTCCCTCCTCGCCACGGTGCCGATGGGCCGGATGGCCGCCCCCGAGGAGGTCGCCGGCGCCGTGGCGTACCTGACCGGCGAGGACGCGGGCTACGTCACCGGCACCGTCCTCCAGGTCGACGGGGGCGTCGCCATGGGCCACTGACCCGGCACGGGCACCACTCACGACCACACGACCGGCCCGGACGGCCATACGAGGGGGAACAAGCAGTGCTCACGGGGCTGCCGCGCGTGCGCGGTACAGGCACCGGCGCGGTCACGCGCCCGACGACGGTCCAGGTCGCGATCCGGCCCACCCGTGACGTCCTGCCCCTCCTCGACGCGGTGCGACTGGCCCCGTACGAAGAGGCCCGGGCGGCCCGTCTCGCCCCCGGGCCCCGCCGCGACGACTTCCTGGCGGCGCACGTCCTGGTCCGGCTGTGCGCGGCCCGCTCCACCGGCGAGCCCCTGTCGTCCCTGGTCATCGGCCAGCGCTGCGAGGACTGCGGCGGCGACGACCACGGGCGGCCGTACCTGCCCGGCCGGCCCGGCACCGGCGTCAGCCTCTCGCACGCCGAGGGCGTCGTCGCGGCCGCCGCGGGCCCCGGCCCGGTGGGCGTCGACGTCGAGGCCGTCCCCCCGGGCGCGCCGGACGCCAGGCTCCTCGCCCGGGTGCTGGCGCCGCCCGAGATCGCCGCCGTCCGCGCCGCGCCCGACCCCATGCCCGCCTTCCTCCGCCACTGGGTGCGCAAGGAGGCGCTGGTGAAGGTGGGGGCCGCGACCCTGGGGACGCTGCGCCGGCTGGACCTCACCGACCCCGCGACGACCTCCGGGCTGCGGCTGCACGACTGGACGAGCCCCGACGGCCGCCTCCTGGCCGCCGTGGCCACCGGCGAGCCGTCGTCCCCCGGCCCCGGCGGCGACCCCGTCTTCGACCCTCCGCCCGCATCCGGCGGCGGCACCACCCCTTTGCCACTTCCTCACCAGGAGCAGTACCGATGACCACGAATCAGTCCGCCGCACCGTCACGGACCCGCACGGCGACCCCGCGCCGGTTCCTGATGTGCCCCCCGCGCCACTTCGACGTCACCTACTCCATCAACCCGTGGATGCAGCCCAGCAAGCCCACGGACGGGGCGCTCGCCCTGCGGCAGTGGGAAGGGCTGCGCGACCTGTACCGGGAGCTCGGCCACACCGTGCACGAGATAGACCCGCTGGAGGGTCTGCCCGACATGGTCTTCGCGGCGAACGGCGCGACCGTGGTCGACGGGAAGGTGTTCGGCGCGCGCTTCCGGCACGCGGAGCGCACCGCCGAGGGCCCGGCCTACCTGGCCTGGTTCCAGCGCCAGGGGTACGAGGAGCTGTACTGGCCCGAGCACATCAACGAGGGCGAGGGCGACTACCTGGTCGTCGGGCGGCGCATCCTGGCGGGGACGGGCTTCCGCACGGACCAGCGCTCGCACTTCGAGGCGCAGGAGTTCTTCGGGCTGCCCGTCACCACCCTCCAGCTCGTCAACCCGTCGCACTACCACCTGGACACCGCCCTGTCGGTGCTCTCGGACGACGAGGTGATGTACTACCCGGCCGCGTTCTCCGAAGGCAGCCAGGCCGTCCTGCGCGAGCTGTTCCCCGACGCCGTGCTCGCCTCGGCCGAGGACGCGGCCGTGTTCGGGCTGAACGCGCTCTCGGACGGCCGGCACGTCCTGCTGCCCAAGGCCGCCACCGGGCTGGCCGCGCAGCTGTCGGCCCGCGGCTTCGAGCCGATCGGCGTGGAACTGACGGAACTTCTCAAGGCAGGCGGCAGCGTGAAGTGCTGCACGCTCGAACTGCGGGGGTGAACGCGATGACGGACAGCCACATCGTGGAGCGGTACGACGGCACGGCGGTCAACTGCCTGACGGGCAGTTACTCGGTGCTCTCGGGGATGGTCGGCCGTCCCGTCGAGGAACAGGTCGTCTTCGAGCGCGGCGACGGGTTCCTCTTCCAGGCGGGCCTCGACGAGTCCGGCTATCCGGAGTACATCTTCCCGGTCGAGGAGGCCGGTGCCCTGGGCATGACGCGCTCGGGCTTCACCGTGCACAAGGAGCCGGTGGACTTCGGCGCACCCGGGCCGCAACTGGCCGCGCTGCTGGAGAAGTTCGGCGGCGTGATCGTGTGGGTCAACACGGCGCACCTCGGCTACGCCGCGGTGTACCGCGACAACGCGCCCTATCTGCACGCCGTCGTGGTCGAGTCGATCACGGCCGACCACGGCCATGTGCAGGTGCGCGACAGTCTCGTCGTGGACATGAAGCCGTTCAGCTGCCGTGCCGTCCTCACGCTGGACGACCTCGGCCGGGCCGCGGCCGACCGCATCCGCAGCGACGCCCACGACGCCATGGGCTTCTTCTACGCCGTGTCGGACTCCCGCACCGCGGCGCCCGCGGCGGGCGAGGGCGGTACGGACGCGGGTGCGGGGCTGGGCGGCGCCCTGGCGCGTCAGGCCGAGCGCTTCTTCGCCGAGCCCCGGTTCCGGGGCGCGATTCGCCGCTACCAGGAGCTGTGCGAGGAGTGCTTCGACGCCGGCGGTGAGCGTGCCGCCCGCGGCGCCCGCCGCCTGTTCCACCACGCCTCGGTCCTGTACGCGGTGCCCAGCCTCACCCTGATGGGCCGCTCCCTGCGGGCCGCGGGCGCCTCGGAGGCCACGCTCGCGGTGCACGAGGAGGCCCTGCGTCACTGGGAGGCCATGGGCGTGCTCGCCCTGCGCTACGAGGCGACGTCCGCGCCGTCCGTGCGGACCCGGATGGCGAAGCGGTTCGACCAGCTGGAGGAGACGACCGTGGCGCTGTGGCGCTCCGTGGCCCAGGACTGGCCGGCGGCCGGGGCGACGGGCTGAGCTCCGGAGCGGGCCGCCGCCCGGCGGTCCGCTCCACCTGCTTGCGCTGTGCGCCGCCCGGCGGGCGACGGGCGGCGGCCCGGGGGCTCCTTCCTGGAGCATCCGGGCCACCGGGCCGAGCCCCCGAGGCCTGGCCCCGGCCCCGCGAGGGGGCCGGTCGCCGTCACGCCGCGGCCGTGACCGGGACCTCCGCCGTCGCCGGGGACAGGGCGAGCTCCAGGACCTGGCGGACGTCCGTGACCGGGTGGACCTCCAGCTTCTCCAGGATCTCGGCCGGGACGTCGTCCAGGTCGGCCTCGTTCCGCTTCGGGATGATCACCGTCGTGATCCCGGCGCGGTGCGCGGCGAGCAGCTTCTGCTTGACGCCGCCGATGGGCAGCACGCGGCCCGTCAGCGACACCTCGCCCGTCATCGCCACGTCCGTACGGACCAGGCGGCCGCTCAGCAGCGACGCGAGCGCCGTCGTCATCGTGATGCCGGCGCTCGGGCCGTCCTTCGGGACCGCGCCCGCCGGGAAGTGGATGTGCACGCCCCGGTCCTTCAGTCCGGTGACCGGCAGCTCCAGTTCGGCGCCGTGCGAGCGCAGGAAGCTCAGCGCGATCTGCGCCGACTCCTTCATCACGTCACCGAGCTGGCCGGTGAGGGTCAGGCCCGCCGCGCCCGTCTCCGGATCGGCCAGCGACGCCTCGACGAACAGGACGTCCCCGCCCGCGCCGGTGACCGCGAGCCCGGTCGCCACGCCCGGCACGGCGGTGCGCCGCTCGGCCGGGTCCTGGGCGGACTCGGGCACGTGGTGCGGCCGGCCGATGAGGCCGCGCAGGTCGGCATCGGTGATGGTGAACGGCAGCTCCCGCTCCCCCAGTTCGTGCTTGGCCGCGACCTTCCGCAGCAGCCGTGCGATGGACCGCTCCAGGGTGCGCACGCCCGCCTCGCGCGTGTACTCGCCCGCGAGCTTGCGCAGCGCCGACTCGTCGAGCGTCACCTCGCCGCTCTCCAGGCCCGCGCGCTCCAGCTGGCGCGGCACGAGGTGGTCGCGGGCGATGACGACCTTCTCGTCCTCGGTGTAGCCGTCCAGGCGGACGATCTCCATACGGTCGGCCAGCGCCTCCGGGATGGCTTCCAGGACGTTGGCGGTGGCGAGGAAGACGACGTCCGACAGGTCGAGTTCGACCTCCAGGTAATGGTCGCGGAAGGTGTGGTTCTGCGCCGGGTCGAGCACTTCCAGGAGCGCCGCCGCCGGGTCGCCCCGGAAGTCGGAGCCGACCTTGTCGATCTCGTCGAGCAGGACCACCGGGTTCATGGACCCGGCCTCCTTGATGGCCCGTACGATCCGCCCCGGCATCGCGCCCACGTAGGTACGCCGGTGCCCCCGGATCTCCGCCTCGTCGCGTACGCCGCCGAGGGCGACCCGGACGAACGCACGGCCCATCGCGTGCGCGACCGACTCGCCGAGCGACGTCTTGCCGACGCCGGGCGGGCCGACCAGGGCGAGGACCGCGCCGCCGCGCCGCCCGCCCACGACGCCCAGGCCGCGGTCGGCGCGCCGCTTGCGCACCGCCAGGTACTCGGTGATGCGCTCCTTCACGTCCTCCAGCCCGGCGTGCTCGGCGTCGAGGACCTCCCTGGCGCCCTTGATGTCGTACCGGTCCTCGGTGCGCTCGCTCCACGGCATCTCCAGGACCGTGTCGAGCCAGGTGCGGATCCAGGCCGTCTCGGGGTTCTGGTCGCTGGACCGCTCCAGCTTGTCGACCTCCTTGAAGGCGGCTTCCCGCACCTTGTCCGGCAGGTCGGTGGCCTCGACGCGGGCCCGGTAGTCGTCGGACTCCTCGCCCTCCTTGTCGCCGTTGAGCTCGCGCAGCTCCTTGCGCACGGCTTCGAGCTGGCGGCGCAGCAGGAACTCGCGCTGCTGCTTGTCGACGCCCTCCTGGACGTCCTTGGCGATGGACTCGGCGACATCCTGCTCGGCGAGGTGGTCGCGGAGCTGCTCGGTGGCGAGCCTGAGCCGGGCGACCGGGTCATCGGTCTCGAGCAGCTCGACCTTCTGGGCGGTGGTCAGGAAGGGCGAGTAGCCGGAGTTGTCGGCGAGCGCGGCGACGCCGTCGATCTGCTGGACGCGGTCCACGACCTGCCAGGCGCCGCGCTTCTTCAGCCAGCTGGTGGCGAGGGCCTTGTACTCCTTCACCAGCTCGGTGACCGCGCCGGGCAGCGGGTCGGGGACCGTCTCCTCGACCCGGGAGCCCTCGACCCACAGGGCCGCGCCCGGGCCGGTCGTCCCGGCGCCGATCCTGACGCGGTGGCGGCCGCGGATGAGCGCGCCGGGGTCGCCGTCGGAGAGCCGGCCGACCTGCTCCACGGTTCCGAGGACGCCGGTGCCGGCGTACGTCCCGTCGATGCGCGGCACCAGCAGCACCTGCGGCTTGCCCTTGCCGTCCCCACCCGCGCGGGCCGCCGCCTGGGCCGCCTCCACGGCGGCGCGCACCTCGCTGTCGGACAGGTCCAGGGGCACCACCATCCCCGGCAGGACGACCTCGCCGTCGAGCGGCAGCACGGGCAGGGTGAGCGGTGTGGACGTCGAAGCCATGATCTCCCCTTCGGCAGTCAAGTTGAGCTGTACTGGCTCAATGCTCATGAGCTGCCGAGTGTTCCCGGAGTCGCGTTCGCTCTCAGCGATCACCTCCCTCCGCCCCGAGCCGCGCCTGGGAGCAGCACTTACCTACCTGCACATAGGTATGCGACGCCGAGCCGACGGTGTGTCACCCGAACGCACAGGGGCAGCCGAGGACACGCAGGTGCCACCGGAAGCCGTCATCCCTGATGGCCCGTCAAGAGCTCGGCGTCCTCGAGGCGACCGCCGTCTCCGTCGTTTCGCCCGCCGAACCCGACCGCGCGGGCCTCTTCACGCTCACCGCACAGGGCGCCTGGCAGCGGTCGCCGGAGCACCGGGCCTGACCGCGTTCGAGGGCGCGGCCGGTCCGCGGGGGCACCTGCTCCGGCGGGTGCTCCTGGGCCTGCGACGGCGGCCCGAGCCGGGCCGGGCGGCCGGCTGGACGGTCACCGCCCGCCGCGACAGGGCGGGCTCGCGGCCCGCTCCCCGATGCCGGCCGGCGGCCTCGTGGTCCCGGGTCGACGGGGACCGGGTGCCCCGTGAACCTTCCTGCGCCGCGACCGGCCGGTCGCGGCGCGCCTGTGGTCACGGCTGTCGCGGGTGCACCGCCGCGTGGCGGCAGGCCTGCCGCGTACGCGTACCCGGTCCGCCATCCACAGCCGCCGGGTGAGCTGTCAGTGGCCGGTGCCAAGCTGTCCGGACCGCACGACGACAGGGGGACGCATGGGCACCTGGGACACCGGTCCCTACGACAACGACACGGCCGCGGATTTCGCCTGCACGCTGGACGAAGCCGCCCCGGAGGAGCGCCCGGGCCTCGTCCGCGACGCGCTCGCCCGTGCGGTCGGCACCACCGGCCCCCTCGACGCCCCCGTCGCCGACGAGGCCGTCGCCGCGGCCGCCCTCGTCGCCGCACAATGCCCGGGTGGCGAACCGGTCGATCCGGTCTACGGCCCCGAAGAGCCCCTTCCCGACCTGACATGTCTGCGTACGCTTGCCCTGCAGGCGCTGGACCGGATCGTCGTGGAGCCGTCCGAGGTGATGGAGCTCTGGGCCGGACCGGACGGCGCCCCCTGGCGGGCGGCCGTCCACCGGCTGCAGGAAGTCCTCCAGCCCCGCCCTCCCGGGAAGCAGCTCCACCTGTACTGACGCACGCACCGCAGTCATCGTTCCTCGCCCGGAGGTCCATATGAGCCGGTACCTTTTCCGCCACTTTTCCGATCCCACCTGGGGCGACTTCCACCGGCGAAGCGGGGCCGGATCCCCCGCATGACGGAGCGTCACCCCACCGGGCGCGACCGCGTCCGTGGCACTCCCGTACGACGCTGATCCCCGCCTCCGGGGCCGGCGCGGCCCGTCCCGGCCACCCCGGTCCCGGAGCGCACACCGCCGGTCCCCCGCGTACCCGACGCAAGGGTGGCGCTGCCGCATGTCCGACGTGTGTAATAGCCCGATGCAGAATGCAGACATTACAGATGCCTGGGTTCGGGGTTGGGCCGTCTCCCGCGGCACCCCCGCGCCGGTCACCGAACCCTGGGGCTACCGCATCGACGTCGGCCTCCCCGGGCACGTGTTCCGGCACGTCCTGCCCCACCCCGACGAGACGTCCGTCCGCACGCTGTGCGCGGCCGTCACCCGACCCGGCGCGTGGCTGAAGGTGCTGGCGGCACCCGAGGAGGTGGCGGACTGGATCACTCCCGGCTGGCGCGTACCGGACGACCCCGGCTTCATGATGTTCACCGCCCTGCGCGCCACCGCCGCCCCCGCACCACCCGAGGGGTACGCCATGGAGACCGGCACCCGCGACGGGGTGTTCCGCGTCCGCATCGTGGCGCCCGACGGGTCGCTCGCCGCGCGGGGACAGATCGCGCCGACCGGCCGGACGGCGGTGTTCGACCAGATCGAGACCTACGCCGGGCACCGCCGCAGGGGCCTCGGCAGCGTCGTGATGCGCACGCTCACGACGGCCGGCGCCGAAGCGGGTGCCGACACGGGCGTGCTCTCCGCGACCACGCAGGGCCGGGCGCTCTACAGCTCCCTGGGGTGGGAGTACCAGGGACCGCTGACCGGCGTGGTCAGGGACCCGGTGCCCGCCGCTCGTCCGGCCGGCAGCCCGGCAAAGCCGCCCGCCGCAGCAGCGGCCAGCCGCTGACGCCGGTCAGCAGGGCCAGCGGATGGCCCCAGTCGGTGAGCGGGTCCTCGAAGGCGAGCAGGTCCTGCAGCAGCATCACCGACACCCAGGCCAGCACGATCGCGCGGGCCACCGGACTCAGCAGCCCGGCGAGCGCGCCGACGCTCGCCATCAGGCCGAAGCTGATGCCGTAGTCGAGCCGGTGCAGCGACGTACCGGGCAGATGACCCGCCAGGACCGACAGGGCGACCGGGATTTCCGTCGCCAGGGTGGCCACCACGTGCCCGACCAGGAACACGGCGGCGGCGCGCCACGCGCCGATGCGGCGCTCCAGGGCGGTGAGGACGAAGACGAAACCGACGGCGTACGGCGAGAACAGCCCGCCCGCCACCCACAGCGCGCTGGCGCCCAGGACGAGCATCGGCGTCCGGGAGAGGTGTGCGACATCGGTGCTGGAGCCGTGCAGCAGTGCGGAGACCGTGGCGGGGTCCCCGTACCGGGCGAAGAGCGACGTGGCGACGAGGACGAGGGTGTAGCCGAAGGTGAAGGGTGCGCCGGCGGGCGTGGGCAGCAGGCGGCCCGTCGCGCGCCACCACCGCCGCCGGGATTCCGCCGCGGCGGCCGGACGGGCCGCGGCAGGCAGTCCCGCCGGGGGCCGGGTTCGAGGCCCGGCCGGGGATCCGGCCGGAGCCGCGGCCGACTGCGCGGCCGGCCGGACGGGCGGCGGTTCGGCGACGGCAGGGACGGGGACGACGGCAGGTGTGGGGACGGCGGCAGTGCCGGCGGTCGGGCGCTGGCGGGGAATGCCGTGCAGCAGGCGTTCCCGGGCCTCGGCCGCCGGGCGGCCGACGGCACCGGCCGGCGGTCGCACCGTGTCGTCGTCCGTCTCCCGCGCTGTGAGCCGGTGCACCGTGGGCAGCCTTTCGCCTCGTCAGGTCCCCCCGGACCGCCCCCCGTCAACCTTGCCCCCTCAGCCAACGCGATCACCGACCGGGCGTCCATGACGTGGATCACACCCGCCACCCGTGAACCGGCCGCGTCCGTACGGGCGATAGAGGGAGCGTGAGACTGTTGCGCCCCACAGGGGAAGACCGGGACGACGATTCCGCGCTGCTGCGGGCCGTCGCGCGCGGGGACGCGGAGGCGCTCGCGGAGCTGTACGACCGGCACGCGGGCTGGCTGCACGCCCGCCTGACACGCCGCTGCGGGGATCCCGAGACGGTACGGGAAGTGCTCCAGGACACGTTCGTCACGGTCTGGCGGTCCGCCGGGACGCACCGCGGCGGCGAGGCGGGCGGCTGGCTGTGGGTCATCGCGGCCCGCCGCCTGGTCGACGCGCGGCGCGCTCAGGCGCGGGCCGAGCGGCCCGGCCCGGAGCCGGCGACGCCCGTACCGTCCGCCGAGGACCGGGTGCTGGCCGGACTGGAGTACGGGGACGTGGGCGCCGCCCTCGACCGCATCTCGCCGGAGCTCCGCGAGGTCCTGCGGGCCACGGTCGTCGACGGCCTGACCACCCGTGAGGCGGCGCGGCTGCTCGGCATCCCGGAGGGCACGGTCAAGAGCCGCGCGCTGCGGGCACGCCGCGAGCTGCGCGACGCACTGGCGCAACTCGGCGCGCGGACGGGCACCTTGGGAGGTACGGCATGAGTGCGGGGTGGCACGTGGACGCCGCGCTGGCGGCCCGGTACGCCGACGGATCGGCGTCCGAGCCGGACGCCTGGTCCCTGGAGAAGCACGTCGAGCGTTGCGGCCGGTGCGCCGCCCTGGTGTCCGCCGCGGTACGGGGGTCCACGGCGGGCCCGGCACTCGCGGAGGTGCGCGGCGCGCTCCTCGCGCTGGCGACGCCGGAGGCGGCTCCGGCGGCGGGGCGGGTAACGGCGGTGGGGTCGGTTTCGGCGCCGGGGCGGGTAACGGCGCCGGGGGCGGTTTCGACAGCGCATGCCCCGGTCCCGGTACCGACGGGCGGGCCCGCGGGCCCCGGCCGCGCCCGCGCCTCCCGCGTCGGGCGCCTGGCGTGGGCCGCCGGGCCCGCCCTGCGCGGGGCGTGGATCGTCGCCGTGCTGCTGGTGGTCGCGGGGGCGCTCGCCCTCGCGTACGGCGGCGGCGTCGACGGCGTACGGCCACTGCTGCTGGCCCTGGCACCGGTGGTGCCGCTCGCCGGGGTGGCGGTGTCGTACGGGAGGCACGCGGATCCGCTGCACGAGATCGCCGCCGCCACCCCGTCCGGCGGGCTGCGGCTGCTGCTGACGCGGACGGCCGCCGTGCTCGCGGTGTGCGTCCCGCTGCTCACCGCCGCGGGCGCGGTGCTCCCCGCGGAGGCCGGGGCACCGGGGGCCGCCGTGTGGCTGCTGCCCGGGCTCGCCCTGACGCTGGCCGCGCTGGCGCTGGGCTCGTACGTGGGCTGCCGGACGGCGGCGGCGGCCGTGGCGGTGGCCTGGCTGACGGTGGTGGCCGGCCCCGCGCTGGGCGAGGCGTTCCCGTTCCCGTCCGACGCCGCCGCGGGCGGCGCGCCGGCGTGGTACCTCTCCGGCTCCGCCGCGCAGGGCGGCTGGGCGGCCGCCGCGGCGGTGTGCGCCGGACTGCTGGCGCTGCGGCGCCGTTCCTTCGACCATCTGGAGCGCTGGTGACACACATCCACAGCACCGTCGCGGTCGGCGGGCTGACCGTCCGGCACCGCCGTACGACCGCGCTGGACGGCCTCGACCTGGAGCTGGGCCCCGGCGTGCACGGCCTGCTCGGGCCGAACGGCGCGGGCAAGACGTCCCTGATCCGGGTGCTCGCGACGGTCGCCGCCCCCACCGGCGGCCGGGTGCGGCTGCTGGGCCGCGACATCGCGGACCGCCGCGAACGCGCGGAGGTGCGGAGGCGGCTGGGCTACCTGCCGCAGGAGTTCGGTTACTACCCGGGTTTCACGGTCCGGGAGTTCGTGGCGTACGTGGCCTGGCTCAAGGAGATGCCGGCCGCACGCGCCGCGGCCGCGGTGGAGCGGGCGGTGGAACGCGTCGGGCTGGCCGACCGGATCGACGCGAGGATCAGGACGCTGTCGGGCGGCATGGTGCGGCGGGTGGGCATCGCGCAGGCGATCGTGAACGAGCCGGAGCTGCTGCTCCTCGACGAACCGACGGCCGGTCTCGATCCGGAGCAGCGCGTCGAATTCAGAGCACTGCTCCGCGATGTGGGCACCGCTTCCACCGTCATCGTCTCCACCCACCTCGTCGAGGACGTCGCCGCGGCGTGCACCGAGGTGACCCTCATCGAGTCGGGCCGGCTCGCCTTCCGCGGCACCACCGCCGAACTCACCGCCATCGGCGAGGACTCCCTCGCGGACGACGGCGACGACACCCCGCCCGGCGGCGCCACCGAAGCCCCTGGTGCCTCCGGTGGCGCAGGTTCTCCCCGTGCCTGGGGTGCACCCGGTGGTGCAGCGTCTCCCGCTGCCCCCGCTGCTCCCGATCCCTCCGGTGCCTCCGGTGACGCAGGTTCCCCCGGTGCACCCGCCCCGCCGCGCCGCCGCCCCGCCCCGCACGGCAGCGCCATCGAGCGCGGCTACACCATCGTCCTGCGCGCCCACCGCGCCGCCGTCGCCGGGGGGCGGCGGTGATGCTCCGTACCGAGCTGCGCCGCGGCATCGGGCCCTGGTCCGGGGCCGCCGTCGCCGTCA
This sequence comes from Streptomyces sp. NRRL S-118, assembly GCF_000716335.1. Taxonomy (GTDB): domain Bacteria; phylum Actinomycetota; class Actinomycetes; order Streptomycetales; family Streptomycetaceae; genus Streptomyces. The sequence continues at coordinate 87,860 of NZ_KL591015.1, read as the reverse complement.
CCGTGCTCGTCGCCCTGTACGGCAAGGCGCCCGGCTGGCAGGGCCGCTGGTCGGACGCCACCGACATGCTGCACACCGCCGCCGGGCTGCTCGCCGGACCGCTCGCGGCCGCCGCCGGCTGCTGGCAGGGCGGCCGGGAACGGCGTCGCTCCACGGGCGAACTGCTCGCCTCCGCGCCGCGCGGCCGTCTGGCCCGCACGCTGGTCGCCGCCGCTCCGGCCGCGCTGTGGCCCGCCGCCGGACTGCTGCTCGCGGTGGCCGTCTGCCTGGGCGCGACCTGGCCGTACGCCGGCGGCGGGCGCCCCTTCGTGTCCGTAACGGCCGCCGACGCCGTCGCCGTGGCGGCGCTCGGCACGCTCGGGTTCGTCGCCGGGCGCCTGGTGCCGTGGCGGCTGACGCCCCCGCTGGTCGCCGCCGCCACGTACGTGGGCCTGGGCCTGCCGTCGTACACCGCCTCCCCCGCCCGCTGGCTGAGTCCGGCGGCCGACCGCTCCACGGCCTGGCAGGAGCCGCTCTGGTGGTTCGCCCCGGCGATGACGGTGTGGACGGGCGGCCTCGCGCTGGCCGCGCTGCTCGCGTACGGGGCCCGGCGCCGCGCCCTGGCGCTCGTACCGCTCGCCGCGGCCTGTGCCGTCGCCGTACCGGTCGTCCGCCTGGACGGGAGCGCCGGCCCGTGGCGGCCGGACCCGGACGCGGCCCGCCTCGTCTGCGACGACGGCACGCCCCGGGTCTGCCTGTCGGCCGTCGACCGTGCCCTGCTGCCCGAGGCGTCCCGGGCGCTCGCCGGCCTGAACGCCAGGCTCCGCGGCGTGCCCGGCGCCCCCGCCCGCTGGGTGAGCGGCCCGCACGAGCCGGGCCCGGGCGAGGCGCCGCTCCCCGACCCGGTGGCCGCGGCCGCCCACGGCGTGCTCCAGGACCCGCGGCAGTACGCGCACGACGCGGCCTCGGGCCTCTTCGACGGCGCGTGCCTGTCCGGCGAGGACGGCATCGTCCTCGATCTGGCGGTCCAGGAGTGGCTCGCCCCCGCGCCGCCCGGCAGCGGCGTCGACCCGGCGGCCCTCCAGCCGTTCCTCGACCGGCTGCGCGCCGGATCCCCGGCGCAGCAGCGGGCCTTCCTCGGCCGCTACCTGACCACCGACCTGTGCGAGGCCGCAGAGGTGCCCCTCCCATGAGCCTCCGGCTGTACGCGCGCTCACGCGCGCTCCCCGTGACGTACGCCGTTCTCCTGGGCACGGCGCTCGCCGCCGGCTGGTCCGCCCACCGGCTCCAGGCGCAGCCGTTCTTCGACCACACCGCGCGCGTCCCCGTCGTCGTCCTCGCCCCGCTGGTCGCCGGCGCGGCGATCGGCACCGGGCTCCACGTGCACGCCGACGAGCTCGACCGCACCGCGGTACGCCCCTGGTGGCGGCGCCGTCTGGCCCACCAGGCCGTACTGACGGCGTCGGCCGCCGTGCTGCTCGCCCTCGCGGTGCCGGGCCGGCCGGAGGCGTTCGGGCAGCCGGCGATGGTGCGCAACGTGCTGGGCGCTGCAGGCGTCACGGCGGCCGCGGCCGTGGTGCTGGGCGCCCGGCTGAGCTGGCTGCCGCCGCTGGTGTACTTCGGCGCCGTGTACGTGGCGGCGCCGTCCATGCCGGGCGGAGCCGCCGCGGTCTGGGCGTGGCCGGTGCAACCGGGGCCCGAGGGCTGGGCCTGGGCGGTGGCGCTGGCGGCGTTCGTGACGGGGGTGATGCTGTACGCGGCTCTCGGCGCGCGCCCCGACAACGGGCGGCCCCGTTCCCGGTACCCGGGCCGCGGCGCTCCGCCGGAGGGCCGTCCCCCGGGCGACGAGCCCCCACCGGGGAGACGTCCGCGGAACGGCCGGAAATCCGGTGGCGGGCCCAACTAGGCTGAAAGCCATGGCTGAGACGACGCCCGTGACCACGCTCGACCGACGTGTAGGCCCGTACGGCGAGGTGGTCCTGCGCCGGCGCGGCGACCACTACGAGATCATCGCCAACGGCACCTTCCTCATGGACACTTCCGACGGCCGCTCGGAGCGGCTGCTCGTCGACGCGGCGCTCCAGGCACTGGGCGGGCGGCCCGGTTCGTCCGTCCTCATCGGCGGCCTCGGGGTCGGCTTCTCGCTCGCCCACGCCGCCGCCGACCCCGCCTGGAGCCGTATCGCGGTGGTCGAGCGCGAGCAGGCCGTCATCGACTGGCACCGCGAGGGGCCGCTCGCCGCGATCTCGGGCAGCGCGCTCGCCGACCCGCGCACGGTCCTGCTCCACGCCGACCTCGTGGAGTACGTCCGCACCTCGCCGGACACGTACGACGCGCTCTGCCTGGACATCGACAACGGCCCCGGCTGGACCGTCTCGGAGGGCAACGACGGCCTGTACTCACCGGACGGTCTGGCCGCCTGCGCGGCCCGGCTGAACCCCGGCGGGATCCTCGCCGTCTGGTCCGCGCAACCGTCCGCCGATTTCGAAGAGTCATTGCGGAATGCCGGATTCAGCGGGGTAAGAACCGAAGAGATCCCGGTTGCCCGGGGCGTTCCGGACGTGGTCCACCTCGCCGTTCGCCCTGCGTAGCCGGGACGCGGTCGGTGCCTTTACGCTGCTGACCGAACACACGGATCTACACGCGGTTCGCGTCGCTGGACGCGAGCAGGGGCGGGGCGATGGAGCAGACACACACCAGCCATACCGGTACGGCGGTCACGCCGGGTACCCAGCGCCGAGTGCTGGTCGTCGAGGACGACACCACCATCGTCGAGGCCATCTCCGCACGGCTGCGGGCCGAGGGCTTCCTGGTGCAGACGGCGACGGACGGCCCCGCGGCCGTCGACGCGGCCGAGGCCTGGCAGCCGGACCTGATGGTCCTCGACGTCATGCTGCCGGGCTTCGACGGCCTGGAGGTGTGCCGCCGGGTGCAGGCCCAGCGGCCGGTTCCGGTGCTGATGCTGACCGCCCGCGACGACGAGACCGACATGCTGGTCGGGCTCGGGGTCGGGGCCGACGACTACATGACCAAGCCGTTCTCGATGCGGGAGCTGGCGGCCCGGGTGCACGTCCTGCTGCGCCGGGTGGAGCGGGCCGCGCTGGCCGCGGTGACGCCGCGCAGCGGCATCCTGCGCCTCGGCGAGCTGGAGATCGACCACGCGCAGCGGCGGGTGCGGGTCAAGGGGGACGACGTCCACCTGACGCCGACCGAGTTCGACCTCCTGGTCTGCCTGGCGAACACTCCGAGAGCGGTGCTCTCGCGCGAGCAGCTGCTCGCGGAGGTGTGGGACTGGGCGGACGCCTCGGGCACCCGCACCGTGGACAGCCACATCAAGGCGCTGCGCCGCAAGATCGGCGCCGAGCGGATCCGTACGGTGCACGGCGTCGGTTACGCGCTGGAGACCCCGGCGCCATGAGCCGGCGGAGGGCGCCGCTCCGGTCCCGCGTGCGGTCCGGGGTGCGGTCCCGGCTGCGGCTGCGGTCCCGGGTGCGGGCGGTCACGATCTCGATCAAGACCAAGCTGGGCACCCTCGTCGTCGTCTCGGTCTTCATCACGACCGGACTGCTGATGGTGGCGCTGCGCACCGAGACCGAACTGCGCTTCATCACCGTGTTCTCGGTGATCGCCACCCTGCTGATCACCCAGTTCGTGGCGCACGGCCTGACCGCGCCGCTGGACGAGATGAACACGGTGGCCAAGTCGATCTCGCACGGCGACTACACCCGCCGGGTGCGGGGGGCCGACCGCCGCGACGAGCTCGGCGACCTGGCGTCCACGATCAACCGCATGGCGGACGACCTGGAGGCGGTGGACCGGCACCGCAAGGAGCTGGTCGCCAATGTCTCGCACGAGCTGCGCACGCCGATCGCGGCGCTGCGCGCGGTGCTGGAGAACGTCGTGGACGGCGTCTCCGCCGCCGACCCCGAGACGATGCGCACGGCGCTCAAGCAGACCGAGCGGCTGGGCCGGCTGGTGGAGACGCTGCTGGATCTGTCACGGCTCGACAACGGTGTCGTACCGCTCCGGTCGCGCCGCTTCGAGGTGTGGCCGTACCTGTCCGGGGTGCTGAAGGAGGCGAACCTGGCCGCCGCGCAGCGCGGCCTGAGCTCGGGCTCCGGCCACCACACCCGGACCGACGTGCACCTGCACCTCGACGTGTCGCCGCCGGAGCTGACCGCGCACGCGGACGCGGAGCGGCTGCACCAGGTAGTGGCGAATCTCATCGACAACGCCGTCAAGCACTCCCCGCCGCACGGGCGGGTCACGGTCCGGGCCCGGCGCGGGCCGCAGCCGGAGTCGCTGAACCTGGAGGTGCTGGACGAGGGACCGGGCATTCCGGAGTCCGAGCGCCACAAGGTCTTCGAGCGGTTCAACCGCGGCAGCGTCGCGTCCCCGCACGGCCCGGGCAGCGACGGCGGCACGGGACTGGGGCTGGCGATCGCCCGCTGGGCGGTCGATCTGCACGGTGGCCGTATCGGGGTGGCCGAATCCGCACGTGGATGCCGGATTCAGGTCACTCTTCCGGGGATCCCGCGGCCACGTAATTGACGTAGGGTTCGAACCGGAGGACCGGCTTCTGCGTGGACACGTGCAGGACGCGACAGGAGCCGCCCGGGTCTGCGCGCCGATGTGGGGCGCAGCCCCGCTGTCGGCTACCCGATCTCGGGGGAACCACGCTTGTTTCCCGCCATTTCCTGCCCCGAAACCCGCCCTCGGATGTGATGTACGCGACGATGGCACGCCCGGCCTGCACCTCCAGGCCAGGGAGGCGTAGCCTTTATTTCCGCTGTCCATCACCTTGTGAAGCGGAAGAGGGCGGTTGCCGCCGTGTCGTCTCAGTCCCCCAGTAACTCGAGCATCTCGACCGACCAAGACGGGCAGGGTCCTCAGAACCCCGCCGCCGCGTTCGGTGCCAACGAGTGGCTCGTCGACGAGATCTACCAGCAGTACCTCCAGGACCCGAATTCGGTCGACCGTGCCTGGTGGGACTTCTTCGCCGACTACAAGCCGGGTTCCTCCGGCTCGGCGGACAAGCCCGCGGGCGAGGGCGGTGCCGTAGCCGCGGGGGCTGCCGGCACCGCGACGCCCGCCGCCCCTGCCCCGGCGGCCCAGGCCCCGGCGCAGCCCGCACAGGCGCCGCAGGCTCAGGCCCCGGCCGCTCCGGCGAAGCCGGCAGCGGCGGCTCCCGCACAGGCCGCCGCTCCCGCCGCCCCGGCCAAGGCCCCCGCCGCGAAGCCCGCGGCCGAGCAGCCGAAGCCCGCCGCGGCGAAGGCCGCCCCGGCCACCGAGGCGCCCGCCGGCCCCGAGTACGTGACGCTGCGCGGCCCGTCCGCCGCAGTCGCGAAGAACATGAACGCCTCGCTGGAACTGCCGACGGCGACGTCCGTCCGCGCCGTCCCGGTGAAGCTGCTGTTCGACAACCGCATCGTCATCAACAACCACCTCAAGCGCGCCCGCGGCGGGAAGATCTCCTTCACGCACCTCATCGGGTACGCGATGGTCCAGGCCATCAAGGCCATGCCGTCCATGAACCACTCCTTCGGGGAGAAGGACGGCAAGCCGGTCCTGGTGAAGCCGCCGCACGTCAACCTCGGCCTCGCCATCGACCTGGTGAAGCCGAACGGCGACCGCCAGCTCGTCGTCGCGGCCATCAAGAAGGCCGAGACCCTGGGCTTCTTCGAGTTCTGGCAGGCGTACGAGGACATCGTCCGCCGCGCCCGCGCGAACAAGCTGACGATGGACGACTTCACCGGCGTCACCGTCTCGCTGACCAACCCCGGCGGCCTCGGCACCGTCCACTCGGTGCCCCGCCTGATGCCCGGTCAGTCGGTCATCATGGGCGTCGGTTCGATGGACTACCCGGCCGAGTTCCAGGGCACCTCCCAGGACACCCTGAACAAGCTGGGCATCTCCAAGGTGATGACCCTCACCTCGACGTACGACCACCGGGTCATCCAGGGCGCCGCGTCGGGCGAGTTCCTCCGCATCGTGGCCAACCTCCTCCTCGGCGAGGACGGTTTCTACGACGACATCTTCGAGTCGCTTCGCATCCCCTACGAGCCGGTCCGCTGGCTCAAGGACATCGACGCCTCGCACGACGACGACGTCACCAAGGCCGCGCGCGTCTTCGAGCTCATCCACTCCTACCGGGTCCGCGGCCACGTCATGGCCGACACGGACCCGCTGGAGTACCGCCAGCGCAAGCACCCCGACCTGGACATCACCGAGCACGGCCTGACGCTCTGGGACCTGGAGCGGGAGTTCGCCGTCGGCGGCTTCGGCGGCAAGTCGATGATGAAGCTGCGCGACATCCTCGGCGTGCTGCGCGACTCGTACTGCCGCACCACCGGCATCGAGTTCATGCACATCCAGGACCCGAAGCAGCGCAAGTGGATCCAGGACCGCGTCGAGCGCCCGCACTCCAAGCCGGAGCGCGAGGAGCAGCTGCGCATCCTGCGCCGGCTCAACGCCGCCGAGGCGTTCGAGACGTTCCTGCAGACCAAGTACGTCGGCCAGAAGCGGTTCTCCCTGGAGGGCGGCGAGTCGGTCATCCCGCTGCTCGACGCGGTCATCGACTCCGCGGCCGAGTCCCGTCTGGACGAGGTCGTCATCGGCATGGCCCACCGCGGCCGCCTCAACGTCCTGGCGAACATCGTCGGCAAGTCGTACGCGCAGATCTTCCGGGAGTTCGAGGGCAACCTCGACCCGAAGTCGATGCACGGCTCCGGCGACGTGAAGTACCACCTGGGCGCCGAGGGCACCTTCACCGGCCTGGACGGCGAGCAGATCAAGGTCTCGCTGGTCGCCAACCCCTCCCACCTGGAGGCGGTCGACCCGGTCCTGGAGGGTGTCGTCCGCGCCAAGCAGGACGTCATCAACAAGGGCGGCACGGACTTCACCGTCCTGCCGGTCGCCCTGCACGGTGACGCGGCGTTCGCCGGCCAGGGCGTCGTCGCCGAGACGCTCAACATGTCGCAGCTGCGCGGCTACCGCACCGGCGGCACGGTCCACATCGTCATCAACAACCAGGTCGGCTTCACCGCCGCCCCGGAGTCCTCGCGCTCGTCGATGTACGCGACCGACGTGGCCCGCATGATCGAGGCGCCGATCTTCCACGTGAACGGCGACGACCCGGAGGCGTGCGTCCGGGTGGCGCGGCTCGCCTTCGAGTTCCGCCAGGCGTTCAACAAGGACGTCGTGATCGACCTCATCTGCTACCGCCGCCGCGGTCACAACGAGGGCGACAACCCGCAGTTCACCAACCCGCAGATGGTGAGCCTGATCGACAAGAAGCGCTCGGTGCGCAAGCTCTACACCGAGTCGCTGATCGGCCGCGGCGACATCACGCTGGAAGAGGCGGAGCAGGCGCTCCAGGACTTCCAGGGCCAGCTGGAGAAGGTGTTCACCGAGGTCCGCGAGGCCACCTCGCAGCCCGCTCCGACGCCGGTCCCGGACGCCCAGGCCGAGTTCCCGGTCGCCGTCACCACCGCGGTCTCCCAGGAGGTCGTGAAGCGGATCGCCGAGTCGCAGGTCAACATCCCCGACCGGATCACCGTCCACCCGCGCCTGATGCCGCAGCTCCAGCGCCGCGCGGCCTCCATCGACGACGGCACGATCGACTGGGGCATGGGCGAGACCCTCGCCATCGGCTCGCTGCTGATGGAGGGCACCCCGGTCCGGCTGGCCGGCCAGGACACCCGCCGCGGCACCTTCGGCCAGCGCCACGCGGTGCTGGTGGACCAGGTCACCGGCGAGGACTACACGCCGCTGCTGTACCTCTCCGAGGACCAGGCCCGCTACAACGTCTACGACTCGCTGCTGAGCGAGTACGCGGCGATGGGCTTCGAGTACGGCTACTCGCTGGCCCGCCCGGAGTCGCTGGTCATGTGGGAGGCGCAGTTCGGTGACTTCGTCAACGGCGCGCAGACCGTCGTCGACGAGTTCATCTCCTCGGCCGAGCAGAAGTGGGGCCAGACCTCCGGCGTCACCCTGCTGCTGCCCCACGGCTACGAGGGCCAGGGCCCGGACCACTCCTCGGCCCGGCCGGAGCGCTTCCTCCAGATGTGCGCGCAGCACAACATGACGGTCGCCATGCCGACGCTGCCGTCGAACTACTTCCACCTCCTGCGGTGGCAGGTGCACAACCCGCACCACAAGCCGCTGGTCGTCTTCACCCCGAAGTCGATGCTGCGCCTGAAGGCGGCGGCGTCGAAGGTGGAGGAGTTCACCACCGGCGGTTTCCGCCCGGTGATCGGCGACGCATCGGTGGACGCGAACGCGGTCCGCAAGGTCGTCTTCTGCTCCGGCAAGGTCTACTACGACCTCGACGGCGAGCGGAAGAAGCGCGGTGTCACGGACACGGCGATCATCCGGCTGGAGCGCCTGTACCCGCTGCCGGGTGCGGAGCTCCAGGCCGAGATCGCCAAGTACCCGAACGCCGAGAAGTACATCTGGGCCCAGGAGGAGCCGGCGAACCAGGGTGCCTGGCCGTTCATCGCGCTCAACCTGATCGACCACCTCGACCTGGCGGTCGGCGCCGACCTGCCCCCGGCCGAGCGCCTGCGGCGCATCTCGCGCCCGCACAGCTCGTCCCCGGCGGTCGGCTCGGCCAAGCGTCACCAGGCCGAGCAGGTCCAGCTGGTGAACGAGGTCTTCGAGGCCTGAGCGGCCACGCCGTACGCACCGACCGGAGGGCCCGGAACCGCGAGCTGATCGCGGTGCCGGGCCCTCCGGCGTGCTGACTTACGCTAAGGGCATGTACTTCACCGACCGTGGCATCGAGGAACTGGAGAAGCGGCGCGGCGAGGAGGAAGTCACCTTCGAGTGGCTCGCCGAGCAGCTGCGGACGTTCGTCGATCTCAATCCCGACTTCGAGGTTCCCGTGGAGCGGCTGGCGACGTGGCTGGCGCGGCTGGACGACGACGAGGACGACGACCTGTAGGGACTTCGCCGGACACGAGGCACAGCAGCAGCCCGTCGGCCACGAGCAGGGCGCCGGCCGCCACCCGGCCCGGGCTGCGCCGTGAGACGCCCCGGACCAGCAGCGGGACACCGGCCGCGAGCCGGACAGCGGCGAGGATCCGGCCCCGGGGGCCGTGGAGCCAGGAGACGCGGGAGGCGGCACCGACGGTGTCCCCGACCACGCGGCCGACCGCCGTGCCGACGGCCTCCTCGACGGCCCGCACCTCGTCCCGTACCGCGTCCCCCGGGCCGGGCCGGGCGACCTCCTGGCCGCCCGCTTCCCCTGCGGCGGTCCGGAGCCGGGCGGCCGGTTCGCCGGGGGCGAGCCCGGGCGGCAGGGCCAGGCCGAGCCGGGCGAGTACGGCGATGAGCCCGAGCAGCCGGGAGCGGGCGTCCGCCACCGGGTCGGGCCGGGTGAGCGGCTGGAGGTCCTGGACGTCCAGGACCGGGTCCAGGCCCAGGCGGACGGCGAAGGTGTGCATCGCCTCGTCCTCGCCGGCCGGGGTGCCGTCCGTGAGCCAGGTGTAGCCGACGGGCCGGCGGAAACCCGACGCCAGGGTGTAGCCCGCCCGGTCGGCGTCCCACCACAGGGCGAGCACCGGCCAGGGGGTGGCGACCGCGAGGGCGGAGGCCCAGCCCGCAGCGACCCGGTCGGCCGGTTCGCCGCCGTCCAGCCAGGGACGCCCTTCGGGGACGAGCACGCTCCAGCCGCGGCCCGCCGGAGCGAGCAGCAGGTGCTCGCCGAGGAGTTGGGCCGCGGGCCGTACGGCGGGGGGCTCGGCCCGGCACAGCAGCAGCACGCCCGGGGTGGTCGCGGAGGTCGGCATGGCCCATACGCTAGGCCAATTCGTCCGCTTTTGCGGCTTATGCCGACCTCTGTCGACTGGAGACCGGCCTTGACGCGGAGTCACCGCGATATATCGTGTATTCCAGGAGACGCGATATGTTGCGTCCTGTCCCGAGGAGGCGCCATGCCGGAGTGGTCCGTCAGCGAGCCGGTGGAACTCACCCTCGACGACCCCGTGACGGCGCTGAAGGTGCGCATCGTCCACGGCACGGTGAACGTGGTCGGCATCGAGGAGGGCCCGGCACGGCTGGAGATCCCCGGGATCGAAGGGCCGCCGCTCGTCGTCAGCCAGCGCGGCTCCGTCCTGACCGTCTCGTACGAGGACCTGCCCTGGCAGGACTTCCTCACGTGGTTCGACCGCAAGGGCCGGCACCGCAGCGCCGTCGTGTCCCTCGCCGTACCGGCGGGCGCCGACGTGGAGGTCGGCGTCGTCGGCGCCGGAGCCGTGATCTCCGGCATCCGGGGCCGGGTGGAGGTACGCGGCGTCAGCGGCGACACCACGCTCGTCGGGCTGCCCGGGCCGGTCCGCGCGCAGACCGTGTCCGGCAGCGTGGAAGCCCAGGCGGTCGCCGGCGACCTCCGGTTCCACTCCGTCTCCGGCGACCTGACGGTCATCGAGGGCACCGGCAGCTCCGTGCGCGCCGACTCGGTCACCGGCGACATGGTCATCGACCTGGAGCCCGCCGACGGCTCCACCGACATCCGGCTGACCACCGTCTCCGGCGAGGTCGCGATCCGGCTGCCCCACCCGGCCGACGCACGCGTGGAGGCGAACACCACGAGCGGCGCCGTCTCCAGCGCCTTCGAGGACCTGCGGGTGGACGGCCAGTGGGGGGCCAAGAGCATCAAGGGCACGCTCGGGGCCGGCACCGGCACCCTCAGGGCGACCACGGTCTCCGGCTCCATCGCCCTGCTCCGCCGCCCCGCCGCCCCCTCCGGAAAGGACCTGTGACATGCCGCCGGTCTTCGCCCACGGCCGCCTGCGGCTGTACCTGCTGAAGCTCCTCGACGAGGCTCCCCGCCACGGCTACGAGGTGATCCGGCTCCTGGAGGAACGCTTCCACGGGCTGTACGCGCCGTCCGCCGGCACGGTCTACCCGCGGCTGGCCAAGCTGGAGGCCGAGGGCCTGGTCACACACGCCACCGAGGGCGGCCGCAAGGTGTACTCGATCACCGACGCCGGGCGTGCGGAGCTGGCGGGCCGCGGCGACGAGCTGGCCGACCTGGAACAGGAGATCCGCGAGTCCGTCTCCGAACTCGCCGCCGAGATCCGCGACGACGTGCGCGGGGCGGCGGGCAAGCTGCGCAGCGAGATGCGGGCCGCGGCGAGCGAGACGCGCACGCACCGGGCGACGTCCTGGCAGGAGCAGGCCCGGCGGGCGAAGGAGGAGTCGCGCAAGGCCCGCGAGGAGGCGAAGCGGGCGCGGCACCAGGCCGAGGAGGCGCGGGACACGGCCCGCCGGGAGATGCAGCGCATCGCCCAGCAGGTCCAGGACCACATCGCGACGGGCGAGTGGCCCTCGGCCCTCTCCGACCTGACCGGCCGGCTGTCCGGCCTGTTCGGGGGCGGTACGCCGAACACGGCGCGGCCGTCCCGGGCCGAACCCGAGCCGCCCGGGGCCCCCGCATGGGAGGACGTGCCCGCCTCGGGCGACGCCGCCCGCGACCTGGAGCGCCTGCTGGACCGCTTCCGCGACGACATCCGCGACGCGGCCCGCGACCACGGCGTGACGGCGTCCCAGCTCTCCGAGGCCCGCCGCCACCTCTCCACGGCGGCGGCCCGCATAACCGCCCTGCTGCGGGGGCCACGCGACTGACGCGTACCGGGCGCGGCCGGTGCCGCCCCGGGGCGTCAGCCCCGTGTGACGGTGACGGTCACGGCCGCCCCGGGCACCGCCCGTACCGCCACCCGGTGCGCCGTCCCGGGGCCCACCACCGTCGTCCGCGGCCATGCCCGGCCCGCCACCTCCACCCGCCAGCCGGTCGGGGCCGGCGGCAGGGACAGTTCCGTCGCACCGCCGCGGCCGGCGACGTACACCAGCCGCTCCGGCGACCGCGAGACCACCCGCCCCGCCACCGCCCCGGCGTAGGGCGCCGCTGTCCGCTCCTTGTTCGTACGCCAGGCACCGGCGCCGTCCACGGCGCAGTACCCGCCGCCGTAGCACCACACGTACCCCGCCCACCCCGAGGACCAGCGGTTCAGGGAGGCGAGCGCCTCGCGGTAGAAGCGGCCCATGTTCGGCAGTGCGTTGTTCAGCGGCCCCCACTCCCCCACGACGACCGGCACCCCGTACTCCTCGGGGTACGCCGTCACCGCCGCCTCGTACGACTCGATCCAGCGCGCCGCCGGGTCGTAGTCCGCGCCCGCCTCCATCGCGGTGTTGTAGAAGTGCGGGGCGTAGACGACCTTCGGGTCCTCGATCCTCCCGAGGCCCGTGGGGACGCCCTCGCCGACGATCGGGGTCGGCTCGACGAAGACCCAGTTGTCGTCGTCGGCCACGCGCACCGCGTCCGCGAGGCGGTTGTACATCGGGGTGAGGTGGTCGCGCTCGATGCGGCGCGCGGCCGTCGCCAGGTCCTCGCCGTCCCGCAGCTCCCCCATCGGCTCGTTGATCAGGTCGTAGCCGAGGACCGCCGGGTGGTGCGCGAACCGGCCGGCCAGCACGCGCCACATGCGTGCCTGGGCGCGGCGCAGGTCCTCGTCCTCGTACAGGTGCGTGAAGGCTCGCTGCACCGCCGGTTCGAAGTACTCGGCGAACCAGTCGCCCGGGTGCGGCGTGAAGGGCAGTCCGTCGGTGCGGGTGGCCCACTCCGGGATGCCGCGGTGGCCGAAGGCCGGGCCGAAGACGTCCTGGTGGGCGTCGATCAGGACCTGGATGCCGTACCGCTCCGCCCAGTCCAGGATCCGCTCGATCCTGCGCAGGTACGCCCCGCTGTAGCGGCCGCGCTCGGGCTCCAGGTCGTCCCAGAACACCAGCAGCCGGGCGAAGTTGAAGCCCCGGGCCCGCATGTCGCGGAAGTGTCGCTCGGTGATGGCGGAGAGCGCGGCGTCGCCGCGGTGCGTCTTGTCCTCGACGTTCCAGCCGCGCAGTGTCAGGACACGGCCGCGGTCGTCGGTCAGTTCCGGGATGCCCGTACGGTCCACTCGGTCCGCTCGGTTCACACGGTCCACTCGGTTCACGCGGTCCGTACGGTCGGCGTGGGCCGGGGCGGCGGGGGCGAGGGTCAGCAGGGCGGCCAGGGCGAGAGCGACGGTGCGCATGAGGGACCTCCGGCGTCGGGTGCCGGAGATCCCATCAGCAGAACTGACGAACCATCAAGAGGCTGTCACGCCGTCATCAGGCCATCGTGAGGACGATCTTTCCGAAGAGGTCGCCGGCCGCCATCTTCTCGAAGCCCTCGCGCGCCCGGTCCAGCGGCAGCACCTCGTCGATGACCGGACGTACGCCCGTCGCCGCGCAGAAGGCGAGGAGGTCCTCCAGCTCGTCCTTGGAGCCCATGGTCGAACCGACGACCTTCAGCTCCAGGAAGAAGATGCGGGTCAGCTCGGCGTGCGACGGGCGGTCGCCGCTCGTCGCGCCCGAGATCACCAGCGTGCCACCGGGCCGCAGGGACTTGACCGAGTGCGACCAGGTGGCCGCGCCGACCGTCTCGATGACGGCGTCCACCCGCTGCGGCAGCCGCGCGCCCGGTTCGTACGCCTCCAGGGCCCCGAGCTCCACGGCGCGCTTGCGCTTGGCCTCGTCGCGGCTGGTGGCGAAGACGCGCAGGCCGGCCGCCTTGCCCAGGACGATCGCCGCGGTGGCGACGCCACCGCCCGCGCCCTGGACGAGGACCGAGTCGCCGGGGCGGACGCCGGCGTTGGTGAACAGCATCCGGTACGCGGTGAGCCATGCGGTCGGCAGGCAGGCGGCCTCCGCGAAGGACAGCTCCTTCGGCTTCGGCAGGACGTTCCACGCCGGGACGGCGACCTTCTCGGCGAAGGTGCCCTGGTAACGCTCGGTGAGGATGGAGCGGGGCTCGTCCGGTCCGACGCCGTGCCCGCTCTGCCCGATGACGGAGTGGACGACGACCTCGCGGCCCTGCTCGTCGATCCCGGCGGCGTCGCAGCCGAGGATCATGGGCAGCTTGTCCTCGGCGAGCCCGACCCCCCGGAGCGACCACAGGTCGTGGTGGTTGAGGGAGGCGGCCTTGACGGTGACGGTGGTCCAGCCGGGACGGACCTCGGGCGCGGGGCGTTCGCCCAGCTCCAGGCCGTTCAGGGGCTGATCGCGGTCGATTCGGGCGGCGTAGGCAGCGAACATGACCTTGAGGTTAGGGCGGCACCCGGGCGCTGCGGAACCGCGCACCGGTGTGACGTACGTCAGCCCCGCCTCCGGTGTGACGTGCACCGACCCGGACCGGGAGCCGGACCGCCTCCGGTGTGGCGTGCACCGCGCCCGGCCCCGGAGCCGGCCTCGCCCGCGGCGGTGGCGTGCACCGACCCGCCCGCGTCCGCAAGCCGGAGGGTTCCGCCCGCAAGGCGGAAGGCCCCGCCCGCAGCCGGGAGGCCCCGCCCGCAGCCGGGAGGCGCCCGCCCGCGCCCGCAACGCGGAGGGCCGCGCCGCGCCCCCGGGTGGGGGTACGGCGCGGCCCTCGGAGAACCGTGCGGCGCGTCAGCGGCGAGCGACGCCCTCCGCGCGGGCGGCGGCCGCCACCGCGGCCGTGACGGCCGGGGCGACGCGCTCGTCGAACGGCGAGGGGATCACGTAGTCCGCGGCGAGCTGGTCGCCGACCACGTCCGCCAGCGCGTTCGCCGCGGCGATCTTCATGCCCTCGGTGATCCGCGACGCCCGCACCTGCAGCGCGCCCGCGAAGATCCCGGGGAAGGCGAGCACGTTGTTGATCTGGTTCGGGTAGTCGGACCGCCCGGTCGCCACGACCGCCGCGTACTTGTGCGCGACGTCGGGGTGCACCTCGGGGTTCGGGTTGGCCATGGCGAAGACGAACGAGTTCGGCGCCATGGCGGCGATCGCCGCCTCCGGCACCGTGCCGCCCGAGACGCCGATGAAGACGTCCGCGCCGGCCAGCGCGGTCTCCAGGGAGCCGGAGAGCCCCGCGCGGTTGGTCAGCTCGGCGAGCTCGCGCTTCACCGGCGTGAGGTCGTCGCGGTCGCGGCTGACGATGCCCTTGCGGTCCGCGACCGCCACGTCGCCGAGGCCGGCCTCCAGCAGCATCTTGGCGATGGCGACACCCGCGGCGCCCGCGCCGGAGATGACCGCGCGCAGGTCGCCCAGGCCCCGCCCGGTCAGCTTGGCGGCGTTGCGCAGGGCGGCCAGGGTCACCACGGCGGTGCCGTGCTGGTCGTCGTGGAAGACGGGGATGTCGAGGCGCTCCTGCAGCTTGCGCTCGACGTCGAAGCAGCGGGGCGCCGAGATGTCCTCGAGGTTCACTCCGCCGAACGAGGGCGCGAGGCGGACGACCGTGTCGACGATCTCGTCCACGTCGGTGGTGGCGAGCGCGATCGGCACCGCGTCCACGCCGCCGAACTGCTTGAAGAGGATCGCTTTCCCCTCCATGACCGGAAGCGACGCCTCCGGGCCGATGTCACCGAGTCCCAGCACGGCCGTGCCGTCGGTCACGACGGCGACGACCTGGGACTTCCAGGTGTAGTCGTGCACGAGCTCGGGCTGCTCGGCGATGGCGCTGCACACTTTGGCGACGCCGGGCGTGTACGCGAGGGACAGGTCGTCCTTGTCCCGCACGGGCACGGTGGCCTGCACGGCCATCTTGCCGCCCCGGTGGAGGGCGAATGCCGGATCGAATGCCGGATCGAAGGGCTCGTCGGAAGAGCCCTCGCCACCGTCGGTGCGAGGGTTGACGATCTCCGCTGCCATTTGTTGACCCCTTAAGTCTTCATGTTGAGGGTGGCCGCTCCTGGTTGAGGAGGGGTGGGCGGGCACCGCGTCCGTGCCCCGACCAGGCGATCGGGCTGCCCTGTCGGGGGGAGGTACGTACGCGCGGGCGCGCCGCACACGCGCCCTGAGCCCCGGATGAGGGGTGTAAGGATCCTTCTTACCGGACGGACACGTCCGCAGACGAGTCGGTATCCGGAGAGCGGACGCCCCGGCATTCGGACACGTCCAGTGGCGATGAGGCGACTCATGCATCAATATCTGGACAAGTCAGTACGCCACCTGGATTGCAACCGCAATCCCGTCCGCATGACGAGATCAACCGAAGATTTTCCGGCCGGGCGAAGGTAGCCCCGTAGAAGGTCCGGCCCTGATGTACCGGCCTGTAGGGGTTCGGGGGTCTCCCGTTATCCGATTTTGACATGCCTGGCCCCCTGTTTGGGCTAGTCCGAATGGCAAGATGCCGTAATCACACGAGGTCGCGACACCCGAAGGTGCGTGCCCCGACCATGTGCCGACAGTTGGGCAACCCCTCATACGCCGCTCTTAAGCCGGAGGAAACCGACCATGACCGCAAGCACCACCCGCCGCACCACCGCTGCGAAGTCCCGAACCGCCGCGGTCGGAGCCATCGCGGTCGCCGGCGCCCTGCTGCTGAGCGCCTGTGGCGACCAGACGAACGGCGGCGGCACGACGGGGACCACCGAGCCCGGCAAGGCCGTCAGCTCCGCACCGCTCTTCGACAAGCTGCCGAAGAAGTACCAGGACGCCGGCGTCATCAAGGTCGGCACCGACGCCCAGTACGCCCCGATGGAGTTCGAGGAGGGCGGCAAGATCGTCGGTATCGACCCCGACATCGCCGCCGCGCTCGGCAAGCAGCTCGGGGTTGAGTTCAAGTTCACGAGCGGCACGTTCGACGGCCTGATCTCGTCCCTGAACACGGGCCGCCAGGACCTCGTCATGTCCGCGATGAGCGACACCAAGGCCCGCCAGGAGGGCCTGGACGACAAGGGCAAGAAGGTCGGAAAGGGCGTCGACTTCGTCGACTACTTCAATTCCGGCGTCTCCCTGCTGGTCAAGAAGGGCAACCCGCAGAACATCAAGACCCTCGACGACCTCTGCGGCAAGAAGGTGGCGGTCCAGCGGGGCACCACCTACGAGGACACCTTCAAGCAGCAGGCCGTCAAGTGCGACAAGGACAAGAAGGGCAAGCTCGCGATCGAGGCGTTCGACACGGACGCCGAGGCGCAGACCCGTGTGAAGTCCGGCGGCGCGGTCGCCGACATGAACGACTACCCGGTCGCCGCGTACATCGCGAAGACCGCCGGCGGCGGCAACGACTTCGAGGTCACCGGTGGCCAGACCCAGGCTGCCCCCTTCGGCATCGCCGTCGACAAGGACAACACGCAGCTGCGTGACGCGATCAAGGAAGCGCTGGACGCGATCATCAAGAACGGTGAGTACGCCAAGGTGCTGGAGAAGTGGGACGTCAAGAGCAGTGCGGTCACCGAGGCGACCATCAACGCCGGTAAGTGATCTTCAGCATTTCGTACCACTCTCGTGTACCACTGAAGGGCAGTCACGGTGACTGACAAGTTCGACAAGGCCCCCGCCGAAGAACCACCCGCCGGGGACCCGCCGGCGGACGCCTCGCCCGCGGAGGCGGCCACGCCCGCCGAGCCGACGGCCGGCGAGGCCGCAGCCGGCGAGGCCACGGCCGACAAGCCGGCGCCCGCCGAGGGCGCGGCGTCCGAGGACGCGGCAGCGCCCGCCGACGCCGCCGCCGCGTCCGAGGGTGCCGCAGCCGCGGCACCGGAGGGCGAGCCCGAGGGCGAGTCCAAGGGTGAGTCCGGGGGCAAGTCCACGGGCGAGTCCGAGGAGGCCCGCCCCGCGAGGGCGGCGGCGAAGACCGCCGCCGAGCCCGCGGGGGCCGCCCCGGCCAAGCCCGCCGGGGTCGCCAAGGAGGCGGGGCCGGGCAGCCTCGCCAAGTCCGACACGCTCCCCGAGCAGATCAAGGCCATCCCGGTCCGGCACTGGGGCCGCTGGGTGAGCGGTGTGATCGTGGTGGCGCTGCTGGCCACCCTGGTCTCCGCCTTCGCCCAGGGCGACCTGCGCTGGGCGACCGTCGGGGAGTTCATCTTCGACGAGCGGATCCTGATCGGCCTCGGCAACACCCTGCTGATCAGCGTGCTGTCGATGGCGATCGGCCTGGTCCTCGGCGTCGTCTTCGCGGTGATGCGGCTGTCGAAGAACCCGGTGACCGGGGCCGTGGCGTGGCTCTACATCTGGTTCTTCCGCGGCACCCCCGTCTTCGTGCAGCTGCTGGTCTGGTTCAACCTGGCGCTGATCTTCCCCATCCTCAATCTCGGGTTCTACAAGGACGAGATGGTCGATGTCATGACCCCGTTCATGGTGGCCCTGCTGGGCCTCGGCCTGAACGAGGGTGCCTACATGGCGGAGATCGTCCGGGCCGGCATCCAGTCCGTCGACGAGGGCCAGACCGAGGCGGCGCACGCGCTCGGCATGAAGAACGGCAGGACCATGCGGCGCATCGTCCTGCCGCAGGCCATGCGCGTGATCGTCCCGCCGACCGGCAACGAGTTCATCAACCTGCTCAAGACGTCCTCGCTGGTCTCCGCCGTGCAGTACACGGAGCTCCTGCGGGCCGCGCAGAACATCGGTTCGACATCGTTCGCCATCATGGAGATGCTGATCGTGGCCTCCGTGTGGTACCTGGCCCTGACCAGCGTCTTCAGCGTCGGCCAGTACTACGTGGAGAGGCACTACGCACGCGGCTCGCTGCGCACGCTGCCGCCCACGCCGTGGCAGAAGGTCAAGGCGAACGTGCTCTCCCTCTCGAACCTGTGGCGGTGAACAGATGACTGCGATGGTCAAGGCCGAGGGCGTGCACAAGTCCTACGGCGCAGCACACATCCTCAAGGGCATCGACCTGGAGGTGAACAACGGCGAGGTGTTCTGCCTGATCGGCCCCTCCGGTTCCGGCAAGTCCACCTTCCTGAGGTGCATCAACCACCTGGAGAAGATCAACGCCGGCCGGCTGTACGTCGACGGCGAGCTCGTCGGCTACCGCCAGAAGGGCGACAAGCTGTACGAGCTGAAGGACAGCGAGGTGGCGCTCCAGCGGCGCGACATCGGCATGGTCTTCCAGCGCTTCAACCTGTTCCCGCACATGACGGCGATCGAGAACGTCATGGAGGCGCCGATCCAGGTCAAGGGTGAGGCGAAGGCCGTCGCCCGGGAGCGGGCGGCCAAGCTGCTGGACCGGGTCGGCCTGGCCGACAAGGCCGGCAACTACCCCTCGCAGCTCTCCGGCGGCCAGCAGCAGCGCGTGGCCATCGCCCGCGCGCTGGCGATGGAGCCGAAGCTGATGCTCTTCGACGAGCCCACCTCGGCGCTCGACCCGGAGCTGGTGGGCGACGTGCTGGACGTCATGCGGGACCTCGCGGAGTCGGGCATGACCATGGTCGTGGTCACCCACGAGATGGGCTTCGCCCGTGAGGTGGGCGACTCGCTGGTGTTCATGGACGGTGGCGTGGTGGTCGAGTCGGGCAACCCGCGCGACGTCCTGACCAACCCGCAGCACGACCGTACGAAGGCGTTCCTGTCCAAGGTGCTCTGACGGCGACGGCGAAGGGGCGGTACGGCTTCGGCCCGTACCGCCCCTTCGCCCGTGTCCGGCCCCTCCGGCCGGACCCGGCTACTTCAGCGCCAGCACCAGGGAGTCCGAGGGCGAGCACCACACGGCCCGCGCCTCGGCGAAGCCGGCGCCGCGCAGGGTGCGCACGTGCCAGTCGAGGGAGGGGGTGTCACCCTCGGCGTGCTCCCCGTAGATCGCGAAACGCTCGGCGGTCGGCGCGGCGAGGACCGGGTCCGCGGCGGCGAGCTCCCACCAGGCGGACCAGTCGAGCGCGCCGCCGGCCTTGGCGCGGTCCATGGCGGCGTGGCGGTGGGCGCGCTCGGCGGCGTCGATGCGGGGGGTGGACCCGTCGCGCATGCGGTCGGCGTTCATGAAGACGCCGCCCTCACGGACGAGGCCGCCGAGCTGTCCGTACAGCGCGGTGAGCGGTTCGGCGCGCAGCCAGTGCAGGGCGGTGGCGGTCAGGACGGCGTCGTACGAGTCGTGGGGCAGCGCCCGGATCCAGCCCGGGTCGTTCAGGTCGGCCCGTACGAGACGGACCCGGTCGTCCCCGGCGAAGCAGCCCTCGGCGATGGCGAGGAGCGCCGGGTCGAGGTCGACGCCGGTGCTGGTGGCGTCCGGGAACCTTTTGAGGAGCCGGTCCGTGATACTCCCCGTACCGCACGCGAGGTCGAGCACCCTCGGCGCGGGCCCGGTGATCGCCTCCACCATGTCGAGCATGACCCGGAACCGCTCCTCGCGGTCGGGCATGTACCACTCCTGCTGGCGGTCCCAGCTCTCCTGCCACGCCTGCCAGTCGGTGCCCGCGACCGTCTCCGTCACCACGACCTCCGTAATACCCTCGTCAGTGATGGGTCTCTTACAAGCCCGTTGCTCCGACCCTAGACCGCCGCCGTAAGGACTACAAGTGGAACTGGCCTCTTACTCGGATTACGCCGTACGTCTGGTGAACACCGAGGAGCCGGCGCGCAACAAGGACTCCCTCACCTCCGTCGACGCGGTCCGCGCCCTGTTCGGCGAGGCGTCGCAGATGGCGCGGCGCGCGACGGACGCGGACGTGACCCGTTTCCGGTCCGTGCGGAGCCGGCTGCGCGCGGTGTTCACGGCGGCCGACGCGGGCGACCAGACGCAGGCCGTGGACCTGCTGAACTCGTTGCTCCTGGAGTTCCCGGTGAGCCCGCAGATCTCGGGCCACGACTACCTGGACGACCAGGGCCGGCCGCGCTGGCACATGCACCTGGCGGACCACCCGTCCAACGCCACCGCCGGGTACGCCGCGATCGCCGCGATGGGGCTGGCGATCCACCTCACCGAGTTCGGCGCCGACCGGCTCGGCCTGTGCCAGGCGGCCCCGTGCCGCAACGCGTACCTGGACACCTCCACCAACCGCTCCCGCCGCTACTGCTCCGACCGCTGTGCGACACGCGCCAACGTCGCCGCCTACCGGGCCCGCAAGCGCCTGGAGACGGAGCGGTCGGCCGGCACGAGGCGGACCGCGGACACCAGCCAGGCGAGCACCACCCCGAGCGACCGCTGACGCCCGGGGCGGATGCCCCGGTACCGGGCCCGTACCCGTCCCAGCACCAGCTCGGCCGGCACCGCTCCGAACGCCCGGCTGTCCACCACGTCCGCGTCCGGGTTGTCCCCGAGCACCCACCACCCCTCGCGGCGCCGCTCGACCAGCCGCTTCACGATGAGCAGGTCCTGCTGGAGGGGGTGCCGCAGCACGGCCACCTGCCCGGCGCGCAGCTCGGCGCCGTAGTGCACCAGCAACTGGTCCCCGTGCCGGAGCGTCGGCACCATGGAGAGCCCCGTGACCTCGGCGATCCCGAACGGCACCCCGGTCTCCCGCCCCTGCTCCGTCATTCCTGCACCTCCAGGTCCTTCCTCCACGAGTCCCATGGTGGCCCTGGACTTTTGTCCTAAGCACCCGGGGGCACCCGCGAAAAGCCGACCCCCACGGAGTAATGTCCCACCTGAGAAGACGATCACGAGGAAGGACAGCTCAATGCTCTCCCGCCTGTTTGCCCCGAAGGTGAAGGTCAGCGCGCACTGCGACCTCCCCTGCGGTGTCTACGACCCGGCCCAGGCCCGCATCGAGGCCGAGTCGGTCAAGGCCACGCAGGAGAAGATGCAGGCCAACGACGACCCCCACTTCCAGGCCCGCGCCACGGTCATCAAGGAGCAGCGCGCGGAGCTGGCCAAGCACCACGTCTCCGTGCTGTGGAGCGACTACTTCAAGGCCCCGCATTTCGAGAAGTACCCGCAGCTGCACCAGCTGGTCAACGACACTCTGAAGGCGCTGTCCGCGGCCAAGGCCTCGACGGACCCGAAGACGGGCGAGAAGGCCCTCGAGCTCATCGCCGAGATCGACAAGATCTTCTGGGAGACCAAGAAGGCCTGATCTCCACTAGGCGGCCTGCGTGCACGTTCACGGGCCGTGCCGCTTAGCTGCCCGCACCCGGACCGCAGGTCGCCGAGCACGGCGTCCATGACGGCCCGGGTGCGGTCTTGCAGCGGGGACGGAAGCTCGCCGGGTTCGTCGGCGACGCCGCGCTTGCCGTCGCCCTCGGCAGGACCGCTGACCGCCGCCGGCCCGGCGATGGTCGGCCGCCACAATTTTCGGCATGCGCGCCCGCACCGCTCACTACGCTGACGGGCGTGAACGCATCGTCGCCTCCGCACCTGACCCCGGAAGCCGCCCGTGCCCTCCAGGGCATGCTCCGAACCGAGATCGGGCCGGGGCTCACCGAGCGGGAGCTCGACGCGGTCGAGACACGGTTCGGCTTCACCTTCTCGGCGGACCACCGCGTCTTCCTTGCCGCCGGGCTCCCCCGCGGCTCGTCGCGGTGGCCCGACTGGCGCAACGGCGACCCCGAGGACCTGGCCGGGCGGCTGGCGTGGCCGGTGGAGGGCGTGCTCTTCGACGTGGAGCACAACGTGTTCTGGCATCCCGCCTGGCCGCCGAGGCCGGCGGGGAAAGCCGAGGCACTGCGCGTCGCCAGGACCGAGCTGGAGAGCGTACCGAAGCTGGTTCCGGTCTACGGACACCGCTACCTGCCCGGCACGGCGGGCGAGTACGGACACCCGGTCCTGTCCGTCCACCAGACCGACATCATCCTGTACGGGAACGACCTCACCGACTACATCCACCACGAATTCGCCGGCCGGTCGAGCGGCCTCCTCGCCCACGCGACCGTCGGCTTCTGGTCGTACTTCGTGGAGGGCGGACCGGGTATCGACGTCACCGCGCCCACGCCGTTCACGCCGTACGCCATGACCGCGCAGGAGGCCGTCGACTGCATCCGGATGCTGGCCCTGGAACGTCTGATCGGCCGCCGCCACCGCCCGGAGCAGCTCATCGAGGCCGGCCTCACGGCCCTGGTCCTCGACATCGAGACGGAGTCCCTTCCCCTCCTCGCCGGCCTGTCACGCTCCGAGCACGAGCAGGCCGACGCCCTATTCGACCGGGTGCTGAGCGAACTCGGCCTGCTCCAGGACCTCCCGGCCGACACCACCGACCTCCCCGGGGAAGCGGCCCGCTGGGAACTCGTCCGCTGGTGGCTCCGGCTGATCGTGAACGGCAGCCTGGCCCCCGGCGCCGGCGGCGACTTGATCACGTACGAAGGGTGGGGCGCTCTGGCCCGGCCCCGGGCGCTCAGGCCGCTGGTCGACAAGACCGCTGCCTACAACGACTGGGCGACGATCCGAGACGGCGACCGGGAACCCCTGTCGCACTCGATCACCGAGGAGGCAGGACGCCTGCTCGCCGGACCCTGGCCGCCGCCGGGCTGATCCCACCGGCGGCGGACGAGGATCCCGCCGAGGCAGGTGACCTCGTACGGGCCGTAGCGGGCGGTGTGGACGGCCTGGCTCCCCATCGACGGCGCGCTGTGCAGTCGGGCACCACCGCGCAGGGTCGCCCGATCGTCGGTCCGGTCCGGACACGGCGGGGCAGGCGGGCGTCTCGCCACAGCACCGGTTCTGCCGAGCGGCCGTCACTGATGCGGGATATCGATGCCGGCTGCGCGCAGGTTCGCCTCTACCAGCGTGTTCAGCCGGGCGATGGACGACTCCCGGTCCTCCCGGTGGTGGTTGACCAATCCGTACCGGGCGGCGGCGTCGGACTGCTTGCGCAATCCGGTCGGCGTGGCCAGCGGCGCGGGGTCGGCCAGCAGCTTGTCGGCCAGCGCGGACGCAAGCTCCTCGATCCGCGGGTCGTCGGGATCCCAGGACCTCGCATCCAGGCCGCGCTTGGTCAGTTCGACGAACTCGGGGTCGTCCAGCCAGTGCTCGAGCAGGGTCAGGAAACTGTCGAAGATCTCCGGAACCAGCGCCCGGGACAGCACGAGAGCCTCCCGTTGCGCGGCCACGTAGTCGGGGCCGAAGCCGAGATCGGCGAGTCGGTCCAGGACCGTGCAGGCCCGGTCGGGCAGCAGGGCCCGGTCGCCATGGGCGAGCCGGTGCAGTGTGTCGCGTCGCGCGATCAGGTCCTCGATCCGTTCGGTGAGCCGGTGATGGACGTCGTCCAGGGCGGCGGCGAACCTCTCGGGATCGGCGTCGAGGAGCTCACCGATCTCGGCCAGCGGGACGCCGGCCCCGGCCAAGGTCCGGGCCTGGACCAACCGGAGGAGGTCGGCCGACCCGTAACGCCGGTAGCCGGAACCATCACGTTCCGGCTCGGCGACCAGGCCGAGCCGGTGATAGTGCCGCACCGTCTTGATCGTGACGCCGACGAACGCCGCCGCCTGGCCGATCGTGAGCCCGTCCGCCATCGGCTCAGCACACCTCCGGATCGTGGACGGCCGCGGTCTCGCAGACCGCGACGGCTACGGCGGCGGCCTGGAAGTCCTTGCGCAGAAATAGGCGTTGGTCGCCGGCGACCTTCGCGCTCGCCTTGAGCCACGGGTTGCGGACGATCACAGGGGCGAGGGTAGCGCGAGCCCCTCAGCCCATGGCCCCGATCGGCATTGACCTTGACCTTGGGTCAAGCTGCACGCTCCTCACATGGCCGCCTCGAAGGGGCTCGGTCGAAGACTGTCGACAAGGGAGATTCATGATGGGCCAGAGCAACAGCGGCTTCTCCGAAGCAGGGCTCCGCCGACTGCGCGAGGTGCTGGCGCGGCATGTCGAGTCCAAGAGGATTCCCGGGCTGGTCGCCCTGGTCAGCCGCGGCGGCCGGACGCACGTCGAAGCGATCGGCACGATGCGTTGTGACGGTGGCGCGCCGATGCGCCGGGACACGATCTTCCGGATGGCGTCCGCCTCCAAGCCGGTCACGATGGCGGCGGCGATGGTCCTGCTCGACGAGTGCAGGCTGCGGCTGGACGAGCCGGTGGATCCATGGCTGCCCGAACTCGCCGACCGCCGGGTGCTGAAGCGGCCCGACGGCCCGCTGGAGGACACCGTGCCGGCCCGGCGCCCGATCACCGTACGGGACCTGATGACCTCGACGTTCGGGCTCGGAGTGGATTTCGGCCTGCTGGACTCCCCGATCAGGGCCGCGACGTTCGAGCGGCTCGACTACAGCGTCGCCTCCGGGCCGGCGCCCGAACCGGACGAGTGGATGCGCCGCCTCGGCGAGCTGCCGCTGTCGTACCAGCCCGGAGAGCGGTGGCAGTACGACCTCAGCAACGAGGTACTCGGCGTGCTTGTCGCCAGGGTCGCGGGCCGGCCGTTGGAGACGTTCCTGCGCGAACGCATCCTGGAGCCGCTGGGGATGAAGGACACCGGTTTCCACGTGCCCGCCGGCAAGATCGACCGGCTGCCGCCCCTTTACGGGCCCGACCCGCAGACCGGAGAGTTCCTCGTGTGGGACGAGGCGGAAGGCGGAAGGAGCAGTCGGCCTCCGGCGTTCCAGGGCGCCGGCGGCGGGCTGGTGTCCACCGCCGACGACTACCACGCCTACTTCCAGATGCTGCTGAACCACGGCATGCACGGCAGCGAACGGATCTTGTCCCGGCCCGCCGTCGAGCTGATGACCACCAACCGCCTCACGCCCGAGCAACAAGCCGCCTGGAACGCCATGTACAGGAACGTCGCCCACATCACGGTCGGCCAGGGGCAGCAGGGCGGCTGGGGCTTCGGGATGGCAGTGCGCACCCATCGTGGCGACCACGCCCCCATCGGTCAGTTCGGCTGGGACGGAGGTACCGGCACCACGGCCTACGCCGACCCGGACAACCAGCTCACCGGAATCCTGCTGACCCAGATCGGGATGTCCACCCCCGACTCGGCGCGGCTCATCCACGACTTCTGGACCACGCTCTACCAGGCCACCGACGACTGACACCGACCTCGCCGAGCACGATGCGGCCGATCCACATGCGCAGACAACCGGCCGGCCGAGGCGCGTCCCCTCGCCAACTGCAACGAGCTCACCTCCGCCCCAACTGATGGCACAGACGTCACCGTCGGCGGTCCGCACACAGTCCGCAGGACACCCGGTCAAGACCGTCGCACCCCATCGCCATCCATCACCAAGAGACCAGGTCAGCGCCGTGCAGCGGAAGACCGGGCGGTTGACCGCTGTCCCCCGGGGGTCATGGCGCCGTACCGGCCTGCTCCCGGCAGTCCGTCAGGCCGCCGGGAGCAGGGGGCTGCCGTGGCGCAACAGCCACTGGCGGTACGTCGCCGTGCCCAGGGCCGCCTCACGGTACGCGGCGGCGAGCTCGGTGTAGACGGCGTCGGTCTCGGTGCCGGGCCGGTGGTAGAGCAGCAGCCGTACGGCGAGGGGGTCGTCCCGTAACGGCCGGATCGCCATGTCGTCGCGCGGCCCCGACGTCGGCTGGCACGGCGCCACCGCCTCGCCGGCCACGATGAGCGACGCGGCGGTGTGGTAGTCGCCGTGCAGCACCGGCGGGTCGATCCCCGCCGCCCACAGCACCCGTCGCAGCCCGTCCCACTCGCCGTCCACCGTCGGGTCGACCATCCACCGGTCGCCTGCCAGGTCGGCCAGGTCCACGACCGGCGCGGCGGCGGCCGGGTGGTCCCTCGGCAGGGAGATGAACTGCGGCTCGCGCTCCACCAGGACGCGCCGCTCCAGCCCCTCCGGCACCCGCAGCGGACAGCCCTCCACCTCGTGGACGAAGGCGACGTCCAGCCGCCCCGCGGCCAGGCCGCGCAGCAGCGCGCCCGCCGAGACGTCCATCTGCAGCGTGATGTCGGTGCCCGGCAGCCGCCCGCGCAGCCGGCGCAACCAGCCGGCGAGCACCCGGCTGGCGGTGGAGCCGATGCGCAGCCGGGCGACGCCGTCGGCGTGCGCGGCGGCGGCGCGGGTGTCGCTGACGAGCCGCTCCAGCTGCGCCACCAGGGGGCGGGCGCGGCTGAGGACGGCGTGGCCCAGCGGGGTGGGGCGGCAACCGGTGCGCTCGCGGGTGAACAGCTCCGCCCCCAGGGCCTGTTCGATGCGGCGCAACTGGGTCGTCAGGGACGGCTGGCTGGTGCCGAGCCGGCGGGCGGCCTTGTGCAGGCTTCCCGTGTCCGCGATGGCGCACAGCGCCCGAAGGTGCCTCACCTCCAGCTCCATGTCCCGAGCGTAAGGCGGCACCTTGCGCCACACCAGACTCAGGACGGAGGCCGGCAGCGGCTGTTGAGCGGGGTGACGCGTGATGCCGCTGTCCTATCGGGAGTTGGCATCATCCGTACGCGCGCGGGCTCCCCGACACTCTGTCCCACCGAACGTGTCCACCCAACCGTTCAGGACCGCATAGGAGCCCCCCATGAGACACCCCAAGGCCGTGCTGGCCGCTGCCCTGAGCCTGACCGCGGCTCTGGCAGCCGTACCGGCCACGACCGTCAGCGCCGCCGCGGCGCCCTCCCCCGTGCCCGGCTTCGCCGCCTACGCCGGGTCGGCCGAGAACGCCCGGGCGAACAAGGCGTTCCACGACGCCGTGATGAAGTCGGTCGCCGAGAAGCGCGCCGCGAACCCGGGCGCCCTGGCCGTCACCGTCGTGTACTCGGCGGCCAACGCCCCCAGCTTCCGCACCCAGATAGCCCGCTCCACGCAGATCTGGAACAGCTCCGTCACCAACGTGAAGCTCCAGGAGGGCAGCAACCCGGACTTCCGGTACTACGAGGGCAACGACTCGCGCGGCTCGTACGCCTCGACCGACGGGCACGGCCGCGGCTACATCTTCCTCGACTACCGGCAGAACCAGGTCTACAACTCCACCCGGGTCACCGCCCACGAGACCGGCCACGTCCTCGGCCTGCCGGACCACTACTCGGGCCCGTGCAGCGAGCTGATGTCGGGCGGCGGCCCCGGTCCGTCCTGCCAGAACGCCCAGCCGAACGCGCAGGAACGCAGCCGCGTCGACTCCCTGTGGCGCAACGGCCTGGCGGCGGCGGTCGCCGCGGCCGCGTCCTCCTAGCCCGCACGCGCAGAGGGGCGTCCCGCGAGCCGCGGGGCGCCCCTCCTGTCGCCCCGGACGGTACGCCGCGGCCGGCGCCCCGCGTCAGGCGGCTTCGAGGAGCCTGCGGACGAAGCGGGAACCGGGCGGGAGCTGGCGCAGGATGCGCGCCAGGGCGAGGTCGAAGTCGCCGCCGGCCACGCCGGACTCGTACGCCGCCCCACCGAAGTGCAGGGTCAGCTGAAGATCCACTCTCTCGGGTGAGCCGTCGGAGAGTGCCTCACCGAGCGCCAACAGGCAGCTGAGCGTGGACCGTTGGGGCGTGTCGTCGATGACGACCGGCAGCGGCAGGTCCCACTCCAGGACGCAGCCGGCGAGCGGCAGGCCGCCGTTCTCCTCCGCCGCCCGCAGCGCGGCGCAACTGGCGCCCGTGTACTCCACGCCCCTGATGCGGGTGGCGATGCGCCCCCCGTCCGCCGTGATGGTGATCGCTTCCGCACCCCGGCGGTCCCGGTACCAGCCGGTCCAGACTTCCGTCGACTCCGATGACATGGCGCGGACTGTAGCGGTACGACCGGCTACGGCGTGCGGCCGGTCACCCCCGGGCCGGACTTCAGCCGGTCTCCGCCCCCTTGCCCGACTCGTCCGCCACCTCCCCGACGTACAGCGCACAGTCGGGGTTCCGGCAGGGCCGGGGCTCCCACACGGGCGCCCACACGCCGAGGATCTTCCGCCGCTTCATCGTCGTACCGACCGGCCGTCCGCAGGCGGGGCACAGATGCTCGGGCCCGGCCTGCGGGCGGTGGACGGTCCGGTGTCCTTCACTGCCCATGGATCCAGACTATTGCCTAGTGGACAAACCGGACAGGCGGCAGCGGCCGGCTCCTCACCGCGGCCTGCGGTACGTCCGCACGAGGACGCCGTCGCCGAAGGCCCGCATCGACTCCCGCACGAAGCCCGCGACCGGGAAGCCGGACCCGAACACCACTGCGCTCAGAGCGCTCCGGGTGTAGTGGTCGCGCGCAAGGTCCTTTCTCAGAGGCAGGCATGGCGAGATTTCGCTGTGCAGGACCGCGCCCCGCGACGCCGCTCCGGCGCCTGGGCGCGGGCCGGTGCAGTGCTTCGTCGGGGCGCGGGCGGGCGCACGTGCTTCCGGCCTGCCCGGGCGGTGGTCATGGAGGCCGGGGTCCCGGCGTCCACGGGCTCCCACCGGCGAGGAACGCCGCCGCCCCCTGGCCCCCCGGTCGCGGCGTCCCTGCCGGTCATGGTCACCGCCAGCGGCTGACTTCGACGTTCTCCAGCACGCCGAGCGCGTCCGGGACGAGGATCGCGGCCGAGTAGTAGGCGGTGACCAGGTACGAGATGATCGCCTGCTCGTCGATGCCCATGAACCGCACCGACAGGCTCGGCTCGATCTCGTCCGGGATGCCCGTCTGGTGCAGCCCGATGACGCCCTGGTCGGCCTCGCCGGTACGCATGCACAGGATCGAGGTGGTGCGGGCCTCGGAGATCGGGATCTTGCTGCACGGGAAGATGGGCACGCCCCGCCAGGCCGGGAGCTGGTGGCCGCCCACGTCCACGGAGCCCGGGACCAGGCCGCGCTTGTTGCACTCGCGTCCGAAGGCGGCGATGGCGCGCGGGTGGGCGAGGAAGAGCTTGCTGCCGCGGCGGCGCGAGAGCAGCTCGTCCATGTCGTCCGGGCTGGGCACGCCGTCGTGCGGCTGGATCCGCTGTCCGTAGTCGCAGTTGGACAGCAGCCCGAACTCCTTGTTGTTGATCAGCTCGTGCTCCTGGCGCTCGCGCAGCGCCTCGACCGTGAGCCGCAACTGCTGCTCGGTCTGGTTCATCGGCTGGTTGTAGAGGTCGGCGACCCGGCTGTGGACCTTGAGCACGGTCTGGGCGACGCTCAGCTCGTACTCGCGCGGCGAGGCCTCGTAGTCGACGTAGGTGTGCGGGACGACCGCCTCGCCGACGTGGCCGGCCGACAGGTCGATGGCCTTCTCGCCGTACTTGTTGGTGCGCTGGCGCGGCAGGGACGCCAGGCCCGCCAGGTGCCCGGCCAGCGAGTCGGCGCGCTCGGCGAGGTTGGTGACGTCGGCCCGGGTGAGCTCCAGGACCGTGCAGGCGGTCGCCGCGCGGGCGGTCCAGTCCCAGGTGGCGCCCGGGTCGACGAGCGAACCGTCACCGAGGTAGGCGCCGTCGGCCAGGACGCCGAGGACCGCCTCGTCGCCGTACGGACCGGTGCCGATCTGCTCGATCCTGCCGTGGGCGAGCAGGAACACGCGGTCGGTGGACGCGCCGGCCTCCGCGATGACCTCGCCCGCCGCGAACTCGCGCTGCGTGCACCGCTGGGCGAGCTCGGCGAGCGCCGCCTCGTCCTCGTAGCCGCGCAGGGCGGGCAGTTCCCGCAGCTCGGCGGGGATCACGGCGACGCGGTCACCGGTCTGGACGAAGGTGACCCGCCCGTCTCCGATCGCGTAACTGAGTCGCCGGTTCACCCGGTACGTACCACCCTGCACCTGCACCCACGGCAGCATCCGCAGCAACCACCTGGAGGTGATCTCCTGCATCTGCGGCGCCGACTTGGTGGTGGTCGCCAGGTTCCGCGCGGCGGCCGTGCCGAGACTCTGCTGCGGGCGTGCCTGCTCGGAGCGGAATTCCTCGCCAACCGAACCAACCGACATGAACATCCCTCTCGATCATGGTCTGACCTTCAGGAAAAGCCTTCAGCACACAGCGTGTCGACGCCATTACACGAAGGAGCGAGACTGAATCACCCTCGGCGGGGCATCACTTCGGTTTTTCCAGCCCCGGCGACACCAGGCGCCCCAGTGATGACGGCTGTCCGGATCGGTTCGCACGACGCCCGAACGCCGCCGCACCCCGGGGATGGCCCCCTTACACCCCTCGTACATCACCCTCATGAAGGAGACGGCGTGGCTTCACCCCTGTCCGCGAACGGGTTCCTCGACGCACTGCGCGACGAAGGCCTCACGGTCGTCGAGGTCGGCGACTGGCGCCACCACAACCGCAACCACAAGGGCCCCTGGGGGCCGGTGCACGGCGTGATGCTCCACCACACCGTCACCAGCGGCAGCGCCAAGACGGTCCGTATCTGCCGTGACGGCCACCCCGGGCTGCCCGGCCCGCTGTGCCACGGCGTGATCACCAAGGACGGCCGGGTCCACCTGGTGGGGTACGGCCGCGCCAACCACGCCGGCAAGGGGGACGACGACGTCCTGCGCGCCGTGATCGCCGAGAAGGCCCTCCCTCACGACAACGAGTCCAACCGGGACGGCAACCGGTACTTCTACGGCTTCGAGTGCGAGAACCTCGGGGACGGCGAGGATCCATGGCCGGAGGCCCAGCTGGAGGCGATCGAGAAGGCCGCGGCGGCCGTCTGCCGCCGGCACGGCTGGACCGCCCGGTCGGTGATCGGCCACAAGGAGTGGCAGCCGGGCAAGGTCGACCCGCGCGGCTTCTCGATGAACACCATGCGCGCCCGCATCGCGGCACGGCTGAAGTGACCGCTGGGCGACAATGGCCGGGTGACCGCGCTCGACCTGTCCTCCCTGGGCCCGCTGCTGCCCTCGCCGCTGCGGCCCGTGCGGGACGAGCGCCTCACCCGGCACGGTGTGCGGCTGCTGCTCAAGCGGGACGACCTGATCCACCCGGACCTCGTCGGCAACAAGTGGCGCAAGCTCGCCCCGAACCTGGCCGCCGCGGCCGGCCGCCCGGTCCTGACCTTCGGCGGCGCCTACTCCAACCACCTGCGTGCCACGGCCGCGGCCGGCCGCCTGCTGGGCTGCCCCACCGTGGGGGTCGTACGGGGCCAGGAGCTGGCCGACCGCCCGCTGAACCCGTCGCTCGCGCGGTGCGCCGCGGACGGGATGCGGCTGCTGTTCGTGGACCGGGCCACGTACCGCGCCAAGGACGACCCGGCGGTGCTGGCGGAGCTGCTGCGCCGCGCCCCCGAGGGCAGCGTCGTCGTGCCCGAGGGAGGCAGCAACGCGCTCGCCGTCCGCGGCTGCGCGGAGCTCGGCCGCGAACTGCGCGGACAGGCGGACGTGGCCGTGGTGGCGTGCGGCACGGGCGGCACGCTCGCCGGGCTGGCGGCGGGGCTGGGGCCCGGCGGCCGGGCGCTGGGCATTCCGGTGCTGAGGGGCGGCTTCCTCGGCCAGGAGATACGGGCGCTGCAGGAGCGGGCGTTCGGCGGGCCGGCGGGCGACTGGAGCCTCGACGAGCGCTTCCACTTCGGCGGCTACGCCCGGACGAGCCCCGCACTGGAGGCGTTCGCCGACGACTTCGAGCAGCGGCATGGACTCGCCATCGAGCGCATATATGTCGCCAAAATGCTGTACGGACTCGTCACACTGGCCGCGGAGGGGGCCTTCCCCCGCGGCACCACCGTCGCCGCGGTGATCACCGGAAGCCCGGAGCCGCGTCAGCCCGCGGAGCCGCCCTCCCGGTAGGCCGCGGCCTCCTCCAGGTCGAGCCGGCGCAGCAGCGTGCGCATCATCTCGTCGTCGATGCGCCGCGCGTCCCGCAGCCGCACGAACACCTCCCGCTCGGCCGCGATCATCTCCCGCGCGAGTCGCCGGTAGGTGTCGTCCGCCGACTCGCCGGTGAGCCGGTTGACCCCGCCGAGCCGCTCCCACACGGCGTTGCGCCGTCGCTCCAGGACCGTGCGCAGCCGGTCGGCCAGCGGCCCCGGAAGGGCGTTGCGCTCGTCGGCGAGCAGCTCCTCCAGGCGCTGTTCGGCCGCCCGGGACGCCTCGCTCTGCGCCTGCGCCTCGGCGAGGGTCTCGGCGCGGGCGTCCCGGCCGGGCAGCTTCAGGGCGCGGATCAGCGGCGGCAGGGTGAGGCCCTGGACCACCAGGGTGCCGATCACCGTGGTGAAGGTGAGGAAGAGGACGAGGTTGCGCGCGGGGAACGGCTCACCGCCCGAGATCTCCGGGATGGAGAAGGCGATCGCCAGCGACACCACGCCGCGCATCCCCGCCCAGCCGACGATCACCGGCGACGTCCAGGTGACGCCCGCCTCCCGCTCCCGGATCCGCCGCGACAGGGCACGCGGCAGATAGGTGGCCGGGAAGACCCACACGAACCGCACGACGACGACCGCGAGGAAGACGCCCACCGCGTACCAGGCGGCCTCCCCCACCCCGTACGCCCCGAGCTCCCGCACCACGTGCGGCAGCTGGAGCCCGATCAGTGCGAAGACGGAGGACTCCAGGACGAAGGCCACCACCTTCCACACCGCCTCCTCCTGCAGCCGGGTGGCGAAGTCCACCTGCCAGGCCCGGTGCCCCAGGTACAGGGCGACCACGACGACGGCC
Source organism: Streptomyces sp. NRRL S-118 (assembly GCF_000716335.1). GTDB lineage: Bacteria > Actinomycetota > Actinomycetes > Streptomycetales > Streptomycetaceae > Streptomyces. The sequence continues at coordinate 54,828 of NZ_KL591015.1, read as the reverse complement.
AGCACCCCGGAGGCGTGGAAGTGCTCGGCCGCCGCGTACGCGGCGAAGGGGATCAGCAGGGAGAGGGTGTTCTGCAGCAGCGGCTCGCGCAGGCCCCGGCGCAGCCAGTGGATCGGGACCATGAGCACCAGGCCGACCGCGATGCCGCCGACCGCGGCCACGGCGAACTCGGCGATGCCGCCCGCCCAGCTGATGCCCTCGCCCACCGCCGCCGCCAGGGCCACCTTGTAGGCGGTGATGGCGGTGGCGTCGTTCACCAGGGACTCGCCCTGGAGGATGGTGGTGATCCGGCCGGGCAGCCCCAGCCGGCGGGCGATGGCGGTGGCGGCCACCGCGTCCGGCGGCGCGATCACCGCGCCCAGGACCAGGGCGGCCGTCAGCGGCAGGTCCGGCACGAGCAGGTGGGCGAGGTAGCCGACGGCGACCGTGGCGAACAGGACGTAGCCGACCGAGAGCAGGGCGACCGGCCGCGCGTTGGCCCGCAGGTCCAGGTAGGAGGAGTCGAGCGCCGCCGTGTGCAGCAGGGGCGGCAGCAGCAGCGGCAGCACGATGTGCGGGTCCAGGGTGTAGTCCGGCACCCCTGGTACGTACGAGGCGACCAGCCCGGCCGCCACCAGCAGCAGGGGTGCCGGGACCGGCGTCCGGCGGGCGGCTCCGGCGATCGCGGCGCTGACCGCGACCAGCGCCACCAGTGGCAATACGTCCATCGTCTCCCCGCTCATGGCCCGCGCCGTACCCGCCGCACCCGTCGTAACCTGGCCATCATGCGCGAGTGCCAGCACGTAGCCGAACTGCCACGGTCGGAGCCCGTCCCGTCGGGCGACACCTGCCCCGAGTGCCGGGCCGAGGGAACGGATCCGGTGCAGCTGCGGTTGTGCCTGGTGTGCGGGCACGTCGGCTGCTGCGACTCCTCGGCGGGGCAGCACGCCTCCAAGCACTTCAAGGACACCGGTCACCCGGTGATGCGGACCTTCGAACCCGGTGAGGACTGGCGTTGGTGCTTCGTCGACGGTTCGATCGTCTGAGCTCTGGGTACGTCAACCCTCCGCCGGTTTCTCGCGATTGGGCACCGCACACCCCTAGCCACTGTGCGTACTCATGTGCTTACCATGAGTGACAGGCGCTGGGACAGGGGTCCCCGGCGACACGGCACCATGGATCGCGATAGCGTCACGGCGGACTACGCACACCTGCGTACCGCACCGGCCCGGGGAGGATCTTCCTCCCGCGAGCCCCGAATGAGCTTGTGCCACCTTGGAGGTGAGGGTGTCCCAGATCGCAGGCGAGCCCGGGACCCAGGACTTCGTGGAAGTCCGGCTGCCCGCTGCGGGTGCCTACCTGTCCGTGCTGCGGACGGCCACGGCCGGCCTGGCAGCGCGCTTGGACTTCACCCTCGACGAGATCGAGGACCTGCGCATCGCCGTCGACGAGGCGTGCGCGATCCTGCTCCAGCAAGCGGTCCCCGGCTCCGTCCTCAGCTGCGTGTTCCGCCTCGTCGACGACTCCCTGGACGTGACCGTCTCGGCGCCCACGACCGACGGCCGCGCGCCGGAGCGCGACACGTTCGCCTGGACGGTGCTGTCGGCACTGGCCGGCAAGGTCGACTCGTCCGTCGCCGACGACCGGACGGTCTCCATCAACCTGTACAAACAGCGCGGCGCGGGTCCCGGGCCGGCGTGAGGAACGGGGACGGTCCGGTGCGAAACGAGGAGCGCGGCCCCCGGGCGTTGAGCTCGCCGGAGGGAATCCCGGAGCAGCAGGCGCGGCCGCACCCGGTGGACGGTCTATTGGAGGCGCCGGAGCGGGCGGCGCGGGCAGATCAGGCGGGCCGGATGAGCGAGCACGAGCAGGACCAGCATCAGCAGGACCAGCACGGGCACGACGAGCACGACCGGCAGCAGGACCGGCACAAGCAGGCGTCGCACGCCGAGCCGCAGGACCGCAGCGGCGCGCGGGCGATGTTCATCCGGCTGCGCGCGCTGCCGGACGGCTCACCCCAGCGGGCCGAGCTGCGCAACCAGCTCGTGCGGATGCACCTGCCGCTGGTGGAGCACCTGGCGCGGCGCTTCCGCAACCGCGGGGAGCCGCTGGACGACCTGACGCAGGTCGCCACGATCGGGCTGATCAAGTCCGTGGACCGGTTCGACCCGGAGCGCGGGGTCGAGTTCTCGACGTACGCCACCCCCACGGTGGTCGGCGAGATCAAGCGGCACTTCCGCGACAAGGGCTGGGCGGTCCGGGTGCCGCGCCGGCTGCAGGAGCTTCGCCTGTCGCTCACGACGGCGACCGCGGAGCTCTCCCAGCAGCACGGCCGCTCCCCGACCGTGCACGAGCTGGCCGAGCGTCTGGGCATCTCGGAGGAGGAGGTCCTGGAGGGCCTGGAGTCCGCGAACGCGTACTCGACGCTCTCGCTGGACGTCCCCGACACGGACGACGAGTCCCCGGCGGTCGCGGACACCCTGGGCGCGGAGGACGAGGCGCTGGAGGGCGTCGAGTACCGGGAGTCGCTCAAGCCGCTGCTGGAGGACCTCCCGCCGCGCGAGAAGCGGATCCTGCTGCTGCGGTTCTTCGGGAACATGACCCAGTCGCAGATCGCGCAGGAGGTGGGCATCTCCCAGATGCACGTCTCCCGCCTGCTGGCCCGCACGCTGGCGCAGCTGCGCGAGAAGCTGCTGGTGGAGGAGTAACCGCCGTTCCGGCGGGTCAGGCGCGGCCGCGGATGCCGAGGGCCTGCGTGGTCTGCGGGTGGAGCAGCAGCACCAGGCCGGTGACCGCGGCGGCGGCGAGGGCGATGCCGGCCGGGATGGCGGCGCTGTCCGCCTGGAGCAGCGTCCAGGCGACCGGCAGCGCCATCAGCTGCGTGATGATCGCCGGGCCGCGGCTCCAGCTGCGGCAGCGCAGCAGGCCCCGGGCGGCGAGCAGCGGGATCAGCCCCAGTGCGAGGAGCGTCGCGCCCCCGGTGAGCGCCTGGGTGAGGTTGTCGGGGGTGCCCGTGAGGCTCGTCACGAGCAGGTACGCGCCCCCGGCGAACAGGGCGAGCGCCTCCAGCCCTGCCACGGCCGCGGCGGCGGTGACCCGGGCGGGGCGCGGGGCGTCGGCGGCGGTCCCGGCGGTGTTCGGCTCCGTACTACTCACCCCAGCAGGGTAACGGCCGCGCCGTCCACGGACCGGACAGGGGCGGGCACGGCCTGGGCCAGGTACCGCGCGGTAGGTAACCTGGCGGACATGCGCGCACTTCTCGTGGTCAATCCGGCAGCCACCACCACCAGTGCCCGCACGCGTGACGTACTGATCCACGCCCTGGCCAGCGAGATGAAGCTGGAGGCCGTGACGACCGAGTACCGCGGCCACGCCCGGGACGTCGGGCGCCGGGCGGCCGAGGCCGAGGACGTCGACCTGGTGGTCGCGCTCGGCGGTGACGGCACGGTCAACGAGGTGGTGAACGGGCTGCTGCACCACGGCCCCGATCCCGACCGGCTGCCGCGCCTGGCGGTGGTGCCCGGCGGCTCCACCAATGTCTTCGCCCGCGCGCTGGGCCTGCCGAACGACGCGGTCGAGGCGACGAGTGTGATCCTCGACGCACTGGGCGAGCGGCGTGAGCGGACCGTCGGACTGGGGCTCGCCTCCGGCACGGCGGGCTCGGAGGACGAGGCGGTGCCGGTCCGCTGGTTCACGTTCTGTGCCGGTTTCGGCTTCGACGCGGGAGTGATCGGCCGGGTGGAGCAGCAGCGGGAGCGCGGTCGCAGATCGACGCACGCGCTCTACATCCGGCAGGCGATGCGCCAGTTCCTGGACGAGCCGCGCCGCCGTCACGGCGCGATCACGCTGGAGCGCCCGGGCACGGACCCGGTGCACGACCTGGCGCTGTCCATAGTCTGCAACACCGCTCCCTGGACCTACCTGGGCAATCGTCCCGTGTACGCGGCGCCCGAGGCGTCGTTCGACACGGCCCTGGACGTGCTCGGGCTGAGCCGGCTGTCGACCGCCGCGGTGGCGCGGTACGCGACCCAGCTGCTGACCTCGACACCGGAGCGCGGCCCGCGGGGCAAGGACGTGCTCTCGCTGCACGACCTGACGGACTTCACCTTGCATTCGAAGGTGCCGCTGCCGTTCCAGATGGACGGTGACCACTTGGGCCTGCGCACAAGCGTGACGTTCACAGGCGTTCGTCGTGCACTGCGTGTGATTGTGTGAGTGGAAGGGCCCTTGGTCCTTTATCTCGAACGTATGGGCCAGGGTCCACCCCATAGAAGTACGGCTGTGACCTAGCCGACACCGAGGAATCAAAAAAAACTTTCCGGAAGGGGTTGTATCCGCAGCCGAGGTTTGCGAATCTCTACGTGGCGATCGGGACGGCCCGCACAACCGGCCTCCAGTGAAAGCCAGAACCCCTCCTCAAATCCAGGTCCACACACGCCCACCCGGCGGTCGGCCCTTCACTTGTTGAGGGATTCGTGAAAGCGTTCACATTCACAAGCAACTTGAATGCAACACCAAGGAGAGGTAGCAGCCATGGACTGGCGTCACAACGCCGTTTGTCGTGAGGAAGACCCCGAGCTGTTCTTCCCCATCGGCAACACCGGTCCTGCGCTGCTGCAGATCGAGGAAGCCAAGGCTGTCTGCCGTCGCTGCCCCGTCATGGAGCAGTGCCTGCAGTGGGCGCTCGAGTCCGGCCAGGACTCCGGCGTCTGGGGTGGCCTCAGCGAGGACGAGCGTCGCGCCATGAAGCGCCGCGCCGCTCGCAACCGGGCGCGTAACGCCAGCGCCTGAGCGACGCCACCGCTACGAGCCTGAGGTCAGGCGACGCGTACAGCGTGTACGCACCACCCGCCTCCCGAGCCGCAGCGCGCAGCAGTAACCCTTAAGCGTTCGAGCCCCGGACCGTCTCCGACGGACCGGGGCTCGCTGCTGTGCGGAGGCGGCCCCGAACCCGGTCCGGAACCCGGCGCCGCTACGGGCTCGCTACTTCTGAGGGCGTACGGGAACGTCGAGCACCACGCGGGTGCCGCGTACGGGGGCGGGCTGCATGTCGAACGTGCCGCCCAGTTCGCCCTCCACCAGCGTCCGGACGATCTGGAGCCCGAGGTTGCCGGCGCGCTGCGGGTCGAAGTTCTCCGGCAGACCGCGCCCGTCGTCCTGGACGGTGATCAGCAGCCGGGCGTCGGCGGCACGTGGGTCGCCGCGTACCGCGGAGACCTCGACGGTGCCCTGCTCCCCCGGCGCGAAGGCGTGCTCCAGGGCGTTCTGGAGGATTTCGGTGAGGACCATCGACAGGGGCGTGGCGACCTCGGCGTCGAGGATGCCGAAGCGCCCGTTGCGGCGGCAGGTGACCTTGCCGGGCGAGATCTCGGCGACCATCGAGATCACCCGGTCGGCGATGTCGTCGAACTCGACGCGCTCGTCGAGGTTCTGCGAGAGCGTCTCGTGCACGATCGCGATGGAACCCACGCGCCGCACCGCCTCGTTGAGCGCCTCACGGCCGCGGTCGGAATCCATGCGGCGGGCCTGGAGCCGCAACAGCGCGGCGACCGTCTGGAGGTTGTTCTTCACCCGGTGGTGGATCTCCCGGATGGTGGCGTCCTTCGTGATCAACTCCCGTTCGCGGCGCCTGAGTTCGGTCACGTCCCGCAGGAGGACGAGTGAACCGATGCGCGTGCCCTTGGGCTTGAGCGGGATCGCGCGCAGCTGGATGACACCGCCGCTGCCCTCGACCTCCGCCTCGCGCGGCGCGTACCCGCTGGCCAGCTTGACCAGTGCCTCGTCGACCGGGCCGCGGGAGGGGGCGAGTTCGGCCGTGATCTGGCCGAGGTGCTGGCCGACGAGGTCGGCGGCGAGGCCGAGGCGGTGGTACGCGGAGAGTGCGTTGGGCGACGCGTACTGCACGACGCCGTCCGCGTCGAGGCGGATCAACCCGTCGCCGGCACGGGGCGAGGCGTCCATGTCGACCTGCTGGCCGGGGAAGGGGAAGGTCCCGTTCGCGATCATCTGCGCGAGGTCGGAGGCGGACTGGAGGTAGGTGAGCTCCAGCCGGCTGGGCGTGCGGACCGTGAGCAGATTGGTGTTGCGGGCGATCACGCCGAGGACGCGGCCCTCCCGGCGTACGGGGATGGACTCGACCCGCACCGGTACCTCCTCGCGCCACTCCGGGTCGCCCTCGCGGACGATCCGGCCCTCGTCGAGCGCGGCGTCCAGCAGCGGGCGGCGGCCGCGCGGGACGAGGTGGCCGACCATGTCGTCCTGGTAGGAGGTGGGGCCGGTGTTGGGCCGCATCTGGGCGACGGAGACGTAGCGGGTGCCGTCCAGGGTGGGGACCCACAGGACGAGATCGGCGAAGGAGAGGTCGGAGAGCAGCTGCCACTCCGACACCAGCAGGTGGAGCCACTCCAGATCGGAGTCGCTCAGGGCGGTGTGCTGGCGGACGAGGTCGTTCATGGAGGGCACATGGGCGAGGGTACCTGTGCGGCCGACCTGGTGTTCCGTCGGCCGGTAGGGGAGGATGGGCGCTGGAATTACCATCTTCTTACCGATGGACAGACTCGATTGGTCTAGTCCACAATGCTTGACAAGCCTCCGCCCTCCCCGCACAGGAGGGTGGATCGAGGACCCGGCGCTCTCTGCCCTGACTGCGCTCGGGACCTCCCAACGGCCGCGGGACCGCACACCCGACGGCCGGGCAACTCCGGGCTGCGGTGCCGGACGGGTTGAGGGTCCCGTCGCGGCGCCGCGGCCCGCGGGTGTTTCCGGGCCCGGGCCGGCGCAGGCCCCGCCGGGCCGCGAGCCGGCCCGACCGGCGGGACACCGGCTAGCCGGGCCAGGCCCGCATGGCCGCCTCGGCCACCGCCTCCAGCTCCTCCTTCGTGGCGCCGTCCCGCGCCTGCTGCGACATGCCCTGCAGGACGGCTCCGCTGAAGCGGGCGAGCGCGGTCGCATCGGTCCCCGCGGGCAGCCGTCCCGCCGCGACGTCGGCGCGGATCCGGTCCGCCATGCCGGCCAGGTTGGCGTTGCGCCGCTCACGCAGGACCCGCCCGACCTCGGGTGTGGAGCAGTTGACCGCCGCCGAGATCACCAGACAGCCGCGCGGGTGCGCGGGGTCGGTGAACTCCGCCGCGGCTTCCCGGAGCATCCGGGCGATGCCCTCGCGCGCGGTGGGCTCGCCGTCGAGCGCCCGGGCGGCGAAGGAGCCGTACCGCTCCCCGTACGCGCCGACGACCTCGTCGAACAGGGCTCTCTTGTCGCCGAAAGCCGCGTAGAGGCTGGGCGCGCCGATGCCCATGGCCCGGGTGAGGTCGGCGACCGAGGTCGCCTCGTAACCGTGCTCCCAGAAGGCCATCACCGCCTGCTCCAGGGCCGCCGAGCGGTCGAAGGAGCGGGGCCTGCCGCGCTGTCCCGTCGCCATGGCCCTCATTTTATAGCGACCACTAAAAAACGCCTGCTACGGTGATTCTGTAACGACCACTAAAGAAAAGGGGGGCGTTGCCATGGGCACGCTCACGGGCAGGACGGCACTCGTCACGGGCGGCAGCCGGGGCATCGGCCGGAGCATCGCGGAGCGACTCGGCCGCGACGGGGCGAGGGTGGCGGTGCACTACGGCACGAACGCGGCCGCCGCGGCGGAGACGGTGGCCGCGATCGAGGCGGCCGGGGGCTCGGCCTTCGCGATCGGCCAGGAGCTCGGCGTACCGGGGGACGCCGAGGCGTTGTGGGAGCGGTTCGACCGGCACGCGGACGGGCTGGACATCCTGGTGAACAACGCGGGCATCGCCTCCCGGACGCCGTTCGGCGAGATCCCCGAGGCGGAGTACGACCGGCTGTTCGCGGTGAACACCAAGGCGCCGTTCTTCCTCGCCCGGCTGGGTCTGCGGCGGCTGCGGGACGGCGGCCGGATCGTGAACGTCTCGACGGGGCTGTCGAAGGCGGCGATGATGCCGGACCTGATCGCGTACGCGATGACCAAGAGCGCGCTGGACGTCTTCACGCAGTACCTGGCGAAGGCCGTCGGCGGCCGGGGCATCACGGTGAACGCGGTCGCGCCCGGCATCGTCGACACGGACATCAACGCGGCGTGGCTGCGGACCGGCGAGGCCGCCCGGACGGACGCGGCCGCCTTCTCGGCGCTCGGCCGGGTGGGCGCGCCCTCCGACATCGCGGACGTGGTGGCGTTCCTGGCGTCCGACGACGGCCGGGCCGTCACCGGGCACTGGCTGGACGCGACGAACGGCTCGATGCCGTAGCGCCTCAGTGCGTCTCGGTCACCTTCGCCAGGGCGCGCGGCGCGTCGGGGTCCTGGCCCCGGGCGAGGGTGACCTCGTGGGCGAGGAGCTGCAGCGGGAGGATCTCCAGGATCGGCTGGAGCTCCTCGGGGACGCCGTCCGTCGGGAGGACGAAGCCCGCCGACGCGGCGTCCACCTGGGGGCGCGGTCCCACGACCACCAGGTCGGCGCCGCGGCCGCGGAGGCGGTCGAGGACCGGCTGGAGCGCCTCGCCGCCCTTGCCGTCCGGGACGACCGCGATGACGGGCGAGATGTTGTCGACCATGGCGAGCGGACCGTGCAGCAGGTCGGCGCCCGAGTAGGCGAGGGCGGGGATGTAGCTGGTCTCCATCAGCTTCAGGGCCGCCTCCTTGGCCGTGGGGTAGCCGTAACCCCGCGAGGTGATGACCATCCGCTCGGCGAAGCGGTAGCGGGCGGCCAGGGCCCGGACCTCGTCACGGCGGCCGAGGACCCGGGCGGCCAGTTCGGGGAGGTCCCGGGCGGCCGCGCCGCCGCCGTCGCCGCCGAGGCCCTCGACGAGGAGGTACAGCGACAGCAGCGAGGCGGTGTACGTCTTGGTGGCGGGCAGCGCCTTCTCGGGGCCGGCCAGGATGTCGATGTGGTGCTCGGACACCGCCGCGAGCGACGAGTCGGGGTTGTTGGTCACCGCCAGGGTCAGCCCGCCCGCCTCCCGCGCCGCGCGGGCCGAGGCGACCAGGTCCGGGGAGCCGCCGGACTGGCTGACCGTGACGACCAGGACGTCGGTGTAGTCGGGCTTCGCCCCGTACGCCGTCGTGGTGGACATGGACGTCAGCCCGCACGGCAGCCCGAGCCGGACCTCCAGCAGGTACTTGGCGTACAGCGCCGCGTTGTCCGAGGTGCCGCGCGCCGTCAGCAGGACGAACCGCGGGCGCCGCTCCCGGACGGCCCGCGCCACCTCGCGGATCCGCGGGGCGCCCTCGTCGAGGATCCGGCGCAGCACCGCGGGCTGCTCCGCCATCTCCCCCGCCATGATCCGGCCCGGCTGCTCGCTCATGCGCACCATCGAACACGGGCTCCCGCCGGGCCGCCAGCGGGGAGGGCCGTTCTGCTAGATTGGTCTATACCACATGTCATCCTTCAGATCGGCAGGTCCAGCGTGGAAGTTGTCATCGTCCAGGACGCCAAGGCGGGCGGCGAGCTGATCGCCGAAGGCATCGCCGCTCTTCTGCGCCGCAAGCCCGACGCTCTGCTCGGCGTGGCCACCGGATCGACCCCGCTGCCCATCTACGACGCGCTGACCGCCAAGGTCGCCTCCGGCGCCGTGGACGTCTCGCGCGCCCGCATAGCCCAGCTCGACGAGTACGTCGGACTGCCCGCCGGGCACCCGGAGTCCTACCGCTCCACCGTCCTGCGCCAGGTCGTCGAGCCGCTCGGGCTGGGCCCCGACGCCTTCATGGGCCCCGACGGCTCCGCCGAGGACGTCCAGGCGGCCTGCGAGGCGTACGACAGGGCGCTGGCCGAGGCGGGCGGTGTGGACCTGCAGATCCTCGGCATCGGCACCGACGGGCACATCGGCTTCAACGAGCCGTGCTCCTCCCTCGCCTCCCGCACCCGCATCAAGACGCTCACCGAGCAGACCCGCGTCGACAACGCGCGCTTCTTCGGCGGTGACATCGAGCAGGTGCCCCACCACGTGATCACCCAGGGCATCGGCACCATCCTGGAGGCCCGCCACCTGGTGCTCCTCGCCACCGGCGAGGGCAAGGCCGAGGCGGTGGCCCAGACGGTGGAGGGCCCGGTCTCCGCCCTCGTGCCCGCCTCCGCACTGCAACTGCACCCGCACGCCACGGTCGTCGTCGACGAGGCGGCCGCGTCGAAGCTGAAGCTCGCCGACTACTTCCGGCACACGTACGCCAACAAGCCCGTCTGGCAGGGCATCTGACCGCAGACGCGAGGGGGCCCGGTTCCGTCCGGAACCGGGCCCCCTCGCGTGTCCGCGCTCACGCGCCGGCGATGACCTCCGCCGCCGCCGTCCCGCACACCCGCGCCGCGCCGTGCGTCGCGATGTGCAGGGCCCCGCGCGCCGGGGCCTGGTTCACGCCCATCTCGACCACCACGGAGTCCGGGCGGGCCGCCAGCAGGCCGTCCAGGGCCCGGCCCATCCACGGGTGGCGGTGCACGTCCCGCACCACCGCGACGATCCGCCGCTCCCCCGCGTCCCGCAGCACCCGGTCCACGGCCACGTCGGCGGCGTACGTCCCCGTCGCCGTGCCCGGCAGCAGCCGCGCCAGCTCTGGCCCGATGCCCCACGGCGTCTCGTCGCCGACCGCGATGTTCGCCACCGGGGCGAAGGCGGCGACGTAGGGGGGAGCGGTGAGCGGCTCGCGCGTCCCCGTCACCGTGAGGGCGCGCCGCGCGGCCACGAGTCCGACACCGACGGTGTCGGTGCCGGGCGCGGTCCCCTCCTCTGAAGCCGCGCCCGGCTCCGTCTGAGCCCCCCTGACCCGGTGCGCCTGGGTCCAGGACGCCAGGGCGCGCACCCGCGCCGCCGCGTCGGCCAGCCGCTCCTCGGGCAGTTCGCCGGTCCGTACCGCTTCGACCAGCGCGTCGCGCAGCCGCAGTACGGTCTCCTCGTCCGCCAGGCCGCCGCCGACGCAGATGGCGTCGGCGCCCGCCGCGAGTGCGAGGACGGAGCCGCGCTCGATGCCGTACGTCGACGCGATGGCCTGCATCTCCATGCCATCGGTGACGATCAGCCCCTCGTACCCCAGTTCCTGGCGCAGCAGTCCGGTGAGGATCCGCGGGCTCAGGGTGGCGGGGCGATCGGGATCGAGCGCGGGAAGAAGGATATGCGCGCTCATCACCGATTTGGAACCCGCGGCGATGGCCGCGCGAAAAGGTGCCAGCTCACGGGCGTGCAATGTGTCCGGATCCACATCGATACGGGGCATCGCGAGGTGTGAGTCCACATTGGTGTCGCCGTGTCCGGGGAAGTGCTTGGTGCAGGCGGCGACACCGGCGGACTGGAGTCCCTCGATGTACGCCACGGTGTGCCGGGCCACCAGCCCGGGGTCGGCGCCGAAGGACCGGACGCCGATGACCGGGTTCCCCGGGTCCGAGTTGACGTCGGCGGACGGCGCCCAGTTGAAGTCCACGCCGCAGGCGGCGAGCCGGCGGCCGAGCTCCCGGGCCACGGCCCGGGTCAGTCCGGTGTCGTCGACCGAGCCGAGCGCGAGGTTGCCGGGGAAGGAGGAGCCGGTGCGCACCTCCAGGCGGGTGACGTCACCGCCCTCCTCGTCGACGGCGACGAGGATGTCGTCCCGCTCCGCCCGCAACTGCGCGGTGAGCGCGGACAGTTGCGCGGGGTCCTCGATGTTGCGGCCGAAGAGGCCCACGGAGGCGAGCCCCTCGCCGATGCGGCGCAGCAGCCAGTCGGGCGCGGTGGTCCCGGCGAAGCCCGGCTGGAGGACGGTGAGGGCGTCCCGGGTGAGGGAGCCGGAGGCGGTGTCCCGTACGAGTGTGGTCATGACGGCGTTATCCCTTCACCGCGCCGGCTGTCAGACCCGCGGCCATCTTGCGCTGGACGAGGAGGAAGAGGACGACGATGGGGACGGCCATCAGCGTGGCGCCGGCCATCATCGGGGCGTACTCGGTCCCGTGCTTGGTCGTGAAGTTCCCGAGCCACACGGTGGCCGTCTGGTTCTGCTGGCTCATCAGCATCAGGGCGTACAGGTACTCGTTCCAGGCCTGGATGAAGCCGTACACGGACGTCGCGACCATGCCGGGGGCGAGCAGCGGGAAGACCACGCGGACGAAGGCGCCGGTGCGGGTGCAGCCGTCGACCATGGCCGCCTCCTCCAGCTCCCGGGGGATGTTGACGATGAAGCCGCGCAGCGTCCAGACCGTGAACGGGAGGATGAAGGTCAGGTAGGTGATGATCAGGCCGGTGAGCTTGTCGTACTGACCGAGGTCGTTCAGGAGCAGGAAGACCGGGATGATCATCGCGACGAGCGGGACCATCTGGACCGCCAGGATGCCGATGATCACGACCTTGCGGCCCCGGAAGGCGAACCGCGAGATGGCGAGCGCGGCCAGCATGCCCACGACGATGCCGATGAGGACGACGACGACCGAGACGATCAGTGAGCGTCCGACCGGGCCCCAGAAGTCGGCGACCTGGAAGGCGCGCTCGAAGTTCTCCAGGGTGAACGTGCGCGGGAAGAAGTGCGGGTCCGGATCGATGGCGTCCCTGGCCGGCTTGAACGCCGTGTTCAGCATCCAGTAGACGGGGAAGCCGGCGCAGACGAAGACGAGCAGGCCGAGCAGGTTCCAGCCGAGCTTCCCCGCGGCCTTGTTCCGCGGCGCAGTGGTGGTGCTCACTCGACTTCTCCGATCTTGAGCATCTGCCGCATGTACACGGCCACGACGCCGAGCAGCAGGACGACGGTGACGAGTGCGATGGCCGAGCCGCCGCCGTAGTCGTTGACGACGAAGGCCTTGTCGTACGAGTACGTCGTCAGCAGCTGGAACTCGGCCTCCGGGTGGCCGTTGCGCATCACGAAGACCTGGGGGAAGACACCCATGTCCCAGATCACCGAGAGGGTCGTGAGCATCACGATGATCGGCTTGAGGATCGGCAGGGTGACGTAGCGGAACACGCCCCAGCCGCCGGCGCCGTCGAGCCGGGCGGCCTCCTCCAGCTCCTTGGGCACCTGGGTGAGGCCGGCGCTGAGCGTGATGACGACGAAGGGCACGGCGCCCCAGACGACCAGCAGCATGATCACGGCGAGGCCCTGCGGCCCGCTGGCGAACCAGTTGTGGCCGATCATGTCGACGCCGGGCAGTTTGTCGAGCAGCCAGTTCAGGACGCCGTAGTCGGTGTCGAACAGCCACTTGAAGATCGCCGTGGCGACGATGATGGGCATGCCCCAGCTCGCCACCAGCGCGATGTTGATCAGCGTCCTGACCCATCCGGAGACCCGCTGGAGGAGCAGGGCGATGAGCATGCCGATGACCATGGTGAGGATCACCGCGCCGCCGGCGAAGACCACGGTCCGCAGCACGACGGCCCAGAACTCGCCGTCGCCGAGGATCTTGGTGAAGTTCGCGAAGCCGACGGACTCGGGCTCCTTGAAGCCCCACAGCTGGGGCTGCTCGAACTTCTGGAAGGACAGGGTGACCAGTCGTACCAGCGGATAGCCGAGGACGAGCAGGAGGACGAGCAGGCAGGGCGCGAGCAGCGCCCACGGCACTCCGGCTCCTGCCGCGGTCCCCTTCTTCGTCCTGGCCGGCCCGCCTGGGCCACCGGGTGCGGCGGTTTCCGGTGCCGACGATGGCCGTATGGACGGCACCTTGGCAGTCGTTGTATCTGCGGCACTCATCGCGCGCTCCTCAGCGGTCCCTCTCGTGTGTCGAGGCCGGCCTCCTTCCCCCGGCCGGACCGGGGGAAGGAGGCCGGGAGCCCGTGCGGTCACCACGGGCGCCCCAGGTCACTTGGTGTTGATGACCTTGTCGATGGCGGCGTCCGCGTCCTTCGCGGCGGCCTCGACCGACTTCTTGCCGGTGCCGATCTCCTGGAGCATGGTCTTGAGGGTCTGGGCCTTCTCGACCTGGCCCCAGCCGGGGGCCATGGGGACGAACCAGCTGGACTCGGCGGCCGTGGCGGGGACCGCCGTCTTGGGGTCGGCCTTCAGGGGCCCGAGGTCGGCCTTGTTGTTGGGCAGGTTGCCCTTGGCGAGCAGGCCCTTCTGGCCCTTGGCGCCGGTGAAGGCGTTGATCCACTCGGCCGCCGCGTCCTGCGCCTTGGACTTGACCGGGATGGCGAGGTCGGACCCGCCGAGGAAGACCGGGATGTTCTTGCCGGACGGGCCGGGCATGACGAAGTTCTCGAGGTTGCCCTTGAGCTTGCCGGTCTTGTCGTTCTTCGGGTCCTCGGCCGTGGCGCCCTCCCAGGCGGCGGCGAAGATCATGGCGGAGTTGCCCTGGCCGTAGACGATGTACCGGTCCGACTCGTCCTTGGTCTTGTCGGCCTTCATGTACCTGTCGAGGACCTTCTTGTACTCGTTGAGGCCCTTGAGGGACTCGGGCGAGGACAGGTTGGCCTTCCAGGTGTCGCCGTCCTTCTTGGCGATGGAACCGCCCGCGTCGTACACGAAGGACATCGCGGCGTACCAGTCCGGCGACGGCTGGTACCAGGCGCTGAACTTGTCGCCCTTCTTGGCCTGGATCCTGTCCAGGGCGGCGGTCAGCTCCGCGTACGTCTTCGGCGGGGTCTTCACGCCGACCTCGGCGGCGACGTCCTTGCGCCAGTTGGCGACACGGCCGCCGGCGTAGTAGGGGACGCCGTAGGTCTTGCCCTCGTAGGTGACGGACTCCTTGAGGCCGTCCAGCCACTGGTCCGACCGGTCGAACTTCTTCGGGTCGACCTCGGCGAAGGCGCCCTTGACCATGTAGCCGAGCATCTCGGTGTTGCCCATCTCGACCACGTCGGGCGCCTTGTCCGTGGCGAGGACGGCGTCCAGCTTCGCGTTCTTGTCGGGCCAGCCGTAGTACTCGTGCTTGATCTTGATGCCCGGGTACTTCTTGGCGATCGCGTCGTCGGCCGCCTTGACCAGGTCCGGCCAGTTGTTCTGGGCGTCGACCGTCAGCCAGACGGTCAGCTCCTTGGTGTCGCCCCCCGCGCTGTCGCCACCCTTGTCGGAACCACACGCCGCGACACCGGCCATCATGCCCGCGACGCCTATCGCCGCGATGAGCTTGCGCTTCACGCCACCCTCCTCAGGGATGCCTGCAACCCCTGCCCACCGCGAAGCCATACGACCTGTACTGCCCGTGGGACTGGGACCTGGTCGTTAATGGTTTAGACCAGTAGCCCGGAGCTTGGCCTAGACCTTTTGGGGTGTCAAGAGTGAGCAAGACGGGCGGTCCTGTCTGTTACCGGACCGACACCTGGGGACGGACGCGTGCCGGCACCCCCCGGATCGGGGGCACCGGCGCGCACGGAGGCAGGGTCTGCGACAGCCGGACGGGCCGGGTACCCGAGGACCGCACACCGGCCCCCGGGCGCCCGGCGCGCCACCCCGGCCCGGGTCGTGGTCAGCCGATTTCGAATTCCGGCTGGCCGTAGAGGGCCGACGTCTGATTCGCGGAGCAGGTCGCCCGGGACACCCCCGACCTGACCCACGGCCCGGTGAGCGTCCATGTGGCCCCGCCGTTGTTGATGCATGTTCCGCGGACCCGGTATTTGGCGGTACCGATGTTCCGGCAGCCGGCACTGGCCGTGTAAGCCGATTCCTTCTGCACCCAGCATTCGGGATAGGCCGCCGGGGCGGCCGTCGCCTGGTGCGCGAAGACCACGCCCGAGGCGGAGAAGAGCACCGACACCGCGGCAAGAGCCGTACTCCTGTGGAGCTTTCGCACCATTCCCCCATTCTCGCCGTTCACCGATGAAAGACCGGACGGGACGTCCGGGGTCACACCCTGAACTGGATCGACGCCGAGAGCACCGTGGCGCCGCAGTCCGCCGAGGAGTAGTCGGGGAGTCCCACACCCCTCCAGGGCCCGTACTTGGTGAACGTGCCCGCCCCGTTGCCCATCCGGCAGACGGCCTTCACCCGGTACGTTTCCTCGCGGGCCGTTCCGCGGCAGACACCGTTCGCCTTCGTACCGCTGATCCAGGTGTCGCACGCAATGTCCGGCACACCCTCAAAACCGGCCGCGGACGCCGGTGACGCCAGGAATCCCCCGGCCGCCACGACCGCGGCACCCGCACCGACGGCGAGAATTCTCCGTACAAACACACTTCCCCCTCAGTGTCGCTCGAATTGACCGCTCGAAAGGTACAGACCTTTCGGATGCCGGGGCAATGGGAATGCCAAATTCCCTTCCGGGCCGCCCCGACGGCCGACAACAGGGCTCGGCACGGCTTCGCCAGCGCCTCCGCGCGGCACCTCGCACGCCACCCCCGCGCGCCGCCCGCGGCCCTGCCGACCCGGACGCCCGCACGACACGGACGATGAATGGCCTAGACCAACAGGGGTGTCCACGGTGTATAAGAGCGGTGACGACGTACCGTCACTGAACCGGTGGCCTCGGGTAACGGGTCCCCGGCCCGCAAACCGTGCCACCATGTGAGCCGCAACAACGGAGGAGCCGGTGACGGCAGCAGCACAGGAGTCGGGAAGGCGGGTCATGGCCACGGATGGGGGCGGCAGCACGGAGGGCGAGAACGGAACGGCCACTCGCACCGCACGCGTGCCCAAGTACTACCGGCTCAAGCGGCATCTGCTCGACATGACGCAGACCATGCCCCCGGGCACCCCGGTGCCCCCCGAGCGCACGCTCGCGGCCGAGTTCGACACCTCGCGCACCACCGTGCGCCAGGCGCTGCAGGAGCTGGTGGTCGAGGGGCGCCTGGAACGCATCCAGGGCAAGGGCACGTTCGTCGCGAAGCCGAAGGTGTCCCAGGCGCTGCAGCTCACCTCGTACACCGAGGACATGCGCGCCCAGGGCCTGGAGCCCACCTCGCAGCTGCTCGACATCGGGTACGTGACGGCCGACGACACGCTCGCCGGGCTGCTCGACATCTCGGCCGGCGGCCGGGTCCTGCGCATCGAGCGGCTGCGCCTGGCGAGCGGCGAGCCGATGGCCATCGAGACGACGCACCTGAGCGCCAAGCGCTTCCCGGCGCTGCGGCGGTCGCTGGTCAAGTACACCTCGCTCTACACGGCGCTGGCGGAGGTGTACGACGTCCGGCTCGCGGAGGCCGAGGAGACCATCGAGACCTCCCTGGCCACGCCGCGCGAGGCGGGCCTGCTCGGCACGGACGTGGGCCTGCCGATGCTGATGCTCTCGCGCCACTCGCTGGACGAGAACGGTCAGCCGGTGGAGTGGGTGCGGTCGGTGTACCGGGGTGACCGGTACAAGTTCGTGGCGCGGCTGCAGCGGCCCAACGGCTGAGCCCCGAATGGCCGGTCCGTGACGCGGCCCGGCCCAAAAGCGTTGCCGTACCGATATGCGGACGGGGGGTGACGCTGCGCGAGGCGCTCCCCTAGATTTCCTGCGCATTACAGGTGATCAGTGAGGGGACGTGCCACCATGCCAGAGCCGTCAGCACCACCGAACTCTTCGAGGACCGGCCTCACTCCGCGGTCGATCGCCATCTGGTCACTCGTGGCCCTGGTGGGGGCGGCGGGCTGGGCCGTGCTCGCGCTCTCCCGCGGCGAGGAGATCTCAGCCGCCTGGATGCTCGCGGCGGCCCTCGGCTCCTACGCGATCGCCTACCGCTTCTACTCCCGCTTCATCGCCAACCGGGTGCTCAAGGTCGACAAGACCCGTGCCACCCCCGCCGAGCGGCTCGACAACGGTGTCGACTTCCACCCCACCGACCGCCGGGTGCTCTTCGGCCACCACTTCGCCGCCGTCGCGGGTGCCGGACCGCTGGTCGGGCCCGTCCTCGCCGCGCAGATGGGCTATCTGCCGGGCACGATATGGATCATCGTCGGCGTGATCTTCGCCGGTGCCGTCCAGGACATGGTGACGCTGTTCTTCTCGACCCGCCGCGACGGCCGTTCGCTCGGCCAGATGGCGCGCGACGAGATCGGCCCCTTCGGCGGCGCCGCGGCGCTGATCGCGGTCTTCGCCATCATGATCATCCTGCTGGCCGTGCTGGCCCTGGTCATCGTCAACGCCCTCGCGCACTCGCCGTGGGGCGTCTTCTCCATCGGCATGACGATCCCGATCGCCCTCTTCATGGGCGTGTACCTGCGGGTGCTGCGCCCGGGCAAGGTCACCGAGGTCTCGGTCATCGGAGTCGCGCTGCTGCTGCTCGCCATCGTCGCGGGCGGCTGGGTCGCCGAGTCCTCCCTCGCCGAAACCTTCACCCTGGAACCCGGCACGCTGGTCATCTGGATGATCGTGTACGGCTTCCTCGCCTCCGTACTGCCGGTGTGGATGCTGCTGGCGCCCCGCGACTACCTCTCGACCTTCATGAAGGTGGGCACGATCGCGCTGCTCGCGATCGGCGTCTTCGTCGCCCTGCCGACCCTGAAGATGCCGGCGTTCACCGACTTCGCGAGCCGCGGGGACGGTCCGGTCTTCGCCGGCTCCATGTTCCCGTTCGTCTTCATCACCATCGCGTGCGGTGCGCTCTCCGGCTTCCACTCCCTGGTCTCCTCGGGCACCACGCCGAAGATGGTCCAGAAGGAGACCCAGATCCGGATGATCGGGTACGGGGCCATGCTGACCGAGTCCTTCGTCGCCGTCATGGCGATGATCACGGCCTCCATCATCGACCCGGGTCTGTTCTTCGCCATCAACTCCCCGGCGGGCATGGTCGGGACGACGGTGCAGTCCGCGTCCGAGGCGGTGACGAACTTCGGCTTCACCGTCTCGCCCGACCTGCTGGCGAAGGCGGCGGCGGACGTCGAGGAGGCGTCACTGCTCTCCCGGACCGGCGGCGCGCCGACCTTCGCCCTCGGCATGTCGGAGATCTTCTCCGCGGTCGTCGGCGGCAGCGCCATGAAGGCGTTCTGGTACCACTTCGCCATCATGTTCGAGGCGCTGTTCATCCTCACGACGGTGGACGCCGGCACCCGCGTGGGCCGCTTCATGCTCCAGGACATGCTCGGCAACGTCTACAAGCCCTTCCGGCAGGTCAGCTGGAAGCCGGGCGTGTGGTTCGCCAGCGCGGTCGTCGTCGGCGGCTGGGGCTACTTCCTCTGGGTCGGCGTGCACGACCCGCTGGGCGGCATCAACCAGCTCTTCCCGCTGTTCGGCATCGCCAACCAGCTGCTGGCCGCCGTGGCGCTGGCGGTCTGCACGACGCTGCTGGTCAAGTCGGGCCGCCTGAAGTGGGCATGGGTCACCGCGGTCCCGCTCGCCTGGGACGTGGCGGTCACGCTGACCGCCAGCTGGCAGAAGATCTTCTCGGCCGACCCGCGGGTGGGATTCTTCGCCCAGCGGGACAAGTACCAGGCCGGTATCGACTCCGGGCAGGTCCTGCCCCCCGCGAAGTCGATGGACGACATGCACACCGTCGTCACCAACTCCACCGTCGACGGGGTCCTCTCCGCCCTCTTCGCCCTGCTCATCATCGTGGTGATCGCGGACGCGGGGCGCGTGTGCTGGAAGGCCGTCACCGACCCCGCCGGCGTGAAGCTCTCCGAGGTCCCGTACACCGAGTCCCGGATCGTCGCCCCCGCGGGACTGTTCCCCACGGCGGAGGAGAAGGCCGAGCTGGTCGCGGCCGGGCTCGGCCCGGACGGCGGCGTCCGGGCCGACCGCGGCCACGGCGACCGCAGGGACGGCGGCAGTGGTGACGAGGTGCCGGCCGGGACCGGCTCGGCATGACACCGGTGACCGCCACGGGAGCACACGGCCGCCTGCGGCGCGCCCTGGGCCGGCTGCGGCGCGCCCTGGGCCGGCTGCGCTGGTACCTGCGTGAGCTGTCCGGCGAGTCGGTGTACGACAAGTACGTCGCCCACACCCGCTCCCACGACCCGGACGCCGAGGTGCTGACCCGGCGCGAGTTCGAGCGCCGGCGCACCGACGCGCGGGAGGCGGACCCCCGCGACGGGTTCCGCTGCTGCTGAGCGGGTGAGCGCACGACGGGCCGCCGCGATTCCGGGGACGGAATGCGGCGGCCCGTCGCCGTCCCGCCCCACACTCGGACCATGGACATCACCATCAGGGCCGTACGGCCGGAGGAGCACGGGACGCTGGGCGAGGTCACGGCCCAGGCGTATCTCGGAGACGGGCTGCTGGACTTCGGGGAGAGCGACGAGTACCTGATCGAGCTGCGGGACGTGTCCCGCCGGGCCGCCGGGGCCGAGGTCCTCGTGGCCGTGGAGCAGGACCGCCAGGTGCTCGGCGGCGTGACGTTCGCCGCCGCGGGCGGCGGGCCGTGGGCCGGTCTCGCCGGGGACGGGGAGGCCGAGATCGGGATGCTGGCGGTCGCTCCGGCCGCGCGGCGGCGGGGCGCCGGGGAGGCGCTCGTACGGGCGTGCGTGGAGCGGGCGCGGGCGGTGGACGGCTGCCGGCGGGTGGTGCTGTCCTCGCGCCAGGCGATGCGGGCGGCACACCGGCTCTACGAGCGGCTGGGCTTCGTACGGACCCCGGAGCGGGACTGGCAGCCGGTCCCGGGCGTCACTCTCTTCACCTACGCGCTGGAGTTGTGACCCGCGGCTGACACAACATGTGGGGGGTGCCGTCGCAGGCGCCCCCCACATGTATGCTCATCTCGCTGTCGCCGCAGGGGAATCCGGTGCAAATCCGGAACTGTCCCGCAACGGTGCACCGGTGTGCTTTTGCGCACCCGGGAGTCCGATGACCTGCCGACGGCGCACCCGGCCGTCCGGTCCGGGTGCCCAGACGTCCGGGCCTCGCGGAGTGGGCCGGTGGACGCGGTGCGTGCGCCCCTGTGCCCGGGGCGCCGGTTCCGCTCCCCCGCCCGCCCGCCGGCCCCGAGCCGAGCGAGGGAGAGCCCCACGTGACCATCGCGCCAGCCGATCCGGCTTCAGCAGTCGCGGACGCGGAGACCGACGCACCGGGGACCGCGCTGCTGCGGACCCTGACCGACCTCACCGCCGATCTGCCCGACACCGACCCCGGCCGGGTCGCCGCCGCGGCGCTGCGCGGCCGGCACGCCGGGTCGGACGAGGCGGAGCTGCGGGAGCTGGCCACCGAGGCGGCGGCCGGTCTCATCGCCGAGGACCCGGCGTACTCGCGGCTCGCGGCCCGGCTGCTGGCCCGGACGATCGCCGAGGAGGCGGCGGGCCAGGGCGCGGTGTCGTTCTCGGCGTCGGTGGCCACCGGCCACCGGGAGGGCCTCATCGCCGACCGGACGGCGGACTTCGTCCGCGTCCACCGGGAGCGGCTCGACGATCTCATCGACCTCGCGGCCGACGACCGCTTCGAGTACTTCGGGCTGCGGACGCTGTACTCGCGCTAC
Organism: Streptomyces sp. NRRL S-118; assembly: GCF_000716335.1. Classification (GTDB taxonomy): domain Bacteria; phylum Actinomycetota; class Actinomycetes; order Streptomycetales; family Streptomycetaceae; genus Streptomyces. The sequence goes on along the minus strand of NZ_KL591015.1, from coordinate 33,648 downwards.
CTGCTGCGCCACCCGCTCACGCGCCGGGTCGTCGAGACGCCGCAGCACTTCATGCTGCGGGTCGCCTGCGGACTGGCGGAGGACGACTCGGTGCGCGCGCTGGAGGAAGTGGCGTCGCTGTACCGGCTGATGAGCCGGCTCGACTACCTGCCCTCCTCCCCCACGCTCTTCAACTCCGGTACGCGCCACCCGCAGATGTCGTCCTGCTACCTGCTCGACTCGCCGCAGGACGAGCTGGACTCCATCTACGACCGCTACCACCAGGTGGCGCGGCTGTCGAAGCACGCGGGCGGCATCGGGCTGTCGTACTCCCGCATCCGGGCCCGCGGTTCGCTGATCCGCGGCACGAACGGGCACTCCAACGGCATCGTGCCGTTCCTCAAGACGCTGGACGCCTCGGTCGCGGCCGTGAACCAGGGCGGGCGGCGCAAGGGCGCGGCCGCGGTGTACCTGGAGACCTGGCACGCTGACATCGAGGAGTTCCTGGAGCTGCGCGACAACACGGGCGAGGACGCCCGGCGCACCCACAACCTGAACCTGGCGCACTGGATCCCGGACGAGTTCATGCGCCGGGTCAACGCCGACGCCGAGTGGTCGCTGTTCTCACCGGCCGACGTGCCGGAGCTGGTCGACCTGTGGGGCGAGGAGTTCGACGCCGCGTACCGTGCCGCGGAGGCCCGGGGGCTGGCGCGCAGGACCATGCCGGCCCGTGACCTGTACGGCCGGATGATGCGGACCCTGGCGCAGACCGGCAACGGCTGGATGACGTTCAAGGACGCCTCGAACCGTACGGCGAACCAGACGGCGGAGCCGGGCCACACGGTCCACTCCTCCAACCTGTGCACCGAGATCCTGGAGGTCACGGACGACGGGGAGACCGCCGTCTGCAACCTGGGCTCGGTCAACCTCGGTGCCTTCGTGGCGGGCGACTCCCTCGACTGGGAGCGGCTGGACGAGACCGTCCGTACCGCCGTGACCTTCCTCGACCGCGTCGTCGACATCAACTTCTACCCGACCGAGCAGGCCGGGCGGTCCAACGCCAGGTGGCGGCCCGTCGGCCTGGGCGCCATGGGCCTCCAGGACGTCTTCTTCAAGCTGCGCCTGCCGTTCGACTCCCCCGAGGCGCGTGCCCTGTCGACCCGGATCGCCGAGCGGATCATGCTCGCCGCGTACGAGGCGTCCGCCGACCTCGCCGAGCGCAACGGTCCGCTGCCCGCCTGGGAGAAGACCCGTACCGCGCGCGGGGTGCTGCACCCCGACCACTACGACGTCGAGCTCAACTGGCCCGAGCGGTGGGAGGCGCTGCGCGCCCGCATCGCCGAGGTCGGCATGCGCAACGCGCTGCTGCTCGCCATCGCGCCGACCGCGACGATCGCCTCGATCGCGGGCGTGTACGAGTGCATCGAGCCGCAGGTGTCGAACCTCTTCAAGCGCGAGACGCTGTCGGGCGAGTTCCTCCAGGTGAACTCCTACCTGGTGGCCGAGCTGAAGCAGCTCGGCGTGTGGGACGCCCAGACCCGTGAGGCGCTGCGCGAGTCCAGTGGCTCGGTGCAGGGCTTCACCTGGATCCCGGCCGAGGTGCGCGAGCTGTACCGGACGGCGTGGGAGATCCCGCAGCGCGGCCTGATCGACATGGCGGCGGCCCGTACACCGTTCCTGGACCAGTCCCAGTCGCTGAACCTGTTCATGGAGACGCCAACCATCGGCAAGCTCTCCTCGATGTACGCGTACGCCTGGAAGCAGGGGCTGAAGACGACGTACTACCTGCGCTCGCGCCCGGCGACCCGCATCGCCCGTGCCGCCCAGGCGTCCGCCGCCGTCCCCGTACCCGTACCCGCGCAGGTGACCCCGGAGGACGCGGTCGCCTGCTCCCTTGAGAACCCCGAGTCCTGCGAGGCCTGCCAGTGATGAGCTCCACCGAGAAGAACCTGCTCGACCCGGGCTTCGAGCTGACCCTGCGTCCGATGCGCTACCCGGACTTCTACGAGCGCTACCGGGACGCCATCAAGAACACCTGGACCGTGGAGGAGGTCGACCTCCACTCCGACGTCGCCGACCTCGCCAAGCTGACGCCCGGCGAGCAGCACCTGATCGGACGGCTGGTGGCGTTCTTCGCCACGGGCGACTCGATCGTGGCGAACAACCTGGTGCTGACGCTCTACAAGCACATCAACTCGCCCGAGGCGCGGCTGTACCTGTCGCGGCAGCTGTTCGAGGAGGCCGTGCACGTCCAGTTCTATCTGACGCTGCTCGACACCTACCTCCCCGACCCCGAGGACCGCGCCGCGGCGTTCGACGCCGTGGAGAACATCCCCTCCATCCGGGAGAAGGCGCAGTTCTGCTTCCGCTGGATGGACTCGGTGGAGAAGATCGAGCGGCTGGAGACGAAGGCAGACCGGCGTCGCTTCCTGCTGAACCTGATCTGCTTCGCCGCCTGCATCGAGGGCCTGTTCTTCTACGGGGCCTTCGCCTACGTGTACTGGTTCCGCTCGCGCGGTCTGCTGCACGGCCTGGCGACCGGCACCAACTGGGTGTTCCGGGACGAGACGATGCACATGAACTTCGCGTTCGAGGTTGTCGACACCGTCCGCAAGGAGGAACCCGACCTCTTCGACGACGAGCTCCAGCAGCAGGTCACCGACATGCTGAGGGAAGCCGTGGAGGCGGAGCTGCAGTTCGGCCGCGACCTGTGCGGTGACGGCCTGCCGGGGATGAACACCGAGTCGATGCGCCAGTACCTGGAGTGCGTCGCCGACCAGCGCCTGACGCGCCTGGGCTTCGCCCCGGTGTACGGCTCGGAGAACCCGTTCTCGTTCATGGAGCTCCAGGGCGTGCAGGAGCTGACGAACTTCTTCGAGCGCCGCCCGTCCGCCTACCAGGTGGCCGTGGAGGGCTCCGTCGACCTCGACGAGGACTTCTGAGCACGCGCCGTACGCGGTGGGCGGCCTGTGCCGCCGCCGCGCTGACCGTCGCCGCGGGCCTGGGTGTCAGGTCCGCGGCGGCGGGCGCGTGGTCCGGGTACGCCGGGGACGCGCTGTACACGGTGCTGGTCGTGGCGCTGGTGGTGGCGGCTGCGCCCCGGCTGCGGCCGGTGGTGGCGGCAGGGATCGCGCTGGGGTTCTCGTGCGCGGTGGAGCTGTTCCAGCTGACGGGCGTCCCGGCCGCTCTGGCCGCTCGCAGCAGGCTCGCGCCGCTGGTCCTCGGCACGTCGTTCCACGCCCCGGACCTCCTCTGGTACGCGGTCGGCGCGGCGGCCGGCTGGGCGGTGCACGCCGGGCTCCGCCGCCGCGCCCGGCGGTCGGACGCCGCAGGCGGAGGCTGACCGGAAGCGGCTCGCGCGGTGGTCGGGGTGGGTGTGGTCGCCGTGGCCGGGGCAGCCGGGGCCGAGGATGCCGTTGAAGCCGTGGTTGCGGGCCTGATGGGCTGGTCGCCGAGCGCGTGGCGCAGGGCCTCCAGCTTCCACATGGTGCGCAGGGCGTTGGACCGGGCGGTGGCGGCGCTGACCGCGCCTCCAGGTCCGAAGGGAACACCGTCCCCGAGCCTGACGGGCGGGTTGACGCGCGTCAACCGGCCCCGCACGACCGTCATGGACAAGGCCCGGCGGCAGACACGCGAAAGCCCCGTCCCGGTCACCGGAACGGGGCCTCGGCCGCATGTCAGTCGTTGGCGACGACGGGGTAGCGCGGCGTGCCCGCCTCCATCTGCTTCAGCGCGTCCTTGCGCTCCCGCTTCGACAGCCGGTCGATGTACAGGTATCCGTACAGGTGGTCCGTCTCGTGCTGCAGGCAGCGGGCGAAGTACCCGGTGCCGCGCACGGTGATGGGGTTGCCCTTGACGTCCTGGCCGCGCACCACGGCGTAGTCGGGCCGCGCCAGCGACGCGTACGCCGTCGGGACGGACAGGCAGCCCTCGTTGGAGTCGTCCAGCACGCGCCGGTCCGCCGGCAGCTCCTCCAGCACCGGGTTGCAGACGACGCCCACGTGCCGCACGCCCTCGTCGTCCGGGCAGTCGTAGACGAAGACCTTCAGGTCCACACCGATCTGATTGGCGGCCAGGCCCACGCCCTCCGCCGTCCGCTGGCTGGCGAACATGTCGTCCACCAGCTGCGCGAGGGACTCGTCGAACGCGGTGACGTCCTTGCACTCCTTGTGCAGCACGGGGTTGCCGACGACCGTGATCGGGCGGGAGGTGCCGCGCTCGCGGTGGATCCGCTCACGCTCCTCGCAGTTCTCCGTGTCGATGACGAAGCCCTCGTCGTCCACGGGGAGGACGTCGATGTCCTGCTGGTCCGTCTCCTGCTGCGCCATGTCCGCCTTCGCGCCTTTCCGTCGGTGCCCGGGTACCCGTTGCCGTGATGTGCCCGTACAGCCTACGCGGGCGCGGGCGACCGGGGTCAGCAGACTTCCTCGAGATCCCGCCACTCACGGCTGTCCGGGCTGTCCGCCACCCAGCCGTCCAGCAGCCCCCGCACCAGCCCGGCCGGGGCCGCGATCCCGCACTCCCGCTCCGGCACCCACAGCTCGCCCGGCGAGCGGTGCCCGAGCGGCCCCGGGTGCCCCGGCTCGCTGTGATCGTGCGGGTCGAGGTGCTCGCCCTCGCCCTCGGCGCTCGGCATCCGCGACTCGGAACACGCCCGGCACAGCAGCCGCACCGACGACGACCAGTCCTCGGCGGCGAAGCCGGCGTCGGCCGCCAGCCGCTCCAGGGCGTCGCGGTCGGCCTCCGTGGCCGCCTCCAGCAGCACCACCCAGGTCGGCACGGGCGACGGCGCCCACAGCTCGATCTCGTCGAACACCGGGAAGCTGTGCCCGGCCGCGGTGGTCCGCTCGCCGTTGGGCACCCCGTCGTGCAGCACGACCTCGCCCCAGCGCCGCCCCGAGGACGGCAGGGGGATCGACAGCACCTCTATCCGGGCCGGGTCGAGCCGGCGGCCCCACACCACCTCCGCCTCGCCCTCCGGCGAGAGCCGTACGGCGGCGCTGCCCAGCTCCATGCCGGTCGGCTCCCCGCCTGCCGCGGCCGCCCCGGGCACCTTCAGCCCGTACGCCTGCCAGGCGCGGCGGGCCAGCGGCCAGTCCTGGAGGGCGGTGGCGGCGATGCCCACGTTCCACCAGTCCGGCGCACCGGTCTCCTTGTCGAGCAGCGCGACGGCCCGCAGGCCCGCGGTGCGCGCCTGCTCCCAGTCGTGCCGGAACTTGTGCAGCAGCGCCAGATTGAACCAGGACTCCGAGAGCCAGGGCTCCAGGTCCGCCGCACGCGTCAGCAGCGCGCCCGCGTCCTCGTACCGCCCGTCCCCGATCAGCGTGAACGCGCGGTCGGTGGCCTGCCGCCACGAGGCGGAGGGCCGATGCCGTACCTTCCCGAAGATCCTCACGATTCCCGCCTGCCGGTCCGCCGGTCACTGAAGGTCTCTGCCCCCGGACACCCTCTTGTTCGCATCCAACCATGCCGGGTCGCACACCCGCTCATTACCCATGGGTTACCCCGGTGCGGGACCGGTGACGCCGCCCCGGGCCAGCACTCTGGCCAGGGACTCCACCACCGCCGGGTGGTAGTCCCGCGCGGTGCCCAGGCGCAGCTGCTCCAGGGCGGTGAGCGACCCCTGGGCTGTTTCCCCGGCGAGGTCGTCGTATGCGTTGACGGCCCGGACGATCCGGGCGGGCAGCGGCTGCTCGCGGTAGGGGTCGGCCTGGCGCTCCACGACGACCGCGACCGCCGCCGGCACTCCGGTCTGCCGCACCACGGCTCCCCCCAGCAGGGCGATACGGCGCTGTTCCGCGGCCGGCAGCAGAGCGGTGGCGCCCTCCGGAACCGGGTCGACCAACGAGAGCTGCCCGATGTCGTGCATCAGCGCGGCGTACTCGAGAACGGTCAGGTCGGGTTCCGGCAGCCCGAGCTCGCGCCCGACGGCCCGGCTGAGCGCCGCGACGCGGTGGGCGTGGCCGGGCGGTGTGTATCCGGCGACCTCCGTGGCCCGCGCGAGGGAGGCGATGGTCTGGCGGTACGTGGCGCGCACGGCGGCGTACCGGCGGAACGACATCTGGGTGAGCAGCAGCGGTACGCAGAACAGCGGCAGCGCCCACAGGCCGGCGACCGCGACCGCGAGGGCGATCACGGCGCCGGTGGCGCAGACCGCCGAGCCGATGCCGAGCAGGGCGCGCAATCCCTCGCGCAGCAGCGGCCCGTACCGGTAGCCCGTGCGGACCCGCAGCAGCAGGGCGGCGAGCACCGCGTCGCACAGCGCCGACAGGACGAGCACGAGCGCCAGGAAGAGCGCGTAGAAGGGCCCCTGCCCGATGGACTCGTCCAACCGCCCGGTGTTGTAGAGCGGTTGGAAGCAGGCGGCGGCGAACGCGGTGGTCAGCACCCGGCGCGCCAGGTGGTCGTGGGCGGGCCGGCAGCCGCGGGCCACGTGCGGCACGGCACCGACGAGCGTGCCCGCGACGACGACGGCGACGATCTGGAGCACCCCGTGGGTGGTGGGGCGCCCGGCGGACTCGCCGAGCAGGGCGTACGCGAGGGCCCCGGCGGCCCCGAGCGGTGCGGGCTCCCGTGCCCACAGCTCCGCGAGCAGCGGCGGTGTCCGTCCGCCGGGCCCGGCGCCCCAGCGGGCGAGCTCCCCGACGGCGATGAGCACGCCGAAGGCGAGCGCCGTGCCCGGCTGCGCGACCCCGTGCCACAGGGTCCATCCGAGCCCGCCGGCGGCCAGGACGCCGGCCGCCCCGTGGACGACGCGTGCCGGGTGCGGCAGCGCCGCCGCCCGGGCGGCCCCGAGCGCCGTCACAGGGCCCCGTCCCGCGCGGCGCCGGGCCCGGCGTCCCGGCCCGCGCCGTCCCGGGGGCCGGGCCGGGCTGCGGCGGACGGGCCGCGGCCCGGGTCACGGGGTGGAGGGACGTTTCGGCGCGGCGCCTCGGGCGGATCGTCGGCGGTGACGGCCGGGTCCCATCCGTGCTTGTCCAGCGCCCGCGCCAGCGCCCGTACCATCCGCGGGTCGAACTGCGTGCCCGCGCACCGCTCCAGCTCGGCCATCGCCGTCGCCACGGGGCGCGCCCGCCGGTAGGAGCGGGTGGAGGTCATCGCGTCGAAGGCGTCCGCCACCGCGACGACCCGGGCGAACTCGGGGATCTGCCGGCCGCGCAGCCCGTACGGGTAACCGCTGCCGTCGATCCGTTCGTGGTGGTGCAGGATCGCCGCCCGCGCCTCGCCGAGGAAGCCGATGCCGCGCACGATCTCGTGCCCGTACTCCGGGTGCAGTTCGATCACCCGCCGCTCCTCGGTGGTCAGCGGTCCGTCCTTGCGCAGCACCCGGGTGGGCACCCCGAGCTTGCCGATGTCATGGAGGATCCCGGCGAACCGGACGACCTCCAGCCGTCCGTCGTCCATGCCGAGTTCGCGGGCGATCAGCACCGAGGCGTGGCCGACCCGCTCGCTGTGGCCGCGCGTGTAGGTGTCCTTGAGGTCGACGGCCTGCACCAGGGCGCGGATGGTCGCCTGGTGCGCGGCGCGCTCCCGGTGGTACTGCGTGAACATCCAGCTGGAGACGTACATGGGCAGCAGCACGAACAGCGCGGCGGGCCAGCCGTACGGGCTGCGCCACAGCACCGCCATCATCAGCCCGGCCAGTCCGTGCACGGCGTGCGGCGCCAGCGACCGCGGCAGCAGCCCCCGCCAGGCGCCGCGCCAGGGGACTCCCATGGCCGTGGCCATGATGCCGCCGTCGAGCGCGGTGAGCACCAGGGAGAAGGCGAGCACCGACAGGCCCGCGGGCAGCAGCACGTAGGGGAAGCCGGGGGTCGCGGAGAGGGCGTCGCCGTCGGCGCCGAAGGCCGCCGCGGTCTGCGCCGCGGCCCACGCGGCGAGGGCGAGCCGCGCGGCGCGCCAGGCCCGCCGGGGCGCGGCGGGCCGCTCCTCGACCGGGGCGATCAGCGCCCCGGGGACGGCCACCAGGGCGGCCGCGGCGGGCGGCAGCAGCAGCGCGGCGGCGAGCAGGACAGGGAAGAACGAGCCGGTGCCCGCGGGCGCGTCGGGGGCCCCGGATGCCCGCCCGGACACCGCCCGGCGCGCGGGCCACTCGCAGAAGGCGTAGAGCGCGGCGAGGAGCGCGAGGGCGCTCCAGGGCGTCCCGGCGGCCGGATCGAACGCGGGCAGCACGCACGCGGTGGCGCACAGCACGGTGCCCACCAGATACATGCACGCCCCCACCGGAATGCCCGCCACCGTTCCCGCCTCCCACCGGCCCTCCGAAACGAGCGCAAGGCTACGAGCCGGTGCCCGTCCGGTGGCGGCGGACGGAATCTATTAGCCCCTTCGGGTGACCAGCGGATAAACGGGAGGAGCGCACCGCGGTGCTCGCGGCGCGCCCCTCCCGTCACCTGTGCGGCAGGCGTCACTCCTGGGTCGCGGGCGTGGACGACACGTCGTGGTCCGGCACGGCCTCGCCCGAGCGGATCAGCTCGATCCGCCCCATGACCTTGGCCCGCAGGTCGCTCGGTACGTCGTCATGGCCGCAGCACCGCTTGACCAGCTTCTTCACGGCCTGTTCGAGCCCGTACTTCTCCAGGCACGGGGAGCACTCCTCGAAGTGCACCTCGAACTTGGTGCAGTCGCTGTCGGGCATCTCGCGGTCGAGGAACTCGTAGAGATGGTCCAGGACCTCCGCGCATTCCGTCTCGTGCGGCTCTCCGCAGCTCATGAGCCCGAGCCTTTCCCGTTGTTCGACGACTCTCCGGCGCCCGCGGGGACCAGTCCGCGGTCGCGGGCGTAGTCCTCGAGCATGCCGCGCAACTGGCGACGGCCACGGTGCAGTCGGGACATCACCGTACCGATGGGTGTACCCATGATGTCCGCGATCTCCTTGTACGCAAAGCCCTCGACATCGGCGAGGTACACCGCGATGCGGAACTCCTCGGGGATCGCCTGGAGGGCTTCCTTCACGTCGGAGTCGGGCAGATGGTCCAGCGCCTGGGACTCGGCGGACCGCAGACCGGTGGACATGTGCGACTCGGCGCGGGCGAGCTGCCAGTCCTCGATCTCCTCGGCGGCGCTGCGCTGGGGCTCGCGCTGCTTCTTGCGGTACGAGTTGATGAAGGTGTTGGTGAGGATCCGGTACAGCCAGGCCTTGAGGTTCGTGCCCTCACGGAACTGATGGAACGACCCGTACGCCTTGGCGTACGTCTCCTGGACCAGGTCCTCGGCGTCGGCGGGATTGCGTGTCATGCGCAGGGCCGCGGAGTACATCTGGTCGAGGTAGCCGAGGGCGTCCCGCTCGAAGCGCGCGTTGCGCTCGGTCTCCGTCTCCTCGGGGCCGTCGTTGGTCCCTGTGTCGGTCCCGGTGACCGGACCCACCTCCTCCAGCGCAGTGACGGGACCGAGTCCGGACCCGCTCGAATCGGAGAATAGTCGACCTTCCGGCGCCAGTCCCTTCGAATTAGCTCCGCGAGCTGCCCGGACAGGGGCGGTCCTGGCCGCAGGGAGCACGGTCCAGTCCAGCTCGGCGGACGCGGACCGGCTCGGGCAGACGATCGAACCCATGCGACGGACTTCCTCTCCTGGCTCAGCTCTCTTCACCGACGCCCGTCACAACAACACCGCGGCGGCTCTTCATTCCCGCAGGGAACCCACCCACTCCCCGACCCGGTCGGTGATCACCGCGAGCGCCGCCTCCTGGGTCACCGGCGCCCGCTTCGGCACGGCGAAGCCGTGGTCGCCGAAGGGGACCTCCACCAGCTCGTGGTCCCCCTCCGGGAACTCGGCGGGCCTGCCGAAGGGGTCGTTGCCGCCCTGGACGACGAGGGTGGGCACGCCCGCCCCGCGCAGCTCGTCCGCCCGCGAGTTCTCCGGCCTGCCCGGCGGGTGGAGCGGGAAGCTCAGCGCCAGTACGGCGCGGGCGCCCAGCTCGCGGGCGGTGCGGCAGGCCACCCGGGCTCCCGCGCTGCGCCCGCCCGCCACGATCGGCAGCCCGGGCGCGCGCAGGGCGGGCCACAGGTCCCGCCAGGCGGCGTCGAGGGACTTGGGGGCGGGCGCGAGCTTCTTGCCGGCGACCCGCCAGGGCTGTTCGACCAGGGCGACGGTCACGCCGGCGGCGGGCAGGGCCGCGGCGAGCGCCCGGAGATCCCGGGCCTCGATGCCGCCGCCGGCGCCGTGGCCGAGGGCCACGACGAGACGGGCGTCGCCTCCGGCGGCGTGCCAGGTGATACGGGCGTCGCCGGCGCCGGTCGGCACGGTTTCGGTGGTGGTGGTGTCGGTCACCGTGCCATGGTGCCCGGGCGGCGCCCGGCGTGCCGTGTCCCGCCCCCCGCGGCCTGCGTGCCGCGGCCCCGCGTGCCGCGCGTCAGAAGAGGGTTTCCTCCACCGGGCCGGGGAGTTCCTCGAGCAGCTCCGGCCCGTTGTTGCGGACGTTGCTGACGGCGGGCGTCACCGGGTAGGCGCGCATCAGACCGGCCGGGGGCGGGCTGAGCAGGGAGCGCAGCTCGTCGGGGTCCGTGCGAGAGGGGTCCAGCCAGGCGTCCCACCGGTCGGGCGTGAGCATCAGCGGCATGCGCGGGTGGATGTCCGACAGGGCGTGCGGCCCATCCGCCGGGGCCACGCCCAGCGGTTCCGTGTCCGCCTCGGTGGTGATCACCGAGCAGGTGGCCCACCACGCCCGGGGGTGGTCGGGCGGCAGGGTCGGGTCGCGCCAGAACTCGTACAGCCCCGCCATCGCGAAGACGGACCCGTCGGCGGGCGTGACGAAGTACGGCTGCTTGCGCGGGCGCTTCTTCTTCCCCTGCTCCTCCAGCTGCCGCTCCGCGGCGCCGGTCACCCACTCGTAATAGCCGTCGGCGGGCAGGATGCAGCGGCGGGTGGCGAAGGCCTGCCGGAAGGACGGCTTCTCGTGGACCGTCTCCGCCCGGGCGTTGATCATCCGGGCGGCGCCCTCGGGGGACTTGGACCACGACGGTACGAGACCCCACTTCAGGGTCCGCAGCTGCCGGACCGGACTCGGGGAGTCCGCTCCCCTGAGCGGGCGCTCGAGGACCGCGTACACCTCCTTGGTGGGCGCCACGTTCCAGTCGGGGGCCAGGGTCTCCTCCGGCTCCCACTTCCGGACGCCGAACAGACCCGTGAGGTCCTCGGGCCGCCGGCTCGCCGCGTACCGTCCGCACATCGCGTACCACCCCTCCTCCGTATGCGCTACGAGCCTAGGCGGTGAGGTGGCGGAACGGGCGGGCCGTCCGCGGAACAGGGGCCGGGGTTGAGCCACCGCCCACCGGGCACGGAGGATGCTCCCTACGCCGAGACACCAGGGAGCCGCCCGACCATGGACCGTACGAGCCTCGCCGACCTCTGGGACCGCGTCACCGGCACCCAGCCCGCCCCGGACCTGTGGCTCGTCCTGGTCACGGCCGCCGCCGCCCTCGCGGTCACCGTCCCGCACGGGCTGTGGCGGGTGGCGCGGAACGCGATCACGATCGCCCACGAGGGCGGCCACGGGCTCATCGCCCTGGTCACCGGCCGGCGGCTGCAGGGCATCCGGCTGCACTCCGACACCAGCGGTCTGACCGTCAGCCGGGGCCGGCCGACCGGACTGGGCATGATCCTCACCGCGGCGGCCGGCTACACCGCCCCGTCCCTGCTCGGCCTCGGCGGCGCCTGGCTGCTGGCGGCGCACCGCATCACGCTCCTGCTGTGGGTGGCGACCGCGCTGCTCGTCGCCATGCTGGTGATGATCCGCAACGCGTACGGGGCCCTCACGGTGCTCGTGACCGGCGCCGCCTTCCTGCTCGTGTCGTGGCTGACGGAGCCCGTCGTCCAGGCGGCGTTCGCGTACGGCGTGGTCTGGTTCCTCCTTCTGGGCGGTGTCCGGCCCGTCTTCGAGCTCCAGTCGAAACGGCGGCACGGCGGTGCCCCGGACTCGGACGCCGACCAGCTCGCCCGGCTCACGCACGTCCCGCCGGCCCTGTGGTTGTTCCTCTTCCACGCGGTGTCGCTGTGCTCCCTGACCGGCGGCGGGCGCTGGCTGCTGGGCCTCTGAGACCGGCGAGTCCGATGATCATGAGAGCCCGGTGGAGGTGAGCTCTGGCCATAGGGCCCGTCTAAAGTGAGGGGCATGACCGATAGCCCCGCACACCTCGACCTCTGGCCCGCTCCCCCCGCACGCGGAGCCGTCGACGCGACCGTCACCGTGCCCGGGTCCAAGTCGGTCACCAACCGTGGCCTGGTGCTCGCCGCGCTCGCCTCCGAACCCGGCTGGCTGCGCCGCCCGCTGCGCTCCCGCGACACCCTGCTGATGGCCGAGGCCCTGCGCACGATGGGCGTGGGCATCGAGGAGGGCGTGGGCCCCGACGGCACGGGCGAGCGGTGGCGGGTCATCCCCGCGGGCCTGCACGGCCCGGCGCACGTCGACGTCGGCAACGCCGGCACGGTCATGCGCTTCCTGCCCCCGGTCGCCGCCCTCGCCGACGGGCCGGTCCGCTTCGACGGCGACCCCCGCTCCCACGAGCGGCCGCTGCACGGCGTGATCGACGCCCTGCGCGCCCTGGGCGCCCGCATCGACGACGACGGGCGCGGGTGCCTGCCGATGACCGTGCACGGCAGCGGGGCACTGGACGGCGGCCCGGTCGAGATCGACGCCTCGTCCTCGTCGCAGTTCGTCAGCGCGCTGCTGCTCTCCGCCCCCCGCTTCAACCAGGGCGTGGAGGTGCGCCACACCGGCGCCAAGCTGCCCTCCATGCCGCACATCCGGATGACCGTCGACATGCTCCGCGCGGTCGGCGCGCAGGTCGACGAGCCGGAGACCGGCGGCGAGCCGAACGTCTGGCGGGTCTCCCCCTCCGCGCTGCTGGGCCGCGACCTGACCGTCGAGCCGGACCTGTCCAACGCCCAGCCGTTCCTGGCGGCCGCCCTGGTCACCGGCGGACGGATCACCATCCCGGACTGGCCGCAGTACACCACCCAGCCCGGTGACGCGCTGCGCGAGATCTTCACCGCGATGGGCGGCTCCTGCGAACTGACCGAGCAGGGGCTCACCTTCACCGGTACGGGCACCGTCCACGGCATCGACTGGGACCTCGGTGACGTCGGCGAGCTCACGCCCGGCATCGCGGCGGTCGCCGCCCTCGCCGACTCGCCCTCGACCCTGCGCGGAGTGGCCCACCTGCGGCTGCACGAGACGGACCGGCTGGCCGCGCTGACCAAGGAGATCAACGAGCTCGGCGGCGACGTCACCGAGACCGCGGACGGGCTGCACATCCGCCCGCGCCCGCTGCACGGCGGTGTCTTCCACACGTACGACGACCACCGCATGGCGACCGCCGGGTCGATCATCGGCCTCGCCGTCGACGGCGTGCTGATCGAGAACGTGGCGACGACCGCCAAGACCCTGCCGGACTTCCCGCAGATGTGGACCGGAATGCTCGAGGCCTGACGACATGCGCCGCTACGGCAAGCACACGGACGAGGACGACATCCGTTCCCGCCCCAACCGCAAGGGCACCCGCCCCCGCACCACCATCCGCCCCAAGCACGAGGACGCGGCCGAGGGCATGGTCCTCACCGTGGACCGGGGCCGCCTGACCTGCCTCGTCGACGGCCGCACGGTCATGGCGATGAAGGCCCGCGAACTGGGCCGCAAGGCCGCCGTGGTGGGCGACCGGGTGTCCCTCGTCGGTGACATGTCCGGCAAGAAGGACACCCTGGCCCGGATCGTCCGCATCGAGCCGCGCCGCTCCGTCCTGCGCCGTACGGCCGACGACGACGATCCGTTCGAGCGCGTGGTCGTCGCCAACGCCGACCAGCTCGCCGTCGTCACCGCCCTCGCCGACCCCGAGCCACGCCCCCGGCTGATCGACCGCTGCCTGGTGGCGGCGTACGACGGCGGCCTGGAGCCGCTGCTGGTGCTGACCAAGTCGGACCTCGCACCACCCTCGGCGCTGCTGGAGCTGTACGGCGCGCTCGACATCCCGTACGTCGTCACCAGCCGCGAGGAGCTGTACGACGGGAACGCGGCCGACCGGGTCCGCGAGTTCCTCGCCGGCCGCACCACCGCCTTCGTCGGCCACTCGGGCGTCGGCAAGACGACCCTGGTCAACGCGCTGGTGCCGGAGGAACGCCGCCGGCTCACCGGTGACGTCAACGCGGTGACGGGCCGCGGCCGGCACACCACCACGTCAGCGCTGGCGCTGCCGCTGGGCGGCGCCGAGGGATGGGTGATCGACACCCCGGGCGTGCGGTCCTTCGGGCTCAACCACGTCGACCCCTCCCGGGTCATCAACGCCTTCCCCGACCTGGTGCCGGGCACGGAGCAGTGCCCGCGCGCGTGCAGCCACGACGAGCCGGAGTGCGCGCTGGACGCCTGGGTGGCCGAGGGGCACGCCGACCCGGCGCGGCTGTACTCGCTGCGGCGGCTGCTCGCCACGCGCGAGCGACGCGAAGGCGACTGAGTCGCGCACGTTTGCGGATCCCGGCGCCCGGTAAGTGCATAATCGCACCAAGTCGGACCGGGCAGTCACGGACCACGGACGCGGGAGGCACTGACGATGGCGTGGCTGCTGGTGATCGTCGCGGGCTTCCTGGAGACCGGTTTCGCCGTCTGCCTCAAACTCTCCCACGGCTTCACGCGCTTGTGGCCGACGGTCGCCTTCGCCTGTTTCGCCCTCGGCAGCTTCGGGCTGCTGACCCTGTCGCTGCGGAAGCTGGACGTGGGTCCGGCGTACGCGGTGTGGACCGGGATCGGGGCGGCGGGCACGGCCGTCTACGGCATGATCTTCCTGGGTGACCTGGTGTCCACGCTGAAGATCATCTCGATCTCGCTGGTGATCCTCGGGGTCATCGGGCTCCAGCTCTCGGGCTCGTCGCACTGACACCGCCGACGACCCGGCGCACGAGCGCGCCGACCTCCTCCTGGGGGCCGGGCGCGACGACGCAGGACAGGGCGAGCCGTACGGCCAGCTCGCACACCTCCTCCCCGCAGCCCTCCCGGCCCAGCGCCGCCAGATACCGCTCCCGTACGGCCGTCACCAGTTCGGCCGGACCGGGTGCGCCCGCGTCGGCGCGGCGCTGGGCGGCCGAACCGGTCAGGACCCGCCGGGCCGGACCGGGCCGCGGACGCGGCGCCGGGAGCCGGTCGCCCCAGCAGCCGGTGAGCAGGGCGCGCAGCAGGGGCCGCGTCCGCGCCTCGCGGACGATCCACTCGGCGACGAGCGCGAGGCGGTCCCCCGCGTCCTGCCGGACGCCGGCGCGCGTGTCCGCGCCCGCGCCCGCCCCCATGCCCATGGCCGGGTCGGTGTTGCCCCCGAGGAGTCGTTCGACGCCCTCCAGGTACGTGTCGGCCTCGCTGCGCAGCAGGGCCCGCGCCAGGCCCTCCTTGCTGCCGAACTCGTTGTAGAGGGTCTGCCGGGACACGCCCGCCGCCGCCGCGACGTCGACCATCCGCACCGCCGCCCAGGGCAGGTCCGCGAGCGCCGCGCGAGCGGCGTCGAGCAGCGCTTCGCGCGCGGTGGGCATCGTCGCCTCCCCTGGCCCGACGGCTCTGAGCTCAGAGTTGACGGGCTGCCACGCACTGTCAATAGCTCCCGCGGAAGCGGCCGGTCCAGCGGGATAGAGTGCGGCTCATGGCCGATTACCACGATGATCTGCGTCTTGCCCACGTCCTCGCGGACGCCGCCGACGCCGCCACCATGGACCGGTTCAGGGCGCTGGACCTCAAAGTGGAGACGAAGCCGGACATGACCCCGGTGAGCGAGGCCGACCGGGCCGCCGAGGAGCTGATCCGGGGCCAGCTGCAGCGGGCGCGGCCGCGCGACGCGATCCTGGGCGAGGAGTACGGCGTCGAGGGCACGGGCCCGCGCCGCTGGGTGATCGACCCGATCGACGGCACCAAGAACTACGTGCGGGGCGTGCCGGTCTGGGCGACGCTGATCGCGCTCATGGAGGCGGGCGAGGGGGGCTTCCAGCCGGTCGTGGGCGTGGTGTCGGCGCCGGCGCTGGGCCGCCGCTGGTGGGCGGCGAAGGGGCTCGGCGCGTACACCGGCCGCAGCCTGTCGTCGGCGACGCGCCTTCATGTGTCCAAGGTGGCGGAGCTGTCCGACGCGTCGTTCGCGTACTCGTCGCTCAGCGGCTGGGAGGAGCAGGGCCGGCTGGACGGCTTCCTCGACCTCACGCGCGCGTGCTGGCGGACGCGCGGGTACGGCGACTTCTGGCCGTACATGATGGTCGCGGAGGGCTCGGTGGACATCTGCGCCGAGCCGGAGCTGTCGCTGTGGGACATGGCGGCGACCGCCGTCGTGGTGCAGGAGGCGGGCGGCACCTTCACCGGCCTGGACGGCGCGCCGGGACCGCACAGCGGGAACGCGGCGGCGTCCAACGGCCTGCTCCACGACGAGTTGCTGGGCTACCTGAACCAGCGTTACTGAGACCGTCCCGCGGGACCCGCGGCCGGCCGCGGGTCCGGCCGCTCGCCCGTCGGCCGCCCACCGTCCGTCATGGCGTATGTGCGCCAGGTCATGCAGACCCCTTGTTGAGGCCGCGCCGGGCTGCCACTCTGAAGTCCCCCCACTTGTGAATTTGTGAATCGATTCTCGACGAGTCGTTCACCAAGGAGGTGGCTCCGTCCATGCTCGTCCGTGACGCCATGAGCACGGTGGTCCTCACCATCGGCCCCGCCCACACGCTCCGCCAGGCAGCAGCCCTGATGGCGGCGCGCCGGGTCGGCGCGGCCGTCGTTCTGGACCATGACACCAGCGGCCTCGGCATCCTCACCGAACGGGACATCCTCGTCTCGGTCGGCGCCGGGCAGAACCCGGACCTGGAGACGGCCGGCGCGCACACGACGACCGACGTCGTCTTCGCCGCGCCGGAGTGGACCCTGGAGGAGGCCGCGACCGCCATGTCCCACGGCGGCTTCCGCCACCTGATCGTGCTGGACGGCACCGGGCCGGTCGGCATCGTCTCCGTGCGCGACATCATCCGCTGCTGGGCGCCGGCGCGGCGTCACGCGGCCGCCCTGGCCTGAAGGGGTGTCCCCCCGGACGGACCGGAGGGCCGGCCCCCTGCGGGAGCCGGCCCTCTCGGCTACGACAAGCGGTCCGGTGCTGTTCAGCCGCGCAGGGCCTGGACCGCGGCCTCCAGCCGCTTGCCGAAGTCTCCGTCGGCCTGACGGAAGTTGTTGATCGCGCGCTCGACGATGTCGTCGCGCGAGACCTGGGAGATCGAGCCCGCGAGGTTCTCGATCAGACGGTCCTTCTCGTCCTCCGTCATGAGCCGGTAGAGGTCGCCGGCCTGGACGAAGTCGTTGTCCTCGGCGTGCACCGGCGCCTCGTGGTTGCCGGTCCCGCCCGTCACCGCGATCGGCTGCCACAGCGGCCGGTCGGTCTGGAGCGGGCCGCCGAAGCTGTTCGGCTCGTAGTTCTTCGCGCCCTTGTGACGGCCGTCGTACAGGAAGCCGTCACGGCTGTTCGTCCGCGCCTCGGTGGCGTGCGGGCGGTTCACCGGCAGGTGGTCGGCGTTGATGCCGACGCGGTAGCGGTGGGCGTCGCCGTACGCGAAGAGGCGGCCCTGGAGCATCTTGTCCGGGGACGGCCCGATACCGGGCACGAAGTGGGCGGGGCTGAAGATCGACTGTTCGACCTCGGCGAAGACGTTCTCCGGGTTGCGGTTGAGCTCCAGCTTGCCGAACTCGATGACCGGGTAGTCGGCGTGCGGCCACACCTTGGTCAGGTCGAACGGGTTGAAGCGGTAGGTCGCCGCGTCCGCCACCGGCATGATCTGCACGCCGACGGTCCAGGACGGGTACTCGCCGCGCTCGATGGCCTCGCGCAGGTCGCGCTGGTGCGAGTCGGGGTCCTCACCGGCGAGCTTGTTGGCCTCGGCCTGCGTGAGGCACTTGATGCCCTGGTCCGTCTTGAAGTGGTACTTCACCCAGAAGGCCTCGCCGGCCTCGTTGTTCCACTGGAAGGTGTGGGAACCGAAGCCGTCCATGTGGCGGTAGCCGGCCGGGATGCCGCGGTCGCCGAACAGCCAGGTCACCTGGTGCACCGACTCGGGCGACAGGCTCCAGAAGTCCCAGACGTTGTCCGCCTCCTGCGAGCCCGTGTACGGGTCGCGCTTCTGCGTGTGGATGAAGTCGGGGAACTTGATGGCGTCCTTGATGAAGAACACCGGGGTGTTGTTGCCGACGAGGTCGTAGTTGCCCTCCTCGGTGTAGAACTTAAGCGCGAAGCCCCGGGGGTCCCGCACCGCGTCGGCGGCGCCCAGATTGCCCGCCACGGTCGAGAAGCGCAGGAAGACCTCGGTCTGCTTGCCGACCTCGGAGAGGAACTTCGCGCGGGTGTACGGGGTGACGTCGGCCGTCACCGTGAAGGTGCCGTAGGCGCCGGCGCCGCGCGCGTGGACCACCCGCTCCGGGATGCGCTCCCGGTTGAAGTGGGCGAGCTTCTCGAGAAGGAGCTGGTCCTGGACGAGAACCGGACCGCCGACGCCCGCGGTCTCGCTGTTCTGGTTGTCGGCGACCGGCGCGCCGGCCTCCGTGGTGAGCGGTCCCTGCGTCACGTGCGCCTCCTGCATGTCTCCTGCACTACCTGTCCCTCGGCCAATGCCTGGCATCGATCCTACAATGGACATTGTCTAAGTCAAGCCATCATCCAAACCCACACCGGTTCGGGACTGGGTCCCCTCCCTGTTAGGCTGGTCTCCATGAGCGACCTGTTGGAACGACTGCGAGGACGCGGCTGGCGCATGACCGCGCAGCGACGTGTCGTGGCCGAGGTCCTCGACGGCGAGCACGTCCACCTGACGGCTGACGAGGTCCACGCACGCGCGGTGGAGCGGCTCCCGGAGATTTCCCGTGCGACCGTCTACAACACGCTGGGCGAGCTGGTGACGCTGGGCGAGGTCCTGGAGGTCACGACGGACCGCCGCGCGAAGCGGTACGACCCGAACGCGCACCGTCCGCACCACCACCTGGTCTGCGCGGGTTGCGGCGCGATCCGCGACGTGCACCCGTCGGGCGACCCGCTGGCCGACCTGCCGGACACCGAGCGCTTCGGGTTCACCATCTCCGACGTCGAAGTCACGTACCGGGGCGTGTGCCCCACCTGCGCGGCCGCCTGACCGCGCCTGCGACGGACACGGAAGCCCCCCGGGAGACCGGGGGGCTTTTGCGTTGCCGGGGGCCTTGCGCGAGGGGGGCTTTGCGGTGCGACGCCTTCAGGAGACGAGGAAACGCCGAAGGCCCGGATCTCGTGAGATCCGGGCCTTCGGTTTC
>NZ_KL591015.1:12193-14339 GCF_000716335.1 Streptomyces sp. NRRL S-118 | reverse complement strand
CTCCACCCCGCGTCGATGAACACAACCTTACGGGACTGCGTGGACCAGCGCAAATCCATAAGTGAGCCTTGGAAGTGAGCTGCGTTACGCCCGGGCGTGCGGTGCCCGGCGGCGCGCCGCGGACGGGCCCGGCGGGCGGGGCCGGGTCCCGGGCGGTCACGCCGTGAGTTCCTGGTGCAGCGCCTCGCTGAGGCGGGCCGCCCGCTCGGCCACCTCCGCGGGGCCCAGCTCGACGGCGCGCGCGCACCAGCGCCGTCCCTCGGCCAGCTCGCCACGGCGGGCGGCGAGCAGCGCGAGGCGCAGCGCGGCCCGCCCGTGCCCCGCGCGGGCGGCCCGGGTCCACCAGAGCGCCGCCTCGCGCTCGTTGCCGTCCCGGGCGAGCAGCAGGCCGAGGTTGAACGCGCCGTTGCGGCTGCCCGCCTCGGCGGCCTCCCGGTACCAGCGGGCGGCCTCGGCGGTGTCCCCGCGCTGGGCGGCGAGCATGCCGATCCGCACCTGGGCGCGGCGGTGTCCCTGCTCGGCCGCCCGCTCGTACCATTCCTCGCACTCCGTCTTGGGCGCCTGGGGCTCGCCCAGCGCGGGGCGGCCCGGCGGCGGCTGGCGCGCGTCCAGGACGGTGGCCAGCCGGAACGCCGCCTCGGCGCTGCCGCCGCCCGCCGCGCACCGCAGGTGGCGCTCGGCCTCCTGCTCGTCGCCGTCGCGGAGCCTGGCGATGCCCACCTGGAGCGCGGCCTCGGTGTGGCCGGCCCCGGCAGCCCGCTCGTACCAGGCAAGGGCCGTGCGGTCGTCGTCCCGGCCGGCGTACAGGATGCCGAGGTTGAAGGCCGCGTCGACACTGCCCGCCTCGGCGGCCTTGGAGAACCAGGGCTCCGCGCCGTTGGGGTCGCCGCTCTGCAGCAGCAGGACGGCCAGGGCGTTGGCGGCCTCGCGGTGGCCCGCGTAGGCGGCGCGGCGGTACCACTGCTCGGCCTGGGCCGTGCGGTCCTGGGCGGCGTACAGCAGCCCGAGGTTGTACGCGCCGTTGACGTCACCGGCGTCGGTGGCCGCTCGGTACCAGCGCTCGGCCGTCTGGTGCTCGCCGCGGGCGGCGTGCAGCGCGCCCAGCGCGTTGGCGGCGTTGCCGTCGCCGTCCTGGGCGGCGCGCAGCCACCACACGGCGGCGCTCTCCTCGTCGCCCGCGTCACGCAGCAGGAAGCCCAGCGCGCACGCGGCTCGGGGCTCGCCGTCCTTGGCGGAGGTGAGGTACCAGCGGCCGGCCTCCTTGAGCTCGCCGCGCTTCTCCAGGATGGCGCCCAGGTGGAGCGCGGCCCGGCGGTGTCCGCGCGCGGCGGCCTGCCGGTACCACTGCTCGGCCGTCTCGTTGCCCGTGGGGGCCGCGTCCTCGCCCTGCTCCTGCGCCGTGCGCTCCAGGGCGCGGGCGAGGCGGTAGGCGGCTTCGCGGTGGCCCTGTTCGGCGGCGGCGCGCAGCCAGCGCTCGGCGCCGGCGTCGCTGCGGTGCTCCAGGAGGTCCGCGAGGGCGTACGCGCCCAGGGCGTGGCCCTGCTCGGCGGACTGGCGCAGCCAGTACTCGGCGGCGGGCTCGTCGCCGCGCTCGCGGTGGTGGCGGCCCAGGGCGTGGGCGGCGGCGGCGGACCCGGCGACGGCGGCGATGCGCCACCAGCCGGCGGCCTCGTCGGCGTACCCGCGCTGGTGCAGCAGGACGCCGAGGTTGTTGGCGGCGGCGCGGTCGCCGTCGGCGGTGGCGGCGCGCAGGTACGGCTCGGCGCCGTCGAGGTCTCCGCGGCGCAGGAGCATCGCGCCGACGATGCTCATCGATGCGGTGTCACCGTTGTCGGCGGCTCGGCGGTGCCGGGCCTCGGTCTCGACGGCGTCCCCGGTCTCCGCGCCGTCCACAAACCGCCCTGATTCCAAAAGCGTTGCCCTGTCCCCCATATATTCCATCGTCGCACCACCTGCAACCCGCGTACACCTGGTATACCGCAGCCAGTGAGGTCACTACAGCGTTTTGTCGACATGCCCACAGGGAGACAAGTCAAACACGAGTCACCCCAACTGCCCCCCTCAGGGCGCCGATTGCATCGCCCACGCACCAAGGGCCCGGATCTCGAAAGATCCGGGCCCTTGACTTCAGTAGCGGGGACAGGAT
>NZ_KL591015.1:8240-12123 GCF_000716335.1 Streptomyces sp. NRRL S-118 | reverse complement strand
GGTGAAACCACCGTATCACGACGCGGGACGGGCTCCGTCAGCCTGCGGGTTCCGGGTCGGCCGACTGCTGACCTGCGGGCTTCTGGTCGGCCGGCTTCCGGTCCGCCGGTTTCCCCGCGGCCGGCTTCTCGTCCGCCTTGGCCGCGGCTTCCGCCGCCGCGGCGCGCCGCAGCGCTTCCGCGAGGTCCGCCTGGGCCTTGCCGTACGCCGTCCAGTCGCCCTTCTTCAGCGCCTCCTCGCCTTCCGTGAACGCCCTCTGCGCATCCGCGATGGCCTGCTGCAGTGCGGCGTCGCCGGTGGCCGGCGGCTTGGTCGTGTCGCCGGGCGGCGGCGTGGTGGGTGTCTCGCCGTCCACCCCGAAGACCGCGTTCAGCGCCTTGCCGAGGTCGTCCTCGAACACCGTGGTGTCCTTGGTGGTGTCCCCCTCCGGCTGGTCCGCGTCGACGTACGACACGGCCACCTTCCTCAGCAGCGGGTAGAGCGCGTTGCGGCCCTGCGCGTACACCGGCTCCACGTACAGGAAGCCGCCGTCGAGCGGCACCGTGAGCAGGTTGCCGTACTGGATGTCGGAGTCGGCGCCCTTGAGGTCGCGGACGAACTGGGCGACGGACGGAAGGCTGTTGAGCTTGTTCTGCACCTGGGCGGGCCCCGGTACGTCCTGCGTCACCCGCAGCAGCCTGATCCGGCCGTAGTCCTTGCTGCCGGCGTCGGCGTCGACCGCCATGAAGCCGCCCAGGTTGGGCCGCCCGTTGGGGGTGAACGTCGTCGTCAGCGCGAAGCGCTGCTCCTTGTCGCCCGGCATCTTCATGCTCAGGTAGTACGGCGGGACGGCGTTGCCGTCCTTGTTGGTCGGGTCGTCCGGCACCTGCCACGCGTCACTGCCGCTGTAGAACTGCGCGGCGTCCGTGACGTGGTAGCGGGTGAGCAGCTCGCGCTGCACCTTGAACATGTCCTGCGGGTAGCGCAGGTGCTCCTTGAGGCCCGGCTTGATGTCGTCCTTCGGCAGCACGGTGCCCGGGAACGCCTTCATCCAGGTCTTGAGGACCGGGTCCTCGGTGTCCCACTGGTACAGCTTGACCGTGCCGTCGTACGCGTCGACGGTGGCCTTCACCGAGTTGCGGATGTAGTTGACCTGGTTCTGCTGCGCCACCACCGCGCGGGTCTCGTTGCCGGCGGTCAGCGAGTCCGTGGTCGTCGCCCCCAGCGTCGTACGCGAGGCGTACGGGTAGCCGTTCGTCGTCGTGTACGCGTCGACGATCCACTGGATGCGGCCGTCGACCACCGCCGGGTAGGCGTCGCCGTCGATGGTCAGCCACGGGGCGACCGCCTCGACGCGCTGCTTGGGCGTGCGGTTGTACAGGATCCGCGAACCCTCGCCGATCGCTCCCGAGTAGAGGATCTGCGGCTCGCTGAAGGTCACGGCGTACGCGGCCCGGTTGAACGCGTTGGAGAGGTTGACCCCGCTCTTGCCCTGGTAGCTGGTGCTCTTCTCGCCGTTCTCCTCGTAGTCGAGCTCCTTCTGCGGACCGCCGACGATCGAGTACTGCTCGGTCTTCTCGCCGTAGTAGATCCGCTGCTCGTACTTGCCGACCTGTCCCGTGGTCGGCAGGCCGGCCTCGGTGAAGATGGGCGAGCCGTTGGCGTCCGTGGTCGTACCCGTGGCCATGATCGCGCCGTAGCCGTGGGTGTACGTGAAGTGGTCGTTGATCCAGTTCCGCTTCGGGATGCCCTTGATGTTGAGCTCCCGCAGACCGACGACCGTGTCCTTGCCCCGGTAGCGGTCGACGTCGAGCGTGGTCGGGAACTGGTAGTACTTCCGCTTCTGCTCCAGCTGCTGGAACGTCGGCGAGACGATGTTCGGGTCGACGAGGCGGTAGCTGGCCGCCGAGTCGGCGTCGCTGCGCAGCCGGTTCTTGTCCTTGACCGTGGACTTGCCGGAGTAGTTCTCCGGCTTCGCCCGGTCGATGTCGTACGCCTTGCGCGTCGCCTCGATGTTCTTGGCGATGTACGGCGCTTCCTTGGCCTGCTCGTTCGGCTGGACCTGGAACTTCTGCACGATCGCCGGGTACAGCCCGCCGATGAGGATGGCGGAGAGCACCATCAGGCCGAAGCCGATCACCGGCAGCTGCCAGGTCCGGCGCCAGAGCGTGGCGAAGAACAGCACGGCGCAGATGACGGCGATGCAGAACAGGATGGTCTTGGCCGGGAGGTAGGCGTTGGCGTCGACGTACCGCAGACCCGTCCAGTTGCCGGTCGCCTTGAAGTCACTGGACTTCACCGCCAGGCCGTACCGGTCGAGCCAGTACGCCACGGCCTTCAGCGACACGAAGATGCCGAGGAGCACCGAGAGGTGCCCGGTGGCGGCGGCGGTGGCGCGCGCGCCGGGGCTGGTGATGCGCAGCCCGCCGTACAGGTAGTGCGTGAGGACGGCGGCGATCAGCGACAGCACGGTCGCCGCGAAGCCGAAGCCCAGCAGGAACCGGTACCAGGGCAGGTCGAACGCGTAGAACGCCACGTCCATCCCGAACTGGGGGTCCTTCTGGCCGAACGGCACGCCGTTCACCCACATCAGCCAGGTGCGCCACTGCCCGGAGGCGGACGCGCCGGCGATCAGGCCCACCAGGGCGGTGATCGCCAGGAACACCCACTTCTTGTACGGGGCGACGCCCATCCGGTAGCGGTCCAGGCTCTGCTGCTCCAGCGACATCGCGCTGAGCGGCGGGCGGAGCCGGTGGGCGAGCCAGATGTTCAGCCCGACGGCGGTCGCCATGAGCAGACCGAAGAAGGCGAACAGGCCGATCTTGGTCCACAGGGTGGTGGTGAAGACGGACGAGTACTGCACGGACCGGTACCAGAGCCAGTCCGTCCAGAACCCGGCGAACATGACGAAGAGCATGGCCAGGACGGCCAGCACCCCCAGTGTCATGAGCAGGGTGCGGGCCCGCCGGGACGGCCGGCCGACTCTGATCCGTGGCCCGGTCGGGCCTCCGCCGCGGTCCGGCATCTGGAAAGCCAACGTGCGCCCCTCGAAGTTCGCGTCGTGTCTGAGCAGGTCGTGTTCCGGGCAGCTGAAGCGGCTGCGCCGGGCCCCAGCGATCGTAGGACCCACTGATGCAACTTACTCAGGCTTTACCTAGTTCCCGTATCGGGGTGGAAAGCAGGCAGGATATTGCTCATGTCCAACGTTTCCCCTTCCGGTCCCCCGATGGCCGCGAGCCCGCTGACCCGCGCGGTGCTCGAGATCGACGAGTACGCGTCCGGCCTCGGCTGGGACCAGCCGGCCCGGCTCTTCGCCCTCGTCGACACGGCGCAGCTGCGCTCCCAGGAGCCGGGGCTGGCCGCCCAGCTCGGTCTCGACGCCGATGAGGCCGCCGCCCCGCTCACCCCGATCGAGCAGGACGAGATCCCGGCCGACCGGCCGCTCGACGAGTTCCTCGCGACCGTCGCCTGGCCGGACGCGGTCGCCGGCTGCGCGATGACGGTGGAGCGGCTGATGCTGCCGCCGTCCGCCGAGGCGTCCGTGCCGGAGGGGCTCGACGAGGCGAAGCTGGCGAAGTGGGTGGCCGATCACCCCGACCGCCAGGAAGTCCGGATGACGGTGGCGGTGTTGCGGAACGGGGCGCGGGAGTCGGCGCTGCGGCTGCGCGAGAAGGACTCGGCGACGGAGGTCCTGACGGGCGCGGACCTGGTCCCGGGCCTGGCGGACGCGCTGGCGGCGACGTTCGAGTCCTAGCGGGGCGGGCCCGGGTGCGCGGTCCTCGCGTACGGGGCTGTGAGCGGGTGGAGGGGCGTGGCCGGATGCCGCGCCCCTTCTCCGTGCGCGCGGCCGCTCAGGAGCCACTGTGCCGCTCAGGAGCCACTGTGCCGCTCAGGAGCCACTGTG
>NZ_KL591015.1:0-8157 GCF_000716335.1 Streptomyces sp. NRRL S-118 | reverse complement strand
GCCACTGTGCCGCTCAGGAGCCACTGTGGGGCGCTGCCAGAGGTGCGTGTGCGGTGGACCGGGGGTGCGATGCCGGGCGCGCGGGCCCGGCGTCGTCGAAGGCCCTAGGAGGCCGAGCAGCTGGGCAGGCCGGTGGTGTTGCCCGTACGGACCTTCTCCAGGGACTTCACGGCATCGTCGATGGACTTCACCTTGATCAGGGTGAGGCCCTCCGGTGTGTCCGTCGCCGCGGCGGCGCAGTTGTCGGCCGGCGTCAGGAAGTAGCGGGCGCCGGCGTTCCGTGCGCCGACGAGCTTCATGTCGATGCCACCGATGGGACCGACCTTGCCCTGGTCGTCGATGGTGCCCGTGCCGGCGACGAACCTGCCGCCGGTCAGGTCACCGGGCGTGAGCTTGTCGAGGATGCCCAGCGAGAACATGAGGCCCGCGCTGGGGCCGCCCACGTCGGCCAGCTTGATGTCGATGGCGAACGGGAAGGTGTGGTCGATCCCGGCCTGGATGCCGACGACCGCCCGGTCGCCCTCGTCGGACTTCCTCGTGGTGATCGTGACCTTCTCGGTGGTGGTGGGCTCCTGGCCTGCCTTCTCGGCCGCAGCCGCGGCCTTGGCCGGGACGACGGTGAAGACCACGTCCTCGCCCGGCTTGTGCCGGGTGACCAGCTTGGCCACGTCCTGCGGCGCCTTGACCGCCGTGCCGTCCACCGCCCTGATCACGTCGCCCGCGTGGAGCGCGCTCTCGGCGGGACTGCCCTTCTGCACGGAGGAGACCACGACGCGGGCGGTGACCGGGATGCCCAGCTGTCCGAGGGCGGCGACCTTGGCGCTCTCCTGGGACTGGCTGAACTCCTCGGCGTTCTCCTGCGTGGACTGCTCCTCGGTCTTGCCGTCCGGGTAGAGCGTCTCGTGCGGGACGACGACGCTGTCGTGTGCCAGCCAGCCGTACACGGCCTCGACCAGGTTCATCCTGTAGTCCGCACCGGTGACCCTGACGGTCGTCATATTGAGGTGCCCCGATGTGGGGTACGTCTTGTGCCCGGAGATCCGGAGCACCGGCTCGCCACCGGAGTCGCCCAGCGTGTTGACCGTCGGACCGGGGCTCATCTCGGAATAGGGCACCTTGATGAAGACCCCCGCGCAGAGCAGCGCGATGAGGATGAGGGTCGAAGCGAGCATCGTCGCGGTGCGGCGTGGCATGGAACGACAGTACGGGACGCGTCCGTCAGTCCACCCCTGGGGCCGGTCCGTACGGGGTGACCGCGGCACGGGCTTTCCGGGCGCGGGCCCGGGGGCGGGACACCTCAGGCCGGGCCGCCGCGGGAGTGGGTCTTCTCCATCGCGTCACGGAAGCGCGCGTAGCCGGCGAGCTCGGCCACGTCCTCGATGGTCTTGGTGCGCGATGCCCAGCTTCCCCATATCGCAGCTCCGATGGCTGCGAACAGCGGAATCAGCAACCAGGCGAGTACTGCCATCGCGACCTCCCGTCCCCATGCGCGAACGCCACTGACTGATCAGCAGATTAACCATCCGCCCTCACAACGCTCGTGCCCGGGGTGCGGTTACGCAAATCGGACCATCGCCACGTCCGACCGGACGGCCCTCTCCACTTGCGATCAGCGGGAGACGTGCCGGGGCTCAGCGGGCCCCGACCCTTCCCGTGGATCCAGTCCGGGGGCCCCGGTGATGTGCCCGGGGCTCAGCAGGCCCCGACCCACTCCTCGGTGCCGTCGGAGAAGCGCTGGTGCTTCCAGATCGGCACCTCGTGCTTGAGGTCGTCGATCAGCTTCCGGCAGGCCGCGAAGGCTTCCGCGCGGTGCGGGCAGGACACGGCGACGACCACCGCCAGGTCCCCGACGGACAGGTCGCCCACGCGGTGCACGGCGGCCAGCGCCCTGACCGGGTGGTCGGCGACGACCTTCTCGGCGACCCGGCGCAGCTCGGCCTCCGCGGTGGGGTGGCTGGAGTAACCCAGGGCGTCCACGTCGGCGCCGCCGTCGTGGTTGCGCACGGTGCCCACGAAGAGCGCGGTGCCCCCGGCCGCGTCGTCGCCGACGGCCCGGAAGACCTCGTCGAGGGAGAGCGGGGTGTCACGGATCGCCAGCAGCCGGATGGGGTCCGCCGCCGCGCGCTCGCCGGGGTGGTCGTACGTGGGTGCCATGCAGTCCATCGTGCCGTACGGCACTGACATCGCGGAATAGCGCTTTCGCCCGGCCCGCCCCCGCGCGCGTTGGAGCCTCCTACAGGGAGGCCGGGCCACAAGGCGGCCCTGGCCCGGCGGTCCCCCGGTGCCGGGCGCTACAGCCCGCGGCGCCTGCGGGCCCTCCGTACCAGCGCCGCCGTGCCCAGGAGGGCGACCGTCGCGCCCGCCGCGCCCGCCGCGGTGGCGTCCTTGCGGCCCAGGCGGCGACCGGCGACCGTGTGGCGGCCCTGGACCTCCTCCAGCAGCGCGGCGAGGACCTCCTCGTTGGTCCACTGCGGCCGCCACCCCGCGTCGTGCAGCCGCCCCACGCTGACCACCCACGGATGCATCGTGTACGCGAGGTCACCGGCCGGCGACGGGGTGAGGCCGATCCGGTGCAGCCGGGCCGCCGCCCCGAGGGCCACCGCCGAGGGCAGCTCCATGCGCCGGATGCCGCTGAGCTCCTCGACCTCCTCCTGCTCGAGCCACCCGTCGCAGCCGACGGCGAACTCGCCCTCGACCTTCTCGAGCGCCGCGTACTCCAGCGCGCGGACCAGGTCCTCGACGTGGCAGAACTGCCACGTCGGATGCGATCCGGCCACCACCAGCAGCCGCGGCGACTCGAAGTAGCGGGTCAGCGCCGTGTCCGTACCACCGACCAGGATGGCGGGGCGCACCACCGTCACGTTCAGGCCGGGGTGCGCGCGGGGCGCCCGGCGTGCGAGGCGTTCGATCTCCAGCAGGTCACCCACACCGGTGGCCTCGGCGGTGGCCCGCAGCTCGGCGTCCTCCGAGAGCGGGATGTCGTTGTCCGGCAGCGCGCCGTAGACCATGGCCGACGTGCACAGCACCACCCGGTGGACGCCCGCGGCGGCGGCCGCCGTCAGCACGGTCTGGGTGCCGCGGACGTTGTACGCCGTACGGGCGGCCGCGTCGGTCTCCAGGTCGAGATCGAGCGCGAGGTGCACCACCACGTCCGCGCCGCGCAGCTTCTCGGCGATGGCCGGGTCCCGTACGTCCAGGATGTGCCAGTGCGCCTCCGGGACGTCGCCGCGGCGCTCGTCGATGGCGATGACCTGCTTGATCTCCTCGGACGCGACGAGGCGCCGGATCAGCAGGTCGCCGACGCCGGACGCGGCACCGGTGACCGCGACGACGGGGCGGCGGCCTGCGGACGGGGCTGCATGGTTTCGCGCTGCGCGAACCTGCGGATCTGGGGAACTCACCAGGCGTCTCCAGCGGTTGTGTTCAGTACGTACGTGAATGACGCGTACGTACCAGGTGGCGTCCATCCTGCCGCAGCGCACGTGTCAGCGGAGCACCGAGCCCATATCCGGCCCGGATGTCTACGCTGGTGGTGTTGTCGGGCAGCCGCCGCCGGCAGGAAAGCCGGCGGCCCTACGAGCCGAGGAAACCCGTGAGTGACACCCCATTCGGATTCGGCGTTCCGCCGGAGGAGCCGGAGGACGGCGACGAGGGCAGGAAGAAGCAGCCCTCCGAAGGTGGCAAGGGGGCGGGCAACCCCTTCGGGTTCCCCGGGCTGCCGGGCGGCGGACAGGGCGGCGCGGACAACCCCTTCGCCGCGATGTTCGGCTCGCTGAACCCCACCGACCTGGGAGCCGCGTTCCAGCAGCTCGGCCAGATGCTGAGCTACGAGGGCGGCCCGGTCAATTGGGACATGGCCAAGCAGATCGCGCGCCAGACGGTCGCCCAGGGCACCGCGGACGGCACCAAGGACTCCAGCGTGGGCCCGGCCGAGCGGGCCGCGGTCGAGGAGGCCGTACGGCTGGCGGACCTGTGGCTGGACGGCGTGACGTCCCTGCCGTCCGGTGCGAACACGGCCGTGGCGTGGAGCCGCGCCGAGTGGGTCGAGGCGACGCTCCCCGCGTGGCAGCAGCTCGTCGACCCGGTCGCCGAGCGCGTCGGCGCCGCCATGGGCGATGTGCTCCCCGAGGAGATGCAGGCCATGGCCGGCCCGCTGATCGGCATGATGCGCTCCATGGGCGGCGCCATGTTCGGCCAGCAGATCGGCCAGGCCGTCGGCGTGCTGGCGGGCGAGGTGGTCGGCTCCACCGACGTCGGCCTGCCGCTGGGCCCGGCCGGCAAGGCCGCGCTGCTGCCGCTGAACGTGGAAGTGTTCGGCAAGGACCTGGGCGTGCCGAAGGACGAGGTACGGCTGTACCTGGCCCTGCGCGAGGCCGCTCACCAGCGGCTCTTCGCCCACGTGCCGTGGCTGCGCTCGCACCTGTTCGGCGCGGTCGAGGGGTACGCGCGAGGGATCAAGGTCGACACCTCCAAGCTGGAGGACGCTGTCAGCGGTCTGGACCCGTCCAACCCGGAGCAGTTGCAGGAAGCGCTGCAGCAGGGCATGTTCCAGCCGGAGGACACGGCCGAGCAGAAGGCCGCTCTGGCCCGTCTGGAGACGGCTCTGGCGCTGGTGGAGGGCTGGGTGGACGCGGTGGTGCACGAGGCCGCCAAGTCCCGGCTGACCTCGGCCGCGGCGCTGCGGGAGACCCTGCGGCGGCGGCGCGCCTCGGGCGGTCCCGCCGAGCAGACCTTCGCCACGCTGATCGGCCTGGAGCTGCGCCCGCGCCGGCTGCGTGACGCCGCGCGGCTGTGGGCGTCGCTGACCGACGCGCGGGGTGTCGACGGGCGCGACGACCTGTGGCAGCACCCCGACATGCTGCCGACGGCGTCCGACCTGGACGACCCGGACGGTTTCGTGCACCGGGAGCACCTGGACTTCTCGGAGCTCGACAAGATGCTGGGCGAGGCCGCCGGCGGCACCCACCAGGACCGGCCGGGCGGCGACGGCACCCGCGGCGACGCCCCGCGCACCGACGACGAGGACGACTCCGACAAGTGACCCTGCACGATGACGCCGTCCTGGTCCTGAAGGCGTACGAGGGGTCCGGGGACCAGGCGCGGCTGCGCCAGGTCTATCTGGATCACCTGGCGGCCCACCCGGACGGGATGTGGAAGGCCTGCGAGGCCGGGCACCTCACGGCGAGCGCGCTGGTGGTCGACGCCGGGCGCGGCCGCGCCCTGCTGACCCTGCACAGGAAGCTGGGCATGTGGCTGCAGATGGGCGGGCACTGCGAGCCGGGAGACCCGACGGTCGCCGCGGCGGCGCTGCGGGAGGCCACGGAGGAGTCCGGGATCCCGGGGCTGACGCTGCTGCCGGGCGGCCCCGCGCGGCTGGACCGGCACCCGATCCCCGCGCCCTGCAACTGGCACCTGGATGTGCAGTACGTGGCGGTCGCGCCCCCGGACGCGGTGGAGGCGATCAGCGACGAGTCGCTGGACCTGCGCTGGTTCCCGTACGACGAGGTGGCGGCCGTCGCCGACACCTCGGTCGTACGGCTGGTGGAGGCGGCCCGCGCCTCCCTGTGAGGCGGCGCGCCGCGTCGCTGCGAGGCGACTCGCGTCTCTGCCGGGCGGCGCGAGGAACGGGTGAGGGGCGGTCGCCATGGCGGCCGCCCCTCCCGTATGCCCGTCGCCCCCGGGGGCTCAGTTCCAGGCGTTGTTCTGGTTCTGCGCGTGCGCGCCGTGCTGGCCGACGCCGAACTGCGCGCCGACGCCCTGACCGATCTGGGCGTTCTGCGGCGGCATGACCTCGCTGGGCTGCACCAGCGCGAAGCCCTGCCCGAGGAAGCTGAGCTCCCAGCCCTCGCCGGTGCTGCCGCGGCGGCGGCGCACGTTCGAGGAGTGGGTCTGCGCCTGCATCTGGACGCGCAGCGACGACGACCAGGCGACGATCGCGTCCGAGTCGACGTTGACGTACTTGTCGGGCGTGACGTGCATCATCAGCGGCTGGCCGGAGGTCATCAGGGCGACCTTGCCGCGGCCGGAGATGTTCAGCTGGTACTTGCCGGAGCCGGAGATGCCGTACTGGCTGTCCACGGCGATGACCTCGGTGTGCAGCGTGGAGTCGAGCGCCAGCACATAGGCGCTGTCCACGGTCATGCCGTCCTGGTCGACCTCCACGACGTGGATGTACTGCGCCAGGTTGGCGAAGTAGACGGTGCCCTGCCCGGAGCAGCGCATCAGGTCCAGTCCCTCGCCGGTGTTGGCGCGGGCGCGCTCCTGGGTCCGGTTCTGGTACTCGCCGTCGAAGTCGATCAGCCCCTGGTACGCGACCATGGCGCCCTTGCGGGCGAGGACGTCGTCGTGTCCGGTGAGCGCCACCCGCAGCAGCTGCGGGTTCTGGACGACGTACCGCTCCTGGCTCTGCTGTTCGGTGTGGCTGAAAAGCGGGCTCTGCATGGTGTGTTCTCGCTCCCCCTCAGCCCCGGATCCGCAGGCGGTCGGTGCTGTCCTCGCTCGGCTGTACGACGACGATGCCCTGTCCGGAGAAGGCCATCTGGTACGCCTCTCCGCTGCCCCGCCCGATCAGGGAGGAGGCCTTGAAGCTGCGCTTGCCCTTCACCTTGAGCGTCGGCGACCAGGCGACGAGGGCGTCGGGATCGACGTACGTCTCGTCCTCGCCGCGGCCGCAGTCGACGACGACGGGGGTGCCGCGCGAGGTCAGCGCGACCCAGCCGGTGCCCGCGATCTGCACGTTCCACAGGCCCTGGCCGGCGAACTTGGCCAGGCCCTTGACCCGTTCCGCGCCCCACTGGAGATGGGCGTCGAAGGCCAGCACATTGGTGCCGTTGACGGAGATGGCGTCGTTGTTGAGGTTGATCACGACGACGTCGGCGCCGTAGTCGGCGAGGTAGAGCAGGCCGTCGCCCGTGCACTTCATGACGGGCGCGCCTTCGCCGGTCATCCACTGGGAGGCGATCTGGCGGACGGCGGGCGGGTTGGGCTCGTACTGGATGAAGCCCTCGTACGACACCATCGAGCCGGTGCGCGCGTACAGGTCCTGGCCGGAGGCCATGGCCACCTTGAGCATGTGGCGGCCGTGGTTCTCCATCCGGGCCGAGACGGGGGTCGGGGCGAAGCCCGCGAGCTGCTGGTTCATTGTCCGGGCTCCCTCAGACCTCGTACGGCTGGACGACGATGAAGTTCCCGGGGGCGCCGCGGAACTGGAGGTTCACGGTCTCCCCGCTGTGTCCCGGGTACGCGTTGCGGCGCAGCCGGACCTGGCTGGAGAGGATCACCTGGGACGCGGCCGACCAGGCCACGACGGCGTTGCAGTCCGCGAAGGTGGTCGGTGTGACGGGCAGGACGACCGGGACGCCGTTCGTCTTGACCACGACCGTGCCGGTGCCGGTGAACTGCATCGTGAACAGCGCACCGCCGGGGATGCCGTGACCCTCGATGCGGCGCACCTCGTACTGGAGCGTCTCGTCGAACGCGAGGACGTTCTCCGCCGAGACGCAGATGCCGTCGCCCTGGAGCTCGATGGGGTGCAGATGGGCGCCGTTCTCGGCGAGGAAGACCTGGCCGCGGCCGGTGCAGCGCATGAGCTGCATCTCCTGGCCGGTCGCGTTGCCCACGATGCGGCCGGTGAAGCCGGCGCCCTTGTAGCTGAAGTCGACCTTGCCCTGGTACATGACCATGCTGCCCTGGCGGGCGAGGACGGGGCTTCCGCCCATGGCGAGGTCGACCCGCATGAGCTGCTGGTTCTGCGGGGTCCACCGCTGGCCGGTGGCGGTCTCCCGGTACGGCTGGAGCGCGGCCTGCAGGCCGGCCCCGCCCTGCGGGACACCCTGGGGCATGCCGTGCGGGGCGCCCGGTGGCATGCCGACGGGCGGCTGCTGGCCGTACGGGGACGGGGCAGGCTGCCCGTAGGGGGACGGGGCCGGAGCGGGCTGGCCGTACGGCGGGGTCTGCCCGGGGACCTGGCCGTACGGCGGGGTCTGTCCGGGAACCTGGCCGAACTGCGGCTGCTGCGGCGGCTGTCCGTAGGGGGACGGCGCGGGCGGCGGGGTCGGGGCGACCGGCGCGTGCATCGGCGCGGCCATGGTCGGCGCGGCGTGCATGGGCTGCGGCGCAGGAGCCGGGGCGGGGGCGGGTGCCGGGGCGGGGGGCGCG
>NZ_JOBL01000104.1 GCF_000716335.1 Streptomyces sp. NRRL S-118 | reverse complement strand
GCCCCTGCGCGTCGACCCGGCCATCGAGGCCCAGCAGGCCGAACGCCTCGCCAAGCTGCGTGCCGAGCGCGACCAGGCGGCCGTGGACGCGGCGCTCGCGGCGCTGCGCAAGGCGGCCGAGGGCACCGACAACGTCCTGTACCCGATGAAGGACGCCCTCAAGGCACGCGCGACGGTCGGCGAGGTGTGCAACGCGCTGCGCGAGGTGTGGGGCACGTACGTCCCGTCCGACGTGTTCTGACCGGCCGGTTTCCCGCGCCATTCCGCATCGCGGAATAGGCGGGCGGAGTGTCGTACCCCTGTGCGACACTCCGCCCCATGCTGGGTGTCACCGATCTGCCGACCTATCTCGCGGGCCTCGTCCTCATCATTCTGCTGCCGGGGCCGAACTCCCTGTACGTGCTCTCCGTCGCCGCCCGCCGCGGCACCCGCGCCGGGTACGTGGCCGCGTCCGGCGTCTGGTGCGGGGACACCGTGCTGATGACGCTCTCCGCCGCCGGTGTCGCCTCGCTGCTCCAGGCGAACGCGCTGCTCTTCGGGATCGTGAAGTACGCGGGGGCCGGCTACCTGACGTGGCTGGCCGTCGGGATGCTGCGGGCCGCCTGGTCGATGTGGCGCAGCCGGGGCGAGCGGGCGGCGGAGGCGCCGGGCGGCGCGGCCGCAGGGGTGGCCGCCGAGCGCCCGTTCCGGCGCGCGTTCCTGATCAGCCTGTTCAACCCGAAGGCGATCCTCTTCTTCGTCGCGTTCTTCGTGCAGTTCGTGGACCCGGCGTACCAGTACCCGGCCCTCTCGTTCGTCGTCCTCGGGGGCCTCGCGCAGGCCGCGAGCGTCCTCTACCTGACCCTGCTGATCCTCGCGGGCACGCATCTGGCCGCCGCGTTCCGCCGCCGCAGGCGCCTGTCGGCCACGGCCACCTCGGCGGCGGGCGCGCTGTTCCTCGGCTTCGCGGTGAAGCTGTCCCTCAGCAGCACCGCCTGACCCCGGCACCGCCCGATCCCGGCACCGCTTGACCCTGACACCGTGTGAGGCCGTCTCGTAGGGGGCGTCATGTTCACCATCGGAGACTTCGCCCGGCACGGCCGGGTCTCGGTCCGCATGCTGCGCCACTACGACGCCATCGGACTGCTGCGCCCCGCCCGCGTCGACCCGTACAGCGGCTACCGCTTCTACGAAGCCGGCCAGCTCGCCCGGCTCAACCGCGTCATCGCGCTCAAGGACCTCGGCTTCACCCTCGACCAGGTGCGGTCGATCCTCGACGAGGAGGTCGGCGCCGAGGAGCTGCGCGGGATGCTGAGGCTGCGGCAGGCCGAGCTGGAGACGGCGATGAGCGAGGCGGCCGCGCGCCTGGCGCAGGTCGCGGCGAGGCTCCGGGCCATCGAGAGCGAGGGACGCATGTCCACGCAGGACGTCGTACTGAAGAGCGTTCCGGCCGTGCGGCTGGCCGAGCTGAGCGGCACCGCCGCGGGCTTCGGACCGGCCGAGATCGGCCCGGTCATCACCCCCCTGTACGAGCAGCTGTGCGCCCGGCTGGAGGCCGCCGGGGTCACTCCCTGCGGTCCGGGCGTCGCGTACTACGAGGACGCCCCGGCGGGTGACGGCTCGGTCGTCGTCCACGCGGGCATGACCGTGCCGGACGGGGTCACCGTGCCCGGCGCGGACATCGTCGTCCTGCCCGGGCTGGAGCAGGCGGCGACCGTCGTCCACCGGGGGCCGATGGACAACCTGCTGCCCACCCTGCAGACCCTGGCCACCTGGATCGGCACCAACGGCTACCGCTCCGCCGGCTACACCCGCGAGCTGTACCTGGAGGTCCCCGACGACCGCTCGCGGTGGGTCACCGAGCTCCAGGAACCGGTCGTCCGGGACTGACCCGCGCCCCCCCGCGTCCGTGTCACCGGCGCAGCGCCGCCCGCTTGAGGCGGCGCGCCCGGCGGACCAGGAGGCGGGTCAGCGCGGTGCGCGGCACCTTGAGCCCGCCGGGCAGGCCGCCCGGCAGACCGAGGGCCGTCAGGCGGCGGCGCTTGAAGTACCGGCGGGTGGCGGGGGTGAGGCGGTCGGCCAGGTACCGCTCGGCCGCCGGCCGCAGGTCCGCGCGGACCTGCGGCTGCATCGCGAAGCCGACGGCGTCCAGCAGGCCCGCGAGGTCCGGCACCCCGCCCGTCCCGCCGCTCTCCAGGTCCGGCAGCAGTGCGTCCGCGAGGGTCACCGGCACCCGGTTGCTGTTCTGGTACGGCGTCAGTCGGTCCAGCAGCGGGGCGGTGCCGAGCCGTGCGACCGGCAGCCCGTAGAAGCCGCTCGCCGTGAACAGCGCCGTCGAGAAGCACCCGGCGACCAGCGCCGGCCGCAGCCGCCGGAACAGCACCTCGGCGAGGACGGGACGGTCGGGCACGGTCAGTTCGGCGCCCAGCTCCCGCGCCCGGAGCTCCAGCGTCCGCGACCAGGACGCCGGCGCGACCGGGTGCGGCTTGAAGACGATCCTGCGATGCCCGCGCGCGACGGCGCCGCGCACCATCCGTACGTGCAGGTCCTCCTCCTCGGCGGGGGAGAGGATGCCGAGCGCGGACAGGTACTGCCCCAGCAGCAGCGCGACGCCCTCCCCGGTCTCCCCGCACTCGTCCGGCCCGCACTCGTCCGGCCCGCACTCGTCCGGCCCGTACCCGGCGTCCCCGCCCCCGGTCGCCCCGGTCTCGTCCTCCGCGAGTTCGTCCACGACCTTCGTGAACGCCTCCGCCGGGACCACCTCGGGCACCACCCCGAACTCCGCCAGCAGCAGCGGCCGCAGGCCCGGCACCAGATCCAGGTGCAGCAGCCTGCGCACGCGCTCCCCGACGAGCGGGTCGATCCGGTTGCGGGTGGGCCCGTAGCTCATCAGCCCGTCGGCGTACACGTCGATCGCGGCCTCCGGGAACAGCTGCGCCACCGTGAGCGCGGGCGGGACCTGGAGCGACTCGACGGCCAGTGCCACGCGGTCGTCGCCCAGCCCCCACAGCAGCCGCAGGTACCGCTCCCACAGCGGTACGTCGTCGGGGCGCGGGGTCCAGCCGCCGGGGTGGAACGGCGCGACGGCGTCGTTCCACGACAGGACGGCGTCGAAGCGGTGGCTCAGCCGGTCGAAGCCCGGCATCCGGTCGAGCGGGACGGCCGTCTCCGGCGTCGCCGCGTTGTTGGCGACCAGCAGCAGCCGCCGGTCGGCGGGTTCGAAGCAGCCGCTGTCGATCGCGGCGGCGAGCGTCACCGCCCCGTACAGCGTCGAGGCGTAGAAGATCTGCGTGCTCACGAGGCCGCTCCCGCCTTCACCGGGCGGCGGCGCAGGGCGCGCAGCAGCGCCGCCCGCTCGCCGTCCATCGTGGCGAGCGCGTCCGTCAGGACGTCCTGCGGCATCCGGCGCAGCGCCGCCGCGCTCCGGCTGCGCAAGGTGCGGGCGACCCGCGCCTCGAACCGGCCGGAACCCATGTGGTGGGCGATGATCGCGCAATACGTGCGCACCGCTTTCGGCAGCAGCCGAGCGGAATCCGGATCCTTCGCCGTTTCCTCGAGAACCTGGTCGAAAGCGCGGATGAAATCGAGCTGCCGAATGTCTCCGATTTGCGTGAGGGACGAGGAGACGCCGCGCCGGTAGAAGAGGGAGAGCGAGCTCACCGCCGCGAAGGAATCCGCTTCCCGGTGCAGCCGCCATATCCACGGCCGGTCCTCCGCGGTCCGCAGTCCGTCGGTGAAATGCAGCAGCCCCCGCTCGGCGAGGCGCCGGTGGTACATGCCGGCCCAGGCGTACGGGTAGTCCACCGAAGTGGACCGCCCGGTCGGCAGGATCGCGTCCCTGGGCCGCAGCACCTCCCCGCGCCGGCCCACCGGGACGCGGTGCACCGTCCGCGTCCTGCCGGTGCACTGCACATGGTCCGTGCGGACGAAGTCGCACCCCAACTCCTCGATGGCGGCGAGGAGTCGGGCGAAGTGGCCGGGCGCCAGCCAGTCGTCGCCGTCGAGGAAGGCGAGGTACTCGCCGCGCGCCGCGTCGATGCCGGTGTTGCGGGCGGTGGCGAGCCCGGCGTTGCGCGCGTGTCTCAGCAGCACCGCGCCCGGGACCTCGCGGGCCGCGCGCTGCAGGATCTCCTGCGTTCCGTCGGTCGAACAGTCGTCGACCAGGAGGAATTCGAAATCGTCCCGCGCATTGGCACGCAGGCTTTCGAGGGCGTCGGGAGCGTATGTCTGCACGTTGAAGAACGGCACGACGACGGAGAGCTTGACCACTCGCGAGACGGTAGGGGGCCGTTCCGGCATTCGTCCTGGCCGGTGGACGGATGTGCGGTGAACACTGAGCGGCGCGCTTATTAACCGGATTGCTGCCAGGTGCTGTTCACCGTTTGTTGCCGCCCAGTTGGGCCGCGAAGCGGAACGCCTTCCTAACGTCCTCGGCGTGCCATCACGAACCAGTGCAGCGGTGCGGATCGCGGTTCTCGCGGATTCCGACACCCGATGGAAGTGGGGCGCGCTGACGGCGCGCCGCATCGCCCCCGAGGACGGCCGGGTCACCGGCTTCGTGCTGCGCGGCCGCGCCACCCCGACCGCGCGCCAGCTCGCCGAGACCGGCGCCGGCGTGGGCGCGCCGCGGGAGGTGACGGGAGCCGGGTTCCTGCGGGTGCTGCGGGAGGAGGCGTACGACGTCGTCGTCCTCGCGCTCGTCGGCGGCACCGTGCAGGCGATGCTGCACGCCCTCGCCGGGGCGCCGCCGCACCCGCGGCCGGTCGTCGTCACCGGGTACGTCGGCGTCGTCTACGAGAAGCTCGCCGACGGGCTGCTGCTGCGGCACGGCGCGGACCTCGTCCTCGCCAACTCGCGCCACGACGCCGAGCGGTTCCGCGCCGTGTACGAGGGCGTCGGCGCCGACCCCTCGGCGGTGGTCGAGGCGGCGCTGCCGTTCCTCGGCGGGGCGCCGTACACGCCCCGCGAGGACCGCGACACGGTGGTCTTCGCCGCGCAGCCCTCCGTACCGGCGACCCGCGAGGAGCGCGCGTACCTGCTGCGCCGGCTGACCGGGCACGCCCTGCTGCACCCCCACCGCGAGGTGCTGCTGAAGCTGCGCTCCCGGCCCGGCGAGCACACCACGCACCTCGAGGAGCACCCGTACCAGAAGCTGGCGCGCGGCCCCCTGCCGCCCAACCTGAGACTGGTCCACGGCCACATGGGCGAGGTCCTCGACCGTACGGACCTGCTGGTCACGGTCTCGTCGACGGCCGCGCTGGAGGCCCTGCACCGGCGCGTCCCCACCGCGGTGCTGACCGACCTCGGCGTCCGCGAGGCGCTCGGCAACCACCACTTCATCGGCTCCGGGCTGCTCACCTCCTGGGACGCCCTCGACGGCGGGCACCGCCCGGTGCCGGACGAGGCGTGGCTGGCGGCGCAGGGCGTCGCGTCGCACGGCGCGTACGAGCGGGCCTTCGACGCGGCCCGCGCCCGGGTGCTCGACCTGCTCGCCGGGCCGCCGCTGCCGCCCCCCGCGCCCTGGTACACGCGGGCGACGGCCCCCGGCTACCTTCCCGGCGTCCTGGCCCGCCACCGCCTGGACAGCGCGGCCGCGGCGCCCGCCGCCGGCCCGGTTCGGCGCGCCCTGCGCGACGCGGCGCGCTCGGTGTACCGCCACGGGGTGCAGCGCGTGGCCCCGGTGGTCCGCCGGCTGGGGGAGCTGTGAGCCGCCCCGGGACGCGGGACGCGGGGGACGGGCGTCCCACCGTGCTGGCCGTGATCCCCGCCCGCGGCGGTTCGAAGGGCGTGCCCGCCAAGAACCTCGCACCGGTGGGCGGCGTCCCGCTGGTCGCCCGTGCCGTGCGCGCCTGCCGGGGCGCCCGCCTCGTGACGGACGTCGTCGTCTCGACCGACGACCCCCGGACCGCCGCCGCGGCGCGCGCCGCGGGCGCCGAGGCCGTACCGCGCCCCGCCGCCCTGTCCGGCGACACCGCGACCAGCGAGTCGGCGGTGCTCCACGCGATGGACGCCTTCGAAGCGCTGCACGGCCGCCGCGCCGACGTGGTCCTCCTGGTCCAGTGCACCAGCCCGTTCCTGACCGCGGCGGACGTCGACGGCGTGGCGGCCGAGATCCTGGACCGCGGCGCCGACACCGCCCTGACCGTCGCCCCGTCGCACGCCTTCCTGTGGCGGCGGTCCGCCGCCGGGCCGGACGGCTCCCGCGGCGCCCTCGGCGTCAACCACGACACGGCGCGCCGTCCCCGCCGGCAGGAGCGGGAGCCCGAGTACCTGGAGACCGGTGCCGCGTACGGCATGGAGGCGCGCGGCTTCCGTACGCACCGGCACCGGTTCTTCGGACGCACCGCGCTGGTCGTCACCGACCCGGCCCGGGTGCTGGAGATCGACGACCCGCACGACCTCGCCCGCGCCCGCGCGCTCGCCCCGCTGCTGGACGAGCCGGCCACGCCGACCGCCGCGGACGTCGACGCCGTCGTCCTCGACTTCGACGGCACCCAGACCGACGACCG
The DNA here is from genome assembly GCF_000716335.1 of Streptomyces sp. NRRL S-118. Taxonomy (GTDB): domain Bacteria; phylum Actinomycetota; class Actinomycetes; order Streptomycetales; family Streptomycetaceae; genus Streptomyces. Next base: position 108,134 of record NZ_JOBL01000104.1, on the reverse strand, counting down.
GGTGCTCGTCGACGCCGACGGGCACGAGTTCGTCGCCGTGCACCGCGGCGACGGCCTGGGCATCGCCGCGCTGCGCCGCGCGGGTGTGCGGCTGCTGATCCTGTCCACGGAGCGCAACGCGGTCGTGGCCGCCCGCGCCCGCAAGCTCGCCGTGCCCGTCCTGCACGGCGTCGACCGCAAGGACCTCGCACTCAAGCAGTGGTGCGACGACCACGCCATCGATCCCGGGCGCGTGCTCTACGCCGGGAACGACGTCAACGACCTGCCCTGCTTCGGACTCGTCGGCTGGCCCGTCGCCGTCGCGAGCGCCCACGAGGCCGTACGGGCCGCCGCCCGTGCCGTCACCGGAGCGCCGGGCGGCGCCGGGGCGATCCGCGAGATCGCCGGCTGGCTCCTCGGACCCGAGCTGCAGACCCTCCCCACCACCTAAGGAACCATGACCGTGAACTCCCGCCTGCGCACCCTCGGCCGCAAGACCGTCGGCCCCGGCAGTCCCGTCTACATCACGGGCGAGATCGGCATCAACCACAACGGCGACCTCGACAAGGCCCTCGCCCTCGTCGACGCGGCCGCCGACGCCGGCTGCGACGCCGTGAAGTTCCAGAAGCGCACCCCCGAGATCTGCACCCCGCGCGACCAGTGGGACATCGAGCGCGACACCCCCTGGGGCCGGATGACGTACATCGACTACCGCCACCGCGTCGAGTTCGGCGAGGACGAGTACCGCGCCATCGACGCGCACTGCCGCGAGCGCGGCATCGACTGGTTCGCCTCCCCCTGGGACACCGAGGCCGTCGCCTTCCTGGAGAAGTTCGGCCCGCCCGCCCACAAGGTCGCCTCCGCGTCCCTCACCGACGACGAGCTGCTGCGCACCCTGCGCGCCACCGGCCGCACGGTCGTGCTGTCCACCGGCATGTCCACCCCGCGCCAGATCCGGCACGCCGTCGAGGTGCTCGGCAGCGACAACATCCTGCTCTGCCACGCCACCTCCACCTACCCGGCGAAGGCCGAGGAGCTGAACCTGCGGGTGATCGAGTCGCTCATGCGGGACTACCCCAACATCCCCATCGGCTACAGCGGCCACGAGACCGGCCTGCAGACCACGCTCGCCGCCGTCGCCCTGGGCGCCTGCTTCGTCGAGCGGCACATCACCCTCGACCGCGCCATGTGGGGCTCCGACCAGGCGGCCTCCGTGGAGCCGCAGGGCCTCACCCGGCTCGTGCGCGACATCCGCACCATCGAGACCGCGCTCGGCGACGGCGTCAAGAGGGTGTACGAGTCGGAGCTGGCCCCCATGAAGAAGCTCCGCCGCGTCGTGGCCGCGGTATGACGGCCGCCGACCCGGCGGCGGCAGCGAACCTGGCCTTCGTCGAGAGCCCCGTCCAGCTCCTGAACGTCCTGGAGTGGAGCCACCACACCGGGCGGCGGGACCTGACCGTCGTCGTCCTGTCGCCCACCGACCCCATGTCCCGCGGTCAGCTGCGCCGCATGGCCGGGATCGCCCGCGACGAGGGCGTGGCCGTCCGCTGGCAGGAGGCCCGCGCCGGGCGGGGCTCCCTGCCGCGGACCCTGCGGGACCTCGCGCCGCTGCTGCGCGCCGCCGAGCGCGTGATCGTCGGCGACCCGTTCTCGCGGTACGTGCAGCTGCTGCTGACGCTCTTCGGGCCGCGCGCGCTCACCGTGGTGGACGACGGCACCGCGACGATGGAGTTCACGGCGCAGCTGGCGCGCGGCGAGCGTCTCGTGCGCTGGCACCGCCCCGGTGGCCTGCGTGCGCCGCGGGAGCTTGCCCTCGCCCCCGTCACGGCACTGGCGCGGCGGCGGCTCGCCCCCGCGGGCCGGCGCAGCGTGGAGGTCTTCACGGCGCTGCCGGTCGAGGCGCCGCCGGGCACCACCGTCACCCCCAACCGGTTCGCGTGGACCCGCGCCCGCTTCGGTCCGCCCCGCCTCACCCGGGGCGCGGACCTGGTCGGCACCTCGCTGGTCGAGACCGGCGTGGTGGACCCCGACCGGTACGCGCAGGCGGTCGCCGCCCTCGCGGCGGCGCACGGCGCGACCCGGTACTTCGCCCACCGCCGCGAGAGCGTCGAGAAGCTGCACCGGATCGCCGTCACGACGGGCCTGGAGATCGTCCGCCCCGAGCTGCCGCTGGAGCTGATCGCCCGGCGCGGCCCGATCGGGCGCACGGTCCTCAGCTTCCCGTCCACGGTCGTGCACACCCTGCCGCCGGCGCTCGCCGGCACCGGGATCACCATCACGGTCTGCGCGATCGCGCCGGAGTGGCTGCGCGCGACCGCTTCCCCCCGGGCGCGGGGCTTCCTGGCCGGGGTCACGGAGTCGGCACGCAGCGCGCACGGGCTGTCGCTGACGGGTGCGTGACGCCCGCCCGCCTACCACCGAACGAAAGATCGACAAAAGGCCGAAAAACCGTGAGCTTACCCACTTGGTGTGCCGCTCAAGCCCGTCCAACCAGGTTTCTTTCCCCTATCGGGCTGAAGTTTTGTAGATCACACGTTAGTTGAGGGCGAAACGCGCCTACCCTTTCAGGGGTGAACAAGTTGATGTCCCGCGACCCCGAAACCGACGTTCCCGGCGAAACGCCCCTCCTCGGTACGCTGCCCGAGCAGCTGCGTGCCGAGCTGATCGCGTTCCGCCGGGATGTGCACATGCATCCCGAGCTCGGTTTCCAGGAGTTCCGTACGACGGCCGCGCTCAAGACCCGCCTGGAGGCGGCCGGGCTGCGCCCGCGGGTCCTCCCGGGCGGTACGGGGCTCACGTGCGACATCGGCACCTGGGACGGCGTACGTCCCATGCTCGCCATCCGGGCGGACATCGACGCGCTGCCCATCCCCGACACCAAGACCGACGTGCCGTACCGGTCGACCGTGCCCGACCGCGCCCACGCGTGCGGCCACGACGTCCACACCACGTGCGCCCTGGGCGCCGCGCTGGTCCTCGCCGACCTCGACCGCCAGGGCCTGCTGCCGAACGCGGTCCGGGTGGTCTTCCAGCCCGCCGAGGAGGTGCTGCCCGGCGGTGCGGTCGACGCGGTCGAGGCGGGCGTCCTGGACGGCGTGGGGCGGATCATCGCGGTGCACTGCGACCCCCGGGTGGACGCCGGGCGCATCGGGTTGCGCACCGGGGCCATCACCTCGGCGTGCGACCGCCTGGAGGTCACCCTCGCCGGTCCCGGCGGCCACACCGCCCGGCCGCACCTGACGACGGACCTCGTCACCGCGGCCGCCCGCGTGGCGACCGACGCGCCCGCCGTGCTGGCCCGCCGCATCGACGCCCGCGCGGGACTCGCCCTCACCTGGGGACGCATCGAGTGCGGTCACGCCCCCAACGTCATCCCGCAGCACGCCGAACTCGGCGGCACCGTGCGCTGCCTGGACCTGGCGGCCTGGCGGGAGGCCCCCGACCAGGTGTACGCCGCCATCGACGAGGTGGCGACGCTGCACGGCGCCAAGTGCCAGATCGAGTACGTGCGCGGCGTCCCGCCGGTCGTCAACGACCCGGCGGTCACGGAGCTGCTGCACGACGCGATGGCCGAGCGGTGCGGGGCGTACGCCATCGAGGACACCGAGCAGAGCCTCGGCGGCGAGGACTTCTCCTGGTACCTGGAGCACGTGCCGGGCGCCATGGCGCGCCTGGGCGTCCGCCGCCCGGGTGACCCCGCCAAGCATGACCTGCACCGCGGCGACTTCGACGTGGACGAGTCCGCGATCAAGGTCGGCGTCGAACTCTTCACGGCCGCGGCCCTCCTCGACGGCCGCCGCCCCTCCTGACACGGGCGCGGGGGCCTCCGGACCGGCCGGCTCCGGCCCGGTGCCGGAGGCCGGTTCCCGGCCCCGCGCGCCCGCCGAGCGCCACGCGGCGTGGCCGCCGGGTGACACTGTGCCGCACGGCCGAAAGGGTTCGAACGCGTGTCGCCGCGTCCTCGATCCCCCGCGGCCATCCGCTGTTCGCGTCGATCTGGTAACGGCTACCGAACAGGCCTTTACCTGACATCTACGCGCGTTACGATCGCCGCGAAACCAGCGCCGAAGTGGCGCTTCGGTCAGGTCGAAGGAGCCCCCCTTGCGCCGGATCACCAGGATCGCAACCGTGAGCGTCGCGTCCGCGGCACTCGCGCTCAGCGCCACCGCGTGTGGCGGAAAGTCGTCGGACACCGCTTCCGACGGCGAGCCCAAGGCAGCCATCGCGTACGACATCGGCGGCCGCGGTGACCAGTCCTTCAACGACGCCGCCTACGCCGGCCTGGAGAAGGCCGAGAAGGAGCTGGGCGTCAAGGGTGCCGAAGCCGAGCCCAGCGAGGGAGAGGGCGACCCGGACAAGGTCCAGCGCCTCACCGAGCTGGCCCGCGCCGGCAACAACCCCGTCATCGGTGTCGGCTTCGCCTACGCGCCGGCCATCGCCGAGGTCGCCCCGAAGTTCCCGAAGACCACCTTCGGCCTCATCGACGACACCTCGAAGACCGGCAAGAACATCGCCAACCTGGTCTTCAACGAGGAGCAGGGCTCCTACCTGGCCGGCGTCGCCGCCGCCAAGGTGACCAAGTCCAACACCGTCGGCTTCATCGGCGGCGTGGAGACCCCGCTCATCAAGAAGTTCGAGGCGGGCTTCGTCCAGGGCGTCAAGGACACCAACAAGAGCGTCAACGTCAAGGTCCAGTACCTGACGCAGCCGCCGGACTTCGGTGGCTTCTCCAAGCCGGACCTCGGCAAGGCCGCCGCGCAGGGCCAGATCGACGCGGGCGCCGACGTGATCTACGCGGCCGCCGGTCTCGCCGGCTCCGGCTCCATCGAGGCCGCCGCCAAGGCCAAGAAGTGGGCCATCGGCGTCGACTCCGACCAGTACAACCAGAAGGGCCTCGCGGCCTACAAGGAGTACATCCTCACCTCGGTGACCAAGGACGTCGCGGACTCCGTCTACAACCTGATCAAGTCGGTCAAGGACGGCAAGCCGCAGTCCGGTGAGATCCGCTACGGCCTGGACAAGGACGGCGTGGGCCTGGCCACCTCCAACCCGGCCTTCACCAAGATGACCGACGTGACCGCCGCGGTCGACAAGGCCAAGGCGGCCATCATCGCCGGCACCATCAAGGTCAAGACCGCCCCGTAACCGCGCGGCCGGTACCGGTACCGCGGGTCCGGAGAGCGCGGCGAGAGCCGCCTCTCCGGACCCGGACCACGTTCCGGCCCCGCTTTTTCCCCTTCGTTGTCGCTACGCGCGTAGAGCCCCGTGCCGCGCGGTAACTTCGGCACCTGCCCACCCGCCCTCCGCTCCTGAAGCTCCTTTCCCGCCAAGGAGAGTGCGTCATCAACGCGTCCAGTCCGTCATCGCCGCCGGCTGCCGCCGCCGTAGAACTGCGCGGCATCACCAAGCGCTTCCCCGGCGTCGTCGCCAACCACGACATCGACATCACCATCCGCAAGGGCACGGTCCACGCCCTGATCGGTGAGAACGGTGCCGGCAAGTCGACCCTGATGAAGATCCTCTACGGCATGCAGAAGCCGGACGAGGGCACCATCACGATCGACGGCAAGCAGGTCTCCTTCTCCAGCCCCGCCGACGCCATCGCCATCGGCATCGGCATGGTCCACCAGCACTTCATGCTGGCCGACAACCTCACCGTGCTGGAGAACGTCGTCCTCGGCAGCGAGAAGCTGTACGGCATCGGCGCCAAGGCCCGTAAGAAGATCATGGAGATCTCGGACGCGTACGGGCTGAACATCCGCCCGGACGTCCTCGTGGAGCAGCTCGGCGTCGCCGACCGCCAGCGCGTGGAGATCCTCAAGGTCCTGTTCCGCGGGGCCCGCACCCTCATCCTGGACGAGCCGACCGCCGTGCTCGTCCCGCAGGAGGTCGACGCGCTCTTCGCCAACCTGCGCGAGCTCAAGGCCGAGGGCCTGACGGTCATCTTCATCTCGCACAAGCTGGGCGAGGTGCTGTCCGTCGCCGACGACATCACCGTCATCCGGCGCGGCACCACCGTCGGCACCGCCGACCCGCGCACCGCCACCACCAAGCAGCTCGCCGAGCTGATGGTCGGCGCCGAGCTGCCGTCGCCCGAGACCCGCGAGTCCACGGTCACCGACGTACCCATGCTGACGGTCGAGGACCTGCGCCTCACCGAGACCGACCCCGACGGCATCGTCCGCGAGGTCCTCGCCGGCATCGGCTTCACCATCCACAAGGGCGAGGTCATGGGCATCGCCGGTGTGGAGGGCAACGGCCAGACCGAGCTCATCGAGGCGCTGATCGGCCTGCGCGCCCTCGACGGCGGCGTGATCACCCTCGACGGCGCCGACATCTCGCAGGCGCCGACCCGCAAGCGCCGCGAGGGCGGCATCGGCTACATCCCCGAGGACCGTCACCGCCACGGCCTGCTGCTGGAGTCCCCGCTGTGGGAGAACCGCATCCTCGGCCACGTCACCGAGGCGCCCAACAGCAAGCACGGCATCCTCAACCTCAAGGCCGCCCGCAAGGACACCGAGCGGATCGTGCGCGAGTACGACGTGCGCACCCCCGGCATCGAGGTCACCGCGGCCTCCCTCTCCGGCGGCAACCAGCAGAAGCTGATCGTCGGCCGTGAGATGAGCCACGCCCCCAAGCTCCTCATCGCCGCCCACCCCACCCGCGGCGTGGACGTCGGCGCACAGGCGCAGATCTGGGACCAGATCCGCGAGGCCCGCCACGAGGGCCTGGCGGTGCTGCTGATCTCCGCCGACCTGGACGAGCTCATCGGGCTCTCCGACACCCTGCGGGTGATGTACCGCGGCCGGCTGGTCGCGGACGCCGACCCCGCCACGATCACTCCGGAGGAGCTGGGCTCGGCCATGACCGGCGCCGCCACCGGCCACCTTGAGCACCACGACGAGAACCCGAACGGTGAGGGCCGATGAAGAAGTTCGACAAGGACCGGCTGATCCTGGGCCTCGCCGGCCCGGCGCTCGCGCTGGTCGTGGCCTTCCTGCTCACCTCGGTGGTGCTGCTGGCCTCGGACCGTGATCCGTTCGAGCCGTACCGGATCATGTTCCAGAGCCTGGAGTACACCGACATCCAGGTCCTCATCCTCAACCAGACCGGCACGTACTACCTCGCCGCGCTGGCGGTCGCCATCGGCTTCCGGATGAACCTGTTCAACATCGGTGTGGACGGCCAGTACCGCCTCGCCGTGATGCTCGCCGCGGTCGTCGGTGCGGCCGTCGAGCTGCCCGGCCCGCTGCACATCCTGCTGATCGTCCTCGTCGCGATGCTCGTCGGCGCCCTGTGGGCCGGCATCGCGGGCGTGCTGAAGACCACCCGCGGCGTCAGCGAGGTCGTCTCCACGATCATGCTGAACGCCATCGCGACCAGCCTCATCGCCTGGATGATCCTGCCCGCCAACCTCGGCGTGCAGCCCCCCGGCTCCAACGACCTGACCACCGGTGAGATCGCCGAGTCCGGCTGGATGCCCGGTCTGGACGTGGACGGCGGCACCATCTACGGCTTCACCTTCGTCGCCTTCGCCCTCGGCATCGTCTACTGGTTCGTCCTCAACCGCACCCGCTTCGGCTTCGACCTGCGCGCCACCGGCGCCAGCGGGTCCGCCGCCCAGGCGAGCGGCGTGGACGCCAAGAGGATGATCCTCACGGCCATGCTGATCTCGGGTGCGGTCGCCGGTCTCGCCGGTATGCCGATGCTGCTCGGCCAGACCCACACGTACAGCCTGAGCTTCCCGGTCGGCGTCGGCTTCACGGGCATCACCATCGCCCTGCTCGGCCGCAACAGCCCGGTCGGCATCTTCTTCGCCGCGCTGCTCATCGCCTTCCTCGACAAGGCGTCCGCGTCGCTGGACCAGTACGGCTTCGAGAAGGAGATCGCCACGATCATGCAGGGCCTGATCGTGATCTCCGTCGTCGTGGCGTACGAACTCGTCCGCCAGTACGGGCTGCGCCGTCAGCAGCAGAAGGTCGGCGAGGAGCTTGCCGCCCAGGCCCGCAAGAACAAGGAGGAAGTGGCGGCATGAGCGAGTCCACGAGCACTGTCACGGCCGCTGCCGCGGCGCCCAGGAAGGGCGGCGGCCGCCGCCGGCTCTCCCTGCCCGTCATCCTGCTGATCATCGCCGGCGGACTGGCCCTGTTCTCCCTGGTCCGCGTGATCAGCGGCGCCAACGACCTCACCTCCGTGGGCCAGGTCTCCGGCGCCCTCCAGCTGGCCGTCCCGATCGGTCTGGCGGGCCTCGGCGGCCTGTGGTCCGAGCGGGCCGGCGTGGTCAACATCGGCCTCGAAGGCATGATGATCGTCGGCACCTGGTTCGGTGCCTGGGCCGGCTACCAGTGGGGGCCGTGGACCGGTGTCCTGCTGGGCATCGCCGGCGGCGCGCTCGGCGGCCTGCTGCACGCGCTCATGACGGTCACCTTCAACGTGAACCACATCGTCTCCGGTGTGGCCATCACCATCCTCGCCACCGGCGCCACCCGCTACCTGTCGAACTTCACGTTCGCCGAGGCCCCGGGCGGCTCCTCCAAGCAGTCCCCGCGCATCGACCGGATCACCGACATCACCATCCCGGGGCTGTCGGACGGACTGGCCGATCTCCAGGCCAAGCACTGGTTCTTCGTCTCCGACCTCGCGGGCGTGCTCGGCGGCCTGGTCACCAACCTGTCGCTGCTGACCGTCGTCGCGCTGCTGCTCGTCCCGGCCACCTGGTGGATCCTGTGGCGCACCGGCTTCGGCCTGCGCCTGCGCTCCTGCGGTGAGAACCCCGTCGCCGCCGAGTCCCTCGGCGTCAACGTCTACAAGTACAAGTACATCGCCGTGATCGTCTCCGGCGGCCTCGCGGGCCTCGGCGGCGCCTTCCTCGCCATCGTCTCCACCGGCATCTACCAGGAGGGCCAGACCGGCGGCCGCGGCTACATCGGTCTCGCCGCGATGATCTTCGGCAACTGGATGCCCGGCGGCATGGCGCTCGGTGCCGGACTGTTCGGCTTCACCGACAGCCTCAAGCTGCGCGGCGGCGCCGAGAACGTCCACGCCATGCTCCTGCTGCTGGCGATCCTGCTCGTCGCCTTCCTCGTCTGGCAGCTGTACAAGAAGAAGTACGTCGCCGCCGGCGTCTCCGCCGTCGTCGCGGCCGGCCTGCTCCTCTGGTACGTCAACACCGACCGGCTGCCCAGCCAGTTCGTGGACGCCGCGCCGTACGTCGCCACCCTGCTGGTGCTGGCGCTGTCCGCGCAGCGGCTGCGCATGCCGAAGGCGGACGGCCTGCCCTACAAGAGGGGCCAGGGCAAGTGACGCCCGACGTCTGGGAGGGCCTGCGCGAGGCGGCCCGGGACGCCATGTCCCGGGCGTACGCCCCGTACTCGGGCTACCCGGTCGGCGCGGCCGCCCGCGTGGACGACGGGCGCACGGTCACCGGCTGCAACGTGGAGAACGCCTCGTACGGCATCGGCCTGTGCGCCGAGTGCGGGCTGGTCTCGCAGCTCCAGGCCACGGGCGGCGGCAGGCTCACGCACTTCGTGTGCGTGGACGGCCGCGGCCGGGTGCTGGTGCCGTGCGGCCGGTGCCGCCAGCTGTTGTACGAGTTCGGCGGCGACGAGCTGCTGCTGGACACCCCCGCCGGGGTGCTCACCCTCGGCGAGATGCTGCCGCAGGCCTTCGGGCCGCAGCACCTCGCCCAGTAAGCCACTGGAAGGAAACACCTCACCCATGGACGCGATTTCCGTCATCCGCACCAAGCGGGACGGGGGCGAGCTGAGCCCCGAGCAGATCGACTGGGTCATCGACGCGTACACGCGCGGCGAGGTCGCCGACGAGCAGATGTCGGCGCTGGCGATGGCGATCCTGCTCAACGGCATGAACCGGACGGAGATCGCCCGCTGGACCGCCGCGATGATCGCGAGCGGCGAGCGCATGGACTTCTCGTCCCTCTCCCGCCCGACCGCCGACAAGCACTCCACGGGCGGCGTCGGTGACAAGATCACGCTGCCGCTCGCGCCGCTGGTCGCCGCCTGCGGCGCGGCCGTGCCGCAGCTGTCCGGCCGGGGACTCGGCCACACGGGTGGCACGCTCGACAAGCTGGAGTCCATCCCCGGCTGGCGGGCGCTGCTGTCGAACGAGGAGATGCTGCACGTCCTCGACACGACGGGCGCCGTGATCTGTGCGGCGGGCGACGGTCTGGCGCCGGCCGACAAGAAGCTGTACGCGCTGCGCGACGTCACCGGCACGGTCGAGGCCATCCCGCTGATCGCCTCCTCGATCATGTCCAAGAAGATCGCCGAGGGGACGGGTTCCCTGGTCCTGGACGTGAAGGTCGGCACCGGCGCGTTCATGAAGACCATCGAGGACGCCCGCGAGCTCGCCTCCACCATGGTGGCGCTGGGCACCGACAGCGGTGTGAGGACGGTCGCGCTGCTGACCGACATGTCCACGCCGCTCGGCCTGACCGCGGGCAACGCCCTGGAGGTCCGCGAGTCCGTCGAGGTCCTCGCCGGCGGTGGCCCCGCCGACGTCGTGGAGCTGACCGTCGCCCTCGCCCGCGAGATGCTCGACGCGGCCGGCATCAAGGACGCCGACCCGGCGAAGGCCCTCGCCGACGGCTCCGCGATGGACGTCTGGCGCCGCATGATCGCCGCGCAGGGCGGCGACCCGGACGCCACGCTCCCGGTCGCCCGTGAGCAGCACGTCGTCACGGCCCCCTCCTCGGGCGTGCTCACCCGCCTGGACGCCTACGGCGTCGGTGTCGCCGCCTGGCGCCTCGGCGCGGGCCGCGCCCGCAAGGAGGACCCGGTGCAGGCGGGCGCCGGCGTGGAGATCCACGCCAAGCCGGGCGACACCGTCACGGCGGGCCAGCCCCTGCTGACCCTCCACACGGACACCCCCGAGCGCTTCGAGTACGCGCTGAAGTCCCTGGACGGCAGCTACGACATCGCCGCCGAGGGCACGGCCCACGAGCCGACCCCGGTGGTGCTGGAACGTATCGCCTGACCTCGTCACGGGTGAACGGGACCGATGGACCTCCATCGGTCCCGTTCGGCATGCTGGGACCGGTGTCACAGCCGAAGAAGGAGACCTCCATGGAGCTGGAGGGGAGCGAGGCCGCCCCCCTCATGGCGGTCGAACTGATCGTGGAGTTCACGACCCTCTCCAACGCGAGCCACGACCGGTTGAACAAAGCCGCTGCCTACGCGGAGGCCAAGGTCCCGCTCTACCTGCTCATCGACCGCTTCGCTCCCGCCGGACCGGCCGTCACCCTCTGCGGTGAGCCCGAGGGCGACGTCCACCGCGTCCTCAGCTCGGTGAAGTCCGGCGAGGACATCCACCTTCCCGCCCCCTTCGACCTGACCCTGGAGACCAGCGCCTTCCCCGTCGGCTGATCCGCCCGCGTACACGGCGGCCATCGATGAGTTCCGCTCCCGGCGCGGGTCCTTCTCCCTGTGGACACCACGGATCCGAAAGTCTTCCGCGTCGTCGGCGTGATCGAGCCCGGCGACGTCCCGCGCCTCTGCGAGGAGCTGGGCGGCCTGCTCGCCGGACAGCCGCGGGCCGGAGTACCCGTCGAGTGCGACGTCGGCGGGGTCACGCGGCCGAACCTCGCCCTGCTCGACGCCCTCGCCCGGCTGCGGCTCACCGCCCAGCGGCTCGGTCACCCGCTGACCGTGAGGAACGCCCCACCTGCCCTGTGCGCGCTGCTGGAGCTCACCGGGCTGGGCGCGGTCCTCATGCCTCCAGCCGCTCCGGAAGGTCGAACAGGGGGAACCAGCGCTGCACGTCCAGGAACGACGTGATCCCCGCGACCTTTCCGCCGGTGATCTCGATGACCATGAGCGCCCACGGACTGAAGCCGCCCTCGGGGTCCGGGTGGTAGTGCGCGAACGCCGGCGTGCCGTTCGCCACGACCGGCAGCAGCCGCGAGCCCCGGCACACCTCGCCGACGCCCAGCATCCAGCCGGTGATGTCGTCGTGGCCACGGAGCCACAGGTCGTAGGGCGGCATGGACAGCGTCGCGTCCTCGTGGAGCAGCGCGGTCAGCGCCGCCATGTCGTAGCCCTCGAAGGCCGCCACGTACCGCTCCAGGAGCTTCCGCTGCTCCTCGTCGAGCGGGTCGGCCACGTCGGTGTCGGCCGGCGCCGACTCCGCGAGCGTCGCGCGCGCCCGCTGGAGCGCGCTGTTCACCGAGGCGACCGAGGTGTCCAGCAGCTCGGCGACCTCGCTCGCCTTCCACGCCAGCACCTCGCGCAGGAGCAGCACCACCCGCTGCTTCGGCGGCAGGTGCTGCAGGGCCGCCACGAACGCCAGCCGGACCGTCTCGCGGGACACGGCCGTCTCCGCCGGATCGGCCGTGGACGGCAGCACCCGCCCGTCGGGCACCGGCTCCAGCCAGGTGACCTCCGGGCGGGCGTTGAGCTGCGCCTGCGCCACCGGTGTCGCCGCCGTCAGATCCATCGGGCGGGCCCGCCGGTTCCCGGCGTTCAGCGCGTCCAGGCAGACGTTCGTCGCGATGCGGTACAGCCAGGAGCGCAGGCTGGCGCGGCCCTCGAACTTCTCGATGCCGCGCCAGGCCCGCACCATCGTGTCCTGGACCGCGTCCTCCGCCTCGAAGGCGGAGCCCAGCATGCGGTAGCAGTACCCGGTCAGCTCGGTGCGGTACCGCTCCAGCTCGTCCAGCCGCTCCCGCTGTGCCACGTCGCCCATCGTGTCCACCCCTGTCGCGCTTCCCCTTGCCTCACTCACGGAAGCTACAGGAGCCCACTGACAACGGGCGTCAGGTTCCCGGCTTGCGTCCCCAGACGTGGACGTCGTCGCCGTTGCGCAGCAGCTTCCAGTACGCCTTGGCGTCCGCGTCCCGCATGTTCACGCAGCCGGCGGAGCCGGGCGGGTTCCACATGGACTTGTTCACCGAGTGGAAGGCCTGCCCGCCGTCGAAGAACTGCGCGTACGGCATCCACACCTTGTAGAGCGTCGACCAGTGCTTGATGTTGCGGTGGTAGATCTTCTTCGCACCGGTCCGGGTCTCGGAGCCGTCCCGCCCGGTGCGCACCGGCACCGGCCCGTACGTCAGCTTCGCCCCGTCCTGGATCCAGCTCAGCTGCCGGGTGAGGTCGACGCAGGCGATGCGGCCCTTGTTCGTCGGGCAGAGACCCGCCTTGTTGGGAGTCTTCCCGGCCGCGCGCTGCTTCAGCATCGTGTCCATCGTGCGCCAGGTGAGCGGCCCGGCGTACCCGGCGGAGGGCGTGATGCCGTGCGTCTTCTGGAACGTCTGGATCGCCTTGCAGTCGGCCGCCGACTGCCTGCCGTCCACGGGCCGCCCCAGGAACTTCTCCACCTGCTTCTGGTACGGCCCCGCCGACGTCGTGCAGGACGCGGCCTGGGCGGGCGAGGCGCCCAGCGCGACCGTCAGCGGTACGACCAGTCCGGTCAGGCCGAGGACGGTCCCCATCCGTCCGCGTATGCGTGTCCCACCCACGTGTTCCCCCTCTGCTCCCATGCGACTGTCATGCCCTTAGGACGCTCGGGGACGCCGCGTGGTTGTACATCTCGCGCGACGTGCGTTCCCGCACCCGCGCGGCGTGCGTCCCGTACAGGGTGAGGGACACGACACCGAGCACGGCGACCAGCCCCAGCAGGACCGTTCCGGCCCAGCCGCCGGCGTGGAAGGCGACCGCGCCGAGCGTGCCGCCCGCGCTGCTGCCCAGGTAGTACGCGGACTGGTAGAGCGCCGACGCCTGGGCGCGGCCCGTCTTCGCCGTACGGCTGACCGAGGACGAGGCGACCGCGTGGCCCGCGAAGAACCCGGCCGTGATCAGGACCAGTCCGGCCAGGACGGCGGTCAGGGTGTCGGCCAGCGACAGCAGCAGCCCGGCGGCGGTGGTGGTCACCGCGAGGTACAGCGCCCCGCGCCGCCCGAGCCGCCCGACGAGCCGGCCGGCCGCGGCGGACGACACCGTACCGACCAGGTAGACGAGGAAGACCGAGCCGATCACGCCCTGCGGGAGCGAGAACGGCGCCTCGACGAGCCGGTAGCCGATCACCGTGTACACGGCGCCGAACACGGTCATGAACAGCGCGCCGATCGCATACAGACGCATCAGCAGCGGGTCCGACAGATGGGTGCGCACGTTCCGTGCCAGCGCGCGGGGCCGGAGCGACCCGGCGGTGAAGTGCCGCGCCCTCGGCAGCAGCAGCCGGAAGACCACCGCGCAGACCAGCGCCAGCACGCCGACCGCGGCCAGCGCCGCCCGCCAGCCCCACAGCTGCGCCGCCCAGCCGGTGACGATCCGGCCGCTCATGCCGCCGATGCTGTTGCCCGCGACGAAGAGGCCGATCGCGGCGATCAGCGCCTTGGGCCGTACCTCCTCCGCCAGGTACGCCATCGCCGACGCGGGCAGGCCCGCGAGCGCGGCGCCCTGCACCGCGCGCAGCGCCACCAGCCACGGGAGGTCCGGCGCGAACGGCACGAGGAGGCCGACGGCCACGGCGACCGCGAGGGAGGCGGTCATCAGGGCGCGGCGCCCGAACCGCTCGGACAGGGCGCTCAGCGGCAGCACGCACAGGGCGAGCGCGCCGGTGGCGGCGGAGACGGTCCAACTGGCCGCCGAGGCGCTCACGCCGAAGTCGGCGGAGACGGCAGGGAGCAGGGCCTGCGTCGAGTAGAGGAGGGCGAAGGCGGCGACTCCGGCGGCGAAGAGCGCGAAGCTCATCCGGCGGTGACCGGGGCGGCCGGGGGAAAGACGGGTGTCGGCGACCGCGTCGGTGGCGGCCGCCTTGGTACTGGCGGAAGGCATACCCCGACCGTAGGCACCGGGGGTTGATGCGTCCAATGCATGGAACGGCTTTAATCGTTCCCATGGCGCATCAACGCAGCTCAGAGGATTGGCTGTCACCGAACAGTAACGAAGAAGACATGGGGCTGCTGCTCGCGCCGCGCCTCGCCCACTTCGCGGCGGTCGCCCGCCACGAGCACGTGACGCGCGCCGCGCAGGAACTTGGCGTCCCGCAGTCGACGTTGTCGCGGGCGGTCGTGCGGCTGGAGGAGGACCTGGGCGTGGCCCTGTTCGCCCGCAAGGGCCGTACCGTCTCGCTCACCCCGGCCGGCCGGACCTTCCTCGCCTCCGCCGAGCGGGCGCTGGGCGAAGTGCAGCGCGCCGCCGAGTCCGTGCGCGCCGACGCGGACCCCTCCGCGGGGCGGGTCGCCTTCGGCTTCCTGCACACCATGGGCTCGGAGACGGTACCGGAGCTGATCCGCGCCTTCCGGGTCGACCACCCCCGGGTCCGCTTCACGCTCGTGCAGAACTACGGCGAAGCCATGATCGAGCGCCTGCGCTCCGGCGAGCTGGACCTGTGCCTGACCTCGCCGGTCCCCGACGCCCCGGACCTCGTCGCCCGCCGCCTGGACGAGCAGCGGCTGCGGCTCGTCGTCCCCGACGACCACCGGCTGGCCGGCCGCAAGCGCGTCCGGCTCGCGGAGGCCGCCGACGAGTCGTTCGTCACCCTGGAGCCCGGCTACGGGCTGCGCCGCATCACCGACGCGCTGTGCGCCGAAGCGGGCTTCACACCGCGTGTCGCGTTCGAGGGCGAGGAGGCCGAGACCCTGCGCGGTCTGGTCGCCGCCGGTCTGGGCGTCGCGCTCCTGCCGCCTCCGGCGGTCCCGCGGCCGGGTGTCGTCGAGCTGACGGTGACGGCTCCGCGCGCGGCCCGCGAGATCGGCGTGGCCTGGCTCGACGGCCACCCCGACACCCCGCCGGTGGCGGCCTTCAAGCGGTTCCTCCTCTCCCGCCGCGGGCGGCTCCTGAACGAAGCGGCGCAGCTCCCTGCGTGAGCGTGCGGGCACCCGGCGGGCTCCTCCGGCGCGCTACCGCCGCCGCAGGGCGTGGCGGAAGCCGGCGGCGAGGGGCATGCGCAGGCCCAGGGGCGGCGGGGCCGCCAGGGCGTCGGCGACCGGGCGGGACCAGGGGCGGGCGAACAGCGCGCCCAGGACGAAGTCGGCGGCCAGCGCGAGCACTTCGGCGCGGTGCTCGCGCAGCGCGTGGCCGTCCGAGTGGACCTCGAAGCGGCAGGTGTCGCGGTTCGCCTTCTTCGCGCGCACGGCCAGCCGGTACGACAACTCCGGGTCCGTACGGGCGTCGTTCGTGCCGTGCACGATCATCACGTGGCGGCCCACGAGCTGCTTCACCGGTTCCGGCGCGGCCGCCACGTCGTCCTCCGGCAGCCAGGGGGCCAGTGCCAGCACGGATCCGACGGCGGTGTGGCCGGCCGCGCGCAGCGCCGCCCGGCCGCCCATGCCGCGGCCCACGAGGCACACCGGGACGTCGCCGTAACGGCGCACCACTTCCGACGCCGCCCACGCCGCGTCCGCCGCGAGCCGCGCGTCGGCGCCGTTCCACCCGCGGCCCCGGTACCGCACCACGTGCGCGACGAGCCCCTCGTCCCGGCCCTCCCGCACCAGCCGCCGCGCCAGCGGCAGGGCCGCCGCGTGCGCCACCGCCGAGGGGCCGCGCCCCGACTCCGGTTCGCCGTCCGGGAGCAGGAGCACCACACCGCCCACCGCTCCCGCATCCGTCCCCGCGGCCCGGCCGAGCCGGGGCCCCCGCGCGCTGCCCGTCCCCACGAGCGCCTGGTTCGCCATGGCAGAACAGTCTCAGAAGACCAGATGTCCGCCAGCGGTACGTGCGGTCACTGTTACGTATCGACGCGCCTTCTACGCGCGTAGGGGCTAGAGTTCGACAATGACGAGCCCCACCACCGACCTCCCCACCACCGACCAGATCCGCCGCGCCCCGAAGGTGCTGCTCCACGATCACCTCGACGGCGGTCTGCGGCCCGGCACGATCATCGACCTGGCCCGCGAGACGGGCTACACGGCACTTCCCGAGAGCCGGCCCGACAAGCTGGGCACCTGGTTCCGCGAAGCCGCCGACTCCGGCTCCCTGGAGCGCTACCTGGAGACGTTCGCCCACACCTGCGCCGTCATGCAGACGCGTGAGGCGCTCGTCCGCGTCGCCGCCGAGTGCGCCGAGGACCTCGCGGAGGACGGCGTCGTCTACGCCGAAGTGCGTTACGCGCCCGAGCAGCACCTGGAGAAGGGCCTCACCCTGGAGCAGGTGGTCGAAGCCGTGAACGAGGGCTTCCGCCTCGGTGAGCGGCGCGCCCGCGAAAGCGGCCACCGCATCCGCGTCGGCGCCCTGCTCACCGCCATGCGCCACGCGGCCCGCGCCCTGGAGATCGCCGAACTCGCCAACCGGTACCGGGACAGCGGCGTCGTCGGCTTCGACATCGCGGGCGCCGAGGCCGGCTACCCGCCCACCCGCCACCTCGACGCCTTCGAGTACCTCAAGCGGGAGAACAACCACTTCACCATCCACGCCGGCGAAGCCTTCGGGCTGCCCTCCATCTGGCAGGCCCTCCAGTGGTGCGGAGCCGACCGCCTCGGCCACGGCGTGCGCATCATCGACGACATCAAGGTCGCCGACGACGGCACCGTCACGCTCGGCCGCCTCGCCGCGTACGTGCGCGACAAGCGGATCCCCCTGGAGCTGTGCCCGACGTCCAACCTCCAGACGGGCGCCGCCGCCTCGTACGCCGAGCACCCCATCGGCCTGCTGCGGCGCCTGCACTTCCGGGCCACGGTGAACACCGACAACCGCCTGATGTCCGGCACCAGCATGAGCAATGAATTCGAGCGGCTGATCGGGACGTTCGGCTACACCCTCGATGACATGCAGTGGTTCACGGTCAATGCGATGAAATCAGCATTCATTCCTTTCGACGAACGCCTGGCCATGATCAATGAAGTCATCAAACCGGGTTACGCCGAGCTGAAGTCCGAATGGCTGTTCACGCAGACGGCTGCGACCAGGGGTTAAGCCGCTCGCAAGGTCCGCGGACCTTATCAGGAACGGCCGGGGCGAGCACGACCCGGCCGTTTCAGGTGTTTGCGGAGATCGCCACCGGCTGACTAGCTTGCAGAGCCGCTCAATCTCCCCCGAGAACCCCAAGGACGATTTTCGATGAAGCAGTCCGCCGCCAAGACTCTCGGTGTCGCCGCTCTCGGTGCCGCTTTCGCCGCCACTGCTGCCGGAAGCGCCTCCGCGGTCGTGGGCCCCTCCAACGCCGCTCTGGAAACCACCAACAAGGTGCTGCCGGTCGCCATGCCGCTCGCCGGCTCCGCCGTCCAGCAGCTCCCGAGCCAGCTCCCCGAGGTGCTCGCCACCGCCCAGGGTCTCACCGGAGCCGTCCAGGGGCTCCCCGTCGACCCGAGCACGGTCACCAGCCTCGTCGGCGGCCTGCCCGTCGGCGGCAGCCTGGGCTCCGCCGGCATCGGCGCCTGACACTCCGCACGGCAACGGGGCGCACACCCTCCCCAGGGTGCGCGCCCCGTCGTCGTACACCCCGGCGGGTCACCACGCCGGCTTCGCCGACCGCTCCGCCGGCAGCAGCATCCACAGCGCCAGGTACAGCAGGAACTGCGGACCGGGCAGCAGACAGGACACGAGGAAGATCGCGCGCATCGTCGTCGCGGAGGTGCCGAAGCGCCGTGCCAGCGCCGCGCACACTCCACCGATCATGCGTCCGTCGCGGGGGCGGGTCAGTGCGGCCATGGTGGCCTCCTTGGTGAGTCGTCGTCGTTGCATCCATACTCACCCGGTACACGGGGACAAAGCGTCGGACTACGGGGCGATACCGACCCTGGGAATCGTCGGGGTCGCACCCTGAGACCCCTCGTCCCGGCGGACCACCGGCCCCCGGCGCAGCCGCGCCCGCGCGGCCGGCACCACGGCCAGATGGGTCAGCGCCACCCCGGTCGTGTTCAGCAGCAGCGCGTCGACGTCCACCACCCGCCCGGGCACCACGGTCTGCAGCAGCTCGATCGCCAGCGACACCAGGGCTCCCGCCGCGACCGTACGGGCCAGCGAGGCCCAGGGGGAGACGTCCAGCCTGCCGCCCGCCACCGGCAGCAGCACACCCAGCGGCGCCAGCAGCAGCAGCCCTTCGCCGATCCGCCGGGCCGCCTCGGCAGGCCCCAGCGCCAGATCCGCCTTGATGCCCGCGAACAGCTCCAGGTTGTCCGCGTTCACCCACATCACATCCAGCGGCCGCAGCGTCAGCCAGCCCACCAGCACCATATGCGCGAGGAGGAGGACGAGCCCCGCCGCGCGGAAGCCGATGCGGAAGCGGATGGCGGCACTGCCGCCCGAACCATGACGCTGCACGCCCCACAAGACGCGTGGAGCGGCAGGATCGGTTCCGCGTGGCACCCGCGGTCTCGCCACACACGTCCTCACGGCACCACACACCTCCACACGACCGCACACGTCCTCACGACCGCACACGTACTCACGGCGCGGCACACGGCCCCGGGCTCAGGCCGCCGGTGTCCCGGCGCGGGACGAGCCCGTCGGCACCGCCGAGTCCGGGCGCTCCTTGACCTCGGTCGTGCAGGTGTACCGGCGCGCCGGGTAGTCCCCGGGACCGCCCAGCACGACCGTCCCGCCCCCGGCGTCCGTCGCGCCGTTCTCCGCGTACGTGCACACCAGCTGGGACAGCGCGGCCGGCGGCAGGTCGTCCGGCTGACGGCTCAGCCGCAGCGTCCCCGCGGGGTCGCCCTCGCGCCCCGCCGAGACGGTGAGGGGCGGCTGCACGTACGTCAGGAAGCCCGCCTGCCGCTCGTCCGCCGACGGCTCCGCCGTCAGCTGCGCCAGCAGCGCCCTGGCCACCGGGAGCCGGCCGTCGCTGCCCTTGGGGTCCGTGAGCGCCGGACCGGCCGCGCGCTGCACCGCCTCCAGCCCCGACGCGCACACCAGGTACACCGTCACCGGCATGCCCTGCCCGTCCTCGTCCGCCTCCGCGTCGCGGGACAGGCTGCACGGCATCCGCGAGGGCGCGGCGCCCGCGTCGACCGGGACCGTCGGGCGGATGCCGCAGCCCGCGGCGACGGCGGCGATCACGGCGGCCCCCGCGAGCCCGGCCATGCCCCGCCGCAGCTCACGCACCCTCATGCCCGCCACCCTTCTGCTGCTGTTCCTGCGGGTCGACCGTGTGCGACGCGTCGCGCGGCAGCCGCAGCACGAACACCGCGCCGTCGCCGTCGGGCGAGTTCGCCGCCGTGATGTCACCGCCGTGGATCAGCGCGTTCTCCATCGCGATCGACAGTCCGAGACCGCTGCCCTCGGACCGCGGACGGGACGCGCTCGCCTTGTAGAACCGGTCGAACACGTGCGGCAGGACGTCCTCGGGGATGCCCGGCCCGTGGTCGCGCACCTCGATGAACAGGTCGTCCCCTTCGGTCCGCACCGCCACGCGCACCGGCGAACCGCCGTGTTTGAGCGCGTTGCCGATGAGGTTCGCGAGGATCACGTCGAGCCGGCGGGGATCGAGCCGCGCCACGATCCCGCGCTCGGCGTCCAGCTCCACCGCGTCCAGCCAGGCGCGCGTGTCGATGCAGGCGGTGACCTGGTCGGCCACGTCCACGTCGTCGAGCACCAGGCGGGCCGTACCGGCGTCGAAGCGGGTGACCTCCATGAGGTTGTCGACCAGGGTGTTGAGCCGCCGCGTCTCGCTGACCACCAGCGCCACGGCCGGCGCGATCATCGGGTCGAGGCCGTCCTGCTCCTCCTCCAGGACCTCCGTCACCGCGGTCAGCGCCGTCATGGGCGTGCGCAGCTCGTGCGACATGTCGGCGACGAACCGGCGGCTGGACTCCTCGCGGGCGCTCATGTCCGCGACCTTCTTCTGGAGGCTCTCGGCGGCCGCGTTGAACGTGCGGGACAGTTCGGCCAGTTCGTCCGTGCCCGACACCTGGAGCCGGGTGTCCAGCTCGCCCTCACCCAGCCGCCGCGCCGCCTCCCCGAGCCGGTGCACCGGCTTCAGCACGGTCGTGGCGGCGGCCTGCGCCAGCAGCGCCGAACCCAGCAGCGCCAGCAGCGTGGCGATCCCCAGCGACCAGGCCAGCGAGTTGAGGTCCTGCCGCTCGGGCTCCAGGGACTTGAACATGTACCCGGTCGGCCCGCCGCCCGCTATCCGCGTACCGCCCACCAGGTACGGCGTCTGACCGCGCGTCGTGCGCTGCCAGAACAGGTGGTACGGGTACGGGTTGGAGTCGTCCACCTCGTGCTGCTTGTCCACCGCGGCCCGCAGGGACTGCGGCACGTCCTCCAGCGTGAACCGGTCCGGGTCGGACACCCCCACGATCGGCTTGCCCTCGGCCCGCTCGGCCAGCAGCACCACGCCGTACCCGACGCCGTTGGACGACATCTCCTCGGCGGTGCGCCGCAGCTCCTCCTCGGTGGGCCGCAGCGGCAGCGACGCGGCCCGGTTCTGCATCTCCTGCCGGAAGTCGTTCAGCGCCGAGTCCTGCGTACGCGTCAGCACGGCCTCGCGGTTGAGCCAGTACGCGATGCCGGACGCGGACACCGCGGCGGTGAGCGCCACCAGGGCGAACACGACGACCAGGCGCAGCCGCAGGCTCGTCCAGCGAAGTCCCGCCCCCGGTCCCTTTCTCGCGGACTCGGTCACGAAGGGACGTCCAGCCGGTAGCCCACACCCCGGACCGTACGGATCAGGGTCGGCGAGGACGGCACGTCCTCCACCTTCGCGCGCAGGCGCTGCACGCACGCGTCGACCAGGCGCGAGTCGCCCAGGTAGTCGTGCTCCCACACCAGCCGCAGCAACTGCTGGCGCGACAGCGCCTGGCCGGGCCTGCGGCTGAGCTCCAGCAGCAGCCGCAGCTCGGTGGGCGTCAGCTGGAGGTCCTCGCCGTTCTTCGTCACGGTCATCGCCGACCGGTCGATGACCAGCGCGCCGAACGTCGCCGAGTCCGTCGACTCGCGCTCGCCGCGCCGCAGCACCGCCCGGATGCGGGCGTCCAGCACCCGTCCCTGCACCGGCTTGACCACGTAGTCGTCCGCACCGGACTCCAGCCCCACCACGACGTCGATGTCGTCGCTGCGCGCGGTCAGCAGGATGATCGGCAGCTGGTCGGTGCGCCGGATGCGGCGGCACACCTCGAAACCGTCGATGCCGGGCAGCATCACGTCCAGCACGATCAGGTCGGGCCGCTGCTCGCGCAGCAGTTTCAGGCCGTCCTCACCCGTCGCCGCGGTGGCCACTTTGTGGCCCTGGCGTGACAGGGAGAGTTCGAGGGCCGTGCGGATGGCGTCGTCGTCCTCGATCAGCAACAGGAAAGGCACGCCGTCATTCTGTCCCATGGTGGAGGGGGAGTTCGACCGCTCGCCCCTGTGACAGGTCTGTGACAGTCGGCGGACACCGCCATGAAGTCCCCCCGGCAAGCTTTTTCGCACCGGACCGAGCCAGACTCCAACCGACGGGGGGCGTGAGATGAACGCACTGCACAGCACCACCTCAAACGCAGTTGTCACGCGTCTCCACGACGTCACGCGGAGCACCGAGAAGTCCGGCGCCGTGAACGGGCGGGGGTGCGTTCGCGGCGCCGGGCGTCAGCACAAGTCGCCGTACATGGCGGCCGTGCCTGACGGGGGAGAGGCGTACGGAGGGGCACCGGGGGAGCGGACGAGCCGTACGGACGTGGAGTTCACCACGTACGTGCAGGAGCGCCGCGCCTCTCTGTACGCCACCGCCTACCACCTCACCGGTGACCGGTTCGAGGCGGAGGACCTGCTCCAGAGCGCGCTGTTCTCGACGTACCGCGCCTGGGACCGCATCAGCGACAAGGCCGCGGTCGGCGGATACCTGCGCCGCACCATGACCAACCTGCACATCAGCGCCTGGCGGCGGCGGAAGATCGACGAGTACCCGACCGAGGAGCTCCCCGAGTCCGCCGGCGACACCGACGCGATGCGCGGCACGGAGCTGCGCGCCGTGCTGTGGCAGGCGCTGGCCCGGCTGCCCGAGCTCCAGCGCACGATGCTGGTGCTGCGCTACTACGAGGGCCGTACGGACCCGGAGATCGCGGAGATCCTGGACATCAGTGTCGGCACGGTGAAGTCGAGCATCTGGCGCTCCCTGCGCCGGCTGCGCGAGGACGACGTCCTCAGCTTCGGCCGTGACGAGGAGGAGTCCTTCGGCCAGCTCGTGGCCTGAAGGTACGGGGGAAGCACGGGGGAACGGGGGGCGGCCGGCCGCGGTCTCGGGGGAGGCGGCGGCGGGCCGGGGTACGGGGGTGCCCACCACGGGGGGAACCGGGGGTAGCGGGGCAACGGGGGAGCGGGCCGGACAGGACGGGGGGTCTTGTCCGGCCTCGCGCGTTGTCCGGGGCCTGGAGTCCGTGCCGGCGTCCGGGCGCGTTCCGGGTGCCCGGGCCGGCGTGCGTTACGCGCGCTCCCGGCCCGCCGCCGTGGGCGTGCGGTGCCGGCCGGCCGCCGCGGCGGCCAGGCGGCCCAGGGCCTCGGCCTTGTCGCACGCGTGGGCGCCCAGGGCGGTCTGGCGGGCCACGATGGAGCGCTCGGCGCGCATCAGGCGCCAGCCGCGGCGCAGCAGGAACGGCACCGACTTGCGGCCCTCCCGCAGGTCCCGCAGGAGCCGGCGGCGGAACGTGGTGGAGGGGCGGCCGCGCAGGCACAGGGCGTCGGCGAGGACCCCGAGCTCCTGGCACCGCGCCACGATGTCCGCCGCGAAGATGCCCTCCGCCACGAAGAGCGGGGTGCGCCCGATGGCGAAGGCCTCGTGGTCCACGCGGCTGCTGGTGGCGATGTCGTACACGGGGACCGTCGTGCTTCCCGTACCGCACAGGTCGGCGATCGCGGCCACCGCGGCGTCGGCGTCCCACGACAGCGGGGAGTCCCAGTCGATGTCCGAACTGCCCGGCACGAGCGGGAGTGTCGGGTCGTCGGCCTCCTTGTAGAAGTCGTCGAGGCGCAGGACGGGCAGGCCGGTGCGGGCCGCGAGGGAGGACTTGCCGGAGCCGGAGGGCCCCGCGAGCAGCACGACGCGGGCCGGGATGGGTTGGGAACTCACGGGACACCAGTCTGAGGCATGCACCCGGTCGGGGGACCCCGCCGGGGACCCGTTGGTATCGAGCATCACACCTCAAATACGCTGCGTACTCGACCGATCACGCCTCTCACGCTGCGCGGCAGGAGCCCTCGTCCATGGCACGTCACACGTTTCTGAAGGCCGGGCTGGCCCTTTCGGCCCTCGGCACCGCCCTCGGTGCCACCGGCGGCACGGCCCAGGCGGTCCCGTCGCCGGTGGGCGACCTCGACGCGGCGGCCGCGATGCAGGGGGTGTCGGCGGCGGCGCCGCACGTCGTGGGCACCGCCAAGAACCTGAAGATCAACCCCCTCGCGCAGACCGGGGTCGACCCGCTCGACAACGGGGTCGGCACGCAGGTGGGCGACTTCCGGCCGGTGGACACGACCAGCGTGACCGGCTCGCTGACCAGTGCGCCGAACCTGCCGGTGGTCGGCCCTGCGCTGGGGGGCGCGCTCCCCGGCTAGGGCCGCCCGTCCTCGGACGCGAGAACGGCTCCGCATCCCCCGGACGGAGGGGACGCGGAGCCGTTCGGCGTGGACCGGCTCAGTAGGACGAGCCGGAGGCGCCCAGGGAGCCGGTGGGGTGCCAGACCGTCTTGGTCTCCAGGAACGCGGTCATGCGGTGCGTGCCCGGGTCCCCGGTGAAGTCCCCCTCGCCGTCCACAGCCTGTGGACGCAGGACGCGCTTGAGGTTGTCCGCGGCCGCGATCTCCAGCTCCCGCGCCAGCTCGGCGTCCGCGCCCGTCAGGTCGAGGGCGTTGACGTCCTGGTGCGCGGCGAGCGGGCCGGCGATCTCCGCCGCCTTGCCGGACAGGACGTTGACGACACCGCCGGGCAGATCGGAGGTGGCCAGCACCTCGCCGAGCGAGAGCGCGGGCAGCGGCGCCTTCTCGGAGGCGACGACGACGGCCGTGTTGCCGGTGGCGATCACCGGGGCGATGACCGAGACCAGGCCCAGGAAGGACGACTCCCGCGGGGCGACGATCGCGACCACGCCCGTCGGCTCGGGGGTGGACAGGTTGAAGAACGGGCCCGCCACCGGGTTCGCCCCGCCCATGACCTGGGCGATCTTGTCCGTCCAGCCCGCGTACCAGACCCAGCGGTCGATGGCCGCCTCGACGACCTCGGCCGCCTGCGACTTGGACAGGCCCTCCGCGTGCGCCACCTCGTGCACGAACTGGCTCCTGCGGCCCTCCAGCATCTCCGCGATGCGGTAGAGGATCTGGCCCCGGTTGTAGGCCGTCGCGCCCGACCACCCGCCGAACGCCTTGCGCGCCGCCACGACCGCGTCCCGCGCGTCCTTGCGCGACGAGAGCGGCGCGTTCGCCAGCCACTTGCCCTTGTGGTCCTGCACTTCGTACACCCGGCCGCTCTCGCTGCGGGGGAACTTGCCCCCGACGTACAGCTTGTAGGTCTTGAAGACGCTCAGACGGTTCGTCGTGTCAGACATCGAGGTACGCCTCCAGGCCGTGGCGGCCGCCCTCGCGGCCGAAGCCCGACTCCTTGTAGCCGCCGAAGGGCGAGGTCGGGTCGAACTTGTTGAACGTGTTGGCCCACACGACGCCCGCGCGGAGCTTGTTCGCCACCGCGAGGATGCGGGAGCCCTTCTCCGTCCAGATGCCGGCGGACAGGCCGTACTGGCTGTTGTTGGCCTTGGCGACGGCCTCGTCGGGCGTGCGGAACGTCAGGACCGACAGGACCGGGCCGAAGATCTCGTCGCGGGCGATGGTGTGCGCCTGGGTGACGTTGGTGAACAGCGTCGGGGCGAACCAGTAGCCGGTGGAGGGGATCTCGCAGGCCGGGGACCAGCGCTCGGCGCCCTCGGCCTCGCCGGTCTCCGCGAGCGCCGTGATCCGGGCCAGCTGCTCGGCCGAGTTGATCGCGCCGATGTCGGTGTTCTTGTCCAGCGGGTCGCCGAGGCGCAGCGTGGACAGGCGGCGCTTGAGGGCATCCAGCAGCTCGTCCTGAATGGACTCCTGGACCAGCAGGCGGGAGCCCGCGCAGCAGACCTGGCCCTGGTTGAAGAAGATGCCGGTGACGATGCCCTCGACGGCCTGGTCGATGGGGGCGTCGTCGAAGACGATGTTGGCGCCCTTGCCGCCGAGCTCCAGGGTGAGCTTCTTGCGGGTGCCGGCGACCTGGCGGGCGATGGCCTTGCCGACCCCTGTGGAGCCGGTGAAGGCGACCTTGTCGACGCCCGGGTGCTCGACGAGCGCGGCGCCGGTGTCCCCGTAACCGGGGATGATGTTCACGACGCCCTTGGGCAGACCGGCCTGGCGGCAGATGTCCGCGAAGAACAGCGCCGACAGCGGGGTCGTCTCGGCGGGCTTGAGCACCACCGTGTTGCCGGTGGCGAGCGCCGGGGCGATCTTCCACGCCAGCATCAGCAGCGGGAAGTTCCACGGGATGACCTGGCCGGCCACGCCCAGCGGCCTGGGGTCGCGCCCGTAGCCGGCGTGGTCGAGCTTGTCGGCCCAGCCCGCGTAGTAGAAGAAGTGCGCGGCGACCAGGGGGAGGTCCGCGTCGCGGGTCTCCTTGATCGGCTTGCCGTTGTCCAGCGTCTCCAGGACCGCCAGCTCGCGGCTGCGCTCCTGGATGATCCGGGCGATGCGGAAGAGGTACTTGGCGCGCTCGGCGCCCGGCAGCGCCGACCACTTCTCGAACGCCTTGCGGGCGGCCTTCACGGCCCGGTCCACGTCCTCGGCGCCGGCCTGGGCGACCTCGGAGAGCACCTCCTCGGAGGCGGGCGAGACGGTCTTGAAGACCTTGCCGTCGGCGGCCTCGGTGAACTCGCCGTCGATGAACAGGCCGTAGGACGGCGCGATGTCGACGACCGAGCGGGACTCGGGGGCGGGTGCGTACTCGAACTTGGTCATGGTGATCAGTCCACCGTCACGTAGTCGGGACCGGAGTAACGTCCGGTGGCCAGCTTCTGACGCTGCATCAGCAGGTCGTTGAGCAGGCTCGACGCGCCGAACCGGAACCAGTGGTTGTCCAGCCAGTCCTCGCCGACGGTCTCGTTGACCAGCACCAGGAACTTGATGGCGTCCTTGGTGGTCCGGATGCCGCCCGCGGGCTTCACCCCGACCTGTACCCCGGTCTGGGCGCGGAAGTCGCGCACCGCCTCCAGCATGAGCAGCGTGTTCGCGGGGGTGGCGTTGACGCCGACCTTGCCGGTCGAGGTCTTGATGAAGTCCGCCCCGGCGATCATGCCGAGCCAGGAGGCGCGGCGGATGTTGTCGTACGTGGAGAGCTCGCCGGTCTCGAAGATGACCTTCAGGCGCGCGGCGCCCGAGGCCTCCTTCACGGCGCGGATCTCCTCGTACACCTTCAGGTAGTCGCCCGCGAGGAACGCCCCGCGGTCGATCACCATGTCGATCTCGTCCGCCCCGGCGGCGACGGCGTCCCGCGTGTCGGCGAGCTTGACGTCGAGGGCGGCGCGGCCGGCCGGGAAGGCGGTCGCGACGGAGGCGACCTTGACGTCGGTGCCGGCGAGGGCGGCCTTCGCGGTCGCCACCATGTCCGGGTAGACGCAGACCGCGGCGGTGCGCGGGCTGGTGCGGTCGGTCGGGTCGGGATTGACGGCCTTGGCGGCGAGCGCCCGGACCTTGCCCGGGGTGTCCGCGCCTTCGAGCGTCGTCAGGTCGATCATCGAGATGGCCAGGTCGATGGCGTACGCCTTGGCCGTCGTCTTGATCGAACGGGTACCGAGAGACGCGGCGCGCGCTTCGAGGCCGACGGGGTCCACGCCGGGAAGCCCGTGGAGGAAGCGGCGCAGTGTGCTGTCGGACGCGGTCACGTCAGCGAATGCAGATGCGGTGGGCATGGTCACCACTCGAGCATATCTACGCGCGTAGCTGCCTGTACAGCCCCGGCTCGGAGGTCTGTGCGAAACCCCTGGTGGGCGCGTGCACCGGAGCTGTTCGTGAGGCCTGTCACACGCCTGTGACGCGGAGGGCATCGCACCCGCACACAAGATCCATAACGTTGTCCGTGCAGCCCCGCCCCACACTCAGCGGCCACACCGACGAGGCAAGGCAGGCATGCGGCTCTCCCTTCGAAACCGACCTGTTGCAGGAGTCGTTATGCGTTCCGCCCTTCGTGCCGCCCTCGCCGGCGGCGTCCTCGCCGGTGTCGCCCTCGTCCCGGCCGTCACCGCGGGAGCGGCCTCCGCGGCGGACGGCACCCCTCCCGCCACCGCCGGGCGCGAGCACCTGCGGACCGAGACCCTCGCCGACGGCACCGTCGTCAGGATCGACCGGATCAACGCCCTGCACCACCGCGCCGAGTCCTTCGTGAACGGCCGCTCCATCGGCGTCATCGACGCCAACACCCGCCCCGCCGCCCGCAACGACAACGGCCGCTTCCTGGTCCTGCACGAGGACGGCACCACGCACCACTGGACCGGCAACCTCGCCACCGGCGCCGAGCCCGGCCGGTACGAGCTGGCCGACGGCACCGTCCTGGAGCTGGGCAGGAAGAACGGCGAGTACGGCCTGCAACTCGTCGAGAACGGCACGGGCCGCGGGTTCTCGTACACCAACGGCGAGGACCGCCGCGTCCTGCGGTTCGGCGACGCGCTCGTGGTGCTGGGGCGGGACGGCGGCCTCGCCGCGTACATCGCCGGCGGGAAGAAGCAGGCCGCTCCCGCCCTCATCGGGACGAGCACCGGCCCGGCCGGTTCCACGGGCGGCGCCACGCCGCAGGGCGGCACCGAGGAGCCCGCGCGGACCTCCATCACCCAGACGACCATCGTCCCCAAGGGCGGTGTCGCCGCCGGTGCCGAGGTGCAGGAGGGCGACAACCTCATGGTCGTCGCCGGTGCGGGCGCCGCCGCCGTCGGCGCGGCCGGGCTCGGCTTCGTCGCCCTGCGCCGCCGCACGTCCGGCACCCGCGCCTGACCCCTCCTCGTACGCCCTGCCCGACCCGGGCAGGAGCGCCACCACCCCACCCCGAGCCGGGCGGGCCGCCGCATACTGCGACGGCCCGCCTCGCTACGTCCCCTGGAGCCCCACCCGTGTCTGCCTCCGCCCGCCGCTCCGCCGCCGCGCTGCTCGCGCTCGCCGCCCCGGCCGCCCTGGCCGGCTGCGGCTCCGCCGCGACGAGCCCGCCCGGCTCACCCCCCGCGCACATCGTGCCGGCCACCGCCTCCCCGGCGGCCGCGCAGGGCCGGTCCGCCGCACCCATGGCCCGCTCGGAGCCGGTGCGCGTGCGGGTGCCCGCCGCCGGGGTCGACACCGGCCCCGTCCTCGCCCTCGGCCTCGCCGCGGACGGCACGGTCGAGGTGCCGTCCGTCGCCGACGCCGGCCGGATCGGCTGGTACGACAAGGGCGTCACGCCCGGCGAGACCGGACCCGCCGTGCTCATCGGCCACTTCGACACCGCCCGGGGCCCCGCCGTGCTCAAGGACATCGCCAAGGTGCGCACCGGCGACGAGATCAGCGTCCGGCGGGCCGACGGCACGACCGCGGTCTTCCGCGTGCGGGAGCTGGAACAGGTCGACAAGAAGGCGTTCCCGACCCGGAAGGTGTACGGCGACACCACGCGCCCCGAGCTGCGGCTGATCACCTGCGGCGGGGAACCGGTCGACGGGCACCGGCCCGACAACATCATCCTGTACGCCGATCTCGTCGCGTGAGCCCGTGACGGGTGAGGCAGAATCGGCCGCATGACGACCCCGCCGAAGCCCGAGTACGCCGACCGGTCCTACCGCTCGCCCCACGGCATCGTGGGTGGTCTTCTGCTGCTCGCCTTCGCCGCCTGGCTCGGCGGAGACGCGCTGGTCACCGGTGAGGGGCGGACGCCCTGGATCGCGCTCGCCGGGCTGCTGTTCGTCGTCCCGCTGGTCGTCGCGTTCACCTTCCGGCCCGCCGTGCACGCCAACGAGGACCGCATGCGCGTGCGCAACCCGTTCCGCACGATCCACCTGCCCTGGGCGTCGGTCGCGGGCGTGCGCGCCGGGTACTCCAGCGAGGTCTTCACCCAGGACGGCACCAAGTACCAGCTCTGGTCGGTGCCCGTCTCGCTGCGCGAGCGCAAGCGCGCCGCCCGCCGGCAGGCGCGGGCCGGGGCGGACGCCCCGCCCGTGCGGTCCTCGGGCGCCGACCAGACCGTCGCCGACCTCCAGGAACTGGCCGAGCGGTGCGCGTCGCGGCCGTCCGCGCAGGGCGAGCCCCGGATCCGCTGGGCGTACGAGATCCTCGGGCCCTCGCTCGCCGGCCTGGTGCTGCTGATCGTGCTGATCGTCACCGGCTGACCGCGCCCGTCGCGTCCTACGGCGGCCCCGGCCACACCAGCAGCATGTACCCGCCCAGCCACGCCGACGTCAGCGCCGCCCCGCCCAGCACCAGCGCCGCCACCACGCGCCCGGCCCGGCACACCGCCGCCGCGAGCGGCAGCAGCAGCGGGAAGGCGGGCACCAGGAAGCGGGCGCGCGGGAAGTACACCCCGTCGCTGCCCAGCACCACCAGCAGCAGGACCCCGCTGAAGACGAGCAGCACCGGCGGCTGCCGGTCGGCCAGGCACACGACGTACGCCGCCGCCGACAGCACCAGCACCGCCGACACGGCGACCAGGAACAGCTGCGGGTTCCGGTCGTAGACGAGCAGGTTCCGCAGCTCGCGCAGCGTGCCCGCGCCGCCGTCCCACTCGTTGCGCCACAGCCGCTGCACGGCGAAGTAGCCGTCCCAGCGCCCCACCCGGGCGCCCACCCACGCCACGTACGCCAGCCAGCCGAGCGGGGCGGTGAGCGCCGCGGCCAGCGGTGCCCGCCCGCGGGTGCGCGCCGCCGCGAGCAGGCCGGTGACGGACACGGCCGCTGCCACCGCGATCCCGGTGGGGCGGGTCAGCCCGGCCAGTACCGCGAGGGCGGCCGCCGTGTGCCAGCGGCCGGTGAGGACGGCGTACAGCGCCCAGGCGGCGAGGGCCGTGAACAGCGACTCGGTGTAGCCCATCCACTGGACCACCGCGACGGGCAGGGCGCCCCACAGCACCGTGAGGACGGTGGCGACCCGGCGCCCGCACAGCCGGTCGCCGACCGCGAAGACGCCCCAGGCCGCGACGAGCGAGAAACCGGCCGCCAGGACCAGCCCCACCGAGGCGCGCGAGCCGGGCGTGACGCCCGCGACCGCCTTCACCAGCACCGGGTAGAGCGGGAAGAACGCCAGGTTGTTGGAGTCCATCCGGGTGCCCAGGTCGTCCTGGTAGCCGTGGTCCGCGATGCCCAGGTACCAGTCGGAGTCCCACGAGGTGGCGAGCGTCGGCCACACGCCGTGGCCCTTGAGGTGCGCCCAGCGGGCCAGCACCAGCAGCCCGAGGAGCCGCACCGCCAGGTACCCCGTCAGCGCGGGTGCGGCGTACCGCAGCGAGCGGGCCGAGCGGGCGGCCCCGCCGCGGACGCGCCCGGCCACCGGGGAGGGGGGCCGCCGGGACGCGGGGACGGTCGGACGTGCGGTGATCACCGACGGCGGCACGGTGGGGCTCCAGGGGCTGCTCGGCTGCGGTACCGGGTCACCCTGCTCGGCGGACCGGGTCGCGTACCGGAGCCGTGCGTCACCTGCCGTACGAGATTCACCCGTACGGGAAAAGCCGTGCCCGTACGGAACTTCTCCGTACGGGCGCGTGAAGGGCAGGGCCGAGGGGGCCGGGCCGTCAGATCCCGGCGGCGGCCGCCAGGTCCCGCTTGATCGCCCCGAGCACGCCGTCGGCCTCGGCGCGCGCGGCGGCGAGCCCGCTCGCGTCGGCGACCGGCACGACGACCTCCAGGTAGCACTTCAGCTTCGGCTCGGTGCCGCTCGGGCGGACGATGACACGGGCCTTGAAGGCGCCGTCCAGGTGGTACCGCAGACCGTCGGTGGGCGGGAGCGCGCCGCTGCCCCGCGTCAGGTCCTCGGCGGACGTCACCGTCAGCCCCGCGAGCGCGGCCGGCGGCTGCTCGCGCAGCCGGCGCATGGCGTTCGCGATGACGCCCAGGTCCTCCACCCGGACGGACAGCTGGTCCGTGGCGTGCAGGCCGTGCGCGACGGCCAGGTCGTCCAGCAGGTCGGACAGCGTCCGGCCCTCCTCCTTGAGCACCGAGGCCAGCTCGGCGACGAGCAGCGCCGCCGTGATGCCGTCCTTGTCGCGCACACCTTCGGGGTCGACGCAGTAGCCGAGCGCCTCCTCGTAGCCGTAGGCCAGGCCCTCGACGCGGGCGATCCACTTGAAGCCCGTCAGGGTCTCCTCGTGGCGCAGCCCGGCCGCCTCCGCGATCCGGCCCAGCAGGGACGACGACACGATCGACTCGGCGAAGGCACCGGTGACGCCCTTGCGCACCAGGTGCTCGGCGAGCAGCGCGCCGACCTCGTCGCCGCGCAGCATCCGCCAGTCGCCGTCGTGCGGGACGGCGACGGCGCAGCGGTCGGCGTCGGGGTCGTTGGCGATCACGATGTCCGGCGCGGTCTCCCGCGCCCGGGCGAAGGCCAGGTCCATCGCGCCCGGTTCCTCCGGATTGGGGAAGGCGACGGTCGGGAACGCCGGGTCCGGCTCGGCCTGCTCCTCGACCAGCACGGGCGCCGGGAAGCCGGCCCGCTCCCAGGCCGCCAGGACCACGTCCTTGCCGACGCCGTGCATGGCCGTGTAGACGACGTTCGCGGTGCGCGGGGAGCCGGGGGTCAGCACGGCGTCCGTACGCTCCAGGTAGGCCCGCAGGACCTCGTCCCCGAGCGTTTCCCAGCCGCTGTCCGGCCGGGGCACGTCGTGCAGGCTCGCGACCCCGGCGATCTCGGCGGCGATCTCCGCGTCGGCGGGCGGCACGATCTGGGAGCCGTCGCCCAGGTACACCTTGTAGCCGTTGTCCCGGGGCGGGTTGTGGCTGGCGGTCACCTCGACACCGGCGACCGCGCCCAGGTGCCTTATGGCGTACGCGAGGACGGGCGTCGGCAGCGGGCGGGGCAGGACCGCCGCGCGCAGCCCGGCGCCGGTCATCACGGCCGCGGTGTCCCGTGCGAAGTCGGCGGACTTGTAGCGGGCGTCGTAGCCGATGACGACCAGGCCACCGGTGTGGCCCTGCGCCTTCAGGTACGCGGCCAGCCCGGCGGCGGCCCGGATGACCACGGCCCGGTTCATCCGCATGGGCCCGGCGCCGAGCTCCCCGCGCAGCCCGGCCGTCCCGAACTGGAGCGTGCCGCCGAACCGGTCCGCGAGCGCGTCGAGGTCCCGCGCCTCGATGAGCTTGGCCAGCTCGTCGCGGGTCTCGCTGTCCGGGTCCTCGGCCAGCCACGCCTCCGCCTGCGCGATGAGGTTCTGCTGCACGGTGGTCTGCCTCTCTGGATGTCGTACGGGATGTGTCTGCGCTACGGGTACCCCGCGCCGCCTGCGCGGCCGCCGGCCCGTGGGTCCGGATGGCCGCCCGGGGCGCGCGCCTGCGCCCTGCCGCGGTGCCCGCGGCACGGCGCGGCCCCGGGGCCGGCGAGGGCTCCGGGGCCGGGCCCGGCGAGGCCCGCCGCGCACGGAACGTGCGTGCGGGCGGGGCCGGTGGCCGGGTCGTGTCCGCGCGGTCCGCCCCCGCCGGGCGGTGCGGCCGCGCGGACACCTCGCTAGATGCGGTCCAGGACCCGGGTGAGGAGCTCACCCATGCGGGCGGCGGAGTCGCGGCCCGCCTGGAGGACCTCCTCGTGGTTCAGCGGTTCGCCCGACAGGCCCGCGGCCAGGTTGGTGACCAGGGAGATGCCGAGGACCTCGGCGCCCGCCTCGCGGGCCGCGATGGCCTCCAGGACCGTGGACATGCCGACCAGGTCGCCGCCCATCACGCGGACCATGTTGATCTCGGCCGGGGTCTCGTAGTGCGGGCCGGGGAACTGGACGTACACGCCCTCCTCCAGCGTCTCGTCGACCTCCTTGCACAGCGCGCGCAGCCGCGGCGAGTACAGGTCGGTCAGGTCGACGAAGTTGGCGCCCACGATCGGGGAGGTGGCCGTGAGGTTGATGTGGTCGCTGATCAGGACCGGCTGGCCGGGGCGCATGCCCTCGCGCAGGCCGCCGCAGCCGTTGGTCAGCACGACGGTCTTGCAGCCGGCGGCCACCGCGGTGCGCACGCCGTGGGCCACGGCGGCGACGCCGCGTCCCTCGTAGAAGTGGGTGCGGCCCAGGAAGACCAGCGCCCGCTTGGCACCGATCCGGTACGAGCGGATGCGGCCGCCGTGGCCCTCGACCGCCGGCGGCGGGAAGCCCGGGAGCTCCGTGACCGGGAACTCGGCCTCGGGAGCGCCGAGCGCGTCCACGGCCGGCGCCCAGCCGGAGCCCATCACGAGGGCGACGTCGTGGGTCTCGGCGCCGGTCAGCGCGCGCAGGCGCGCGGCGGCGTCGGCGGCGGCGGCGTAGGGGTCGCCCTGGAGGTGGTCCGGGGTGGCAGTTGCGTTCACAGAGTCTCTCGCCTCGCGAAGTAACAGTCGCCCCGGACCGCTCGCTGAGGACCCGGGGGTCCGGGGGCCGGCCCCGGAGAAATGCAGTACGCACAAGAGCCTAGCCCGAGATTGCCTACGCGCGTAGATGACGATGCCCACGGAGCCGCGATCGTTGCCTTGTCGTTTCCGACGAAAGCCGCGGACGCCCGCTAGCAGGGGCGCTTGCGCAGCTCCATCACATAGTCGTGCGGCGCGCCCGCCGACTCCGCCGCGTCCGCGATCTCCCCCAGGTAGCGCGCGGACGGCAGCCCGCCCTCGTAGCCGTTGAGCACGTACACCCAGGCCGGCTCCTCGCCGTCCAGCGTGTGCACGCGCACGCGCATGCGCCGGTAGATGTCCAGGCCGACACCCTCCCAGCGGTCCATGGAGTCCTCGTCCAGCGGAGCGATGTCGTACAGCGCGACGAAGACCTGCGAGCGCGGCGCCTCCACGATCGTGGCCAGCGCCCCCTCCCAGCCCATCTGCTCGCCGCCGAACGTCAGCCGCCAGCCGTTGAGCCAGCCCGTGCTGCGCAGCGGGGAGTGCGGTGCGCGGCGCGTCATCAGCCGCGCGTCGAGGTTGCCGGCGTACGCGGCGTAGAGCGACATGGGTCCGAGGGTACGGGAGCGGCCGGTGCGGGTGCTGTTCCCCGGGGAGGGGACCCGGCGGGAAGCACGCCGGACCGTGCGGGACAATGGGGTACGTACTTGCATCCCTGCCGTGACGAGAGCGCGAGGCGTAACCCCTGTGACCCGGATCGTGATCATCGGTGGCGGACCCGGCGGATACGAGGCGGCCCTGGTGGCCGCCCAGCTCGGCGCGGAGGTGACCGTCGTCGACACCGACGGCCTCGGCGGAGCATCCGTCCTGACCGACTGCGTACCCTCGAAGACCCTCATCGCCACGGCCGAGGTGATGACCACCTTCGACTCCTCCCACGAGGAGCTCGGCATCATCGTCGCGGACGACACTCCGCACATCGACCAGGCGGCCAGGATCGTCGGCGTCGACCTCGGCAAGGTCAACCGGCGCGTCAAGCGGCTCGCCCTCGCCCAGTCGCACGACATCACCGCGTCCGTCACGCGGGCGGGCGCGCGCGTGCTGCGCGGCCGGGGCCGGCTCGACGGCCGCCAGGCCCTGGACGGCTCCCGCCAGGTGATCGTCACCGCCGCCGACGGCACGGAGGAGACGCTCACCGCCGACGCCGTCCTGATCGCGACCGGCGGCCACCCGCGCGAGATCCCCGACGCCCTGCCGGACGGCGAGCGCATCCTCAACTGGACGCAGGTGTACGACCTGGACGAGCTCCCCGAGGAGCTCATCGTGGTCGGTTCCGGTGTCACGGGCGCCGAGTTCGCCGGCGCCTACCAGGCGCTCGGCTCCCGGGTCACGCTCGTCTCGTCCCGCGACCGGGTGCTGCCCGGCGAGGACCCCGACGCGGCGGCCGTCCTGGAGGACGTCTTCCGGCGCCGCGGCATGAACGTCATGGCCCGCTCCCGGGCCCAGTCCGCCAAGCGGGTCGGCGACCGGGTCGAGGTCACCCTCGCCGACGGGCGGGTCATCTCCGGCACGCACTGCCTGATGGCCGTCGGTGCCATCCCGAACACCGAGGGGATGGGGCTGGAGGAGGCCGGCGTACGGCTCAAGGACTCCGGCCACATCTGGACCGACAAGGTCTCCCGCACCTCGGCGCCCGGCGTGTACGCGGCCGGTGACGTCACCGGCGTCTTCGCCCTCGCCTCGGTCGCCGCCATGCAGGGCCGCATCGCGATGTACCACTTCCTCGGCGACGCGGTCACGCCGCTGAACCTGAAGACCGTGTCGTCCAACGTGTTCACCGACCCGGAGATCGCGACGGTCGGCTACACGCAGGCCGACGTCGACGCCGGCAAGATCGACGCCCGGGTGGTCAAGCTGCCGCTGCTGCGCAACCCGCGCGCCAAGATGCAGGGCATCCGGGACGGCTTCGTCAAGATCTTCTGCCGTCCGGGCACCGGCATCGTGGTCGGCGGCGTGGTCGTCTCGCCGCGGGCCAGCGAACTGATCCACCCGATCTCGATCGCGGTCGACAACAATCTGACCGTCGAACAGATCGCAAACGCTTTCACGGTGTACCCGTCGCTGTCGGGCTCGATCGCCGAGGTGGCACGGCAGTTGCACACCCGGAAGACGTCGGCCGAGGTCTAGGGCGGCCCGGTACAAGGACAACACCCGGCAACCCCCGGCAAGTCGGGACATCGGCCGGTCGTAGTACGTACACGGACGGGGCCGCCCATACCACTTGGCGGTCCCGTCTGTTCGCAACTTCTCGTAATGGGCGCATACTGCTGCAAACATGCCGCGGCTGGGGTTACTGTCAGTTTCGTGTTCGCTGCAGAACGTCGTCAGTTGATCCTCGAAATGGTGCGCGCCAACGGAGCGGTATCGCTCCGGGAGCTCGCCCGCGTCGTCCAGACCTCCGAAGTGACCGTACGGCGAGACGTGCGGGCCCTGGAGGCGGAAGGACTCCTCGACCGCCGGCACGGCGGTGCGGTACTGCCGGGCGGTTTTACGCGAGAGTCCGGCTTCCCGCAGAAATCCCATCTCGCGACCGCGGAGAAGACGGCCATCGCCGATGTGGCCGCGGCTCTCGTCGAAGAGGGCGAGGCGATCGTCGTCGGCGCCGGGACGACCACCCAGGAGCTGGCCCGCCGGCTCGCCCGCGTCCCCGGGCTGACCGTCGTGACCAACTCGCTGCTGGTGGCCCAGGCGCTGGCGCACGCCAACCGTGTCGAGGTCGTCATGACCGGCGGCACCCTGCGCGGCTCCAACTACGCACTGGTGGGCAGCGGGGCGGAGCAGTCCCTCCAGGGGCTCCGGGTCTCGCGGGCGTTCCTGTCCGGGAGCGGGCTGACCGCCGAGCGGGGCCTGTCCACGTCCAACATGCTCTCGGCGAGCGTGGACCGGGCACTGGTCCAGGCGGCCGCGGAGGTCGTGGTGCTCGCCGACCACACCAAGCTCGGCACGGACACCATGTTCCAGACCGTGCCGACGGACGTGATCACCCGGCTGGTCACCGACGAGCCGCCCGCCCATGACGAGCGGGCCGCCACGGAGCTCCAGGCCCTCGCCGACCAGGGCGTCCAGATCACGGTCGCCGGCGCCGGGCCCTCCGGCACCGAGGGCGCCCCACCGGGCCGCCAGCACCGCCGTGACGTTCCGCTCCCCGGCCAGCGCGGCGGCGCCCGGCACCCCGGCGGCACCCTGCGCTCGGCCGCGGCGGCGTCCCTGGCGGCGGAGGACCGGGCTCCGGAGCGCGGCGCCCGCGTGGCGGACCTGCGCCGCCGCTGACGCGGCCGGTACGGGACCGGGGTGTGACCGGGACCGGGGCGTGACCAGGACGGGGCCGGGATCTGGGGCGGACCCGGGCGTGACCGGGACCGGGGTGTGACCGGGACCGGGGTGTGACCGGGCGACGTGCCGTGGGCCGGGCCCGCGTCACACAGGCAAGGCAAGTCGGACCGGCAAGGCTCAGGCCCGCAAGGGGGCAGGCCGGCAAGGTCCAGGCCCGCAAGGGGTCAGGCCCGCAAGGGGCCAAGACGGCAAGGGCTCAGGCCTTCAGACCGCGCAGGGTCAGCATCAGCAGGCGGTCGGCCAACTCGGGATCGTCCTGCGACTGCTCGGCCGCCAGGGCGATCGCGTTCGTCAGCTGCATCAGGTCGTCGATCGAGACCCCGCCCCGCACGGCACCGCTGCTCACCGCCCGCTCCAGCAGCCGGGCGCCCGCCTCCCGCAGCGGTACGTTGCACGCCGACAAGGCCGAACTCCGGTCGTGCGACGCCGACATGAGCGCCCTCGCCAGGCCCCGGTACTCGCCCGCGTGCGTGACGATGGCGCGCAGCCACTCCACGAGCGCCTCGCACGGCCTGTCCGCGTCGGCGAGCTGCCGCGACCGCTCCAGCAGCGCGGCCAGCGCCTCCTGGAAGACCGCGCTCATCAGCGCGTGCCGGTTCGGGAAGTGCCGGTACAGAGTGCCGATCCCCACCCCCGCGCGCCGCGCGATGTCCTCCAGCGCCGCGTCGGTGCCGTGCTCGGCGAAGGCGGAGCGGGCCTCGGCCAGCAGACGCTCGTAGTTGCGGCGCGCGTCGGCCCGCATGGGCCGCACCGCAGCGCCCGCTGCCGTGCTCGTCGTCATGGCGCCGTCCTCCCTGGCTCCTCCTCGTGCCTCCAGCATGCCATTGCGACAGCAGGGGGCCTGCCCGGAGAGATTCCGGGCAGGCCCCCTGCCGGTGGCGCTGCTGACCCGCCGGGTCAGTCCTTGATCTCGCAGATGGCGGCGCCGGAGGTCACCGAGGCGCCGACCTCGGCGGACAGGCCCTTGACGGTGCCCGCGCGGTGCGCGTTGAGCGGCTGCTCCATCTTCATGGCCTCCAGGACCACGATGAGGTCGCCCTCCTTGACCTCCTGGCCCTCCTCCACGGCGACCTTGACGATCGTGCCCTGCATCGGGGAGGCGAGGGTGTCGCCCGAGGCGGCGGAGGCGGACTTCTTCGCGGCGCGGCGCTTGGGCTTGGCACCGGCGGCCAGGCCCGTGCGGGCCAGGCTCATGCCGAGCGAAGAGGGCAGGGAGACCTCCAGACGCTTGCCGCCGACCTCGACGACGACCGTCTCGCGGCCCGGCTCCTCCTCGGCCTCGCCACCCGCGGGCGCGGCGAAGGGCTTGATGTCGTTGACGAACTCGGTCTCGATCCAGCGGGTGTGGACCGTGAACGGGCCCTCGGCCGGGGCGAACGCGGGGTCGGTGACGACCTTGCGGTGGAAGGGGATGGCCGTGGCCATGCCCTCGACCTGGAACTCCTCCAGCGCCCGCGCCGCGCGCTGGAGCGCCTGCTCGCGGGTGGCACCGGTGACGATCAGCTTGGCGAGCAGCGAGTCCCACGCCGGGCCGATGACGCTGCCGGACTCCACGCCCGCGTCCAGGCGCACGCCCGGACCCGACGGCGGCGCGAAGGTGGTCACCGTGCCGGGGGCCGGCAGGAAGTTGCGGCCCGGGTCCTCGCCGTTGATGCGGAACTCGAAGGAGTGGCCGCGCAGCGGCGGGTCGTCGTAGCCCAGCTCCTCGCCGTCGGCGATGCGGAACATCTCGCGGACCAGGTCGATGCCGCTGACCTCTTCGGTGACCGGGTGCTCGACCTGGAGGCGGGTGTTGACCTCCAGGAAGGAGATGGTCCCGTCCATGCCGACCAGGAACTCGACGGTACCGGCGCCGACGTAACCGGCCTCCTTGAGGATCGCCTTGGAGGCGCGGTACAGCTCGGCGTTCTGCTCGTCGCTCAGGAACGGCGCGGGGGCCTCCTCCACCAGCTTCTGGTGGCGGCGCTGGAGCGAGCAGTCACGCGTCGACACGACCACGACGTTGCCGTGCTGGTCGGCGAGGCACTGGGTCTCGACGTGGCGCGGCTTGTCGAGGTAGCGCTCGACGAAGCACTCGCCGCGGCCGAAGGCGGCGACGGCCTCGCGGACGGCCGAGTCGTACAGCTCCGGCACTTCCTCCAGCGTGCGGGCGACCTTCAGGCCGCGCCCGCCACCGCCGAAAGCGGCCTTGATGGCGATCGGCAGCCCGTGCTCCTCGGCGAAGGCGACGACCTCGTCGGCGCCCGACACCGGGTCGGGGGTGCCCGCGACCAGCGGTGCACCCGCCCGCTGGGCGATGTGCCGGGCGGCGACCTTGTCCCCCAGATCGCGGATCGCCTGCGGCGGCGGACCGATCCAGGTCAGCCCGGCGTCGATCACCGCCTGCGCGAACTCCGCGTTCTCGGAGAGGAACCCGTAACCGGGGTGGATGGCGTCCGCGCCGGAGTCGGCCGCGGCCTGGAGCACCTTGGCCATGTCCAGATAACTGGCGGCCGGAGTGTCACCGCCCAGGGCGAACGCCTCGTCGGCCGCACGGACGTGCAGGGCGTCCCGGTCCGGATCGGCGTAGACGGCTACGCTCGCGATCCCGGCGTCCCGGCAGGCACGGGCGACACGGACAGCGATTTCGCCACGGTTGGCGATGAGCACCTTGCGCACGATGGCTCCCTCCTTGAAACAAGCTGAGTTTAGGGACTGCCGACACGGCCTTTCGACCCGTCCCCACTAGTGAGCTTGCCCACACGGAGCGTGATCCGAGGCGGTACCGAGGCGGGAAACCCCTTGTCGCACCACGTTACGCAGGGCTTCTTCACGGCACAGTAACCCCGGGGTGTGGTCAAGGTCTCTGTCCGGCGGGTCAGCGCGGTATCCCGTTTCTTTGTGGAGTCCCTACGAATGGGCGAATGATTCTTTGCGGCGGTGTCAGGACCCTTGTCCAAAGGTTTACCAGTCAGTAGCCTTCGCGTCGTCGTCCGTACTGCTGGTAACAGTCAGGGGGTACCCGTGGTGACCCGCAGACCGATAGCCCTGGCGGCGGGGATCGCGCTGCTCATCGAGGCGGTGGGCGTCGTCGCGGTCCACGCGGTGCTGACCGAGGTCCTCGGCAACCAGCGGATGTCCCTGGCCGACCTGGACCCCGACGCCATGATCGCCGGCACCTGGGCGATGGGCGGCGTCCTGGGCGCGTTCCTGGCCCTGTGCGGCGTCCTGCTGCTCGTCCTGTGCTTCCGGGACCGCTCGCCCGGCCGCGCGGTGCGCATCCTGCTCATCTCCTGCGCCATCACCCACGGCGTCCTCGGCGCCCTGGCGGTCGGCCTGGTGGGCTGGGCCGCCTTCGCGTTCATGATGGCCATGCTGGGGCTGCTGGTGGCGTCGCTGGTGCTGTACGCGCCGGAGGCGGTGGCGCCGGGGAGCGCGGGGGAGGCGGCGGCGTAGCCATCCGGCCGAGGACCACGATGTCGTTGCGCATGCCGACGACGATGTCGCTGCCGTGGGCGGCGAGGGCGTCCACCGGGAGCGGGAACTCGATCACGTCCACCGGCCGGTCGAGGGCAAGGTCCCGGATGCGCGCCGACCGGACGCCCAGGTACTCCTGGTGCGCCCCGGCGCGCGGCCGGGCCAGCGCCTCGGCGAGGGCGTCCACGAAGGCGTTCTCGTAGGCCCGCTCCTCCCCACGCGCCGACGCCAGCACCCAGCGCCCGGCCGCCCCGCGCTGGGTACGGGCGAGCTCGGCGGCCAGGACGGCGATGTCCCCGGCGCCCGCACCGCGTAGCACGTGTCGAGCAGGGTCACCCTCCGTGCGGGAAACCGTAGTGGCGGGCGGGCCGAGGAATCCGGCGAACCGGGGAAGTCACGCCCACAAGGCGGTGATCCCGATGCCCAGCTGCCCCAGCAGCTTGCGCAGCAGGGGGAGGGACAGGCCGATGACGTTGCCCGGGTCGCCGTCGATGCCGTCGATGAAGGGGGCCGAGCGGCCGTCGAGGGTGAAGGCGCCCGCCACGTGGAGGGGCTCCCCGCTGGCCACGTACGCGGCGATCTCCTCGTCCGTCGGCTCGCCGAACCGGACCAGGGTGGAGGCGGTGGCCGACGCGTAGCGCTTGGCGGCCGTGTCGTACACGCAGTGGCCGGTCTGGAGGACGCCCACCCGCCCGCGCATCGCCTTCCAGCGTGCCGTGGCCTCCTCCGCGTCGGCGGGCTTGCCGAGGGCCTGCTTGTCGAGCTCCAGGACCGAGTCGCAGCCGATGACCAGCGCGCCGGAGACCTCCGGGCGGGCGGCGACGTGGGCGGCCTTGGCCTCGGCGAGGGCGAGGGCCAGCTCGGCCGGGGTCGGAGCGGTGACCTTGGACTCGTCGATGCCGCTGACGATCACCTCGGGGGCGAGTCCGGCCTGCCGCAGCAGACCGAGGCGGGCGGGGGACGCGGACGCGAGGACGAGGCGGCGGCGCTGATCAGTCATGGGCGTCATCGTACGGAAGGCCGACCGGGCGGCGCAGGTCGTGGCGGTCGGGCCGGGGCGCCGGCCGTCAGTGCAGGCCCGCGACGAACATGGCCAGCACCATCGCCAGGGCCAGCAGGATCCCCGCGCGGCGCAGCATCGCCTGCATGTCCCGCATCTCTTGTGGGGGTTCGTTCTCCGGGTCGGACCACAGCATGGCTTCGATCCTGAGGCCGGAAAGCCGTGCCCGCCTGAGTATCCGTACTCAGGCGCCCCGGTGCCGTCGGACTATTCGCCCGCGGCGGGATGCGGAGCCCGCGGGCGGGGCGACGACGGCCCCCACCCGTCGGTGGAGGCCGTCGTGCCGGTCCCGGTGCCGGTCCCGGTGCCGGTGCCAGTGCCGGTACCGGCCGAACGCCGGGTGTCGCGCCGTGTCCTAGAGGGGCCAGTAGGAGCGCGTCCACGACCGCGGGCCGGGGTGCGGGCCCCGGGTACGGGCGATCCTGGACGGGTCCGACCAGCCCTCGGGGACGCTCTCCGCGCCGCCGGAGGCCGCCGAGGCGGTCGCGGCGGCGCGCGCCTGGACCACCGCCAGGGCGGCGGCCAGCTCCTCCGGGGTGGGATTGCCCCGCAGAACCTTGATCATGGGGGCTCCTTAGAGGGGGATGTTGCCGTGCTTCTTCGGAGGGAGGTTTTCCCGCTTCGTACGCAGCTGACGCAGGCCCCGCACCAGGTGCGAGCGCGTCTGGGACGGCATGACCACCGCGTCGATGTAGCCGCGCTCGGCCGCCGTGTACGGGTTGAGCAGGGCGTCCTCGTACTCCTGGATCAGCCGCGCCCGCGTCGCCTCGACATCCTCCGCCTCGGCGATCGTGCGGCGGTGCAGGATGTTCACCGCGCCCTGCGCGCCCATCACCGCGATCTGCGCCGTCGGCCACGCCAGGTTCAGGTCGGCGCCCAGGTGCTTGGAGCCCATGACGTCGTACGCGCCGCCGAACGCCTTCCGCGTGATGACGGTGATCAGCGGGACCGTCGCCTCGGCGTACGCGTAGATCAGCTTGGCGCCGCGCCGGATGATGCCTTCGTGCTCCTGGCCGACGCCCGGCAGGAAGCCCGGCACGTCGACGAAGGTCAGCACCGGGATGTTGAACGCGTCGCAGGTGCGCACGAACCGCGCGGCCTTCTCGCTCGCGTCGATGTCGAGGCACCCGGCGAACTGCATGGGCTGGTTGGCGACGACGCCGACCGGGTAGCCCTCGACCCGCCCGAAGCCGGTGAGGATGTTCGGCGCGAACATCCCCTGCGTCTCCAGGAATTCACCGTCGTCCAGCACGTGCTCGATGACGGTGTGCATGTCGTACGGCTGGTTCGCGCTGTCCGGGATGAGGGTGTCGAGCTCCCGGTCCTCGTCCGACAGCTCCAGGTCCGCCTCCTCCGGGAAGGCGGGCGGCTCGGACAGGTTGTTCGACGGGAGGTAGGCGAGCAGCGACTTGACGTACTCGATGGCGTCCTTCTCGTCGCCGGCCATGTGGTGCGCGACGCCCGAGGTGGTGTTGTGGGTGCGCGCGCCGCCCAGCTCCTCGAAGCCGACGTCCTCGCCCGTCACCGTCTTGATGACGTCGGGGCCGGTGATGAACATGTGCGAGGTCTGGTCGACCATCACCGTGAAGTCCGTGATGGCGGGGGAGTAGACGGCCCCGCCGGCACACGGACCGACCACCAGGCTGATCTGCGGGATGACGCCCGAGGCGTGGGTGTTGCGGCGGAAGATCTCGCCGTACATGCCGAGGGCCATGACGCCCTCCTGGATGCGGGCGCCACCGGAGTCGTTGATGCCGACGACCGGGCAGCCGGTCTTCAGCGCGAAGTCCATCACCTTGACGATCTTCTGGCCGAAGACCTCGCCGAGGGCCCCGCCGAACACCGTGAAGTCCTGGGAGAAGACCGCCACCGGCCGTCCGTCGACGGTTCCGTATCCGGTGACGACACCGTCTCCGTACGGTCGGTTCTTCTCCAGCCCGAAGTTGGTGGAGCGGTGCCGGGCGAACTCGTCGAGCTCCACGAACGAGCCCTCGTCCAGGAGGAGCTCGATGCGTTCGCGGGCGGTCAGCTTGCCCTTGGCGTGCTGCTTCTCGACGGCGCGCTCGGAGCCGGCGTGCGTCGCCTCGTGGATACGGCGCTGCAGGTCCGCGAGCTTCCCCGCGGTGGTGTGGATGTCGATCTGGGGCTGGGACTCTTGGCGCTCTGCCGGCTCGGACA
The DNA here is from genome assembly GCF_000716335.1 of Streptomyces sp. NRRL S-118. Taxonomy (GTDB): domain Bacteria; phylum Actinomycetota; class Actinomycetes; order Streptomycetales; family Streptomycetaceae; genus Streptomyces. The sequence goes on along the minus strand of NZ_JOBL01000104.1, from coordinate 63,693 downwards.
TCGGGATGCGGCTCCCTGCCTGGTCACGGGTTCGTTGGCTACTGACCCGTAGCGTATCGGCGCGGATACCGTTCGGCAGTGCGGTGTTTGCCACACCTACGCTGGCTTGCATGACGCCCACACATGGTCCATTGCACGGCCCCTCTCCGCGTTCCGGAAACCGTTGGTCGGATCTCGAACGGCCTCCCCTGAACGCCGCCGCGCTGCGCCGCGCGCTCGTCCTGCCCGGCGGCCTGTGGACCTCCCTGGACGTCGTGGCCGCCACCGGCTCCACCAACTCCGACCTGGCGGCCCGGGCGGGGGCGCTGACCGAGGGGGCCGTGCTCGTCGCCGAGGAGCAGACCGCGGGCCGCGGCCGCCTCGACCGCACCTGGTCCGCGCCCGCCCGCTCCGGCCTCTTCTTCTCCGTGCTGCTCAAGCCGCGGGTGCCCGCGGAGCGCCTGGCGTGGCTGCCGCTGCTGACCGGGGTCGCCGCCGCCACCGGGCTGGCCCGCGCGGCCGGCGTCGACATGTCGCTGAAATGGCCCAACGACCTGCTGGTGAAAGTTCCCGGGCCCCAGGGCAAGGAGGAACGCAAGACCGGCGGCATCCTCGCCGAGCGCGCCGGGGACGACGGCATCGTCGTCGGCCTCGGGCTCAACGTCACGCTGCGCGCCGACGAACTGCCCGTGCCGACCGCCGGGTCGCTCGCCCTGGCGAACGCCGTCTCCACCGACCGGGACCCGCTGCTGCGCGCGGTCCTGCGCTCGCTGGAGCAGTGGTACCGCAGGTGGACGGCGGCCGAGGGGGACCCGGCCGCCAGCGGACTGCAGGAGGCGTACGCCGCGGGCTGCGCGACCCTCGGACGCAGCGTCCGGGCCGAGCTGCCCGGCGACCGCACGCTGACCGGCGAGGCCGTCGCGATCGACGGCGGGGGGCGGCTGGTCGTCGCCCGCGCGAACGGAGGCGGACGGGAGGCGGTCGGCGCCGGCGACATCGTCCATCTGCGCCCGGCGGACTGAACGCGCTGTCGTACGAGGACGTGAGCCAGGGCACACCTGCCGTATCGTTGAGGCGATCCAGCGACAGATCGGCAGGGCAGTGCGCAGGGAACGGGCAGGAGGCGGCCGGTGACCGTCGACGACGCGAATTCGCGCGGGTCCGGATCCAGCGGGTCGGGCTCCGGTGACTCCGGGCCGGGCGGGCCGGGCGACTCCCAGGAGCCGGGCCATGCGTCCGGCGGGTCCCGCGAGGCGGGACCGGGGGGCGGCGGCGCCGACTACCCGACCCCCCACCACGTCGTGGACCACACGGCGGAGCCGACCGACGACCCCCTCGCCATCCGTCTGGAGCAACTGATCCTGGGCGCCGACCGGCGCTACACGCCGTTCCAGGCCGCCCGCACGGCCGGCGTCTCCATGGACCTCGCCTCCCGCTTCTGGCGGGCCATGGGTTTCGCCGACATCGGCCAGGCCAAGGCGCTCACGGAGGCCGACGTACTGGCGCTGCGCCGGCTGGCCGGTCTGGTGGAGGCGGGGCTGCTGAGCGAGCCGATGGCGGTGCAGGTGGCGCGCTCCACCGGCCAGACCACGGCGAGGCTCGCGGAGTGGCAGATCGACTCGTTCCTGGAGGGACTCACCGAGCCGCCCGAGCCCGGCATGACCCGGACCGAAGTGACGTATCCCCTGGTGGAGCTGTTGCTGCCGGAGCTCCAGGAGTTCCTGGTGTACGTGTGGCGGCGGCAGCTCGCCGCCGCGACCGGGCGCGTGGTGCAGGCCGCCGACGACGAGGAGATGGTCGACCGGCGTCTCGCGGTCGGCTTCGCGGACCTGGTCGGCTTCACCCGGCTGACCCGGCGGCTGGAGGAGGAGGAGCTCGGCGAGCTCGTCGAGGCGTTCGAGACGACCTGTGCGGACCTGGTCGCCGCGCACGGCGGGCGGCTGATCAAGACGCTGGGTGACGAGGTCCTCTACGCGGCGGACGACGCCGGCACGGCGGCGGAGATCGCGCTGCGGCTCATCGAGACCCTGGCGCACGACGAGACCATGCCCGCGCTGCGCGTCGGCATCGCCTTCGGGACGGTGACGACCCGGATGGGCGACGTGTTCGGTACGACGGTGAACCTGGCGAGCCGGCTCACCTCGATAGCGCCGAAGGACGCGGTCCTCGTGGACGGCGCGCTCGCCCAGGAGCTGTCGCGCACGGGGGAGGCGCCGGTGTCCGAGGCCCAGGTGGCGGAGGAGATCGCCCGCGCGGAGAAGGAGGGCGAGGCTCCGCCGTCGTACCGCTTCGCGCTCCAGCCGATGTGGCAGCGGCCGGTGCGCGGGCTCGGGGTGATCGAGCCCTGGCTGCTGACGCGGCGGGAGCCTAAGATCCCCGGATAGCGGTCGCTAACGCTCGTTAACCGGGAGGGTCTGAGGTATGTCGGAGCAGCGCTTCGGAGAATTCGTCGCCGTACGCCGTCATGAGCACGTGGCGGAGCTGGTGCTCGACCGGCCCAAGGCCATGAACGCCGTCTCCACGGAGATGGCCCGCTCGATCGGCGCCGCGTGCGCCGCGCTGGGGGCCGATCCCTCCGTGCGCGTGACCGTGCTGACCTCCTCCAACGACAAGGCGTTCTGCGTCGGCGCCGACCTCAAGGAGCGCAACTCCTTCACGGACGCCGAGCTGGTGCGCCAGCGCCCCGTGGCGCGCGGCGCCTACACCGGCGTGCTGGAGCTGCCGATGCCCGCCGTCGCTGCGGTGCACGGCTTCGCGCTGGGCGGCGGGTACGAGCTGGCGCTCGCGTGCGACATCATCCTGGCCGACTCGACGGCGGTCATCGGACTGCCCGAGGTGTCGGTGGGCGTGATCCCGGGCGGCGGGGGTACGCAGCTCCTGCCGCGCCGGGTCGGGGCGGCGCGGGCGGCGCAGCTGGTCTACACGGCGGAGCGCCTGCGGGCGCAGGAGGCCGAGCGGTGGGGGCTGGTCGACGGGATCGTCGACGACGCCCGTACGGGTGCGCTGGAGCTGGCCGCGCGCATCGCCGCCAACTCGCCGGTCGGGCTGCGGGCCGCCAAGCGCGCCATGCGCCTGGGCCAGGGGCTGGACCTGCGGGCGGGCCTGGAGGTCGAGGACGCGGCGTGGCGGTCGGTGGCCTTCTCGGGCGACCGGGCGGAGGGCGTGGCGGCCTTCAACGAGAAGCGCACGCCGCAGTGGCCGGGGGAGTGACGGGCTCGCGGACGGCCGCGGGGGACGCTCCCCCGCGGCCCGGTGACGGTTCGCGCGGCCGGGTGGCGCATCCCGGACGGCCGGGAGGCGGAACCGGGCGGCGGGGTTCGCGGACGATGCGTGAGCGGGCCCGCCAAGTGAAAAGTTCCGGGGCGTCCCTAAGCTTGAGGAATGGGTGAGGATGTCCGGCTACGCGCTGTAGTGGCGCTGGCGCAGTCGATGGCGGCGGCGCACACTCCGCGCGAGTCGTGGCGGGCGGCGGCGCTGGGCGCGCGGGACGCGCTCGGTGGCACGTTCGCCGCGCTCTCCACGTGGGAGCGCGACCTGGGCCGGCTGAGGGTGCTGGTGAACGCGGGGGAGCGGGACGCCGGGGAGGAGGAGTTCCCCGACGCGGAGACCTACCCGGTGCACCAGTTCTCCGAGATCACCGAGTTCCTGCACGAGCAGTGGGCCGGCGGCGGGGAGCCCCACGCCTGGGTGGAGACCGCGGAGGGGCCGGGCCCCGGGGCGCACGGCTACTGCCAGCAGCGGGTGGCCGCCCTGCGGCGGCGGGGGCGCGGCTGCTGCGTGGTCGCCCCGATCGTGCTGCACGGGCGGGCCTGGGGCGAGCTGTACGTGGCCCGGCCGGCCGGTGCGCCGGTCTTCGGCCGGGACGACGCCAAGTTCGCCACCGTGCTGGCGTCCGTCGTGGCGGCCGGGATCGCGCAGACCGAGCGGCTGGAGGAGGTCCGCAAGCTGGCCTTCACGGACCCGCTGACGGGTCTGGCGAACCGGCGGGCGGTCGACATGCGGCTGGACGAGGCGGTGGAGCGCTTCCTGCTGGACGGCTCCGTGGTCTCCCTGGTGGTCTGCGACCTGAACGGCCTCAAGCGGGTCAACGACACGCACGGCCACGCGGTGGGCGACCGGCTGCTGGAGCGGTTCGGCTCGGTGCTGTCGTACTGCGGGGCGATGCTGCCGGGCGCGCTGGCGGCGCGCCTCGGCGGTGACGAGTTCTGCCTGGTCTCGGTGGGCCCGGAGGCGGACGAGGTGGTCGCGGCCGCGGAGGAGCTGTGCGTCCGGGCCGGGGAGCTGGAGCTCGGTGAGGGCGTGGCGTGCGGCGTGGCGTCGACGGGCGACCCGATCGGCCCCGTCCCCTCGGCCCGGCGGCTGTTCCGGCTCGCGGACGCGGCGCAGTACCGCGCGAAGGCGGCGCGCTCCCCGAAACCGGTGGTGGCGGGCCGCGACGGCACGGTGATCGCGCTGGCGGACCACCCGCCCGCCGCGACCCGCGACCGCCGCCGCTTCCGTGACGCCCGGCCGGACCCGGTGCTCCTCCCGGAGCCCGGTCCGCTGCCCGAGCCTGCGGCGCCCGCCGGGCCCGCGCGGCCGGGCGACGGCGACGGCCCGGAGTCCGGGCGGTCCGGGGCCGGGCGGTCCGGGCCGGCCGGTGAGCCGGAGGGTCCGGCGGGGCGGGGCGGTGAGCCCGGAGGAACGTAAGGGGCGCCGGGGAAGCAGGGTAGTGACACGTTGGGATTCAGTCCGTACGCTGCTGAATATGGATATGCACACAGTCGTGGTGGGGACGTCCGGCACCACCGCACAGGACGTCATCGCCGTGGCCCGCGGCAACGCCCGCGTCGAGTTGTCGCAGGACGCGCTCGCCGCCCTCGCCAAGGCCCGGGAGATCGTCGACGCCCTGGCCGCCAAGCCCGAACCGGTGTACGGCGTGTCGACCGGCTTCGGAGCCCTTGCCACCCGGCACATCAGCCGGGAGCTGCGCGCCCAGCTGCAGCGCAACATCGTGCGGTCGCACGCCGCCGGCATGGGCGCGCCCGTCGAGCGCGAGGTCGTGCGGGCCCTGATGTTCCTGCGGCTCAAGACCGTCTGCTCCGGGCACACCGGCGTCCGGCCCCAGGTCGCGCAGACCATGGCGGACGTGCTGAACGCCGGCATCACCCCGGTCGTCCACGAGTACGGCTCGCTCGGCTGCTCCGGCGACCTCGCGCCGCTCAGCCACTGCGCCCTCACGCTCATGGGCGAGGGCGACGCCGAGGGCCCCGACGGTGTGGTCCGCCCCGCCGGGGAGCTGCTCGCCGCCCACGGCATCGAACCGGTCGAGCTGCGCGAGAAGGAGGGGCTCGCCCTCCTCAACGGCACCGACGGCATGCTCGGCATGCTGATCATGGCCCTCGACGACCTCGACACGCTCTACAAGTCCGCCGACATCACCGCCGCCCTGTCGCTGGAGGCGCTGCTCGGGACGGACAAGGTCCTCGCGCCCGAGCTGCACGCCATCCGCCCGCACCCCGGGCAGGGCGCCGCCGCCGCGAACATGCTCGCCGTCCTCCGCGACTCCGGCCTGACCGGCCACTTCCAGGAGGACGAGGCCCCGCGCGTCCAGGACGCCTACTCCGTGCGCTGCGCCCCGCAGGTCGCCGGCGCCGGCCGCGACACCATGGCGCACGCCCGCCTCGTCGCCGAGCGCGAGCTCGCCTCCGCCGTCGACAACCCGGTCGTCCTGCCCGACGGGCGCGTCGAGTCCAACGGCAACTTCCACGGCGCGCCCGTCGCGTACGTCCTGGACTTCCTCGCCATCGCCGCCGCCGACCTCGGCTCGATCGCCGAGCGGCGCACCGACCGGCTGCTGGACAAGAACCGCAGCCACGGCCTGCCGCCGTTCCTGGCCGACGACGCCGGTGTCGACTCCGGCCTGATGATCGCCCAGTACACGCAGGCGGCCCTGGTCAGCGAGCTGAAGCGGCTCGCCGTCCCGGCCTCCGCCGACTCCATCCCGTCCTCCGCGATGCAGGAGGACCACGTCTCCATGGGCTGGTCGGCCGCCCGCAAGCTGCGCACCGCCGTCGGCAACCTCAACCGGATCATCGCCGTCGAGCTGTACGCCGCGACCCGCGCCATCGAGCTGCGCGACGGCCTCGCCCCGGCCCCCGCCTCCCGCGCCGCCATCGACGCGCTGCGCGCGGCCGGCGTCCAGGGCCCCGGGCCGGACCGTTTCCTCGCCCCCGACCTGGAGGCCGCGGACGCCTTCGTACGGGAGGGGAAGCTCGTCGCGGCCGTGGAGCGGGTCACCGGCCCGCTGGCCTGACGGGCACCGCCCGGGCCGCCGTGACGAACGGGGCGTACGCCGTCAGAGCGCGGTGTGCGCCCCGCGGCGTACCGCGAAGGCCACCAGACCCGCGCCGAGGCCCAGGAAGGCCGTGCCGCCGATCAGGTACGGGGTGGTGTCCACGCTGCCCGTGTCGGCGAGCGCGAGACCGTCCCGGGCCTGCGCCGGGGCCCCGGCCGGGACCTGCGACGGGGCGGGTGCGGCGGACGTTCCCGTCCGCCCGCGGGCGGACGACTGCTCCACCGTGTCGACGGTGGCGTTGGCCGAAGGGACGAACCACAGCGCACAGAGCAGGCTCCCGGCGGCGGTGGCGGTCAGCAGCGGTCGACGTGCGACGGACACAGATTCAGATCCCCTTGCGGAACCGAGAATTGGCGGGTGCGCCGATGCTAATGAACACAGCGGGTCGCAGGAAAGTCGCGTGCCCAGGCAGCTTACGCTCCGTCATATGACCCCTTCTGAGACATCACGGTATGTACGGCTTCGGGTGGAACTGACGCTGGAGATCACGGACGCCGGTGAACTCACCGCCGCCGCCCTGGACCGCATCGACGCCGACGCATTCATGCCGGACGACGAGCGCACGCACGCCCGCGCGGCCGTCCGCGAGGACGAAGCGGAAGCTCTCGCGTACCTCGTCGAGCCCGACGATCTGCTCGGCGACCTGCCCGGCACCGGCCTCGTCCAGGCCTCCTGGACCAGCGAGCAGGTCGAGTACGACCCCGAGGCCGGGGAATGGGATCTGGACGACGACGACGAGGACGAGGACGAGAGCGCGGAGGCGGACGAGGAGGAGCGGGTGTAGGCGCCGGGGACTGGCGAGAACGAGCCGGTTTACGGGCCCCGGATCACTCGTCCGGGGCCCGTACCCGCATCCTGGGAACCAGCAGCCGCCCTCCGCGCGTCGATCAGTGGTGTTCCCCACATCCTTCGCGGATTCGGAACCGGACGGGTTGTTATGGGTGTTGTTGAGACAGTTGGCAGGGATTCGGCGACGATGGAGAAGCGTGTGATGACGGACGGCAAGCGGCGCAAGGGCCTGATGGCCGCGTCCGCCCTGCTCGGTGGCGTGCTGGTACTCACGGGCTGCAACGACGGCGAGGCCGAGAGCAACGGCACCTCCGGTGGTTCGTCGTCGCAGGCCCAGGTCGACGAGGCCGCCGCCAAGGACGCGTCGCAGGCCCGAATAGCGATCTCGCCGAAGAACGGCGCGATCAACGCCGGCATCAACGACGACGCCAAGGTCACCGTCACCGACGGCAAGCTGACCGAGGTCACCATGACCACGCAGGACGGCAAGGCCGTCCCGGGCGAGATGGCCGCCGACGGCACGAGCTGGAAGCCCAGCGAGCAGCTCGACCGCGCCACCACGTACAAGATCGCCGTGACCGCCAAGGACGCCGAGGGCCGCGAGGCCCACGAGAACTCCTCCTTCACGACCGTCTCGCAGGCCAACAGCTTCATCGGGAACTTCACGCCCGAGGACGGTTCCACCGTCGGCGTCGGCATGCCGGTCTCGATCAACTTCAGCAAGGCGATCACGGACAAGAAGGCCGTCCAGTCCGGCATCACCGTGACGTCGAGCGCCGGCCAGGAGGTCGTCGGCCACTGGTTCAACAGCCAGCGGCTGGACTTCCGGCCCGAGCAGTACTGGACGGCCGGCTCCACGGTCACCCTGAAGCTGAACCTCGACGGCGTCGAGGGCGCGGACGGCGTGTACGGCGTCCAGCAGAAGACCGTCACCTTCAAGATCGGCCGCAGCCAGGTCTCGACCGTCGACGTCGCCGCGAAGACCATGAAGGTCGTCCGGGACGGCAAGACGCTCAAGACCATCCCGATCTCCGCCGGCTCGCCGGACAACCCGACCTACAACGGCCAGATGGTGATCTCCGAGAAGTTCAAGGAGACCCGGATGAACGGCGCGACGGTCGGCTTCACGGACGACGACGGCAAGGGCGAGTACGACATCAAGGACGTGCCGCACGCCATGCGGCTGTCCACGTCGGGCACCTTCATCCACGGCAACTACTGGGGTGCCGACTCGGTCTTCGGCAACGTCAACACCAGCCACGGCTGCGTGGGCCTGAACGACGTCAAGGGCGCGGGCGACCCGGGCCAGCCGGCCGCGTGGTTCTACGACAACTCGCTCATCGGTGACGTGGTCGTCGTGAAGAACTCCAAGGACAAGACCATCGCCCCGGACAACGGCCTCAACGGCTGGAACATGAGCTGGGCGCAGTGGAAGGCCGGCTCGGCGATCTGAGCCGGCGGCCCCGTACGGCCCGAAGGCGGCGGCACCCCTCGCGGGGGACCGCCGCCTTCGGCGTACCGGGCCCCGCGCTCAGTGCCGCTCCGCGACCTCCTCGGCCCCCCAGTTCGCCAGCAGCCGCAGCGCGTCCGCCGACGGCGAGCCCGGCTCCGCGGTGTACGTCACCAGGCTCACGTCGTGGTCGTCGGGCAGCCTGAGCGTCTCGTACGACAGCGTCAGTTCGCCCACCAGCGGATGGTGCAGCCGCTTCACGCCGTGGCCCTTCTCCTGCACCGTGTGCGCGGCCCACAGGGCCCGGAACTCCTCGCTCTTCACCGACAGCTCCCCGACCAGCGACGACAGCTGGGGATCGTCCGGGTAGCAGCCCGCGCACAGCCGCAGCACGCTCACCACCTCGGTGGCCTTGTGCTCCCAGTCGACGTAGAGCTCCCGCGCGTTCGGGTCGAGGAACACCAGGCGTGCCATGTTCCGTTCCTCCGGCGGGAGGGAGCTCAGGTCGCCGAGGAGGGCGCGGGCCATCCGGTTCCAGCCGAGGATGTCGAGGCGGCGCCCCAGGAGGTACGCGGGCACGCCGTCCATCGCGTCCAGCAGGTGCCGCAGCTCGGGCCGCACCCGCTGGGGGCGGGCGGCCGCGGCGCGCTTCTTCTTCGTCTTCGGCCGTGCCAGGTGCGTCAGGTGCGCGTGCTCGGCGTCCGACAGGCGCAGGGCGCGCGCGATGGCGTCCAGCACCTCCGTGGAGACGTTGGCGCCGTTGCCCTGCTCTATGGACGTGTAGTACGCCACGGACACGCCCGCCAGCTGGGCCAGTTCCTCCCGGCGCAGCCCCGGTACGCGGCGCGCCCTGCCGAAGTCGGGCAGGCCGACGTCGCGCGGCTTGAGCCGGGCCCGGCGGGAGCGGAGGAACTCACTCAGTTCGGTGCGCTGGTCCATACCGGACAAGTATTCCGGGTCGTACGCCGGGACACGGCGCCGATCCTGACCCTGCCAGTAGTACGCACACGGGTCGTACGGAGCGCAGGGGGCTGGGTGACCTGCGCCGATGACGACAGGCTTGCCGTCATGACCACGAACGTGACCGCTTACGCAGCCCCCGCAGCCAACGCCCCGCTGGAGCGCACGACCATCCCCCGCCGGGCGGTCGGCGAGCACGACGTCCTCATCGAGATCAAGTACGCCGGCATCTGCCACTCCGACATCCACCAGGCCCGGGACGGCTGGGGCGAGGGCATCTTCCCGATGGTGCCCGGCCACGAGATCGCCGGAATCGTCACCGAGACCGGCCCGGGAGTGACCAGGTACCAGGTCGGCGACCGCGTCGGCGTCGGCTGCTTCGTCGACTCCTGCCGCCGGTGCGAGCACTGCCTCCAAGGCCTGGAGCAGTACTGCACGGGCGGCGCCACCCCCACGTACAACGGCCTCGACAAGAACGGCGAGCCCACCTACGGCGGCTACTCCACCCACATCGTCGTCGACGAGAACTACGCCGTCCGCATCCCCGACGGCCTCTCCCTCGACATCGCCGCACCGCTGCTGTGCGCCGGCATCACCCTCTACTCGCCGCTGGCCCGCTGGAAGGCCGGCCCCGGCAAGAAGGTCGCGATCGTCGGCCTCGGCGGCCTCGGCCACATGGGCGTGAAGATCGCACACGCCCTGGGCGCCGAGGTGACCGTCCTCAGCCAGACGCTGCGCAAGCAGGAGGACGGGCTGAAGCTGGGCGCCGACCACTTCCACGCGACCGGCGACCCCGAGACCTTCCGGAAGCTGGCCGGCACCTTCGACCTGATCGTCTCGACGGTCTCGGCGCCGCTGGACTTCAGCGCCTACCTCGGACTGCTGAAGACCGACGGCGCGCTGGTGAACGTCGGTGCCCCCGAGGAGCCCGTCTCGCTCAACCTCTTCTCGCTGATCAGCGGCCGCCGGACGCTGGCCGGCTCGATGATCGGCGGGATCGCCGAGACGCAGGAGATGCTCGACTTCTGCGCGGAGCACGGACTGGGCGCGGAGATCGAGCTCATCCCCGCGGACCGGATCAACGAGGCGTACGAGCGGGTCCTCCGCAGCGACGTCCGCTACCGCTTCGTCATCGACGCCTCGACGATCCGATGACCTCCGGGGTCATCGACGCCGTCCGCCGGCGCCGGGAGCATGGGGGCATCCGAACCACGAGGAGGACCCCATGAGCGCGTACGCCATCGGAAGCCTGCAGCCCGCCGCCGTCCTGCACGAGGAGGTGCTGGAGTACATGGAGCGCGTCCAGGGCACCCTCGACCCCTTCGGGGGCCGCTTCCTGGTGCACGGCGCGCCCGTCCTGGAGGTGCGGGAGGGCCGCTGGGAGACCGCGCTGGTGATCATCGGCTTCCCGAGCATGGACCACGCCCGCCGATGGTACGACTCCGACGCCTACCAGGCCCTCCTCCCGCTGCGCACGCGCCACCTGCGGGGCGACGTCATCCTGGTGGACGGCGTCGCCCCCGGCTACGAAGCGGCGGCGACGGCCGCCCGGCTGCGAGCGGCTCAGTCGGCCCGGACGACGCCGACCGGGCAGGAGACGCCCGTGCCGCCGATGCCGCAGTAGCCGCCCGGGTTCTTGTCCAGGTACTGCTGGTGGTACGCCTCCGCGGGGAAGAACGGACGGCCGTCCGCCGGGAGGATCTCCGTGGTGATCGCGCCGTAGCCGGAGCCCGCCAGCACCTGCTGGTAGGCGTCGCGGGAGGACTGCGCGGCCGCGGCCTGGGCGGGGGAGTGGGTGTACAGCGCCGAGCGGTACTGGGTGCCCACGTCGTTGCCCTGCCGGAAGCCCTGCGTCGGGTCGTGGGACTCCCAGAACAGCTTCAGCAGCGACGTGTACGCGACGGCCGACGGGTCGAAGACGACGCGGACCACCTCCGTGTGGCCCGTCAGGCCCGAGCACACCTCTTCGTACGTCGGGTTCGGCGTGTGGCCGCCCTGGTAGCCGACGAGGGTCGTCCACACGCCGTCCGTCTGCCAGAACTTCCGCTCGGCGCCCCAGAAGCAGCCCAGCGCGAAGTCCGCGACGTCGAAGCCGGCGGGGTACGGGCCCGCGAGGGGGGTGCCGAGCACCGTGTGGCGGTCGGGCACCGCGAACTGCGGTGCCTCGCGGCCCGGGAGCGCCTGCTCGGGGGTGGGGAGCACGGGGGTGCGGCCGTAGAACATGCGGGTCTCCTCGTCGGTGGCTGCCGACCCGTACAACGTACGGACCGGCGCACCGATTCCACGGACGGCGGGCGGCTCTCCCGGGGAGCGCCGCGGGTCAGTGCGGGAGCGTCGCCGGGCTGCCGCCGTTCGCCTCGTAACCCGCCACCGCGAGCGCACGGTGGATCGCGTACTCGGCCGCCGGGTCCTCGCTCAGGGTCCACGGCAGCGCGCCCACATGGCCGTCGACGTGCACCAGCTGGTGCATCGCCTCGGCCCAGCGCTCCGCCCGCACCAGGAAGTGGATCAGCAGGTGGCGCACGTGCGCCAGCATCGGGTCGTCGGGGCGGGCCGAGTGCACCGCGTACAGCGCGCCCTGCATGGCCCTGGAGACCACCTCGGTGCCGTAGAAGTCCTGCACCAGCGCCACCTCAGGCAGGTGCTCGAAGACCGCGAACAGCGGCAGCGCGGCGAGCAGCGAGCCCTGCGGCGCGCGGGCGGCGGCGGCCGTCGCGAACCGGTCCGCGTCCCGGCGCGAGCCGTGCCACTTCTCGCACCAGTAGTGCAGGGCGGCCAGGTGCGCCCCCATGTGGTGCGGCGCCCGGTCGATGATCTTCGCCCAGACCTGGTCGAACTGCTCGTGCGAGTACCCCAGTCCGCGCGCCACGGCCAGCTCGATGATGTACGGCACGGGGTCGCCGGGTGCCAGCAGCGCGGCCTCGCCGCACACCGTCCGCGCCTCCTCCAGGATGATCCGGAAGTCGTCGGTGCCGGCCGACGACGAACGCCACGCCTGCTGCACCAGGAACTCGGCGTGCACCGCCGCGCCGCCCGGGTCCTTCGGCTGCTCCGCCCGCCAGGTCCGCAGCCACGCGCCGCCGGTGCCCGGCTGCTGCTGGAGCTCCAGCGACGCGGCGCCCGCGAACGCCTGCACGCGCTGCCAGCGCACCTCGCCGTCCCGGTCCGTGCCGGCCAGCAGCTGCGAGGCGGCCCGCCAGTCCTGCGTCCGCTGCACCACGTCCAGCACGTCCACGAGGTCCTGGTCCGGCCCCGGCATCCGCACGTCGAGCTCCTCCTGGCGCAGGAAGCCGTACGCGCTCGGGTCGGCGGCGTCCGGCGCGCCGGGGTCGACCAGCCGGATGCCGTCGCGGCGGCGCCTCAGCCACGGCACGACGATCACGCCGATCAGGCCGACGGTGAACAGGAACCAGAGAATCTCCATGCGCCCATTGTCCCGGACGGCACGGGCACCCCGGCGGCCCGGACTACGCTCGGGCCCATGAGCGACCAGCACACCCACCAGAGCTTCGAGACCCGCGCCATCCACGCGGGCAACACCGCCGACCCGCTGACCGGCGCGGTCGTCCCGCCCATCTACCAGGTGTCCACCTACAAGCAGGACGGTGTGGGCGGCCTGCGCGGCGGCTACGAGTACAGCCGCAGCGCCAACCCCACCCGCACCGCGCTGGAGGAGAACCTCGCTGCGCTGGAGGGCGGGCGCCGCGGTCTCGCCTTCGCCTCCGGCCTCGCCGCCGAGGACTGCCTGCTGCGCGCGCTGCTCGTGCCCGGCGACCACGTGGTCATCCCGAACGACGCCTACGGCGGCACGTTCCGGCTGTTCGCGAAGGTCGTCGCGCGGTGGGGCGTGGAGTGGTCCGTCGCCGACACCTCCGACCCGGTGGCGGTCCGGGAGGCGATCACCGACCGCACGAAGGCCATCTGGGTCGAGACCCCGTCGAACCCGCTGCTGGGCATCACCGACATCGCGGCCGTCGCCGACGTGGCCCGCACCACGGGCGTCAAGCTGGTCGTCGACAACACCTTCGCCAGCCCCTACCTCCAGCAGCCGCTCGCGCTCGGCGCGGACGTCGTCGTCCACTCCCTGACCAAGTACATGGGCGGCCACTCCGACGTCGTCGGCGGCGCGCTGGTGACGGCGGACGAGGCGCTCGGCGAGGAACTGGCCTACCACCAGAACGCCATGGGTGCGGTGGCCGGTCCCTTCGACTCGTGGATCGTGCTGCGCGGCATCAAGACGCTCGCCGTCCGCATGGACCGGCACAGCAGCAACGCGGCCCGGGTGGCCGAGATGCTCACGCGGCACCCCAAGGTGACGCAGGTGCTCTACCCGGGCCTGCCGGAGCACCCCGGGCACGAGGTCGCCGCCAAGCAGATGAAGGACTTCGGCGGCATGATCTCCTTCCGGGTGACGGGCGGCGAGGAGGCGGCGGTCGCGGTGTGCGACCGCGCGCAGCTGTTCACGCTGGGCGAGTCCCTCGGCGGTGTCGAGTCGCTCATCGAGCACCCGGGCCGCATGACCCACGCGAGCGTGGCCGGTTCGCTGCTGGAGGTGCCCGGCGACCTGGTGCGCCTGTCGGTCGGCATCGAGAACGTGGACGACCTGCTCGCGGACCTGAGCCAGGCGCTGGGCTGAGCCCGGCCCAACCCTCGGGCCTCACCCGCCCGCGGGCCCGGCCGCCCGGCCGGGCCCGTATCGCGCCGGACCGGGCGGGTGGCGCGCCCGGGCCGTGCCGCTCCGGCCGTGTCGCCCGCCCGGTACCGGGCTACGGTCGGGGGCGCGGGGCGCCCGGCGCCTCAGAAGCCCTCGACCACGGGCGTGGTCCCCGACGGCGGCGGCGCCCAGGGCTCCGCGGCCGACGCCCACACCACGAACGCGACCCCCGCGGCGGTCAGCAGCAGCCACCCCGTCCGCCGCACCGCGCGCGCGTGACGCAGTCGCCGGCCGCCGCGCGCGACCGCCCGCGGCAGCAGGTCCTCCGGGACACGGGGGTGCGGCGGCGCCTCCAGCAGGCGCCGGACCTCGGCCTCCCTGCGGTCGCTCACGGTGTCACCGCCCGGCCCGCCGCGTCCGGCCGGGCCGCGGGCGCCGCACCGTGGCGCAGGGCGGCGACCGCGCGCGTGCAGACCGCGCGCACGCGCTCCACCGGCAGGCCCAGCAGGGCCGCCGCCTGCTCCTCGGCGAGGCCCTCGTACAGCCGCAGGACCAGGACGAGCCGCTCCTGAGGGGTCAGCCGGGACAGCAGGCCGCCCGTGGCGGGGCGGTGGAAGTGCCAGGCGGCGCGGGCGAACCGGGCGACCAGTTCCTGGCGCGCCCTGGCGTACGGGTCGTCGTCGCGCAGCCGGTCCCAGCGGGCGTACGTCGCGGCCAGCGCGGCGGTCAGCAGCTCCTGGGCCCGCGGGTTGCACGCGGGCGGCTCGGCCGTCAGGAGCGTCGCGGCATGGAGGAGCCGCCCGGCCGCGCCCCCGGCGAACGCCTCGAACTCCCGGGCGCGGTGGCGTGGTGCTGTCGCCTGCCGCCGCTCTCGCACCCCTTCATCCGAGACGACCGGGCGGCCGGGGTCAAGACGTCGGCGCGGCCCCGGTCGCGGCAGCCCTCTCCACGGGCGCCGGAGCGGTCGCCTCGGCCGCGGCCTCGGCGGGGGGCAGACCGGCCTGGCGGGCGGACAGCGCGGAGTTGAAGCGGGTGAGCAGCGTGCAGAACGACTCGCGCTCGGCCTCGGTCCACCCGTCCGTCACCTGGGCCATCAGCTCGCGCCGCGAGGAACGGACCTCTTCGAGCCGGGCCTGCCCGCGCGGCGACAGCTGGAGCACGACCGCGCGGCCGTCCTCCGGGTGCGAGGTGCGCTTGACCAGGCCGGTGTCGACCAGCGGCGCGACCTGGCGGGTGACCGTGGAGGAGTCGATGCCCATCCCGGCCGCCAGCGCCTTGACGCCCATCGGGCCTTCCTGGTCGAGCCGGTTGAGCAGCAGGTACGCGGCCCGGTCCATGGAGTTGCGGAGCTGTCCGGTGCCGCCGAGGCGGGTCTGCTCGGCCCGCCGGGCGAAGACGGCCACCTGGTGCTGGAGGGCATCGAGGAGACCTTGGTCAAGATCAGTCGTCATGTCCTGGGATGTGGGCATGGCTGGGGGCTCTCTCGTGCGTGGTGGTCGGTTGGTGGGGGACAGAGTACGCGGACCCGCGGGAGTCCGTACCGGCGCTGCACGAACGTGATGGGCGGCGCTGTACGAACGTGATGAGCCGCGGCATGAGCTGCGAGACTGGCGGTCATGAGCTTCCGTACGTCACGCCCCTCACACCCGCTCATCCTCGACGACGTCCGCGGGGCGCAGAAGATGCTGTCGGGCGTGGCCCGGATGACACCGATGGAGGGCAGCAGGCACCTGTCCTCGCTGGTCGGGGCGCCCGTGCACCTCAAGTGCGAGAACCTCCAGCGGACCGGTTCGTTCAAGCTGCGCGGGGCGTACGTGCGGATCTCGGGGCTGCGCCCGGAGGAGCGGGCGGCCGGTGTCGTCGCCGCGTCGGCCGGGAACCACGCGCAGGGCGTCGCCCTCGCCTCCTCGCTGCTCGGCGTGCGCTCCACCGTCTTCATGCCGGTCGGCGCCCCGCTGCCGAAGGTGGCGGCGACCCGGGAGTACGGCGCGGACGTACGACTGCACGGACACGTGGTGGACGAGACGCTGGCCGCCGCGGAGGAGTACGCCCGGGCGACGGGCGCGGTGTTCATCCACCCCTTCGACCACCCGGACATCATCGCGGGGCAGGGCACGGTGGGGCTGGAGATCCTGGAGCAGTGCCCCGAGGTGCGCACGATCGTCGTCGGCATCGGCGGGGGCGGACTGGCGGCGGGCATCGCGGTGGCGGTGAAGGCGCTGCGTCCGGACGTGAAGGTGATCGGCGTGCAGGCGCAGGCCGCGGCGGCCTACCCGCCGTCGCTTCAGGCCGGGCGCCCGGTCGTCGTGGACACCGCGCCCACGATGGCGGACGGCATCAAGGTGGGGCGCCCCGGGGACGTGCCGTTCGCGATCGTCGAGGAGCTCGTCGACGAGGTCCGCACGGTCTCCGAGGACGCCCTGTCGTCGGCCCTCCTGCTGTGCCTGGAGCGGGCGAAGCTGGTGGTGGAGCCGGCCGGGGCGAGCCCGGTGGCCGCGCTCCTGTCCGCGCCGGAGACCTTCCTGGGCCCGGTGGTCGCGGTGCTGTCGGGCGGGAACGTGGACCCGCTGGTGCTGCAGCGCATCCTGCGGCACGGCATGTCGGCGGCGGGGCGCTACCTGAGCCTGCGGCTGCGGCTGACGGACCGGCCGGGGGCGCTGGCCACGCTGCTCGGCGTGCTGTCCGTGGTCGACGCGAACGTCCTGGACGTCGGTCACGTGCGCACCGACCCGCGCCTCGGGCTCACCGAGGTCGAGGTGGAGCTGCACCTGGAGACGAAGGGTCCGGAGCACTGCCGCGAGGTCGGGGCGGCGCTGCGGGACGCCGGGTACGTGGTGATCGGCTGAGCCGGGCCGGCGCGGGTTTCGCGAGTCGGCGCCTCGGTGTCGCGAGTCGGCGCTCCGGGTATCGCGACTCGCTGCCGTGGATATCGCGAGTCGGACCCTCGTGGTCTTCCGCACGCTCGCGGTCCGCAAGTACCGCTCGGCGGCCGCCTGAGCCGGCCGCGGGGCCGCCGGGCCACCGGCCGTGGCCGGACGGGCGCACGGGGAACGGAAAGGGGAAGGGGCCGGACCGCGCGATGCGGTCCGGCCCCTTCGCTGTTCGGGGGAAGGCCGGTCAGCCCTGGTACGGCTTGGCCTCGAGGATCTTGACGGACGCCTTCTTGCCGTTCGGCAGCTCGTACTCCGCGTCCTCGCCGACCTTCTTGCCGTTGACGCCCGAGCCGAGCGGCGACTGCGGGGAGAACGTCTCGATGTCGGAGCTCGCGTACTCGCGGGAGGCCAGCAGGAAGGTCAGGGTGTCGTCCTCGTCGCCGTCGAAGGCGATCGTGACCACCATGCCGGGCGCGACGACGCCGCTCTCCGTGGGAGCCTCACCGACCTTCGCGTGCTCCAGGAGCTGGGTCAGCTGGCGAACGCGCAGCTCCTGCTTGCCCTGCTCCTCCTTGGCCGCGTGGTACCCGCCGTTCTCGCGCAGGTCGCCCTCCTCGCGCGCAGCCGCGATCTTGGCGGCGATCTCGGTTCGCGCGGGACCAGACAGGTACTCCAGCTCGGCCTTGAGCTGGTTGTACGCCTCCTGGGTGAGCCAGGTGACGTTCTCGCTGGTCTGGGTCACAGGTGCTCCTCGTCGGTACTGGGAATACAAAGCATCGCCCTACCCAGAAGGATTCTGCCTTCCTGGATGGGCGAAACCACGAGCCTAACAATTTCGTGGGGAAAGGGGGAGGACGAAAGTCACGTATCTTTCGTCTCCGCAGGTCAGCGCGGAATCAGGCAGGGCCGTTCCGGTTACTGCGACGCCTCGGACGTGCAGCCCAGCAGCTGGGCGCTGGTCGCCTTCGCCGTCGTACGGACCGTGACGACCTCGTCGATCCGGTCCGCGGCCCGGTCGAACCGGACCTCCTTGCGGCCCACCTCGCTGCCGTCCTCCGCGAGCGCGCGCAGGGTGCAGTAGCCCCGGGCCGACGGCTCCTTGCGGACCTCCAGGTGGACGGCCACCCGGTCCTCCGCGGAGAGGTCGAACTTGATCACCTCGGCGCTGATCCTCTGGCCGGCGACGTAGTCGTACCCGAACCAGCCGATCAGGGCGAGCAGGCCGACGCCGAGGACGGAGCCGACGATCTTGAGCTTGCGGTCGGCACGCTCGTCCGCCGAGCGGCCGTAACGGCCCTCGGGCAGCCCTTCCCGTACCGCGCTCATGATCGTCCTTTCCCGCGCCGGTCCTTGCGGCGTTCGCGCGCCGGGCGACGGAATTTTCCGCGCGCCGATTCCGTCACTATAGAAGCCGCCGATGCGACCAATCGATGAGGATCCGTCTTGACTGAGCAGCTGCGACTGATGGCCGTCCACGCCCATCCCGACGACGAGTCGAGCAAGGGCGCGGCCACCATGGCCAAGTATGTGTCCGAGGGGGTGGACGTGCTGGTCGTCACGTGCACGGGCGGCGAGCGCGGCTCCATCCTCAACCCGAAGCTCCAGGGGGACAAGTACATCGAGGAGAACATCCACGAGGTACGCCGCAAGGAGATGGACGAGGCCCGCGAGATCCTCGGCGTCCGCCAGGAGTGGCTCGGCTTCGTCGACTCCGGCCTCCCGGAGGGCGACCCGCTGCCGCCGCTGCCGCAGGGCTGCTTCGCCCTGGAGGACGTCGACAAGGCGGCCGGCCGGCTGGTGAGGTCCATCCGCCGCTTCCGCCCCCAGGTCATCACGACCTACGACGAGAACGGCGGCTACCCGCACCCCGACCACATCATGACCCACAAGATCACGATGGTGGCGTTCGACGGTGCGACGGACGCCGAGAAGTACCCGGAGTCCGTGTTCGGTCCCGTCTGGCAGCCGTCGAAGGTCTACTACAACCAGGGCTTCAACCGGCCGCGCACGGTCGCGCTGCACGAGGCGCTCCTCGCCCGGGGCCTGGAGTCCCCGTACGGCGAGTGGCTGGAGCGCTGGAAGGAGTTCGAGCGCGCCGAGCGGACCCTGACCACGCACGTTCCCTGCGCCGACTTCTTCGAGATCCGCGACAAGGCCCTGATCGCGCACGCCACGCAGATCGACCCGGACGGCGGCTGGTTCCGCGTCCCGCTGGAGCTCCAGAAGGAGGTCTGGCCGACCGAGGACTACGAGCTCGCCAGGTCTGTGGTGGACACCTCCCTCCCCGAGGACGACCTCTTCGCGGGCATCCGGGACAATGCCTGACATGAGCGCACACCAGGCACTGACTCAGCTCGTCCCGATCGCCGCCAAGGAGTTCGACGAGAACAAGGTGACCCCCGGCGTCCTCGGGTTCATCGTCTTCGCCGTCATGGCGCTGGCCGTATGGATGCTGATGAAGTCGATGAACCGCCACATGGGCAAGGTCGACTTCGAAGAGGCCCCCGAGCCGGCGAAGACCGCCGGGGCCGCCAAGGCAGCCAAGGCCGCCGAGTAGACCCCGCGGGCCGGCCGCCCGTCTCGCGCTCCGGTTCCATCGACGCGTGGTGGAATCCGGCGCCCGCCCGCGGCCCCCGCGCACGGGGCCGGGTGGCCGCTGTGCGCGGTCCCGGCCCGGCCGCGGGGGTCGCCCGCGCGTCATGCGGGGCCTGGCGAGGTGGGCCCGGCGCGTCATGCGGGGCCCGGCGAGGTGGGGACGCCCATCACCTCCCGCGCCGGGCGGGCCGGGGTGAGGCCCAGCGTCCAGGCCTGCCAGGGGGACTCCAGGCGGATGCCGCGCTCCAGCACCAGGGCCCAGGCCGCGAGGCTCTCCTCCAGTCTCGGGTCGCGCGCGGGGTGCTTGCCGTCCCTCAGTGCGGTCAGCTCCTGCTGGGCGACGACCGTGCCCACGTCCACGCCGCCCGGTGAGGCGTACGGCAGCAGCGTGCAGCGCAGGAAGCGGGCCCAGTCCGCGCCGCGGCGGTCGTCGTACGAGGCGAACAGCTCCGCCGCCTCGTCGCACAGGGCGAGCGCCTGGGGCGCCCTGCTGTTGCCCGCGTCGATGACGGCCAGCTCCAGGCAGGTCCACGCCTCGCCGTGGGCCACCCCGATGCGGCGGAAGTCCGCGCGGGCGTCCACCAGCAGCTGGCGGGCGAAGCCCGAGTTGCGCAGGTTTCCCGTCTGCGCGGCGCGCTGGTCCCGGGTGAGGCGGCCCGCGTGGTGGCGGGCGCACGCCAGGCCGTAGACGTCGCGCATCCGCGAGAACATCCCGCGCGCCCGCTCCAGCTCCCGGACCGCCTCGTCGAGGTCGCCGCCCTCCTCCAGCGCCTGGCCCAGGTAGTACAGCGTCCACGCCTCACCGCGCACGTCCTCGTTCTCGCGGTGCCGTGCCAGGGCCGTCCGCAGCCGCTCCAGCGCCTCGCCCGCCTCGCCGGCCACCAGACGGGCCCGGCCCAGCTGGGTCAGCGCCCACGCCTCGCCCCGCCCGTCGTGCGTCCGCCCGTACAGGTCGAGCGCCGCGCGCAGGGCCGTCTCCGCGCGCCCCGCATCGCCCGTCCGCAGACGCGCCTGGCCCAGCTGGAAGTGCGCCCACGCCTCGCCGTGCAGCGACTCGCTCTCCCGGTGCAGCGCCAGCGACCCGTCCAGCAGGCCCAGCGCCACGGCCACGTTCCCCCGGTCCCGCTCCACCGCCGCCAGGGCGTGCATCGTCCAGGCCCGGTCCGCCGCCAGTTCCGGCGCGTCCTGCAGCGCCAGCGCCTCCCGCAACCGCGCCGCCGCCTCCGGCAGGTTGCCCTGATGGTGCAGCGTGATGCCGAGCGAGCACAGGGCCAGCGCCGCGCCCGCGTCCTGCCGGGCCTCCTGGTACAGCGAGACCACCGACGTCAGGGTCGTCCGGGCGGTGTCCAGTTCGCCCAGCTGGCGCGCCGCGATGCCCGTGCGCCACTGCACCGACCGCACCAGCAGCCCCTGGCCCACCGCCTCACTGAGCTGCTGCAGCTCGCCCAGCCGGTACAGGTCGCCCCGCAGCAGGCAGTAGTCGCACAGAGCGCCGAGCAGGTGCAGCACCGTCTGCCGGGAGACGCCCTCCGCGTGCCGCAGCGCCGCCGTGATGAACCCGGACTCGTCGTCCAGCCAGCGCAGCGCCGCGTCCAGCGACGCGAAGCCGTGCCCGTCGAAGCGGGTCCGGCCGACGCGCGTCGACATCTTGCCGTCCACCATGCGGATCACCGCGTCGGCGAGCTCCGCGTAGTTGCGGATCAACCGCTCCTGCGCGGCGGTGACCTCGCCCGGGTCCTCCTCCTCCCGCAGCCGCGCCGCCGCGAACGCCCGCACCGCGTCGTGCAGCCGGAACCGGTCACCGCGCACCTGGTCCAGCAGCCCCGCCCGCGCCAGCTCCCGCAGCCGCTGCTGCGCCTCCTCCTCCCCGGCCGCCAGCAGCGCGGCCGCCGCCGCCGCGCCCAGAGACGCCCGGCCCGCCAGCGCCAGCCGCCGCAGCAGCCGTCGCTGGTCCTCGTCCAGGTGCGTGAAGTACCGGACGGCGACCGCCCGCTCCACCGGCCCGGCGCCACCCGGCCGCCGCGCCAGCAGCCGGGCGACCTCACCCGCCGGCGCCTCCGCCCCGACCGCCGCCCCCACCACCCGCAGCGCCAGCGGCAGCCCGCCGCACAGCTGCCGCAGCCGCTCCGTGGCCTGCGCGTCGTAGGGGCCCGGCTCCCGGTCCGCTGCCGCCTCCCGCAGCAGCTCCTCGGTCCCCGCCTCGTCCAGGCCGCCCACCGCCAGCCGGTGCACCCACGCCGGCACGTCCTCGCCCAGCTCCAGCGGTTCGCGCGCCGTCACCAGCACCAGGCTGTCGGAGCGCTCCGGGATGAGCGTGCGCACCTGGCGGGCGTCGTGCGCGTCGTCCAGCACCACCGCGACCGGCAGCCCGGTCAGATGCTGGTGGTACACCTCGGCCAGCCTGCGCACCTGGTGTTCCGCCGACGAGGAGTCCCGCATCAGCAGTTGCTCGCGCGGCGCGCCCAGCCGGTTCAGCACGTTCAGCAGCGCGTCGCGTGTCGTCAGCGGCGTCTCGTGGCCGCCCGCGCCGCGCAGGTCCACCAGGCACGCGCCGCGGAACAGGTCGCGCAGCCGGTGCGCCGCCCGCACGGCCAGGGCGGTGCGGCCCGCGCCGGGCTCGCCGTGCAGCAGCACCACCACCGGGCGGGTCTCGGTGGAGGCCCGCGCCGCCCGCACCCACCGCTCGATCTGCTCCAGCTCCGAGCGCCGACCCGCGAAGGGCGCGTCCGGCTCCGGAAGGTGCCCGTAGGACTGCTCCAGGGCAGCGCGCCGGCGGGAGACCGCGCTGCGGTCGAGCCCCCGCAGCTGCGGCGCCGCCTTCGGCTCGGGTTTCTTCAGGGCGGCCGCCGCCAGCATCCGCTGCTGGTCGAGGAACGGGCGGATGCCCCGCACCTCCAGCGCCGTCAGCCACTCCAGCCGTAACTGCTCCGGGCCGCCCGGCCGGCTCAGGGCGGCCGCCCTGCGGTGTGCGGCCGGCCAGTGTCCGGCGGTCGCCTTCAGCACCGTCGTCGCGGCCCCGGCGGCCGCCACCACCGCACCGGCGCCCAGCGCCGTGCCCGAAGTCGTGCCCAGAGCCAGGTCCGCGCCCACCGCCGCGGCCGCCGCGACGGCCGTCACCAGCGCGGACGTGCCCATCACCGGGCCGCGCAGCCGTTCCGCCGGCGACTGCTGCCCGGCCTGCGCCTCCTCCAGCGCCCGGACGTACGCCTCGTACTCCTCGGCCGCGGGCGCCGCCAGTCCCTCCAGCGCGGCACGCCCGCGTGCCAGCAGCACCGCCGCGTCGGCCCGGCCGCCCGAGCGCCGGACCTCCTCCTCCACGGCGCGCACCAACAGCCGCTCCACTTCCCCGCGATGGCCGTCCCGCAGGTGTCCGTCCCGCATCCGCTCGTCGCGCATGTGCGTCCCCCTCCGCCGCGTTCCGTCAGCAGGCCCGGCGACAAGTGTCCGTCGTACGGACGATCGGCGCGAGGGCCTGTGGACAACCCCGCGGCGGGCCGGGGCGCCGGGTCCGCTTCCCCCGCCCCGTCCGGCAGGATGGGTGGTATGGCGAACCGACTGGCCCATGAGACGTCCCCGTACCTCCTCCAGCACGCCGACAATCCGGTCGACTGGTGGCCCTGGTCGGAGGAGGCCTTCGCGGAGGCCCGGCGCCGTGGTGTACCCGTGCTGCTGAGCGTCGGCTACAGCTCGTGCCACTGGTGTCACGTCATGGCGCACGAGTCGTTCGAGGACGCGGCCACCGCCACCTACCTCAACGAGCACTTCGTGCCGGTCAAGGTCGACCGCGAGGAGCGGCCGGACGTCGACGCGGTGTACATGGAGGCCGTGCAGGCCGCCACCGGCCAGGGCGGCTGGCCCATGACGGTGTTCCTCACGCCGGAGGCCGAGCCGTTCTACTTCGGTACGTACTTCCCGCCGTCGCCCCGCCACGGCATGCCCTCCTTCCAGCAGGTACTGGAGGGCGTCCGGGCGGCCTGGACGGACCGGCGCGAGGAGGTCGGCGAGGTCGCCGGCAACATCGTGCGGGAGCTGTCGGGGCGCTCCCTGGCGTTCGGCGGGGCCGGCGCGCCCGGCGAGCAGGAGACGGCGCAGGCGCTGCTGGGGCTGACCCGCGACTACGACGCGCGGTACGGGGGCTTCGGCGGGGCGCCCAAGTTCCCGCCGTCCATGGTGGTCGAGTTCCTGCTGCGCCACCACGCCCGCACCGGGGCGGAGGGCGCGCTGCAGATGGCCGCCGACACGTGCGAGGCCATGGCGCGCGGCGGGATCTACGACCAGCTCGGCGGCGGGTTCGCCCGCTACTCGGTGGACCGCGAGTGGGTCGTGCCGCACTTCGAGAAGATGCTCTACGACAACGCCCTGCTGTGCCGCGTCTACGCGCACCTGTGGCGGGCCACCGGCAGCGATCTGGCCCGGCGGGTCGCGCTGGAGACGGCCGACTTCATGGTGCGCGAACTGCGCACCGCCGAGGGCGGTTTCGCCTCCGCGCTCGACGCGGACAGCGACGACGGCACGGGCAGGCACGTCGAGGGCGCCTACTACGTGTGGACCCCCGGGCAGCTGCGCGAGGTGCTGGGCGAGGAGGACGCCGCGTACGCCGCCCGGTACTTCGGCGTCACCGACGAGGGCACCTTCGAGCACGGCTCCTCCGTCCTCCGGCTGCCGCAGAGCGCCGGGGTCGCCGACGCCGAGCGGGTCGAGCGGATCCGCCGGCGGCTCCTCGACGCCCGCGACCGGCGCCCGCGCCCCGGCCGTGACGACAAGGTGGTCGCCGCCTGGAACGGGCTCGCGATCGCCGCCCTCGCGGAGACCGGCGCCTACTTCGACCGCCCCGACCTGGTCGAGCGGGCCACCGAGGCCGCCGATCTGCTCGTACGGCTCCACATGGACAGCACCGCACGCCTCTCCCGCACCTCCAGGGACGGGCAGGCCGGCGCCAACGCCGGGGTGCTGGAGGACTACGGCGACGTGGCGGAGGGCTTCCTCGCCCTGGCGGCCGTGACCGGCGAGGGCGTGTGGCTGGAGTTCGCCGGGTTCCTGCTGGACATCGTGCTGGACCGGTTCACCGGGGAGGACGGCGCGCTCTACGACACGGCCCACGACGCCGAGCAGCTGATCCGCCGCCCGCAGGACCCCACCGACAACGCCGCGCCGTCCGGCTGGACCGCCGCGGCCGGGGCGCTGCTCGCGTACGCCGCGCACACCGGCTCCGAGGCGCACCGCACCGCCGCCGAGGGGGCCCTCGGCGTGGTCAAGGCGCTCGGCCCGCGCGCGCCCCGCTTCATCGGCTGGGGCCTCGCCGTCGCCGAGGCGCTGCTCGACGGGCCGCGCGAGGTCGCGGTGGTGGGCGACCCGGACGACCCGGACGCCCGCGCGCTGCACCGCGCGGCGCTGGTCGCCGCCGCTCCCGGCGCCGTCGTCGCGTACGGGCGGCCGGGCGAGGAGGACCGTGACGACGTGGAGTTCCCGCTGCTCAGGGACCGTCCGCTGGTCGGCGGGCGGCCGGCCGCGTACGTCTGCCGCCACTTCGTCTGCGACGCGCCCACCACGGACGTGGCCGGTCTCGAGGGGAAACTGTCCAGCGGACCCCGCTAACGATGTTTTTATCGGGATAGCCCCCTGAGTGTCGGTCCTGGCCTCTATCCTCGTCGGCATGAGGAGTTGAGAAGACTCCGCGCGCGTTCTGGGGAGGGCGCGGGCGGACGTCGTGTGGGGGCGTCGACGGCCAGGGGGGTCCTGCCGCGATTCGCCCCGAAGTGCCTTTGCACCTACCGAAGTGCCTTTGGGGATTGACTCGTCCTGCGGTGGCAGCGCCGTGCCCGGCTGCGCGCCCGCGCCGTCGCGACGGGTCCGAGGGGGGACCTTTCGTGCTCGTATCGCTGTTCGTCGCTGCCGTCTCGCTCGCGCTGTTCTGGATGGCCGCGTTCACGCTCTGGTGGCAGATGCACGCCTGGCGCACGCCGGAGACGCTCGCCGCCACCCGTTTCGCCAGTCCTGACGGCCGACAGGGCCTGTCGTTCTCGCTGTTGCTGCCCGCCCGGCACGAACAGCTCGTCCTGGAACACACCATCGACCGGCTCCGGGAGTCCAGCCACCGCGACTTCGAGATCATCGTGATCGTCGGTCACGACGACCCGGAGACCGCCGAGGTCGCCGAGCGGGCCGCCGCCCGCGACCCCGGCCGCGTACGGGTCGTCGTCGACACCCACGCCACCAAGAACAAGCCCAAGGCGCTCAACACGGCGCTGCCGCACTGCCGCGGCGACGTGGTGGGCGTCTTCGACGCCGAGGACCAGGTCCACCCCGAGCTGCTCGCCCACGTCGACCACGCCTTCACCGCCACCGGCGCCGACGTCGTCCAGGGCGGTGTCCAGCTCATCAACTTCCACTCCAGCTGGTACTCCCTGCGCAACTGCCTGGAGTACTTCTTCTGGTTCCGCTCCCGCCTCCACCTGCACGCCGCGAAGGGCTTCATCCCCCTGGGCGGCAACACCGTCTTCGTCCGCACCGACGTGCTGCGCGAGGCGGGCGGCTGGGACCGGAACTGCCTCGCCGAGGACTGCGACCTGGGCGTCCGCCTGTCCAGCAAGGGCAAGAAGGTCGTCGTCGCGTACGACGCCGACATGGTCACCCGCGAGGAGACCCCCGGCACCCTGATGAGCCTGCTCAAGCAGCGCACCCGCTGGAACCAGGGCTTCCTCCAGGTCTACCGGAAGAAGGACTGGCGCCAGCTGCCCACCCTCGGGCAGCGGATGCTCGCCCGCTACACCCTGATGACACCGTTCATGCAGGCGTTCACCGGTGTCGTCATCCCGCTCAACGCCGCGATCGCGTTCTTCCTCGACGTGCCCGTCGGCATCGCCTTCATCACCTTCCTCCCCCTGATCACCGCCCTGGTGACGTTCGTCTTCGAGATCGTCGGGCTGCACGACTTCGGCCGGCAGTACGGACTGCGGGTCCGGTTCGTCCACTACCTCAAGCTCATCGTCGGCGGCCCCTTCTACCAGCTGCTGCTGGCGGGCGCGGCCGTGCGCGCGGTCTGGCGCGAACAGCGCGGCCGCAACGAGTGGGAGCTCACCAGCCATGTCGGCGCGCACCTCGTCCGGGAGGAAGCCACCCGATGACCGCCACGCTGCCGGCCGCGAGCCCCGCGGCCCCCGAGCCCGCCGCCCCGCCGGCCCCGCCCGCGCCGCTCGACAAGAGACGGCTCCTCATCCGGCCCGTCGTCCGCTTCCGCGGCTCACGCCCCGACCTCGTCCTGTGCGGTGTGCTGCTGGCCGCGATCCTGCTCGTGCAGGGCTGGAACATCCAGCAGTACCCCACCCTCAGCGACGACGAAGGCACCTACCTGGCCCAGGCATGGGCCGTGCAGAACGGCCACGGCCTCGCCCACTACACCTACTGGTACGACCACCCGCCGCTCGGCTGGATGCAGCTCGCGGCGCTCACCTGGATACCCTCCCTGATCGCCCCCGAGTCCATGACGGTCGCCCCCATGCGCTGCGCGATGCTGGTGGTCGGCGCCGCCTCCGCGGTCATGCTGTACGTGCTGGCGCGCCGGCTGTGGCTGCCGCGCTGGGCCGCCGGGCTGGCCATGGCGCTGTTCGGGCTCTCCCCGCTCTCCGTCGTCCTCCAGCGGGAGATCTTCCTCGACAACCTCGCCGTGATGTGGATGCTGCTGGCGTTCTGCCTCGCCGCCTCGCCCAGCCGCCACCTGTGGCACCACTTCGGGGCCGGGCTCGCCGCCGCCGTCGCCGTGCTCACCAAGGAGACGATGCTCGTCGTCCTGCCGGCGCTGCTGGTGACCATGTGGCGCTACAGCCACCGCGACACCCGCAAGTTCGCCGTCACCGGCGCCGTCACCGCCTGCGTGCTGATCGGCCTGTCCTACCCGCTGTTCGCGCTGCTGAAGGGCGAACTGCTGCCCGGCGCCGGGCACGTCTCGCTGTGGGAGGGCGTCACCTACCAGATGAGCCGGCCCGGTTCGGGGTTCATCCTCACCGACGGCAGCGGCTCCAACGGCGTCCTGGACTCCTGGCTGTACTACGACCGCGTGCTGCCGCTCGGCGGCCTCGCCGGCGCCGCCCTGCTCCTGGCCACCGTCCGCTGGTCGGTCACCGCGCGGGCGCTGGCCGGACCCGCCCTGGCGGTCGCCGTCCTGGCGCTCGTCGCGATGCGACCCTCCGGCTACCTGCCCGCCATGTACGTCATCCAGGCGCTGCCCTTCCTGGCCCTGGTCCTCGCCGGAGGCGCGGCGAGCGTCGCCCACGCCGTGCTCCGCAAGGGCCGGCCCCTGCCCCGGCTGGTGCCCGTCCGCAGGACCGTCGCGGTACTGCTCGCCGCCGTCGCCGCCGCGTACGTCCTGCCGCGCTGGTACGACGGCGACCGCACGGCCATGACCGCCGACGCCAACGCCCCCTACCGCGCCGCGGCCTCCTGGCTCGGCCGCGAGGTGGACGACCCGGCCGGCGCGCGCGTGCTGGTCGACGACGCGCTCTGGCTCGACCTGGTCCACGCCGGGTACCGCCCCGGCCTGGGCGTCATCTGGTTCTACAAGGCCGACCTCGACCCGGCGGTGACCAGGACCATGCCCCGCGGCTGGCAGGACCTCGACTACGTGGTCGCCTCCCCGACCGTACGGCGCGACGCCCGCGACCTGCCCAACGTCGCGGCGGCGCTGCGGCACTCGACGCCCGTCGCCACCTTCGGCGTGGGCGAGGAACGCATCGAGATCCGGAAGATCACCGGAGCGGAGGCCCGTTGACCATCCAGCCCACCGGAGCCGAACAGGCCACCCCCGTCACGGCGGACCCCGCCGAACCGGGCGCCGTCACCGTCGTCATCCCCACCTACAACGAGTCCGGCAACGTGCGGGAGCTGCTGCGGCGCATCGCCGACGCGGTGCCCGCCCGCATCCCCTGCGAGGTCGTCTTCGTCGACGACTCCACCGACGACACCCCCGCCGTGATCGCCGACGCGGCGCGGGACTGCGCCTTCCCCCTCTCCGTCATCCACCGCGACACGCCCGAGGGGGGCCTCGGCGGAGCCGTCGTCGCCGGCCTGAAGGCGGCCGCGTCGGAGTGGATCGTCGTCATGGACGCCGACCTCCAGCACCCGCCCGACCTCGTCCCCGACCTCGTCGCCACCGGCGAGAAGGAAGGGGCCGACCTGGTGGTTGCCAGCCGGTACCTGCCGGGCGGCAGCCGCGCCGGACTCGCGGGCGGCTACCGCGTCGCCGTCTCGCGCGGCGCGACGTGGCTCGCCAAGGGGCTCTTCCCGCGCGCGCTGCGCGGCATCAGCGACCCGATGAGCGGCTTCTTCGCCGTCCGCCGCGACGCCGTCACCACCGACGCCCTCAAGCCCCTCGGCTACAAGATCCTGCTGGAGCTGGCGGTGCGGTGCCGGCCGCGCCGGGTGGCCGAGGTGCCGTTCGTCTTCCAGGAGCGGTTCGCCGGCGCATCGAAGTCCACCGCGAAGGAGGGGCTGCGCTTCCTGCGCCACCTCGTCGAGCTGCGCACCGCCTCCCCGCTCGCCCGGATGGCAGCCTTCGGACTGATCGGCCTCACCGGCTTCGTACCGAACCTGGCCGCCCTGTACGCACTGACCGGCGCCGGACTGCACTACCTCCCCGCCGAGATCCTCGCCAATCAGTTCGGCGTCGCCTGGAACTTCCTCCTCATCGAGGTGCTGCTGTTCCGCGACCGCCGCCACCACCGGCACCGGGCGGACCGGATCGGGCGGTTCGCGCTGCTCGCCAACGCCGACCTGGTGCTGCGCCTCCCGCTCATCGCCCTGTTCGTCGGGCAGCTCCACCTCGCGGTGCTGCCCGCCACCGCCCTCGCGCTGCTGACCACGTTCGTCCTGCGCTTCGCCGGGACCGAGGCGCTGGTCTACCTGCCGCGCAAGGGCCGCCCGGGTACCGGCCCCACGGCCGGGAGCCGCACAGGAAGGAAGGTTCGATGAAACCACCCGGACGCCCGCCCGCCCCGTCCCGCACCCCCCGGCGCAGGAGAACGGCCGCGCTGCTCGCCGTCGGCGCCATGACCTCCGGGCTCCTCCTGGCCGCCCAGCCCCCGGCCGCGGCCGGGATCAACCTCATCAAGAACCCCGGCTTCGAGACCCCGGGCACCGACCACACCGGCATGCCGCAGTGCTGGTCCAGGTCCGGCTGGGGCGACAACGACTTCACCTTCTCCACCACCACCGACGCCCGCTCCGGCACCGCCGCCATGAAGGTCGAGCTGACCCGCCGGGTCTACGGCGACCGCAAGGCCCTGATCACCGAATCGGACGCCTGCGCCCCGGCCGTCGTCGCCGAGCGGCAGTACGACCTGTCCCTCTGGTACAAGTCGACGACCCCGGACGCGGCGATCACCCTGTTCCGGCGCGACACCACCGGCGGCTGGCAGTACTGGACCGACCTCAAGACCCTGCCGACGGCCGGCGCGTACACCCGCGCCGAGGTGCGCACCCCCGTGGTGCCGCCCGGCACCGACAAGATCGCCTGGGGTGTCTCCGTCTTCGGCACCGGCAGCGTCACCACCGACGACTACGTGATGGAGGAGGTCGCCCCGCCGGCGCCGGACCCGGTGTGCACCGGCACGGCGGAGGAGTGCGCCAAGGGCAAGTGGGAGGTCCTGCCTACCAGGAACCCGGTCCGCTCCATGCACTCCGTCGTGCTGCGCAACGGAAAGGTGCTGCTGATCGCCGGTTCCGGCAACGACCCGGAGAGGTTCAGGGCCGGCACCTTCACCTCCGCCGTGTACGACCCGGCGAACGGCTCCTTCAGGACGATCCCCACCCCCGCCGACATGTTCTGCGCCGGCCATGTGCAGCTGTCCGACGGCCGGGTGCTGGTGATGAGCGGCAACAAGGGCTACCCCTCCGCCGACGGGAAGATCGGCTACCAGGGCCTGAAGGACTCGTACGTCTTCGACCCCGCCACCGAGACGTACACCAGGACCAACGACATGCACGACGGGCACTGGTACCCGTCGGCGACGATCCTCGGCAACGGCGACGTGATCTCCTTCGGGGGCCTGAAGGAGGACTCGACCGGCAATGTGACGGCGGAGAAGTTCTCGGCCGTGCAGAACAGGTGGCTGCCGATCAACGAGGTCAAGCAGACCTGGTCGTACTGGGGCCTGTACCCGTCCATGATCCTGATGCAGGACGGGCGGCTGTTCTACTCCGGCAGCCACACCTTCGGCAACGGAACGCCGGGCACGGGCGCCTCGATCTACGACTACGACGCCAACACCATCACCGACGTACCCGGCCTGAGGAACAAGGACGAGCGGGACGAGTCGGCGAGCGTCCTGCTGCCGCCCGCCCAGGACCAGCGGGTGCTGACCATCGGCGGTGGCAACAACGAGCGCAACCCCGCCGCCAACCGGCTCACCGACATCATCGACCTCAAGCAGCCGAACCCGCAGTACGTCGCGGGGCCGCCGCTCCCGCAGGGCCTGGTCGACCAGGGCGCGGGCAAGCGGCCGCAGACCGGCGACGAGGGCAAGATGTACGTCTCGGCCGTGCTGCTGCCCGACGGCAAGGTCCTGGAGACCGGCGGCGCCCTGCACGACCGTGCCGACCCGGTGTACGAGGCGTCGATCTTCGACCCGGCCACCGACACGTACCAGGCCGGCATGGCCGCCGACCCGGTGCCGCGCGGATACCACTCGTCGGCGTTCCTGCTGCCCGACGGCCGGGTGATGGCGGTCGGCGACAACCCCGGCAACGGCTCGTACAACCACGACGTGTCGCTCTACACGCCGCCGTACCTGCTCAAGGGCCCGCGCCCGCGGATCACCTCGGTGATCGACGGCCGCTGGAACTACGGCGACACCCAGCGCATCACCGTCGACCGGCCGATCGCCAAGGCGGAGCTGATCCGGCCGGCCGCCGTGACCCACTCCTCCGACCCCAACCAGCGGTTCGTCGACCTGCCCATGAGCGTGATCGACGACAGGACGGTCGACCTGAACGTCACCGGCAATCCGAACCTCGCCCCGCCCGGCTGGTACATGCTCTTCGCGGTCGACGCCAACGGCATCCCGTCCGTCGCCCAGTGGGTGCACCTGGGCGGACCGGCCGCGATGGCCGCGGAGGCGGAGCGGACGGCGCACGTCCACGACTTCGCCGGGGACCTCGCCGCCGCGCCGAAGAAACCGCTGAAGAAGCGGGACTCCGTTCCGGTGAGTCCGCGGATCGCCGGGTGCGACCGGCACTACGGCTCGGCCGGGGTGTGCGTGCCGACGGTGTTCCCCCGGTCGGTGAAGGCGACGACGAAGGCCCGCTGCGACTGGCTGGCCTCGCACGACTACGGGCGCCTGAAGGTCAACGGCAAGGACGACCCGCTCCGGCTGGACCCGGACCGGGACGGTCTGGCCTGCGGGAAGGGGGACACCCGGAGGCGCTAGGCAGCGTCCGCGCGGACAGGTTGATCCCTGGCCGCACGGCCGCACGGAACGGGGGAGTGCCGGCCGGGGCCCATCCCGGCCGGCACTCCCCGCCGTCCGGGGCAGGAGCGGGCTCGGTCCGCGCTCCGGTGCCGCCCGAGTGCGCGGTGCGGTCCGAGTGCGCGGTGCCGTCCGCGGCCAGCGGCGGAACCGGGAGTACGGGCCGGCCCGGGCGCCGTGCCGCTCGGGCACATCCCGCCCGGCCCGCCGGCCGGACGGGACGGTGCGGACACGTCCTAGAGGGCCTGGAGGGAGTGCCGGCCGCCGAGGGTGTCGAAGGCGCGGTCGATGAGCGCGACCAGGTCGTCCTGCTGGTCGCGCTCGGCCCAGTGGACCGTCACCTCGCGCAGGGCGCCCATCACGGCGGCGGTGAAGACCCGCACCTCCAGGTCGTCCGCCGCCCGGCCGGTCCGGTCGGCCAGCACCTGCGACAGCAGCCGCGAGGACTCCGCCATGGCCTCGGTCATCCGGGCGCGTACGGCCGGCACCCGCGCCAGCAGTACGGCCCGCTGCCGCATCAGCTCGGGCTCGTGCCGCAGGACGCCGGCCACGGCTTCCCGGAACACGGCGCGCAGCGAGTCCAGCGGCTCCTCCCCGGCCGGGCGGGCCCGCAGCGCGTCGGCGACCGGGCCGTACTCATCGGTGAGGACGATGTCCTCCTTGGCCGGGAAGTACCGCACCACCGTGCTGGGCGAGACCTCCGCCGCCTCCGCGATCTGCTCGATCGTGGTCGCCTCGTACCCCCGCTCGGCGATCAGCCGGTACGCGGCCCGCCGGATCGCCAGACGGGTCTTGAGCTTCTTGCGCTCACGCAGGCCCATGGGCGGATGCGCGTCGGCGAGGGAGGGGCGGGCGGCCATGGAACCCATTGTTCCGGCTCACGCGTGCTGGTACGCCACGAGCGAGATCCCGACGTAGTGGACGACGAACGCCGCCAGGGTGAGAGCGTGGAAGACCTCGTGGAAGCCGAACCACCGCGGTGACGGGTCCGGCCGCTTGAAGCCGTACACCACGCCGCCCAGGCTGTAGAGCACCCCGCCGACGATCACCAGGACCAGCACCGCGACGCCGCCCTTGTGCAGGAAGTCCGGCAGGAAGAAGACGGCCGCCCAGCCCATGGCGATGTAGCAGGGCGTGTAGAGCCAGCGCGGGGCGCCGACCCAGAACACCCGGAAGGCGATTCCCGCCACCGCAGCCGCCCAGACCGCCCACAGCAGCACCCGCCCGGTGGAGTCGGGGAGGAGCAGCAGCGTCAGCGGGGTATAGGTGCCCGCGATGATCAGGAAGATATTGGCGTGGTCGAGCCGGCGCAGGACGGCCGTGGCGCGCGGGCCCCAGTCACCCCGGTGGTACAGCGCGCTCACCCCGAAGAGGGCACAGGCGGTCAGCATGTAGACGCCGCAGGCGATCCGGCCGCGTGTGGAGTCGGCCAGGGCGGTGAGGACGATGCCCGCGATCAGGACCGCGGGGAACATGCCGGCGTGCAGCCATCCGCGCAGCCGCGGCTTCAGCACGGCGGCCGCGGCCGACACGGAGGTGGTCACCGAGGAGGTGGCGGAGGTGTGCGCGGACGGGCGCGGGTCGTCGTCGGTCACTTCGGGCATGGCCGATGCAGTCATACCGGAATGCTACCTACGCATGAGTAGGTGGGGACCTGAGTGGCAATGCTCACGTGAGAGGCCCTCTGGACATATGCGCAACGGACGCGGATGATCAGATGAGTGCGGTCGGCACCGGATGAGCGCCAGATCAACCACGTGAAGCGTCCGGGTCGCAGCCCCCACGGGGCAGAAAACCTAAAACCCCTCAACAAGGAGCAATCGTGGCGCGCGACAACGCGGCTCCCTCCACCGTCGTCCCGACCAACCACCAGGAACTGATCTCCTGGGTCGACGAGATCGCAGCAATCACGCAGCCGGACGCCGTCGTCTGGTGCGACGGTTCCGAAGCCGAGTACGAGCGCCTGTGCGAGGAGCTCGTCGCCAAGGGCACCTTCCGCAAGCTGGACCCGACCTCGCGCCCGAACTCGTACTACGCCGCGTCCGACCCCTCCGACGTGGCACGCGTCGAGGACCGCACCTTCATCTGCTCCGAGAAGGAGGAGGACGCGGGCCCGACCAACCACTGGAAGGCCCCCGCCGAGATGCGGGAGATCTTCACCGGGGACGAGGGAATCTTCCGCGGCTCCATGAAGGGCCGCACGATGTACGTCGTGCCCTTCTGCATGGGCCCGGTCGGCTCGCCGCTCTCCGCCATCGGTGTCGAGATCACCGACTCCGCGTACGTCGCCGTCTCCATGCGCACCATGACCCGCATGGGCCGCGCCGTCCTGGACGAGCTCGGCGAGGACGGCTTCTTCGTCAAGGCCGTCCACACCCTCGGTGCCCCGCTGGAGCCCGGCCAGGAGGACGTGCCCTGGCCCTGCAACACGACCAAGTACATCTCGCACTTCCCCGAGAGCCGCGAGATCTGGTCGTACGGCTCCGGCTACGGCGGCAACGCCCTGCTCGGCAAGAAGTGCTACGCCCTGCGCATCGCCTCCGTCATGGCCCGCGACGAGGGCTGGCTCGCCGAGCACATGCTGATCCTCAAGCTCACCCCGCCGCAGGGCGAGTCGAAGTACGTCGCCGCGGCCTTCCCGTCGGCCTGCGGCAAGACCAACCTCGCGATGCTGGAGCCCACGATCTCCGGCTGGACGGTCGAGACGATCGGCGACGACATCGCGTGGATGCGGTTCGGCGAGGACGGCCGGCTGTACGCCATCAACCCCGAGGCGGGTTTCTTCGGCGTCGCGCCCGGCACCGGGGAGCACACCAACGCCAACGCCATGAAGACCCTGTGGGGCAACGCGGTCTTCACGAACGTCGCGCTCACCGACGACAACGACGTGTGGTGGGAGGGCATGACCGAGGAGGCGCCCAAGCACCTCACGGACTGGAAGGGCAACGACTGGACGCCGGACTCCGAGACCCCGGCCGCCCACCCCAACGCCCGCTTCACCGTCCCGGCCTCGCAGTGCCCGATCATCGCACCCGAGTGGGAGGACCCCAAGGGCGTGCCGATCTCGGCGATCCTCTTCGGCGGCCGCCGCGCCTCGGCCGTCCCCCTGGTGACCGAGTCCTTCGACTGGCAGCACGGCGTCTTCCTCGGTGCGAACGTCGCTTCCGAGAAGACCGCCGCCGCCGAGGGCAAGGTCGGCGAACTGCGCCGCGACCCGTTCGCCATGCTGCCGTTCTGCGGCTACAACATGGGCGACTACATGGCCCACTGGATCAAGGTCGGCAAGGACGCCGACCCGGCCAAGCTGCCGAAGATCTACTACGTGAACTGGTTCCGCAAGAACGACGCGGGCAAGTTCGTCTGGCCCGGCTTCGGTGAGAACAGCCGCGTCCTGAAGTGGATCGTCGAGCGCCTCGACGGCAAGGCCGAGGGCGTCGAGACGCCGATCGGCATCCTGCCGACCAAGGAGGCCCTGGACACCGACGGTCTCGACCTGCCCGAGGAGGACCTCGACTTCCTGCTCAAGGTCGACACCGAGGTCTGGCGCGAGGAGGCCGCCCTGGTGCCCGACCACCTCAACACCTTCGGCGACCACACGCCGAAGGAGCTGTGGGACGAGTACCGCGCGCTGGTCGCCCGCCTGGGCTGACCCGACGGACCTCGTGGCGGGTCAGCCCGACATCCGCCCTGACCTGTGGGTTCACGAATGACCCGCCGCGATGCAATCGGCCCCCGAAGCACCCTCAGGCTTCGGGGGCCGATCCTTTTCCGGCCCTTCCGGCCCTTCCAGGACGACGCTGCTCCGCGGACGCTCCCAGGGTCCGGCGTCAGGATTCCGCCCGGTGGGTGGCACCCGGTCCGCGCGCCGAAACGGGCGCGGACCGGGGCCGTCATGGGGTGTCCCGGCCCCGCGGGCCGGGTGAGGGGCCCGGGGTGCCTCGGGCGGGCGGCGAAGGGACGCCGTTCCGCCGTTCCCTCAGGCCGCGCCCGCGGTGGCGACCGGACTCCGCCGGTCGTCCCGCAGCTCGTCGAGTGCGGCGGTGTGCGCGTCCATGCGCTCGGCGGCGAGGATCGCGGCGGCCGTGTCGGCCCGGGAGGCGGCGACGACCAGTGCCCGGCCCGCCAGCGTGTGCGCCCGGCGGTGCAGGGCCACCGGGTCGGCGCCGGTGAGGCCCGCGTGCCGTGCGGGCGGCGCGCCGCGCAGCCGCGCGACCTGCTGGGCGATCCGGTCCGCCGCCACGCCGTCGTCGAGCTCGTCGGTGACGGCGAGCAGCGCGGCGAGGTGTCCGGCGAGCTGGATGTCCAGCTCCTCCTCGCGGGAGCGGTGCGGAATGCGGTCCTGGGCGTCGTCGGCCATCCGGTGGACCGACTTGGTGCGGATCGGTTCGTACATGGTGGACGGCCTCCTGCTCTTCGTCAGGAGACCATCCTACATTGGATTCTGTCTAAAGTTGAGTCTGCGCCAAGTGGGGGGCTCAGGGCTGGCCGTAGCCGTCCAGGAAGTTTCCGATCCTGGTCACCGCGTCCGCCAGGTCCGTCGCGTTCGGCAGCGTCACGATCCGGAAGTGGTCCGGCTCGTGCCAGTTGAAGCCCGTGCCGTGCACCACCATGATCTTCTCGGCCCGCAGCAGGTCCAGCACCATCTGCCGGTCGTCCTTGATCTTGAAGACGTTCGGGTCCAGCCGTGGGAACAGGTACAGCGCACCCTTCGGCTTCACGCACGTCACGCCCGGGATCTGCACCAGCAGCTCGTACGCCACGTCCCGCTGCTCCAGCAGCCGGCCGCCCGGCTGGACCAGGGACTCTATCGACTGCCGGCCCTGCAGCGCCGCGGCGATCGCGTGCTGCGCCGGCATGTTGGCGCACAGCCGCATGTTGGCCAGGATGGTCAGGCCCTCGATGTACGAGGAGGCGTGCGCCTTCGGCCCGCACACCGCCATCCAGCCGCTGCGGTAACCGGCCACCCGGTAGTTCTTCGACATGCCGTTGAAGGTCAGCACCAGCAGGTCGGGGGCGAGCGCGGCGGTCGGCGTGTGGGTGACGCCGTCGTACAGGATCTTGTCGTAGATCTCGTCCGAGCAGACGACCAGGTTGTGCCGGCGGGCGATCTCCGTCAGGCCGCGCAGCATCTCGTCGTCGTACACCGCACCCGTCGGATTGTTCGGGTTGATGATGACGATGGCCTTGGTCCGGTCGGTGACCTTGCGCTCGATGTCGGCGAGATCGGGCATCCAGTCCGCCTGCTCGTCGCAGCGGTAGTGCACCGCCGTACCGCCGGCGAGGGACACGGACGCCGTCCACAGCGGATAGTCCGGCGCCGGTACGAGCACCTCGTCGCCGTCGTCGAGCAGCGCCTGCATCGACATCTGGATGAGTTCCGAGACGCCGTTGCCGAGGTAGATGTCCTCGACCGACAGCGGGATGCCCTTGGTCTCGTAGTGGCTCATGATCGCCCGCCGGGCCGACAGCAGCCCCTTCGCGTCCCCGTAGCCGTGCGACTCGCCGAGGTTGCGCAGCATGTCCTCGAGGATCGCGGGCGGGCACTCGAAACCGAAGGCGGCGGGGTTGCCGGTGTTCAGCTTGAGGATGCGGTGACCTGCAGCCTCCAGCCGCATCGCCTCCTCGAGCACCGGGCCCCGGATTTCGTAACAGACGTTGGCGAGCTTCGTGGACTGGATCACCTGCATGCCGCGAGCTTACGGCGGCGGGCGGCGGGACGCCTCGTGTTTTGTGCCACTGGACCCGTACGGGCGGGGTGCGCGGGGCACCATCCGCCCATGGAATCTCTGCACCGCTTCGGCGGACACGGCGTACTGATCACCGGCGCGGCCCGCGGCATCGGCGAGGCCACCGCCCGCAGGCTCGCCTCAGAGGGCGCCCGCGTCCTGGTCGCCGATCTCGACGGGGAGCTCGCGGGCGAGGTGGCGGACACCATCCCCGGAGCCGTGGGCCAGGCGTGCGACGTCGCCGACCGGGCGGCGGTCGAGGCGGCGGTCGCCCGCGCCGTCGAGACCTTCGGCCGGCTCGACGTGCTGGTCAACAACGCGTCCTCGTGCACGCCGGACGCCGGGCGCTTCGAGGACGAGGCGGACGAGGGCTGGCGGCGCGACCTGGACATCACGCTCGGCGGCGCGATGCGGTGCGCGCGGGCCGCCCTGCCCCACCTGGAGGCCTCCGGCCGCGGCGCGATCGTCAACATCGGGACCGTCAACGGCCTGCAGTCCTTCGGCAGCCACTCCTACAGCGCGGCCAAGGCCGGCCTGGGCTCGCTCACCCGCACCCTCGCGGCCCACGCCGCCGGGCGGGGCGTCCGCGTGAACCAGATCGACCCGGGAACCGTTCGCACCCGCGCGTGGGCGGGCCGCGAGCGCGGGCTCCGGGCGCTGGCCGACCGCGTCTACCCGCTGGGCCGGGTGGGTGAGCCCGAGGACATCGCGGCGGCCGTGGCGTTCCTGGCGTCCCGCGACGCCTCCTGGATCACCGGCACCGCCCTGACGGTGGACGGCGGCCTGCTCGCGGTGAACACCGGCTTCCGCCAGGCGCTGGACGCGACGGACGAGGCCCGGGAGCTCGGCGGATGAAGAACCCGGGCCGGCCCCGGATGACGGCGGCGCGTCACCCGGCGCAGGGACGCCGGAGCGCACCGCGACCGCGGCCTCCGGCGCGGGGGCCGGCCGGCCGGGCCGATAGGTTGGCCGGTCATGTGGGAGATGAGCGCGGTCGGGTACCGCCGACTGGGTGCGACCGGGTCGCTCGCGGCGGCCGCGGGCGGCTGGGCCGCCGGCAGCCTTCCCGCCCGTGACCCGTGGAACCTGTGGGTGCCGCACGGCACGGCGACGACCGTGGCGGCCGCCGTCCTCGCGTACGCCGGGCTCACGCTGCTCCTCGCCGCCTGGTGGGGGTACGGGCGGGTCGCCCGCGAGGCGCCCGTGCGCGAGACGCTGACGACGCTCGCCTGGTGGACCGCGCCCCTGCTGCTCGCGCCCCCGCTGTACAGCGCGGACGTCTACAGCTACATCGCCCAGGGCGCGATGGTGCTGGAAGGGCACGACGTCTACGCGGCCGGGCCGGCGGTCCTGGACCCCGGCGGCCCGGGCGGCGACGCGGCGGCGAGCGTCGGCGGCCACTGGACGCACACCCCCGCGCCCTACGGCCCGGTCTTCCTCGTGCTCGCCCGGGCGGTGACCTGGCTGACCGGCGGCACGATCGTGCCCGCCGTGCTCGGCATGCGGCTCGTCGCCGTGGCCTCGCTGGTCCTCGTCGTGTGGGCGCTGCGGAGCCTCGCCCGCGACCGGGGCCGCAGCGAGAGCGGAGCCCTGTGGCTGGGGGCGCTCAACCCGCTGCTGCTGATGCACGTGGTCGGCGGCCTGCACAACGACGGCGTGATGACCGGCCTGATGCTCGCCGGGATGGTGGGGGCCCTGCGCGGCCGCTGGGTCGTGGGCAGCGCGCTGATCGGCCTCGCCGCGATGGTGAAGTCCCCGGCCGCGGTGGCGCTGCTCTTCGCCGGCGTGGCGGTCGCCCGGACCGCCACCGGGCCGCGTGCCCGCCGTGTCGCCATGGGCCTGCTGGCCCCCGGCCTGGTGGCCGCCGCGGTCGCCGTCGCCGCGACCCTCCTCACGGGCACCGGCTTCGGGTGGCTGCGCACCCAGGGGGTCGCCGGGACGATCCACACGGCCCTGTCGGCCACCAGCGACCTCGGCCTCGCCCTCGGAGAACTGCTGCACCTGCTCCTCGGCACGGACCCCGACCCCGTCAAGGCCGCCGTCCAGCGCCTGGGGCTCGCGGCGGCCCTCGCGCTGATCGCACACCTGGCGTGGCGCTCGCTGCGCGGCCGTCCCGACCCGGTCCACGCCCTCGGCCTGGCCCTGCTCGCGCTGGTCGCCCTCTCCCCGATGGTGCAGCCGTGGTACCTGCTGTGGGGCATGGCCGCGGTCGCGGCCACCGCCGCGCCGGCCGGCCGCGTCACCCGCGTCCTGGTCGTGCTGTCCCTGGCCCTGCCGTACGAGACGCAGCCCTCGGGCCACACCCCGGCGTACGGCTTCGCCCTCGCGGGCGCCGCCTGCCTGCTCGGGGTGTGGCTCCTGCGCCGGGAGAAGAGCCCGGCCCGCGTATGACGCGCCGGCGGAGCCGCGGTCAGCGTGGGGTGCGGCGGACCGCGCGGCCCGCCAGGGCGTCCGTGCGGCGGCCGTCCTCGATCACGAAGCGGCCGTCGATCAGCACGTGGGGGATGCCGGTCGGCAGGGTGCGCGGGGCGTCGAAGGTCGCGCCCGCCGCGACCGTCGACGGGTCGAAGAGCACCAGGTCGGCGCGGTAGCCCTCGCGGACCAGGCCCCGGTCGGGGAGCCGCAGGCGGGCCGCCGGGCGGGAGGTGAGGTGCGCGACCGCCTCCTCCAGGGACAGCACGCCGAGCTCGCGCACGTACCGGCCCAGGTAGTGCGGGAAGGTGCCGTAGGCGCGCGGGTGCGGCTTGGCACCCTGGAGGATGCCGTCGGAGCCGCCCGTGTGGACGCGGTGGCGCATGATCGCGCGGACGTTCTCCTCGTGGCCCACGTGCTGGAGGACCGTCGTCCCGAGCCGGTCGCCGATCAGCAGGCGGCGGGCGACGGTCCACGGCTCCTCGCCGCGGGCGTCCGCCGACTGCCGGACGGTCCTGCCGACGAAGGCGGCGAGCGAGGGGTCGCCGACCCCCGAGACCTCGACGGTGTCCCATGCGACGGGCACGCCGTGGCAGCCGTCCGAGCCGAGGACCTCGAGGTGATGGCGGACGCGCTCGGCGGTCGCGTCGTCGCGCAGCCGGGCCAGGACCGCCTCCGGGCCGCCTTCGCTCGCCCAGCTCGGCAGCAACGCGACGAGGGTCGTGCAGCCGGGCGTGTACGGGTAGGTGTCCAGGGAGATGTCCGCCCCCGCGTCGAGCGCCGCGTCGAGCAGCGCGAGCAGCTCGGGCGCCCTGCCCTCGTTGACACCGAAGTTCATGGTGGCGTGGGCCAGGTGCAGCGCGCAGCCGGCCTCCCGCGCGAGGGCGACCATCTCCTGGTACGCCCGCAGTGCGCCCGCGCCGTAACTGCGGTGGTGCGGGCAGTAGTAGCCGTCGTACGCCGCCACGACCCGGCACAGGGCGGCGAGTTCGGAGTCGTCGGCGTACATGCCGGGCGTGTAGGTGAGACCCGAGGACATGCCGACCGCGCCCTGCTCCATGCCCTCGGCGACCAGCGTCTTCATCCGGGCCAGCGCGGCGTCCGTGGGCGGCCGGTCGTCCCAGCCCATGACGTGGGCGCGGACCGTGCCCTGCGGGATCAGGTACGCGGCGTTCACCGCGATGCCCTGTCCGCCGAAGTTCCGGTCCAGGCGGTCGAGGTACTCGCCGACGGTCCGCCAGTCGAAGTCGACGGAGGGGTCGCCGGGCCCCCCGCCGTTCCAGCCGGCGATGGCGGTGCGGACCTCGTCGAGGGTGCGGTCGTCCACGGGTGCGTACGACAGGCCGTCCTGGCCGAGCACTTCCAGCGTGACGCCCTGCGCGGCCTTGGCGCTGTGGTCGGGGTCGCGCAGCAGCGCCAGGTCGCTGTGGGCGTGCATGTCGACGAAACCGGGGGCGAGGGCGAGTCCGTGGGCGTCCAGGACACGCCGGCCCGGCAGCGCCGGTTCGCCCGGGGTGCGCAGGGCGGCGATCCTGCCGCCCTCGATGCCTACGTCGGCGCGGACGGAGGGGCCGCCCGTGCCGTCGACGACGCGGACGTCCCGTATGACGAGGTCCATGGCCACCGGGCCCTAGAAGAAGGTGCGGACGAAGTCGGCGACCGTGCCGTCCGCCTCCACGAGCGGGATCAGCTGCCACTTGTCGAACACCGTGCAGGGGTGGGACAGGCCCATCCCGACCCAGTCGCCCACCTCCAGCTCCGCCCCCTCGGCCGTGTCCAGCCAGGCGTGCTGGTCGGACAGGCGGCTGACCGTGATCCCGGTGGCCGGCCGGACCGAGCCGTCCCGCGCCGAGCGCACGACCTGCGCCTCGGGCAGGTGGAGGTCGTACGCCGCGTCCCGCTTGCCCGCGTTGACGAACGCCTGCCCGGCGGTCGGGCGGGACACCACCTGGGCCCACAGGCGGAACGCGGGCTGGAGGGCGCCCTCGTCGGGGACCCGGTTGAAGGGCGTGAGGGCGCGGTACTGGCCGTCGTCGTGCGACACGTACGCGCCGGAGCGCAGCAGCTTCAGCACCGGGCGGGAGAGCGGCGGCAGTTCGGCGAACACCTCCGCGACCGTGTCGAACCAGGCGCTGCCGCCGGCGCTGACGACGATCTCCTCGACGCCGGCCGGGAAGCGGCCCGCCGCGTCCAGGCGGGCGGCGAGCGCGGTGAGCCGGCGCAGCCAGTCCCGGACGGTCGCCCCGGTCGCCTGCGGTACCTCGCCCTCGTACCCGGCGACGCCCACCAGACGCAGGTGCCGGGCCGCGGCGACGGCCTCCGCGACGGCGTCGCAGTCGGCCTCCGTGCGTGCGCCCGTGCGTGCGCCGTCGCCCGCGCCCAGCTCGACGACGACGTCGACGGGGCGTGCCGCTCCGTCGAGCGCCTCGTCCATCAGCTCCACGCCGCGTACCGAGTCGACGTAGCAGACGAAGTGGAAGCCGGGGTCCTCGGCGAGCTCCCGCGCCAGCCAGCGCAGGGCGGCGGCGTCGACGAGCTCGTTGGCGAGGAAGATCCGCGGGACGCCGAACGCCCGGTAGACGCGCGCCTGGTGCGGTACCGCGGCGGTGATGCCCCACGCGCCGTACGCCAGCTGGCGGGCGAAGAGCTGCGGCGCCATGGAGGTCTTGCCGTGCGGGGCGAAGGCCAGGCCGTGCCGCTCGGAGTACGCCTCGAGGACGGCCAGGTTGTGCTCGACGGACTCGGCGGAGAGCGCGAGCACGGGGGTGGTGAACCCGCCGGTGAAGAGGTTGCGGCGCTGGGCGGCGAGCTCGCCGACGGTCAGGCCATCGGCGTCGAGCGGCAGCCCTTTGAAGCGGTGGTCGACACGCTCGTCCCGGAGGCGGTCGATGGTGTCGGCGGCGTCCGTCATGCGCGCCCTCCCTCTCTGCGGTGCACAGTTGCACATACTGCAATGGTCGTTGCGTATAACGCTTGCGGCTGTCTAACATCCGGCGCAACGCCGGGTCAATGGATCCGCCGCGCCCGTGAGGAGCCCAGCGTGACCGGAAGCGACGTCGTCTGTCTCGGCGAGTCCATGGTCGCCTTCCTGCCCTCGCGCCCCGGCCGCCTCGCCGACGTGCCCTCCTTCACCCGGGCCATCGGCGGCGCCGAGTCCAATGTCGCCTGCGCCCTGGCCGCCGCCGGGCACCGGGTCCGGTGGGTCGGCCGGGTCGGCGCGGACGGCTTCGGCGACCACCTGGTCGAGGCGATCGCGGCGTACGGCGTCGACACGTCCGCGGTACGGCGCGACCCGCTGCGCCCCACCGGCGTCTACTTCCGCACGGCGGCCGACCGCGGCACCGCGGCCCACGAGGTCGTCTACCACCGCGCCGGTTCGGCCGCGTCGGCCATGTCCCCGCGCACCGTCCCGTACGAGGACCTGCGGTCCACCCGCGTCCTGCACCTGTCGGGCATCACGGCCGCGCTCTCCCCGGGCTGCCTCGCCCTGGTGCGCGACCTCACCCGCCCGCGCCCCGGGCGGCCGCTCGTCTCCTTCGACGTGAATCACCGCCCGGAGCTGTGGCGCACCGCGCCCGCCGCCCCAACCGTGCTGCTCGACCTCGCCCGCGGGGCCGACGTCGTCTTCGTCGGCGAGGACGAGGCGGCCGCGGCGTGGTCCCTGCGCGGGGCGTCCGCGATCCGCGAGGCCCTCCCCGAACCGGAGGTCCTGGTGGTCAAGCAGGGCGCGCGGGGCGCGACGGCCTTCACCCGCCGCGCGGGCCACGTCCCCGCCCCCGCGCCCGGCTCCGCTCCCGCTCGCGGCCGGGCCCCCGCGCCGGGCCCCGCCCCCGCATCCGGCTCCGCTCCCGCCCGGGGGATCGCGCCCGCGCCCGGCTGCGCGCCCGCGGGCGACATCGTCGTCTCCGTACCCGCACCCCGGGTCGACGTCGTCGCGGCCGCCGGCGCCGGCGACGCCTTCGCCGCCGGGTTCCTCGGCGCGACCCTGCGCGGGCTCGGCCTGCGGGCGAGGCTGCGGCACGGGCACCTCGTGGCCGCCGCCGCGCTCACCGTGCCCGGTGACCTCGCAGCGCCGCCCGGCGCCGCACTCGCCGACCGGCTCGCGGCGCTGGACGACGACTCCTGGGGGAGACTGCACCTCGGCCCCGGCTGGACGCGGACCGGGGAGGACCTGGAGGTACGCACGCCATGAGCCAGACCGTCGACCGCGCGCTCAGCATCCTGCCGCTGCTCGCGCAGGGTCCCGCCGACCTCGGCCGGGTCGCCGAGGCCCTCGGCGTGCACAAGTCGACCGCCCTGCGGCTGCTGCGCACCCTGCACGAGCACGGCCTGGTCT
This sequence comes from Streptomyces sp. NRRL S-118, assembly GCF_000716335.1. Taxonomy (GTDB): domain Bacteria; phylum Actinomycetota; class Actinomycetes; order Streptomycetales; family Streptomycetaceae; genus Streptomyces. The sequence goes on along the minus strand of NZ_JOBL01000104.1, from coordinate 19,124 downwards.
ACCGGCAGGAGGACCAGCGCTACCGCCTCGGCGCCCGGCTCTTCGCGCTCGCCCAGGAGGCCGTCGAGAACCTCGACATCCGCGGGATCGCCCACCCCCACCTCGTACGGCTGGGCGAGCAGACCGGCCACACCGTCCACCTGGCCGTGTACGAGGAGGGGGAGGTCCTCTACATCGACAAGGTCGAGAGCCGCTACCCGGTGCGGATGTACTCGCGGATCGGCAAGCCCGTGGCGATCACCGTCGCCGCGGTCGCCAAGCTGATCCTCGCCGACCTCCCCGAGGCCGAGCGCCGCGCCCTCGCCGCGAAGCTCGACTACCCCATGTACACGCCCCGTTCGACCCCGAACGCCGCCGCCTTCCTCACGGAGCTGGCGGCCGTCCGCGAACAGGGCTGGGCCTCCGACCTCGGTGGCCACGAGGAGTCCATCAATTGCGTCGCGGCCCCCGTTCGCGGCGCCGACGGCCGCGTCGCCGCCGCCATGTCCGTCTCGGCCCCCAACGTCGTCGTCACCGCCGACGAACTCCTCGCCCTGCTCCCGCTGGTGCGCCGCACCGCCGACGCCATCACCCGGGACTACTCCGGCACCACACCACCGAAGGACACCGCATGACCGAGAAGACCGCGCTCACCCCCGCCACCCACACCGCGCCGCCCGCCGCCTTCTCCCACGGCGTGCGCAAGGGCAACATCCTGCAGGTCGCGGGCCAGGTCGGCTTCCTCCCGGCGGTCGGGGGACGGGCCCCGGCCGTCGCCGGCCCCACCCTGCGCGAGCAGACCCTCCAGACCCTGGCCAACGTCGAGGCGGTGCTCACGGAGGGCGGCGCCACCTGGGACGACGTGATGATGATCCGCGTCTACCTCACGGACACGGCGCACTTCGCCGAGATGAACGAGATCTACGACGAGTACTTCCGGGACCTGACCGTGCCCCCGGCCGCCCGCACCACCGTCTACGTCGGCCTCCCCGCCGGCCTGCTCATCGAGATCGACGCCCTGGCCGTCCTGGGCTGACAGCCGCGCCGGGGCGGCGCCGGGCGGGGCGCGACCGGACGGAGCCGTCGCGGCAGGGCGGCGACGCCCGTGCCACGACGGCCCTCGCGCCGTCAGGCGCAGTACTGCTGCTCCTTGCCGATCGACCGGTACATGCAGTCCGCGTTCTCGATCAGCTGCAGCACCGCGTCACGGTTGCGGCCGGTCTCGCGCTCGATGACCTCGTCGGGCGGGTAGAAGCCGCCACCGCCGGAGCTCCTCGGGTACATCTCGAAGGTGTAGCCGAAGATCTTGTGCGCGCCCCAGAGGTAGTCGTCGATCGACCCGTCGGTGACGTAGAGGTCGCTCGACTGCTGCGGGGTGTACCCGTTGCTCGCGGCCATCTTGCGGCCGACCGCCGCGAAGGCGTCACGGTCGTCCTGGGTCAGGCCGGGGGCCGTGTCGTTGTACGTGTAGCCGTACGGCCACAGCACGAGCTCGCTGTACGTGTGGAAGTCGATGGCCGCCCGGATCTGCTGCTTGCCGCCCACGGCGCGCGAGCGGACGAAGTCGGCGACGACCTTCACCTCGGGGGCGGACTCGGGCGCCGAGCCGCGGTAGGTCTCGGAGCCGTACGAGCCCGAGGAGCCGCCGCAGCAGCCCCACTTGAAGTTCCAGTTGCGGTTCATGTCCGTGCCGACGTACGAGGAACCGGAGTTGGGCTGGCGGTTCTTGCGCCAGCTGCGGTAGGAGCCGGAGGCGATGTCGTACTCGCCGCCGTCCGGGTTGAGGTCGGGGATGATCCAGAGCTCACGGTTGTCGACCGCGCTGGTGATCCGGGAGTCGGTCGCGTACCCGGCGCCGAGTTCGCGCAGCAGGTACAGCGCCATCTCGACGGTGAGGTGCTCGCGGGCGTGCTGGTGGTGGGTGAAGAGCACCTCGGGCTCGTTCTCGTCCGTCGCCACGTTGTCGCTGATCTTGATGGCGACGATGTCCCGGCCCTGGTACGTCTTGCCGATGACCCGGCGGCTCATGATGTTCGGGTACTGCTGGAGCCGCTGGGCGATCTCCGCGTTCATCTCGGCGTAGTTGTGGTACCGCGCGTCGGCGGAGGGGAAGTCCAGGGCGCCGACGGACTTCCCGCCGGACCGGTCGGGCGGCGCGGGCAGGGCTTCGAGCGCGTACCCGAGGGCCCGCAGCCGCTTCGCCTGACCGGTGTCGGCGCTGACCACGACCGCGTGGGAATCGACCTCGTCGATCGAGACACCGGTCGCGGCGAGGGCGGTGCGCTCGGCCGCGGTGGACGGGCCGTGGATCTCGTACTGCCGGATGACCTCCTCCGTGGTGGCGGCGGGGGTGGCCGGCACGTCGGCGGCCGTCGTGGTGGTGGCGGCGAGCGGTGCCACGACGGCGAGCGCCAGTAAGGCCGTGAGGGTGGCGGACCTTCTGCCGTGCGCGCCGCGTATGCGAAGTCGCATGCTTGTCGTCTCCTGGGTGGGGGGTACGGGGGGCTCTCCCCGTGCGAGGCATCGTCCGGCCCTGGCATGAGCGCGTCAAGGGTCGGCTCCGGCCAAGGTCGCGTCCGGCCGGTCCCCTTGCGGGATCGCCGAGGACCCGCTTTCGTGACGGAACGTCGACGATCACGAGCGGAAGGTGGCCGGACATGGCAGGTGCAGAGACCGTACGGAGCGAGGAGACCGGCGGGAGCACCGCACCCCGCAGGCCGAGCTGGCGCTCCATCGGCCCCGGGATCGTCGTCGCGGCCACCGGCGTGGGCGCCGGCGACCTGGTCGCGACGCTCATCGCGGGCAGCAAGTTCGGCTACACGCTCCTGTGGGCCGCCGTCATCGGGTGCCTCGTCAAGATCGCGCTCGCGGAGGCCGCCGGCCGCTGGCACCTGGCCACCGGCCGCACCCTCTTCGACGGCTGGCGGAGCCTCGGTGCCTGGACGACCGTCTACTTCGTCGGGTACGTCGTCGTCTGGGGCTTCGTCTACGGCGCGGCCGCCATGTCCTCCAGCGCGCTGCCGCTGAGCGCGCTCTTCCCGGACGTCATGGACCTGAAGTGGTGGGCCGTGCTGTGCGGCCTGACCGGGCTGGTCTTCGTCTGGTTCAACCGCTACGCCGTCTTCGAGAAGGTCATGACGGTCCTGGTCGGCGTGATGTTCGTGGTCACCGTCTACCTCGCCGTCCGGGTCACCCCGCACCTCGGCTCGGCGGTGGCCGGCCTCGCTCCGGTCCTGCCGGAGGGCTCGCTCGTCTACACCCTGGGCCTGATCGGCGGCGTCGGCGGCACCATCACGCTGGCGGCGTACGGCTACTGGGTGAACGCCAAGGGCTGGACCGACATCAGCTGGATCAAGGTCATGCGGCTCGACAACCGCGTCGCCTACATCACCACCGGCATCTTCGTCGTGGCGATGCTCTTCGTCGGCGCCGAGCTGCTGCACTCCTCCGGCGTGGCGCTGGCCAAGGGCGACAAGGGGCTCCTCGACCTCGGCGAGGTCCTGGAGGCCCGGTACGGCACCGCGACCGCCAAGCTCTTCCTGGTCGGCTTCTTCGCCACCTCCTTCACCTCCCTCATCGGCGTCTGGCACGGCGTGAGCCTGATGTTCGCCGACTTCGTCACCCGCTTCCGCAAGCAGCGCGGCGGCGGTGACGCGGCCACGGTCGTGCAGCGCGAGAAGTCGCTGCCGTTCCGGGCGTACCTCCTGTGGCTGACCTTCCCGCCGATCAGTCTGCTCTTCCTGGACCAGCCGTTCGGCCTGGTGATCGTGTACGGCGTGATCGGCGCGTTCTTCATGCCGTTCCTGGCCCTCACCCTGGTCTGGCTGCTCAACTCGGAGCGCACGCCGCGGGAGTGGCGCAACGGCATGCTCAGCAACGCCATGCTGGTCGCGGCCGGGCTGCTGTTCGTCGTGCTGTGCGTGCAGCAGGTGCGGGAGCTGCCCTGGTAGATACTGCAGGCATGAGCATGCCGCCACCGCCACCGGGCTTCGGGCCCCCGATACCCGTAGCGCAGCCGTACCCGCAGCCGTACCCTCACCAGCCTCAGCCGCCGCAGCCGCACCCGTATCAGCAGCCGCACCCGTACCAGCCGCCCCAGCCCGCCGCCCCGGCCGGCGGCCCGGAGTTCGTCGCCCACGACCGGCACAACTCCGTCGTCGTCGACCCCTCCGGGATCGGCCTGGAGGTCAACGGCCACACCATGGACTTCCCGTGGGCCGGGGTCGCGACGGCGCACTTCGCCCCCGCGCCCCACGGCCATGTGCTCATGGTCGCCGTACGCCACCCCGGCGGCATGCTCTACGAGTGCCGGGTCACCGCACGCCGCAGGGCCCAGCTCGACCAGTGGCTGGCCGAGCTGGGCCCCGTACTGCACCACTACCTGGGGAACCGCCCGCCCGGGTGAGGGGCTACGGCAGGTTGTGCACGTGCGGGCCCACCGCGCCGGACCAGGCGTTGCCGGCGGTCGCGTCCCAGTTCGTGGACCAGGTCATCGCGCCGCGCAGCGCCGGGTAGGTCCTCGACGGCTTGAAGGAGCCGCAGCCGGTGCCGCGCGTCAGGCAGTCCAGCGCGTTCTTCACCACCGACGGGTCGACGTACCCGCTGCCCGCGCCGCGCGGCGAGGCCGGGACGCCGAGCCCCACCTGCGAGGCGTCCAGGCCGCCCTCCAGCTGGATGCAGGCCAGCGCGGTCAGGAAGTCCACCGACCCCTGCGCGTAGACCTTGCCGTCGCAGCCGAGCATGGAGCCGCTGTTGTAGTACTGCATGTTCACGACCGTGAGGATGTCCTTCACGGCCAGCGCGGTCCTGAAGTACTCGGTGCCGGTGTTCTGCATGTCGATGGTCTGCGGCGCCATCGTCAGCACCATGCCCGGCCCCGCCTTCGCCGACAGCTGGCGCAGCGCCCTGGTCAGGTACGTGGAGTTGATCCCGTGCTCCAGGTCGATGTCGACCCCGCTGAAGCCGTACTCCTGCATCAGCGCGTACGCGCTGTTCGCGAAGGCCGTCGCCGACGCGTCGCTGTTGATGGTGACGTTGCCCTTCTCGCCGCCCACCGAGATGATCACCGACTTGCCGGCGGCCTTCTTCGCCGCGATGTCCGCCTTGAAGTCGGCCACCGAGGCGTAGCCGACGGCCGGATCGAGGTTGAAGACGATCTGGCCGGGCGTGGCCGTCGAGTCGGCGAACGAGACGGCGATGATGTCGTACTGCGCCTGCACGTCCCGCAACTTCTGCACCCTCGCGCCGTTGTCGAAGTTCTGCCAGTAGCCGGTCACCGCGTGCCGCGGCACCGCGGGGTTCGGGTTCGTCCCGCCGTCCGACGTCCTGCCGGTCACCACCGCCGACCTCGCCGACTCGCCCGCCGCGTTGGCGGCGCTGACCTGGAAGCCGTACGAGGTGTTCGCGGCCAGCCCGGTCACGGTGGCCGAGGTCCCGGTCACGGACTGCACCTTGGTGCCGTCGCGGTAGACGTGGTAACCGGTCGCCCCGGGGACGGCGTTCCAGCTCAGGGCGACGGACGACGAGGTCACCGCGCCGGTGGTCAGCCCGGCGGGCGTGGCGGGGACCACCGGGTCGGGGTCGCCGCCCCCGCCCCCGTCGGGACCGAAGACCGAGACGTCGTCGGCGTAGTAGGCGGCCTGCCCGTACCAGCCGTGCGTGTAGACGGTCACCTGCGTGGTGTTCGCGCCGGTGGTGAAGCGGGTGGTCAGCTGCTTCCAGCCGGCCGAGTCCGGCGTCCACGTCGACACGTCGGTGGTGCCGGTGCCGCTCGCGCCGAGGTACGCGTACCCGCCCTGCACCCAGGCGCTCAGCGTGTACGTGGAGTTGGGCCGGACGGTCACGGTCTGCGCGCAGCGGGCGTTGTCCTGCCCGCCGGGCGTGGCCCTGAGCGCGGCGGTCCCGGCGTGCACGGGGGAGGAGACCGTGGTGCCGCTGCCCGCCGAGCAGGTCCAGTTGGCGAGCCCGGCCTCGAAGCCGGCGTTCCTGGCGACGTTGACGTCGGCGGCGTACGCGGTGCCGGCTCCGCCGGTGACCGCCAGGCCGGATCCGACGGCGAGTGCCAGGGCACCACCGAGCCATCTGCGTGAGCGTGAGCGGTCCACTTGCTGCCTCCGGTGGGGGAGTCGGGGGTACGGACGGAGAACGGTGGCCACCGCTGGCGTAAAGTTGGTCCAGACCAATCGCGTTGTCAAGACCTCCGGCAGCGAGGCGTACCTGAGGGCCCATCACCCGTTCGGATGGTCCGGATGACCGGCGACAGGCGCGGCCCCTTCGGAACTCCCGTCCCGCAAGCGTCCCGAAAGGTGTTCTCTGCCTCGTAGGACGTGGATAAAGTGCTGGGCAGAAGCAGTAGGGAAGCAGCACGTAGCAGTGCGTAACTGCGGCCTCCGGACCCCCGGCGGCCGGAGCCGAACGGGGAACCAGCGTGCCGACCGCAATAGCCGTGACCAGCGCCGACCTGGTGCTGCCGCCGACCGACCACCACACACCCACCGCGGCGCTGCTCCAGGCGCCCGGCGACCAGCCCCTGGACGCGGCGCTCGCCGACATGCAGGTCCTGGTGGAGCAGCACGGCTACGTCATCGCCCTGTACCCGGCCTCCGTGCCGGTCGCGCACGAACGGCGGCTGCACACCGTCCGGTCCGTCCTGGAGAGCGACCGGATCGCCCTGCTGAAGCTGGACCTGCCGCCGCTCGGGGTCGCGGTACTCGTCCGGCAGCTGCGGCAGTTGTCGGTCTGCGACTTCAGCGCCGGCGTCATCGCCTCGGCCGCCCGGCTGCTGTCGCACTACATCTACGCGGGCGCGCTGCTCAATTCCGTGACCAAACTGGACCGGGTCCCGGTGAGCCTGAAGACGCACGCCAAGTCGTGGGTCCCCGGTTCGCAGTTCGGCGTGCTCGCCCATCCCCACCCCCAATTGGTGAAGATCGGCACCGGCGAACTCGCCGGACCCGAATTCGGCACGCACCTGCTGGTCGCCAAAGGCCAATTGCCGTCGGACTGGGCGACCACCGTGCTCGCACCGGCCTGGCGGGTCCAGGGCGTACAGGAAGCCCCGCTGCCCGCCGATTCCCCCGGGTGGTGGGGAACGGCCAAGCTGATCGAATTCGCCGCCTTCCTGCCCGACATCTCGGTCCTTTACCAGCTGGTCTCCTCGGTGAGACGCGAAGTGTGCACCTGGTGCGGGATCGAACTCATCGGTGATCGTTGCGGATTCTGCTCCGCGCCGCTCACGCCGCCCGAGAACCGGAACCGGCCCGACGGTGTCCTGAACCATGGAACACCGATGCGCCACGGGTCGTAGCACGCACGCCGAGGCCGCGATGCCGCCCCCCGGGGGTCCACGGCCGCGTACGGCCCCGTGAGAAAGCCCGCACGTGCACGCCAGCCACCGTCTCCCAACGAGGTTGTCCCGCTCATGAATTCACGGCAACGCCGCGGCGTCATTCTGCTCCTCCTCTCCGTGCTGTGCGCATTGGGCGCGTTCGCCGGGGTTCTTTCGGTGATCAGCGATGTGAATTCCAAGGTCGGACCGGAAGTCACCGCGTACCGCGTCAAGACGGACGTGGCCGCCTACACGGCATTGCAGCCCGCCCAGTTCGAGAAGATCAAAATGCCGGAGCGCTGGCTCTCCGAGAACGCGGTGACCGACCTCGGCGTACTGGACGGAAAGATCGCCGTCACCCAGCTCCGCAAGGGCTCGCTGCTCCAGAACGACATGATCGTCAAACGACCCGCGCTGGAGAACGGCCAGCAGGAGATCGCCATCATGATCGACGCCGCCACCGGCGTCGCCGGCAAGATCACCCCCGGCTCGCTGGTCAACATCTTCGCCACCTTCGACGACGAGGGGAAGGGCAAGGGGGAGATCGCCGAGTCCCGCATCATCGTGACCAACGCCCGCGTCATCGACGTCGGCAAGCTCACCCCGCTGGAGCCGAGCCGCGACGACCGCGGCAGCCGCGCCACCGAGGCCGTGCCCATCACCTTCGCGCTCAACACCCTCGACGCCCAGCGCGTCGCCTTCGCCGAGTCCTTCGCCGTCCACGTACGGCTGGCCCTGATCGCGGACGGCAGCCCGACCACCCTCCGCCCCGGTGACGGCACGTACACCCTCGAAGAAGACAAGAACAAGTGAGGGCCGGATGACCACACGCATCCTCCCGGCCGTCGGTGACGCCGACGCCGCCCGATCCATCACCACGCTGCTCAGCCAGCTCCCCGACGCGGAGCCGGCCGGGCCGGTGGGGGACTCGACCTCGCTGCTCGACACGCTGGCCCGGCTCGCCGCCGAGTCGCTCGACGAGCTGCCCGAGGTCGTGCTGGTCCACGAACGGATCGGTCCGGTCCCAGCCCTGGAGCTGATCCGGGAGGTCGCCCTCCGCTTTCCGGCGGTCGGGGTCATCCTCGTCACGTCCGACGCGAGCCCCGGGCTGTACTCGGCCGCCATGGACTCCGGCGCCCGCGGCCTGGCCGGACTGCCGATGTCGTACGAGGAGCTCGCCCAGCGCGTCCAGGCCGCGGCCTCCTGGTCGACCGGCGTACGGCGCCACCTGGGGCACGGAGCCGGTGACCTCCACACCGGCCCCGGCGGCACGGTCGTCACCGTCAGCGGGGCCAAGGGCGGGGTCGGGACGACGGTGCTCGCCGTCCAGCTCGCGCTGGCTGCCCGCGCCTCCGGCATGAACACCGCGCTCGCCGACCTCGACCTCCAGGCCGGCGATGTCGCCTCCTACCTGGACGTGCAGTTCCGGCGCTCCGTCGTCGACCTCGCCGGCATCCAGGACATCTCGCCGCGCGTCCTCCAGGACGCGCTGTTCTCCCACCCGACCGGCATCGGGCTGCTGCTCGCCCCGGCCGAGGGCGAGCGGGGCGAGGAGGTCGACGACCGCGCCGTACGCCAGGTCGTCAGCGCGCTGCGCCACCGCTACGAGATCGTCGTCGTCGACTGCGGCACCCATATGGACGGGGCCAACGCCGCAGCCGTCGAGATGGCCGACCTCACCCTGCTGGTCACCACCCCCGACGTGGTCACCGTACGGGCGGCCAAGCGGATGGTGCGGCTCTGGGACCGGCTGCAGATCCGCAAGGCGGAGGAGACGGTGACCGTGGTCAACCGCCACACCCGCAACACCGAGATCCAGCCCCCGCTCATCGAACGCATCACGGGCACCCGTGTCACCCGCACCGCCGTGCCCGCCGGCTTCAAGGAGCTCCAGGCGGCGGTCGACGCGGGCCGGATGCAGGACCTGGAGGCCAAGTCCGCGGTGAAGCAGGCGATGTGGGCGCTGGCCGGGGAACTCGGACTGGTGAAGGCGCCCGAAGGCGTGGAGAAACCGGGAAGGTTCCGGGGCGACCGCGGTTCGATCGGCATGCTGCGTAGCAGGAACAAGTGACGGGCAACGACGGCATCGCGTTGAGGGGGGCACGTCGAGTCATGGCACTTCCGAGGACGGGACGTCTCGACGACCGGGGGCAGACGGTCATCGAGTTCACCGGCACGCTGCCCCTGATCCTGGTGACGCTGGCCCTCCTGTGGCAGGCGGCGCTGGTCGGCTACACCTTCTCGCTCGCGGGCAACGCGGCGGACAAGGGCGTGCGCGCCGGCACGGTCGGCGGGCCGGCCGCCTGCCAGGCCGCGGCGGGCGAGGACATGCCGGGCGCGTGGGCCGCCGAGTACGACTGCCGCGAGGAGGGCGACACGTTCCGGACGACCGCGAACGTGCAGGTCCCGCTGCTCTTCCCCGGCGGGTTCGACCTCCCGATCTCCATACCCGGCGAGGCCGCCGCGCCCCTCGAGAGCAGGTGGTGACCCATGCGCGCGATCCGGTACCCCCGCCAGGAACGGGGCCAGGCCGCCATCGAGTACGTCGGCATGCTCGGCCTGCTGCTGTTCGTGGCCATGGCCGTCGTCCAGCTCGGACTCGCCGTGTACGCGGCTCAGCAGGCGGGTACGGCGTCGCGGGCGGCCGCCAGGGCGGTGTCGCTGGGGGAGGGCAGCGCCCAGCAGGCGGGCAGCGCGGCCATGAGCGACTGGCTGGAGAAGGGCGCCACCTTCCGGGGCGGCCCGGCGGGCGACGAGGTCACCGTCGAGGTCACGGTCGCCATTCCCTCCGTCGTACCCGGCATCGACTTCGGCCCCGTACGCAAGAGCACGACCATGCCCAAGGACTGAGCCACGCAAGCCACCGCAGTACCAGGGAGTTGAGGACGAGATGAGCCTGCGGGCGCGCATCAACAGCCCGGAGCCGACGAAGGGCCACACCGAGGGCGACCACCTCGTCGGGGTCTACCGCGCCAAGCTGCTCGAGGAGATCGACCTCGCGGAGATGTCGGCCCTCGCGGCCGCCGAGCGCCGTGCCCGTCTGGAGCGCGTCCTCGGCCACATCATCAGCCGCGAAGGCCCGGTCCTGTCCACGGTCGAGCGCTCCCAGCTCATCCGCCGCGTCGTCGACGAGGCCCTCGGGCTCGGCATCCTGGAACCGCTCCTGGAGGACGCCTCCATCAGCGAGATCATGGTCAACGGCCCCGACCAGGTCTTCGTCGAGCGGGGCGGGCGCCTGGAGCAGCTGCCGCTGCGGTTCTCCTCCACCGACCAGCTGATGCAGACCATCGAGCGCATCGTCTCCACCGTCAACCGCCGCGTGGACGAGGCGAACCCGATGGTCGACGCCCGCCTCCCCAGCGGCGAGCGCGTCAACGTCATCATCCCGCCGCTCTCGCTCAGCGGCCCGATCCTCACCATCCGCCGCTTCCCGCGGGCCTTCACCCTCCAGGAGATGATCGGCCTCGGTTCGCTGGACGAGCACATGATGATGCTGCTCGCCGGGCTCGTCCGGGCACGTTTCAACCTGATCGTCTCCGGCGCCACCGGCACCGGCAAGACCACCCTGCTCAACGCCCTCTCCGGCCTCATCCCAGACGGCGAGCGCATCGTCACGATCGAGGACTCCGCCGAGCTCCAGCTCCAGCAGTCCCACGTCATCACCCTGGAGTCCCGCCCCGCCAACGTCGAGGGCAAGGGTCACGTCTCCATCCGCGACCTCGTGCGCAACTCGCTGCGCATGCGCCCCGACCGCATCATCGTCGGCGAGGTCCGCGGCGGTGAGACGCTCGACATGCTCCAGGCGATGTCGACCGGTCACGACGGATCGCTGGCCACCGTCCACGCCAACAGCGCCGAGGACGCGCTGATGCGTCTGCAGACCCTCGGCTCCATGTCCGAGGTCGAGATCCCGTTCGTCGCGATCAAGGACCAGATCAACAGCGCGGTCGACGTCATCGTCCAGCTGACCCGCAGCGCCGACGGCGCCCGCAGGATCACCGAGATCGCCGTGGTCGACTCGCACGGCCGTGAGGAGTACCGGATCGTGACCGTCTGCCGCTTCCACGCCCAGCCGATGACCGCCGACGGGCGGATCCACGGACACTTCGAGTACTTCCCGCTGCCGCGCCGCACCGCCGAACGGCTCTACATGAAGGGGGAGGCCATCCCCGCGGCGTACGGCGTCGCCCAGTCCGAGGAACAGCTGGCCCTGCGCCGGGCGGTCGCCTGACCCGGAACGCCCGGCGCGCGGTCCCGCACCCCGGCACCCCGCCCGGACCGCGCCCGCTCCCTCCGCGCCGCCGCCCGGCCCGTCCGCTCCCTCCGCCCGGCCCGCGTCCGCCGACGCCCACACCGTCCCCGACCCACCTGGACACCCGACATGGACAATCTCCCCCTCCTGACTCTCGGCGTCACCCTGCTGGCCTGCCTCACCGCCGTCGTCGGCGTGCACGTCTACACCTCGGGCAAGGCCCACCAGCAGGTCCTCCTGGAGCGGATGTCCCAGACCGGCCAGATCGCCCTCCCGGGCCGCCGCCGCCGCTTCGCCGGCATCGACCGGCGGCTGCGCCGCACCGCGTTCGGCAAGCGCATCGAGCGCAGGATCACGACGACGGGACTGGACCTGACGGTCGGCGAGTACGCCGTGTACGTCGTCGCCGCGCTGCTCGCGCTCTACTTCATCGCCGGCTCCGTCTTCGCCCCCTTCTTCGGACTGATCGCGGCCGTCATCGGCCTGTGGGGCGCCAACGCCTTCCTCAACTGGCAAGTCCTCAAGCGCACCGAGGGCTTCATCAACCAGCTCCCCGAACTCACCCGCGTCCTCGCCAACGCCACCCAGGCCGGCCTCGCCCTGCGGACCGCCATCGCCATGGCAGCCGAGGAACTCGACGACCCGGCCGGGGAGGAGCTCAAGCGGGTCGCCGACCAGCTCGCCGTCGGCCGGTCCCTCGACGACGCCCTGGGCGACCTCGTCGAACGGCTCCCCTCCCGCGAGCTGACCGTCCTCGTGACCACCCTCATCCTGTCCAACCGCGCCGGCGGCACCATCGTCTCCTCCCTGCGCAACCTCACCGAGACGCTGGAGGAACGCAAGGAGACCCGGCGCGAGGTCTCCACCCTGCTCTCGCAGGTCAAGGTCACCGCGATCATGGTGCCCGTCCTCGGCCTCGGGTTCCTGATGATCATCAACTCGATGCGGGCCGGCGCGCTGGACGACATGACCGGCGCCTTCGCCGGCAAGGTCGCGGTGATCATCTCGGCCGGGCTGTACGCCCTCGGCTTCTTCCTCATCAACCGCCTCACCCGTGTACGGATCTGAGAGGGGACGACACCTGTGGAACTGCTCCTCGCCGCCGTCGCGGGACTCGCCGTGTACGGCGCCTTCCACGGCATCCGCATGTACCGCGCCGACGCCAAGCTCCCCGGCGACCTCGCCATCGCCCTGGAGGTCGGCGCCACCCGCACCACCGCCACGGGCTCCGCCATCGACCGCATCGGCATGCGCCACGCGCCGCGCGTGCTGCGCATGATGGGCCCCAAGCGCGTCGACAAGGTGCGCCGCAAGCTCGACATGGCGGGCAACCCCGGCGGCATGACCGTCGACCGGTACGCCGCCCGGCGCGCCGTGTACACCGGCCTCGGCACGATCTCCGCGCTGGCCATGCTCATGAACGGCCAGCTGGTGCTGGCGGTCCTGCTCTTCGTGTACGGCTGGTTCTGGACCGACGTCATCATCCGGTCGGCCATCAGCCGCCGCAAGGACGACATCGAGCGCACCCTGCCCGACTTCCTCGACGTCCTCGCCGTGGTCGTCTCCGCCGGCCTCGGCTTCCGGCAGGCCCTCGAACGCGTGGCGGAGAAGTACGAAGGCCCGTGGGCCGACGAACTGCGCATCACGCTGCGCCAGATGGACATGGGCGTCAGCCGCCGGGACGCCTTCGAGCAACTGCGCCGCCGCAACCGCTCCGAACAGGTCTCGATGTTCGTCTCCGCGCTCCAGCAGGGCGAGGAGCTGGGCGCGCCGATCGTCGACACGCTGATCCAGATCGCCGACGACATGCGCCGCACGGACGCCCAGAACGCCCGCCGCAAGGCAGCCAAGGCCGTCCCCAAGGCCACCCTCATCGTCACCAGCTTCATGCTGCCCGGCACGATGATCCTCATCGCGGTCGGCTTCTACTACGCCTCGGGCGTCAACTTCGACGACATGTTCGGCGGCGTCTGATGGACGCCGCGCCCTCCCTGCCCCTCCAGGTCAACGCGCTGCAGGCGATGTGCCGCCAGGTCTTCGGCTTCCGCATGGCGATGATCGCGCTGGCCGTCCCCTTCTCGCTGGGGGGCACCACCTCGCGCCTCGGCACCTGGCTGGTCGTCGCCGCCGTGACCGTCACCTTCATGGTGTCGTACGCCCTGCTGCGCGACTGGGAGCGGTTCGGCCCCGTCCTGCTGCGCCACCCCGCACTGCTCGCCGTCGACATGCTCTTCGGCGCGCTGCTGCTGGTCACCGCCTCCCCCGCGTCGACCCTCGCGTACGTCACCATCTGCACACCGCTCCTCGCGGGCCTGGTCTACGGCTGGCGCGGCGGGGCGGTCTTCGCCGTCTGCCAGTCGCTGGTCCTGGCCGGCGCGTACGGCGTCAGCGACAAGGTGGAGCTCAACGCGGACGCGCTGCTGCTGCCGGGCCTGTGCCTCATCACCGGCGCGGTCGGCAGCGCACTGCGGGGCCTGGTGCTCGGCTTCGGGGCGGCCAGCCAGGCCCTGACGGAGGCGCGGGCGCGGCTCGCCGTCCACGAGGCCGTCGAGCAGGAACGGGCCCGGCTCGCCCGCGAGATGCACGACTCCGTCGCCAAGACCCTCCACGGCATCGCGCTCGCCGCCGACGGGCTCGCCGGCTCGGCCGACCGGATGGACCCGCGCACGCTCAAACGCCAGGCCGAGCTCGTCGCCCGCTCGGCGCGGCGGGCCGCCGCCGAGTCCCGCGAGCTGCTCTCCGACCTGCGTCGCGACTCCGGCCTGGACGGCGGCGTCGACGTGCTCACCGAGCTCGCCGCCCGCACGGCCGACTTCGCCCGCCGCCATGACGTCCGCGCGGAGTTCCGCCGACTGGGCGCCGCGCCGCCGCCGCCCGTGCCGCAGGTCGTCGCCCGCCATCTGCTGACCATCGCCTCCGAGGCCATGGAGAACGCCCACCGCCACGCCCGCCCCACGTATGTCGACGTCTCGGCGGGCGTGGTGGGCGACGTCCTGCGCGTGAGCGTGTACGACGACGGGCGGGGTCTGCCGGCCGGCACGAGCCTCGACCAGCTCAAGCGGGCCGGCCACTTCGGGCTGGTCGGCATGGTCGAGCGCGCCGCCTCGATCGGCGCGCGCATCCGCATCGGCCGGGGCCGTGCGGCGCACGGCACGGAAGTGCGCCTGGACATCCCGGTCCGGGCCCTGACCCCGGACCCGCCCCCGCTGCCGTACATCCCGAAACAGCCCATCACCACCTGAGACGAGGAAGGAGGCCGCACCATGCCGGACGACATCTCACACAGTTCCGGTCACCACTGGACACACCAGACGCAGGTGTCGCAGCACACCTCCACGGCGTCCGGGGAGTTCCCCTCACTCCCCACCCCACCCGTGCTCCGGGTGGTCGTCGCCGACGACAACCCGGTGGTCCGCGCGGGCCTGACGGTCCTGCTGTCGGGCCGGGACGACATCGAGGTCGTCGCCGAGGCGGGCGACGGCCGCGAGGCGTACGACGCGACGGTCCGGCTCCGCCCGGACGTGGTGCTGCTCGACGTCCGCATGCCGGGTGTGGACGGCATCTCCGCGCTGCCGCACCTGGTGCGGCTGGCACCGGTGCTGATGATGACGTACAGCCGCGAGAGCGCCATCGTCCACGAGGCCCTGCGCCTGGGTGCGGGTGGCTACCTCGTCCACGGCGAGTTCACGGCCGATCAGCTGGTGGCCGCGGTCCGCGACATCAGGCAGGGCCGCCCCCACTTCACCCCGACGGCCGCGGGCGCCCTGCTGGCCACCGTGCGCGACGGCACACCGCCGCAGGGTGCGGGTCCGTTACCGGACGGGCTGGGCGCGGCGTTCACCGCATCGCAGCCACCGTCTGCACCCGCACATCCGTCGCCGGAGTCCCCCTCTCACGACGCTGTGCGTGAACCGCAGTTGAGTGCGCAACGGTTTGCTGAAAAGCCTTCGCTTTCGCAAGCGAATGTGGCACATTCGTCTCCAGGCGTACTCACCGAGCTGAGTCAGAGGGAGGTGGAGGTGATGGACCTGATCGCGTCGGGCCTGACCAATCAGCAGATCGCCGCCACGTGCTTCATCAGCCAGAAGACGGTCAAGAACCACATCAACCGCATCTTCGCCAAGCTCAACGCCACGAGCCGCGGCGAAGCCATCGCCATCTGGCACGGCGTCCGCCGAGGGGGCCCGGCATGAGGACCCTGAAGGCCCAAGCCCCTGAATGGGCCCGCGGTTGGGCCCTGAGGCCCATGTGGGCTCGCCCTTCCGGGACGTACGTTCTCGGTGTCGCCAGCGGGACCGGCCAGGAGGAAGCCGGTACCGCCCGTGACACCACGAGGACGCACGCCGACACGGGAGGGGCACACCATGATGAAGGACGCCACGCTGAAGGCCGTCACCACGACGCAGGTCTACATCGGCCACTGGGCGAACACCCGCGTCGAGAAGATGAGGTCCCGCCGGGACCGCGGCCAGGGTGCGATCGAGTACGTGGGCATCACGATTCTGGTGGTGGCGATCGTGGTGGCCGTGATGAACACGAAGATGGGCGAGTCGATCGCGAACAAGTTCAAGGAAAAGATCGACGAAGTGCTCAACGGTGGGTGACGGGAACGTCCCGTCGCGAGTCGGGGCAGGCCACACCGCTGTACATCACAGCGGTCGTGGGCCTGCTCTTTCTTGCGTTGGTCTTCTTCGCGTTCGGTCAGGCGGACGTCACCCGGAACGGCGCGCAATCCGCGGCCGACGCGGCTGCGCTGGCTGCGGCCCGGGAGTCCAGGGACCAGTTCGAGGACGAATTCCTCGCGAACATCCTGACGCCCGGTTACCTCGATGACATCTTCGGCGGCGACTTCATAGGCAGGGTGTACGGATGCAACGCCGCGAGCCATTACGCCACACGCAACGAGGCGGAACTGCTCGGGTGCGACCCGACGGCTGACGGCCGCTGGGCCTTCACCGTGAAGGTCAGGTCCAAGGAGTCCATGGGCACCAGCATCATCGAGGGAACGGACGAGAAGCACGCGGAGACCACGGCCACGGCCGTGGTCGAACCGCTGTGCACTTTCGAGGCAGCGGAACAGGATGACAATCCGGATGACGGGGGCGACGGTGACGCGGGCGAAGGAAACGCCGGACCCGTGTCGCCCGGCGAGCTCGTCTGTGACGGTGGGAGATGGGATATAGATCCGGGGAACCTGGACCTCCTCCCGGACATGTCGGATCTTTTCACCGTCAGGCTGGCCGAGGACTGACCGCGAATGACGAGCACAAAGGAATGGCAACCATGAACATTCGGCATGCAAGGACAGCGCGTCGAACGGGCGCGGCCGCCCTGCTGGCAGCGAGCCTGCTCTTCACAGCGGCTTGTGGAGGCGGTGAAGGGACCGGTGGGCAGGAGGGGAACAAGCAGAGCTCCGAGCCTGCCGCCAACCAGAGCTCAGCCGATGATGGCGGTCAGACCTTGCCGGACAAGAGCAAGACGCTGGCCACGCTCAAGGGCGACAAGGGCCTCGACATGGTGATCCACGAAGCCAAGCGGGACCAGGGGGGGTTCCTTACTGTCTCGGGCGAATTCAAGAACACCTCCGGCAGCCGGATCGTCACGCCGGTGCAGTGGAGCGGTCAGGAGCGCGAGGTCGCGTCCACCGGACCGTCCTTGGCTGCGATGACGCTGGTGGACTCGGCGGGCAAGAAGCGCTACTACGTCCTGCGCGACACCGACAACCGCCCGTTGACCACGACCGGATACGACTCGGGCATCGATGCGGGCAAGAGCCTCACCTTCTTCGCCCAGTTCCCCGCGCCGCCGGCCTCCACCACCACGGTCGACCTCCAGTTCCCCGGCTTCCCGAACGCTCCGATTGAGATCTCCTGATGAGCACGGCCACCACCACCCACCGGAGAATCCGCGCCCGCGTCGCCGTCACCGTCGTCGCCGGGGCGCTCGCGTTCGGGATCGGGGTCGCGCCCGAGGCGATGGCCGAGGACAGTCCGTACCCGTCCGCGTCCGCCACGCCGCCGGTCGAGGTCGATCCGGGCGACGCCGACCTGAAGCTGCCCGACGGGGCCACCCTCGCGCCGCCCAAGGTGCTCGACATCAAGTCGGTCGTCGAGGACCTGGCCGGCGAGGAGCGCCGTGAGGACACGAACGCCGACATCAAGTTCGCCCTCCAGGCCGAGGTGCTGTTCGGCAAGGACAGCGCCGCGCTCTCCGGCAACGCCAGCGCCCGTATCGCCGCGATCGCCGCGGAGATCAAGAAGCAGGACGCCCGGAAGGTCCGCGTCTTCGGCTTCACCGACAACCTCGGCTCCTCCGCCCACGGCGACGTGCTGTCCAAGCAGCGCGCCGAGGCGGTGCACAACGCCCTGTCCAAGGAGCTGACCGCCGAGGGGATCACCTTCGAGATCAGGGGCTACGGCGAGCAGTACCCGATCGCCGACAACAGCACCGAGGAAGGCCGCAAGAAGAACCGCCGCGTGGAGGTCTCCTTCCAGCGCGGCGCTACCGGCGGCTGACAGAGGAAGCCGGGCCGCTTCGCCGGATGCGGCCCGGTCGTCCCGCACAGGATCTACGGTGGACGGGTGACCGAGACCTGGAACGCCACCGACTCCGGCGTCCTGCGGCTGCCCTCCGGGAGGCTCGTCCGCGGCCGCGGGCTCCGCCGGCCGCTCCCGGCCGGCCCCCCACCGACGTACGCCGTCCACCTGCTCGGCAAGCGGCCGCCCGAAGTCCCGTGGGAAGCGGAGTGGATCCGCTGGCCGGACTTCCGGCTGCCCGCCGACCGCGCACACGCCCTGACCGTCCTCCGCGAGGCGTGGGAGCGGGCGGCCGGCGAGCGCGTCGAGATCGCCTGCGGCGGAGGCCGCGGCCGTACGGGCACCGCCCTCGCCTGCCTCGCCGTACTGGACGGCGTCCCGGCCGACCGGGCCGTGGAGTTCGTCCGCCGGGAGTACGACCGCCACGCCGTGGAAACGCCCTGGCAGAAGCGCTACGTCCGGCGCTTCACCGGCTGACGGGACCGCTGACGAAAACGCTGGCGGGACCGCTGGCGGAACCGCGGACGGAGTCGCCGGCGGGGCCGACGCGGAAACCGCCTCGCCGGGCGGCACCAGCTGCCGCTATCGTCCGGCGCATGTCTCTCCCACCCGCGACGACGACCCTGTGGCGCCCGACCGGCCCTGACGAGCTCCGGCTGGTCGAGGAGTCGGGGTGGCGCGCCTGGCCGCCCCGGCTGCCGGAGCAGCCGATCTTCTACCCCGTCCTCAACGAGGACTACGCGATCATGATCGCGCGGGACTGGAACGTGAAGCACAGCGGCGCCGGGTTCGTGACCCGCTTCGAGGTGGAGTCCGACTTCCTCACGAGGTACCCCGTCCAGCAGGCCGGGGGCCGGACCATCCTGGAGCTGTGGGTCCCGGCGGAGGAGCTCGACGAGTTCAACCGGCACATCGTCGGCACCATCGAGGTCGTCCACGAGTTCCGCTGACCTGTTCCACCCCGACTGGGCCCGTGGGCCCATGACTTGGGAAGCCGGTGCTTCTAGCGTCGGCCGTATGGTGTGTCGGA
>NZ_KL591014.1:126777-133072 GCF_000716335.1 Streptomyces sp. NRRL S-118 | reverse complement strand
CCCCCCTCCCCCCTCCTCCCCCGGCTCGTGTCCGAGGGGCACGCACCCGGCGCCGCACTGCTGGCGGGCTCGGCGCACTCCGCGGACCCCGGGGCGTCCACGGAGTACGCCTCCCCAGACTCGGCGCACTCCCCCGGCTCCGCGAACTCCGCGCACTCCTCGGACGCCGCGAACTCCGCCGACTCCAAGAGGCCCGCGGACTTCCCGGACTCCGCCCACCCCGACTCGACGCGTTTCGAGTCCGCCGGTGCGGGCATCCGGCGGGCCGACCGCTTCCGTGCGGGCAGCGTCACCAAGACCTTCATCGCAACGGTCGTGCTCCAGCTGGACGCCGAGCGCCGGTTGCGGTTGGACGACACGGTGGCGAGCCATCTGCCCGGCCTGCTGGCCGGCCCGACGGGTCGTCGCGTCACCCTGCGCGCGCTGCTGTCCCACACCAGCGGCCTGCCGGACTACACGACCTCCGCCGGCCCCGCGCCGACCACCGCGGTGGAGGCCGTCCGCAGCGCCCTCGCCTTCCGTCCACCGCGCCCGCCGGGCTCGTACGCGTACGCGAACACCAACTACGCCGTGCTCGGCATGGTCGTCGAGCGGGTCACCGGCCGGTCCTACGCGACCGAGGCGCGGCGCCGCATCATCAACCCCCTGGGCCTCACCGGCACGTCCTTCCCCGGCGCCCGCACCGCCCTGCCCGACCCCCACGGCGTCGCGTACGACGCGAGGGGCCGCGATGTGACCGCCCTCGATCCGCGCGGGGCCGGCGCAGCCGGAGAGCTGATCAGCACGCTCGACGATCTGAACCGGTTCTACGCGGCCCTGCTCGGCGGCCGGCTGCTCCCTCCTCCCCAGCTCCGCGCCCTGCTCGACACCCGGCCGGCCCACGGCGCGTACGGCCTGGGCATCTATCCCCGCACCCTGTCCTGCGGTACGACCGTGTGGGGTCACAACGGGCACATTCCCGGCAGTTACGTCCGCACGGCGGCCACCGCCGACGGCCGGCGCTCCCTCACCTTCCGCGTCAATACGGACACCCTGGTCGCCGGCACGCTCGCCGCGCTGGAACCGGCGCTCCTGGAGGACGAGTTCTGCACGGACCGCGAGCGGTCCCGGGCAGGAAGCCAGGGTGTGCTTCGAAAGTGGATCAAGGCTGTGGCTGATCGATAGCCGTGGCACGTGGTGATCTGACGGACGGCCAGTGGGAACACCGGGAGCCGCTGCTGCCGGTGGAAAAGCAGCCCGGCCGCCCTCGGACTTGGACGCATCGGAAGCTGAACGACGGCATACGGTGTCGGACCAGGGCCGGTGCGCCGTGGCGCAATCTCCCGGAGCGCTACGGGCCGTGGGACCGGGCCTGCGACATGTTCCGGCGTGGCAGCGCAGCGGCACCTGGAGCCGGATCTTCTTCACGCGACCGTGCTGGTCGCAGCCATCCACGAGTGGCTGCGACCAGCAGGGCCGCGGCAACTACTACTGGCTGGCGGGCCGTGGCTCACCGGAGCACCGGTCCAGGCCGGCCTTCCAGCGACGTTGCTGCTCGAGCCAGTGCACGTAGCGCGGAGCTGCGTTGCGGAGATCGATGCTGATGGGATAAGGGTCGAACTCGTCCAGGAGCAGTTTGCGGAGGAATTCGACCATGCCGCAGGAGAACAGGGTGAAGTCCTCACGAGTGTGGCGGCCGCAGACCAGGACGGGCCACTTGTCAGGGTCGGGGTCGGTGGTCAGCCAGCAGAGGATGTCTGCGCCAGAGGTGAAACCCCAGGCGAGGATGTGGTCAGGGTCGAGGTCGAGGCCTTCCTGGCCGCCCAGCATCTCCCAGGTGGAGCGAGCGTTCTCCGTCTCCTCCTCGAAGGTCCCTGGATCCCACTGGATGTACTCCTTCGGCAGGGGCATGAGAATGCCGACTCCCTCGAACGAGCCAGCACCCCACACGGACATGAAGGCCATGTAGTCACGCGGGAGCCGCGTGCCCCACCGCGCTTCCGCGGCCACCCAGTCGATCTCCTCGTCAGCGCCAAGATCCGGAGGAAGGATCTTGGCCAGCTCTGCGATGCCCGTCGGGTCTTCCATGGCAATCCCTTCGATCAGGTCGCCGCGAGCCTACGAGAACGCACTGACAACCAGCACGGCGGAGCCAGACGTCGTCGGCTGTGACCAACACTCTCCCAACAGGCCCTAGATGGGCACGATGTCCGGTGCGCCCAGGCGTGCCGCGTCCGCCGTCAGGTCGTCGGGCTGCCGCTGGGACTCGCGCTCCGCCTCCACCCGCTTCTCGTAGTGCTCCACCTCCTTCTCGACCTGGTCCCGGTCCCAGCCGAGCACCGGCGCCATCAGTTCCGCGCACTCCCGCGCGCTGCGGGTGCCCCGGTCGAAGGTCTCGATGGAGATCCGCGTCCGGCGGGTCAGTACGTCGTCCAGGTGCCGCGCGCCTTCGTGCGACGCGGCGTAGACGATCTCGGCGCGCAGGTAGTCGTCCGCCGTGCTCAGCGGCTCGCCGAGCGCCGGATCGGACGCGACGAGCTCCAGTACCTCGTCCACCAGCGACCCGTACCGGTTCAACAAGTGCTCTACACGGGCGACGTGAAGGCCCGTCCGTGCCGCGATGCGCGCCCGCGCGTTCCACAGCGCCCGGTAGCCCTCCGCGCCGAGCAGGGGCACGTCCTCGGTGACGCAGGCCGCCACCCGGGTGTCGAGCCCGTGCACCGCTTCGTCCACGGCGTCCTTGGCCATGACGCGGTACGTCGTGTACTTGCCGCCCGCGACGACGACCAGGCCCGGCACCGGGTGTGCCACGGTGTGCTCGCGCGAGAGCTTGCTCGTGGCGTCGGACTCGCCGGCCAGCAGCGGCCGTAGGCCCGCGTACACGCCCTGCACGTCGTCGCGGGTCAGGGGGACCGCCAGCACGCTGTTGACGTGCTCCAGCAGGTAGTCGATGTCGGCGCTGGAGGCCGCCGGGTGCGCCTTGTCGAGGTCCCAGCCCGTGTCGGTGGTGCCGATGATCCAGTGGCGGCCCCAGGGGATGACGAACAGCACCGACTTCTCGGTGCGCAGGATCAGTCCGGTGGTCGAGTGGATGCGGTCCTTGGGCACCACCAGGTGGATGCCCTTCGACGCCCGTACGTGGAACCGCCCCCGCTCCCCGATCAGGGCCTGGGTGTCGTCCGTCCACACGCCCGTCGCGTTGACGACCTGCTTGGCCCGGACCTCGTACTCCCCGCCGGCTTCCACGTCCTGGACCCGGGCGCCGACGACGCGTTCACCCTCGCGCAGGAAGCCGATGACCCGCGCCCGGCTGGCGACCCGGGCCCCGTAGGCCGCCGCGGTCCGCACGAGCGTCGCCACGTACCGCGCGTCGTCCATCTGGGCGTCGTAGTACTGCAGGGCGCCGACCAGTGCGTCCTTGCGCAGGGCGGGGGCGACCCGCAGCGCCCGGCGCCGCGTCAGGTGGCGGTGGACGGGCAGGCCGCGCCCGTGCCCGGAGGAGACGGACATCGCGTCGTACAGCGCCACACCCGACCCCGCGTACAGGCGCTCCCAGCCTTTGTGCTGCAGCGGGTACAGGAACGGCACCGGCTTGACCAGGTGGGGCGCGAGGCGTCCGAGCAGCAGTCCGCGCTCCTTCAGCGCTTCCCGTACGAGCGCGAAGTCGAGCATTTCGAGATAGCGCAGACCGCCGTGGATGAGTTTGCTGGAGCGGCTCGACGTGCCGGACGCCCAGTCGCGGGCCTCCACCAGTCCGGTGGCCAGGCCGCGTGTCGCCGCGTCGAGGGCGGTCCCGGCGCCGACCACTCCGCCGCCGACCACCAGCACGTCCAGCTCACGCTCCGCCATGGCCGCCAGCGCCTCGGCGCGCTCGGCGGGTCCCAGTGTCGCTGTCCTCACCGCTGCCTCCCGTCATCCCCCCGCGTGGTCGGGCTCACAGCTTCGATTCTGTCCCCGCCCGGCGACTTCAGCCACCGCCTGTGGACAACACTCGGACGTCTACATGCTTGCAATGCCACATAACGGTCATATTTACGCCTAGTCTGACATTGCTCCCGCTCGTTCTGTCCACAGGACTGGCACTACGCGTCCACTCCGGCTACCGGGAAAGGACGGCATCACGCATGCCCGCAGACCTCGCCGTCATCGGCCTCGGCCACCTCGGACTGCCCCTCGCCCACGCCGCCACTGCCGCAGGCATCGGCACGATCGGCTTCGACACCGACCCCCGCGCCGTCGCGGAACTCGCCGCGGGCCGCCCGCCGGTCGACGGCTCGCTGACCGCGTCGGAGATCCGCCGGATGCTCTCGGGGGGCTTCCGGCCCACGACCGACCCAGGCGAACTGGGCCGGGTCCGCACCGCCGTCATCTGCGCCCCCACCCCCCTCGGCGCCGACCAGGCCCTGGACCTGACCGCCGTCACGGGCGCCGCCCGGGCGCTGGCCGCCAAGCTGCGCCCGCACACCACCGTGCTGCTGGAATCCCCCGTGCACCCCGGCACCACCGAGGACGTCCTGCGCCCACTGCTGGAAGAGGGCTCCGGCCTGCGGGCCGGCCGGGACTTCCACCTCGCCTACTCGCCGGGCCGCCTCGACCCCGGCAACCGGGCGCACGACTTCGCCCACATCCCCAAGGTCATCGGCGGTCTCACCCCCGCCTGCACCGAGTCGGCCGCCGCCTTCTACGGCCGCCTCACCGACAAGGTCGTCCGCGCCCGGGGGCCGCGCGAGGCGGAGGCCGTCAAGCTGCTGGAGACGAACTTCCGTCACGTCAACATCGCCCTGGTGAACGAGATGGCCGTGCTCTGCCACGACCTGGGCGTCGACCTGTGGGACGTCATCCGCTGCGCCGAGACCAAGCCGTTCGGCTTCCAGGCGTTCCGCCCCGGCCCCGGGGTCGGCGGCCACGGCGTCCCCGTCGACACCATCGGCCACCACCGCCCCCTGCGCCTCGTCGAGCTGGCGACCCGGATCAACGAGCGCATGCCGCAGTACGTGATCCAGCGCTGCGCCACGCTCCTCAACGAGCACGGCAAGTCGGCGCGCGGCGCCCGCGTCCTGCTGCTCGGCATCACGTACAAGCCTGACCTGGCCGACCGGGAGGGCTCTCCGGCCACCGAGATCGCCCGCCGCCTGATGGACATGGGCGCGGTGGTCAGCTACCACGACCCGTACGTGGCCGACTGGCGCGTCCGCGACCTGCCCGTCCCGCGGGCGGACTCGCTCTACGAGGCGGCCGCCGGAGCCGACCTGACGATCCTGCTCCAGCACCACCACACGTACGACCTGCAGGGCCTGGCGGTGAAGGCACAGCTCCTGCTCGACACCCGTGGGGTCACGCCGGTGGGAGCGGCCCACCGCCTCTAGGCCGAACGAGTGAGCGGCGCCGGGATACTGACGAGCTGACGGAGCGGCCGGGGGGACCGGCGGACACCGGACCGGCACGCGAACGAGGTGACGCCCCTTCAAGGGCCCGCCTCCTCACCGTCCCACAGCCCCGAGCCACCGCGCGCCGGGACATCGGGTGCGCGTGCCGGGGCCGCGGGGTGCCGCGGAATTCGGGCGGACGGGTGTCAGTGCGGACTGCTACTGTCCGGGCCTCTACTTCACACGGACTTTATGTGCGCACATGTGCGACGGATCCGTGTCCTATCCCAGGGGGGATCCTTCACCATGAGCCAGTCCGTACCGCCACCCGGCAACCCGTTCGCCCAGAACAGCACCCCGGCCGACAGCACCTCGGCCGACGGCACCACTGCCCCGCAGGGCGTCCCGGCGCCGCCGCCCGCGCGCGCCCGTGTGGGACTCGGCATCGTCGCCGGTCTGGCCGCCGCCCTCGTCGGTGCCCTCGCGTACGGCGGCCTGATGCGCGCCATGGCCGAGGAGGACGGCAGCTACACGGAGCTCGGCATCGTCGCGCTCCTCGTCGGCGCGCTGGTCGGCTTCGCCCTCGGCAAGGCCGGCGGGGCGCACCCGGTCCTCCCGGTCGTCGGCGTGCCCCTCGCCCTGGCCGGTGTGTTCCTCGGGCAGCTCTTCGGCTACGCCTTGATGATCAGCTGGTGGGCGGAGCTCCAGAACCAGTCGCTCTCCGTCGTCGACATCTTCACCTCGGAGTTCGGCAACCTGCTGGACGCCTGGAAGGAGGAGACGAGCGCCATCAGCCTCCTCTTCTTCGCGATCGCCGGTTACGAGGGCTTCGCCATCACCCGGAAGGTCGCCGCGCGCTGACCCGCCAGGGCGCGTGCTGACCGCCGCAGGCCGCGCGCTGACCCGCCAGGGCGCGTGCTGACCCCAAGCAGTGCGCCGACTCACGGAGC
>NZ_KL591014.1:10276-126738 GCF_000716335.1 Streptomyces sp. NRRL S-118 | reverse complement strand
CGCTGACCCGCCAGGGCGCGTGCTGACCCCAAGCAGTGCGCCGACTCACGGAGCCGTGCGCCGGCGCACCAAGCCGCACGCCGGCACACCCGAGCCGCGCGCCGGTGGCACGACAAGGGGCCCGCGCCTTCCGGCGGGGCCCCTTCCACGTCCGTACGGCGGCGCAGCCGCCGCACACGACGCGTCAGCGCTTGTGCTGGGCGTCCGCGACCGTGACCTCGACGCGCTGGAACTCCTTGAGCTCGCTGTAGCCCGTCGTCGCCATGGCCCGGCGCAGCGCGCCGAAGAAGTTCATCGAGCCGTCGGGCGAGTGGGAGGGGCCGGCCAGGATCTCCTCGGTGGTGCCGACGATGCCGAGGTCGACCAGCTTGCCGCGCGGCACGTCCTCGTGGACGGCCTCCATGCCCCAGTGGTGGCCCTTGCCCGGTGCGTCGGTCGCGCGCGCCAGCGGGGAGCCGATCATCACCGAGTCGGCGCCGCAGGCGATCGCCTTGGGCAGGTCGCCGGACCAGCCCACGCCGCCGTCCGCGATGACGTGCACGTACCGGCCGCCGGACTCGTCCATGTAGTCCCGGCGGGCGGCGGCGACGTCGGCCACCGCGGTCGCCATCGGCACCTGGATGCCCAGCACGTTGCGCGTGGTGTGCGCGGCGCCGCCGCCGAAGCCCACCAGCACGCCCGCCGCGCCGGTGCGCATCAGGTGCAGGGCGGCCGTGTAGGTGGCGCAGCCGCCGACGATCACGGGGACGTCGAGCTCGTAGATGAACTGCTTGAGGTTCAGCGGCTCGGCCGCGCCGGAGACGTGCTCGGCGGAGACGGTCGTCCCGCGGATGACGAAGATGTCGACGCCGGCGTCGACGACGGCCTTGGAGAACTGGGCCGTGCGCTGCGGGGAGAGCGCGGCCGCGGTGACCACGCCCGAGTCGCGCACCTCCTTGATGCGCCGCCCGATCAGCTCCTCCTGGATCGGCGCCGCGTAGATCTCCTGCAGACGGCGGGTCGCGGTCTCCGCGGGGAGCTCGGCGATCTCGTCGAGCAGCGGCTGCGGGTCCTCGTAGCGGGTCCACAGGCCCTCGAGGTTCAGCACGCCGAGGCCGCCGAGCTGGCCGATGCGGATCGCGGTCTGCGGCGAGACCACCGAGTCCATGGGGGCGGCCAGGAACGGCAGCTCGAAGCGGTAGGCGTCGATCTGCCAGGCGATCGAGACCTCCTTCGGGTCCCGGGTGCGCCGGCTCGGTACGACGGCGATGTCGTCGAACGCGTACGCCCTGCGGCCGCGCTTGCCGCGCCCGATCTCGATCTCAGTCACGATGTGTGGCCTTTCCCTCTACGTCTGCGCCTACCAGTATCCCCGACACGCGCGTGAGGAGCGGTTCCGGTATCCGGCCGGAACCGCCCCTCACGCGTGCGTACGGGCGCCGCCGCGTCCCGCGGCTACCTCTTGCTGCTGTAGTTCGGCGCCTCGACGGTCATCTGGATGTCGTGCGGGTGGCTCTCCTTGAGACCGGCGGAGGTGATCCGCACGAACCGGCCGCGCTCCTGGAGCTCCGGGACCGTGCGTCCGCCGACGTAGAACATCGACTGGCGCAGTCCGCCGACGAGCTGGTGGACGACCGCGGACAGCGGGCCGCGGAAGGGGACCTGGCCCTCGATGCCCTCGGGGACCAGCTTCTCGTCGGAGGCGACGCCCTCCTGGAAGTACCGGTCCTTGGAGAAGGAGCGCTGCTCGCCGCGCGACTGCATGGCGCCGAGGGAGCCCATGCCGCGGTACGACTTGAACTGCTTGCCGTTGATGAACATCAGCTCGCCCGGCGACTCCTCGCAGCCCGCGAGCAGCGAGCCCAGCATCACCGTGTCGGCGCCGGCGACCAGGGCCTTGGCGATGTCGCCGGAGTACTGCAGGCCGCCGTCGCCGATGACGGGGACGCCGGCCGCCTTGGCGGCGAGGGACGCCTCGTAGATGGCGGTGACCTGCGGGACGCCGATGCCGGCGACGACGCGGGTGGTGCAGATGGAGCCGGGCCCGACACCCACCTTGATGCCGTCGACACCGGCGTCGACGAGCGCCTGCGCGCCGTCGCGGGTGGCGACGTTGCCGCCGATGACGTCCACCGTGGAGTTCGACTTGATCTTGGCGACCATCTCGCCGACCAGCCGGGAGTGGCCGTGCGCGGTGTCGACGACGATGAAGTCGACGCCCGCCTCGATCAGCGCCTGGGCGCGCTCGAAGGCGTCACCCGCGACACCGACGGCGGCACCGACGAGCAGGCGGCCTTCCTTGTCCTTCGCGGCGTTCGGGTACTTCTCCGCCTTGACGAAGTCCTTGACGGTGATGAGGCCCTTGAGGATGCCCGCGTCGTCGACGAGCGGCAGCTTCTCGATCTTGTGGCGGCGCAGCAGCTCCATGGCGTCCACGCCGGAGATGCCGACCGTGCCGGTGACCAGCGGCATCGGCGTCATGACGTCGCGCACCTGCTGGCTGCGGTCGGTCTCGAAGGCCATGTCGCGGTTGGTGACGATGCCGAGCAGCTTGCCCGCCGGGTCGGTGACGGGCACGCCGCTGATGCGGAACTTGGCGCAGATGGCGTCGGCCTCGGCGAGGGTCGCCTCCGGGCGGACCGTGATCGGGTCGGTGACCATGCCGGACTCGGAGCGCTTCACCAGGTCGACCTGGTTGGCCTGGTCGGCGATGGAGAGGTTGCGGTGGAGGACACCGACACCGCCCTGGCGGGCCATGGCGATGGCCATGCGCGACTCGGTGACCTTGTCCATCGCCGCGGACAGCAGCGGGATGTTCACCCGTACGTTCTTGGAGATGTACGAGGAAGTGTCGATCTGGTCGGGTGCCATGTCGGACGCGCCGGGCAACAGCAGCACGTCGTCGTAGGTCAGCCCGAGTGTCGCGAATTTCTCGGGCACTCCGTCGACGTTGGCAGTCATGACACCTTCCCCAAATGGCCTTGATCGGTGCGGATGTCCATGCTAACGGGCTGCGGCCGTGTCTCATTCCACGAGCAAGATCACCCGGAAGGTTTGGACGTTCACACGTACGGACGCGGCCGTCGGGTCGTACGGCGGCTCACCGTGCGGGCGCGGTCCGTCACGCTGCGCCGCGGTTCCGCGGCATCCGCCCCGGTTCGCCCCGGCGCGCCCCCGGGAGGCCGCGCGGCTCCGGTGCGGCCGTCACTGCTCGGCGAGCGCGCGCAGACGGCTGAGCGCCCGGTGCTGCGCCACCCGTACGGCACCGGGGGACATGCCGAGCATCTGTCCGGTCTCCTCGGCGGTCAGGCCGACGGCGACGCGCAGTACCAGCAGCTCGCGCTGGTTCTCGGGAAGGTTGGCGAGGAGCTTCTTGGCCCACTCGGCGTCGTCGCTGAGCAGGGCCCGCTCCTCCGGCCCGAGGGAGTCGTCGGGGCGCTCGGGCATCTCGTCGGACGGCACGGCGGTGGATCCCGGGTGGCGCATGGCGGCCCGCTGGAGATCGGCGACCTTGTGCCCGGCGATGGCGAAGACGAACGCCTCGAACGGGCGTCCGGTGTCCTTGTAGCGGGGCAGGGCCATCAGGACGGCGACGCAGACCTCCTGGGCGAGGTCCTCGACGAAGTGCCGCGCGTCGCCGGGCAGCCTGCTGAGCCGCGTACGGCAGTAGCGAAGGGCCAGGGGATGCACGTGCGCCAGCAGGTCGTGCGTGGCCTGCTCGTCCCCTTCGACGGCCCGGTGGACGAGGGCGCCGATCGACCCGGCCCCCGCGGAGGAGGCGGGTCCCTGCGTCTCGTCGTCGCGCATCGGTCCATGGTGCCTTGACGTCTGCCGCTCGGTGGCACCGCGTGCGTAGTTGTGCACCGAAGCGTTATGAGCAGGTGCGCCGGACGTCATTTCCTGCGCCCTCCCCTCCCGCTCGATCGACTCGTCCCCGAGGAACTCCACATCTCAAGGATGCGGCATCGAGCCGGAAACAGATATCGGGCCTCCGCCGCCCCGTCCGCCGGGCGGCGGACGGGGATCCGAACGATCACGTGCTAGCGCACCAGACCCCAGCGGAATCCGAGCGCGACGGCATGCGCCCGGTCCGAGGCGCCCAGTTTCTTGAACAGCCGCCGGGCGTGCGTCTTGACCGTGTCCTCGGAGAGGAAGAGCTCACGGCCGATCTCCGCGTTGGACCGGCCGTGGCTCATGCCTTCGAGGACCTGGATCTCGCGCGCGGTGAGGGTGGGCGCGGCGCCCATCTCGGCCGAGCGCAGGCGGCGGGGGGCCAGCCGCCAGGTCGGGTCGGCCAGCGCCTGGGTGACGGTGGCCCGCAGTTCGGCGCGCGAGGCGTCCTTGTGCAGGTAGCCCCGGGCACCGGCGGCGACGGCGAGCGCGACGCCGTCGAGGTCCTCGGCGACGGTGAGCATGATGATGCGGGCGCCGGGGTCCGCGGAGAGCAGCCGGCGGACGGTCTCCACGCCGCCCAGTCCGGGCATGCGTACGTCCATCAGAATCAGGTCCGAGCGGTCCGCGCCCCAGCGGCGGAGGACTTCCTCGCCGTTGGCCGCGGTCGTCACGCGCTCGACGCCGGGCACTGTGGCGACGGCGCGGCGGAGCGCTTCTCGGGCAAGCGGGGAGTCGTCGCAGACGAGGACGGATGTCATGGCCGTCCTCCGCAGCTGATGCGCGTCACCTTGAGCCTCCAGGCTGGTTACGTATCGTCACCTGAGCGATTGACGCCCTCGGACACCCGCCCGAGCGCTTGTTCTGTCAACCGCCTCCGCACTCTCAACGACGGTCACTCGAAAGAGTTACGGGTCCGCTCTCCCCCTTCGACACTCTACGTGAGGGAGTGCGTACGGAGGAGAGCGAAGCAGGTCACCGTCGGTTCACTCAGAGCTATGCCCCATTTAGCGGCTTTTCCTTCACTTTGTCGGTGTCTGTAGCTAGATTCGCAATGAGTCATATTTACATCTACTTAGACAGTAGTTGTACGGTCGTGGCTGTATCAGCCCACACAACAGCCCACTTATCCGCTCAGCACCGGCTTCAAGGGGACATGCGCTATGGCAGATTTCTCCCGCCTTCCCGGACCCAACGCCGACCTGTGGGACTGGCAGCTGCTCGCGGCCTGCCGCGGAGTCGACAGTTCGCTCTTCTTCCACCCCGAGGGGGAGCGCGGCGCGGCGCGGAGTGCGCGCGAGAACTCGGCGAAAGAGGTCTGCATGCGGTGCCCGGTCCGCGCCGAGTGCGCGGCCC
Source organism: Streptomyces sp. NRRL S-118 (assembly GCF_000716335.1). GTDB lineage: Bacteria > Actinomycetota > Actinomycetes > Streptomycetales > Streptomycetaceae > Streptomyces. The sequence continues at coordinate 121,512 of NZ_KL591014.1, read as the reverse complement.
ACGCACTGGCCGTGCGGGAGCCCTACGGCGTATGGGGCGGCCTCACCGAGGACGAGCGCGAGGAGCTCATGGGGCGGGCTCGGAACCGTTTGATCACCACGTCGGCGGCATCGGCGGCACACAGCTGAAGGAACGTTTCTTCCCCAGTGGGACACCAGGGCGGCCCGCGGGGCCGCCCTTTTGCGTACGGACCGTCGCGCCCGGCGGCGGGGCCTCAGGGGCGGGCGGCGGCCCGGGTGAGCTGGTCGAGCGTGGCGGCCACGGCGGGGACGTTCGCGAGGTCGGGCAGGGTGAGGGCGACGATCTCCCGCTCCACCGGCGGTTCCACGGCCACCGTGCGGGCGCCGCGGGGCCGTACGGACTCGATGGCCAGCTCCGGAAGGACGGCGACGCCCAGGCCGGCACCCACGAGGCCGATGACCGCCGGGTAGTCGTCGGTCGCGAAGTCGATGCGCGGCGTGAAGCCGGCGCCCTCGCACACGCTGACGAGCTGGCGGCGGCACCGTGGGCAGCCCGCGATCCAGGGCTCGTCGGCCAGGTCGCCGATGGCGACGGAGCCGGCGTCCGCGAGGGGGTGGCCCTCGGGGACCAGGCCGACCAGGCGGTCGGCGAGAAGGGGGCGTACGACCAGGTCGTCCCACTCCGCGACGGCGGGGCGGTAGCGGAAGGCGAGCGCCACGTCGCAGTCGCCCTCGCGGAGCATCTCCACCGAGCGCGGCGGCTCGGCCTCCACCAGGGAGACGCGGGTGCCGGGGTGGGCGGCGCGCAGGGCGGCGAGGGCGGTGGGCACCAGGGTGGAGCTGCCGCTGGGGAACGAGACCAGGCGGACCCGGCCGGCCCGCAGGCCCGCGATGGCGGCGACCTCCTCCTCGGCCGCGGTGAGGCCGGCGAGGATGCCGGAGGCGTGGCGTACGAGCGCCTCGCCGGCCTGGGTGAGGCGCATCTCGCGGCCCGTGCGGATCAGCAGCGGTGTGCCCGCGGACGCTTCGAGCGCCTTCATCTGCTGGCTGACGGCCGGCTGGGTGCAGCCCAGTTCCCGGGCGGCCGCGGAGAAGGAGCCGGTGGCGGCCACGGCGCGCAGGACGCGGAGATGGCGGGCTTCGATCACCCTTCCAATATAAGACTCGCTTGGGCACCGGCGTACATATCCGCTCGACGCTTTGAGGCGGGCGGATTACCGTTCCGGTCATGAGGATTCTGACCGTGAACGCGGGGCGGCCGAAGGCCGTGGGATACACGGACGCGCCCAGTGGGCTGACCGGCATCGACAAACGACCCGTCGACGGCCCGGTGCGGCTGTCCGACCCCGGACCCCGGGGTGAGGGCGGGAGCGGGGTGGCCGGGGACGCGGTCTGCGACCTGCGCTTCCACGGAGGAACCCATCAAGCGGTGTACGCCTTCGCGCGCGAGGACCTGGACCACTGGGAGCGCGAGCTGGGACGGGAGCTGGCGAACGGCGCGTTCGGGGAGAACCTCACCACCTCCGGCGTGGAGGTGAACGGCGCGCTGATCGGGGAGCGTTGGCGGATCGGCTCCGGACCGCTGCTGGAGGTCGCGAGCGGACGCATACCGTGCCGGACCTTCGCGGACTGGCTCGGTGAGAAGGGCTGGGTCAAGCGGTTCACGCAGCGCGCCGGGTCGGGAGCGTACCTGCGGGTGATCGAGCCGGGTGAGGTCCGGGCCGGCGACCGGGTCGAGGTCGTGCACCGGCCGGACCACGACGTGACCGTGGAGGTGGCCTTCCGCGCCTGCACCCTGCAGCGGGAGTTGCTGCCGCGCACGCTGGCGGCGGGGGACGCGCTCGACCCCGGCCTGCGGGACGCGGCGCTCAAGTACGTGGCGCAGGGCGGCGCGTAGGGCCGGGTGCGGGCGGGCGCGTCCACGGGTGTGCGGGCCGGGGCACTACCGTGCGCGTATGACGACTGCACTGATTACGGGCGCGACGGCGGGAATCGGGGCCGCCTTCGCGCGGCGGCTGGCGGCGGAGGGCCGCGACGTGGTGCTCGTGGCCCGCGATGTGAAACGGCTCCGGGACCAGGCGACCGAGCTGCACGACCGGCACGGCATCGAGGCGGAGGTCCTGGCCGCCGACCTGTCGGAGGAGGACGGGATCGCCGCCGTGGAGGCGCGGCTCACCGACCCCAAGCGACCGGTGGACCTGCTGGTCAACAATGCCGGGTTCGGCAACAAGGGCCGGTTCCTCGAAGTGTCCATGGCCGATGAGCTGAGGATGCTGAAGGTGCACTGCGAGGCGGTGCTGCGGCTGACCGCGGCGGCGACCGGGCCGATGCGGGAACGGGGCCGGGGCGGCGTGGTGAACGTGGCGTCTGTGGCCGCGTTCGTGCCACGGGGTACGTACGGCGCGTCCAAGGCGTGGGTCGTCCAGTTCACGCAGGGCGCGGCGCGGGACCTGGCGGGCAGCGGGGTGCGGCTGATGGCGCTGTGCCCGGGCTTCGTACGGACCGAGTTCCACGAGCGGGCCGGGATGGGGACGGACAACATCCCGGGCTGGATGTGGCTGGACGCCGACAAGCTGGTACGGGAGGCGCTGGCCGACCTGGCGCGCGGCAAGACCGTGTCCATCCCGGATCCGCGGTACAAGGCGCTGATGGGTGTGGTGAAGCTGGCGCCGCGCGGGCTGCTCGGCGGGGTGAGCTCCCGGGCCGGGCGCAAGTTCGGGCCGCAGTAGCCGCGGGTTCCGGCGGCCGGGCCTCCGCCGGGAAGTCGGCGGGGCCGGGCGCCCTGCTGACGGAGGGACGGATGCGTGGGCGCGTTCGCCGGGCGCAGTGGTCGGCGGATTCGCCGGGCGTTTCGCCGGCGGATGTGTCGGGCCCGGCGGGAGCGAGCGATCGATCCGTCCCTGCTCCGAGCCGACGATCGGACGCCACCCGTTCGGTCGCGGCACCCGGTGGGGCTCGGCCACGGCGCGCCCCTGCCGGTGGCCGGGGCGGACGGTCCGACGGCGCCGGCGGTGCGCGCCGGGGGCGCGTGGCTCCCGGGAAGGTGGCCGGCCCGGTGCCCGCGGGTGCTGGACCAGGAGGGGTTCGAGGAGGCGGTACGAGCGCTGCACGGGGCGGTCGACCCCGGAGGCGTCTGCGCGGCCCCGGTGCACCACGACGTGGACGCCGTCCTTGTGGTGCAGCGCCTCGCCGAGCCGGGCGTACGGGCGTACGTGCGCCTCGGGGCCTGGCGCTGATCGCGTACGCCGACGAGGCGGCCGCGCTCGCCGGCACACCGCTGACCGCGGTGGCCCCGCCCGAGCGGCCCGGTGCTCCCGTCGCGGGAACACCGGGCTTCCAGCGACACTGGAGAGCCGGACCGACCGCCGGCAGCGTCACGTGAGGAGCCCGGTTCCCCCCATGCACCACGCCACCGACAATCGGTCCGCCGAACGCCCCACCGTGCTCCTGGCCATGGCTCCCGGCATCGCGGACCGCCTGTTCACCGAGGCCCACCGCACCCGCCTCGCCGCCCTCTCCCGTACGGATCCGCACCTCGTCGCCCACGACCTCGCCGCCCCCGCCCCGCAGGTCGCGGCCGCGCTCGCCGGGGCGGAGGTGCTGTTCACCTGCTGGGGCGCCACCCCGCTGACGCCGGCGGTACTCGAACGGGCCCCGCGTCTGCGGGCCGTCGTCCACGCGGCCGGCTCGGTCAAGCACCACGTCACCGACGCCTGCTGGGAACGCGGCATCACCGTCACCTCGGCCGCTGCGGCCAACGCGCTGCCGGTGGCCGAGTACACGCTCGCGGCGATCCTGTTCTCCGGCAAGCACGTCCTGCGCTCGGCCCGGCGGTACGCGGACCTGCGCGTGCCCCACGACTGGCGCGAGGAGCTGTCCGCCGCCGGGAACTACCGCCGCACCGTGGGCATCGTCGGCGCCTCCCGCATCGGGCGCCGCGTCATCGAGCTGCTGCGCCCCTTCGACGTACAGGTCCTGCTGTACGACCCGTACGTGACGGCCGGCGAAGCCGGGGCCCTCGGTGTCGTCCCCGTTCCCCTGGACGAGCTGTGCGCGCGGGCCGGCGTCGTCTCGGTCCACGCGCCGCAATTGCCGGGCACCCGCCACCTGATCGGCGCGGCGCAGCTGGCCCGGATGGCGGACGGCGCCACGCTGATCAACACCTCGCGCGGCTCGCTCGTGGACGAGGCCGCTCTCCTCCCCCACCTCACGTCGGGCCGGCTGCACGCCGTGCTCGACATGACCGAGGCCGAACTCCCGCCGCCGGACTCCCCGCTCTACTCGCTCCCGAACGTCCTGCTCACCCCGCACATCGCGGGCTCCCTCGGCAACGAGCTCCACCGCCTGGCGGACCGGGCGCTGGACGAGCTGGAGCGGTACGCGCAGGGGGTGCCCTTCCGGGACCCGGTGCGGCCGTCGGAGCTGGACCGGTCGGCGTAGCGCGGGCGGGAGGGGGCCGCTGGTGGCGTGAACGCCGGAGGCCCGGTGCTCCCGCGACGGGAGCACCGGGCCTCGGTGACGTTCGGGCGCCGGACGGTCAGGCGTCAGGTGCCGGGCGTCCAGGCGTCAGTGGGAGTGGCCGTGACCGTGGCCCGCTTCCGCCGGCTCCTCTTCCTTCTTCTCCACCACGAGGGTCTCGGTGGTGAGGAGGAGGGAGGCGATCGACGCGGCGTTCTCCAGCGCCGAGCGCGTCACCTTGACCGGGTCGATGACGCCGGCCTTCACCAGGTCGCCGTACTCGCCGGTCGCGGCGTTGAAGCCCTGGCCCTTCTCGAGCTCCGCCACCTTCGCGGTGATGACGTAGCCCTCGAGGCCGGCGTTCTCGGCGATCCAGCGCAGCGGCTCGACGGCGGCACGGCGGACGACCGCGACACCGGTGGCCTCGTCGCCGTCCTTGCCGAGGTTGTCCTCGAGCACCTTGACGGCGTGGACCAGCGCGGAGCCACCACCGGAGACGATGCCCTCCTCGACCGCGGCGCGGGTCGCGGAGATGGCGTCCTCCAGACGGTGCTTGCGCTCCTTCAGCTCCACCTCGGTGGCGGCGCCGACCTTGATGACGCACACGCCGCCGGCCAGCTTCGCGAGGCGCTCCTGGAGCTTCTCGCGGTCCCAGTCGGAGTCGGTGGTCTCGATCTCGCCCTTGATCTGGGCCACGCGGCCGGCGACGTCCTCGGACTTGCCGCCACCGTCGACGATGGTGGTGTCGTCCTTGGTGACGGTCACGCGGCGGGCGGTGCCGAGCACGTCCAGGCCGACCTGGTCGAGCTTGAGGCCGACCTCCTCGGCGACGACGGTGGCGCCGGTGAGGGCGGCCATGTCGCCGAGCATCGCCTTGCGGCGGTCGCCGAAGCCGGGGGCCTTGACCGCGACCGCGTTGAAGGTGCCGCGGATCTTGTTGACGACGAGGGTGGAGAGGGCCTCGCCCTCGACGTCCTCGGCGACGATCAGCAGCGGCTTGGAGGAGCCGGCCTGGATGACCTTCTCCAGCAGCGGCAGCAGGTCGGCGATCGCGGAGATCTTGCCCTGGTGGATCAGGATGTACGGGTCGTCGAGGACGGCCTCCATACGCTCCTGGTCGGTCACCATGTACGGGGACAGGTAGCCCTTGTCGAAGGCCATGCCCTCGGTGAAGTCCAGCTCCAGACCGAAGGTGTTGGACTCCTCGACGGTGATGACACCGTCCTTGCCGACCTTGTCCATCGCCTCGGCGATGAGCTCGCCGACCTGCTGGTCCTGCGCGGAGAGCGCGGCGACGGCGGCGATGTCGGCCTTGTCGTCGATCGGGCGCGCGGTCGCCAGGAGCTCGTCGGAGACGGCCTTGACCGCGGCGTCGATGCCCTTCTTCAGGGCGGCCGGGGAGGCGCCGGCGGCGACGTTGCGCAGACCCTCGCGGACCAGCGCCTGGGCCAGGACGGTGGCGGTGGTGGTGCCGTCACCAGCGATGTCGTTGGTCTTGGTCGCCACCTCCTTCACCAGCTGGGCACCGAGGTTCTCGTACGGGTCCTCGATCTCGACCTCGCGGGCGATCGTGACACCGTCGTTGGTGATGGTGGGCGCGCCGAACTTCTTGTCGATGACGACGTTGCGGCCCTTGGGGCCGATGGTCACCTTGACGGTGTCGGCCAGCTTGTTGACGCCGCGCTCGAGGGCGCGACGGGCGTCCTCGTCGAACTTCAGGATCTTCGCCATGGGGCTGAGTCAGTCCTCTCGTTGCGATCCTCGGCCGCGCCTGCGGCCGCCATCGCCGTGAAACGAACCGCGCCCCTCGCCGCCCGGCACTGTGGAGTCAGCGGGGGCCAGGGGCGCAGCTCAAAGCATTCTCTGCTTCGGGTGACTTACTTCTCGACGATCGCGAGCACGTCGCGGGCCGAGAGGACGAGGTACTCCTCGCCGCTGTACTTCACCTCGGTGCCGCCGTACTTGCTGTACAGCACGATGTCGCCGGTCTTGACGTCGAGCGGCAGGCGCTCGCCGTTCTCGAAGCGGCCCGGGCCCACGGCCAGGACGACGCCCTCCTGGGGCTTCTCCTTGGCGGTGTCCGGGATGACCAGGCCAGAGGCGGTGGTCTGCTCGGCGTCGAGCGGCTGGACCACGATGCGGTCCTCGAGCGGCTTGATGGCAACCTTGGAGCTGGTGGTCGTCACGATCCGACCTCCCCCTTCGGAGATCTCACGGGGTTAACTGTCTGAGGTGGCGACCAGGTGGATCCGTCGTCGCGGGTGCCGGACCTGCCCGTCGCTGTGTTGGCACTCTCCGGGGAGGAGTGCCAGAGCCGAGACTATGACCGCGGTTAGCACTCGGTCAAGCGGAGTGCCAATTCACGACGGCGCGGCGTGTTCCCGGGAGCCTCAGCTACACGTAGTCCTCGAGCCGCGCGACCGCGTATCCCTTGGACGTGACGACGTTCATCACGTGGCGGATCATGTCCGGCATGGTGCCCTTCCAGTCATCGCGGCCACGGAAGTGCGTGAGGATGATGTCGCCGGGGTGCAGGTCCCGGTCCCACTCGCGCCACTCCATGCGGTCGGGGAACGCCTCGGCCGACCACAGGGGCACGGCCTTGACGCCGCAGGACCGGGCGGCGCGCAGCGTGTCGGCGTTGTAGTTGCCGTACGGCGGGCGGAAGAGCGGCGGGCGTTTGCCGTAGCGCTTCTCGATGACGTCCTGCTGGCCGCAGATCTCGCGCTTCTGCTCGGCGTACGACAGGGCGGGCAGGTAGGGGTGGTTGAGGGTGTGGTTGTGCAGGGCGACGCCGGTCCGCTGCATCTTCTCGAAGTAACCGTAGTTCTCCCTGACCAGGTAGTCGCTGAGGAACGCGCTGTACGGGATGTCGAGTTCGTCCATCATGCGCAGCAGCTCGGGGTCCTTCTCCGCGCCGTCGTCGATGGTCAGGAAGACGATCCGCTCCTTGGTGGGCACCGTGGTGAAGACCGGCGGCAGCGTCGCGTCGCCGGCCTCGAAGCCCTTGCGGAAGGTGATCTTCGGCTTGTTGCCGGGCGCGGGGGGCGGCGGGGCGACGAGGGGGGTGCGCGTCAGCCCCCACTTGCGGGCCACGACGGTACGGGCGGCGTGGGCGCGCTTGACCTTGTCGACGTACGCGGCGAGGGCGCCGGCCGGCCCGGCGGCGGCCTGCTGCCCGGGCTCGGGCTGTCCGGGCGCGGGGGCGACGTCGCGGCCGGGGTCGGTCGTGCAGGCGGCCGGGAGCGAGGTGAGGAGCAGCGCCACGAGCACCGCGCGGGCGCGGCGCGGGGTGCGGCGGCGCCACCACGGGAGAGCGTGCCGGGGACAGCGCCGCGCACCGTACATCATTTGTTCTGTTTGTCTTACTAGCTGCATGGCGCCGCATCCTGTCAGCGCCGTGCGCCGCCGCCGCGCCGACACCGCCGCCCGGCGTGCACCATCCCCCGCCTGGCCCACAATGGGGCGGGTGACCGATCTCGCCGCCTTCTCCGCGCTCCTCACCGACGAGGGCCAGTCGCTGCTCGCCGCCCTGCGCGACTACGACCCCGCCCAGGAACTGGCCGTCGCCTCCCGCCTGCGCCGCGAGCACCCGGCCGGGCTGGTCACGGCGGCCCTCGGGCAGGCCCGGCTGCGACAGCGGGCGGTGGCCAAGTTCGGGGCCCAGGACGCCCACCGGATGTACTTCACGCCCCACGGCGTCGAGCAGTCGACGCGGGCCGCGGTCGCGGCGTACCGGGCGGCGCGCTTCGCGGAGCTGGGCGTGCGCAGCGTCGCGGACCTGTGCTGCGGCATCGGCGGCGACGCGCTCGCGCTCGCCCGCGCCGGTATCCGCGTCCTGGCGGTCGACCGGGACCCGCTGACCGCCGCGGCCGCCCGCGCCAACGCCGAGGCGCTCGGCCTGGCCGGACTGATCGAGGTGCGCTGCGCCGACGTGACGGAGACCGACACCTCCGCGTACGACGCCGTGTTCGTGGACCCCGCCCGCCGGGGTGGCCGCGGCGGGGGCCGGATCTTCGACCCCGAGGCGTACTCCCCGCCCCTGTCCTGGGCCGTCGACACGGCGCGCAGCGCCCGGTACGCCGCACTCAAGATCGCCCCGGGCATCCCGCACGAGACGGTGCCCCCGGAGACCGAGGCCGAGTGGATCTCCGACGGCGGCGACGTCAAGGAGGCGGTCCTCTGGTTCGGCACCCGCCCCGGCACGGTCACCGCCACGCTGCTGCCCGGCCCCCGCACCCTCACCGGCCGCGGCCTGCCCGATCCCCCCGTCCGGGAGACCGGCCGCTTCCTGTACGAGCCGGACGGCGCCGTCATCCGCGCCCACCTGGTGGCGGAGGTCGCCGAGGAGCTCGGCGGGGCACTGATCGACGCGACGATCGCGTACATCACGGCGGACGAGCTGCGGCCCACCCCGTACGCCACCGCCTACGAGATCACCGACCGCCTGCCCTTCAACGTCAAGAAGCTCAAGGCGCTGCTGCGCGAACGGGAGGTCGGCACGCTGACGGTGAAGAAGCGCGGTTCCGCGGTCGAGCCGGAGGAACTGCGCCGCAAGGTGAAGCCGAAGGGGCCGAACGCGGCGACCGTGTTCCTCACGAGGGCGGCGGGGGCGCCGACGATGCTGATCGGCCGGCCTACGCAGGCTCCGGCCGTCCCGGCGCCCTGAGCAGCCTCACCGCGAACCGGTAGTGCCCCACCGCCTTGGCGAGGCCGATCAGGCCGTGCACCCACAGGAGCAGCCCGGCGCCCATGCCGTAGGCGACCTCGGCGTACGTGGTGGCGCCGGGGCGCGCCGCCGCCGGGACCGTGAACGACAGCCACAGGCCCGCCGCGCACAGCCCGAAGGACAGCAGGAACCAGGTCACGCTCGGGGCGGGGGCTCGCAGCCGGGCGTCGCGCGCCGGGTCCCGGTCCAGCGCCGCCCACTGCAGCAGCAGTTCGCGGGCCGCCCGGTCCCGGCGCACGGACGATGCCACGGCGTAGCCGGCCGGGATCATCACGGCCGCGCCGAAGCACGCGCCGAGGACGGCGAACAGGCCCGAGAGCGGGTCCACCAGCCCGTCGTCCAGCGACATCAGCGCCCCGCCGACGATCAGCCACCCCACGTGCAGGCCGGCGAGCAACAGCAGGAACAGGGTCAGCCGCTCGCCGCCCAGCAGACGCCGTGTCAACTCGCCCACGGCCAGCGCCCGGTCGGCGAGCAGGGCGTCGCGGTCCGGCCAGGTGCGCAGGTGGACGGGGGGCGGAGGCGGCGGCAGGGGGTTACGGGGCATCCCCCGAGGCTAGCTCCCGCGCCCGGGCGTGCAGGAGCGCCCTCTCCCGTTCGTTGTGCGTGAGGGCCGCCGCCCGCTCGAACTCGGCCCGCGCCTCCCCGGCACGCCCCAGCCGGGCCAGCAGGTCGCCCCGCACGCTGGGCAGCAGGTGGTAGTCCTTCAGGGCCGGCTCACCGGCCAGCGCGTCCACCAGTGGCAGGGCGGCGGCCGGGCCTTCGGCCATGGACACGGCGACCGCCCGGTTGAGTTCGACGACCGGGGAGGGGGTGAGGCCGGCCAGCCGGGCGTACAGGGCGGCGATGGTCCCCCAGTCGGTCTCCTCGTACGTCACCGCCCGCGCATGGCACGCGGCGATCGCCGCCTGGAGCGAGTACGGGCCGGTGCCGGCCCGCTCCAGCGCCGTGAAGCCGCGCCGGATCAGCAGGTGGTCCCAGCGGGCGCGGTTCTGGTCGGCCAGCAGCACCGGCTGACCGTCCGGGCCGGTGCGCGCCGCCGTGCGGGACGCCTGGAGCTCCAGCAGGGCGGCCAGCCCATGGACTTCGGGCTCCTCCGGCATGAGCCCCGCCAGCACGCGGGCCAGCCGCAGCGCGTCCTCGCACAGGGCGGGGCGCAGCCAGTCGTCGCCGGCGGTGGCCGCGTACCCCTCGTTGAAGACGAGATAGATGACCTCCAGCACGGAGTCGAGGCGGGCGGCCCGGTCGGGTCCGTACGGCACCTCGAAGGGCACCCCCGCCTTCGCGAGCGAGCGTTTCGCGCGGACCACCCGCTGGGCGATCGTGGGCTCCGGCACGAGGAACGCGCGGGCGATCTCCGCCGTCGTCAGCCCGCCGAGCAGCCGCAGGGTCAGCGCGATGCGCGCGTCGGCGGACAGCACCGGGTGGCAGGCGGTGAAGACGAGCCGCAGCAGGTCGTCGTCGATGCCGTCGGGGTCGTAGGCGACCTCCGGCTCGTACGCCTCGTCCAGGGCGCGGCCGACCTCGGCGAGCTTGCGGGCGTACGTCTCGCGGCGGCGTACGAGGTCGACGGCGCGGTGCTTGGCCGTGGCCATGAGCCAGGCGCCCGGTCGTTCCGGGACGCCCGACTCCGGCCACTGCTCCAGCGCGGCGACCAGAGCGTCCTGAGCGAGCTCCTCGGCGATGCCGACGTCCCGGACGATCCGGGTGACGGCCGCGATGATCCGCGCCGACTCGATCCTGAACACCGTCTCCACGGCATGGGGTGTGCTCACGGCACCTCATGGTGCCGTACGCCCCCCGGCACCGCGGTCAGGCTTCGGTGATCTCCCGGACCTCGGCGCTGATCGTCCAGTACTCCTCGTGGGTCCCCAGGAACCTCTTGGTCCACTCGATCGCCTCGGCCTTGTCCTTGCACTGGGTGATCCAGTACCCGCCGATGACCTCCTTGGACTCGGTGAACGGGCCGTCCGTGACGGACATCCGGCCGCCGGACCAGGTGACGCGGGTCCCCTCGGAGGTGGGGCGCAGCCCGGCGGTGTCCAGCATGACGCCGGCCTTGGTGATCTCCTCCAGCAGCTTGCCCATCCGCTCCATGAGCTCGGGGCTCGGGCCCTCGGCGGGCACGTTGTTCTCGTCGATGCGGATCATGGTCAGGAAGCGCGGCACGGTGGTCTCCTCGTGGTGCGGCGGCGGGGGCTGTTCCCCCGCCTCTCACCCTTACGTCGAACGGGAACGGGCCGGATCGACACACCGCGGGAAGAAATTTTTCAGAGGTAGTCCTCCAGGCGCGCCACGGTGAAGCCCTGCTCCTGGATGCGGCGCAGCATGTTCGCCGTCATCCCGGTCATCGACGTGCCCTTGAGGTCCTGCTTGCCGCGGAAGTGGGCCAGCACGATGTCGCCCGGGTGCAGCTTCCTGTCGCTGCGCTGGTACTGCATGTTCGTGATCTGCATCGACTCGCGCCACAGCACGATCGCCTCGACACCGCACGCCCGGGCGGCGGTGCGGGTGTCCTCGTTCCAGTTGCCGTAGGGCGGCCGGAAGAGGCGGGGGGCCGTGCCGTACGTCCTCCGGAGCTTCTCCTGCTGGCCGCAGATCTCCCGCTGCTGGGCCGCGGCGCCGAGGGTGCGCAGGTTGGGGTGGGTGAGGGTGTGGTTGGCGACCCCGGCGCCGAGTTCGGCGCTCAGCGGCGTGAAGTACGTGTAGTCGTCGCGTATCGCGGCGTCGGTGAGGAACATCGTGAAGGGGATCTTCAGGTCCCGCATCATCGCGACGAACTCCGGGTCCTTCTCGGCGCCGTCGTCGAAGGTGAGGAAGACGACCTTGTCGGTGGTCGGTATCTCGCTGATGACGGGGACCGGTCCGCCCCCGGTCCGTACGGGCTTGGTCCGGGGCGGTGCGGGAGGCGCCGCCAAGGGCTCGAGGCCCCATTTCGCGTACGCCGCGGCCGTGTCCGCCGCGGTGCCGCCGTCCTCGCCGGCCGGCTTGTCCGGTGCCGCGGGCGGCGGTGCGGCCGCCACCGTCGTCGGCGCCTGCGACGGAGCGGGCCCGTCCGCGTCCGCGGATGCCGTACAGCCCGATATGAGCAGGGCGGCCGCCAGTGCCGCCACCCCCGCGATGTGCTTCCCCACCCTGGAACCCCATGTTCGAACGCCTGATCAGCTGCCTACTGCAGGACGGCTGACCGGCGCCGGGGGTTGCGTCGGGGCTCGCCTCAGCCGGTCCCGTGGGACACGAAGCGCCAGCGGTGCACCGCGCGCGTGACCAGGTCGGCGGGCGGATCGGGCAGTTCGGGCAGGCCGGCGTCGTACGGGGCGTCCCACCAGGTCAGCACGAGCACCCGGTCCTGCGGGGCCGTGAAGGTCTCCCGGCGCAGCGGCCCGCCGGGGAGGCGCTGCGCCCGCGCCCACTCCAGGAGGTCCGCGCCGCGGCCCTCCGCCGCGCGGGCCTCCCACATCAGGGTGACCGTCATGAGTACAGGTTCTCCTTGCTGACCTCGTGCACGTGGTCGTGACCGTTCCCAGGTACGTGCGGGTCGGTCACCGGCAGCGAGGAGTCCGCCGACAGCTCCAGGTCGGAGGCCGGCCTCCCGCGGGCCACCATCTCGGCGCCCAGCGCCGCGACCATCGCGCCGTTGTCGGTGCACAGGCCCGGCCGCGGCACCCGCAGCCGGATGCCGGCCCGCTCGCACCGCTCCCCGGCCAGCGCCCGCAGCCGCGAGTTGGCCGCCACGCCACCGCCGATCATCAGGTGGTCGACGCCCTCGTCCTTGCAGGCGCGCACGGCCTTGCGGGTCAGGACGTCGACGACCGCCTCCTGGAAGGACGCCGCCACGTCCCGTACCGGCACCTCCTCACCGGCGGCGCGCCTGGCCTCGATCCAGCGGGCCACGGCGGTCTTCAGACCGGAGAAGGAGAAGTCGTACGCGGGGTCGCGCGGTCCGCTCAGCCCGCGGGGAAAGGCGATCGCGGAGGGGTCGCCCTCCTTCGCCAGCCGGTCGATCACCGGCCCGCCCGGGAAGCCCAGGTCGAGCACGCGGGCGATCTTGTCGAACGCCTCGCCCGCCGCGTCGTCGATCGTCGCGCCCATCGGCCGTACGTCGGAGGTGATGTCCGGCGCGAGGAGCAGCGACGAGTGGCCGCCGGACACCAGCAGCGCCATCGTCGGCTCGGGCAGCGGCCCGTGCTCCAGCTGGTCGACGCAGATGTGCGAGGCGAGGTGGTTCACGCCGTACAGCGGCTTGCCCAGCGCGTACGCGTACGCCTTGGCCGCCGAGACGCCGACGAGGAGGGCGCCCGCGAGGCCGGGACCGGCGGTGACCGCGATGCCGTCGAGGTCGCGGGCGGTGATCCCGGCCTGCTGCAGGGCCCGCTCGATGGTCGGGACCATCGCCTCCAGGTGGGCGCGGGAGGCGATCTCGGGAACCACGCCGCCGAACCGCGCGTGCGTGTCCACGCTGGACGCGACGGCGTCGGCGAGCAGGGTCGTGCCCCGGACGATGCCGACGCCGGTCTCGTCGCAGGAGGTCTCGATGCCGAGGACGAGGGGTTCGTCAGCCATGGCTCTCAGTGCTCTCAGTTCCTTGTGCGTCAGCTTGTACGGTCAGGCGCATGACGAGCGCGTCGACGTTGCCCGGCTGGTAGTAGCCGCGGCGGAAGCCGATCGGTTCGAAGCCGAAGCGCTCGTACAGCTTCTGTGCGCGGGTGTTGTCCACGCGGACTTCGAGGAGCACCTCGTCGCACTCGAAGGCGGTGGCGTGCCGCAGCAGTTCGGTCAGGAGCCGGGCCCCGAGCCCGGTCCCCCACTGGTCGCGGGCGACGGCGATGGTCTGGACGTCGCCGAGTCCGCCGGCCGCCGCGAGCCCCGCGTAGCCGGCGATCCGGCCGTCCGGGGCCGCGGCGACGACGTAGCGGCGGGTCGCCCGCGGGCCGCGCGCGTGGGCGAGCTCGGACCAGAACATCCCCTCGGACCAGGCGTCCTCGGGGAACAGCTCGTGCTCCAGCTCCAGCACGGGTGCGAGGTCCCACCAGCGCATCTCCCGCAGGACCACGGCCGGTCCGGGCTCCGCGGCCGCTCCCTGCGCTCCGGTCGGCCCGGTGGGCGCGGTAGGTCCGGTCACTTCGGGGTGACCACCTTGTAGTTCTTCGGCACCTGGGCGTCGGGGCGGCGCAGGTACATCGGCCGCGGCTCCTCGAAGGCCCCGCCGGTGCGGAGCCGTTCGGCGGCGAGCGCGGCGAGCGCCGCGGCCGACTGGTGCTCGGGGTCACGGGCGTCGGGGAACACCTCGCCGTAGAGGCGGGCGCCGGCTCCGACGGCGGGCAGGCCCGCGACCCGGTCGGCGATGTCGGCGGGCCGGTCGACGGCGGGCCCGGTCACGCGGGTGCGGCAGTCGTCGTACCGCGCCCAGTAGACCTCCTTGCGGCGCGCGTCCGTCGCGACGACGAACGGCTCCTCGATACCGGAGGCGTACGCGAGGCCGTCCAGCGTGCACAGGCCGTGCACGGGCACCCCGCCGAGCGCCGACGCGAAGGTCGCGGCGGTCACCAGGCCGACGCGCAGCCCGGTGTACGGGCCGGGGCCGACGCCCACGACGATGCCGGTGACGGCGTCCAGCGGCCGGCCCGCTTCCCGGAGCACCCGGTGCACGGCGGGCAGCAGCAGCTCCCCGTGGCGGCGGGCGTCGACCTGGCTCGATACGGCGAGGACGGAGTCGCCGTCGTGGAGCGCGACGGTGACGGCGGGTGTGGCGGTATCCATGGCGAGCAAGAGCACGCAAACAGCGTACGGCTCCGCGGGCGGGGGCACGGCGCCCCGGTGCGCGCTCACACTGCTGCTACCGTCACATCAATACGTACGCGTGCGCGTGAGAGGTGGGGAGCAGGGTGGCAAGGAGCAGCTCGGGATTCGTGGCCGGGCTCACCGCGGCGGCACTGGCCGCGGTCGGATTCCTCGCCTACCAGGCGGCGGCCCACGCCCCGGCCGGCCTCACGGAGAAGCGGCCCGCGGGAGCGGGCGCCGCACCGTCGTCGCCCGCGCCCGGCGGCAGCGCGCAGAAGCCTGCCGCGGACTCGCTGGCCCTGCCGGTGAACTCTGGCTCGGGCGTCCGGGTCGTGTACGCGCTCGGCGACCGGCGGGTGTGGCTGGTGGGCGAGAAGGAGCGGGTGGCACGCACCTTCGCGGTCATGCCGAGCACCGTGCACCCCGAGCCCGGCACGTACTCCGTGACGACCCGTTCGGGCCGGGTGGCCGGGTCCGACGGGGTGCAGATCGAGCACGTGGTGCGGTTCGCCACCGTCGACGGCGTGACGATCGGCTTCAGCGCGGCCGTGGACGGCTCGATGGCCAGTCCCGACCCGGCGCGCAGGACGGGCGGGATCCGGATGAAGCGCGCGGACGGCGACGCGCTGTGGACGCTCGCGACGGTCGGGGCGAAGGTCGTCGTCGTCCCGTAGCGGTGCTCGGGGACGGATCCGGCGTCACGCGGCTTCGGGCGCCTTGTCGTCCGGTGCGACGTCCCGCACCTCGTCCGCCGGACCCTCCGCGGGGTCCTCGGCGGCCCGGGGCGGTGTGGACACGGCACTGGCCGCCGCGCACGACGCCAGCAGATCGCGCATCGACACGTCCTGCTCGGATGTCGACATGGTGCCTCCTGAAGGTCCGGGGGCAGGGCGGGGTTAGGTACACCTAACCCCGTACGGGTACCCATGGGACCACGCCTCGGACGTACGACGCAACATTGTGCCGACGTCTTGTCGGAAAGTACGGCGGCCCGCCGCCCCGGGATTCCCCTACGGCGCCACGTCGAGGTCCACGCCCGCCCAGCGGGCGCCGATGCCGGTCAGCGTCACCACGCGGCGCTCGTCGTCGGTCGAGCCGACGACCCGGTGGAGGACGACGTGCAGCCGGTCCTCGGCCAGGTCCTCGACCCTGCCCTCGCCCCACTCCACGACCACCACCGAATCCGGCAGCGACACGTCGAGGTCGAGGTCCTCCATCTCGTCGAGGCCGCCGCCCAGGCGGTAGGCGTCGACGTGCACGAGGGCCGGGCCGCCGACCAGCGACGGGTGGACGCGGGCGATGACGAACGTCGGGGACGTGACCGCCCCGCGCACGCCGAGCCCCTCGCCGAGCCCGCGCGTCAGCGTCGTCTTGCCCGCGCCGAGCTCACCGGTGAGCAGGACCAGGTCACCGGGGCGCAGCAGCTTCGCGAGCGCGCGGCCCAGTTCCTGCGTCTCCTCGGGCGAGTGGAGGGTCGTACGGGCGGTGGCGGTGGCGGTGACGTCCTGTCCGTCAGCCACCGGGCTGTGCGGTGCTTCCATACGTGCCAACGTTAGTCGCTGCGGGCACCGCGCCCACCCGCACCAGCAGGTCCGCGAGCCGGTCGGTGACCGCCTCGGGGTGTTCCAGCATCACCAGGTGGCCGCCGTCCGGGACGATGACCAGCTCCGCGTCGGGGAGCAGATCGGCGATCGCCTCCGTGTGCGAACTCGGCGTGACCAGGTCCGTGTCGCCGGCGAGGGCGAGCACCGGCACCTCGGCGAAGACGCCGAGCGCTTCGGCCTTGTCGTGCTCGGTGAACGCCGGGTAGAACTCCGCGACCACGTCGATCGGCGTGCCCTCGATCATCCGCTCCGCGAACCGGGCGACGGCCGGGTCCACGTCCCGCGACGAGAACGAGTACCGCTTGATCAGCCCCGCGAAGAGGTCCGCGGTGGCCCTGCGGCCCCGCTCGACCAGCTCCGGCTGCGACCCGAGGGCCCGCAGCACACCGGGCAGGACCCGCCGTATCGCGTTGACCCCCGCCACCGGCAGCCCGTAGTTCACCTCGCCGAGCCGGCCGCACGAGGTGCCGACGAAAGCGACGCCGACGACCCGCTCCCGGATCAGCGCCGGGAACTGGTCGGCCAGCGCCATCACCGTCATGCCGCCCATCGAGTGCCCGACCAGCACCAGCGGCCCCTCGGGCGCCGCCGCGTCGATGACGGCCTTGAGGTCCCGGCCGAGCTGGTCGATGGAGACCGGCACCGCGTCGGGGCCGCGCCGCTGGGCCACTCCCCGCCCGGACCGGCCGTGACTGCGCTGGTCCCAGTGGACGGTGCGCACCAGGCCGCGCAGCGCGGCACGCTGGAAGTGCCAGGAGTCCTGGTTGAGGCAGTAGCCGTGACTGAAGACGACGGTGACCGGAGTGGGCGTCCGGCGCCCGAACAACCGCCGCCGGCGCGGCGCGCTGGTCTCCGCCTCCACCTCGTCGACCTCGTAGTACAGCTCCGTGCCGTCATCGGCGGCCGCCCTGCCGGGGGTGCCGCGCAGCGCGCCGTACGGGCCCGCCGCGTCCAGGGCGAGACGCGCCTTCCTGCGCATGCCGCGCCCGACGGTGAGCCGCTCCAGGGTGACACCGGCGGCCGCGCCCGCCGCGACCACCCCTATCGCCGCGCCGGCGAGACCGGCGCGGCGCCAATTGCCGGCGGCGGCGGCCTCCACCGCACTGATGTCACTCACTACGGCAGCTCCTCGGTCAGCTCGCGTGCGTCACGTTCGTATAGACCCGTGGTACCCGCGATCCGATCCGGGTCACGATCTCGTACGCGATCGTGTCCGCGGCACGTGCCCAGTCCTCCGCGGTCGGCTCGCCCTGATCGCCCGCCCCGAACAGCACCGCGGGCGCGCCGGGCTCCACGGCGTCGCGGCCGAGGTCCACCACGAACTGGTCCATCGCGACCCGGCCGGCGACCGTACGCACCTTCCCGCCGACCAGCACCGGGCCGCGGCCCGACGCATGGCGCGGGATGCCGTCGGCGTAGCCCAGCGGGACCAGACCGAGGTTCGTCTCCCGCTCGGTGACGTAATGGTGCCCGTAGCTCACGCCGTGGCCCGCCGGCACCGTCTTGACCAGCGCGAGGCTCCCGACCAGCCGCATCACCGCCCGCAGACCGAAATCGGCGGCCGTGCCCAGCTCCGGGCTCGGCGACACGCCGTACAACGCGATCCCGGCGCGCACGAGATCGAAGTACGACTCCGGCAGGGTGAGCGTCGCCGGGGAATTGGCGATGTGCCGCACCTCCGGCTCCACCCCCGCCTTCTCGGCGTAGCCGAGCATGTCGTGGAACGCGTCGAGCTGGGCGGCGATGGACGGGTGGCCGGGCTCGTCGGCACAGGCGAAGTGCGACCAGACGCCGGTGATCCGCACCAGGCCCTCGGCCTGGGCCTTCAGCGCCTCCCCGACCAACCGCGGCCAGTCGGCGGGCTGGCAGCCGTTGCGCCCGAGCCCGGTGTCGGCCTTCAGCTGCACCCGCGCGGTGCCGCCGGTCGCGCGGGCGGCCCGCGTGACCTCCTCCAGCGCCCACATCCCGCTCAGGGACATGTCCAGGCCGGCCCGGATGCCCTCGTCCCAGGGGTCGCCGGGCGTCCACAGCCAGCACAGGACGGGCACGTCGATCCCGGCCGCCCGCAGCGCCAGCGCCTCGTGCGGCGTCGCGGTCCCCAGCCAGGTCGCCCCGCCCTCCAGGGCCGCCCGCGCACACGGCACGGCCCCGTGCCCGTACGCATCGGCCTTCACGACGCCCATCACCTGGACGCCCGTCCCCACGCGCTCCCGCAGGGCACGCACGTTGCCGCGCAACGCCCCGAGGTCGATCTCGGCGCGGGCGCGAAGGGTCTGCGGTGTCTCACTCATCGCGCCCAGTGTCTCAGAGGTTTTTTCGAGGGCTCGGTTCGGCTCCGGGGCGCCTGTTGTCGGTGTCGACGGTCGATCTCCCCCTATGCCCGGCGGCGTGGGAGGTACCCCCGCTCGATTCGCTCGCACCTCGCGAATTTCCGCGCTCCCCCTGCCTTCGGCGGGGGGACCCTCATCCCTTTCGACACCGCCGCGTCCCTTCGCCCCACTCGCCACAGGGACCGGGAGTCGAGCCGAGAGACGCACCGGACCGGAACGACACCGCAGCCCGCCGCAGGCACCGGGAGGCTCAGCGGTCCGGGTGGGTGGAGGTGACGTCCCGCCACGCTCCCGGGAGTTCCGCCGCGACGTCGTGGGCCGCGATGGGGGCGCCCCGGGCGGCGCGGCGGGCGGCGAGGCCGTGGAGGTAGGCGGCCACCGAGGCGGCGTCGCGCGGGGCCAGGCCCGCGGCGAGCAGTGAGCCGGCGAGGCCCGACAGGACGTCGCCGCTGCCCGCGGTGGCCAGCCAGGCCGTGCCCGTCGGGTTGACGCGTACCGGGCCGTCGGCCGCGGCGACGAGCGTCGTGGAGCCCTTGAGCAGCACGGTCGCCCCGTACCGCGCCGCCAGTTCCCTCACCGCGTCCAGGCGGCGGGACTCCACGTCCTCGCGGGCGACACCCAGGAGGGCCGCCGCCTCGCCGGCGTGCGGCGTGAGGACGGTCGGCGCCGGGCGCGAGCGGACCGCGGGCGGGTCGAGCTGCCGCAGGCCGTCCGCGTCGACCAGGACGGGTACGTCGGAGGCGAGGACGTCCTCGACGCCGGGCGTGTCGCCGAGGCCGGGGCCGATCACCCACGCCTGGACGCGCCCGGCGTTCGCCGGGGGCCCGTCGTGGACGAGCGTCTCGGGGTGGCGGGCGAGCACGGCGTCCCCCGCGGGGCCGACGTAGCGCACGGCCCCCGCCCCGCCGCGCAGCGCGCCGGCCACCGCGAGCACCGCGGCGCCCGGGTAGCGCCGGGAGCCGGCCACCACGCCGACCACGCCCCGCCGGTACTTGTCGCTCTCGCCCGCGGGCTCCGGCAGCAGCCGGGCCACGTCCGCGTGCTGGAGCGCCTCCAGGTCGGGGACCGGCGGCAGGGACAGGCCGATGCCGACGAGCCGTACCGCGCCCGCGCAGGCGCGCGCCGGGTCGATGAGCAGGCCCGGTTTCCAGGTCCCGAACGACACCGTGGCGTCCGCCCGGACGGCTTCCCCGGCGACCTCGCCGGTGTCGGCGTCCACACCGCTGGGCAGGTCGACGGCGACCAGCACGGCACCCGACGCGCGTGCCGCCCGCACCACGGGCACCGCCTCCGGCCGCAGTCCGCCGCGTCCGCCGATCCCGGTGATGCCGTCCACCACGAGGTCGGCGCGCTCCAGCACCGCGTACGGGTCGTCGGCCACACGGCCGCCCGCCCCGCGCAGCGCCGCCAGGCCCCCCTCGTGGGCGCGCGGGCCGAGGAGCACGGCGGACACCCCGGCGCCGCGCCGGGCGAGCCGGGCGCCCGCGTACAGCGCGTCGCCGCCGTTGTCGCCGCTGCCGACGAGCAGCACCACGCGGGCGCCGTAGACGCGGCCGAGGAGCTCGGCGCAGGCCGCGGCGAGTCCCGCCGCCGCCCGCTGCATCAGCGCGCCCTCGGGCAGCTTCGCCATCAGTGCCGCCTCGGCGGCCCGTACGGTTTCGACACGGTGAGCGGTACGCATGGGGTCAACCCTCCGCGATCACCACCGCGGACGCCACCCCCGCGTCATGGCTGAGCGACACGTGCCACTGCCGTACGCCCAGTTCGGCGGCGCGTGCCGCCACCGTGCCGCGCACCCGCAGCCGCGGCTGTCCGCTGTCCTCGACGTACACCTCGGCGTCCGTCCACAGCAGCCCGCCCGGCGCGCCGAGCGCCTTCGCGATCGCCTCCTTCGCGGCGAACCGCGCCGCGAGCGACGCGACGCCGCGCCGCTCGCCGCTGGGCAGCAGCAGTTCGCGCTCCAGGAACAGCCGGTCCGCCAGGTGCGGCGTCCGCTCCAGCGCCGCCGCGAACCGGTCGATCTCCGCGACGTCGATCCCCACCCCGATGATCATGTGTGTCCTCACTCCACCGTCACGGACTTGGCGAGGTTGCGCGGCTGGTCGACCTCGTTGCCGCGGGCCGTCGCCAGCTCGCACGCGAAGACCTGGAGGGGCACCGTCGACACCATCGGCTGCAGCAGCACCGGCGTCACCGGGACGCGGATGAGGTGGTCCGCGTACGGCGCGACCGCCTCGTCGCCCTCCTCCGCGATGACGATCGTCCGGGCGCCTCGGGCGCGGATCTCCTGGATGTTCGACACGATCTTGTCGTGGAGCACGGACCGGCCGCGCGGCGACGGCACCACCACGACGACCGGCAGGTCCTCCTCGATCAGGGCGATGGGCCCGTGCTTCAGCTCGCCGGCCGCGAACCCCTCGGCGTGCATGTACGCGAGCTCCTTGAGCTTCAGCGCGCCTTCGAGCGCCACCGGGTAGCCGACGTGCCGGCCGAGGAACAGCACGGTGTCCTTGCCGGCGAGCGAGCGGGCCAGCTCCCGTACCGGCTCCATGGTCTCCAGGACCCGCTCGACGTCCTCCGCGATCCGCGACAGGTCCCGCACGACCGCCCGGATCTCGTCGCCCCACTTGGTGCCGCGTACCTGCGCCAGGTACAGGGCCAGGAGGTACACCGCCACGAGCTGCGTGAGGAACGCCTTGGTGGAGGCGACCGCCACCTCGGGCCCCGCGTGCGTGTACAGCACCGCGTCCGACTCGCGGGGGATCGTCGCGCCGTTGGTGTTGGAGATCGCCAGCACCTTCGCGCCCTGCGCCCGGGCGTGCCGCAGCGCCATGAGGGTGTCCATGGTCTCGCCGGACTGCGAGATCGCCACCACCAGCGTCTGCCGGTCAAGGATCGGGTCGCGGTAGCGGAACTCGCTGGCCAGCTCCACCTCGCAGGGGATGCGGGTCCAGTGCTCGATGGCGTACTTGGCGATCAGGGCGGCGTGGAACGCGGTGCCGCACGCCACGATGACGACCTTGTGCGCCTCGCGCAGCACCTCGTCGGGGATGCGCACCTCGTCCAGGCTCAGCGCCCCGGAGGCGTCGACGCGGCCCAGCAGCGTGTCGGCGACCGCCTTCGGCTGCTCGGCGATCTCCTTGAGCATGAAGTGGTCGTAGCCGCCCTTCTCGGCCGCCGAGGCGTCCCAGTCGACGTGGTACGCGCGGACGTCGGCCGGCGCCCCGTCGAAGTCCGTGACCGTCACGCCGTCCCGGCGCACCTCGACGACCTGGTCCTGGCCGAGCTCGATCGCGTTGCGGGTGTGCGCGATGAACGCGGCCACGTCGGAGGCGAGGAACGCCTCGCCCTGGCCGACGCCCACCACCAGCGGCGAGTTGCGGCGGGCGCCGACGACCACGTCGGGCTCGTCGGCGTGCACGGCGACCAGTGTGAAGGCGCCCTCGAGCCGGCGGCAGACCAGCCGCATCGCCTCGGCCAGGTCGCCGCAGGACGAGAACGTCTCGGCCAGCAGGTGGGAGACGACCTCGGTGTCGGTCTCCGACGCCAGGTCGTGGCCGCGCTCCGCCAGCTCGGCACGCAGGGCGGCGAAGTTCTCGATGATGCCGTTGTGGACGACGGCGACGCGCCCGGCGTTGTCCAGGTGCGGGTGGGCGTTGAGGTCGGTCGGTCCGCCGTGCGTGGCCCACCGGGTGTGCCCGATGCCCGTCGAACCGCTCGGCAGGGGCCGGGTGTCCAGCTCCTTCTCCAGGTTGACGAGCTTGCCCGCCTTCTTCGCCGCGGCCAGCCCGCCATCGGCGAGCACCGCCACGCCGGCCGAGTCGTAGCCCCGGTACTCGAGCCGCTTGAGGCCCGCGATCACCACATCAAGCGCCGACTGCCCGCCGACGTACCCCACGATTCCGCACATGGTCCGCAGCCTAGGGGGTGTCCCCTCGATCCGGCCGGACCGGTGAGCGGTGTCCGGTGCCGCGGACCAGCAGGCCGGTCCGGGTCACGCCTTGGCGCGGTACGCCCGCATGGCCAGCGGATAGAACACCAGGGCGATGCCCGCCGCCCAGACCAGCGACCACATCACCGGCCCCGCCACCTCGCCGCCCAGCAGCAGCCCGCGGAACGCGTCCGACAGGTGCGTGACCGGGTTGACCTCCACCCAGGCCTGGAGCCAGCCCGGCATGGTGTCCACCACGACGAACGCGCTGCTGGTGAAGGTGATCGGGAAGATCAGCGTGAAGCCGAACGCCTGCACCTTCTCCGCGTCCCCCGCCAGCATCCCGATGAGCACGGCGCACCAGGACACGGCGGCCGCGAAGAGCATCACCAGCAGCACACCGGCGAGGAACCCGCCGATCCCGCCGGTGATCCGGAAGCCGAGCGCCAGCCCGAGGGCGATCATCAGCAGCACCGCCCACAGGTGCTTGGCCAGATCGGCGGTGATCCGGCCGATCAGCGGCGCGGAGCGGGCGATCGGCAGGCTCCTCAGCCGGTCGAAGACGCCCTTGGTGAGGTCGGTGTTCAGCGCCATGGCCGTGTAGATCGTCATGAACAGGGTGTTCTGGACGATGATCCCCGGCAGCGCGTAGCGCAGGTACGCGTCGGGCGACCCGGCCATCTGCCCGCCCATCACGTACGTGAAGAGGAACACGAACATGATCGGCGTGATGCTGTAGTCGACGAGCTCCAGCGGGTTGTGCTTGACGGCCACCAGGCTCCGCCACGCCATGGTGGCGGTCTGGCGGAGGGCCGCCGCGGGCCGTACGCGGCCGCTCGCGGTGATCGGGGCGACCGGCCCGTCGGCGGTGATGCCACCGGCTGTCATGCCGAACTCACCACCTTCTCGATGTCGCTGTCGTCCGGCTCCGGGGTCTCCTGCCCGGAGTCGCGCTCGGCGCGGTGACCGGTCAGCGCCAGGAAGACCTCGTCCAGGGACGAGCGGCGCAGCGTCAGCTCCCCGACCGCGATCCCCGCCCCGTCCAGCCGGCGGACCACCGCGGGCATCAGTTCGGGGTCGTTCACCGGCGCGGTGATGACCTGGCCCTCGATCTGGGTCTGGCCGCCGGCCGCCTCCGCCACCAGGGCGTGGGCCGCCACCAGGTCCGCGTCCCGTACCGGCCGCAGCTGGAGGACCTGTCCGCCGACCTGGGACTTCAGCTCGTCGGGCGTGCCTTCCGCGATGACCCGGCCCCGGTCGATCACCACGATGTCGTCGGCGAGGACGTCCGCCTCGTTCAGGTACTGGGTGGTCAGCAGGGCCGTGACGCCGTCGGCGACCAGGCCCCGCACCATCTCCCACAGCTCGCCGCGGCTGCGCGGGTCCAGGCCGGTCGTCGGCTCGTCGAGGAACAGGATCCGCGGCCGCCCGACCAGGCTCGCCGCCAGGTCCAGCCGGCGCCGCATGCCCCCCGAGAACGTCTTCACGGCGCGCCCGGCCGCGTCGGTGAGGTGGAACCGCTCCAGCAGCTCGGCGGCCCGGGCCCGGGCCTCGCGCCGCGGCATGCCCAGCAGCCGCCCGATCAGCAGCAGGTTCTCCGTACCGGTGAGGTTCTCGTCGACCGCGGCGTACTGCCCGGTCAGGCCCACCATCGAGCGCACCACGCCCGCTTCCCGCACCACGTCGTGCCCCGCCACGGCGGCCCGGCCCGCGTCCGGCTGGAGCAGCGTGGCGAAGATCCGCACGGCGGTGGTCTTCCCCGCCCCGTTGGGCCCCAGCAGCCCCAGCACCGTCCCCGGACGGGCGGCCAGGTCCACGCCGTCCAGCGCCCGGGTGTCCTTGAACCGTTTGGCCAGGCCCTCGGCCTGGATCGCGTACGCGTACGTCATGGGAGTGTCCCTCGGCTCGGGGTCGCGGCTCGGGGTCGCGCTGCCGCGGGCGGACGACCTGCGCCGGCGCCCACCCTTCCCACAACTGTGACGCACGCCACTGACATTCCGCGTCCGGAGGTGCCACCCGCACCGTGACCGAGCCCACGGCCCACAACGCTGCCGCAGACCCGACAATGGCCGTGTGATCACCTCGTCGCCCCGAAGTGCCGCCGCCCACCGCCGCGCGGAGGCATCGCCGTACGTCGATCTCACCCGCGGGGAGTGGAGCGCCCTGCGGGACAAGACCCCGCTGCCCCTGACGGCCGAGGAGGTCGAGCGGCTGCGCGGGCTCGGCGACGTCATCGACCTCGACGAGGTGCGGGACATCTACCTGCCGCTCTCCCGGCTCCTGAACCTGTACGTCGGCGCCACCGCCAATCTGCGGGGCGCGCTCAACACCTTCCTCGGGGACGTCGGGCAGAAGAGCGCCCAGCGCGGCACCCCGTTCGTGATAGGGGTCGCCGGTTCCGTCGCCGTCGGCAAATCGACCGTCGCCCGGCTCCTCCAGGCGCTGCTGGCCCGCTGGCCCGAGCACCCGCGCGTCGAACTGGTCACCACCGACGGCTTCCTGCTCCCCATGAAGGAGCTCAAGGAGCGCGGCCTGATGTCCCGCAAGGGCTTCCCGGAGTCCTACGACCGGCGGGCGCTGACCCGGTTCGTCGCCGACATCAAGGCCGGGAGGGACGAGGTGACCGCCCCCGTCTACTCGCACCTCATCTACGACATCGTGCCCGGCCAGGTCCTGACGGTCCGCCGGCCCGACATCCTCATCGTCGAGGGCCTCAACGTGCTGCAGCCCGCGCTGCCCGGCAAGGACGGCCGCACCCGCGTCGCCGTCGCCGACTACTTCGACTTCTCCGTGTACGTCGACGCCCGCACCGAGGACATCGAGTCCTGGTACCTGAATCGTTTCCGCAAACTGCGCGCGACGGCGTTCCAGAACCCGTCCTCCTACTTCCGCAAGTACACGCAGGTCAGCGAGGAGGAGGCGCTCGCGTACGCCCGCACGACCTGGCGGACCATCAACAAGCCCAACCTGCTGGAGAACGTCGCGCCGACCCGCGGCCGTGCCACCCTCGTCGTACGCAAGGGCCCGGACCACAAGGTCCAGCGGCTCTCCCTCCGCAAACTCTGAAGGGGCGCCCAACGTGCTGCACCTGCGCCTGATCGTCCCGGACGGCCGCACCGACGAGGTCGTCCACGTCATCGAGAAGACGGTCGGCACCGCGCACCTCGTCGTCCTCCCCGGTGCCGCGCGCGACCCGGCCGGTGATCTGGTCCTGTGCGACGTGGCGCGGGAGGCCGGGGACGAGCTCATCTCCGACCTGTGCGCGCTCGGCCTGGACGAGTCGGGCTCGATCGCCGTCGAGGACGTCGGCCTGTCGCTGTCCCGGCGCGCCAAAGCGGCCGAGGAGGACGCGCCGGGCGAGGGCGCGGACGCGGTGCTGTGGGAGCACCTGTCGGAGGCGACGCACGAGGAGTCCACGCTCTCCGTGACGTACGTGGCGTTCCTCACCCTCGCCACCATGATCGCGGCCTGCGGAGTGGTGCTGGACAACGCCGTCCTGATCGTCGGGGCCATGGCGGTCGGCCCGGAGTTCGGTCCGCTGGCCGGTGTCTGCACGGCCCTGGTACGGCGCCGTCCCCGCCCGGCGATGCGGTCGCTCGTGGCCCTGGTGGCGGGGTTCGCCGCGGCCATCGCGCTGACGGTGGCGTTCAGCCTGGCCATGGACGCGCTGGGCCTGTTCTCCGAGACGAAGCTGCACGGCGACCGGCCCAACACCGGCTTCATCTACGCACCGGACCCGTTCTCGTTCGTCGTGGGCCTGCTCGCGGGCGCGGCCGGCACCCTGTCGCTGACCTCGGCGAAGTCGGGGGCCCTGGTCGGGGTGGCGATCTCGGTGACCACCGTGCCGGCGGCCGCGAACGCCGCCGTGGCCCTCGGCTACGGCGACCTCGCGCAGACCAGGGGCTCGGTGGAGCAGCTGCTGCTGAACCTGCTGGCGATCCTGCTCGCGGGAACGCTGACGCTGCTCGCGCAGAAGTTCTTCTGGACGCGGCAGCGGGAGCGGCGGGCCCGCAAGGCGGCGGCCGCGGAGCACGGCGCCTGAACGGCTCCGGCCGGAACCGCCCGGCGCACGGAAAAGGGGCGCCCCGCCGTGCGGCGGGGCGCCCCCTGACCAGGGGCCCCGGGGCCCTAGCCCAGGGCCGACTTCACGACGTCCGCGAGCTGCCCGGCGACCGCCCGCGCCTGCTCGATGTCGGCGGCCTCGACCATCACACGGACCAGCGGCTCCGTGCCCGAGGGGCGCAGCAGGACACGCCCGGTGGTGCCGAGCGTGCGCTCGGCCTCCGCGACGGCGGCACCCAGCTCGGCGGAGGTCTTCACACGCGACTTGTCGACGTCCTTCACGTTGATCAGCACCTGCGGCAGCCGCTCCATGACCCCCGCGAGCTCCGCCAGCGAGCGGCCGGTGGCGGCGACCCGCGCGGCCAGCAGGAGGCCGGTCAGCGTGCCGTCGCCGGTGGTCGCGTGGTCCATGACGATGACGTGCCCGGACTGCTCGCCGCCCAGCGCGTAGTCGTGCTCCTTCATCGACTCCAGTACGTAGCGGTCGCCGACCGCCGTCTGGACGAGCTGGAGGCCCTCGCGCTCCATGGCGAGCTTGAAGCCCAGGTTCGACATGACGGTCGCGACGACGGTGTCGCCGCGCAGGGTGCCGGCCTCGCGCATGGCGAGGGCGAGCACGGCCAGGATCTGGTCGCCGTCGACCTCGGCGCCCGTGTGGTCCACGGCCAGGCAGCGGTCGGCGTCACCGTCGTGGGCGATGCCGAGGTCCGCGCCGTGCTCGACGACGGCGGCCTTCAGCATCTCCAGGTGGGTGGAGCCGCAGCCGTCGTTGATGTTGAGCCCGTCGGGGGTGGCGCCGATGGTGATGACCTCGGCCCCGGCCTGCTGGAAGGCGGCGGGCGACACGCCGGACGCGGCGCCGTGCGCCTCGTCGAGCACGATCTTGAGCCCGTCGAGCCGGTTCGGCAGGACGCTCAGCAGGTGGGTGACGTACTGGTCGAAGCCCTCCTTGTAGTCGGCGACGCGGCCGACGCCGGCACCGGTCGGCCGGTCCCACGGCTCGCCGGTGCGGTGCTGGTCGTACACGGCCTCGATGCGGTCCTCCAGCTCGTCGGCCAGCTTGTGGCCGCCGCGCGCGAAGAACTTGATGCCGTTGTCCGGCATGGCGTTGTGGCTGGCGGAGAGCATCACGCCCAGGTCGGCGCCGAGCGCGCCCGTCAGGTACGCCACGGCCGGCGTCGGCAGCACGCCGACCCGCATGACGTCCACACCGGCGCTCGCGAGGCCCGCCACGACGGCGGCCTCCAGGAACTCTCCCGACGCACGGGGGTCACGCCCGACCACGGCGGTCGGCCGGTGTCCTTCAAAGGTCCCCGCTTCGGCGAGTACGTGCGCCGCCGCGACCGACAGACCGAGCGCCAGCTCCGCCGTCAGATCCGCGTTGGCGACACCGCGCACACCGTCCGTGCCGAAGAGTCGTCCCACAGCTGTCCTCCGAGTTACTCCGAAAAAGCAAGGTGAAGCGTATAGACGTACGCCCCGGCAGCACGGAGGTGCCGCCGGGGCGTACGTTGAGCAGACCGAGCAGGCGTGATTAGCGCTTGCTGTACTGCGGGGCCTTACGGGCCTTCTTGAGACCGGCCTTCTTGCGCTCGACGGCACGGTCGTCGCGGCTCAGGAAGCCGGCCTTCTTCAGCGGGCCGCGGTTGTTGTCCACGTCCGCCTCGTTCAGGGCGCGGGCCACACCGAGGCGCAGGGCGCCGGCCTGGCCGGAGACGCCGCCACCCGAGATACGGGCGATGACGTCGTAGCGGTTGTCCAGCTCGAGCACCTTGAAGGGCTCGTTGACTTCCTGCTGGTGGACCTTGTTCGGGAAGTAGTCCTCGAGCGTACGCCCGTTGATCTTCCACTTGCCGGTGCCCGGGACGATCCGGACGCGGGCGATGGCGTTCTTGCGGCGGCCCAGGCCGGCGGCCGGCTGCGGCTCGCCGAAGCGGGACGCGAGCGACTCGGAGGTGTACTCGCCCTCGACGGGCACCTCGGACTCGAAGGTGGTGACCTCGGCGTAGGTCTCCTCGCCCTCGATGGGGTTCTCAACAGTGGTCTCGGCCACGATGCTCCTCAGATTTCTTTCGTTCTTAGGGGGTGTGGCCGGAACTACTGCGCGACCTGGGTGATCTCGAACGGGACCGGCTGCTGCGCAGCGTGCGGGTGGTTCTCGCCCGCGTAGACCTTCAGCTTCGAGAGCATCTGACGGCCGAGGGAGTTCTTGGGGATCATGCCCTTGATGGCCTTCTCGACGGCCTTCTCGGGGTTCTTGTCCAGCAGCTCGTCGTAACGGACGGAGCGCAGACCACCCGGGTAGCCGGAGTGGCGGTAGGCCATCTTCTGGGTCTTCTTGTTGCCGGACAGGTGGACCTTGTCAGCGTTGATGATGATGACGAAGTCGCCCATGTCCATGTGCGGCGCGTAGACGGGCTTGTGCTTGCCTCGCAGGAGGTTCGCAGCCGTGGTCGCCAGACGGCCCAGGACAACGTCCTGCGCGTCGATGATGTGCCACTGGCGAGTCACATCGCCGGGCTTGGGGCTGTACGTACGCACTTCGTAGCCTTCGCTTCTTCAGTGGATGGAGTCCAGACACACCTGAAGCGATCATGCAGCTGGGGCCCACACTGCCGGGAACACCGCCCGTATGCGAGCCACTGGTAACTGCTCCAGGGAACTTGCGTAAGGGCTCTTCGCGTAAGAACGACGAAGCCAATACGCATAACAAACCGCAACAGTACCCGCGCCGCCCCCGACGGGTCAAAACTGGTCCGCCCCGCGTGGCACGGACCGGCCGGAACCGGTCAGGGCGCACCCAGGGCACGGGCGAGCGCCTCGGCCTGGCTCCGGGTGAATTTCCCGGTGATCGGAGCGCTCTTGCCCGTGAGCTTTGTCATCACCGTGAAGGAGCTGACCAGCCGGTCCTCCCCCAGGACCAGCGCGATCTGGTTCTCCGGCTCCGCCTGGCCCGCGACCTTCGCGCTGAGGGCGCTGAAGGCCGCCCGGTCCTGCTCACGGAAGGTCACCCTGACCTTCCACGCACCTTCGTCCTCCACGACCTCGACGTTCTCGAAGCGCTCGACGCTCATCCCGCCGGAGTCCTTCGCCACCACACACTGGTCCCGGTTGGCGGAGGAGAAGGAACGCCCCTCCGGGGGCGGGGACTCACCCAGGGGCAGCTGCACCGACTCCTTGTCCGGGTAGCACAGTCCCTGCCGGACGCTCTCCACCTCCAGGATCCGCAGCGGCTCGACCGGCGCGCCGATCGTCCGGGCCTCCCAGGGCCGTACGACCGCGAGCAGCGCCCCCGTCACGACCACCACCGCCGCCGCGGCCGCCCACGGCAGCCGCGGGCGCCGCGCCCACGGGCCGGTCCGGGCCTCCCGGCCGTCCCCGGCCGTGGCCAGCGCGGCCGTCCGCCCGGGTGCCGGCACCGGGCCGGTCGGCGCCTCCGGGTCCACCTGGCGCCGGGCCTCCTCGACCGCCCGGAGCCGTTCCGCCCGGTGGCGTTCGATCTCCGCCGTCCACGCGGGGCTGAGCCACTCGCGGCGCGCGTCCGCGCCTCCGTCCAGCCGTGCCGAGCAGTACGCCAGGAGGTCGGCCGGGGCGGGCCGGTCCGCCGGATCCAGGGCCAGGCAGGGCAGCACCAGGGGCTCCAGCTCGCCCGGCAGCCCCGACACGTCCAGGTCGCCGGTGGCGGCCCGTACCAGCTGCTCCAGTGCCGGGCCCGCGCCGCCGTCGCGGTACGGCGCGCGGCCGACGGCGAGGTGGAACAGGGTCGCGCCCAGCGAGAACACGTCCGACGCCGTGGTCGTCGGCTCGCCGCGCGCCTGCTCGGGCGCCGCGTAGGCGACGGTGCCGAGGGCCACCTCGGTCCGGGTCACGTCATGGGCCTGCGAGATACCGAAGTCGATCACCCGGGGGCCGTCCAGCGGCAGCAGGACGTTGGACGGCTTGACGTCCCGGTGCACCAGGCCCGCCGTGTGCAGGGACACCAGCGCCTCGGCCATGCCCGCCGCGACCCAGTACAGGGCTCGCGGGGCGAGCGGCCCGCATCGTTCGACGAGGTCCTTCAGCGAGGGCGCGGGGACGTACTCGGTGGCCATCCACGGGACCTCGGCCGTGGCGTCCGCCTCCACCACACTCGCGGTGTAGACGCCCCGTACCCGCTGGGCGAGGCCCACCTCCCGGGCGAACCGCCGCCGGTCGTCCTCGCCCACGTTGAGCAGCGTCTTGACCGCCACCAGCCGCCCGCCCGGAGAGCGGGCGAGATAGATCCGCCCCATCCCGCCACTGGCGAGCTCCGCGAGCACGGTGAACGGCCCGAATCTGTACCCCGGACGCATTGGCCCCACCCCCCGGGCGCACCCTACCCGGGCGCGCCCCGCCGTACCCGGCTATCGCGCCCGTTCCACACGACGCTCGTCCCAGACGGGCTCGGGGGTCTCGCGGACCACGCCGTCCGTGCCGAAGACCAGGTACCGGTCGAAGGAGCGCGCGAACCAGCGGTCGTGCGTGACCGCCAGCACCGTCCCCTCGTACGCCTCCAGCCCCACCTGGAGGGCCTCCGCCGACTCCAGGTCCAGGTTGTCCGTCGGCTCGTCCAGCAGCAGGGCCGTCGTGCCCGCCAGCTCCAGCAGCAGGATCTGGAAGCGCGCCTGCTGACCACCCGAGAGCCGGTCGAAGACCTGGTCCCCCTGGCGCTCCAGCTCGTACCGCCGCAGGGCGGACATGGCTCCGCCCCGGTCCTTGGCGTGCTCCTTCCACAGGATGTCGACCAGCGTCCGGCCCTCCAGCTCGGGGTGGGCGTGGGTCTGGGCGAAGTGCCCGGGAACCACCCGCGCACCCAGCTTCCACGCGCCGGTGTGGGCCACGTCCTCCCCCGCCAGCAGCCGCAGGAAGTGCGACTTGCCCGACCCGTTCGAACCGAGGACGGCGACCCGCTCGCCGTAGAAGACCTCCAGCGAGAAAGGCTTCATCAGCCCCGTGAGCTCCAGGTCGGCGCACGTCACCGCCCGCAGCCCGGTGCGCCCGCCGCGCAGCCGCATCCGGATGTCCTGCTCGCGCGGCGGCTGCTGCGGCGGTCCCGCCTCCTCGAACTTGCGCAGCCGGGTCTGGGCGGCCTGGTAGCGGGAGGCCAGCCCGTCGTTGTAGGCGGCCTTGTTCTTCAGGGTGTTCACCAGCTGCTTGAGCTGCGCGTGCTTCTCGTCCCAGCGCCGCCGCAGCTCCTCGAAGCGGGCGAACCGCTCCTTGCGCGCCTGGTGGTACGTGTCGAAGCCGCCGCCGTGCACCCACACGTCCGACCCCGCCGGCCCCGGCTCCACCGCGACGATCTTCTGGGCGGCCCG
Source organism: Streptomyces sp. NRRL S-118 (assembly GCF_000716335.1). Taxonomy (GTDB): domain Bacteria; phylum Actinomycetota; class Actinomycetes; order Streptomycetales; family Streptomycetaceae; genus Streptomyces. The sequence continues at coordinate 89,324 of NZ_KL591014.1, read as the reverse complement.
TGCCAGCAGCTCCCGGTCGTGCGACACGAACAGCACGGTCTTGCGGGTCTCGGCCAGCCGCTCCTCCAGCCACCGCTTCCCCGGCACGTCCAGGTAGTTGTCCGGCTCGTCGAGGAGCAGCACCTCCTCCGGGCCGCGCAGCAGCGCCTCCAGGACGAGCCGCTTCTGCTCACCCCCGCTCAGCGTCCGCACCTCGCGGAACTGCGCCCGCTCGTACGGCACGCCCAGCGCGGCCATGGTGCACACGTCCCAGGCGGTCTCGGCCTCGTACCCCCGCGCCTCCGCCCAGTCGCTGAGCGCCTGCGCGTACCGCAGCTGCGCGGCCTCGTCGTCGACGGTCATGATCAGGTGCTCGGCCTCGTCCACCGCGGCCGCCGCCTCCCGGATCCGCGCGGGCGCGACGGACACCAGCAGGTCCCGCACGGTCCGCTCGTCCCGCACCGACCCGACGAACTGCGGCATCACCCCCAGTCCGCCCCCGACGGCGACCGTGCCCCCGTGCGGCTGCAGCTCCCCCGCGATCAGCCGCAGCAGCGTCGTCTTGCCCGCGCCGTTGGCGCCCACGAGCGCCACCACCGCGCCTTCGCCCACCCGGAACGACACGTCACCGAGGAGCACCCGCCCGTCCGGCAGGTAGTACTCCAGATGCGCGACCTCTACATGACCCATGCCGGGCATTGTCGCCGCGGACCGGGCCCGTCCCCAACCGGTTTAGGATGCGCGGCATGAGCTTTGGGGGACCGCAGTGGCCGCAGGAGCCACACCAGCAGCCGCACCAGCCGTACGGGCAGCAGCCGTACCAGCAGTCCTACGGAACCGACACCCCGGACTGGAGCGCCCTCGCCGAAGCCTCGGCCGCCCGCGCCCGCCGCAGGCGCTGGCTCCTGATCGGCGGCGGCGCACTCGCCACCGCCGCCATCGGCACGGTCATCGCGGTCGCGATCGTCTCCGCCAACAGCGGCGGCGGCGCCACCGGCGACAAGGCGGCGGGCTCCACCACCGCCCCCGAGCTGCCGAGCGACACCACCCAGCCGCAGCCCTCCTTCTCCTCGGTCGCGCCGCCGCCCCCGCCGGACCCGATGGACTTCATCTCCACGGCGCAGAAGGACAAGGCCCCGCTCACGCCCGAATCGCTCTTCCCCGGCAAGAAGCTCACGGTCGGCGACCGGGAGTACCGCAAGGGCGCCGTCGCCTCCACCACCGACTGCTCGGCCGCCGCCCAGGCCGGCCTCGGCGCGGTCCTGCGGAAGCACGGCTGCGACCGCGTCATCCGCGCCACGTACGAGCGGGACGGCGTCGCCATCACGGTCGGTGTCGCGCTCTTCGACACCAAGGGCGACGCCCTGCGGGCCAAGGAGGACGTGCAGGGCGGCGTCACCCCGCTCGCCGGGTCCGGCGTCGGCGGCTTCTGCCAGGCCAAGACCGTCTGTCTGCGCCGCGCCAACTCCCTGGGCCGGTACGCGTACTTCACCCAGGCCGGCTACACCAGCGGCAAGAAGGTCACGAAGAGTGACGAGGTCGTCTTCAAGACGAGCGACGACCTCGGCACGTTCGCCTTCAACCAGATCTACGCCCGGGGCCGCATCCAGGCCTCAGCAGCAGCCGCCGCGCCCGGCCAGTGACCGCTTGTTGCGGGCCTCCAGGTTCCTGGCGGCCAGCAGCTCGTCGGCCGGGTAGCCGACCTCCTCCAGCGTGAGCCCGTGCGGCCGCACGACATGGACGGCGGAGTCCCGCACACCGGCCGCGAGCACCTTCCCGGGCCACTCCACCGGCCGGTGCCCGTCCCCGACGAAGAGCAGCGCCCCGACGAGCGAGCGCACCATGTTGTGGCAGAAGGCGTCGGCCTTGACCGTGGCCTCCAGCACGCCGGACGGCAGCCGCTCCCAGCGCAGCTCCTGCAGCGTGCGGATGGTGGTCGCGCCGTCCCGCTTCTTGCAGTAGGCCGCGAAGTCGTGCTCCCCGGTCAGCCGCTCGGCGGCCGCGTTCATGGCGTCGACGTCCAGCGGCCAGTCGTGCCACAGCACATGCCCGCGCAGCAGCGGGTCGACGCCACCAGGGTTGTCCGTCACCCGGTACGCGTACCGGCGCCAGATGGCCGAGAACCGCGCGTTGAAGCCGCTCGGCGCCTCCTCGACCCGCCAGATCCGGACGTCGTGGCCCAGCCTCCCGGCGAGCCGCCGCAGCAGCTTGTCCCGGTGCTCTGCCCACAGCGCCTCCGGCAGGTCGACGTGTGCGACCTGGCCGCGCGCGTGCACGCCGGCGTCGGTCCGCCCGGCCACGGTCAGCTCGTGCGTCTCGGACGAACGCGTCACCGTGCGCAGGGCGTCCTCGATCTCGCCCTGCACGGTGCGCTGTCCGCCGGCCTGCTTGGCCCAGCCGTGGAAGTCCTTGCCGTCGTACGACAGGTCCAGCCGCACCCGTACGTACCCGGGCCTCACCTCATCGCTCACGCGATCCATCCTCTCAAGCCGAACGGGCCCGCCCCCCGAGAGGGGGCGGGCCCGTCCGTCAGCCTTCAGAACGCGGTTCAGGCGTCCTTCGACTCCTCGGCCGGAGCCTCGTCAGCCTTGGTCTCCTCGGCCTTGGCGGCCTCGTCGGCCTCCTTGACCGCGCGCTTCGTCGCGGCCTCGGCCTCGGCGACGGTCGCCTTCTTCGCGATCTCGCCCTCGACCAGCTCGATCACAGCCATCGGGGCGTTGTCGCCACGACGGTTGCCGATCTTGGTGATGCGGGTGTAGCCACCCGGGCGCTCGGCGTAACGCGGAGCGATCTCGGTGAAGAGCGTGTGGACGATGCCCTTGTCCGTGATCGTCTGCAGCACCAGGCGACGGTTGTGGATGTCGCCCTTCTTCGCCTTGGTGATCAGGCGCTCGGCGACCGGACGCAGGCGGCGGGCCTTGGCCTCGGTCGTGGTGATGCGGCCGTGCTCGAACAGCGACTTCGCGAGGTTCGCGAGAAGCAGCTTCTCGTGCGCGGCGCTGCCGCCCAGACGGGCACCCTTGGCGGGCTTCGGCATGGTGTTTCTCCTTGAAATCTGCACCGGCCGTATCAGGTACCGGTGTCAGGACCCCGCAGGCGGACGCCTGCGGGCAGATGTCGCATGAACCGCGCTGATCCCGGTGAGGGGATCAGCGGCGGATCAGTACTGCTCGGTCTCGACGAAGCCCGCGTCCGCGTCGTCGTCGGCGCCGAAGGCGTCGGCGGCGGCGGTCGGGTCGAATCCGGGCGGGCTGTCCTTGAGGGCCAGGCCCATGCCGGCCAGCTTCGCCTTGACCTCGTCGATCGACTTCGCACCGAAGTTGCGGATGTCGAGCAGGTCGGCCTCGGAGCGCGCCACGAGCTCACCCACGGAGTGGATGCCCTCACGCTTGAGGCAGTTGTACGAGCGGACCGTGAGCTCCAGCTCCTCGATCGGCAGCGCCAGGTCCGCGGCGAGCGCGGCGTCCGTCGGGGACGGACCCATGTCGATGCCCTCGGCGTCGATGTTGAGCTCGCGCGCCAGGCCGAAGAGCTCGACCAGGGTCTTGCCGGCGGAGGCCATGGCGTCACGCGGACGCATCGCCTGCTTGGTCTCGACGTCGACGATCAGCTTGTCGAAGTCGGTGCGCTGCTCGACTCGGGTCGCCTCGACCTTGTAGGTGACCTTGAGGACGGGCGAGTAGATGGAGTCGACCGGGATGCGGCCGATCTCCTGGCCCACCTGCTTGTTCTGGACGGCGGAGACGTAGCCGCGACCGCGCTCGACGGTCAGCTCCATCTCCAGCTTGCCCTTGCCGTTCAGGGTGGCGAGCACCAGGTCGGGGTTGTGCACCTCGACGCCGGCCGGCGGGGCGATGTCGGCGGCGGTGACCAGGCCGGGGCCCTGCTTGCGCAGGTACATCACGACCGGCTCGTCGTGCTCGCTGGACACGACCAGCTGCTTGATGTTGAGGATGAGGTCGGTGACGTCCTCCTTGACGCCCGGCACGGTGGTGAACTCGTGCAGGACACCGTCGATGCGGATCGACGTGACCGCCGCACCCGGGATCGAGGAGAGGAGCGTACGGCGCAGGGAGTTGCCGAGCGTGTAGCCGAAGCCCGGCTCCAGCGGCTCGATGACGAACCGCGAGCGGTACTCGTCGACGACCTCTTCGGTCAGCGAGGGACGCTGAGCGATAAGCATGGTGTGTTTCCTTCAGTCGTGGACGCCCGCTATTTGACGTCCTCGGATAGTGCAAGGGTACGGGCGGCACGCCCCCGAAGAGGCGTACCGCCCGGAAATCCCTGCGTGAAGCAGCCGTGCGTCAGACGCGGCGGCGCTTCGGGGGGCGGCAGCCGTTGTGCGGGGTCGGGGTGACGTCCTGGATGGAGCCGACCTCGAGACCGGTGGCCTGCAGCGAACGGATCGCCGTCTCACGACCCGAGCCCGGGCCCTTGACGAAGACGTCGACCTTGCGCATGCCGTGCTCCTGCGCGCGGCGGGCGGCCGACTCGGCGGCCATCTGCGCGGCGAAGGGGGTGGACTTGCGCGAGCCCTTGAAGCCGACGTGGCCGGCGGAGGCCCAGGAGATCACGTTGCCGGACGGGTCCGTGATCGAAACGATGGTGTTGTTGAACGTGCTCTTGATGTGCGCGTGGCCGTGAGCGACGTTCTTCTTTTCCTTGCGGCGCACCTTCTTGGCAGCGCCCTGACGTCCCTTGGGGGGCATGTCTTTAACTCCTACGGGAGGTGGTCGGTCCTACAGCGAAGACCGTGGACAGTCGTCCGCTGCGGACTACTTCTTGCCCGGCTTCTTCTTACCGGCGATGGCGCGACGCGGGCCCTTGCGGGTACGAGCGTTCGTGCTGGTGCGCTGACCGCGAACCGGCAGACCACGGCGGTGACGCAGACCCTGGTAGGTGCCGATCTCGACCTTGCGGCGGATGTCGGCCTGGATCTCGCGACGGAGGTCACCCTCGGTCTTGAGGTTGGCGTCCACGTACTCGCGGATCTTGACCAGGTCCTCCTCGGACAGGTCACGAACGCGGGTGTTCGGGTTCACACCGGTGGAGGCGAGGGTCTCCTTCGCCAGGGTGCGGCCGATGCCGAAGACGTAGGTGAGTGCGACCTCCACGCGCTTGTCGCGCGGGATGTCAACACCGGAAACGCGTGCCATTCAATGGCTCCTGTGTGTTCGGGGGTCTTCCGCAATGCCGTTCCCGGCCGCCGTACGAGGTACGTTCCGGGTCCCCGGCCCCCGCCGGAGGTACCGCCGGCCCCAGGGGCTTGGCGGGCACTGCGTATGTACGAATTTGCTCGCGTCGCGCGAAGAAACTGCGAGGTGCAGGTCGGCGTGCGTCAGCCCTGGCGCTGCTTGTGGCGCAGGTTGTCGCAGATGACCATGACCCGGCCGTGACGGCGGATCACCTTGCACTTGTCGCAGATCTTCTTGACGCTCGGCTTGACCTTCATGGGATGTGAGGTTCTCCGGGTCAGTGCCACCACCCGCGCGCGGAGCGCGCCGGTGCGGGCAAGATCTACTTGTAGCGGTAGACGATCCGGCCACGCGTCAGGTCGTACGGAGACAGCTCCACGACGACCCGGTCGTCCGGGAGGATACGGATGTAGTGCATCCGCATCTTGCCGGAGATGTGCGCGAGGACCTTGTGACCGTTCTGGAGCTCCACCTTGAACATGGCGTTCGGCAGGGACTCGATCACGGTGCCCTCAATTTCGATGGCACCTTGCTTCTTGGCCACGCTTCGCCCTTCGAATCGGCTACCTTGATCAGCTCCCGTCGCCGTGTGCGGGCACACGGGTACACGAGAGCCGACGCATCAGTCTACGTCAGGGCTTTCGAAAAGACGAATCGGGGAAGTTTGCCCACCACCGTAGATCACTACGCCAGCGGATCCGGTGCCGCCGTGACGCCCAGCTCGGCCAGTTTCGCCCGGCCGCCGTCCGGGGCGGTGAGCACGAGGGGGCCGGCCTCCGTGAGGGCGACGGAGTGCTCCCAGTGGGAGGACCAGGTGCCGTCCGTGGTGATGACGGTCCACTCGTCCTCCAGGACCTCCGTGCGCGGCGTACCGAGCGACACCATGGGCTCGATCGCCAGGCAGAAGCCGGGGACCAGCTTGGGGCCCTTGCCGCGCTTGCGGGAGACGTAGTTCAGCAGGTGCGGGTCCATGTGCATCTCGGTGCCGATGCCGTGGCCGCCGTACTCCTCGATGATCCCGTACTTGCCGCCGCCCGGCTTCGGCTGGCGGCGGATGTACGTCTCGATCGCCCGCGAGATGTCGACCAGCCGGTTGCCGTTCCGCATGGCGGCGATCCCCTGCCACATCGACTCCTCGGTGACCCGGGAGAGCTCGACCAGCTCCGGGGCGTGACCGGAACCCACGAACGCGGTGTACGCCGCGTCGCCGTGCCAGCCGTCGACGACCGCGCCGCAGTCGATCGAGATGACGTCGCCGTCCTTCAGTACCACGTCGTCGCTCGGGATGCCGTGGACGACGACCTCGTTCACGGAGGTGCAGATGGTGGCGGGGAACCCGCCGTACCCGAGGAAGTTCGACTTCGCGCCGTGCTCGGCGAGCACTTTGCGGGCCACCTCGTCCAGGTCCTTCGTCGTGGACCCGGGAACCGCCGCCTCCCGCGTCGCCGCGTGGATGGCGGCGACGACCAGCCCCGCCTCGCGCATCTTCGCGATCTGCTCGGGAGTCTTGATCTGCACCATGACGGCTGACGCCTTTCCAAACGGAGAACGGGGTGACCTCACAACGATACGGCCGTACGACACCGGCCGCGGTGCCCCTGGGGGCACCGCGGCCGGTGTACGACACGTGAGGAGGAGGCTGCTAGGCGGCCTTCTCGCCCCGCAGGGCCTCCATCGCCCGGGCGGTCACGTCGTTGACCTTGCCGAGCGCGGAGATGGTGACCACCAGGCCCTGGGCCTTGTAGTAGTCGATGATCGGCTCGGTCTGCGTGTGGTAGACCTCCAGCCGCTTGCGCACGGTCTCCTCGGAGTCGTCGTCGCGCTGGTACAGGTCGCCGCCGCAGACGTCGCAGACGCCCTCGGTCTTCGGCTGCGAGTACGTCACGTGGAAGACGTGCGCGCTGTCGTTGCGGCAGATGCGGCGGCCCGCGATCCGCTTCACGACCTCGTCCTCGGGGACCTCCAGGTCCAGCACCGCGTCCAGCTTCATGCCCGCGGCGTCGAGCATGGCGTCGAGCGCCTCGGCCTGGGCCACGTTCCGCGGGAAGCCGTCCAGCAGGAAGCCGCGCTCGGCGTCCGGCTGCTCCATGCGGTCCTTGGCCATGCCGATCGTGACCTCATCGGGGACCAGCTCGCCGGCGTCCATGTAGGACTTGGCCTTCAGGCCCAGCTCCGTGCCCTGGCTGATGTTGGCACGGAAGAGGTCGCCCGTGGAGATGTGCGGAATCGACAGGTTCCCGGCAAGGAACGCGGCCTGCGTTCCCTTCCCGGCACCGGGCGGTCCGACGAGGACGATTCGCATCAGCGGAGGAACCCTTCGTAGTTGCGCTGCTGGAGCTGGCTCTCGATCTGCTTCACGGTCTCCAGACCCACACCCACGATGATCAGGATGCTCGTCCCGCCGAACGGGAAGTTCTGGTTCGCGCCACCGAAGCCCGCCAACGCCATCGTCGGCACGAGAGCGATCAGACCCAGATACAGCGAGCCCGGCCAGGTGATCCGGTTGAGCACGTAGCTCAAGTACTCGGCAGTAGGTCGACCAGCCCGGATACCCGGGATGAAGCCACCATACTTCTTCATGTTGTCCGCGACTTCCTCGGGGTTGAACGAGATGGCCACGTAGAAGAACGCGAAGAACACGATCAACAGGAAGTACACGGTGATGTAGTACGGGTGGTCACCCTTGACGAAGTGCGCTTCGATCCAGGTCTTCCAGCCCGCGGTGGAGTTCGAGAACTGCGCGATCAGCGCCGGGATGTAGAGCAGCGACGACGCGAAGATGACGGGAATCACACCCGCCTGGTTCACCTTGAGCGGGATGTACGTGGACGTACCGCCGTAGGAACGCCGACCGATCATGCGCTTCGCGTACTGCACCGGGATGCGGCGCTGGGCCTGCTCGACGAAGACGACGAGCGCCACCATCACGAAGCCGATCAGGATGACCGTGCCGAACTCGATCCAGCCCTTGGCGAGCTTGCCGCTCTCCTTGATGGCCCACAGGGCGCCGGGGAAGCCGGCGGCGATCGAGATGAACATCAGGATCGACATGCCGTTGCCGATGCCGCGGTCGGTGATGAGCTCGCCGAGCCACATGACGACCGCCGTACCCGCGGTCATGGTGATGACCATGGTGATGGTCACGAAGATCGACTGGTCGGGGACGACCTGGTTCGCGACGGTGCAGCCGCTGAACAGGGCGCCCGTACGGGCGGTGGCCACCAGGCCCGTGCCCTGCAGGATCGCCAGCGCGACCGTCAGGTAACGGGTGTACTGCGTGATCTTCGCCTGGCCTGCCTGGCCCTCCTTCTTGAGGGCTTCCAGGCGCGGGATGACCACGGTCAGCAGCTGCAGGATGATGCTCGCCGTGATGTACGGCATGATGCCGAGCGCGAAGATCGTGATCTGCAGCAGCGCCCCGCCACTGAACATGTTCACGAGGCCGAACAGGCTGTTGTTGCCCTGTTGGGCCTGGTCCACACACATCTGGACCTTCTCGTAGCTGACCCCGGGTACGGGGACGTGCGCCCCGAGCCGGTACAGCACGACGATGCCGAGCGTGAAGAGCAGCTTCTTGCGCAGGTCGGGCGTCTTGAACGCCCGGGCGAACGCGGTGAGCACGGTGCCTCCTGCGACCCCCGCGCTATGCGTCAGAGGTGACGGTCTTGAGGATCGACGAATACGAATCAGTCAGTGGTCAGTAAAAACCGCGTGGCCAACCCTGCGGGTGGACCGCGCGGCCCGGGGCGGGGCCCCAAGTCATTACAGCAACACAGTGCACGCCACCTTACCGGCGCACATGCCCCCCTAGGAACGACCAACCGGGGATGCCCCGTTTGAGAGGCATCCCCGGTCGGATGTTCAAGCCATCGAGTCGTCTCAGACGAGCTCGGTGACGGTGCCGCCGGCGGCGGTGATCTTCTCCTTGGCGGAGCCGGAGACGGCGTCGACCGTCACCTGCAGCGCCACGGAGACCTCGCCCTGACCGAGCACCTTGACGAGCTGGTTCTTGCGAACCGCACCCTTGGCGACCAGGTCGGCGACGGTGACCTCGCCACCCTGCGGGTACAGCGCGGCCAGCTTGTCCAGGTTGACGACCTGGTACTCCGTCTTGAACGGGTTCTTGAAGCCCTTCAGCTTCGGGAGACGCATGTGGAGGGGCATCTGCCCACCCTCGAAGCGCTCCGGAACCTGGTAGCGGGCCTTCGTGCCCTTGGTACCACGACCGGCCGTCTTACCCTTCGACGCCTCACCACGACCCACACGGGTCTTGGCGGTCTTGGCGCCCGGGGCGGGACGGAGGTTGTGGACCTTCAGCGGGTTCTGCTCCGCCATGTCAGTCGACCTCCTCGACCGTCACGAGGTGGCGGACGGTGTGCACCATGCCGCGGAACTCGGGGCGGTCCTCCTTGACGACCTGCGTGTTGATGCCCTTGAGACCAAGGGAGCGCAGGGTGTCGCGGTGGTTCTGCTTGCTACCGATGTAGGACTTCGTCTGCGTGATCTTGAGGCGAGCCATTACGCACCCGCCCCGGCACGCGCACGCAGCAGAGCCGCGGGAGCGACGTCCTCGAGCGGCAGACCGCGGCGAGCCGCGATCTCCTCGGGACGCTGCAGGCCCTTGAGGGCCGCCACGGTCGCGTGCACGATGTTGATCGCGTTGTCGGAGCCGAGCGACTTCGACAGGATGTCGTGAACGCCGGCGCACTCGAGCACGGCACGCACCGGGCCACCGGCGATAACACCGGTACCGGGGGACGCCGGCTTGAGCAGGACGACGCCCGCCGCCTTCTCACCCTGGATGGGGTGCGGGATGGTGCCCTGGATACGGGGGACCTTGAAGAAGTGCTTCTTGGCCTCCTCCACACCCTTGGCGATGGCGGCCGGCACCTCCTTGGCCTTGCCGTACCCGACACCCACGGTGCCGTCACCGTCGCCCACCACGACCAGCGCGGTGAAGCTGAAGCGACGACCACCCTTCACAACCTTGGCGACGCGGTTGATCGCGACGACGCGCTCAACGTACGCGGTCTTCTCGGCGGCAGCAGCGCCGCCGTCACGGCCCTTCCGGTCCCGCCGCTCGCCGCCACCGGCACCGCTTCCGCGGCGCTGGGGTCCAGCCATTGGAATTACCTCTCTTCGTTTTCCGCTGAGCTACGGAACCGGCTCAGAACTTGAGCCCGGCTTCGCGGGCGGCGTCCGCCAGGGCGGCGATGCGCCCGGCGTACTGGTTGCCGCCACGGTCGAACACGACAGCCTCGATGCCGGCGGCCTTGGCACGCTCGGCCACGAGCTGGCCGACCTGCTTCGCCTTCGCCGACTTGTCGCCTTCGCCGCCGCGGATGGACGCGTCCAGGGTGGACGCCGACGCGAGGGTGTGACCCGCGATGTCGTCGATGACCTGAGCGGTGATGCCGCGGTTGGAGCGCGTGACGACCAGGCGCGGACGCTCGGTCGTACCCGCGATCTTCTTGCGGATGCGGATGTGGCGACGCTTCAGAGCAGCGCCCTTGTAGGCCTTGCCCTTGGCAATCTTCACGCCGTATGCCATGGCTTACTTACCAGCCTTTCCGACCTTGCGGCGGATGACCTCACCCGCGTACTTCACGCCCTTGGCCTTGTAGGGGTCGGGCTTGCGAAGCTTGCGGATGTTCGCGGCGACCTCGCCGACCTTCTGCTTGTCGATGCCCTCGACCGAGAACTTGGTCGGCGACTCGACCTTGAAGGAGATCCCCTCGGGGGCCTCCACCAGGATCGGGTGGCTGTAGCCGAGCTGGAACTCCAGGTTGGAGCCCTTCGCGGCCACGCGGTAACCGACACCGCTGATCTCGAGCGCCTTCGTGTACCCCTGGGTCACACCGGTGATCATGTTGGCCACCAGCGTGCGGGACAGGCCGTGAAGGGCCTTGTTCTGACGCTCGTCGTTCGGACGGGTGACGTTCAGAACGCCGTCCTCGCCCTTAACGATCTCGATCGGCGCGGCGACGGTGTGGGTCAGGGTGCCCTTGGAACCCTTCACCGTGACCGTGCGGCCCTCGATGGTGACGTCCACGCCGGCGGGAACCGTGATGGGGAGCTTGCCGATACGCGACATTGGCTTTTCCTCCGTTCCCGACTACCAGACGTAGGCGAGGACTTCCCCACCCACGCCCTTCTTCTGAGCCTGCTGGCCGGTCAGGAGGCCGTGGGACGTGGAGATGATCGCCACGCCCAGACCGCCGAGGACCTTCGGCAGGTTGGTGGACTTCGCGTAAACCCGCAGACCGGGCTTCGAGATCCGCTTGATGCCCGCGATGGAGCGCTCACGGTTCGGACCGAACTTCAGCTCGAGGACGAGGTTCTTGCCGACCTCGGCGTCCTCGACCTTCCAGCCCGTGATGAAGCCCTCCTGCTGGAGGATTTCCGCGATGTGAGACTTGATCTTGCTGTGCGGCATCGTCACGGTGTCGTGGTACGCCGAGTTCGCGTTCCGCAGACGCGTAAGCATGTCTGCGATCGGATCAGTCATGGTCATGAATTGGCCTTCGGCCTCTCTCGCCGGGGTTTCCTGTATGCGCCATCCCTCTCCCCGCTCATGGGCGGGACGGGTGCGGTGCGGGGACCTACGGCGTAGTAAGTCGTACGGGCGGCAGGCGCCCAACCACACAAGCCTACGACATGTGGGGAAGGGCTCCTGCCGACCAGATGCTTACCGAGAGACTCCGGTCATCCCAAGTGAGGGATTACCAGGAGCTCTTGGTCACGCCCGGCAGCTCGCCACGGTGAGCCATCTCACGGAGGCACACGCGGCACAGGCCGAACTTGCGGTAGACGGAGTGCGGACGACCGCAGCGCTGGCAGCGGGTGTACGCGCGCACGCCGAACTTGGGCTTGCGGGCAGCCTTCGCGATGAGAGCCTTCTTCGCCATCTCGCTTACGCCTCCTTGAAGGGGAAGCCGAGGTGACGGAGGAGCGCACGGCCCTCTTCGTCGTTGGTCGCCGTGGTCACCACGGTGATGTCCATACCCCGGACACGGTCGATCTTGTCCTGGTCGATCTCGTGGAACATGACCTGCTCCGTGAGACCGAAGGTGTAGTTGCCACGGCCGTCGAACTGCTTGGGGGACAGGCCGCGGAAGTCGCGGATGCGCGGGAGCGCGAGCGACAGGGTGCGGTCCAGGAACTCCCACATGCGGTCGCCACGGAGCGTGACGTGGGCACCGATCGGCTGGCCCTCACGCAGCTTGAACTGCGCGATGGACTTGCGGGCCTTGGTGACGGCCGGCTTCTGACCGGTGATCGTGGTGAGGTCGCGGATGGCGCCCTCGATCAGCTTGGAGTCGCGGGCGGCGTCGCCCACACCCATGTTGACCACGATCTTGACGAGCCCGGGCACCTGCATGACGTTCTCGTACGAGAACTCCTCGCGCAGCTTGCCCGCGATCTCCTCGCGGTACTTCGTCTTCAGACGCGGAGTGGTGGTGGTAGCCATCAGATGTCCTCACCCGTCCGCTTGGCAACGCGGATCTTGTTGCCCTCGTCGTCGAAGCGGTAGCCGACGCGGGTCACGACCTTCTTGCCGTCCTTCTCCACGACGAGCTGGACGTTGCTCACGTGGATCGGGGCCTCGGTGGTGATGATCCCGCCGGTCTGCGAACCACGGGCGGTCTGGCCGGCCTTGGTGTGCTTCTTGACCCGGTTGACACCCTCGACCAGGACGCGGTCCTCGCGCGGGAAGGCCGCGATGACCTTGCCCTGCTTGCCCTTGTCCTTGCCGGTGATGACCTGAACCAGGTCGCCCTTCTTGATCTTCATGCTTACAGCACCTCCGGCGCGAGCGAGATGATCTTCATGAACTTCTTCTCGCGCAGCTCACGGCCCACGGGGCCGAAGATACGGGTGCCGCGAGGGTCGCCGTCGTTCTTCAGAATGACGGCGGCGTTCTCGTCGAAGCGGATGTACGAGCCGTCCTGGCGGCGGCGCTCCTTGACGGTGCGAACGATGACCGCCTTGACGACGTCACCCTTCTTCACGTTGCCACCGGGGATCGCGTCCTTGACGGTGGCGACGATGACGTCACCGATGCCCGCGTAGCGGCGACCGGAACCACCGAGAACACGGATGCAAAGGATCTCCTTGGCACCAGTGTTGTCGGCGACACGCAGTCGCGACTCCTGCTGGATCACGTCTATCTCCTGATCGTCTGCCGGTTCCCGGCAGGGCCTGTGGCGGCCCTGCCGAGCCTGGCGGAACTAAGTGCTGGGGCTGTGACGCCTCAGCGGGGGGCATGCGGGACCCCTCCCGTCAGGGAGGGGACCCCGCAAAATTACTTGGCCTTCTCGAGGATCTCGACGACGCGCCAGCGCTTGGTCGCGGACAGCGGCCGGGTCTCCATGAGGAGGACGCGGTCGCCGACACCCGCGGCGTTCTGCTCGTCGTGCGCCTTGAGCTTGTTCGTACGGCGGATGACCTTGCCGTACAGCGCGTGCTTGACGCGGTCCTCGACGGCGACGACGACGGTCTTGTCCATCTTGTCGCTGACGACCAGACCCTCGCGGGTCTTGCGGAAACCGCGCTCGGTCTTTGCAGTCTCAGTCACGTTGTTCTCGCTCATCAGGCGCTCTCCACCGTCTCGATGCCCAGCTCGCGCTCACGCATCAGGGTGTAGATCCGGGCGATGTCCTTACGGACGGACTTGAGCCGACCGTGGTTCTCGAGCTGCCCGGTCGCCGCCTGGAAACGGAGGTTGAACAGCTCTTCCTTGGCCTCGCGGAGCTTGGCAACAAGCTCCTCGTTGCCCAGCTCGCGCAGCTCGGACGCCTTGGTACCGGCCGACATCACGCTTCACCTGCCTCGCGCTTGACGATCCGGCACTTCATCGGCAGCTTGTGGGCCGCGCGAGTCAGAGCCTCACGTGCGATCTTCTCGTTCGGGTAGGACAGCTCGAACATGACCCGGCCCGGGTGCACGTTCGCGACCCACCACTCCGGCGAACCCTTACCGGAACCCATGCGGGTCTCGGCCGGCTTCTTGGTCAGCGGGCGGTCCGGGTAGATGTTGATCCAGACCTTGCCGCCACGCTTGATGTGGCGGGTCATCGCGATACGAGCCGCCTCGATCTGGCGGTTGGTCACGTACGCCGGAGTCATGGCCTGGATGCCGTACTCGCCGAACGCAACCGTCGTACCACCCTTGGCCATACCGCGGCGCTTGGGGTGGTGCTGCTTGCGGTGCTTGACCCTACGGGGGATCAGCATGTCGGTCAGGCCTCCGTTCCGGTGCTCTCAGCCGGAGCGGCGGCAGCGGCCTCGGCCTTGGGGGCCTCGGCAGCGGAACCAGCCTGCTGCGGCTTGCGACCGCGACCGCCACGCTCGCCACCGCGGCCACCACGGGCCGGGCGGTCAGCGCCACCACGGGCCGGGCGGTTGCCGGCGCGGGCAGCAGCGTTCTCGGCGCGGACCTCGGCGATGTTCTTGACGTCGCCCTTGTAGATCCAGACCTTCACGCCGATGCGGCCGAAGGTCGTCTTGGCCTCGAAGAAGCCGTACTCGACGTTCGCGCGGAGCGTGTGCAGCGGCACACGGCCCTCGCGGTAGAACTCCGAGCGGGACATCTCGGCGCCGCCGAGACGGCCGCCACACTGGATCTTGATGCCCTTGGCGCCGGCCTTCATGGCGGACTGCATGCTCTTGCGCATGGCCCGGCGGAAGGAGACGCGGGAGGACAGCTGCTCGGCAACGGCCTGGGCCACGAGCTGAGCGTCGACCTCGGGGTTCTTGACCTCGAGGATGTTCAGCTGGACCTGCTTGCCCGTGAGCTTCTCGAGGTCGCCGCGGATGCGGTCGGCCTCGGCGCCACGGCGGCCGATGACGATGCCGGGACGCGCGGTGTGGATGTCCACCCGCACGCGGTCACGGGTGCGCTCGATCTCAACCTTCGAGATGCCGGCGCGCTCCATGCCGGACGTCATCATCCGACGGATGGCGACGTCTTCCTTGACGTAGTCCTTGTACAGCTTGTCGGCGTACCAACGCGACTTGAAGTCGGTGGTGATGCCGAGCCGGAACCCGTGCGGGTTTACCTTCTGGCCCATTACCGGGTTCCTTCCTTGCTGCTGACGACCACGGTGATGTGGCTGGTCCGCTTGCGGATCCGGTAGGCACGGCCCTGAGCACGCGGACGGAACCGCTTCAGGGTCGGGCCCTCGTCGACGTACGCCTCGCTGATGTACAGCGAAGAGGCGTCCGTGTGGTCGTAGTTGTGCGCGGCGTTGGCAATGGCGCTGTCCAGCACCTTGCCCACCGGCACGCTCGCGGCCTGCGGGGCGAAACGCAGGACCGCCTGAGCCTCCGTGGCGTCCATGCCACGGATGAGGTCCACCACGCGGCGGGCCTTCATGGGCGTGACGCGGATGTACCGCGCCTGGGCCCTGGCTTCCATGGTTGTCCCTTCAGTGTCTGACACGTTCGTCATGGTCTGTCACCCCGCGTTAGCGGCGCTTCGACTTCCGGTCGTCCTTGACGTGGCCGCGGAAGGTGCGAGTCGGCGAGAACTCGCCGAGCTTGTGGCCGACCATCGACTCGGTGACGAACACCGGGATGTGGGTCTTGCCGTTGTGCACCGCGATCGTGTGGCCGAGCATGGCCGGGACGATCATCGAGCGACGGGACCAGGTCTTGATGACGTTCTTGGTGCCGGCTTCGTTCTGAGAATCCACCTTCTTGATCAGGTGGTCGTCGACGAAGGGCCCCTTCTTGAGACTACGCGGCATCTAAACCCGCTCCTAGCGCTTCTTGTTCGTCTTGCGGCGGCGGACGATGTACTTGTTGCTCGCCTTCTTGGGAGAACGAGTACGACCCTCCTTCTGACCCCAGGGGGAGACCGGGTGGCGACCACCGGAGGTCTTGCCCTCACCACCACCGTGCGGGTGGTCGACCGGGTTCATGGCGACACCACGGACGGTCGGGCGAACGCCCAGCCAGCGCTTGCGGCCGGCCTTGCCCCAGTTGATGTTCGACTGCTCGGCGTTGCCGACCTCGCCGATGGTGGCGCGGCAGCGGACGTCGACCAGGCGGATCTCACCGGACGGCATGCGGAGGTGGGCCATCTGGCCCTCCTTCGCGAGCAGCTGCACGGAGGCACCGGCGGAGCGGGCGAACTTGGCGCCACCACCGGGACGGAGCTCGATCGCGTGGATCGTGGTACCGACCGGGATGTTGCGCAGGGCCAGGTTGTTGCCCGGCTTGATGTCGGCGCCGGGGCCGTTCTCGACCCGGTCGCCCTGGTTCAGGCCACGCGGAGCGATGATGTAGCGCTTCTCGCCGTCCACGTAGTGGAGCAGCGCGATGCGCGCGGTGCGGTTGGGGTCGTACTCGATGTGAGCGACCTTGGCCGGCACGCCGTCCTTGTCGTGACGACGGAAGTCGATCACGCGGTAGGCGCGCTTGTGGCCACCGCCCTGGTGACGGACGGTCACACGACCGGTGTTGTTACGGCCGCCCTTGCTGTGCAGGGGGCGGACCAGCGACTTCTCCGGCGTGGACCGCGTGATCTCGACAAAGTCGGCGACGCTGGACCCACGACGGCCCGGAGTCGTCGGCTTGTACTTGCGGATACCCATTTCTCAGTCCTCGTCCGATATTCGGACGATCCAGACCGCCGTCAGGCGGTCGGACCGCCGAAGATGTCGATACGGTTGCCCTCAGCAAGGGTCACGATGGCGCGCTTGGTGTTGGCGCGCTTACCGAAACCGGTGCGGGTGCGCTTGCGCTTGCCCTGACGGTTGATCGTGTTCACCGACGCGACCTTGACCGAGAAGACCGTCTCGACGGCCTGCTTGATCTGGGTCTTGTTGGCGCTCGGCGCCACG
This sequence comes from Streptomyces sp. NRRL S-118, assembly GCF_000716335.1. Classification (GTDB taxonomy): domain Bacteria; phylum Actinomycetota; class Actinomycetes; order Streptomycetales; family Streptomycetaceae; genus Streptomyces. The sequence goes on along the minus strand of NZ_KL591014.1, from coordinate 72,302 downwards.
ATGAACGTGTACTTGTTCTCGTCGAGCAGCGCGTAGCTCTTCTCGGAGACAACCGGCTTGACGAGAATGTCGCGCGGGTCGGAGAAGGTCTTGCTGGTGATCTCGGCCATCAGGCCTCGCTCCCCTCGTTGTCAGCGGCCTTGGGGCCAGACACGAAGGACTCGAAGGCGGCCTTGGTGAAGACCACGTCGTCGGAGACGAGCACGTCGTACGTGTTCAGCTGGCCCGGCTCCAGGATGTGCACCTGGGGCAGGTTGCGGGCGGACAGCCACGCGGCCTCGTCGGAGCGCTCGGCGACCAGGAGCAGGTTCTTGCGCTCCGAGATCTTGCCGAACAGCGTCTTGGCGGCCTTGGTGGACACCGCGCCCTCGACCACGCCGGAGACGACGTGGATGCGGGAGTGACGCGCCCGGTCCGAGAGGGCACCGCGCAGGGCGGCGGCCTTCATCTTCTTCGGGGTGCGCTGCGAGTAGTCACGCGGCACGGGGCCGTGGACGACGCCACCGCCGGCGAACTGCGGCGCACGGGTCGAGCCCTGACGGGCGCGGCCGGTGCCCTTCTGGCGGTACGGCTTCTTGCCGCCACCGCGGACTTCGCCACGAGTCTTGGTCTTGTGCGTGCCCTGGCGGGCAGCGGCCAGCTGCGCGACGACGACCTGGTGGATCAGCGGAACGCTGGTCTTCGCGTCGAAGATCTCCGCGGGGAGCTCGACGGTCCCGGCCTTGTCGCCTGCCGGCGAAAGGATGTCAATGGTGCTCATCGGTTACCTCAGGCCCCCTTGGCCGCGGTACGGACCAGGACGAGGCCGCCGTTCGGACCAGGAACCGCACCCTTGATCAGGAGCAGGCCCTTCTCCGCGTCAACGGCGTGGACGGTCAGGTTCTGGGTGGTGACCCGCTCGTTGCCCATGCGGCCCGCCATGCGGAGGCCCTTGAACACACGGCCCGGGGTGGCGCAGCCACCGATGGAACCGGGCGAGCGGTGCTTGCGCTGGGTACCGTGTCCGGCGCCCAGGCCACGGAAGTTGTGGCGCTTCATGACACCGGCGAAGCCCTTGCCCTTGCTCTTGCCGGTGACGTCGACCTTGATGCCCGCCTCGAAGACCTCAGCGGTGATCTCCTGGCCGAGCGTGTACTCGGAGGCGTCAGCGGTGCGGATCTCCACCAGGTGGCGGCGCGGGGTGACGTCGGCCTTGGCGAAGTGACCCTTGAGGGGCTTGTTCACCTTGCGCGGGTCGATCTCGCCGAAGGCGATCTGGACCGACTCGTAGCCGTCGGTGTCGTTGGTGCGGACCTGGGTGACGACACAGGGCCCGGCCTTGACGACGGTCACCGGGACGACCCGGTTGTTCTCGTCCCAGACCTGGGTCATGCCGAGCTTCTCGCCCAGGACGCCCTTAATGTTCTTAGCCATCTCGCGCGTCACCTCAGAGCTTGATCTCGATGTCGACGCCGGCCGGCAGGTCGAGACGCATCAGCGAGTCAACCGTCTTCGGCGTGGGGTCGAGGATGTCGATGAGGCGCTTGTGCGTGCGCATCTCGAAGTGCTCGCGCGAGTCCTTGTACTTGTGCGGCGACTTGATGACGCAGTACACGTTCTTCTCAGTGGGCAGCGGCACCGGGCCCGCGACCGACGCACCGGTACGGGTCACCGTCTCGACGATCTTCTTCGCCGAGGAGTCGATGACCTCGTGGTCGTAGGCCTTGAGCCGGATGCGGATCTTCTGTCCCGCCATGGCTACTCAGTAGTCCTGTCTCTCGTAACGCTCTGGTACCTGGTGGGTACGCGTTCTTTTCTCCGACCCACGCGGTCGGGCGTGTCGCAACCCCTCTACGCAGATCTCCCGAAGGATTTCCCAACCAAGGGGGTGCGGGCCCGAGGACCGCGCTGTGCTCAGTGAAGAGCGTCGGGGGCAGAACACCCACCGGGTGCCTGGTCGGCGCCCCGCTGACGCTTCCCGGAAGATTCCCGTACGTCCGCCCCTGATCAGGGGCGACGAGTACTGTGGGACTCGCTTCCGGTCCTCCCGGCGGGAGGCGCGCAGCATCGGCACTCAACCGAGCAACCCGGACAGTCTGCCACACGGGCCCATGCCGACGCCAATCGAGCCGAAGAGATTACCCCGCGGGGTTCGGCTGTCAAACCACGGCACGCGCGCAACGGCTCCGGGCTGCGGTGCGGCCGGCCTGGCGCGCGGCCCGCGGCCGGTGGTGCGGCGACCGGGTGACGCGTGGCCGGCCGAGGCCGCGCAACGCTCCGCCACGGCAGCCCGGGCCGGTTTCCGGGGCCGGTGCTCGTGCCTCGTCTGTGCCGTGCCCGCGCCGGCACCGCCGCTCCTGATCCCGTCGCCGGGGGTGGCGTCTAAGATCGTCGGCCGTGCCGGGCGGGGCTGCCGCCCGCGAGCCGATCATTGGGGGAAATGTGCGCAGGACAGTCACCAGGACAGCCACGGCGACGGCGTTCGTGCTGGCCACGGCCTTGCTGACGGGCTGCGGCGGAGCCGCCGAAGAGGGCGGGGACGGCGGCAAGAGCGCGGGCCGGGAACCGTCCGCCGGGTCGTCGCAGCAGGGGAAGCCGGACACCTCCGGCTCCGCGGGCGAGGGCGCCTCGCACGAGGTGACCATCGAGGTGCGGGGCGAGGGCCGGACGATGGTCATGTGGACCCTCGACGAGTCGAAGACGGAGACGGTGACCCTGCCCTGGAAGCGGACGGCCACCATCGCGCCGCGGGGCGCGGAGAAGGAGGTCGGCCGTCTCGTGATCGTCACGCCGGGCACCGTCCAGGGTGAGGACGGCATGCTGACGGCCGCGTCGTGCACGATCACCGTGGACGGCAAGAAGGTCGCGGACAACGGCGAGGGGAAGATCGCGAAGCCCTGCGCGTACAAGCTGAAGTAGCGGCGACGCCCGTACGTACGCCCCGCACGCCCCGCACCCGGTCCGCCCGGGTGCGGGGCTTCGTCGTGTCCCGTCGCAACGACGGATGTCCTCGGCGGAGGCGCCCCGCCGGAAGCCCACCCGTTCGGCGCATGATTCCGCGTGGCCCGTCGCGTGGCCGGCCGTTCCGGCCCGTCGGTGACCGTACTTTCCTCTCATCGGAGAAGAAGAAAGGGCCATGCGGTCCACCCCGGCCCCCCATGGCCACCGGCCCTTCCGGCAGGACCGCTACCGGGGGCCCGGGGGCCCGCTAGGTCGGCCGGCAGGGAGCCGCCGTGCACGTCGCGGCCCGGTGGTGACCCGGACGCTCTTCCGGAAGGACACGCGCATGGAACGGCCGCACCCCCTCGCTGCGGACGGCGCAGCGGCGACCCGGCCCCGGACCCGGCCGCCCTGGACGGTGGGCGCGCTGATCGCCATCGGCCTGCTCCTGACCGGCGCCGCTCTGCTCCGGCCGGGCGGGCTCTTCTCCGGTCCCCCTGCCCACGACCAGGCCGCCGCCCGCCACCGGCAGGTGGGCGACGCGTACGCAGGACCGGCGTTCGGCCAGGACGGAAAGCTGTTCGCCCCGCGCCCGGTGCGGCGCGACGAGGCCATCGGCGTCCGGCTGCGCACGCAGGGCGGCTCCGGCGCCCCGCTCGCCTCCGAGTGGGTGGACCTCACCGCCCGGGACAGCGGGACGAACACGGGCGGTCCGGTGTCCGGCCAGGCCCACCCGGACGTGATCCGCCGGGCCTGGGACACCTACGTCAACGCGCACACCGTGCGGAACGTGCCGACGCGGGGGCCGCTCGGGCGGCTGTCCGAGGCCTACCTCAAGCGCGCCGTCCTGCAGCGGATCGGCCGTGTGTGGCAGGGCCGCCGGATCGTCGCCCTCCAGGTGTCCGGGCGCTGCACGGCCGGGCCGGCGCCGTCCCGGAACGGCCGGGGCACCACCACCTGCCGCACGCTGCCGTGGTGGCCGGTCACCGACGAGGACCACAGGGCACTGGGGCTCGATCACCGCCCCGGCCGGTGAGGCCCGCGAACCCACCCGGCCCGCCCGGGTGATCACTCGTACATCCGAGGCCCGCAAGGAAGCCTTCTACACGTCAGCCATCTCCGAGGAGATCAGGGACGCAGGCCGGGCAGAGGGGCGCGCCGAGGACATCCTGCTCGTACTCGAGCAGCGCGGCCTCGACGTTCCCGACGATGTACGTGCGCGCATCACCGGCTGCCACGCCCGAGATCCTGCGTGAGTGGCTCATCCGCGCCATCAGCGGCCCTTCGGCCGCCGACGTCTTCCGCGACGAGTGGCGAGGGGGCACGCGGCGCAGCGGCACCTCAGCCCTCGACGATGTGCGCGATGCCGTCCAGGAGGGCCCGCAGGCCGAGGCGGAAGAGGGCGTCCAGGTCGAGGTCGTAGTCGCCGTTCGGGAAGCCGGTGAGGGTACGGGTGACCGCGGGGTAGCGGCCGGAGGCGACGATCGTGCGCAGGGAGGCCTCCTGGCGCGCCATCCACTCCTCGTCCGTGAGGCCGGTCGCCGCCTGGGCCTGGAGTTCGCGTTCCAGGTGGACGGCGAGGCCCTGGACGTGGCTGTAGATCAACAGGTGCACGTCGAACATGGTGGTGGCGTCGAGACCGTGGCCCTCCAGGGCGCTGAGCAGCCACTCCCCGTGGGCCATCAGGTTCGGCAGGACCAGCGGGCGGCCCAGTGGCCCGATGTGGGCGATCCAGGGGTGGCGGCGGCAGACCTGCCACAGGGCCTCGGCGCCCATCTCCAGGCGGGCGCGCCAGCCGGCGGGCGGCACGGCGGGGTGAACGGCCTCGCCGTACGCGGTGTCGGCCATCAGCGCGATGAGGTCGTCCTTGCTGCTGACATACCGGTACGGCGACATCGCCGCCACGCCGAGCCGGGCCGCGACACCGCGCATGGAGAGCGCGGCGAGGCCCTCGGCGTCCGCGATCTCGATGGCGGCGCGGACGATCCGCTCCTGCGAGAGCTCCTGGTCCCGGACGGGGGAACCGGCGGGGGGCCGCGCCGCGGCCGTAGGGGACGGCGACGGCCGCGGGAGCTGCGGGGGCCGGGCGACGACCGTGCCGATGCGCGGCCTCGCCTCGACGGCACCCTCCAGCCGCAGTGTCGTGAGCGCCTTGGTCGCCGTGGCGAGCGCGACGCCCCAGTCCTGGGCCAGGCGGCGCGTCGAGGGGACCCGGTCGCCCGGAGCCAGCTCGCCGGTGGCGATCCGGCGTCGGATGTCGGCCGCGATGCGCAGGTACGGCGGCTCGGACAGCTCGGTCATGCGCCGGTCCTCCGGAGTTTTTTTCGGGCTGCTGTACGGCTGTACTAGCGCAGACCGTACCAGCGGCGACACCTCACCAGAGCCCCGGTGAACTAGTACAGGTCCAGGAAAACACCTGTTGGCACGGGTGCGCGTACGCCGTACATTCAGCGGCGTACACCGTATCGAGGGGGCAGGACATGAAGACCGTACTGATTTCGGGCGGCGGTATCGCCGGTGCCGCACTCGCCCTGCTGCTGCGCCGCAGCGGCTTGGCGCCGGTCGTCGTCGAGCGCGCGCCCGGCGTGCGCGCCGGTGGGCAGGCCGTCGACATCCGGGGCGCCGCTTTGGACGTCATGGACCGGATGGGGCTGCTGCCGCAAGCGCGGCGGATGCGCACACGGATACGCGGCATGTCGATGCTCGACGCCGACGGCCGGGAGATCGAGCGGTCGACCGAGTACGCGCTGAGCAGCGGTCGCCTCGACAGCGACGACATCGAGCTGCTGCGCGAGGACCTGGTCCGGTTGCTGCACGAGCACACGCGCGACGACCCGGCCGTCGAGTACGTCTTCGGGGACACCATCACCTCGATGCACGAGCACGAGGGCGGCGTACGGGTCGGCTTCGCGCACGGTCCCGCGCGGGACGTCGACGTCGTCGTGGGCGCCGACGGACAGCACTCGGCGGTCCGCCGGCTGGCTTTCGGACCCGCTCACGACGTCACTCGCCACCTGGGCAGCTACCTGTCCGTCTTCAGCGCGGACAACTTCCTCGGCCTCGAGGACTGGCAGGTCTGGCTCCGGGACGGGGACGCCGGCTTCGGCATCATGCCGGTGCGCGACAACGCCGAACTGCGGATCGCCTTCGGTTTCGAGTCCGCGCCGCTGGACGGCGACCACCGGGACACCGACTGGCTGCGGCGGCTCGTCGTCGACCGCCTCGCCGCCCTGCGCTGGGAGTCGGACCGCCTGGTGAAGGCCGCGCTGGAGGCACCCGACTTCTACTGCGACGCCCTGGCGCAGATCCGGATGGACCACTGGTCGCGAGGCCGGGCGGTCCTGCTCGGCGACGCGGGCTACTGCGCGTCGCCGCTGTCCGGGCAGGGCACGAGCCTCGCGCTGGTCGGCGCGTACGTCCTGGCGGACGCCCTCACCGGGGCGCCCGGGGACCACCGCGCGGCCTTCGCCGCCTACGAGACCCGCATGCGTCCGTTCGTCGAGGCGAACCAGGCGCTCGCGACGGAGAACCCGGGCGGCCCGGCCTCGGAGGAGTCGATGACGCGGGCCAAGAACGCGATCACCCTGCCGGGCGCGGCGCGCTGACCATGCTGCCGGCCGTGGCCGGGCTGTCCGTGGCCGCGCCGCCGTCCGTGGCCGGACCGTCCGCACGGTCCCCGCTCGTGCCGCCCGTGCTCGTACCGCCCGTGCCGCTCGTGCCGCTCGTGCTCGCGGGCGTACCGAAGACCACCACGCCCTGGTAGTACGTCCACGCCAGCGCGTCGCACGTGGCTCGGGTGGAGTCGATGTAGCGGGCGCACACGCGCCCCAGGTCCGCGTGGAAGGCCGAGTCCAGCCGTGCCTTGTTGGCCTCGAACGCCCCGGCGGCCTTGTAGTTGCGGTAGCCGAAGTCGTGCCGCGCGCAGGAGTTCTGGAAGGGGAAGCCGAGCGGGTTGTCGGGGGCGCCGGAGCAGTAGTCCGTCGACCAGTCGAAGGCGTACGCGCTCCAGGCGCCCTGGTTCTGGCGCGCCGCCCACCAGGCGTCGTAGCTGGCCGCGCTCGACTGCGTCCAGGCGCTGAGGAGCTGCGGCTTGTCGGCGGGTACGGCGGGCGCGGCGGTGGCGGACTGGGCGGGGACCAGGGCCAGCAAGGCGGACGCGAGTGGCAGGGCGAGACGGCGGCGCATACGGAACCTCCGGACGGCGAGCGGTCATGGGTGCGCCCCGCCGGACGTGTTCCGACGGGGCGCCCATAGCCTCCGCTCGTCCGCGGCCGCGTGCCGTCAGCGACGCGCGCTCCGAAGAGTGAACGTGAGTGTGCGGGCCCCGGTGGCACGGTGGAAAGGGGGCGGGCGAGGAGGCCGGAGGTCATGCGTACGAGCGACGAGATCTACCACCGCATCCGCTGGGACCCGCGTCTCGACCCCGCCCGGTTCGTGATGGGCATCAGCCGCCGCGAGGCCGCGGAACCCGGGCGCCTGGCGCTGGAGGACTTCGTACCCGGCGGTGACATTCCCTGGCACCGGGTGGTGTTCTTCGAGGCGGACGGCGAGGTGGTCTGGGACCGTTCGACGGGCGTGGACCGCGTCGACGAGACCGCCGCCGGCCGCGTGAGCGACCGGCAGTCGATCCGGGACCCGGCGGAGGCGGGCGCGGAGAGTGCCGCCGGCGGGATCCTGGCCGTACCCCCGACGCCGCGTACGGCACTGGCGTGGCTCCCACCCGCCGAGCTGTGGCCGGCGATCCAGCACATCCGCCACGAGCACGACCGGCAGTTCCACCGCTGGCCGCCCCATGTGAACGTGCTCTTCGGTTTCGTTCCGGAGGAGGACTTCGGGCGCGCCGCCCCGCTGCTCGCTGCGGCTGCGGCGCGGGTGCCCGCGTTCGCCGTCCGGCTGGAGGGGGTGCGCTGGTTCCGTCACCGGTACGACGCGACCGTGTGGCTGGACCCGGCGGCGGGGGGCGGGGAGCCGTGGGCGCGGCTGTACGACGCGCTGGAGGAGCGGTTCCCGCTCTGCGGCGAGCGCGGCAGGGGCTTCACCCCGCACCTCTCGCTGGGGCGGACGCGGGACCCGCGCCGGCTCGCCACCCACTGCGCCGGCCTCCTCGGCGGCCTGACCAGCCGCGTCACCGAGCTGGCGCTGTTGTCGCGCCGGGGTGACGACCCGATGCGTGTACGGGCGACGCTCGCGCTGGGGACGGGTGAGGTGCGGTGGGCGGCCGGATAGCCCGGCGGGGCTCCTGCCGCCCAGGGCACCGGGCACCTCGGCGCCCAGGTCACGGGGCACCGCGGCGCGGCGCGCACCGGCTCCGTACGACCGTCGCGTCCGCCGCTCGTACGACCCGCTGCTCGGCAGGCAACCCGCCCCACCGATAATCCGTCTAGAAGATCGCGGCGGGCGGCTCGGACCAGCCCCACCGCCGCGGTCCGGGACGGTATGACGCAGACGGGGGCACCGCTGCGGGGGAAGCGGACGGGGAGCTCGACAGGTGAACGGAATACGGGGGGCCGGGCTGCGCCCTGCCATCGTGCGGGCCACGGCGGGACTGCGGAGACGCGGGGTGCTCGCGGCCACGGCGGCCGCGGTCGTCGCCGGGATGACCGGCTGCACCGTACCGACGCCCCGGCGCAGCGGGCCGACCGCGGACCCGGCGCCCGGCATACCGATCACCAGTTCACGGCGCGCGCAGCTGATGCAGATCGCGGCGCACCCGGACGACGACCTGTACTTCATGAACCCGGACACCCAGCGCATGGTCGACGCCGGTGTCCCGCTCGTCTCCGTCTACGTCACCGCGGGCGAGCACGACGGCAAGAACCACATCCCCGGCCGCAAGGACATCAGCGCCGACAAGTCGGCCTACTCCTCCGCCCGGCACCAGGGCCTGCGTCAGGCGTACGCGGCGATGCTCGGCCTCGACATGTTCACCCCGTGGCAGAAGGGCGTCCTCACCCTCCGCGGTGACCGCCGCGCCGAGATCAACACGCTGACCAACGGCAACCGCCGCGTCGAGCTGGTCTTCCTCAACCTCGCCATGCACACGCCCCGCCGCTGGATGGCCGTACCCAGCCTGTGGAAGGACCGCCAGCTCGGCCTGCGGACCGTCGTGGCCGACGACTCCCCCGTGCGCAAGGCCGACGACTACGACTACGACCGGCTCATCGACGTCCTCGTCGGGCTCATGGAGCAGTACCGGCCGACCGTCATCCACACCCTGGACCCCGACCCGGACATCCAGCACAGCGACGAGCGGACCCGCAAGCGGGACTCCGAGCAGCCCGGCTACTCGGACCACGCCGACCACACGGCCGTCGCGTCCTTCAGCTGGGCCGCCATGATCCGCTGGGTCGCGCACGCGACGAAGGACGGCGGCGCGATACCCGCCTTCGTCACCACCTCCTTCCGCGGCTACTACAACCGCCACTGGCCCAAGAACCTCCCCGAGCCGGTTCTGCGCGAGAAGGCGGCGCACCTCGTCCCGTACGGCGGGGACCCGTCCTGGCAGTGCGGCAACAGCGCCGGCTGCGGCGACTACAACGTCGGCGGGACCCGGCCCCTCACCAACAGGAAGGGCTGGGTGCGGGCCACGCACTACCGCTACCCGGACCCGGGCCCCGTCGTGGTCGCCGAGCCGGACGGACGGCTCGCGGTGTACGGGGTGCTGGGGCTGCGCGCCGTGCGCTGGCAGGAGACCGAGCGCGGCAGCGGCCAGTGGGGCGAGCCGGACGACCTGGGCGGCGGGCCCCTCGCGCCCGGCCTCGGCTCGGCGGCCCTCGAGGACGGGCGGCGCCTGCTGTTCGGGCTGCGCTTCGCGGCGCTCGGCGGGCACGGCGGCGCCAACAAGCGCGAGGTCGTGCTGCTGGAGCAGCGCTCGGCGGGCGGGCCGTTCCTGGCCTGGCGCGGGCTGGGCAACCCGGAGTCCGACGACGACCGCGGGCGCCGGCTCGGCGTTCCCGTGGCGGCGACGGACCGGGAGGACCGCGTGCACCTCTTCGTCCGCAACGCGGACAAGGGCGTCAGCACCCGGATCCGGGAGGCCGACGGCAGCTGGGGGCCGTGGCGGGACCTCGGCGGCGAGGAGATCCAGGACGGTCTGTCGGCCACGGTGGACCGGGCCGGCCGCGTCCACCTCTTCGCGGCCGGGCGGGACGGCGTCCACCACTGGACGCAGGACGCGCCGGGCCGGCCGGTGGCGTTCCGCCCGGACAGCGGGCTCCCGGTCTCCGGCGACCCGGTGGCCGTGGCGGCCGCGCCGGACGGCGGCCTGGAGCTGTACTACCGCGCGCCGACCCGCAAGGAGCTGACGGCGGTACGGGTCGACGGGGCCGCCCCGGCCCGCGTCGCGCTCGACGGGTACGGCCCGGTCGGCGCCGCCGCCACGCCCCGGGGCCCGCTGCTGATCGGCAAGGACCTGCACGGCCGCATCCTCGTCCGCACGGTCGCGGGCCGCCTGGTCACCCGTACGCAGGGAGCCGTGGCCCTGGAGTCGGCGGCCCTCCACGTCCACCCGGAGCACGGCACCCTCGCGATCGGCCTCGGCGCCGACGCCCACCCGTGGACCTGGGCGCCGGAGCCGCACACCGAGGGCTGAGCCCCGGCCGGGCCTTGCCGGGGGACGGCGGCCCGGGGGGGCGCTCAGAAGCGCTCGACCTTCTCCCCCTCCGGCACCTGGTAGCAGCCGGACACGACCATCAGGCTGAGCTTGGGCGGATCGTTCTTCGCCCGGTGGACGATGTTGACGCTGTACTTCTTCTTGTCGTTGTCGGCCGTGAGCTGCAGGTTCTTGTTCACGCTGGTGTCGCGGCCGTACTCCACGACTTTCCAGCCGTGCTTCGGCAGCTCCTCCTTCAGGCGTTCCATCACTCCGCCGAGCTCGGCCGCCGATGCCGGCATGAAGCTCCACTTGTGGAAGATCCGGAAGAACTTCTCGGGATCCTTGTCCGAGCAGTCCGAGACGCCGGGCCCGGTGTCGGAGGCCTTGCCCTTGATGCCGATCAGGTCGTAGATCTCGCTGGACACCCTTTCCGCCTCATCGGCCGCGGCGGAGGAGGTGGCGGTGCCCGTGAGCGGGACGTCGTCCGATTCGTTCATGCTGCATCCGGTGAGTGTGGTGAGGACGAGGGACACGAAGAGCGCCTGAGCGCCCAGTCTGGTCTTCAATGCGGGAGCCTCGATGGGTCGGGCGGTGGCGCGGGCCGGCCATCACGCTGTCGGTGCGGGTGTCAGGTCCGGTCGTCGCGGTGTCTCCGGGCCCGGCCGGCACACGAAGGGCGGGCAGGGAGCGTCGGCACGGCTAGCGCGTCCTCTCATAGATGGGGCGCGGCTTCACCTGTTCCGCTTCGTCGCCCTTTCCGGCGACGACCAGGCCTTGGTTGAGCAGGCTCTTGGTGTCTTCCTTCCAGTAGTCGCTGTGCCCCTCGGTGTCCGTGGTGAGCTGGTTGGCGCCGAAGCGTTCGTCACTGGGGATCGTCCAGGGGCCGTCCCAGTCGGTCCCGCCGTGCCCGAAACGTCCGATGTCCGGGACGGGGTCCCCCTTCGCCTCCTGGTTCCACACGTGCCCCTTGGGGACGTCCATGTCCTCCGCCTTGGGCACCTGCACACCCGGGCTGCCCGCGAGGATCACGTCGTCCGCGTTGAGGTCGCCCTGGCGCGCCGCCGATCCGATGAGGGTCGTGCCGTAGGAGTGGCCGATCGCCGTACGGTGCGGATCCGTCTCGACGGTCCGGGAGGCGTCGAGGCCGTCCATGAACCGGTTGAACGCCGGGGCTCCGTCGTCCGCGTAGTGGCTGAAGGGGGAGTCCTTGACGATGTTCTGCGGAGCGTCGTACCCGAGCCACGTGATGGTGGAGACCGACTTGCCGTCGGCCTCGTCGCTCGCCACGCGCCAGGTCTCGACCATCCGGTTGATGTCGCCGCCGATGCTGCCGAGGTTCGACGTCGTGCCCGGCACGTACACCGCCTGGTGGTCGGCCGTATCCGGGTTGCCGTTCGCCACGATGGCTCTGCCGTTGCCCTCCGGGCTGAAGCCGAGCAGATACGCCTCGGGCAGTCCTCGCTCGCCCGTCTGGTCGAAGCGCTGCTGAATGCTCTTCATCCCGTTGAGGGACTTGTTGAGCTGCTCGTACCGGTCCCCGTACTTGTTGTGCCACGCCATCCACTCGTCGGTGTGCACCTTCGACGGGTACGGCCCCGCCGTGATCCAGGTCCACTCGTTGGCGGGCGGCTTGGGGATGGAGTCCAGTTCCATCTGCAGCTGGCCCCGCTTCTCCTCGAAGACGGTGCGGTTGGCCTCGTCGCGGACCGTGGACGGCAGTCCGTCGAGCGCGCCGACGACACCGGGCTGGAGCGAGAGCCAGGCCGCCTGCTCCTCCGCGCTGAGCTTCTTCCACCACGCCGCGTTGTCCTTCGGCGTGCCGTCCTTGGGGGGCTCCGGCAGCGACTCCAGGTAGCTCTTGCCGGCCTCGCGGACCCCGCCCATGTCCGACTGCGCGTCGGACCAGTCGCGGTTCGAGACCACGAGGTCGTCGTCGGCCTTGAGCGCGCGCAGCTTCGGGGCCCACTTCGCGTCCGCGTCGGTGGCCTCCTTCACCGCGTCGGAGATCCGGCTCGCGAACCCGAGGGCCTTGCCGTAATTGGGGTTCGGGTGGACGTTGGCCGCCTGGCGGTACATCGCCGCGGCGGTCGGGTCCGTCGGGGTGCCGGTGCTCTGCACGGTGCCGCCCTCGGGGACCTTCCCGTCGACCGCGTCGCCGCCCGCGGGGAACGTGACCGATCCGTCGGGGTTGACCGTGCAGTTGTTGGCGCTCGCGTCCGCCAGCGCGGCCTCCAGCTTCCGCTTGGCCGCCGCCATGTCGAAGGCGAAGCCGTTGAGGGCGGCGCTGATCAGCCCGCACTCCGTCTGGACGTAGTGGAAGTTCTTCGAGAGTTCCTGCAGCTGCCCGAGCGCGGCCTTCGCCGTCGCGCCCTCCAGCTCACGCCGGATGCCCGGGCAGACCTCATTGTCGATCTTGTCCTTGGCGGTCATGGCCATGTCGCCCGTCGCACGGTAACCGTCCGCGGCTTCCTCGTACTCGGAGGGCTTGAATGCCTTCAGCGCCGCAAGGTCCATGGCCGCGGATCACTTGTCCTTCCCCTGGCCGCCGACGGCCTCGGTGTCCTGGTACTTGGCCTTGATCTTGTCGATCTCCGCCTGGAGGGACGAGTCGAGCATCGACAGGTCACGCCCGGAGCGCTCCAGCAGCCCGCCCAGCTCACCGCACCGGCCGCTGACGTCCCCGACGTACTTCTTCCAGGACTCGAACAGCTCCTTCTGCGCGGCCGCCGTCTGGCACCCGGTCGTCTCCCCGAGCCCGGCCTGCCCGTCCTCCAGCTTGGTCTGCGCCTTGCCGATGTCGTCCTTCAGCCGCCGGACGCCCTCACCGGCCTTGGCCCAGACCCGCTTCTCGGACTTGAGCTTCTCCGACGAACCGCCGCCCTGGTCGGCCGGGTACTGATTGAGCTGCATCTGCGCGCCGCCGCGCGCCGCCGCGTCGGTCTTGAGCTGTTCCCACTCGTCCCATGCCATCCGCGAGCCTCCCCGTGTCCCCGTCGTCCCGGGCGCCCCCGGGCCGAGACGCCATGATCCCCGGAGTCGAACGGAGAAATCAAACCTCCCGGTCGGCGGCCCCGGCCCCCCGGGAACGGCGAAAGGGCCCGTACGACCGAGGTCGTACGGGCCCTTCGCTTGCAGCTCTGCGAGCTACCAGGTCAGACGGTCAAGCGAACTTACTTGACGATCTTGGTGACCTGGCCGGCGCCCACGGTCCGGCCACCCTCACGGATGGCGAACTTGAGGCCCTCCTCCATGGCGACCGGCTGGATCAGCGAGACCGACATGGTGGTGTTGTCGCCCGGCATGACCATCTCGGTGCCCTCGGGGAGGGTCACGACGCCGGTCACGTCCGTGGTACGGAAGTAGAACTGCGGGCGGTAGTTGTTGAAGAACGGCGTGTGGCGGCCACCCTCGTCCTTGGACAGGATGTAGGCCTGCGCCTCGAACTCGGTGTGCGGGGTGACCGAGCCCGGCTTGATGATGACCTGGCCGCGCTCGACGTCCTCGCGCTTGATGCCACGGAGGAGCAGACCGACGTTCTCACCGGCCTGGCCCTCGTCGAGCAGCTTGCGGAACATCTCGATGCCGGTGACCGTGGTGGTGGTCTTCTCGGTCTTGATGCCGATGATGTCGACGGTCTCGTTGACCTTCAGGACACCACGCTCGATACGGCCGGTGACGACCGTACCGCGACCGGTGATCGTGAAGACGTCCTCGATCGGCATGAGGAACGGCTTGTCGACGTCGCGCTCCGGCTGCGGGATCGACTCGTCGACGGCGTTCATCAGGTTCAGGACCGACTCGGCCCACTCCGGGTCGCCCTCGAGCGCCTTCAGAGCGGAGACCTTGACGACCGGAACGTCGTCGCCCGGGAACTCGTACTCGGAGAGGAGCTCACGCACCTCGAGCTCGACGAGCTCCAGGATCTCCTCGTCGTCCACCATGTCGGCCTTGTTCAGGGCGACGACGATGTACGGAACGCCGACCTGGCGGGCCAGGAGCACGTGCTCCTTGGTCTGCGGCATCGGGCCGTCGGTGGCGGCGACCACGAGGATGGCGCCGTCCATCTGCGCGGCACCGGTGATCATGTTCTTGATGTAGTCCGCGTGACCCGGGCAGTCGACGTGCGCGTAGTGACGCGACTCCGTCTGGTACTCGACGTGCGCGATGGAGATGGTGATACCGCGCTGACGCTCCTCAGGAGCCTTGTCGATCTGGTCGAAGGCCGAAGCCTCGTTCAGGTCCGGGTACTTGTCGTGCAGCACCTTGGTAATGGCGGCCGTGAGGGTCGTCTTACCGTGGTCGATGTGACCGATGGTGCCGATGTTGACGTGCGGCTTAGTCCGCTCGAACTTCGCCTTCGCCACTGGGGTCCTCCTGGGGAGTGGTTCTGTACGCCTTACTCATCGGCGCCAGGTGATCTTTGCTGGGATGCCACCCGCCGGGGCCCTGCCTCGGGTTCGGGGCCTTGCCCCGGCGGTTGGTGTCAAGCCTACGGCGTGAACTCGGGTGAGTTACTCGCCCTTGGCCTTCGCGATGATCTCCTCGGCGACGTTCCGCGGAACCTCGGCGTAGGAGTCGAACTGCATCGAGTAGCTTGCGCGACCCGAGGTCTTGCTGCGGAGGTCGCCGACGTAGCCGAACATCTCCGAAAGCGGCACCAGGCCCTTGACGACCCGGGCGCCCGCACGCTCCTCCATGGCCTGGATCTGGCCACGGCGGGAGTTGATGTCACCGATGACATCGCCCATGTAGTCCTCGGGCGTGGTGACCTCGACGGCCATCATCGGCTCGAGGAGCACCGGGGACGCCTTGCGCGCGGCCTCCTTGAAGGCCTGCGAACCGGCGATCTTGAAGGCGAGCTCGGAGGAGTCGACCTCGTGGTAGGCACCGTCGAGAAGCGTGACGCGGACGCCCGTCATCTCGTAGCCGGCGAGGATGCCGAACTGCATGGCCTCCTGGCAGCCGGCGTCCACCGAAGGAATGTATTCCTTCGGGATGCGGCCACCGGTGACCTTGTTGACGAACTCGTACGAGGCGTCGCCGCCCTCGATCGGCTCGACCGCGATCTGCACCTTGGCGAACTGACCGGTACCACCGGTCTGCTTCTTGTGGGTGTAGTCCACGCGCTCGACGGCCTTGCGGATCGTCTCGCGGTACGCGACCTGCGGCTTGCCGACGTTGGCCTCGACCTTGAACTCGCGCTTCATGCGGTCGACGAGCACCTCGAGGTGAAGCTCGCCCATACCGCCGATGACGGTCTGGCCGGTCTCCTCGTTGGTGTGCACCTGGAAGGAGGGGTCCTCCTCCGCGAGACGCTGGATGGCGACACCCAGCTTCTCCTGGTCACCCTTGGACTTGGGCTCGATCGCGACCTCGATGACCGGCGCCGGGAAGTCCATGGACTCCAGGATCACCGGGGACTTCTCGTCGCAGAGCGTCTCACCGGTCGTGGTCTGCTTCAGACCCATGACGGCGATGATGTCGCCCGCGCCCACCGACTCGATCTCCTCACGCTTGTTCGCGTGCATGCGGTAGATCTTGCCGATGCGCTCCTTCTTGCCCTTGACGGAGTTCAGCACCGAGGTGCCGGACTCCAGGCGACCGGAGTAGATCCGGACGAAGGTGAGCTTGCCGAGGTGCGGGTCGCTCATGATCTTGAACGCCAGCGCCGACAGCGGCTCGTCGTCGGACGGCTTGCGCTTGACGACCGTCTCCGCGTCCTTGACGTCGTGGCCCTCGATGGCCTCGATGTCGACGGGCGACGGCAGGTAGCGCACGACCGCGTCGAGCAGGGGCTGGACGCCCTTGTTCTTGAACGCGGTGCCGCAGAACACCGGGGTGACCGTGGTGCCGGTGCCCTTGCCGGAGGCGATGGTGATGCGACGGATCGCGGCGTACAGCTGCTCCTCGGACGGCTCCTGGCCCTCCAGGTACAGCTCCATGATCTCTTCGTCGTTCTCGGCCACGGCCTCGAGCAGCTTGCCGCGGTACTCCTCGGCAGCCTCGGTGTGGGTGTCCGGGATGTCGACGACGTCGTACATCTCGCCCTTGGCGGCCTCGGCGGACCAGACCAGGGCCTTCATACGAACGAGGTCGATGACGCCCTTGAAGTCGGCCTCGGCGCCGATCGGGAGCTGCATGACGATCGGCTGCGCGCCCAGGCGGTCGCTGATCATGTCGACGCAGCGGTGGAACTCGGCACCCGTGCGGTCGAGCTTGTTGACGAAGCAGATACGCGGAACGCCGTAGCGGTCCGCCTGACGCCACACGGTCTCGGACTGCGGCTCCACACCGGCCACACCGTCGAACACCGTCACGGCGCCGTCGAGGACGCGGAGCGAACGCTCCACCTCGACGGTGAAGTCGACGTGACCCGGGGTGTCGATGATGTTGATGGTGTGATCGACGTCCTCGAGCGACCAGTGGCAGGTCGTCGCGGCGGACGTGATCGTGATGCCGCGCTCCTGCTCCTGCTCCATCCAGTCCATCGTGGCGGCGCCGTCGTGGACCTCACCGATCTTGTACGAAACGCCGGTGTAGAACAGGATCCGCTCGGTGGTGGTCGTCTTGCCCGCGTCGATGTGGGCCATGATCCCGATGTTGCGGACCCTGGCCAGGTCAAGCGAAGTGGTAGCCATAAGGCTTCAGTCTTCTCTCGGTCTCGATGTGGGTGCGACTACCAGCGGTAGTGCGCGAAGGCCTTGTTGGACTCGGCCATCTTGTGCGTGTCCTCACGCTTCTTGACCGAAGCACCGAGGCCGTTCGAGGCGTCCAGGAGCTCGTTCATGAGGCGCTCGGTCATGGTCTTCTCGCGACGGGCGCGCGAGTAGCCGACCAGCCAGCGCAGCGCGAGAGTGGAGGCGCGACCGGGCTTGACCTCGATCGGCACCTGGTAGGTGGCGCCACCGACACGGCGGGACTTGACCTCGAGAGACGGCTTGACGTTCTCGAGGGCGCGCTTCAGCGTGATGACCGGGTCGTTGCCGGTCTTCTCGCGGAGGCCTTCCATGGCGCCGTAGACGATCCGCTCGGCGGTGGAACGCTTGCCGTTCAGCAGGATCTTGTTGATGAGCGAGGTCACCAGAGGAGAACCGTAAACCGGGTCGATGATGACCGGGCGCTTCGGGGCGGGGCCCTTACGAGGCATTCTTACTTCTCCTTCTTGGCGCCGTAGCGGCTGCGGGCCTGCTTGCGGTTCTTGACACCCTGGGTGTCGAGCGAGCCGCGGATGATCTTGTAGCGAACACCCGGCAGGTCCTTCACACGGCCACCACGCACGAGCACGATGGAGTGCTCCTGCAGGTTGTGTCCCTCACCCGGAATGTAAGCCGTGACCTCGATCCCGCTGGTCAGACGCACACGCGCGACCTTGCGGAGGGCCGAGTTCGGCTTCTTCGGGGTGGTCGTGAACACACGCGTGCAGACGCCGCGGCGCTGAGGGGAACCCTCGAGTGCGGGCGTCTTGTTCTTCTCGACCTTGTCCTGCCGGCCCTTCCGGACCAGCTGCTGGATCGTAGGCACTACTTCTCCGGTTTCTGTGTGCCGTGTAGTAAAGCTAACCTGGAACGTCGCCGACCCACGCGGTCGGGTGTGTCGAATACTGCGGACCTCCGCCGATCGGCGGAACGAGCGCAGATTGCGGTGACCGTGACCGGCTCGCCATGCGGTTGCAGACACGCACACGAGCCCAGGCACACCCCAGGCACAAGGTCTGAGCGTACCTACCGTACGGAGCTGGGTCAAAACAAATGACCATGCCACCGGGGCGGCCCGCGCGGCGGGACGCGGCGGCACCTCAGGGGTGGTCGCCCGGCCTCCGGCGACGGGCGGGCAACCGCGGAATGGTGGGCACGCGGGAGTTGCGCGACTTGGCGACCAGCTGCGGCGTGCCGGACCCGGCGCGGGGCTCGTCGGACCCCTGCCGCTGCGCTTCCCCGTCGCCGGCCGGGACGCCGGACCTCGGCGTGGCGGCGGGCCCGGACCGGCGGTCGGAACCGGACCGGCTCTCGGAACCGGGCTGGGACTCGGAGCCGGGCTGGGACTCGGGCTGCTGCTCGGCTGCGGGGCGGTCGCCGGAGCCGGGCTCGGGCTGCTGGCCGGCTGCGGGGCGGTCGCCGGAGCCGGGATCGGGCTGCTGGCCGCCCTCGTCCTGCTGGTCCGCTTCGGATCCGCGCGCCGCTCGGGGGCCGGCGGCGGTGCCGGGCGTGTCGCCGGCGCCGCGGGCGGAGTCCTCGGGATGCGGGGTGGCGTTCCGGGCGTCCCGGTGAGCCCGGGCCTCGCCCCGGGGGGCATCCCGGTGGGCCCGGGCCCTGCCCTGGACGTCGCCCGGGGCTTCGGCACGCGGTGCGCCGCCCTCACCGGGCGGGGCGCCCGGCGCCGGCCGGCGGTCCGGGCGGTTGCGGGGGTGCCTCGGGCGCCGGGGGTCCTGGGCGTCGTCGCCGTCCCGGGAGTCGTCGGCGCGCTCGGCAGGGCGCGGGTCCCGGGGAGGGCGCCGGGGGTTCGGCGCCCGCGACGTGCCGCGCGACCGGGACGCGTCTCCGGTCCCCTCGGCCCCGGGGCCCGGGGATCCCGGCCTGCCTTTCCCGCCCGCTCCGCCACCCTGGCCGGAGGGGCCGCCCCCGGCCGGGCCGTCGCCCTGCGGGAACGGGATGACCGCGGCCTGGCCCGGCGTACGGCCGACCAGCCGCAGACGGCGGGTCTGGGCTATGCGGCGCGCCTCCTCCAGGACGGGTTCGTACTCGTCGGCGGCGTCGCGCCAGCCGTTGACGTACGCCTGGAACTCGCGGCGCGCCAGTTCCTCGCGCAGCAGGACCACGACCTCCTCGGGCGGGTGGCCCTCCAGGTAGCGGCCGAGGGTGGCGAGCAGGGCCGGCAGGTCGTCGGCCGGTTCGGGAAGTCCGCGGACGGGGCCCCGGGCCTTCGTCGGGCCCGCCTCGCCGTCGCGCGCCTCGCCGTCGCACGGGTCGCCGTCACGCGGGTCGCCGACCGGCCGGGAGCACCCCTCGCTCTCGACCATCACACTCTCTTTCGCAACCCGTCGCCGTCGGTCCCGCCGAAGACGTCGGTTCAGCCTCCGTGCCGGCGACGCCCATACCTGTGGCGGTACCCCCCGGGAGCTCGGCCGCCACCGGGGCATTGAGCCTGCGAAATCGTGGGGACAGGCACGAACAAGCTTACGAGAGAACGGAGTCAGGCTTCGCGGGCACCCTTCGCGTCCCCCTGCCGCGCCCCCGCGGAACCCTCGCGCTCGCCGGCCGACCAGTCGGGCAGGAACTGCCCCGCGACCCGGATGAACATGTCGCGCTGGTCGGGCGGAATGCCGAGCCCGGCCGCGGCCTGCTCCAGGGTGAGCGCCGACGGCGCGGCCTCCTCGGCGGGCGGCACGTCCCTCGGCAGGCCGGGCAGCGGCAGGTCCTCCTCGGTGAGTCTGCCGGACTTGATGAGCATGTCGCGCACAGGGACGCGCAGCACGTGGGCGAGGCGGCGCATGGTCTCCAGGTCCGGCATGCTCTGGCCCTGGAGGAGCCGGGTGATGGCCGCACGGTGCACGCCGGCCTCGTCGGCGAGGCGGGACTTACCGCCGCCGCGCGGGCTGTCGATGTCGTACCCCTGCCGTCGGATCACCCCTTCGATCCAAGCCGTGAACTCTTCCAGTTCGCTGACGGACATGGGCACGTCCTCCCTTCGAGGCGGTGGCCAGACTATCGCGCTTGCGCGCACCCATTGCGCGCTTACACGCACGCAAGTGTGAAGGTTGCGTCGAGAAGTGGACAGACCGCCCTTCACTTTTGGTTGCGCGCTCGCTCGCAACGTGCCAATGTGCGTGCTCGCAACAACTTTCCCATGCGTCGCAGCACACCAGGGGGGCCTGCGTCATGTCCGTACCGCCGTTACACGTCCGTCCGTCCTCGTCCGCCGAGGAGAAGCGGGAGTTCTTCGGGTGGCAGGCCGACGCCGCCTGCGCGGGGATGCCGCCCCAGGTCGTCTTCGCCCGGCGGCCCTCCGACGCGGCGCCCGCGCTGCGGGCGTGTGCGCGCTGCCCGGTGACGCGCCAGTGCGAGGAGACGGTGGACCCCGCGCACACGTGGTTCGACGGCGTCAGCGCCGGGCGCCTGTGGCACAACGGGCGACCGGTCGACCTGAACCGGGGCAACCGGTCCCGCCCCCGGCGCACCCGCCCGCTCGGCGACGACACCGCCACCGGCACCGCCGCCTGACAGCACCCGCCCGTAGCCCGACCCGCTCCAGCCGACGCCCTCGCCGGCGCAGCACCGCAGGCCGAGCAGGCCCGCCGGGCGCCGACGACCCGCCCAGGAGGCAG
Source organism: Streptomyces sp. NRRL S-118 (assembly GCF_000716335.1). GTDB lineage: Bacteria > Actinomycetota > Actinomycetes > Streptomycetales > Streptomycetaceae > Streptomyces. The sequence continues at coordinate 51,468 of NZ_KL591014.1, read as the reverse complement.
CACTCATGTCCGCCAGCCAGCCCACCCCCACCCCCGGTACCACCGCAATCCCCGGAACCGCCGGAATCCCCGGAACCGCCGATGCGGTCGCCGCAGGCGTCGTACGTGACGCCGCCCTGTGGACCGCCATGCTGATCCGCCAGTTCCCGGAGCTCCTCACCGAGCTGGCACCGGCGCCGGGCCGCGGCGCCCCGTCCGTCGACCGACCCACCCCCGGGGCCGCGGAGCTCGCCGCACGCGCCGCCCGTCGGCGGGACGAACGCCAGGAGGCGCTGCTCAACGAGCAGCGGCACGGCCTGTCCGTACCGGGTCACGTCGCCTCCCCCATCCGCCTCCACGTCTCCGACGCGATCCGGGACATCACCGACGGCGTGGTGGAGCTGGAGGAGGCGGTGTACGACCGGCTCGGTATCGGGCGCCCGCGCCGGGCCGACGTAGGACAGCGGCTGCGGCGCATCACCGGGCTGCTCGACCGCGTCGCCGCCGACGCCACGCTCGCCACGCACGTACGGGACGAGATGCGCCGCATGGCGAGGCGCTGCGCGCGGGCGCTCGGTGAGGCGGAGACGATGGTGCGGGTGTCCGGGCGTTGTCCGTGGTGCGACTCGGTGTCGCTGCGGGCGTTCCCGACGAGCCGGGCCGTGGTGTGCGTCAACCCCGGATGCCGGTGCGGCGTGCCGGACTGCGACTGCTCGACCGATCCGGCGTTCCGGCACCTGTGGGCGGAGGACGCCTGGCAGGAGCTGGCTCAGGCGGCGGAGGGCGGCGTGGCCCGGATCGCCGCGCGGATGGACGAGGGCGCGCCGGCCGCGGTGCCGGGCGCGGTCGGAGCGGTGCGCGACGGAGGTGCCCGATGAGCCGTACGAGCGCCGCAAGCCCCGCGAGCCGTGCCCCGATGACGGCCCCGGCACTGGTCACCGGCCAGCTGGCCGCCCAGGAGGCGGGCGTCGTACCCACCACCATCCGCAAGTGGGTGCAGCTCGGGCACCTCGCGCCCGCCGGGCGACAGGGCCGCGCACAGCTCTACCGGCTGGAGGACGTCTTCGCCGCGGAGCGCTCGACGCGCCGGAAGGCGCGGGTGAACGGGGCCTGAGCACCCCTTGGTACGGACGCCGACGCATCGGAACGCCGGGGCGGCCGCTCCCCTTCGGGAGTGGCCGCCCCGGCGTTTCGGCGTCCTGCACCGGCCGTGCGCCGCTGCGTTCCTGCACCGGCCGTGCGCCCGCGCCCTCCTGTGTTCCGGCGTGCGCCCGCGGGCGTCAGGTGCGTTCGGCGCCGCCCGGCCGGGCGGGCATGCGGAACACGGGGGCGGCCGCCGCCGGCGCGGACGGCTCGGCGGTCAGCGCGGCCACGGCCTCCTGCCAGCCGCTGGAGAAGCCGCGCAGCTCGGCGTCGAGGGTGATGCGCGCACCGACCTTGGCGATCACGGCGCTCAGGGCGCGCCCCACCCCTCCGGTGTACGTACCTGCCGCGACGCTCTCCACCGCGACCTCGACGGCTGCGGCGGCGACGTCGGCCAGTCGGTCCTGCGGACTGTTCCTCATCGGCCTTCACCGCCGGCCGCCCGCCCGCTCCTCGTGTTCGTCTCCACGCCCCACCACTCCTCACGCCCGCCCGGGTGCTCCGTACCTTCCGCGTCCACGTCTGCTTCTCGGCCATTTCCTCGAACTACTGTTCGGGTTAGCGAGCGTAGCGCAGATGAAGGGGTCCGCGGCGGACATACGGAGCGTGCCCCGCCGAGGCCCGGAGCAAGTTGGTTGCGGGCGCCGCCGGCCTCGATCACACTTGGAGCAGCGGCAGAGCTGCGCCCTCACCCAGGGCGGCGGTCCTGCCGCTTCGTGTTTTCCCGACTTTCTCCCGAAGGGAGCGTCCATGTGAGCCCTCTCGCCTTCCCGGACGCGGAACGACTCGTGGTCGACCACCTGAAGAACCGGGCGGAACTGGCCGGGGTCGTGGTCGACAACCGGCCGCCCGCCGGGTTCGACGGCACCCAGAAGGCCGTCCTCGTCTCCCGCGTCGGCGGCGCCTGGGTGGACGACCTCCACCTCGACCAGCCGCTGCTCGACCTGGAGGTCTACGGGCCGGACAAGACCGCCGCCCACACGGTCGCGCTGACCGCACGCGCCGCGCTCCTCGAAGCCGCCGGAACGGTGTACGGCGGCGCGTCCGTCACCGAGGTGGCCGAGGCGGACGGCCCGCGCTGGCTGCCCGACTACAACCGGCCGAACGGCAACCGGTACCTCTCGACGGTCCGGCTCTCCATCCGGCCCGCGTAACGGCGGACGGGCCGCGGCCCGGCACCGCCACGCGGCACCGCCGCACCACACCCCCTGCCGCGCGCCCCGCGCGCGGCTCCTGAACAGGCCCTGTCGCACCCGCGGCGGGGCCTTCGCCATATCCGCAGCACCCTTCACCTGAGGAGTTCCCATGCCTGCCAACAACGGAAGCCAGATCCGCGTCGCCGGCACCGGCCGCATCCTGGTCGCCGGCACCGGCGCCACCGCCCCGGCCGCGCCGAAGAACACCACCGAGGAGTGGGCCACCGGCTGGACCGAGCTCGGCTACACCAGCACCGACGGCATCAAGTTCAACAAGAAGGACAAGATCGACCCGGTCGACACCTGGCAGTCCGTGAGCCCGGCCCGCTTCATCTACTCGGACCGCGACCTGACCGTGAAGTTCCAGCTGCTGCAGTTCAACAAGGACACGCTGCCGTTCTTCATGGGCGGCGGCGCGGTCGCCGCGGTGACCGGCATCACCGACACCTACACGTACGCGATGGGCGCCGAGCCGCAGAAGGACGAGCGCCAGCTCGGCATCGAGTTCAAGGACGGCTCGGACGTCACGTACCGCTTCATCATCCCGCGCGGTCAGGTGACGGAGACCGAGGAGATCTCCCTCACCCGCACCGGGGCGCTGAAGCTCGGTGTCACCTTCACCGCCCTCGCCGCCGAGGGCAGCTCCACGCTCGCGACCTGGATCATGAAGGACAAGTCGTACGCGTAAGGGCGCGGCGCTCCCCCGGCGCCGGTCCCTCCCCCACGCCGGTGTCCGGCGCGCGGTCCCCTGTGGCCGCGCGCCGGGCGCCGGCGCCTTCGTTTCCCCGCCTCATTCCTCAAAGGAGCCCACGCATGTCCTCCTTCAACGTCAACGCCGCCCGCGCCCAGCGCCTGGAAGCCCTCGGCCGTGCCTGGAGCTTCGAGCTCGACGACCAGACCTTCCAGCTGCCGACGGAGCTGTCCCGCTCCACCGCCCGCAAGCTGCGCGAGCTCGACGACAACGACGTCGACGGGCTGCTGCGGCTGCTGCTGGGCGAGCAGCAGTACGCCCGCTTCGACCGCCTCGATGTCACGATGCAGGACATCGCGGCGATCCTGGAGGCGTACGGCAAGGAGACGGGGCTCGGCCTGGGGGAAGGCTGAGCCTCGGCGTGCTCGTCGAGGAGCACGCCGAGGCCCTGGAGGCCGACCTGCTGCGCCACTACGGCGTGGACCTGCTCGACTGGCACCGCGGCCGGCTCTCCTCCCGCCGGCTCGCGGTGCTCGTCCGGCACATGCCGCGCGACAGCGCGCTCGCGCGCGCGCTGCACGGCGAGGCGGCGGAGTGGGGAGTGAGCGACTACCTGCTCGCCGCCGCGGTGGACCATCTCGCCGAGTCCAACTGGATGTTCGCCACGGTCAACCAGGACGAGGACGCGGAGGCACTGGAGTACCCGAAGCCGGTGCCGCGGCCCGACGGCGACGGCGGGGAGGCGGAGGAGTCCGCCCCGCCGGAGAGCGGGCCGGCGACTCCGGGCCCGGCCGAACTCAGCCGCTTCTTCGCCTGATCCGGGTCCTGATCCCCGACGCCGATCAATGCCCCGGCCCTGCCCCCGGCCCCAGGTCCGCGAGACCCCTCAGAGCCCCGCCATCAGCGCAAGGGCAAGAAATCCGCAGAGCGCCCCGGCGACGGCACAGAAGAGGGCCAGCACCACGGTCATGACCCCTCCGAGCGGCACGACGATCACAGTCGTGGCGAATGTGGTGGCGACCTTCGGATCGTCCTTGCGGTAGCGGAGCAGGGCCGTGGACCCGACCTTCGGCGTGTCGAGGGAACCGGTGCGCCCCACGTACGCAACGTGCGTCGCACCGTCCGGCGTCGTGAAGCGGTACGAGTGGCGTGTGCCGCCGGTCCCCACACACGTGCCTTTCACGGTCGCACTGGCCGCCATGTCGCGCCGGGCCCCGCGCAGCACCGCTACGCCCTTTCCGGCGACCATCCACGCGCCCCACAGGAACAGCAGGGCCACCGATCCGGAAACAGCCCCGAGAAGAATATTCATTCCCCGCCATTTTCAGTCGACAGCGACCATCGCTAATCGACGGATTATAGCACGCCGGGATCCCGAAAGGAAGAGGGCGATATGGGCACTCCGCCAGAGAAAGAAACCCAGAAGGAAAAGAAGAAGAAAGACGACAAGGATTTTCTCGACCAGGCCGTAAAATTCCTCAAGGACCACATAGACACCTTCGGCGTCAAGAACTCCGAATTCACAATCTTCAAGAGCGAGGTCAACGCGCTGACCGCCGCGGTCAACGCCATCAAGCCCGAGGCCAATGCCGCCGTGGCCACGTTCAACGGCTTCAATGCCGAGGCCACCCTGGTGAAGGCCGAGTGGACCAAGTGGGACCTCGCGCAGATCGCCGAGGACAAAGCCCTCGACATGCGGGGCATGTCGCCGGAGAAGCTCAAACTTCACGCCCAGGCCGCCCTGGACCTGGCGAAGGAGCTCCGCCCGCACGTCCAGCGTTTCATGGACCAGTACCCGAGAGAGCGTTCCGGCGCGATGAGGGACACCGCCCGGGACCACGGCCAGCGGATCCAGAATGTGGAGCGGTACATCCGTGGCCTTCGCAATCGGACAGCCAATTCCGTGGCGCCGACGCGTCGGGCCGAGCCGGTGAACGTGGGGAACGTCCAGGCGGTGGCCAGCCATCTGAACCACCTGGAGCGCCGCATCAACAACCTCATCACCGCCATCGGATGACGAAGAAAGCCGCGTATCCCCGCGGAAAGGAATGACGATGTCTCTGGTCAGTTCCCTGAACAAGGCCGCGGGTTCACTGCGCGGCCTGCGCTCGAACGCCGACTCGGCGTCGAAGCAGATGGGCGGGCTCAAGCGATCGGTCGAGCAGGCCGCCTCGCCGCTGAACCGCATGAAGACCACCGCGGGACAGGCCGACACCGCCCTGTCCAGGATCAAGGGCGGCAGCGACAAGGCGTCCGCCGCCATGAGCAAGGTCAAGGGCGGCGCCGACAAGGCCGGCTCCTCCCTCGGCAAGCTCCGGACCTCCGCGAACAACGGCAACAGTGCCGTCGGCAAGCTCCGGACCGGCCTGAACAACGCCAACACCTCCTTCGGCAAGGCGAAGGGCGGCACCGACAAGTTCAAGACCTCCCTCGACAAGCTCAAGGGCTCCGCCGACAAGGCCAAGAACGCCCTGCGGGACGTCAAGCGACAGGCCGACGCCGTCGAGAAGTCGGTCGGCAAGGCCGGCAAGAACGCCGACAAGACCGGCAAGACCATGGGCGGCGGGCTGGCCAAGGGCCTGAAGGGGGCGAGCCTCGCACAGCGAGGGCTCAACCTGGTGATGGCCGCCAACCCGTTCGGCCTCATCATGGCGCTGCTCGCGCCGCTCATCGCCAAGTTCGTCAACGTCGACAAGATCGTCTCGGTCGTCACCAAGGGCTTCAAGTCCGGCATGAAGGCGATCCAGAGCGCGGTCTCGACAGCGATCGGGGTCATCACGCCGATCCTCAAGGGCATCGGCAACGTCATGCTCGCGCCCTTCCGGGCCTTCGCCACCGCCGTCAACACCATCATCGGCGCGCTCAACGGGTTCAAGGTCTCGATCCCGGGCTGGGTGCCGGTCTTCGGCGGCAAGAGCTTCTCCATCAGCCTGCCGAAGATCCCCATCCCCCACCTCGCCAAGGGCGGCGTCGTCCAGCCCCGCAACGGCGGCACCCTCGCCGTGATCGGTGAGGCCGGCGAGCACGAGGCCGTCATCCCGCTCAGCAAGCTGGAGCGCATGATCGGCCCCGGCGGCAGCCGCGCCCAGATCGCCCGGCTCGCCGAGGCGGTCGAGCGGCTCGCCGAGCGGCCCGTCCACGTCCAGGTCGACGGCCAGACCATCGCCCGCGCCGTGATCGCGGGCCACCGGCAGCTCGCCCGCCGCTAGACCGGCCGCCCGGCCCGCCGCGAAGGACCGGGGCCCTCGCCGGCCTCGCACACCCCGCGGCACCGGAACCCCCGGCTTCGTCGGCCCCGGTGCCCGGCGGCTCCCGTACCCCACGCCCCCGGCGGCGGCCCGGCCCCCCCCGGCCGCCCTCCGGGGCCACCGCCATGCCCTCGGCCCCGTAGCCATGACCAAGGAAGGAGGCACGTCCCATGCCAAGGAATCTCTGGGTCGGCCTGCCCGGACAGCTCCGGGAGATCAGCCAGGCGGCCACCGCCTTCGAACGCGGAGCGGACCTCGGTGTCTCCCAGTTCACCTCGCTGAGCGGCCAGATCACCACGATCGCGCCCAAGCGAGCCCCCCGCCGGATCAAGCTCACCTTCGACCGGCTCTCGCAGGACGACGCGGCGCACCTGGACCGGCTGGCCCGCCGCATCGACGGGCCCGGCCCCGTCGACCTGCTCGACCCGGTGGCGCGCAACCTGCTCGACCCGCTCCAGGCGGAGGGGCGCATCGCGTCCAGCTCCCCGTACAACGTCTGGTACACCTCCGTGAGCGGCAGCGGCAGGCTGGAGCTGTCGACGGCCGCCGGGGCGCTGCCCCAGACGTACGTCTGGAAGGCGGAGACCACCACGGCGCAGCTCAACTGGCAGCGCCGGCCCCGGGCCGGCTTCCCCGTCTCGCCCGGCATGCGGGTGCGGTTCACCCTGCCGAAGTCGTGGCGGGTCGGCCCCTGCGCCACCCGCCTGCACTGGCGGGACGCGGCGGGCACCTATCTGTCGTCCGCGGCCGACACCGGGCACACCCTCGTGGCGACGGTCCCCGCGGGTGCCGCGCTGGTCACCCCTTCGGGGGTCGCCGGCGAGATCGGGACGTACGGTCTCGACGGTGCCGTGCTGACCATCGACGACGACCACGTGCCCACCGCCCCGGTGAACCTGCTGCCCGCCGAGCAGGCCGCCGGCAGGGGCCCGCTCACGCAGTGGTCGGCGACGGGAATCACCCTGTCGACGGACGCCTCGGGGTACGCGGTCGCCTCCCTGGCCGCGTCCACCACCGGAACGCTGACCTTCGTCAACGGCACCCAGAAGGGGCACGCGCTGCCGCCCGGGGCGGGACTGGTCGGCCTGGTGCTGCCCGCGGCGGTCCGCAGCCGCGCCCAGAGCTGCGCGCTCACCTTCCACGACGCCGCCGGCGCGTCCCTGGCAACCGTCACCGGCTGGTCCCCGGCGGCCGTGCCGGCCGGCGCCACCCACGTCTCGGCCACCGTGTCGTTCGCCTCGGCGGCCACGGCGTTCCAGTCGCGGATCGGCCCGGCGAAGCTGCTGCACATCGACCCGGCGGTGCCCCAGCTGCCCGGCGACGGGTGCCCGGTGATGGCCGTCACGGCCTACACCGACTCCCCGGCCCGCCCGCTGCCGTACCGCAACGTCTCCATCGAGCTGGCGGAGGTGGCCGGTGCGAGCAACTGACGAGAAGCTGACCGGCACGCTCCAGTCCGGCTCGCGCGTCACCGACCACACCACCCGCCTCGGCGGCCAGGACGTGTCCGAACAGGTCCAGTCCTGGCAGCTGGAGCGCAGCTACAGCACCGACCTGCCGGACGCCATGCGCGCGTTCTCCGGCAGCTCGTCGGCGCAGTTGCAGCTCCAGCTGTCCGGCACCGGCGGCAAGTCGGCGCCCGCGCTGTACTCGCCGTGGGCGCCGCGCTCGACCGGTGACATCGCCCGCCCCGGCCAGTCCGTGGTCCACCTGTACGGCACCGACGCCGGCGTCCTGCCCGCCTTCCGCGGCACCCTGCGCAACCGGTCCGCCGCCTCCGGCACGGACACCGTGCAGCTGACGGCGCTCGACGGCGCTGAGCGGCTGCACGGTCCCGCGGAGCTGCCCAAGCCGTACGCCGGCTTCTACTGGCGGCGTCCGGTGGCCACCGCCACCTGGTGCGTCGACGAGCTGCTGCGGCAGGCGGGCGTCCACTCCTGCCCGCCGCCGCGCTACCCGGAGTTCGACCCGGCCGCGCCGCTCACCCTGGTGTACGCCTCGCTGCACGGCGGGTTCGCCGCGACCTACGGCCAGCCGGAGGTCGTCCCGGATCCACGGCATTACAGCTGGACCCGGCAGGGCGCCCCGCACGAGATGGCACTCGTGCCGCACGCCGCCGCGCCGGACACCAACGCGATGACCGCCACCTGGTTCCCCCGCAGCCGGGTGACCGTTCCGGGCAGCCGGCTGTTCGCCGAGGCATGGGTGAACAGCGCGGTCGGATTCGGCAGCTCCGTCGTCCTGGAGCTGGACCTCAACCGCACCGGCACCCAGACCGGCCGGCTGCGGCTGGCCGTCGACTTCTCGACCGGCCAGGTGTTCATGCACTCCGGCACCCGGGAGGGCAGCGGCTACTACTACACCTGGGACATCCCGGCGCTCAAGGAGAAGCCCGGCGTCTGGCACATCGGCGGCCTGTTCGACACCACGTCGACCGGGACGACCGTACAGCCGACCGTGCAGCCCTTCCTGACCGCGCCGGACGGGACGCACCACCCGTGCAACCCGGCGACCTTCTCGCACCCCTACGCCGAACAGCCGGCCGCCGAGCTGTACCAGCTGCGGCTGGTGACGCAGCTCGCCGCCGAGGCGGTCCAGCTCACCAGCGGGCTGGCCGCCGCGCCCACGGCCGCGGAGTTCGCCCAGAGGACGTGGGTCAAGGAAGCCGAACTGGACGACGCGATCCTCCCGCTGTACGCGGTCCCGCGGGTGTCCGGATCCCAGTGGGACGTGATCACGCAGATCGCCAAGGCGAGCATGTCGACGGCCGAGTTCGACGAGCGGGGCGTCTTCCACTGGCGCAACTACACGCGCTTCGCGAAGCCCCCGACATCGCCCGACCTGACCCTGACCTCGGTACGGGACATCGCGGCTCTCACCGTCACCGAGGAGATCGACGCCTGCCGCAACTACTGCGTCCAGCCGTTCAAGGACTGGTCGTCGGTGAAGGTCACCAACGGTACGGCGTACAACGACACCGCGGTGCGCGAGGTGCCCGGCAACAGCTCGGTGACGCTGAAGTACGTACTGGCCGACGAGGAGTTCGACGTCGGTCCGCCGAACGTCGACGACGACCAGAGCGTCGCTCCCGGCTTCTCGGTGCGCTTCGCGGCCTCCAACGCGGCCGGCGCGGACGCCGTCAAGGGAGCCGTGGACATCCTCGCGCGGCGGGAGGAGGGATGCCTCGTCCTGCGGTTCACCAACCGCACCGGCCGGCGCCTGTACACGGTGACGGAGGACGGCAAGCCCTCCGTCCACATCCAGACGCTCAAGCCGTCCACCGAGGCGGTCGAGCGGCAGGCGACCTCGTGGATCTCCGGCAGCACGAGCGAGAAGTACCACGGACGCCAGGAGTTCTACGCCGAGGCCAGCGACTGGATACAGGACTACCGGGCGGCGCAGGAACTCGCCGACGCGATGCGGGTGGCGGGTCAGTACCCCGTGCCCGTGCTCGGCGAGGTGGAGGTGCTGTACGACCCGCGCATCCAGCTCGGTGACGTCGTACGCGTCGTGGACTCCACCGGGGCCGCCCTGGACACCCTCGCCTGGGTCGTCGGGATCAAGACCGGCTCCACGGCGGCCGGAACCGTACAGCAGACCCTGACCCTGCGCGGCACCAGGACGAACGGCATTCCGGCGGACGCCGGACTGACGCCCGACACCGCCTCCGACCGCAGCCCCCTGGCGACCGGCGCCACCTACGCGGACGTCGCCGCCGCCCATCCCACGCTGGGAGACCTCGCCGACAGCGGTCTGACCTGGCGGCAGGTGAAGGAGAGCTCGCCATGACCGAGAACACCGACGACGCGACGGTCGAGGACGCCCTCGTGGCCGGGGACGTCCCCGTGCCCGAGGAGCCCGCGCCGCCGCCTGTCACCGAGGAGCCGGCCCCTGCCCCGGTGGAGATCATCACCGAGGCGCCGGGAGACCCGACCCACCCGGTCGGGGTGCTCCTGGAGGAACACCCCGCCACACCCGCTCCCCCGGCCCCCGTCCCGGGGGCGCCGGAGCCCGGACCCGAGCCCGACACCGCACCCGCCGTTCCCGTCTCCGGCGGAGGCCAGGAGGAGATCGCATGACCACCCAGTACACCCCGCTCAGCAACCTCCCCTACCCGCAGCCGAGCGACCCCGCCGACCTGCCCGCGCACCTCCAGTCGCTCGCCCAGTCGCTGGACGGGCGGGCGGTGCTGCGGTTCGCCACCGCCTCCGAGCGGGACACCAAGGTCGCGGCGCCGGTGGCCGGGATGGTGGCGTGGATCGCCTCGCCGGGGCGCCTGATGTACTACACGGGTTCGGCCTGGGCGCCCGTCGGTCCGGTGCCGGTCTTCCGGGTCAACCTCGACGGCGGCAGCACCACCAGCACCGCCTGGGCCGAGACCCTGACGGACGCCGTGGGCGACCCGATGAACGCCTCGTTCACCGTGCCCGCCTCGGGCCAGGTCATCATCACCGTGGGCTGCTACATGCACAGCACCTCCACCGGTGTCGGCTCCTACATGTCGGCGAACGTCCGCAACTCGGCCGGCGCCGTGGTGCTCCCCGCGTCCGACGACCGGGCGGCGCTGGTCAACACCCCCAACCGGTCCTCCGTGTCGACGCAGTTCCTGGTCAGCGGCCTGGCCGTGGGCACCACGCACACCGCCACCCCCGCCTACCGGACGGCCAACGCCAGCAGCACCGGCAACTTCGACACCCGGTTCATCCGTATCGACCCCGTGATGTGAGCCCCGCGGCCGCCGGCCCGCCCCAGGCGGGCCGGCGGCCCCCGGCCCGCCTCCGGGCCCGAACGCTCCGAGCGCTCCGAGCGCCTTGAACGCTCCGAACGCTCCCGAACGACGAGGAGACTCAGCGATGGCAGCTCCCCTCACCCCCGACCGGCTCCTCGCCGCCCTGCGCGCCGAGGGAGTGCGCGTCGTCGAACACCCCGGCTGGCGCACCCGCAACCGCAACCACAAAGGCGCCTGGGGCCCGGTGCACGGCGTGATCGTGCACCACACCGTCTCCAGCGGTTCCGCCGCCTCGGTCGCGCTGTGCCGCGACGGCTACGCGGCCCTGCCCGGCCCCCTCTGCCAGGCCGTCATCGACAAGGAGGGCAGGGTCCATCTGATCGCCAACGGCCGCGCCAACCACGCCGGGTCCGGCGACGGCGACGTGCTGCGCGCGGTCAGGGCGGAGACCGCCACGCCCCGCCCGGACTCCCAGGACACCGACGGCAACGCCCACTTCTACGGCTTCGAGTGCGTCAACCTCGGTGACGGCAAGGACCCCTGGCCGGCCGCCCAGCTGGACGCGATCGAGCGGGCCGCCGCCGCGCTCTGCCGGGCCCACGGCTGGTCCGCGGCCTCCGTGATCGGCCACAAGGAGTGGACCGCCACCAAGACCGACCCGCGCGGCTTCGAGATGGGCACGATGCGCTCCCGCGTCGCCGCCCGGCTCGCCACCGCCGCCCGGCCGGACCGCCCGGCCGGATCCGCCGGCCCCGGCACCCCGGCCGCCCCCCGCCACCAGCCCTTCCCCGGCTCGTCCTTCTTCACCTCCGCCACCAGCTCCCCGGTGATCACCGCCATGGGCCGCCGGCTGGTCGCCGAGGGCTGCTCGGCGTACGAGGTCGGCCCCGGCCCCCGCTGGTCCGAGGCCGACCGGCGCAGCTACGCCCGGTGGCAGCGCAAGCTCGGCTTCTCCGGATCCGACGCGGACGGCGTGCCGGGCCGCACCTCCTGGAACGCCCTGAAGGTCCCCTACACCCGCTGAGGAGTCCACCGATCATGACCGATGCCGCCAAGCGCACGGCCAGAACCATCCTCCAGTCCGCCGTCGGCATCGCCGTTGTGCTCCCCGCGATCGTGGACGCGTCCGGTGTCCCGGCCACCCTCCCCTGGGTCGCCGGAGCCCTGGCCGTCGCCGGCGCGCTGGCGCGGATCATGGCCCTGGAGGCCGTACAGAGACTGCTGCCGTCCTGGCTGAGCAGTGGATCACCGGGAGCCGCCGATGACCGAGACTGACCGGAACGACCCGGTGACCGTCGCCCTCGAGCTGGAACGGCTGCGCGGCACGCTGGAAGCCGGGTTCGCCCGCGCCGACGGCTCGCTGGCCCTGCTCGTCCAGCGCAGCGACCAGACCGACAAGCAGCTCGCCGACCACGAGGCACGGCTCGACGCGCTGGAGCGCACCCGCTGGCCGCTGGCCAGCGTCACGGCGCTCACCGCCGGCGCCGGCTTCGCCCTCGCCTTCTGGCAGGCGGCCGGCCGGTAGGAAGCCCGAAGGGCGGCCACCCCGTGCGTACGGGGTGACCGCCCTTCGGTCGATCAAGCTGCTCGCTTACTGGTTGTACGGACCGTAGTCGTAGTCCTCCAGCGGGACGGCCTGGCCGGAGCCCGTGCCGAACGGCGAGTAGTCGATGTCGTCGTAGCCGACGGCCGAGTACATCGCGGCCTTGGCCTCCTCGGTCGGCTCGACCCGGATGTTGCGGTAGCGGGACAGACCCGTACCGGCCGGGATGAGCTTACCGATGATGACGTTCTCCTTGAGGCCGATCAGGGAGTCGGACTTGGCGTTGATCGCCGCGTCCGTCAGGACCCTGGTCGTCTCCTGGAAGGAGGCCGCGGACAGCCACGACTCCGTCGCCAGCGACGCCTTGGTGATACCCATCAGCTGCGGACGGCCGGAGGCGGGGTGACCGCCCTCGGTGACCACACGACGGTTCTCGGACTCGAACTTCGACCGCTCGACGAGCTCGCCCGGCAGCAGTTCCGCGTCGCCGGACTCGATGATCGTCACGCGGCGCAGCATCTGCCGGATGATGATCTCGATGTGCTTGTCGTGGATCGACACACCCTGCGAGTTGTAGACCTTCTGGACCTCGCCGACCAGGTGGACCTGGACGGCACGCTGACCCAGGATGCGCAGCACGTCGTGCGGGTTGGTGGCACCCGCGGTGAGCTTCTGGCCCACCTCGACGTGGTCGCCCTCGCCGACCAGGACCTTGGCGCGCTTCGAGATCGGGTAGGCCGTCTCGTCGCTGCCGTCGTCCGGGGTGACGATGATCTTCTTCGTCTTTTCGGTCTCCTCGATCCGCACGCGGCCGGAGGCCTCGGAGATCGGGGCGACACCCTTCGGGGTACGGGCCTCGAAGAGCTCGACGACACGGGGCAGACCCTGGGTGATGTCGTCACCGGCCACACCACCGGTGTGGAAGGTACGCATCGTCAGCTGGGTACCGGGCTCACCGATGGACTGGGCGGCGATGATGCCGACCGCCTCACCGATGTCGACCAGCTTGCCGGTGGCGAGCGAACGGCCGTAGCAGTACGCACACGTACCGACCGCAGACTCACAGGTCAGGACCGAGCGGGTCTTGACCTCCTCGACGCCCGCGGCGACGAGCTGGTCGATGAGCACGTCACCCAGGTCGACGTTGGCCGGCGCGATGACCTTGCCGTCCACGACGACGTCCTCGGCGAGCATCCGCGCGTACACGGAGGTCTCGACGTCCTCCGCCTTGCGGAGCACGCCCGTCTCGTCCTTCGCCGCGATCCGCAGCTTCAGACCGCGCTCGGTGCCGCAGTCCTCCTCGCGGATGATGACGTCCTGCGAGACGTCCACCAGACGACGGGTGAGGTAACCCGAGTCGGCGGTACGCAGAGCGGTGTCGGCCAGACCCTTACGGGCACCGTGGGTGGAGATGAAGTACTCCAGCACGGACAGGCCCTCGCGGAACGACGCCTTGATCGGACGCGGAATGGTCTCGTTCTTGGCGTTCGACACCAGACCACGCATACCCGCGATCTGACGCATCTGCATCATGTTTCCGCGAGCACCCGAGTTGACCATCATGAAGATGGGGTTGGTCTTCGGGAAGTTGTCGTTCATCGCCTCGGCGACCTCGTTGGTCGCCTTGGTCCAGATCGCGATGAGCTCCTGCGTGCGCTCGTCCTTGGTGATCAGACCGCGCTCGTACTGCTTCTGGACCTTCTCGTCCTGCGCCTCGTAGCCCGCGACGATCTCCTTCTTCGCCTCGGGAACGACGACGTCGGAGATGGCGACGGTGACACCGGAACGGGTCGCCCAGTAGAAGCCGGCCGCCTTCAGGTTGTCGAGCGTCGCCGCCACGATGACCTTGGGGTAGCGCTCGGCGAGGTCGTTGACGATCTCGGAGAGCTGCTTCTTGCCGACCGTGTAGTCGACGAACGGGTAGTCCTCGGGCAGCAGCTCGTTGAAGAGCGCGCGGCCCAGGGTCGTCCGCAGACGGAACGAGTCACCCTGCTGCCAGGCACCGGCGCCGACGGAGTCGTCGCCGTCCTCCTCCACCGGCGGGGTCCAGCCACGCGGCGGGACGGTGCCGATCGGGAAGCGGATGTCGACCTTCGCCTGGAGCGAGAGCTCCCGGGCGTCGAAGGCCATGATCGCCTCGGCGGTGGAGTTGAACGCACGGCCCTCGCCGCGCACCTCGCGCTCCTCCTCGTCCGTGGTGAGGAAGAAGAGGCCCAGCACCATGTCCTGGGTCGGCATGGTGACGGGACGGCCGTCGGCCGGCTTGAGGATGTTGTTCGAGGACAGCATCAGGATGCGGGCCTCGGCCTGCGCCTCCGCGGAGAGCGGCAGGTGGACGGCCATCTGGTCACCGTCGAAGTCCGCGTTGAACGCGGTGCAGACGAGCGGGTGGATCTGGATGGCCTTGCCCTCGACCAGCTGCGGCTCGAAGGCCTGGATGCCGAGGCGGTGCAGCGTGGGCGCACGGTTCAGCAGCACCGGGTGCTCGGCGATGACCTCTTCGAGGACGTCGTACACGACGGTGCGGCCGCGCTCGACCATGCGCTTGGCCGACTTGATGTTCTGCGCGTGGTTCAGGTCGACCAGGCGCTTCATCACGAACGGCTTGAAGAGCTCCAGCGCCATGGCCTTGGGCAGACCGCACTGGTGCAGCTTCAGCTGCGGGCCGACGACGATGACGGAACGCGCCGAGTAGTCGACTCGCTTGCCGAGCAGGTTCTGGCGGAAGCGGCCCTGCTTGCCCTTCAGCATGTCGCTGAGGGACTTCAGCGGGCGGTTGCCGGGACCGGTGACCGGGCGACCGCGGCGGCCGTTGTCGAACAGCGCGTCGACGGCCTCCTGCAGCATCCGCTTCTCGTTGTTCACGATGATCTCGGGGGCACCGAGGTCGAGAAGACGCTTGAGGCGGTTGTTGCGGTTGATCACACGGCGGTACAGGTCGTTCAGGTCGGAGGTCGCGAAGCGGCCACCGTCCAGCTGCACCATCGGACGCAGGTCCGGCGGGATGACCGGCACGCAGTCCAGCACCATGCCCTTGGGGCTGTTGCTGGTCTGGAGGAACGCGGAGACGACCTTCAGGCGCTTGAGCGCACGGGTCTTCTTCTGGCCCTTGCCGGTACGGATGATCTCGCGGAGGCGCTCGGCCTCCTCCTCCAGGTCGAAGGACTCCAGGCGCTTCTGCAGCGCCGCGGCACCCATCGAACCGTCGAAGTACGTGCCGAAGCGGTCGCGCAGCTCGCGGTAGAGCAGCTCGTCGCCCTCGAGGTCCTGGACCTTGAGGTTCTTGAAGCGGTTCCACACCTCGTCGAGACGGTCGATCTCGCGCTGGGCACGGTCGCGCAGCTGCTTCATCTCGCGCTCGGCGCCCTCGCGCACCTTGCGGCGCACGTCGGCCTTGGCACCCTCGGCCTCCAGCTCGGCCAGGTCGCCCTCGAGCTTCTTGGCGCGGGCCTCGAGGTCGGCGTCGCGGCGCTGCTCGATCTGCTGGCGCTCGACGGAGACGTGGGCCTCCAGCGAGGGCAGGTCGCGCGTGCGGCGCTCCTCGTCGACGTACGTGATCATGTACGCCGCGAAGTAGATGACCTTCTCCAGGTCCTTCGGGGCGAGGTCCAGCAGGTAGCCCAGCCGGGACGGGACGCCCTTGAAGTACCAGATGTGGGTGACGGGAGCGGCCAGCTCGATGTGGCCCATCCGCTCACGGCGCACCTTGGCGCGGGTGACCTCGACGCCACACCGCTCACAGATGATGCCCTTGAAGCGGACACGCTTGTACTTGCCGCAGTAGCACTCCCAGTCCCGGGTCGGACCGAAGATCTTCTCGCAGAAGAGTCCGTCCTTTTCGGGCTTCAGGGTGCGGTAGTTGATGGTCTCCGGCTTCTTGACCTCGCCGTGGGACCACTGACGGATGTCGTCCGCGGTGGCCAGGCCGATCCGCAGCTCGTCGAAGAAGTTGACGTCGAGCACTATGCGTCAATCCCTCTCAGGGTTTGAGTCTCAATCATGGTCTGTACGGGTCCGGGGCAGGGCCGGGGCCTCACAGGGAGGCCCCGACCAGACCCGTCAGACCTCTTCGACGCTGCTCGGCTCGCGCCGGGACAGGTCGATACCGAGCTCCTCCGCAGCGCGGAAGACGTCCTCGTCAGTGTCGCGCATCTCGATGGACATGCCGTCCGAGGACAGCACCTCCACGTTGAGGCACAGGGACTGCATCTCCTTGATGAGCACCTTGAAGGACTCGGGGATGCCGGGCTCGGGGATGTTCTCGCCCTTGACGATGGCCTCGTAGACCTTCACGCGACCGGTGACGTCGTCGGACTTGATGGTCAGCAGCTCCTGGAGGGCGTACGCGGCGCCATAGGCCTCCAGCGCCCACACCTCCATCTCACCGAAGCGCTGGCCACCGAACTGAGCCTTACCACCCAGGGGCTGCTGGGTGATCATCGAGTACGGACCGGTCGAGCGGGCGTGCAGCTTGTCGTCGACCAGGTGGTGGAGCTTGAGGATGTACATGTACCCGACCGAGATCGGGTCCGGGAACGGCTCGCCGGAGCGGCCGTCGAACAGCCGGGCCTTGCCGGACGGGAGCACCATGCGCTCGCCGTCGCGGTTCGGGATGGTGTGCTGCAGCAGACCGGCCAGCTCGTCCTCACGCGCACCGTCGAAGACGGGGGTGGCGACGTTGGTGCCGGGCTCGACCTGGTCGGCACCGATGGCCTGCAGGCGCTGCGCCCACTCGTCCGCGAGGCCGGAGACGTCCCAGCCGCGGCTGGCGAGCCAGCCGAGGTGGATCTCCAGGACCTGTCCCGGGTTCATTCGGGACGGGACACCCAGCGGGTTGAGGATGATGTCGACCGGGGTGCCGTCCTCCAGGAACGGCATGTCCTCGATCGGCAGGATCTTGGAGATGACGCCCTTGTTGCCGTGACGGCCGGCGAGCTTGTCACCGTCGGTGATCTTGCGCTTCTGCGCGACGTACACGCGCACCAGCTGGTTCACACCGGGGGGAAGCTCGTCGCCCTCCTCGCGGTCGAAGACGCGGACGCCGATGACCTTGCCGGTCTCGCCGTGCGGCACCTTCAGCGAGGTGTCACGGACCTCACGGGCCTTCTCACCGAAGATCGCGCGGAGCAGGCGCTCCTCCGGGGTCAGCTCGGTCTCACCCTTCGGGGTGACCTTGCCGACGAGGATGTCGCCGGCGACGACCTCGGCACCGATCCGGATGATGCCGCGCTCGTCGAGGTCGGCGAGGACCTCCTCGGAGACGTTCGGGATGTCCCGGGTGATCTCCTCCGGGCCGAGCTTGGTGTCACGGGCGTCGACCTCGTGCTCCTCGATGTGGATCGAGGAGAGGACGTCGTCCTGCACGAGGCGCTGCGACAGGATGATCGCGTCCTCGTAGTTGTGACCCTCCCACGGCATGAACGCCACGAGCAGGTTCTTGCCGAGGGCCATCTCGCCGTTCTCGGTGGCCGGACCGTCGGCGAGGACCTGGCCCTCGACGACGCGGTCGCCCTCGGAGACGACGACCTTCTGGTTGACCGAGGTGCCCTGGTTGGAGCGGGCGAACTTGGCCAGGCGGTACGTGATGTACGTGCCGTCGTCGTTGGCGACGGTGATGTAGTCCGCGGAGAGCTCCTGGATCACACCGTCCTTCTCGGCCTTGACGACGTCGCCGGCGTCGGTGGCACAGCGGTACTCCATGCCGGTGCCGACGAGCGGGGCCTCCGCCTTGATGAGCGGAACGGCCTGGCGCATCATGTTCGCGCCCATGAGGGCACGGTTGGCGTCGTCGTGCTCGAGGAACGGGATCATGGCGGTCGCGACCGACACCATCTGGCGCGGCGAGACGTCCATGTAGTCCACGTCGTCGGGCGCGACGTAGTCGACCTCACCACCGCGGCGGCGGACCAGGACGCGGCTCTCGGCGAAGCGGAGCTCGTCGGTCAGCGGCGCGTTGGCCTGGGCGATGACGAAGCGGTCCTCCTCGTCGGCGGTCAGGTAGTCCACCTCGTCGGTGACCTGGCCCTCGACGACCTTGCGGTACGGCGTCTCGACGAAGCCGAACGCGTTGACGCGGCCGTACGAGGCGAGCGAACCGATCAGACCGATGTTCGGGCCTTCGGGGGTCTCGATCGGGCACATGCGTCCGTAGTGGGACGGGTGCACGTCACGAACCTCGAAGCCGGCCCGCTCACGGGACAGACCACCCGGGCCGAGCGCGGACAGACGACGCTTGTGCGTCAGCCCGGACAGCGGGTTGTTCTGGTCCATGAACTGCGACAGCTGGCTGGTGCCGAAGAACTCCTTGATGGAGGCGACGACCGGCCGGATGTTGATCAGGGTCTGCGGCGTGATCGCCTCGACGTCCTGGGTGGTCATGCGCTCGCGGACGACGCGCTCCATACGAGCCAGACCCGTGCGGACCTGGTTCTGGATGAGCTCGCCGACGTTGCGCAGACGACGGTTGCCGAAGTGGTCGATGTCGTCGGTCTCGACGACGATCGTGGACCCGTTCTCGCCGACGGTCTCGGTCTCGCCCGCGTGGAGCTTGACCAGGTACTTGATCGTCGCGATGACGTCGTCGACGGTCAGGACGCCGGCGTCCAGCGGCTCGTCCGCACCGAGCTTCTTGTTGACCTTGTAGCGGCCGACCTTGGCCAGGTCGTAACGCTTCGGGTTGAAGTAGAGGTTCTCCAGAAGCGTCTGGGCGGCCTCGCGCGTCGGCGGCTCGCCCGGGCGCAGCTTGCGGTAGATGTCGAGCAGCGCGTCGTCCTGGCCCTGGGTGTGGTCCTTCTCCAGGGTGGCGCGCATGGACTCGTACTCGCCGAACTCCTGCAGGATCTGCTCGGTGGTCCAGCCGAGCGCCTTGAGGAGGACGGTCACGGACTGCTTGCGCTTGCGGTCGATGCGGACACCGACCATGTCGCGCTTGTCGATCTCCATCTCCAGCCAGGCACCCCGGGACGGGATGATCTTGGCGGAGAAGATGTCCTTGTCGGACGTCTTGTCGATGGAGGAGTCGAAGTACACACCCGGCGAGCGGACGAGCTGCGACACCACGACACGCTCGGTGCCGTTGATGACGAAGGTGCCCTTGTTGGTCATGAGCGGGAAGTCGCCCATGAAGACCGTCTGGGACTTGATCTCGCCGGTCTCGTTGTTGGTGAACTCGGCCGTGACGAAGAGCGGCGCGGCGTACGTGAAGTCGCGCTCCTTGCACTCGTCGATCGAGTTCTTCGGAGGCTCGAAGCGGTGGTCGCGGAAAGTCAGCGACATCGACCCGGAGAAGTCCTCGATCGGCGAGATCTCCTCGAAGATCTCCTCCAGACCGGACTTGGTGGGGACGTCCTGTCCGGATTCCAGAGCCGCCTCGACACGAGCCTTCCACGCGGCGTTGCCGAGCAGCCAGTCAAAGCTCTCGGTCTGCAGCGCGAGGAGGTTCGGAACCTCGAGGGGCTCCTTGATCTTTGCAAAGGAGATGCGCAGCGGGGCGGTGCTTGCGCCGTTGTTCGTATTCGCGGTCGAGGCGTTGCGCGAGGCGGCCAAGAGGGGGTCCTTCCGAGGGCTCGGACTCACTACGCGCGTACCGGTCCCTCGCAGCGCACGGAGACAGACGTTCCCGATTCGGCCAAAAAGCCTGGTCAGGGCATTCGGTCAACTGTGCTCTTGCGAGAGTATGCCCCTGGTGACGGGCAGGAGGCAGCTAACAGGCAGCGCAAAGGGTCAGTGTAGCCACTTGGCCCACTGATGTCCAGGGCGAGTAATTCGCGACCCTCGTTGTTCTCAACTCCCGCTGACACCTCGCGCTGTCGGCGCACATCGATACTGCCCGTTCGTCCGTCGATCCATGCCTCGGATCCGGATCGTTGTGACGACGCGTCCTGAGAATCGCGCGCTGCGTGCGGTTCGTCAAGGCCCCCGGTCGAGCGGGGCGCACGGCGAAGATCACCATACTCTGCGTGGAGCTCAGCGCAAGGCAGGCGTCCCGGAGACGCCGAAGGGCGACCACCCGGTTGGGTGATCGCCCTTCGAAGCGCCCTGACGGGCGCTGAGGTGAGTCAGGAGACTCGAAAGGTCACTTGACCTCGACGGAGGCGCCGGCGGCCTTGAGGGACTCGGCAGCCTTGTCCGCGGCCTCCTTGTTGACCTTCTCGAGGACCGGCTTCGGGGTGCCGTCGACGAGGTCCTTGGCCTCCTTCAGGCCCAGGGAGGTCAGCTCACGCACGACCTTGATGACCTGGATCTTCTTGTCGCCGGCGCCGGTGAGGATGACGTCGAACTCGTCCTTCTCCTCGACGGCGGCGGCACCCTCGCCACCACCCTGGGCAGCGGCGGCCACGGCGACCGGGGCGGCGGCGGTGACGTCGAACTTCTCCTCGAACGCCTTCACGAACTCGGAGAGCTCGATGAGGGTCATCTCCTCGAACTGCGCGAGCAGGTCTTCCTGAGACAGCTTCGCCATGATGGCGGTCCTTCCACTAAATCGGCTGGTGCCGGGTGTACATGTGAGGCGGGCGTACGTTGGGCCCGCTACGACCCGCGACGCGTCAGGCGGCGCGGATCACTGCGCGAGCCGAATTACTCGGCACCGCCCTGCTCGGCCTGCTTGGCACGAAGCGCCTCCGCGGTGCGGACGAACTTCGAGGGAAGCGCCTGGAAGAGCGCGGCAGTCTGGGACTGCTTGCCCTTCATGGCGCCCGCCAGCTTGGCGAGCAGAACCTCGCGGGACTCGAGGTCCGCAAGCTTCTTGATCTCATCGGCGGAGAGCGCCTTGCCTTCAAGGACACCGCCCTTGATGATCAGGTTCGGGTTCTCCTTGGCGAAGTCACGAAGACCCTTCGCCGACTCCACCGGGTCACCGGTGATGAAGGCGACAGCCGTCGGACCAGCGAACTGGTCGTCCAGCGTCGTGATCCCGGCCTCGTTGGCCGCAATCTTGGTCAGCGTGTTCTTCACCACGGCGTACTGGGCGTTCTCACCGAGCGAACGGCGCAGCTGCTTGAGCTGTGCCACGGTGAGACCGCGGTACTCGGTCAGCACGGCGGCGTTCGAGCTGCGGAACTTGTCCGTCAGCTCGGCAACCGCAGCAGACTTGTCGGGCCTCGCCATGAGCCTCGGCCTCCTTCCGGGTGATTCGGACCGCGTGGGCTGAAGGAAGGAGACTGGGCAAAACGAAACGCCCCGGCGCAGGCGCACGGGGCGTGACTCGACCGGGCGCGCTCGTCGAGGAGCGGAGTCCGGGAGTTACATCCACAGTCACCTGCGCGGGTCGTCCGCAGCTAGCGGATCCTTCGGCCGCCACGCCCCTCGCGAGGGCACGGCAACGACCAGCGGTCTTTGGCTTCCGTGGAAGAGTACGCGAACGGCACGCCGTCGAGCAAATCGGTCCGGACGGGTGACGCGGCCGGGGTGGCCGGGTGGGCTCCGCCCCGCGGTCCCGGACACCGCCGAGGCCGTACCCCGGGCCGGCAGGGCACCGCACGCCCGCGTCCGGGCACGGTGGCCGACCGGCCCGGGGCCGCCCGGAGACGCCGGGAGACGCCCGCGAGCGCCCCGTCCGGCCGTCACGAGGCGCAGGCGGCCCGCCAGCCGGCCGGCCTGCCCCGGGAACGCAGAAGCGGCCCCCGCCGCTCCGGAGAGCTGCGGGGACCGCTTCGGTGCGCGTACGCGTCCGCGACCGCGGCTGCCGTGAGGATCAGACGGCGGCCGGGTCCTCCTCGACGAGGAGGTTGCGGGTGCGGTTGGCGTCCAGCGGGATGCCGGGGCCCATCGTGGTGGTCAGGGTCGCCTTCTTGATGTAGCGGCCCTTCGCGGCCGACGGCTTCAGACGGAGGATCTCCTCCAGCGCCGCGGCGTAGTTCTCCACCAGCTTGGTCTCGTCGAAGGAGACCTTGCCGATGATGAAGTGCAGGTTCGAGTGCTTGTCGACGCGGAACTCGATCTTGCCGCCCTTGATGTCGGTGACGGCCTTGGCGACGTCCATCGTGACGGTGCCGGTCTTCGGGTTCGGCATCAGACCACGGGGGCCGAGGACGCGGCCGAGGCGGCCGACCTTGCCCATGAGGTCCGGGGTGGCGACGACGGCGTCGAAGTCCAGACGGCCCTTCGCAACCTCGTCGATCAGTTCGTCGGAGCCGACGATGTCGGCGCCCGCGGCCTCCGCGGCCGCAGCACGGTCACCGGTCGCGAAGACCAGGACCCGGGCGGTCTTGCCGGTGCCGTGCGGAAGGTTCACGGTGCCACGGACCATCTGGTCGGCCTTGCGCGGGTCGACACCCAGGCGGAAGGCGACCTCGACGGTGCCGTCGAACTTGGTGGTGGCGGTGTCCTTGGCGAGACGGACGGCCTCGAGGGGGGCGTAGTTCCGCTCCCGGTCGACCTTGGCGTCCGCGCCGCGGAGTGCCTTGCTGCGCTTCACTGCTTCTCCTGGAGGTGGTTCAGGTGTGGAGTTGTGGTCCGGGCCAGCGCGTGGCCCTCCCACAGGTCAGACGGGGCTGATCAGCCCTCGACCGTGATGCCCATGGAACGGGCGGTGCCGGCGATGATCTTCTCGGCGGCGTCCAGGTCGTTGGCGTTCAGGTCGGGCATCTTGGTGGTGGCGATCTCGCGGACCTGGTCGCGCGTGAGCTTGGCGACCTTGGTCTTGTGCGGCTCGCCGGAGCCCTTGTCCACACCAGCGGCCTTGAGGATCAGCTTGGCGGCCGGCGGAGTCTTGGTGACGAAGGTGAAGGAACGGTCCTCGTAGACCGTGATCTCCACCGGCACGACCATGCCACGCTGCGACTCGGTCGCGGCGTTGTAGGCCTTGCAGAACTCCATGATGTTGACGCCGTGCTGACCCAGCGCGGGGCCGACCGGCGGAGCCGGGTTGGCCGCACCGGCCTGGATCTGGAGCTTGATGAGCCCCGTGACCTTCTTCTTCTTGGGAGGCATTGCTCTCTCCGGGTCCTAGTGAGAGTTTTCCAGCCGACCGTCCGGATCATCCGGATGGAGGCATACCGCACAACGATAACGGGTATGGCTGCGCGGCCAAAAACCGAGCAGGTCAGAGCAGCTGCGACAGCTGATCTGACCTGGCCGGAAACCTGTACGGGTTAGTTCTTCTGGATCTGGTCGAAGCTCAGCTCGACCGGGGTCTCGCGGCCGAAGATCTCGACGAGGCCCTTGACCTTCTTCGAGTCGGCGTTGATCTCGTTGATGGTGGCCTGCAGCGTGGCGAACGGGCCGTCGGTGACGGTGACCGAGTCGCCGACCTCGAAGTCCAGGACCTGGACCTCGACCTTGCGGGCCGGAGCCGGCTTGCCCTCGGCCTCGGCGGCCTCACGGGCGGCCTTCTCCTCGGCCTCCGGGGCGAGCATCTTGACGATCTCGTCCAGGGTCAGCGGGTACGGGTCGTAGGCGTTGCCCACGAAGCCGGTGACGCCGGGGGTGTTGCGGACGACGCCCCAGGACTCGTTTGTCAGGTCCATGCGGACGAGCACGTAGCCAGGCAGCTTGTTCTGCTTGACGTTCTTGCGCTCGCCGTTCTTGATCTGGACGATCTCTTCCTCGGGGACCTCGGCCTGGTAGATGAAGTCCTCGACGTTCAGCGAGACCGCACGCTGCTCCAGGTTCGCCTTCACGCGCTTCTCGTAGCCCGCGTAGGTGTGGATCACGTACCACTCGCCGGGCAGGCCGCGCAGTTCCTCGCGCAGGGCGGCGACCGGGTCGACCGGGGCCTCGGGCTCCGCGGCCTCCTCCTCGGCGGCCTCGTCCGCGTCCTCGTCCTCGGCGGTGTCGGCGGCCTCGGCGTCGCCCTCGTCCTCGACGGCCTGGTCCGCGTCCTCGTCCTCGACGTGGAGCGCGGCTTCCTCGGCCGCCTCGTCGGCAGCGGCGTCCGCAGCTTCCGCCTGGTCCTCGTCGGCCGCCTCGACGACGTCGAGCTCGTCCTGGGCGGACTCGTTCAGGTTCGGGTCAGACACGGTGGCTGCTTCTTCCTGGATACAGATGGGGTGGAACATGCGAAAAGGGGCGCCGGGGTGGGCGCCCTCCGCGGGAATCAGCCGAAGACGTACTTGACTGCTTCCTGGAAGCCGAGGTCGATCACGGTCACGAGACCGATCATGACGACGACGAAGATGATGACGACGGTGGTGTACGTCGACAGCTGGCTGCGCGTGGGCCAGACGACCTTGCGCAGCTCCGCGATGATCTGACGGTAGAAGAGCGCGAGACGGCCCAGCGGGCCCTTCTTTCCGCGCTTACCGCCCTTGCGGTTCTTCTTGCGTGCTTCGTCTTCGGCATCAGGCATGTCGATGGAGCCTACGGCGTCCGTCACGTCTCTCACCTGATTCCGGGTCGGCCGTGCCGCGCCCGGGTGGAGCCGCACGGCGGTGCAATGAAGTACATACCTGCGCACACATCCTGGCGGTGTGTGTAGCAGGGCCGGAGGGACTTGAACCCCCAACCGCCGGTTTTGGAGACCGGTGCTCTACCAATTGAGCTACGACCCTTTGTGGTTCTCCCCCAACCTACCGCATCCATGGAGGTGGTCGGTGAGGGCCAACGAGCAGAGAGTGTACGTGGTCAGCGGCGCCGCGTCGAACAGATAGCCCCGGACACTACCGCGGTACGACCCGTCGGCCGGGTCCTGGAGCCGCGGCGCAGCGGCTGACGACCCGTTCGTCCGTACGGCGAAACCTGTGTGCCGCGCCTCTCCTGGGTCTGGGACGATGGGCCGCATGAGCGCTGCAACCTCTCCCTCCGAGCGCCGGGTCTCCGCCCGCATCGGCGCGATCTCCGAGTCCGCGACCCTCGCCGTCGACGCCAAGGCCAAGGCCCTCAAGGCCGCCGGGCGCCCGGTGATCGGCTTCGGCGCGGGTGAGCCCGACTTCCCGACGCCGGACTACATCGTCGAGGCCGCGATCGAGGCCTGCCGGAACCCGAAGTACCACCGCTACACGCCGGCCGGCGGCCTGCCCGAGCTCAAGGCCGCCATCGTCGCCAAGACGCTGCGCGACTCCGGCTACGAGATCGAGGCCTCTCAGGTCCTGGTGACCAACGGCGGCAAGCAGGCGATCTACGAGGCCTTCGCCGCGATCCTGGACCCGGGCGACGAGGTCATCGTCCCGGCTCCGTACTGGACGACCTACCCCGAGTCGATCCGGCTCGCGGGCGGTGTCCCGGTGGAGGTCGTCGCCGACGAGACCACGGGCTACCGGGTGTCGGTGGAGCAGCTGGAGGCGGCCCGTACGGAGCGGACCAAGGTCGTCCTCTTCGTCTCCCCCTCCAACCCGACCGGCGCGGTCTACAGCCAGGCCGACGCCGAGGCGATCGGCCGCTGGGCCGCCGAGCACGGCCTGTGGGTGCTGACGGACGAGATCTACGAGCACCTGGTGTACGGCGACGCCGCCTTCACCTCGCTGCCGGCGCTCCTGCCGGAGCTGCGGGACAAGTGCATCGTCGTCAACGGCGTGGCCAAGACGTACGCCATGACCGGCTGGCGCGTGGGCTGGATCATCGGCCCGAAGGACGTGGTGAAGGCCGCGACGAACCTGCAGTCGCACGCCACGTCGAACGTGTCGAACGTCGCGCAGGCCGCCGCGCTCGCCGCCGTCTCCGGCAGCCTGGACGCGGTCGCGGAGATGCGCACCGCGTTCGACCGGCGCCGCAAGACGATCGTGCGGATGCTCAACGAGATCGACGGCGTCGTCTGCCCGACGCCGGAGGGCGCCTTCTACGCGTACCCGTCGGTGAAGGGGCTGCTCGGCAAGGAGATCCGCGGCAAGCGCCCGCAGACCTCCGTGGAGCTGGCGGCGCTCATCCTGGACGAGGCCGAGGTCGCGGTCGTCCCCGGCGAGGCGTTCGGCACGCCGGGCTACCTGCGCCTGTCGTACGCGCTGGGTGACGAGGACCTGGTCGAGGGCGTCTCGCGGATGCAGAAGCTGCTGGCGGAAGCGCGCGACTGAGGGTCGACGCGTGAGCGGTTCGCGGGCCTCCGGCACTGTGCCGGGGGCCCGCTCCTTCGTTCCGGCAAGCACCCGTTCGGTGAAAGAGGCCGAAAGGGGCTGCCGCGCGGACGGGGGTTTTGGCAAGATCCCCGGATGGAGCACGTACGAGACCTCCGACTGCTGCCCAAGGCCCATCTGCACCTGCACTTCACCGGGTCGATGCGGCCCGCCACCCTGCTCGAGCTCGCCGACAAGTACGGCGTCCACCTCCCCGAGGCGCTGACCGGGGGCGAGCCCCCGAGGCTGCGGGCGACCGACGAGCGAGGCTGGTTCCGTTTCCAGCGGCTGTACGACATCGCCCGGTCCTGTCTGCGCGCGCCCGAGGACATCCAGCGGCTGGTGCGGGAGGCGGCCGAGGAGGACGTGCGCGACGGTTCGGGGTGGCTGGAGATCCAGGTCGACCCGACGTCGTACGCGCCGCGGCTGGGCGGTCTCATCCCGGCGCTGGAGATCATCCTGGACGCGGTCGACGCGGCGTCGCGCGAGACCGGGCTGGGGATGCGGGTGGTCGTCGCGGCGAACCGGATGAAGCACCCGCTGGACGCCCGCACCCTGGCCCGGCTCGCCGTCCGGTACGCGGACCGGGGGGTGGTCGGGTTCGGTCTTTCGAACGACGAGCGGCGCGGCATGGCCCGCGACTTCGACCGGGCCTTCGCGATCGCGCGGGAGGGCGGCCTGCTGGCGGCGCCGCACGGCGGCGAGCTGACCGGGCCGGCCTCCGTGCGGGACTGTCTGGACGACCTGGGGGCGCGGCGGATCGGGCACGGCGTGCGGGCCGCGGAGGACCCGCGGCTGCTGCGGCGGCTGGCCGAGAAGGGCGTGACCTGCGAGGTGTGCCCGGCGTCCAACGTGGCGCTCGGCGTGTACGAGAAGCCGGACCAGGTGCCGTTGCGGACGCTGTACGACGCCGGTGTGCCGATGGCGCTGGGGGCGGACGACCCGCTGCTGTTCGGCTCGCGGCTGGCGGCGCAGTACGAGATGGCGCGCGTGCACCACGGTTTCTCGGACGACGAGCTCGCCGAGCTCGCCCGCCAGTCGGTCCGGGCGTCCGCGGCGCCGGAGGACGTCAGGGGGAAGCTGCTGGCGGGGGTCGACGACTGGCTGGCGGCCGGCCCGGCGGCCTGAAGTGCCGGTGGGGCGGCCGCGCCCGGAAGGCGATGTCGAGCTCGGTGCGGCGCCGGGAGCCGTCCGGCGCGAGAAGCGGCGTGAGCGACGCGACCAGGGCGTCCACGCCCTCGGCCGCCCTCTCGTGGTGCGGCCCGAAGCCCGCGGCGTGCTCCAGCTTCCCGCAGGCGGCGGCGAAGACGTCGCGGGAGCCGAAGAGGAACAGGGTCTGCGCGTGGACGGCCGGGCGCAGCCGGTCGGGTCCGTCGCGGTGCTCGCTGCGCTCCCACCAGGCGGCCGCGTGGGCGGCCGTGCGCCGCTCGTCGGTGCGGACGGTCAGCGGGGTGCCATGGGTCGACCTGCGGCGCAGTTCCGGCCAGGCGGAGGGGCGCAGGCCCAGGGAGTGGTGGGCCAGGACCAGGTCGACGGGTACGCCGGGGGCGTACTGCCGGGGGATGCTCCGCCGCAGCGGTACGTGGACGACGGTGTGCCGGGAGAACGCGGCGAAGGCGAACAGCGCCGCGAGCCGGGAGAGCCCGTCGTGGTCGCCCACCAGGTATCCCCAGCCCTCCAGGGGGTCGCTGAGGGTGGTGTGCCGCAGGGCCGGCCGCGGGACCACGATCCGGTGCTCGTGGGGGCCGGTGCGCGGCCGGAACCGGGTGAGCGTCAGTCGCATGGGACGAGCCTGGCCGTCGGACCCGTGTGCCGGCAACGGGATTCCGGCCGGCGCGGGGCGCCGGCGGTCAGAGGGAGACGCCGACCGTCACCGGCTCGTTGACGAGGGTCACGCCGAAGGCGTCCCGGACCCCCGCGACGACCTCGCGTGCCAGGGCCAGGAGGTCCTCGGTGGTGGCCTCGCCGCGGTTGGTGAGGGCCAGGGTGTGCTTGGTGGAGATACGGGCCGGTCCGGAGCCGTACCCCTTGGTGAAGCCCGCCTTGTCGATCAGCCAGGCCGCCGAGGTCTTGACCCGCCCGTCACCGGTCGGCCAGGCGGGCGGGGCGACGTCCGGGCCGAGGCGGTCGTGGACACGGGCGAGGAAGGTCTCGTACGCGGCCTCGGGGAGGATCGGGTTGGTGAAGAAGGAGCCGGCGGACCAGGTGTCGTGGTCGTCGGGGTCCAGGACCATGCCCTTGCCCGCGCGCAGGGCGAGCACCGTCTCGCGCGCGGTGGCGGCCGGGACGCGGTCGCCGGGCTCGACGCCCAGGGCGCGGGCCGTCTCGGCGTACCGGATCGGGGCGCTCATGCCCTGTGCGTCCTCCAGCTCGAAGCGGACGCGGAGCACCACGAAGCGGTCGGGGTGCGCCTTGAAGCGGCTGTGGCGGTAGGAGAAGTCGCAGGCGGCGTTGGGGAGGGTCACCGTCTCGCCCGCGCGGCGGTCGTACGCCACGACCTCCGTGATGGTCGCGGAGACCTCCTGGCCGTACGCCCCCACGTTCTGGATCGGCGTGGCGCCCGCCGAGCCGGGGATGCCGGCGAGGCACTCGATGCCCGCGAGACCCGCTTCGACGGTGCGCGCGACCGCGTCCGTCCAGACTTCGCCGGCCGCCAGTTCCAGCCGGGTGCCGTCCAGGGTGAAGCCGCGGGTGGCGATGCGCAGGGCCGTTCCGTCGAAGCCCTTGTCGCCGATGACCAGGTTGGAGCCGCCGCCGATGATCAGCAGCGGGGTCCCGGCGGCGTCGGCCTCTCGCACGGCGGCGACGACCTCGTCGTCGGTCGTGGCCGTGAGCAGCCGGGTGGCGGGGCCGCCGAGCCGGAAGGTGGTCAGCGGGGCGAGGGGAGCGTCGTGGAGTTCCTGCACGGGCTCAAGACTACGGGTCGGGTACGACGGCGACCGCGCCTCGGCCCCGGTACGGATGCCGGGGCCGGCAGCCGGCGTCGGCCGGCCGGGCCGGCTGTGCGGGGGCGGGGGTGCGCCGCACCCCCGTACAGCCGCGCCGTGGGGCCGGTCCGTCAGGCGAGCCGGACGACGGCCCGCGACATCCCGAGCACCTTCTGCCCGGCGCTCATCGCGGTCAGGTCGACCCGGACCCGGTTGTCGTCCAGCTTGGCGCCCACCTTGGCGCTGACCTCGATCAGCGCGCCCGTGTCGTCGTTCGGGACGACGACCGGCTTGGTGAAGCGCACGCCGTACTCGACGACCGCGCCGGGGTCGCCGGTCCAGTCGGTCACCACCCGGATCGCCTCGGCCATGGTGAACATGCCGTGGGCGATGACGTCCGGCAGGCCGACCCCGACGGCGAACTTCTCGTTCCAGTGGATCGGGTTGAAGTCCCCGGAGGCACCCGCGTACCGCACCAGCGTCTCGCGGGTGACGGGGAAGCTCTGCGCCGGCAGTTCGGTGCCGACCTCGACGTCGTCGTACGCGATCTTCGCGGTCATCGCGTCACACCTCCTCGGCGGCGCGCGCCACCAGCTTCGTCCAGGCGGTCACGACGTGCTCGCCGGCCTCGTCGTGCACCTCGCCCCGGATGTCCAGGATGTCGTTGCCGGCGAGCGACTTGATCGACTCGATCGTCGAGGTGACCGTGAGCCGGTCCCCGGCCCGTACGGGACGGCTGTACGCGAACTTCTGGTCGCCGTGCACCACCCGGCTGTAGTCCAGCCCCAGCTGGGGGTCCTCGATGACCCGCTCCGACGCCTTGAACGTGACCGCGAACACGAACGTGGGCGGGGCGATCACCTCGGGGTGACCGAGCGCCTTGGCGGCCTCCGTATCGGTGTACGCCGGATTCGTGTCGCCGACCGCCGCGGCGAATTCGCGGATCTTCTCCCGGCCCACCTCGTACGGCGCGGTGGGCGGATAGGTCCGCCCCACGAAGGACTGGTCGAGCGCCATGGACTCGCTACCTCCTGCTGGTTTTCCCTGTACAACGACACGAGGCCGCCCCCGGGTGGGGACGGCCTCGTGTACGAGCCTGTTTCAGCGCGTCTCGCGGTGCGCGGTGTGCGCGTTGCAACGCGGGCAGTGCTTCTTCATCTCAAGACGGTCCGGGTTGTTACGCCGGTTCTTCTTGGTGATGTAGTTCCGCTCCTTGCACTCCACGCAGGCCAGCGTGATCTTCGGGCGGACGTCGGTGGCAGCCACGTGAGTGCTCCTATGACGGACGGATGGACGGGTGAACGCAGAAAAGAGTAGCCGATCGAAGGACCGACCCTGCAATCGGCTACTTTCAGTGAGTAGCGGTGACCGGACTTGAACCGGTGACACAGCGATTATGAGCCGCTTGCTCTACCGACTGAGCTACACCGCTGCGATGCCTGGATCACCTCGCCCGGAGGCGAGGATCACCGAACATCAGAGCCCCAATACGGAATCGAACCGTAGACCTTCTCCTTACCATGGAGACGCTCTGCCGACTGAGCTATTGGGGCGAGCGATGAAGACATTACACGGTCGGCCGCCGTTCGCCCAAATCCGATTCCGGGTGCCGGAGCGCCCCCCGACTCGCCCGTCCCGTACGCCACTCGCGCCCCACGCCGGTACGACTATTGCGCTCCTCCTCGAAGCCCCGTGGCACGGCCCCTAGGCTCGCCTCACGCTGCGTGATCTTGCGCCTCCGCGCCCGAGCCCCGCCAGGAGCCAGATGTCCTCCGACAGCAAGCAGCCGCACCCACCCGAGGGCACCGCCGCCGACACGACCACGCTGCTGCTGTGCGGCGCGCGCCTCACGGACGGCCGGACCGTCGACGTGCGCCTCGGCGGCGGGCGCATCGAGGCCGTCGGCACGGTCGGCAGCCTGCCCTCGCCCGGCGCACGCGTCGACCTGAGCGGCTACCTCCTGCTCCCGGCGCCCGCCGAGCCGCACGCCCACGCCGACACGGCCCTGAGCGCCGACTCCCCCGGCCCCGTCTCGTACGCCACCGAGGACGTGCAGCGCCGCGCCACCGAGGCCGCGCTGCTCCAGCTCGGCCACGGCGCGACCGCCCTGCGCGCCCATGTGCGCATCGGCGACGTGCAGGGCCTGGGGCCGCTGGAGGCGGTGCTGCAGGCACGCCGCTCGCTGCGCGGGCTCGCCGACCTGACCGCGGTCGCCGTCCCCCGGCTGCTGACGGGCGTGGCGGGCGCGGACGGCCTCGCGATGCTGCGCGACGCGGTCAAGATGGGCGCGTGCGTCGTCGGCGGGCGCCCCGACCTGGATCCGGACCCGATCGGGTACGCGGAGGCGGTGCTGGAGGTGGCGGCCGAGCACGGCTGCCCCGTGGACCTGCACACGGACGGGGGGGACCCGGTCCGTCTGGCGCGGCTGGCGGCGATGGCCGGCGGGCTGCGGCCCGGCGTGACCATCGGGCCCTGCGGGGCCCTGGGGCGGCTGCCGGCGGACGCGGCGGCCCGGGTGGCGGACCAGCTCGCGGCGGCGGGTGTGACGGTCGTGTGCCTGCCGCAGGGCGGCTGCGCCGGCACCGAGGTGCGCGGCGTCCCTCCGGTACGGCTGCTGCGGGCGGCGGGCGTGCGGATCGCGGCCGGGAGCGGGGCGCTGCGGGACGTGGCCAACCCGGTGGGGCGGGCCGATCCGCTGGAGGCGGCGTACCTGCTGGCCTCGCAGGGCGGGATGGGCGCGGAGGACTCGTACGCGGCGGTGAGCGGGGCCGCGCGGGAGGCGATGGGGCTGCCGGCCGTGCGGGTGGAGGCGGGGTTCCCGGCGGAGCTGCTGGCGGTGCGCGGGGACCGGCTGCCGGGCGTGCTGTCACTGGCGTACAGCCGGATCGTGGTGCACCGGGGGCGGGTGGTGGCGAGGACGAGCGCGGTGCGGGAGTACTGCGACTCGGCGGCCGCGCTCGAACTGCCGCGCCAGGGACGGCCGGACGCCCGCCCCTGAGGGGGGCGCGAGCGGCACACGACCCGTTCCCGGGCGGTGCGTGCGCGA
The DNA here is from genome assembly GCF_000716335.1 of Streptomyces sp. NRRL S-118. Classification (GTDB taxonomy): domain Bacteria; phylum Actinomycetota; class Actinomycetes; order Streptomycetales; family Streptomycetaceae; genus Streptomyces. The sequence continues at coordinate 18,981 of NZ_KL591014.1, read as the reverse complement.
TTTCGCCGCCGGGGTCGTACGGTCGGGAGCATGCGCATTGTCATCGCTGGAGGACACGGTCAGATCGCCCAGCGGCTGGAGCGGCTGCTCTCGGCCGGCGGGCACGAGGTCGCGGGCGTCATCCGCAACCCGGAACAGGCGGACGCCCTGCGCGCGGCCGGCGCCGAACCGGTCGTCCTGGACCTGGAGTCGGCCACCGTGGAGATGGTCGCGGCCGCGCTGCAGGGCGCGGACGTGGCGGTCTTCGCGGCGGGTGCGGGCCCGGGCAGCGGCGTCGAGCGGAAGCACACGGTGGACCGCGGCGCGGCGGTGCTCTTCGCGGACGCCGCGGAACGGGCGGGGGTGCGGCGCTACATCGTCGTCTCGTCGATGGGCGCGGACGCGGACCACCCGGGTGACGAGGTCTTCGACGCGTACCTGCGGGCCAAGGGTGCGGCGGACGACTACGTACGGGCCAGGTCCGGCCTGGACTGGACGATCCTGAAGCCCGGCATGCTGACGAACGACGCCGGGACCGGGCTCGTCCGGCTGGAGGCGTCGACGGGGCGCGGACCAGTGCCCCGCGACGACGTGGCGGCGGTACTGGCCGAGCTGGCGGAGACCCCGGCGACCGCGGGCCTGACGCTGGAGCTGGTGAGCGGGTCCGTGCCGGTGTCGGTGGCCGTCAAGGCCGTGGCGGGCGAGTGATGGCCGCCGGGCCCGTGGTGGAGGAGCGCGCGGAACAGCCGTACGTCTTCATGCGCCGCACGGTGACGATGGACGGCTTCGCGGAGGTCGCCGACCGGCTGCCCGAGCTGGTGGGGTGGCTGGCGGCGCGGGAGATCGCTATGACGGGCGCGCCGTTCTTCCGTTACAACTGCCTCGACCCGGCAGGCGAGTCGGAGGTGGAGGCGGGCATTCCGGTGGCCTCGCCGCTGCCGGAGCCGGAGGGCGACGTCGGCATGGCGCTCCTCCCGGCCGGCCGCTACGCGACGCTGCTCCACCGCGGCCACCCGGACGGGCTGGGGGACGCGGCCCGGACCCTGCTGGAGTGGGCGCGCGAGCGGGGCCTGGCGTGGGACATGCGGGAGGTGGACGGCGTGGAGCGGTGGGGCTGCCGCATCGAGTCGTACCGCACGGACCCGCGCGTCCAGCCCGACCCGTCTCAGTGGGAGACGCAGCTGGCCTTCCGGCTGGCCGACTGACTCCCCGCCGGTCGCTCGGCTCCCGCTCCCCCCTGAAAGCCCGCGCCCGGCCCCACGTCCGCCGTCTTCCGCCGGGCGGCCCTGCTCCACGCCGTTCCGTAAGCAGCGGCACCACCCCTGTCGATCCGTGTTGCCGCGGGTCGACAGGGGTGGCGCATCGCGCGACGGGGCGGGACGCGACATGTCGTCCCTGTATCGCCCACAGACCCGGGGCAGTGGCCCAGGACGGTCAGGACGTCGCTGCGCACGGTGGCGCATCACCCTTCGCGGGGCACGGCGTCACCGCTCCACGTGCAACGCGCCGTCACGAAGGGCCGAGCGCCCTTGGAGTCGGGTGGCGGCGCAGGCAGTCGCGATGGTCGACGACGCCTCGTCGTGAGCCTTCTCTCGCGTGACCGATCAGCCCCATGCGGGGGCGGCGAACATGCTGGCCGCGGTGTAGCCCGAGTGGGGGTAGGCGGCGCCCCAGCTGGCAGCCTCGGGCTGGGTGCGCGGGAAGTCCGCGGCCACCAGCGTCGCCAGATCGAAGTAGGCCTGGCGGGTTCGTGGCTTCATCTGCTCCAGATCGACCTCCGAGCCCGTGGCGAGGTGCTCGTCGAACGGAATCATCACCACGCCCCGGCAGCGGGCGCGGAAGTGGTCCACGACATCGTTCACCTTCACCAGCTTGCTCTTCTGGCGCGGCTCGGAGATCACGGTGATGCTCCGCTGGACGAGGTCGTCGTAGTGGTGCGCCCTGAGCCAGTCCAGGGTGGTGCTGGCGCTGGTGGCACCGTCGACACTGGGTGTGGCGACCACGATCAGCTGGTCCGCGAAATCCAGGATGCCCCGCATCGCACTGTGCAGCAGACCGGTTCCGGAGTCGGTCAGGACGATCGGATAGTGCTGCCCGAGGCAGCCGACCACCCGTCGGTAGTCTTCGTCATTGAACGCCGTGGAGAGCGCAGGGTCCGCGTCGTTGGCCAGGATCTCCAGCCCGCTCGGTGACTGCGAGGTGAAGCGCCGTACGGCCATGTAGTTGTCGATACTCGGGAGCTCGGCCACGAGGTCGCGGATGGTGGCGCTGGTCTCGCAGCGCACTCGCCGGCTGAGCGTTCCCGCGTCCGGATTGGCGTCGATCGCGACGACGCGGTCCTGGCGCTCGGTAGCGAGGGTCGCGCCCAGGGCGGTCGTGGTGGTCGTCTTTCCGACTCCGCCCTTGAGGCTGATGACGGCGATCTTGTGGCACCTGATCACCGGAGTACGGAGGATGGCCAACTTCTGCTCGCGCTCCCGCTCCGCGCCCCTGCCGCCGATGCGCAACCGGCTGAGGCCGCGACGGCCGCTGGGCCGGGTGCGCAGCAGACGGTCGGAGGAAAGCTCAACCGCAGCACTGCGGCCCAGGAGCCCCATCCGGCCACCCCGGTCGGGCCCCGGCCAGAGCGCCGGACCGGGGTGAGCCGGTGGGCTGTAGTACGGCGGCATTCCGGGAGCGCCGTGCGGCACGCGCGCCCGGTCGACATAGGAATGGGCCAAAGGCTGTTCTGCGCCGGGGCCGAGCGGGGCGGGCACTGCGGGCTGGTGCTCCGCCGCGGCGCGCGGCGGCAGGGTCTCGTTCGCGGACAAGGTCTCGTTCGCGCCCCGCGTGCCGGCCCCCGCTTCCGTCGACACGGCGTCCCGGGGCTCGCCGGGGGTACCCGAGGCGGGCGGCGGGAGGTCGGGTCCGTCGGCGACGTCTGGCGTCCTGTCGGGTGCGGGACCGTCGACGGAGGTGTCGCGATCGTTGGTCACAGTGGGTCCTTTCGACTGAGTGAGGGTTCCGTCGGGCACTGGAGCGGCGGGGCGACCGCGGTGTTCCCCGGCCGGTGGTCGGGGCTGTCTGCCGAACCGATGAGGTGGGGCTTCCGCATCGAGGAGGACGCGGGGGGGAGCTGTAGTGACCGGCGGTGTCCCCACCGCCAGGGTCCTGATCCGAGGCTCGGACGAGCCGGCGACGAGCATGCGGCCGGTATCACCCCCAGGGCGGGGTGCCTGGCTTTGCGCGGGGCCGAGTGCGAAACGCATGCCAGGGCCGGGAGGGAGGGCACGTTGCCCGTGACGGGGCAGAACGGCCCCACCCGCGCGGTCCGTCACGGGCTTTAGGAGGCCGGGTGACGTGGGCGGCACGGCGAGAGGGCTCGGCGGGTCGGCGCGGACGAGCGTGCCGTCCCGGGAGAACGTCAGGCCGAGGGCTACGAACTGCTCCACCGTCAGCACCTGTTTGTCCCCGCGCGGGGTGTGCGGGCGCCCATGCCACGACGCGTTCCTGCCGTTGCCGAGCCCGACCGACGGCGCATCCGTGGCGCGATAGCGCGGATCGGCCCGGAGAGCGTGCTGAACCTCGGGCGGGACCTCGAGTCGGCTGCGCACGCGGAACTGTCCTGCCTTCAGGTTCTCCGCTCGCTGCAGCTGCACCTTCAGCGGCCCTACGAACGAATAGCGCTGTTGATCGGCGTACGCACGCAGCTCCAGGACCAGTTTCTCGCCGAGCATGACCAGGCACGCACTCAGCAGTTCGTGATCGCCCGGACTGAGTTCGACTATGAAGCCGTTGGGAGCGATGGTGCAGTCCCGGTTCCAGATCCTGGCGTTGATGTCGCACTCGCGCCTGAGAGCGCCGATGAATTCCATGGGCTGGACCGCAGATTTGAACACCTTGGCGAAGGTTCCGTTGACCAAGTTCTCGAAACGCTGTTCGATTTTGTTCAGCGTCCCCATTGCAGCCTCCGGGGTGCGACTCTGTCGCGGCGGTCATATGAAGTGAAGATTGCCGGTAGTAGCTGTATTGCCACACAAAGCGATCAAGCGCGATGTGCTGCCATAGTTCACCGGATCGATGGCCCGTGGTGGGCGCCCCGGCGGTGTCCCCAACAAGGCGGCTCAGCCCCCTTGACCTGGCCTTTTCCACCGGGATCACCCAGGTGCCGCAGAGCAGGCCCTACAGCCCGTCCGGCGGAACAGGGCCGGACGGGCCCGAAGCCGTGCGTTCACGGTCCGCGGCGCTGCCCGGGCCAGGGTCCCTGCCGCCTTCGGCGGGTATCGGGTGCTCTGCGAGCACGGCAGTACGGAGCCGGAGCCGAGGCGATCCGCACCGTGGTCGAGCGGGGCCCGGCGCTCGGGATCGTGACTCCGTCACCGCGCCGACGGTCCCCGGCCGCGTCGCGGGACCGGTGACCACCCGCCTGCCGGCGGACTCGGCCAGGTCACGTGCTCGCCGGCGCGATCGGCGGACGGGACCCGCGTCGACACCGCCCGCAGTACCGGACAGAGCCGGCGCGCGGCTCGTCACAGCGAGCGCAAGGGCGAGCCCCGGCCGTTGCGTGGCTCCCGACGCGGCATGGTCCAGGAGAGCGGGTACGGGGAAGTCCGGGCGTCCGCACGTCAGCACGCAGGAACCCCAAGCCGGCAAGCACCCCTATGACCTTCGCCGCGCCGCCGTTTCCGCCCGGCACGGCCCCGGGGTGGAACCCCGGCTCGGCGCCCAGCAGGCCGCCCGCCCTCCCGGTTCCTGACGGGCGGCGAACGCCAGGAGTGCGGCTCGGTCGAACCGCACCGCGCCGGCATCCCGGCAGGGGCCCGATGGGGCGGGCGACCGTCCACCGAGCCGTCCGGACTTCCTGGCAGAGGGGGATCGAGCGGGAACGGCGAGACAGCTCCCGTTCCGGTCTCACGTACGCAGAACGGCCCCTGATGCGCGCTTCCGCATATCAGGGGCCGTCTTCATCGCGTGGCGGCGCCAGGATTCGAACCTGGGTAGGCTAAGCCGACGGATTTACAGTCCGCTCCCATTGGCCACTCGGGCACACCGCCATGGGACGTCGCCGTGGAGACGGCCGCTCTTGCGCGGTGCTCCCTGGCAACGACGTAAACAATACCTGATGCCGGGGGGTGCTCCGCCACCGGATTGATCAGCGCTCGGGGCGTGTACGGGTGGCTAGGCTTTGTCGCACCGATACGCACCGACCCAAGGAGCCACAGGACATGGCCGACTCCAGTTTCGACATCGTCTCGAAGGTCGAGCGGCAGGAGGTCGACAACGCCCTCAACCAGGCCGCCAAGGAGATCTCGCAGCGCTACGACTTCAAGAACGTCGGGGCCTCCATCGCCTGGTCCGGCGAGAAGATCCTGATGCAGGCGAACTCCGAGGAGCGGGTCAACGCCATCCTCGACGTCTTCCAGTCCAAGCTGATCAAGCGCGGCATCTCGCTGAAGGCGCTGGAAGCCGGTGAGCCGCAGCTGTCCGGCAAGGAGTACAAGATCTTCGCGTCGATCCAGGAGGGCATCTCCCAGGAGAACGCCAAGAAGGTGGCGAAGATCATTCGCGACGAGGGTCCCAAGGGCGTCAAGGCGCAGGTGCAGGGGGACGAGCTCCGGGTCAGCTCGAAGAGCCGGGACGACCTGCAGGCCGTGATCGCGCTGCTGAAGCAGCAGGACTTCGACTTCGCGCTGCAGTTCGTGAACTACCGGTGATCCCTGCTCCTCACCACCGGTGACGGGTGTGAAGCGCGGGCGGCGCGTGAGGCGCCGACGGGCGGATCGGGGGCGGACGCGGCCGGGTGGCCCGTCCGCCCCCGCCCGTTCCCGCGCCGTGCCGGACGCTCCGGGTCTTCGTGTCCGAATCCCGCCAGCCCGCGGTGGACGGGCGCCGCAGACTGGTGGGGCGGACGGGGACGATGGAGCGTGAGGGAAGGGCAGGACCAGCCATGACGGTGTACGCGTACGTCGAGGGGCCGCTCGGCGAGATGCTGCTGGTCGGCGAGCCCACGGCCGACGGGACGCTGCTGGCCTCGCTGTCGCTGCCGGGGCAGAAGGGCGGCGCGGTCGTCCGGGAGGGGTGGCGGCACGCGCCGGAGGCGTTCGAGGAGATCGCCGGACAGCTCGCCGCGTACTTCGCCGGACGGCTGACGCGCTTCGACATCCCGTGGGCCGGCGGGGCCGGTACGGAGTTCCAGCGGCGCGTGTGGCGGGCACTGGAGGACATCCCGTACGGCGAGACCGTGACATACGGGGAGATCGCCGCGCGTGTGGGGGCGCCCGGGGCGGGGGTGCGGGCCGTCGGTACCGCGATCGGGCGCAACCCGCTGCTGGTCGTACGGCCGTGCCACCGGGTCATCGGGGCCGACGGGGCGCTGCGCGGTTACGCGGGAGGGCTGGAGCGCAAGGAACGGCTGCTGGGGCTGGAGGGGGCGCTCGCCCCATGACCGAGGTGCCGTTCGCGGCCGGGCTGTTCCCGGTGGAGCCGTTCCGGGCCGCGCGTGGGCGGAGCGAAGTCGCCCCCGGAGCGGTGCACGTACCGGGGTGGCTGTCCGTGGAGCGGCAGCGGGCCCTGGTCGAGGCGTGCCGGGGGTGGGCGCGCGGACCGGTGCCGATGCGGCGGACGGTGCTGCCGGGCGGCGGCGTGATGTCCGTCCGCACGGTGTGCGTGGGCTGGCACTGGCAGCCGTACCGCTACAGCCGCACCGCCGACGACGTGAACGGCGCGCGGGTCGCGGCGTTCCCCGACTGGCTGGGGGACCTCGGCCGGGCGGCGCTGCGGGAGGCGTACGGGGACGACGGCAGCCATGACGTCTACGCCCCGGACACCGCCTTGGTCAACTTCTACGACGGCGGCGCCCGGATGGGCATGCACCAGGACAAGGAGGAGCGGTCCGGTGCTCCGGTGGTGTCGCTGAGCGTCGGTGACCGCTGCGTCTTCCGGTTCGGCAACCCGCGGACGCGCGGGCGGCCTTACACGGACGTGGAACTGGCGTCCGGGGACCTGTTCGTCTTCGGCGGGCCCTCGCGCTTCGCGTACCACGGCGTGCCGAAGGTGTGTCCCGGCACGGCCGACCCGGCGGTGGGGATGGTGTCGGGCCGGCTGAACGTCACCCTGCGGGAGACGGGCCTCGCCCCGGGGGGTCAGCGTGAGCGGGAGTGGCCGAACAGGAGCCGGTAGACGATCAGCAGCACGAGCGAGCCGCCGATGGCCGCGGCCCAGGTGGCGCCGTCGTAGAACTCGTTGGTGATGGGGCGGTCCAGGTAGCGCGCCGACAGCCACCCGCCGACGAAGGCGCCCGCGATGCCGATGAGGGTCGTGCCGATCAGGCCGCCCGGGTCACGGCCCGGGAGCAGGATCTTGGCGATGACCCCGGCCAGCAGCCCGAGGACGATCCAGCTGATGATGCTCATGCCGTGAACCTGCCTTTCGTACGGTGTTGTCCTGCAGGACGCCCGCGGCACGACCAGTGGTTGCGGGCCTCAGTAGGGTGCGGCGCATGACAGGGGAACTGCGGAGGTCGCTCGGGGTCTTCGACGCGGTGGTCATCGGGCTGGGTTCGATGGTGGGGGCCGGTGTCTTCGTGGCGCTGGCACCGGCCGCGGAGGCGGCCGGCAGCGGGCTGCTGCTCGGGCTCGCGCTCGCCGCGGCGGTGGCGTACTGCAACGCCATGGCGTCGGCCCGGCTGGCGGCCCGCTACCCGGCTTCGGGCGGCACCTATGTGTACGGTCGCGAGCGGCTGGGTCCTTTCTGGGGCTTTCTGGCGGGCTGGGGCTTCGTCGTCGGGAAGACCGCCTCCTGCGCGGCGATGGCCCTGACGGTCGGCGCCTACGTCTGGCCGGAGCAGGCGCACGCGGTGGCGGTCGCGGCGGTGGTGGCGCTGACCGCCGTGAACTACGCCGGCGTGCAGAAGTCGGCGTGGCTGACCCGCGCCGTGGTGGCGGTGGTCCTGGCGGTCCTGGCGGCGCTGGTCGTCTCCTCCCTGGGGTCGGGCACGGCGGACTTCGGGCGGCTGGAGCCGGCCGGGGACGTGACGGCGGGCGGGGTGCTGCAGGCGGCGGGGCTGCTGTTCTTCGCGTTCGCGGGGTACGCGCGGATCGCCACTCTTGGCGAGGAGGTGCGGGACCCGGCACGGACGATCCCGCGGGCGGTCCCCCTGGCGCTGGGCATCGCGCTCGTGGTGTACGCGGGCGTGGCGGTCTCCGTCCTGTCGGTGCTGGGCGTGCGGGAGCTGGCCGGGGCGGCGGCGCCGCTCGCCGAGGCGGCGCGGGCGGCGGGTGCCGACTGGCTGGTGCCGGTGGTGCGGGCGGGCGCGGCGGTGGCGGCGCTGGGCTCGCTGCTGGCGCTGATCCTCGGGGTGTCCCGGACGACGCTGGCGATGGCCCGGGACGGCCATCTGCCGAAGGCCCTCGCCGCCGTCCACCCCCGCTTCCAGGTGCCGCACCACGCGGAACTGGCCGTGGGGGCCGTCGTCGCGGTGGTGGCGGCGACGGCGGACGTGCGCGGGGCGATCGGCTTCTCGTCGTTCGGGGTGCTCGCCTATTACGCGATCGCCAACGCCTCGGCGTGGACGCTGGGCACGTACCGGGTCCGCTTCCTGGCGGCAGCGGGCCTGGCGGGGTGCCTGCTGCTCGCCTTCGCCCTGCCGGTCTCCTCCGTCCTGGCGGGCGCGGCGGTGCTGGCGGCGGGCGCTGTGCTGTACGCGGTCCGGCGCGGCTAGGGTCTGTCGTTCGGACCAGGCTGGATCA
>NZ_KL591014.1:0-10155 GCF_000716335.1 Streptomyces sp. NRRL S-118 | reverse complement strand
ATCCAAACGAGAGGCCCTAGCCGGCGCGGGACGCGCGGCGTGGCCGTATCGGTGGTATCAGCCCGATCGGCCGTGCGCGCGCCGGGCGGGCGGCGGGCGTGACCGGCCGCCCGGGCTCGTAGGCGTGCACGTGATCCGTCATGCGTTCATGGTGGACCACGGCACTGACAATCGGCGGTGCCGGCGTGACTCCGCCGGCACCGCCGGCGGAGACGCCGCCGGTCAGCGGGTCGCGAACGGCCGGTCCGTCGGGACGATCTCCTTGCCCAGCGGCAGCAGCGAGACGGGGATCAGCTTGAAGTTCGCGATGCCCAGCGGAATGCCGATGATCGTGACGCACAGCGCGATCCCGGTGACGATGTGGCCGAGCGCGAGCCACCAGCCCGCGAGGACCAGCCACAGGACGTTCCCGACGCAGGACGCGGCTCCCGCGTCACGGCGGTCCACCACCGTCTGGCCGAAGGGCCACAGCGCGTACAGGCCGACGCGGAACGCGGCGATGCCGAAGGGGATGCCGATGATGGTGATGCAGAGCAGCAGACCGGCCGCGAGGTAGCCGAGGAAGAGCCAGAAGCCGCTCAGCACCAGCCATATGACGTTCAGGATCGTTTTCACGGGCGGCGACCTGCCATCTCTTCGAGCCGGGCGATACGTTCCGCCATCGGCGGGTGGGTGGAGAACATCCTGGTGAATCCCCGGCCGGGACGGAACGGGTTCGCGATCATCATGTGGCTCGCGGTCTCGATCCTCGGTTCCGGGGGCAGCGGCAGCCGCTTGGTGCCCGCCTCCAGCTTGCGCAGGGCCGCAGCCAGGGCGAGCGGGTCACCGGTGAGCTGGGCGCCCGCGGCGTCCGCCTCGTACTCGCGGGAGCGACTGATGGCGAGCTGGATGAGGGACGCGGCGAGCGGGCCGAGGATCATGATCAGGAGCATGCCCAGCAGCCCGGGGCCGTCGTCGTCGTCCGAGCGGCCCACCGGGATCAGCCAGGCGAAATTCACCAGGAACATGATCACGGAGGCGAGGGCGCCGGCGACCGACGAGATCAGGATGTCCCGGTTGTAGACATGGCTGAGCTCGTGGCCGATCACACCGCGCAGCTCGCGTTCGTCGAGCATCTGCAGGATGCCCTCGGTGCAGCAGACGGCCGCGTTGCGCGGGTTCCGGCCGGTCGCGAAGGCGTTGGGGGCCTGCGTCGGCGAGATGTACAGCCGCGGCATCGGCTGGCGCGCCTGGGTCGACAGCTCACGCACCATCCGGTACAGCTGCGGCGCCTGGAACTCGCTCACCGGGCGCGCCCGCATGGCGCGCAGCGCGAGCTTGTCGCTGTTCCAGTACGCGTACGCGTTGGTGCCGAGCGCCACGACCAGCGCGACGATCAGGCCCGTACGCCCGAAGAGACTGCCGATGAGGATGATGAGTGCGGACAGTCCCCCGAGGAGTACGGCGGTCCTCAGCCCGTTGTGCCGGCGGTGCACGGTACGCCCTCCAAGTGGTGCGGCAGGGGAACCCTTGCTGGTGCTGGTCCTCGTCCACTGTCCAGTGGACCCTCCCCGCCTGGTCAACGCCAGGCAGGAGTGGCGGGTTCCCTCGCCCCGGCGGAGCGGGGCGCCGGCGGCGCCGGTCCGTCCGGGTGACTCAGCGCGGGCGCGGCAGCCCGGCCTTCTCGAGCGCCTCCGGCAGCGGCTCCACCTCGCTGGTGCAGTGGCGGCAGCGGGTGGCGACGGCCGGGATCTCGGACCAGCAGCGGGGGCAGTCGCGCAGCGCCGCCTTGACGTCGAAGGGCTCCTCCCGCTTGAAGCGGCTCTGGATCTTCATCATGGGGACGACGACGCAGAAGTAGAGCACGGCCGCGGTGATCACGAAGGCCAGGGCGGCGCTGATGAACAGGCCGTAGGGGAACCTGGCCCCCTCGACCGTGAAGTATGCCTTGCTGAAGTCGCCCACCGAGCCGGTGGCGAGGCCGATCAGCGGCGCGATGAAGGCGTTGCTGAAGGCGGTGACGACCGCCGTGAACGCGGCACCGACGGCCAGACCGATGGCCATGGAGATGACGTTGCCGCGCAGGATGAAGTCCTTGAAACCGCTCAGCACGGTCGTACTCCTCGAGGGGTGGGGATCAGAACAGGGTGGCCGCGGTGAACCGCAGCACGAGCTGGGGGTAGCCGGAGAGCACCACGCCCGCGGCGGCGGTCAGGCCGATGGCGAGGGTCAGCGGTGCGGTACCGGCGGCTCGGCGCGCCACGCCGGCCTCTTCGGGGGCCTCGGGCGCACGGAAGAGGATCGCCGTCCACTGCAGGTAGTAGTACAGGGCGATCACCACGTTGATGCCCATGACGACCGCGAGCCAGCCCAGGCCCGCGTCGACCGCGGCCTGGAAGACGGTGACCTTGGCGAACAGCCCGATGATGCCGGGCGGCAGGCCGGCCAGACACAGCAGGAAGAAGCCCATGACCAGGGCGGTGCCCGGCCGGGCCGCGTACAGGCCCCGGTAGTCGGAGACGCGGTTGAGCGGGTGCGTACGGGCGACCAGCGCGGCGACGGCGAAGGCGCCCAGGTTCACGACGGCGTACATCAGGGCGTACGAGACGGTGGCGCCGATCTGGTCGTCGCTGGAGTACGCGGCGGCCGCGATCGGCACCAGGAGGTACCCGGCCTGGGCCACGGAGGACCAGGCCAGCAGCCGGACCGCGCTCCACGCGCGCGTGGGGACCTGCCGCAGCGCGGCGACGTTGCCGACGGTCATGGTCAGCGCGGCCAGCACCGAGAGGGCCGGGCCCCACACGTCGGCGTACGACGGGAAGGCGATGACGGTCACCAGGATCAGGCCGGTGAAGCCGACCGCCTTGCCGACGACGGAGAGGTACGCCGCGACGGGCAGCGGGGCACCCACATAGGTGTCGGGCACCCAGAAGTGGAACGGGACGGCGGCGGTCTTGAAGGCGAAGCCGACCAGGGTGAGGACGACGCCGGCCTTGGCCAGGGTCGCGAGCTGGGCCGGGGTGTCGTCCAGGCTCTGGGCGATCTCGGTCAGGTGCAGCGTGCCGGCCGAGGCGTACACGAAGCTGACTCCGAGCAGCGACACGGCGGTCGCGGTGACGGAGGAGAGGAAGAACTTCAGCGCGGCCTCGCCGGACATGCGATCGCCGCGCTTGAGGCCGACGAGCGCGAACGCCGGCAGGGAGGCGACCTCCAGGGCGACGATCAGCGTCGCCAGGTCCCGTGACGCGGGCAGCAGCGCTGCACCGGCGGCGGAGGAGAGCAGCAGGAACCAGAACTCTCCGGCGGGGAGCTTCTCCTCGGTGTCCGTCAGCGACAGCAGGGCGGTGAGCAGGGCGCCGCCGAGCACCAGGAGCTGGATGACGAGGGTGAAGTGGTCGGCGGTGTAGCTGCACGCGCCGGGGTCGGTGGTGAGGCAGAAGGTGGACCGGTCGCCCTTGCGCAGCGGTGCGAGGGCGACGACCGCGGCGGCGAGGCCGGCGATCGAGATCCACCCGAGGAGGCGGCGGCGCTCCTTCGGTACGAACAGGTCGGCGACGAGCACGACCAGGCCGACGACGGCGGTGATGGTCGGCGGCGCGACGGCGGCCCAGTCGACGGACTGGACGAGGTCGGCTGCGGTGTCCGTGGTGGCGGTGCTCGCGGCTGCGGCGTTCACGACTTGCCTCCTGCGAGGAGCTTCTGCACGGCCGGGTCGGTGAGGCCGAGGAGGAGCGCGGGCCAGAGGCCGGCGAGGACGGTGAGGACGGCGAGCGGGGTCCAGGCGGCGAACTCGTACGTCTGGACGTCGGCGAGCGGCGGCAGGCCGTCGGCGGGCCGGGCGCCCATGCAGACGCGGCGTACGACGACGAGGAGGTACGCGGCGGTCAGCAGCGTGCCGAAGGCGCCGATGGCCATGAAGGTGAGGAACGCCGGGCGGCTGAGGCCCTCGGCCGGGTCGAACGCGCCGAACAGGGCGAGCATCTCGCCCCAGAAGCCGGCGAGGCCGGGCAGGCCGAGGGAGGCGACGGCGGCGAAGGCGAGCAGACCGCCGAGGCGCGGCGCGCGGCCGTAGAGCGCGGCGCCGGTGGCTCCGGCGAGGGTGTCGAGGTCGGCGGTGCCGTACCGGTCCTTGATCGCACCCACGAGGAAGAAGAGCAGGCCCGTGATCAGGCCGTGGGCGATGTTGGCGAAGAGCGCGCCGTTGACCCCGGTGGGGGTCATGGTCGCGATGCCCAGCAGCACGAAGCCCATGTGGCCGACGGAGGAGTACGCGATCAGGCGCTTGAGGTCGCCCTTGGCGCCGGTCCTTGCGAGGGCGAGGCAGGCGAGCGAGCCGTAGATGATGCCGGCGACCGCGAAGGCGGCGAGGTACGGCGCGAAGGTGTGCATGCCGTCGGGGGTGATCGGCAGGACGATCCGGACGAATCCGTACGTACCCATCTTCAGCAGCACGCCGGCGAGGAGGACGGAGCCGATGGTGGGGGCGGCGGTGTGGGCGTCCGGCAGCCAGCTGTGCAGCGGCCACATCGGGGTTTTCACCGCGAGGCCGATCCCGATCGCGAGAACGGCGATGACCTGCACGGACGTGGTGATGTCGCGGCCGTTGTCAGTGGCGAGTGCCACCATGTCGAACGTGCCGGCCTTCAGTCCGACGAGGAGCAGGCCGAGCAGCATGACGACCGAGCCGAGCAGTGTGTAGAGGATGAACCGCCAGGCGGCCTGGCGCCGCCCCTCACCGCCCCAGCGGGCGATGAGGAAGTACATCGGGATGAGCACCATCTCGAAGGCCAGGAAGAACAGCAGCAGGTCGAGGACGGCGAAGGTCGCCAGCGTGCCGGATTCGAGGACGAGCAGCAGCGCGACGAACGCCTTCGGGGAGGGGCCCGCGGGCAGCTTGAAATAGCTGTACAGCGCGCACAGGAAGGTCAGCAGCGCGGTCAGGACCAGGAGAGGGAGCGAAATGCCGTCGACACCGAGGTGGATCCGCACGTCGAGCGCCGGGATCCAGCTGATGTCCGTCGTGGCCTGCATCCTCGACGGCTGGTCGTGGTCGAAGCCCAGCATCAGGACGATCGCGGCGGCGAGGACGGCGCCCGTCACGGTCACGCCGTGGCGCAGCACGGCCTGGTCGGGGGACTTCCCCTTCAGCCCGGGCGGGGCGGGAAGGAGGGCCGCGGCGGCGCCGGCGAGCGGGCCGACGACGAGGAACGCGAGGAGGAACTGCATCACGGATGCGCTGATATCGATCACGGCTCACGACCCGGCGTTGACGTTGGCAATGACGACGGCGGCGATCGCCAGGACGACGGAGCCGGCCAGCAGGACGCTCAGGTAGGTCTGCACGTTGCCCGTCTGGGCGCGGCGCACGGCCCGCCCGAGCAGGTTCGTGCCGCTGCCCGCGCCGCGCACGTACGTCTCGACGACCTCGCGGTCCAGGAAGCTCACCAGCGAGGCGGCGGCCCGGACGGGGCGCACGAAGAGGGCGGAGTAGACGGCGTCGAGGCGGAAGCCGGCGGCGGCGGGGCCGTGCAGCTTGCCGAGGAGCAGGCGCCCGGGGTCGGCGGGGTCCGGGGCCGCCGCGATGTCGCCGTAGGCGGGGGTGTGCGTGGCGATCGCCTCCGCCTCGGACACCGCGGGCTCGTCCTCCGGGTGGGCGGCGACCGCGCCGAGCGGGGTGCGCGCGGCGCGCGCCGTGGTGTGGCGCCAGGTGGCGTAGGTGACCAGCCCGCCGACGAGGGCGATGCCCGTGCCGAGCACGGCGGTGGTGACGGTGGGGGTCAGCGCATGGCCGTCGAACCAGTCGTCCAGCCGGACGACGGCCACGCCGAAGGCGAGGGACGGGATGGCGAGCACCCACAGGACGGCGTTCATGGCGACCGGCTGCCTGCCGTGGTCGGGGGCCTCGGCACCGTGGCCGCGGAAGGCCAGCAGCCACAGGCGCATGGCGTACGCGGCGGTGAGGAGGGCGGTCAGCAGGCCGGAGACGAGGACGATCCAGCCCGCCCCGGCCGGGGCGACGGTCCGGTCGCCGAGGGCCGTGTGCTCGGCCGCCACGAGGACGGCTTCCTTGGAGAAGAAGCCGGCGAACGGCGGGATCGCGGCGAGCGCGAGCAGGGCGACGGTCATCGTCCAGTACGCGTCGGGGATACGGGCGGCCAGGCCCCGCATGCGGGACATGGCGGCCAGGGAGTTGGTGCCGGTGGCGTGGATGATCACGCCGGCGGCGAGGAACAGCAGCGCCTTGAAGGCACCGTGCGACAGGAGGTGGAAGACGGCCGCGCCGCGGTCGCCGACGGCCAGGGCGCCCGACATGTAGCCGAGCTGGCCGATGGTGGAGTACGCGAGGACGCGCTTGATGTCGTCCTGGGCGAGGGCGGCGAGCCCCGATCCGACCATGGTCACCGCGGCCATCACGGCGAGCACGGTCATGGCGGCCGCGGAGGCGGCGAAGACAGGAAGGAGACGGGCCACGAAGTAGACACCGGCGGCGACCATCGTGGCGGCGTGGATCAGCGCGGAGACCGGCGTCGGGCCGGCCATCGCGTCGGGCAGCCAGGTGTGCAGCGGGAACTGCGCCGACTTGCCCGCCACACCGGCGAGCAGGAGCAGCGCCACCAGCGTCGGGTGGTCGATGCCCCCGGCGGCGACGGCGCCGAGAATTCCGGTGATCCGGAACGTGCCGGCGTCGGCGGCCAGCGCGAACAGGCCGATGAGGAACGGCACGTCGCCGAGCTTGGTGACCAGGAAGGCCTTCAAGGAGGCGGCGCGCGCCTCGGGGGTCTCCCAGTAGTGGCCGACCAGGAAGTACGAGCAGATGCCCATGATCTCCCAGCCGACCAGCAGCACCATCAGGTCGCCGGAGTAGACGACCAGCAGCATGGCCGCGGTGAAGAGGGAGACCAGCGCGGCGTACGAGGGGTAGCGCGGGTCGTCGCGGAGGTAGCCCGTCGAGTAGATCTGCACGCAGGAGGCGACCAGCCCGACCAGGACGGCGGTGAGGGCCGCGAAGCCGTCCAGGTGCAGGGCGAGGTCGATGGGGACCGAGCCGGTCGGGGTGAGCTGGGTGGCCGCGTCGATCGCGCGGCCGCCGCCCTGGCGTACGGCGACGACAACGGCCAGCACGAAGGCGGCGAGGGTCGGCAGGACGGCCAGCGGCCGGACGAAGCCGGGGGCGGTCCGGCCGAGCAGCAGCCCGCCGGCGGCACCGAGGAACGGAAGGAGGGGGACGAGAACGGCGAGGGTCGTCGTGGTCACGCGGTGGCCTCGGCCTTCTCGTCGGGGCCCGGGGCGTCGTCGGCGCCCGCGGTCTCGGCGTTGTCGCGGAGCTTGTCGATGTCCGAGGTGCCGCGGTTGCGGTAGACCATCAGGACGATCGCCAGGCCGATGCCGATCTCGGCGGCCGCGATGGCGATGGTGAAGAGGGTGAGCGCCTGGCCGGCGTGCAGGGTGTCGCGGAGCCAGACGTCGAAGGCGACCAGGTTCAGGTTGACCGCGTTGAGCATCAGCTCGACGGACATCAGGACCAGGATCGCGTTGCGGCGGGCGAGCACCCCGTACAGCCCCGTGCAGAAGAGCAGGACGGCGAGCACCGCGGGATAGGCGAGATGCATCAGCGCTGTCCCTTCCGGCTGTTCCCGTCGGCGTGGTCGGCCGCCCGGTCCTTGCGGGACAGGACGATCGCGCCGACCAGAGCCGCGAGCAGGAGCACCGACAGCGCCTCGAAGGGCAGCACCCAGTGCCGGAAGAGGATCGTGCCGGAGACCTTGGTGGAGCCCTGCGCGGGACCGTCCAGATCGATCCAGGTGGTGCGGAACGCGTCGACGACCACCCACACGAGGGCGGCCGCGGAGGCGACGGCCACCACGAGGGCGGCCGGGCGGTTGCCCGAGTCCGCGTCCGGGGACCGGCCGATGGGCGCCCTGGTGAGCATGAGGCCGAAGAGGAGGAGCACGACGACGGAACCGACGTAGATCAGGACCTGCACCCAGGCGACGAACTCCGCCGTGAGCAGCAGGTACTCGACGGCGATGCCGCCGAGTGCGACCACCAGCCACAGGGCGGCGTGCACCAGCTGCTTGGTGGTGACCGTGACGACGGCCGCGCCGAGGGTGACGATGCCGACGAGGAGGAAGGCGATCTCGACGCCGGTGGGCGACAGGAAGCCGTGGGACGCGGCGAGGCTCACTCGCTGCCTCCCTCGGCCGGTCGCCGGGCCTGTCCGGCGCCGGGGGCGTCGGGGGCGTCGGCCGGGGCCGGGGGCGGTGCGCCCTCCGTGGCCCCGGCCGGCTCGGCGGCCCGGGCCGCGGCGAGCTTCTCCGCGGCCTTGCGGGCGGCGGCGATCTCCTTGGGCTCCTCGGCGCCGGGATCGAGCGCGGGCGGCTCCGGGACCGTCCACATCCATTCGCGGAGCTTGTCCCGCTCGTGGGTGAGCTCGTGGATGTCCGTCTCCGCGTACTCGAACTCCGGCGACCAGAAGAGCGCGTCGAAAGGACACACCTCGATGCAGATGCCGCAGTACATGCACAGCGCGAAGTCGATGGCGAACCGGTCGAGCACGTTGCGGCTGCGCTCACGGCCGCCGGGCGTGGCGGCGGGGATCGTCTCCTTGTGGGAGTCGATGTAGATGCACCAGTCGGGGCACTCACGGGCGCAGAGCATGCAGACCGTGCAGTTCTCCTCGAACAGCCCGATCACGCCGCGGGTGCGCGGCGGCAGTTCGGGCTGGGCGTCCGGGTACTGCGCGGTATGGCTCTTCTTCGTCATCGTGCGGAGGGTGACGGCCAAGCCCTTGGCGAGGCCGGATCCCGGGATCGGGGCCATGGTTACGGGTTCACCACCTTGACGATGCCGGTGAGGGCGATCTGGGCGAGGGCGAGCGGGACGAGCGTGGTCCAGGCGAGCCTCTGCAGCTGGTCCTCACGCAGTCGCGGGTAGCTCACGCGCAGCCAGATCACGATGAAGGCCAGGACGGCCGTCTTCAGCAGGGTCCAGACCCAGCCCAGGCCCTCGGCCCCGAACGGGCCGTGCCACCCGCCGAGGAAGAGGACGGTGGTCAGACCGCACAGCACCACGATGCCCGCGTACTCGGCGAGCAGGAACAGCGCGAAGCGCAGGCCGGTGTACTCCGTGTACGCGCCGAAGATGATCTCGGAGTCGGCGATCGGCATGTCGAACGGGGGACGCTGCAGCTCGGCGAGGCCCGCGACGAAGAAGACCAGCGCGCCGACGATCTGCCACGGCAGCCACCACCACTCGAAGGCGTTGAGGATGCCGGGGAGCGACACGGTGCCGGCCGCCATGGCGACGGACGCGGCGGCGAGCAGCATGGGCAACTCGTACGCGAGCAGCTGGGCGGCGGTGCGCAGTCCGCCGAGGAGGGAGAACTTGTTCGCGGACGCCCAGCCCGCCATGAGCGAGCCGAGCACGCCGATGCCCATGACGGCGAGCACGAAGAAGATGCCCGCGTCGACGAGGACGCCGACCGCCCCTTCGCTCGGCCCGACCGGAATGGCGACGAGCACGAGCAGGTACGGGAGCAGGGCGACGGCCGGGGCGAGCTGGAAGATGCGGCGGTCGGCGTTCGCCGGGACCACGTCCTCCTTCTGCGCGAACTTCACGCCGTCCGCGACGAGCTGCGCCCAGCCGTGGAAGCCACCGGCGTACATCGGGCCCAGGCGGCCCTGCATGTGCGCCATGACCTTGTGTTCGGTCTGCCCCACCACCAGTGGCAGGACGAGGAACACGCCGAAGACGACGAGCAGCCGGAGGGCGACGTCGAGTGCGTCGTTCACGCGTCTCCTTCAGGTCGTCGCTGTGCGTCGGTGCGGGGCCGGTCGGCCGGTGAGCCGTCCGCGCTGTTCGAGCCGTCCGCGCTGTCCGAGCCGGCCGCGCTGTCCGAGCCGGCCGCGCTGCTGGAGCCGTCCGTGCTGTCCGAGCCGTGCGTGTTGGCCGCGCCGACCTGGTCTTCCGTGCCGGCCTGGCGTGCCGTGCCGGGGTGGTCTTCCGTGCCCGCCGGGGTCTCCGGGCCCGCCTGGTTTTCCGGGCCCGCCTGGGTCTCCGGGCCCGCCTGGTTTTCCGTGCCCGCCTGGTTTTCCGTGCCGGCGCCGTTGTCCGTCTCGGGGGCCGGCTCGGCCGGGGACGCGGCTTCCTCAGCCGGCGCGGGGGCCGGGGGTTGCG